>NZ_VOHP01000001.1:0-478785 GCF_007859205.1 Streptococcus sp. sy004
AATCAGAGTAGTTAAGTGATGATAGCCTAGGAGATACACCTGTACCCATGCCGAACACAGCAGTTAAGCCCTAGCACGCCTGAAGTAGTTGGGGGTTGCCCCCTGTGAGATAAGGTAGTCGCTTAGCGAGGGGAGTTTAGCTCAGCTGGGAGAGCATCTGCCTTACAAGCAGAGGGTCAGCGGTTCGATCCCGTTAACTCCCATAAAGGTCCCGTAGTGTAGCGGTTATCACGTCGCCCTGTCACGGCGAAGATCGCGGGTTCGATTCCCGTCGGGACCGTTTTTCGGACAAGAGATTGTTTGGAAAGGTCAGACTCGTTAGCTCAGTTGGTAGAGCAATTGACTTTTAATCAATGGGTCGCTGGTTCGAGCCCAGCACGGGTCATATAAGCGGGTTTGGCGGAATTGGCAGACGCACCAGATTTAGGATCTGGCGCCGCGAGGCGTGGGGGTTCAAGTCCCTTAACCCGCATATAGTATAATAATAGGCCGGCTTAGCTCAGTTGGTAGAGCATCTGATTTGTAATCAGAGGGTCGCGTGTTCAAGTCATGTAGCCGGCATAGTACATTGGTACTAAGTTTAATATTTGGGCGCGTAGCTCAGGTGGTTAGAGCGCACGCCTGATAAGCGTGAGGTCGGTGGTTCGAGTCCACTCGTGCCCATATATGATGGTCCGTTGGTCAAGGGGTTAAGACACCGCCTTTTCACGGCGGTAACACGGGTTCGAATCCCGTACGGACTGTTTGTTAAAAGCCTTAAGGGCTTTTTTATTTTGTAAAATGAATTAGTTTATTTTTTCTAAGCATGTTAATATAAAATAGAGCAATGAAATGATTTCATTGCTCTATTTTATATTTCGACGATCAACGATTCTTGAGTTTTAGATAACGTTGGTACCAAATTTTGACATAGGATGGAGAGAAAGGCCCTTTTTGGTGATTGATCCAATCAACTAAGATTTTAACATTTTCTTTCAAAATGTAATCTAACTCTGCTGAATAATTCATGGTTCTTCGATGGATTTCGTATTCTTCTATATCCAGTAATCGTTTGTAGCCATCAGGAAAGACTTTCACATCTAAATCGTAATCGATATATTTGAGTGCCTCTTCGTCTATAATATGGGGACTGGCTAGATTACAATAATAAGAAATACCTTCTTCTCGAATCATGGCAATAATATTAAACCAGTATTTGTTATGAAAATAAACAATAGCAGGTTCCCGAGTAACCCAACGTCGTCCGTCATTTTCAGTGACTAGTGTATGATCATTGACACCAATTAGAGCATGTTCTGTTGTTTTTAGTACCATGGTATCTCGCCAAGCACGATGAAGATGCCCATTATGCTTATAACTTTGAATGGTAATAAAGTCGCCTTCTTTAGGTAATTTCATGATTTACCAACTTTCTAAAAGACTCTATTCTTTTTTATTCTAGCATAATATCAATAAAAAAGCACTCTTGAAACTTGATTTATTTGTAGTCTTTGAGTACGGTTTGAATGTCTTGGGATTGATAACCTTTTCTGAGCAGATTTTGATAGAGTTTTTGATGAAGCTGATAACCGTCATAACGTTTTGCTAGTTTACGATATTGTTTGTCAAGTTCTGTATAAAGAAGTTCTAATTCATCTTCTGTATTGCTGGTTAGATCTAAAGTCAATAAGGCTTCTTGGGCTTGAGCATAATCGAATCCTCTATTGATAATCAACTGAATGATTTTTTGTTCGAGTGCTTTAGTAGGTAGCCGATGGCTATATTTTTTGGCTAGTTTATTGGCTAATTTTTCTAGACTTGCTGAAAAATCGATAGCTTCTAATTCATGCTGAATAATCTTTTTATCAATGCCTTTTTGTAATAATTTTTGTGTGATGACATAGGGACCTTTGTCACCGCTTTGACTTTGTTGCTCAATATAGTGTTTAGTATAGGTTCTATCGTTGAGAAAATTTTCTTGTGTCAGATAGTTTATGATTTTTTGACTAGCTACTTCGTCAATATCATATTTATGGAGGTAAGCTTTGACTTGAGCTGTAGTTCGTTGGCTAAATGATAGGTAATAAAGTGCCAAGCCTCGCCCTAGTGAAAATTGATTGTAGTCTTTGAGTTTATGAACTTCATCTTGATTAAGCTCTTTGCCTTTACTTAACATAAAGCGTACAAGACTATCTTCGGTGATATAGAGTTTTTCTGTTTCATCTAGTTCTAAGAGATAGAGTCGTTTTTTCTTTTCTAGTTTGGTAATTTTCATATCTTTATTGTAACAAAAAATGATAAAATAGAAGTGAGAAAAGGTGGGGTGTGTGATGAATTTAGTAGTTAAACAAAGAATTCCTCTCAAGATTAAAAAAATGGGAATCAATGGTGAGGGGATTGGTTTTTACAAGAAAACCTTGGTTTTTGTACCGGGTGCTTTGAAAGGAGAAGAAGTTTTTTGTCAAATTACTAAGGTTCAGCGAAATTTTGTAGAAGCTAGTATCCTAAAAATCAATAAACCGTCTAAATTTCGTGTCACTCCTGTTTGTCCGATTTATGAAGCCTGTGGTGGTTGTCAGACTATGCACTTGCGTTATGACAAGCAGCTAGCTTTCAAAGATGATATTATCCGTCAAGCCTTGAAGAAGTTTAAGCCTGAGGGTTATGAAAATTATGAGATTCGTCAGACCTTGGGGATGACGGATCCGACTCATTATCGAGCTAAGCTACAATTTCAAATTCGTCAAGTTGGTAAGAAAGTAATAGCAGGTCTTTATGCAGAAAATTCACATCGCTTAATTGATATTAAAGATTGTTTGGTGCAAGATGAAGAAACACAATTTGTCATTAACCATGTGGTCCACTTATTAGAAAAACATAGGGTACCGATTTATCAGGAAAGACGAGCAGAAGGTGTTCGTACGGTTATGGTACGTCGTGCTAGGAAAACGGGAGAGCTTCAACTAATCTTTGTAGCGAGTAGAGAGATTCGATTATCTCCGCTTATTCAAGATTTGATTGCTAAATTTCCTCAAGTTAAAACAGTTGCCCTTAATCTTAATCGTGCGAGAACTAGTGAGATTTATGGACAAAAAACGGAAATTCTTTGGGGTCAAAAAGCTATAGAAGAGTCTGTTTTAGATTATTATTTCTCTTTATCTCCAAGAGCTTTTTATCAACTTAATCCAGAACAAACGGAAAAACTTTATGCTCAGGTGATCGAGGCTCTAGATGTCAAAGAAACCGATCATATTATTGATGCTTACTGTGGTGTTGGAACCATTGGTTTTGCCTTTGCTAAGAAGGTTAAGTCGGTACGAGGCATGGATATTATTCCAGAAGCTATTGAGGATGCTAAAAATAATGCAGCTAAGATGGGTTTCACTAATACTTATTATGAGACGGGCAAGGCAGAAGATATTATTCCTAAGTGGTATAGTCAAGGCTATCGAGCAGATGCCTTAATTGTCGATCCTCCTAGAACAGGTTTAGATGATAAATTGCTCAAGACCATCTTGACCTATGCTCCAGAAAAAATGGTTTATGTGTCTTGTAACACCTCAACTTTGGCTAGAGATTTGGTTAGTCTAAGTCAGGTTTATGAAGTGGTTTATATTCAATCTGTCGATATGTTTCCACACACGGCACGCACTGAGGCTGTTGTGAAATTGATTAAGAAAACATAAAAGAGATGGAGAGGTAATCTATGGCAGATTATTATGATGATTTGTTCTTAGAAGTTTTGCAAGATCCAGCTGTTCAAGAAAAAGAAGAACTGTATCAACTTTTTTTGACAAGTTATAGCGAGTATCAAAAGAAAAAAGATGACGCTATTATGCTGTCTTTGACATCAAAAGTTTCCTTGTATTTGTTAACTCATCGATATGAAGCCCCTAAGTCAGTGATTGATTTTGCTCAAAAGTTTCAGAAATCGCTACATCAAGAGCGAGGTAAGGCAAGAGGCTTACTTCAAGTAGCCTTTAGTTTATTTAATCAATGATATAAAAATCTCCAATGTTGTCATTGGAGATTTTTGAGTTAAAACAGTTGACAAAGTTAACGACCCAATATATACTTGTATCATAAACAAGTACAACAAAACTTTCAAAAGGATGAATTTAGAATGAAAAATCAATTTAGCAAACAATTTTCAGTATCGATTTTATTATGGATGCGAGATGATAAGCCAAGACAGGAGGGAATGGATTATTGGAGTGGTCCACATTCTCAGATTATTGCAGCATCGAAAGGTTTATTGGAGTATCGTCAGCAACATTTGAGTCAAACAGAGCATAGTTTTTGGCCACAAGTTGATGGTTTAGAAACTCAGGTTTCAGAAGATCGTCGGATTGATGGAATTGCTGAAGTTACTTTTGAAAATATGTTATCGCCACTAGCTGGTCGTAAACAAACCGCCTTGGCTTTCCAAGATGAAGTGAATGTTTTTCGTCGCACGTTAATGCACATGGGTCTTCCTTATTCGTCACGTTGGTTAACAGCAACAGACAAAGAAGACAGTCAACTGCGTGATGTGTTATATTTACGTCGTCAAGAAGGAGTGAGCAGTCATGCTTTTAGACAGTATGTTAATGAAAAATTGATTGATCAGTTGGCAGAAGTAGATAGCGTGACAGAGGTTCGTTCGCAAGTCTATATGCCTTGGAATGAAAAAACATGGGATACGCCAAATGTCGCACATGACAATCCTAAATCAGAACATCTGCATGCGTCTGTTATCTTAGGATTTGCAAATCAAGAAGCTCGACAAGATTTTTATGAGAAGGTAGCTCCTCAGTTGAATGTCACTTTGACAACTTATGTATCAGCCTTACACACTTATCAGATTGATAAAACTTTAACCTTTGTGGCAGATGGTAAACGTCAATAAACAATGGTCGTTTAAATAGAAAGTAGAAAAAATGGATACTAAATTTTCAGTTGGTTTGCATGTATTGAGTATGATTGCTGAAAGCCAAAAGCCATTAACGTCAAGTTTTTTAGCAACTAGCGTTGGAACGAATCCGAGCTATGTTCGCAAGGTGATTGGCTTATTGAAACAAGCATCGTTAATCAGTAGTCAGCAAGGCAAATCGGGTTATAGCTTAACCCGTTTGGCATCAGACATGTCTCTCTTAGAGATTTATCTAGCGACACAGGAGTTGGATCATATTCATCTTTTTGATATTCATCAAAATGGGAATCAAGATTGTCCAGTGGGGCGCTATATTGAACCTAGCCTATCTCCACTTTTTCAAGACATCGAAATGAGTTTGGCCAAGTCGCTGTCTCATCAAAATTTACAAGATGTCATTGATAGGCTTTATCAGACAAAAGAAAGGAAAGATAAAAATGAAAGCAGCTCTAGTAACAAATTATGATAAAAATTCTTTAGAACTAAGTCTATCAGAAGTTAAAAAGCCAGTTCCTAAGCCCCAACAAGTTGTAATAAAGGTTTTAGCAGCAGGTGTTAATCCCTTAGATAATATGATTTCTCGTGGAGAGGTCAAGATGATTGTGCCTTACAAGCTGCCACAGATTGCAGGTAATGAAGTGGTTGGTCGGGTGGAGCAAATGGGTAGTCAGGTGAGTCAATTTAAGGTAGGTGATCGTGTTTTTGCACGTTTGCCCTTGACGAGTATCGGTGCTTTTGCAGAGTATGTGGCAGTGGATGGTCAAGCCCTAGCCAAGGTTCCTGAGTATTTGACGGATGTGGAAGCGGCAGCCGTTCCCTTGACAGCCTTGACCATTATGCAATCTTTGGATTTGATGAAGGCTCAAGCTGGTAAAACCATTTTTATCTCTGGTGGGACAGGTGGTGTTGGTGCGATGGCCATTCCTATTGCTAAAGCCAAAGGCTTAAAAGTGATTACTAATGGTGATAGTGCTAATGCAGAGCGAGTTTTAGCCTTAGGGGCAGATCAATTTATTGATTACAAAACAGAGGATTACACGACGTTATTAACGGGAATTGATTATGTTTTGGATACCTTGGGAGGCCAAGAAACAGAAAAGCAAATGAGCATTATGAAAAAAGGTGGTCAGCTTGTGTCTTTGCGTGGTATGCCTAACGGTGCCTTTGCTAAGCGAATGAACTTGCCACTATGGAAACAAGGACTTTTTGCCTTGGCAGGTCGTTCTTTTGATAAAAAGGCGAAACAATATGGGGTAAGTTATCATTTTATTTTTGTGGAAAGTAATGGGCAACAGTTACAAGAAGTAGCTAACTTGTTTAGTCAGTTAAAGATTAAACCATCTATTGATACCGTTTTTGTATTTGATGATGTCAATCTGGCCTTGGATAAAGTGGCTAATGGTCGTTCGCGTGGTAAAACCGTTTTAAGATTTGAATAGGAGAAAATAGTGGGTTATTTAACAACTAAAAATCAGTATGTGATGCTTTCGGGACAAAAAATGGCTTATCGTCGTGTGGGACAGGGTAAATCGAAACTTCCTTTGGTTATGTTGATTCATTTGGCTGCAACTTTGGATAATTGGGATCCTAAATTGATTGATTTACTAGCTGAAAAACAAGAAATCATCTTATTGGATTTACCAGGTGTCGGTGGTAGTCAAGGGAAGGTTGGTAAGACCATTCCAGCTATGGCTGAGCAAGCAATTGCTATTATTAAAGCTTTAGGTTATCAGAAAATCAATTTGTTAGGTCTTTCAATGGGAGGAATGATTGCACAAGAAATCATTCGTTTGTATCAAAATTTGGTTGAAAAATTGATTTTAGCAGGAACTGGTCATCGTGGTGGTTTAGAACTAGATAAAGTCACAGAAAAGACCTTCAAATATATGCTAAAAGCAGGAGTCGAACGAGTAGATCCTAAGCGTTATATTTTTTATAATCATGATGCTAAGGGTGCGGAAGAAGCTAAGCAAGTTTTGACACGCATGGCTGCTAGAGAACCTGGCTTTATGGATGGGAAAATGGCAGTTCCTAGTTTCTTGCAGCAGTTAAAAGCGATCAAAAGTTGGGGGAAAGAACCAGTTGATGATTTAGCTCATATTACCCAGCCTACTCTAGTCGTTAATGGAGATAACGACATGCAGGTGCCAACGTCTAACTCCTATGAGATGGGAAAGAAGTTAGCCAATAGTCAATTGATTATTTATCCAGAAGCAGGACATGGGTCGATTTTCCAATATGCTGAGCAGTTCTCTAAAGACTTATTAACATTTTTAGATGAAAGTAAATGAAATGACTTATCAATCGTTATTTAAGTTGGGACATGTAGCCCTCTATGTTAAAGATTTACAGTTACAAGGTCGTTTTTATCAGCAGGTTTTAGGTTTGGAACTTTTAGCCGAACGTGAGGACAGACTAGATTTAGGGGTTGGCCAAGAGTTGTTGATTCGATTGATTAAGACGCAACATCAAGATCAAGCATCAGCAAGTTATGGTTTATATCATTTGGCTTTATTAGTTCCAGAAAGGTAGGACTTAGCGAATCTTTTCAAGCATTTTGTGGATAATAAGATTGTTTTGGTGGGAGCAAGTGATCATGATTATAGCGAAGCCATTTATTTGGAAGATTTGGAAGGCAATGGCATTGAAGTTTATCGTGATCGTCCCATGTCTAATTGGGATATTCGAGAAAATGGGCAAATCGTTGGAGATACGCGTCCCTTCGTGGAAGAAGAAATTTATCATCTAGGTAAGCCTCAAGTGCCTTATCGTTTGCCACATGGAACAAGGATGGGACATGTCCATCTTTCAGTTAAGGACAGTCGTGCCTCTTGTCAGTTTTATCAACAGTTATTAGGTGTGGATAATAAGTTTAGCCTACCGTCTGCATCTTGGCTAGCTTCTGGTCATTATCATCACCATTTAGCCGTTAATGAATGGGGTGGGAAAGAGCTAAAGGCTAGGAAAACCTTGTTGCCAGGTCTAGCTTACTATACCATTATTTATCAGGATATGGTTCATTTCTATCATAGCTTGCAACAAGCAAAGCGTATGAATTTACAACTTGAGTTATCTCCACAAGAAGTAATAGTTCAAGATCCAGATGGCATACGTTTTAAGTTAATTTTAGAAAAAGGATAAGATCACAGGTCGTGGTCTTTTTTTGTGAAAAAATTCTCTATCTCTATTGACGGCGCTTTCTTTTTGTGATAGAATTAACAATGTTCAAAAGGACAGATTATTTATTGACAAAGAGGAGGTTCTAATGAATTTAGGACAGGCAATTGTTGAAACATTAACCAATCAGAGTATTCTGAGTGCGATTTCATCAACTATTTTTATTATTTTTTTAGGTTATTTTTTGCGTAAGCGTGGCGTTTTTGGGGAAAATTTTGGTAAAATCTTGACCAGTGTAGTACTTTCTGTTGCCATTCCAGCCCTAGCTTTTAACTCTTTCATGCAACCCATTAAACCAGACACATTCAAGCAAGGTTTGGGACTTTTGATTTGGGGAATTGTCATCTACATTATTTTGATTTTGGTGACACCTCTTCTTTATAAAAAAGAAGAAAAATCTCGTCAAGAAGTTATGGCGATTTTGACAACTTTTGGTTCAACCACTTTCTTTGGTATTCCAATCGTTGGGGCTATTTATGGCCCAGAAGGCGTGATTTATAGCTCTATTTTTAATATTGGTTACCGTATTTTCCTTTATTCTTATGCCTATATCAAGATGTCAGGCTTGAAGATGGAATCTAGCAATATCAAGAAAATGTTTATCAATCCTATTGTGATTGCAACATTTGTCGGTCTTTTCCTTTGGTTGATTCAAGGGTCAATGCCACAAGTGACTGTCCCTGAATTGAAAAATGGTGTTGCGACAGGTGAGATGACGACGGTTGCTTTCTATCGTATTGATCAAACAGCACTTTGGTTGGCTAAGCCTTTGCAATACTTGAGTCAGTTGGCATCACCACTAGCTTGGTTGTCAATTGGTTGTACTTTAGGTTCGATTTCTTTTAAAGAAGCAGCCTCAAGCAAGTTGAGTTGGTACTATTCATTTAATAAGGTTGTTATGGTGCCTTTACTTAACCTAGTTTGTCTATTATTACTGAATGCGACAGGTATTTTGAGCTTGAACTACGCAGCGATTGCTACCGTTGTGATTATGATGGCAACACCAGTGGCAACTGTAGCAGCAGCCTATGCCATTCGTTATGATCGTGAGGCAGTGTTAACGTCTAATGCGTCACTCTTGTCAACCTTGGCAGCAGTTATTGCTATTCCTGTATGGATTGCTATTTTGGGTATTCTTAATTCAGCAGGTTTGTTTTAGACATAGAAGGAGTAACTTGTGAAAATTGTTTGTTATGGTGTTCGACCGATTGAGGAACCGTATTTTCATCAGTTAAATCGTTATAATTTCGAATTGAAACTGGTTAGTGATTTCTTATCGCCTGCCAATGTCACGGAAGCTAAGGGTTGTGATGCGGTCTTAGTTCGTGGCATGTGCCAGTGTGATGCCGCAACGTTAAAAACCATTGCTGACTATGGGATTAAGTATTTATTCACACGCTCAGTAGGTTACAATCATATTGACATGGACTTGGCTAAGGCATTGAAGTTGATGGTGGCTCGTGTTCCAAACTATTCTCCTTATGCAGTGGCAGAACTGGCCTTGACCTTGGCCTTACAACTTTTTCGCCATACCAATCTGGCGACCACTCAGGTAGCCCAAGGAGATTTTAAGGTTTATCCAAGCCTATTTAGTAAGGAATTACATCGTTCAACGGTTGGCATTGTTGGTATGGGTAAGATTGGAGTGACAGAAGCCTCTCTTTACAAGGGCTTAGGTGCTAAGGTTTTGGGTTATGACCCTTACCCGTCAGATGTGGCCAAGCAATTTGCTGATTTTGTGGAATTAGATGAACTCTTAGCTCAATCAGATATTGTCTCACTTCATGTTCCTTATTTTTCAGGGCAAAATGATCAGATGGTTGATGCTAATTTCCTAAGCAAGATGAAAAAGTCAGCAATTTTAATCAATACGGCGCGTGGCGAATTGATTGACCATGAAGCCCTATTAGCTGCCCTAGACAGTGGACAGTTAGAATCTTACGGAACAGATGTTGTCATTGATGAGCCAAATACCATGGGTCAAGTATTTCCAGACATATCAGAGATTCCAGATCCGATCAATCAAGAACTACTTAAACGTTATCCACGTGTGTTGATTACCCCCCACATGGGAGCCTATACGGAACCAGCTTTGGAAGATATGATTTCCATTAGTTTTCAAAATTTCCATGAGGCTTTCACAACAGGTCAAACAGAAAATCAAATTATTTAGACAAAAGCCAAGTTTATTATAAACTTGGCTTTTAGTTATTTGACCAAATTTTAATCAAAAAAATAAAAAAGCCCATGAAATTAGGCTTTTTTAGGAGGTTATTGATGCCACCACCGAGAATTGAACTCGGAACGGAGCATTACCATTGCTCTATTATACCATTTAACTATAGCGGCTACTTTTTAATCATATCACATTTTTGGTATCAAGGCAAGCCCTATGTTCAAATTATGGTATAATAAATTAAAAGGAAATGGAGTGGTTTTATGACAGTCGAACAGGAATTTTTGAAAGATTTAGATGAGTGGTTGACCATGCAGGTCATGGTTAATCAAGTGGCTATGGAAGAAAGCCAAAAAGAATTTGAAGCTAAGGCAGATGAGCGAGCAAAGGATGCGATTATTCGCTACGAAAGCCGTTTAGATGCCTACCAATTTTTACAAGGTAAGCTCGACAATTACAAAAATGGCAAGGCCTTTCATGATTTGCCAGATGGGCTTTTTGGCACGAGAAATTATTGATTTTTGTTATGTAATCTGCTAAAATAAAAGTAGTCAGAGGTGTTTTGAACCCCATTTGTTACAGAAAGCGGTCCTAGCTGAGAACCCCGCACAAATGTCAAAACTGGTTGCTGATGTTTCAAGTTGTAATAATAAAGTTGCGGGCCAGTCCCGAAACAGTGGTGGTACCGCGGAAATCATAACATGAATTTCGTCCCTGTCTAGCGTATGCTGGACGGGGATTTTGATTTATAGTTATAATTTAAAACGATAATTATTGGAGAAAATAAATGAATAGATATCCTAAAGAAAAAGAAATTTATCAACTATTAGGAATGGAGAAAGTAGAGCTAATTAAATTAATTGGAAATGATTTAGAGTATGTGGAGGGAAGTTTTAAAATAAAGAGGGAATTATATAAAAAAATTGCAGAGGAAAGATTATCATTTTGTAAATCAAAACTTTTAGATAAAGATAATAAACAATATTATTTACCTATGGGATGTGAACTGATGTTAAGTTCAAAAATTTTTGAAAAAAATAAATCAAGACCAAAATTTTCAGAGCATATTACACCTGTGGGATGGGATAAAAATTTAAATAAAGCACAGGGAGATACGTATATACATAGGGGCCATATAATAGCTTATGAACTTTTTGAAGATGAAGATTGGAAAGTTGATAAAGAAAGAAAATATTTCACGCAAACTGAATGGAGTAATATAAGCAGCCATACAGGTTCATTAGGAAGAAATCAATCTTTTTATGAAAACTATATAAAATCGAAATTGATTGAGGATACTGATTTAGTAGTAAACTATAGAGTTAATTTGATTTATAAGAAAAATGATATAATTCCTAGAGGAATGCATCTTAGGGCTGTTTTTATGAAAAAATCTGAAACATATAGAGTTGTTGATCAGTTTAATGTTTTTGTTCCAAATGTAGATTTACGTTTGAATATTGATTATAAAAATGCAAAATTTGAAGTGATTAAATAAGGAGAACTAACATGAAAGAATTATCACCAAAATACAATCCAGCTGAGGTTGAGGCTGGTCGTTATCAGAACTGGCTTGAGGCTGGTGTGTTTAAGCCGTCGGGAGATGTTGAGGCTAAGCCTTATTCTATCGTGATTCCACCACCAAATGTGACCGGCAAGTTGCACTTGGGACATGCTTGGGATACAACGCTTCAAGATATTATTATCCGTCAAAAACGCATGCAGGGCTTTGACACCCTTTGGTTACCAGGGATGGACCATGCCGGTATTGCCACACAGGCTAAGGTTGAAGAGCGTTTGCGTGAGCAAGGTATTTCTCGTTATGACCTGGGACGTGAAAAATTCCTAGAAAAAGTTTGGGAGTGGAAAGATGAGTATGCTGCAACCATTAAGGACCAGTGGGGCAAGATGGGGCTATCACTTGATTACTCGCGTGAGCGTTTCACCTTGGACGAGGGGCTATCTCAAGCTGTGCGTAAGGTCTTTGTCGAGCTTTACAAAAAAGGATGGATCTATCGTGGCGAGTTCATCATCAACTGGGATCCCGTTGCAAGAACTGCCCTATCTGATATTGAGGTGATTCACAAGGATGTTGAGGGTGCCTTTTATCACATGACTTATATGCTGGAAGATGGCTCACGCGGTCTTCAGGTCGCAACCACACGACCTGAAACCATGTTCGGTGATGTGGCTGTCGCGGTCAATCCAAACGATGAGCGTTACAAGGACTTGATTGGTAAAAATGTTATCCTACCAATTCTGAATAAACCAATCCCAATTGTGGCTGATAACCATGCTGATCCAGAATTTGGAACAGGAGTGGTGAAAATTACCCCGGCTCATGACCCAAATGACTTTGAAGTCGGTCAACGTCATAATCTACCACAGGTCAATGTTATGAACGATGACGGTAGCATGAACGAGCTAGCTGGTGAATTTGCCGGTATGGATCGTTTTGAGGCACGTCAGGCAGTCGTCAAAAAACTAGAAGAAATTGGTGCCTTGGTCGAGATCGAACAACGAGTTCATTCAGTGGGACATTCGGAGCGTTCTGGAGCTGTTGTTGAACCACGCCTATCAACTCAATGGTTTGTTAAAATGGATCAGTTGGCTAAAAATGCTATCGCCAATCAAGCTACTGATGATCAGGTTAAGTTCTACCCACCACGTTTTAACGATACCTTTATGCAGTGGATGGAAAATATCCATGACTGGGTGATTTCACGCCAATTATGGTGGGGTCATCAAATTCCAGCTTGGTACAATGAAGCGGGTGAGATTTATGTCGGCATGGAAGCACCAGAAGGTGAGGGTTGGGTACAAGACGAAGATGTGCTTGATACCTGGTTTAGCTCTGCCCTATGGCCGTTCTCGACAATGGGTTGGCCAAATGAAGACGCTGAAGATTTCAAACGTTATTTCCCAACGTCAACCTTGGTAACGGGTTATGACATCATCTTCTTCTGGGTATCTCGTATGATTTTCCAATCACTTGAATTCACAGAGCGTCGTCCATTTGAAAATGTTCTCATTCATGGATTGATTCGTGACGAAGAAGGTCGTAAGATGTCGAAATCGCTTGGCAATGGTATTGATCCCATGGATGTTATTGAGAAATACGGTGCAGACGCGTTACGTTGGTTCTTGTCTAACGGCTCTGCTCCAGGACAAGATGTCCGTTTCTCTTACGAAAAGATGGACGCGTCTTGGAACTTCATTAACAAAATCTGGAACATTTCTCGCTATATCTTGATGAATAATGAAGGCTTGACCTTGGCTGCGGCAACGGCAAATGTGGAAAAAGTCGTAGCAAATCAAGCTGGAAATGTGACGGATAAATGGATTCTCCATAATTTGAACGAAACAATCGGCAAGGTTACGGAAAACTTTGATAAGTTCGAGTTTGGTGTGGCAGGTCATAGTCTATACAACTTTATTTGGGAAGAATTTGCCAACTGGTATGTTGAGTTGACTAAAGAAGTCTTGTATAGCGATAATGAAGATGAAAAAGTGATTACACGTTCCGTTCTTCTTTACACCTTGGATAAGATTTTACGTTTGCTTCACCCAATCATGCCGTTTGTGACAGAAGAAATTTTTGGACAATATGCTGAAGGGTCTATCGTGACCGCAGACTATCCAACTGTTAATACGACATTTGAAAATCAAGCTGCCCACAAAGGTGTGGAAAGTCTGAAAGATTTGATTCGTGCGGTGCGAAATAGCAGAGCAGAAGTGAATGTTGCCCCAAGTAAACCAATTACGATTTTGGTCAAGACAAGTGACAGTGATTTGGAGACATTCTTCAATAACAATGTCAATTACATCAAGCGTTTCACTAACCCAGAAACCCTTGAGATTTCATCAAGTTTGACTAGCCCAGAACTTGCCATGTCAGCAGTGATTACAGGTGCAAAAATCTTCCTCCCACTCGCAGACCTGCTCAACGTGGAAGAAGAGCTAGAACGCCTTAACAAAGAACTCGCTAAATGGCAAAAAGAGCTGGACATGGTCAGCAAAAAACTTAGCAATGAACGCTTTGTCGCTAATGCCAAACCAGAAGTCGTCGAAAAAGAAAAAGCCAAACAAACCGACTACCAAACCAAATATGACGCCACCGTAGAGCGGATTAAAGAGATGGAGAAGTTGGGGGGATAAGGTAATATAAACAGATGCCTAGCCTAAAAAGGCTGGGTTTTGTGGTATAATATTTACGAGGATTAAAATGAAATATATAGATTTATTTGCAGGCTCAGGCGGCTTGTCGTTAGGCTTATATAATGCAGGTTTAAAAGGAATTTTTGCAATTGAAAAAAATCAGGATGCTTTTGCAACATTGAAATATAATTTAATTGATAAAAAAAATCATTTTGAGTGGCCAGATTGGTTAGAAATGAAAAATTGGGACATTAATGAGTTATTAACTGAGCGTTATGTTGAATTGGCATTACTTAATGGAAAAGTAGATATGATTGTTGGAGGACCACCGTGCCAAGGATTTTCAATGGCAGGGAAACGCCAAACAAATGATATAAGAAATAAGTTGATGTATTCTTATATTGAAATAGTAAAATTAATTCAACCTAAGATACTATTTTTTGAGAATGTCCAAGGATTTACAGTAGATTTTAAAGTGAATGGAAAAAGAAAGAATTATTCAACTATATTGATTAAAATTCTAGAAAAGCTAGGATATTTTGTTGATTATAAATTATTATTAATGTCAGATTTTGGAGTGCCACAGAATAGAAAAAGATTTATCTTGTTTGCCTCCAAAGATGAAAAAATTACAGAAGAATTTTTTGATAAGTTGTATAATCATATTCCTAATTTTCTACATAACAAAGGTTTGGAGTTGCCCATTACGATATCTCAAGCTGTTGGAGATTTAACAAAAGCTCAGGGACAAATTGATAGTATAGATACTAAAAATTTCAAAAATGGTTTATATGGTAAAATTGGTAGTAATTATCAACGATTAATGAGAAAAACAATAAAAGATAATGTCCCAGATAGTCATCGTTTTGCAAAACATAAGAAATCTACGGTACAACTTTTTGAACAATTAATGATAGTTTCAGATAAAGCTATACGAATTACTCCATCAATGAATCTTGTTGAAGGTTTGAAAAAAAGAGGCATAACTCCTCTGAAATCAGACTCTGTTTGTAATACAATAACATCTATTCCAGATGATTACATTCATTATTCTGAGCCTAGAATAATGACTGTTAGAGAGCATGCAAGAATTCAAAGTTTTCCAGATGATTATGAGTTTAAAGGACCATATACGACAGGTGGTGAGCGTCGCAAGAAAGATGTTCCTAGATATACTCAGGTAGCAAATGCAATTCCACCGCTATTTGCAGAGCAAGTAGGCGAAATATTATTGCAGTTTTAAGTTGGAGAGAGTCATATGAAGAAGCTTCATTTTAAAATTAGTTCTGGATTAAAGGACATTATAGGAAAAGATTTAATTACGAATGAACTAGTTGCTATTTTTGAACTTGTAAAAAATAGCTACGATGCGGATGCAACGGAGATAAATTTGATAATTAATAGTCATGAAAATACCATTATTATCCAAGATAATGGTAAAGGTATGACTCGCAATGATATTGAAAATAACTGGTTGTTTGTTGCATACTCTGAAAAGAAAAATAATAACCGTGTTTATGCTGGTTCAAAAGGAATTGGTAGATTTTCCTGTGATCGACTAGGGAGTAAACTAACATTATTAAGTAAAAAAAATAACGAATCAAGTGAGTTAATTATAGATTGGGGAGAATTTGAAAAAAATTCTTTAGACGAATTTGAAAAGATAGAAGTTGATTACAAATCAGGTTCAGAAATCAACAGTATATTTAGAGGAGAATCTGGGACGCTTTTAAAAATTACAGGGTTACGTGATGAATGGTCGAAAGACCGTGTTGAAAAAGTTTTTTCAGCACTACAAAGACTAGTAAATCCCTTTGTTAATGATGGAAAAATAAAAATAAATGTTCAATATTTTTCCTCTGCTACAAAAATTGCAGAAATAGATAGAAATGTTAGTAATACTATTGCTACAGTACTAGATAAAAAAACCATTCACATAGAGTGTGAAGTTGAAGAAAAAAAAATTAGCGTCACTCTATTTGATAGAGAAAAAATGATATATTCTTTTAATATTGAAAACACAACGATATTAAAGAATCTTTACTTTAAGATTTATTATCTTTCAACTGCTGCGAAACATAATTTTACACGAATTATGGGAATTGAGGCCAAAAATTATGGCTCAATATTCCTGTATAAAAATAATTTTCGAATATTTCCGTATGGGGAAGTTGATTATGATTCATTTGGACTAAATTTGCGAAAAACTCAAGGTTATAATCGTTATTTAGGTCATCGAGAATTACTGGGTTGGATCAATATTACAGACTTAGAAAATAATTTTAATGAAGTAACGTCACGAGATAGGGGGTTTGTAACTAATGCCTACACGATTGCATTTGAAGAATTATATATGGAGTTTATTCAACGGCCATTAGAATCTTATGTTCAACTTGTTAAGTTTGGTAATAGTGATATCGATGATATTCAAACCGATGATAATAGAGTAGTAGAAAAATTAACTAATCGGTTCAAAAAACATAAATTTACAACACCTCCACAGTTCTATGAATTACCTAAAATTGCTCAGCCTTTAGAAAAGAAATTTGATTTACTCAATGATGAGACTGTTAGTGTTTCCGACAAAAAAGAAATTCAAAAGAATTTGAAACAAACTGCAAGTGAACTAACTAAAGAGAATAAGGCTGTTAAGAAAGAAAAAGAACAGGTGATTAGGGAGAACGATCAATTAAGAAATAGAGTAGAAATAACTGATAAATTTCTTGATAGTTCGAAACCCGCGAGACAAGATATGTTGTTTCATGAGCTTGGAAAAGTTGGAAGTGAGTTAAACGGAACGGTGAAAAAGATGATACGTTTAATGAATGAATCTGAGCTTGAAAAGTTTGCTGATTCGATATATAAATTAAGAAGAACTTCTGATAAATTATCTTCTATCAAAAAACAGATTTTGAGAATTAATTTTGAAACTTACAGTAAGACAGAAAAAATTGAAATAAAAACCTATCTCAAAAGTTATATTGACAATACAGTGAATGACACATCGAAATTGAAAATTAATCTTGGAACTGGTAAA
This sequence comes from Streptococcus sp. sy004, assembly GCF_007859205.1. GTDB lineage: Bacteria > Bacillota > Bacilli > Lactobacillales > Streptococcaceae > Streptococcus. The sequence goes on from NZ_VOHP01000001.1 coordinate 17,440, forward strand.
GTTGAACAGAAGATTAATATATATGATTTTGGCACTTTAATAGATAACCTTATCACCAATGCTCAGGATAGAAATGCTAATAATATTATTTTCTACTTTGAAGAAGACAATAGCGCAATGCATGTAATGTCTGATACTGGACCTATTGAAATTCAGCCAATGGAAAATATTTTTAAATTAGGTGTGACTTCCAAGAGAAGAGGAACAGGTTTAGGCATGTATATTTGTAAACAAATCTGTCAGGATTTTGGATGGGAAATTACAGTTTTAGAATTAGAAAATAATTATGTTGATTTTAAAATTGTATTCAATAAGGAGTAGTAGTGAGACAAGATATTAATATTTTGTGGTTAGATGATGAACTTGATTCTGATGCACATGAAGAAAGAAAATTTATTGTAAGTGATATTTTAGAATATAAAGGATATAAAGCAGTTTTTAAAGAATGCTCAACTTTTGAAAATGCAATTGACGAATTGGTATCAGTAAAGAGATATGACTTTTTCATTTCTGATTTTAATTTAGAGAAGGAGGAAACGGGATTAACCTATCTTGAAAAAATACGAGAAAGTAATGGATATAGACAATTTGTCATTTTATATTCCAATAATGAGTATTCGACAATCAAAGATGAGATACTAAATGTAGTTAGAAATAAAAATATTGGAATCTTTTCTAACTTCACTTTCTTTTCAGTTGGAGACCAGAATGAAGCAAATCTATTTGAAAATGCAATTGATGTTATATTGTGCAGATGGGATGAGTTAAATGCCATTCGTGGTCGATTTATGTTTGAAAATGCAAAGTTAGAGCATATTCTTAGAGAAAAATTGATTCGAAATATGAAGGATAAGAATCCTCAGTATATTAAAACTGTGGAGTCTAAAGAATATAGGTGGTTGGTTAGAGAATTTTTTAATCGCTTTAGATTTGATCCTAGTAAAAGTAAAGAAAGAGATCAGATTCAGGAAAAGTGGCTTGAGTTGGTAGATAAAAGAAACTTATTAGCCCATTCTGAAGAAAAATTTGATGCAGAAAGAGGCTACTATATTTATTCAAAAGATAAGCATACCGATAACGAGCTAGTTATTTATGAAGATAATCTAGATGATGAAAGAAAGTATATTAGTAAACTTGTTACTGAACTCGTTGATTTTGTTGAATCTGGAAATTTACAGCCCCCTATAAAATAAATAATAAAAACCATTAAAAATATATCTTAGCTAGTTATAAAAATATTCGGCGACGAGGTTAATATATCCTAAGGAATAGTTTTTTATAAGAATTTATCTTTTAGAATTATTTAGTAAAGTAGATCGAATTGGCTTTATTGATGGAAAGTGTGTGTATAAGTTCTCAAGTTCAAGAATAAATATTAGTTGAAAAAGAAATCTGTATAGAAAGGAGAACTTATGTCCCTAGAATCTTCAATTTTTTCTAAAAAACGAGTGCTTGTGGAGCGTTTGTTACCTTTTGGTTTTGTGATGGATGGGCAAGATTTTTACTATCGTCGAACCTTGATAGCAGGTGATTTTGAGGCTAGGGTTTGGGTGTCAGCGTCTGGTCAAGTTTCTGGTCAGGTTTGGGACTGTGAGATGGATGAGCCTTATGAAGCCATTCGTCGTGAATATCAGTTGGGGGCTTTTGTGACTCAGGTTAAGGAAGCCTATATAACAGTTTTACAGGAGATTGCTTTAGCGTGTTGTGAGGATCAGTTGTTTGAGCAAGAGCAGGCTAATCGCTTAGGCAATTATTTGAAAATGACTTATGGCGACGATTATGATTATCCTTTTGTTAAACATCCAAATTATTTTTCTTATCGAGTGGTGGGCAAGTGGTATGCTTTGATTTTTCCTTTGAATTTGGCTAAGTTGGGTGTGTCTGGTAATTTGGCAAATCAAAGTGTTGAAGTCATCAATCTCAAGGTTCCAACTCAAAAATTATCAGCTTACTTGGATAAAGAGGGAATTTATCCTGCCTACCACATGTCTAAGAAAAGCTGGATTTCAGTGGTTTTAGATGATAGTCTGTCGGATAAAGACTTGTTTGAGTTGGTGGATCAGAGTCGCCAGTTGGTTACACCAAAATCTTTGGCACAAGAAACAGGGCCAGATTTTTGGGTGATTCCTGCTAATCCTAAGTACTATGACATTGATCGTGAATTTGCTGAGCATGATAGCATTGAGTGGACTCAGAAGGCCAAGATTAAGGCAGGTGATGTTGTCTTAATTTACATGACGGCACCTACTCGTGCCTTGCGTTATTTGTGTAGGGTTTTAGAGGCAGATATTAGGAATCAAGGTCAACGTGACAATCCGTCGATTAACTATTTGATGCGGTTGGAGCGATTAAAAACCTATGCTGATGATTGTTTTAATCAAGATGTTTTACGCCGACATGGTTTGACAACTATTCGTGGGCCAAGGCGACTGCCGCAGAGTCTAATTGATGTGATTAAGTCTCAAGACTCTCCTTTGTTGAAAAATATGTTAGAATAAAAACGGTACAATAAAGCTAGTGCTTGGAATGATCTTTATCCCAAGCCAATATTGATAAAGAAAGTAGTTTTTGATGAAAACATTACAATTAGGTCAGTCAGCATTAGAAGTTTCACGTCTTGCCTTGGGTTGCATGCGAATGGCAAGTCTTGATTTGGAAGAAGCTAAACAAGTTATTCAAACCAGTTTAGATTTGGGGATTAACTTTTTTGACCATGCTGATATTTATGGTAAGGGGCAGTCAGAGCGATTGTTTGGTCAAGCCATTAAGGATATGGGGATTGACCGTGAGCGATTGATGATTCAGTCCAAGTGTGGGATTCGTCAGGGATTTTTTGATTTTTCAAAAGAGCATATCTTGCAATCTGTTGATGGTATCTTGGAACGTTTGCAGACGGACTATTTGGATCTTTTAGTCTTACACCGCCCAGATACCCTTTGGGAACCAGAAGAAGTGGCTGAAACCTTTACTTATCTAAAGGAGCAAGGCAAGGTGCGCCATTTTGGTTTGAGTAATGTCAATCGTTACCAGTTTGAGCATTTGCAGGCCTATATGGATCAGCCACTCTTGGTCAATCAGTTACAGTTTAGTTTGGTTCATACACCTATGATTGATAGTGGGTTACAGGTTAATATGTTGAGTGATGGAGCAACAAATCGTGACGGTGGTATTTTGGACTATTGTCGCCTACATGGTGTGACCATTCAGGCTTGGTCGCCGTTTATGATTGATTTGGTGAAAGGTACTTTTTTTGACCACCCTGATTATCCAGAGCTTAATCAAGTGTTGAGAGAATTAGCAACAGCCAAAGGTGTCTCCGTTGAAGCGATTGCGACAGCCTTTATTCTTCGTCATCCTGCTAAAATGCAAGTCATTCTCGGTTCTATGAATCCAGATCGCTTGCGAAATATTGCTAAGGCTAGTGAGATTGAACTGGATCGTAAAGAATGGTATCGCCTGTATCTAGCAGCAGGTAAGTTTTTACCATAATTAACAAAAAGATTTAACTCATGGGTTAAGTCTTTTTGTAATTGGTTTTATTGTTGACATTTTGATATAATGGAAAAAAAGAAGGAGGAGTTTCATGGTAAAGTTAGCGACCATTTGTTACATTGATAATGGTAAGGAATTTCTCCTTCTTCATCGTAATAAACGTCAAGATGATGTTCACTATGGCAAGTGGATTTCTGTTGGTGGCAAGCTAGAAGCTGGTGAGAGTCCAGAGGATTGTGCTAGGCGTGAAGTGGCTGAAGAAACGGGGCTAAATGTGGAAGAGATGAGCCTTAAAGGGATTGTGACATTTCCAAATTTTACACCAAATCAGGATTGGTACACCTACGTTTTTCGAGTGACGGCATTTTCAGGTGACTTGTTGTCTGATTGTCCAGAAGGCAACTTAGCTTGGGTACCTTACGATCAAGTTTTGACCAAGCCCACATGGGAAGGGGATTATCAACTCTTTTCTTGGATTTTAGAAGATAGCCCCTTCTTTTCTGCAAAATTTTCTTATCAAGATGGGCAGTTACTGGATCAGCAGGTTTATTTTTATGATAAGTAGTGATTTTTAGAGAAAAAGCAAGGTGTCTTATTAGTTATCAAATGGAGGAATTATGAGCCAAAACGAGAAGCAGTTTGATAAAAGTTGGTTTTCAAAATGGTTGTTACATAATCAAGCAGTATCTGTGCTGTTGATTACGTTGCTTCTGTTTTTGAATATTTTTGTATTTACAAAAATTAGTTCGGTCTTTATGTCAGTCCTTTACTTGGGGGCAGCCGTCATGCTTCCTTTAGTGATGTCAACCATTCTCTACTATCTGTTAGAGCCGATGGTGACTTGGATTGAAAAAAGGGGGATGCAGCGTGTAGCAGCGATTGCCTTTGTTTTTATTTTGGTGTTATTAGGTGTGCTACTGGTACTTGCCAATTTTGTGCCCATGGCTCAAGAGCAAGTGATGAGTTTTATTCGTAATTTACCAACCTACACTCGACAGGTGGAGAAACAAGCTGTTCAGTTGTTACAAGATCCACGTTTGGCTAATTTCCGTCCACAACTTGAAGATGTCGTGGATAATTTAAGTCAAAAAGCTGTTGATTATGCAGAGACCTTTTCACGAGATGCGGTGTCGTGGCTGGGAAGTTTAGCGGCGACTATTGCCAAGGTTGCAGTTGCTATTATCATTGCACCGTTTATTCTCTTTTATTTCCTAAGAGATAGCCAGCAGATGAAAACGGGCTTGGTTTCTATTATCCCCACCAAAATGCGTCCGTCAGCCACTCGGATTTTAAGTGGGATCAATGAACAGTTATCAGGTTATGTTCAAGGACAGGTGACGGTAGCCATTGTCGTAGGTATCATGTTTTCAATCATGTTTAGCCTAATCAATCTCCCTTATGCTCTCACGCTTGGGGTTTTGGCAGGTATTTTGAACATGATTCCTTACTTGGGAAGTTTCTTGGCGATGATTCCTGTTGTGATTTTAGCCTTGGTTGATGGACCTGTAATGCTAGCCAAGGTCTTGTTGGTCTTTACCATTGAACAAACGGTCGAAGGTCGTTTTGTAACCCCATTAGTTCTAGGTAGCAAGCTCAGCATTCATCCTATTACCATTATGTTTATTCTCTTGATTTCAGGATCAATATTTGGTGTCTGGGGCGTCTTTTTAGGAATTCCATTTTATGCTTCCGTCAAGGTAGTGGTCAAAGAAATGTTTGAATGGTACAAACAAGCTAGTGGGCTTTACGAGGAGGCAAATAGTCAAGATGAGCAATAGTGAAAAAATGTTGGCAGCCTTGGAAATGGGTGATTTGACACGAGCAAAGAAATATTTTCAGCGAGCCTTACATTCAGATGACCAAGAAACCTTGTTGGACTTGGGGACTTATTTGCAATCAATTGGCTTTTATGAAGAAGCCAAAGCCATTTATCAGCAAATTCAGAATGACTTTCCAGAAGTTTATTTGAGCTTGGCTGAAATTGCAGCTGAGGATGGTCAGATAGAAGAGGCTTTCTTTTATCTGGATCAAGTTGATTCGACAAGTCCGGATTATGTGGTTAGTCTGCTGATCATGGCTGACTTGTATGATAGTGAAGGTTTGACGGATGTAGCTAGGGAAAAATTACTTTTAGCCAGTCAGTTGAGTGCTGATCCCCTGGTTAAACTAGGCTTGTCTGAAATCGAGTATCGTTTGGAAAATTTTCAAGCAGCCATTGATACTTATGCCCAACTGGATAATCGAGCAATCCTAGCTGAGACAGGGATTTCCACCTATCAACGTATTGGTCGTTCTTATGCTCATTTGGGTAAGATTGAAGCAGCGATTGAGTTTTTAGCCAAGGCTGTTGAGATTGAGTATGATGACCAGACGGTTTTTGAATTGGCCAGTCTTTTGAGTGAGCAAGAGGATTATCAACGAGCTAATGTGTATTTCAAACAATTAGAAACCATGAACCCTGATTTTGAAGGCTATGAGTTAGCTTATGCTCGTTCTCTTCATGCCAATCACCAGTTAGAAGAGGCCTTGATTCTCGTTCAAGGTGGTCTAGCTAAAAATGAATTTGACGGGCAATTACTGCTCTTAGCTGCTCAGTTGTCTTATGAAAATCATGACCAAGTTGGAGCTGAAAACTATCTCATCAAGGCAGAGGCCGTGGTGGAAGATCGTGAAGAAGTAGTCCTAGCCCTAGCTAATCTTTACTTGGAGCAAGAACGTTATTCAGAGATTATCGCCTTGGTTGATGAGGAAAATGATTGGGCATTAACCAAGTGGACCTTGGCCAAGGCCTATCAGGCTAGTGATGAGGAAGATAAGGCTCTAGCTATTTATAAGGTGTTGACAGAGGATTTGGGAAATAATCCTGACTTTCTCAAAGACTATGCCTATCTGTTAAGGGAGTTTGGCTATCAAAAAGACTTGGCTTTGGTGGTTCAGCAGTATTTGACATTTGTTCCTGATGATACAGAAATGTATGACTTATTAGATGACAATTAAAAGAGATTGATATTTTATCAATCTCTTTTGTTTAGTTTCATGCTTTGAATTTTTTCTGAAATAGGAGTGACTCGCAAGGTTTTTTGTCCAGTATAAGTGACAAATCCAGGTTTTGCTCCCGTAGGTTTATGGAGTTTTTTGGCTTCAATCATATCCACTTGTACAAGATTGGATAGACGAGCCTTAGAATAATAGGCAGCTAGTTCCGCTGCGTCTGTTTTGACCTCATCGCTAGGGTTGAGATTGTCTTTGATGATGACATGGCTTCCGGCAATATCCTTAGCATGAAACCAAAGCTCGCCTTTCTTGGCTAGTTTGAAAGTCAATTCTTCATTTTGAAGGTTATTGCGTCCGACCAAAATGATGGTTTTACCATCGGTTGCCAGATATTGCTCAGGTTTTTTACGCTTGTGGAGTTTTTGACGATTTTTTTGTTTGATAAAACCAGTCTGAATCAATTCTTCTCGAATGTCTTCAATATCATCCAAAGAAGCTTGAGCAAGGGCAACTTCAACACTTTCAAGATAAGAAATCGTTTCCTTGGTTTCCTCAATCAGTCCTTTGAGATGTTTGACAGCTTCTTTTAATTTTTGATATTTTTTGAAATAACGCTGGGCATTTTGATTCGGCGTGAGGGCAAGATCAAGGGCAATCGTAATTGGCTGGCCGGTATAGTAGTTGTCTAAGATGATTTCATCCTTATTATTGGGAACCTGACTGAGATAGGTTGTCAGTAGTTCGCCTTTTTGACGAAAATCTTCTGCCAAGTCAGTGTCGGCTAGCTCTTGACTTTGCTTGTTCAATTTCTTACGATTTTTTTCCAAATCATTCTGAACCCGTTGAATTAAGTCGCTCGCCTGCCGGCTGATACGGTCTTTTTCAGCTTTTTCTTGATAAAAATAATCTAGGAGTTGGGCAAAATCAGCAAATGATTTTTGGTTGTCTGAAAAAGTGACGGCCGAAAAACTATTCTTGGTCAGAGTAGGTTTAGTTTCTTGGTTAAAGAAAGCTCGAAAGGCCTTGAGTTTACGGTCGCAATCCAAGGCAAGTGTTAGTTGGTTAGCCGTATCTCGTCCTAAGCCTTGGAAAAGTTGCTGAAGATTGTTAGCAGTCAAGTCTTGTGTTTGAAGAATCTCAAAGAGTTTTTCATCAGCTATGGTAAATGGATTGTGACTGTTTTTTGGTGGTGGAGCTAGATAGGTTGCACCAGGTAAAATGGTACGGTAGCTATTTTGGGCAAAACCAAGGTGTTTAATCGATTCGATAATCTTTCCTTGTCCCTTGTCTAACAAGATAATGTTGCTATGCTTGCCCATGATTTCAACCACTAAGGTGACTTCAATGTGATCGCCAATTTCATTTTTGTTGGAAACGCTGATTTCTAAGATACGATCATTGTCAATTTGTTTCAGTTGCTCAATGACAGCACCTTGAAGGTACTTTCGCATAATCATGGTAAAGGTGCTGGGTTGTTTGGGATTTTGAAACTCAGTTTGCGTTAATTGGATACGACCAAAGACAGAGTGTGCAGAAAGTAGCAGTTTGTAATTTTGTCGATGGTGACGAATAGTTAGGACTAACTCTCTCTCAAATGGTTGGTTGACCTTTTGAATCCGTCCACCGACCAGTTGAGTTTGAAGTTCTTGGGTAAGGTGATGCAAAAAAAAGCCATCAAAAGACATGCAATTCTCCTTTTTTGTCTAGTTTAATCATTATATCATAAATGTCTGAGCCTAGATAGACAAAGAGATGAGATAGACGGTCTGATGAGAATATGCTACAATAGTCCTACTAAAGAATAAAGGAGTTAGTATGATTATTTCCACCATTTCGCAAGGCTTACTTTGGGCCGTCTTGGGTCTAGGGATCTATATGACCTTTCGGATCTTGAACTTTCCTGATATGACAATAGAAGGCTCCTTTCCCTTGGGCGGTGCAGTAGCTGTTACCTTGATGACACAGGGTGTCCATCCTCTTTTAGGGACCTTAATGGCTATTCTTGCAGGTTGTTTGGCAGGTTTGGTCACAGGCCTTCTTTATACCAAGGGGAAAATTCCGACGCTTTTAGCGGGAATCTTGGTGATGACGTCTTGTCATTCTATTATTTTAATGGTCATGGGTAGGGCCAATTTGGGGCTTTTAGATGCCATTACCTTGCCGGACTTATTACCTTTAGACAATAGTTTCAACCTTTTGGTTCTGGGTTTGATTTTTAACTTTTTGGTGATTTTGGGTTTGATTTATTTCTTCTATACGCGTTTGGGTCAAGCCTATATCGCTACTGGAGATAATCGTGATATGGCTCGTAGTTTTGGCATTGATACCGATAAAATGGAAGTCATGGGACTGGTTGTTTCTAATGGCATTGTTGCCTTGGCAGGAGCTTTGATTAGTCAGCAAGATGGCTACGCTGATGTGTCTAAGGGCGTTGGGGTGATTGTCATTGGCTTGGCAAGTATCATTATCGGTGAGGTAGTTTTATCAGCCAATTTAACCCTTTTGGAACGTTTGATTTCTCTTGTCGTTGGGTCAATTGGCTATCAGGCTCTGATTTGGTTAGTTGTGGCTCTTGGTTTCAATACCAACTATCTCAAACTATTCAGTGCCTTAGTCTTGGCAATCTGTTTGATGATTCCAGAGCTGAAGAAAAAATTCTTGAAAGGGGTTAGCCTATCCCGATGAAAAAAATTATTGAATTGAAAAATGCTAGTGTCGTGGTTAATAATGGGTTTGATGAAGTTAAGACCATTTTGGACGATGTTAGTTTGACCATTTATGAACAGGACTTTTTGACCATTTTAGGTGGTAATGGAGCTGGAAAATCGACTCTGTTTAATGTCATTGCAGGGACACTTATGTTGACTAGCGGTAGCATTGCTATCATGGGAGAAGATGTGACGCAGCTATCTGCACAAAAACGAGCAGCCCACCTTTCACGTGTCTTTCAAGATCCTAAAATGGGGACTGCTCCACGTATGACCGTGGCTGAAAATCTGCTCATCGCCAAGTTTCGAGGGCAAAAAAGAGGCCTTGTGTCACGTCAATTGCAGGAATATAAGGGTGAATTTCAGGAGCTACTTGGCAAGATTGGCAATGGGTTAGACAAGCATTTGGACACGCCAGCAGGGCTATTGTCAGGTGGTCAACGTCAAGCCCTTAGTCTCTTGATGGCAACCGTCAAACGCCCAGAGTTGTTGCTGTTAGATGAACATACGGCAGCCCTAGATCCTAAGACCAGTCAGTCGTTAATACAGTTGACCGATGACTTTGTTCAGACAGACCAATTAACTGCCTTGATGATTACTCATCAGATGGAAGACGCCTTGAAATACGGCAATCGCCTATTGGTCATGAAAGATGGTAAGATTGTCAAAGACTTGAACAAAGACGAAAAAGCTCAACTGAGTATTGCTGATTATTATCGCATTTTTGATTAAGAGAGAAACTAACCTTTTGACAAAAAGGTTAGTTTTTATTTTCATGTGAAATATGATATAATAGGAGAGATTATAACAGTAAATCGACTTGCGTAGCCAAGGACCGTTTGTCATAATACCAGTAGCCAATCTACTGGTCATTTTAAGCATAATAAGATTACAGACAAGGAGAAGATATGAGTCAAATTAAAATTATAGCTCTAGGTGGTGTCCGAGAAAATGGAAAAAATTTCTACCTAGTTGAAGTCAATGAATCGATTTTTATTTTGGATACAGGATTGAAATATCCTGAAAATGAACAACTTGGGGTTGATGTGGTCATTCCTAATTTTGACTACCTTATTGAAAACAAACAACGTGTACAAGGGATTTTTCTAACTCACGGTCATGCCGATGCGATTGGTGCTCTTCCTTACCTCTTGCAACAGGTTAAGGTGCCCGTTTTTGGCTCTCAACTCACCATTGAACTTGCCAAGTTGGTGGTAAAAAATAATGAAGGTAGTAAAAAATTTAATCAATTTCATGTTGTTGACAGTGAAACGGAAATTGAATTTGATGATGCAACGATTTCCTTTTTCAAAACGACCCACTCGATACCAGACAGTTTAGGGGTTGTGGTTGGTACAGCAGAAGGTAAGATTGTTTATACAGGGGATTTCAAATTTGATCAAGCTGCTAGTTCACTTTATCAAACAGACCTAGGTCGTCTGGCAGAAATTGGTCGGGAAGGTGTCCTAGCCCTTTTATCAGACTCTGCCAATGCTTCTAGTACCGTTCAAGTTGCCAGTGAAGCTGAAGTTGGTCTTGAGATGAACCAAGTCATCGCCGATGCGGATGGTCGCATTATTGTGGCAGCAGTTGCTAGTAATCTAGTGAGAATTCAACAAGTCTTTGATGCAGCAGCAGCTAATGGTCGTCGTGTGGTCTTGACAGGTTTTGATGCGGAAAATATTGTTCGTACTGCCATGCGTCTAAAAAAATTGTCTTTGGCTAACGAACGCCTAATCATTAAACCCAAGGACATCAATCGTTTTGAAGACCATGAATTGATTATCCTAGAAACAGGTAAGATGGGTGAGCCAATCAATGGCTTGCGTAAGATGGCAATTGGGCGTCACCGTTATGTTCAAATTAAAGACGGGGATTTGGTTTATGTCGTGACCACACCAAGCATTGCTAAAGAAGCCATGGTGGCACGAGTTGAAAATCTGATTTACAAGGCAGGTGGTTCAGTTAAACTCATCACACAAAATCTGCGTGTGTCAGGTCATGCCAATGGTCGTGATTTGCAGCTGATAATTAACCTCCTTCAACCTAAATACCTATTTCCGATTCAGGGTGAGTATCGTGATTTGCAGGCTCATGCTGAGTTGGCACAGGAAGTTGGCGTTTTACCAGAGAACATTTACATCATGAAACGTGGCGATATCATGGTCTATGATCAAGAGGGCTTCCTGCATGAAGGGGGGATTCCTGCTGGAGATGTTATGATTGATGGCAATGCCATTGGTGATGTGGGTAATATTGTCTTGCGAGATCGTAAGATTTTGTCAGAAGATGGTATCTTTATCGTAGCCATGACGGTCAATAAACGAGAGCGTAAGATTATCTCAAGAGCCAAGGTGCATACGCGTGGCTTTGTCTATGTTAAAAAGAGTCGTGACATTTTGAGAGAAAGTGCTGATTTGGTCAACACGGTTGTTGAAGATTACCTTGCCCAACCTAACTTTGATTGGAATGAATTGAAAGGTTCAGTTCGTGATAGTATCAGTAAGTTTCTATTTGAGCAGACCAAACGCCGACCAGCTATTTTGCCAGTCATTATGGAAGTACGCTAAAAGAATAAGCTAGGAAATAAGCTCCTAGCTTTTTATATCAAGAAAGGACAGATTTATGGCTTTATTAAAAATTGAATACCATTCAGATGTGTTAGGCATGATGCGACAGGTCAATGTCATCTATCCTGATGCAAGTGACCTTAGCCAAGAAGAAGCAACCAGTCAAGACATTCCTGTGCTGTATCTTTTGCACGGTATGGCAGGAAATGAAAATTCTTGGCTCAAACGAACAGCGATTGAACGTTTGGTACGCAAGACCAATTTAATCGTGGTCATGCCGTCAACAGATTTGGCTTGGTACACCAATACTCAGTATGGTCTAGCTTATTATGATGCGCTAGCCAAGGAGTTGCCTCAAGTTTTGCACCGCTTTTTCCCTAATATGAGTCAATCTCGTGCTAAAACCTTTATCGCAGGTTTGTCTATGGGAGGTTATGGTGCTTTTAAATTAGCTCTTTTAAGCAATCGTTTTGCTTATGCGGGTTCATTTTCTGGAGCCTTGTCTTTTGATTTAGACAGTCTGCAGGATCAAACCAGGTCAGATTTGGCTTACTGGCAAGGGATTTTTGGGGAAAATCAAGATGACACATCAGAACATTTCTTGGTCAATATGGTCAAAAACCACGATAACCAAACCAAATTCTATGCTTGGTGTGGGCAAGAAGATTTTCTTTTTGACGCCAATCAGATAGGAGCTAAGGCTCTGCAAGCAGCAGGAATAGACCTAGATTATCAGGTTGGTCATGGCACGCATGATTGGTACTACTGGGAAAAACAATTAGAGGTCTTTTTAGAAATGTTACCAATTGATTACGTTAAAGAAGAACGTTTGTCATAATGATGACAAATTTGTAAAGGTCATTTTTTTCGTTGAAATTGCTGGTCAATCTTGTTATAATCAATCTCATGTTTTAGGAAATTTCACTGGAAAAGAGTTAACTAATGGTTTATTTGCTAAAATCTTTACTGTGGTTGCCTAGGTTTATCATACGTTTGATTTGGAATTTAATCTGGCGATTGATTCAGACTGCGGTTTTACTGGCTTTGATTTTATGGGGCTTCTGGTGGTATATCAATAATAGCACCTCTGACTTCGCTAATCAGTTGTCTAATGTTGTTAGTGGTATTTCACAGATTTTCCCCACAGATACTACTAATTTACGCGAAAATTTACAAAATCTCTCGACAGATTTTTATCAAAATCAAGAAGGAGTGAGGTGGTCAAAACCTCAAGCCACCATTTATATTCAATCAACGGATCCAACGCTAGTATCAGCCTATCAGACAGCTATTGCTAATTGGAACAGTACAGGAGCCTTTACCTTTACGCTAACCAACGATGAGCAAACAGCAGATATTATCGCTAGAGATGATATGGATGCCAATACTCAAGCAGCAGGAGTAGCAGAAACGAAACTCAATGCCTTAACCAAGCGTATTGTTTATGCAGATATTCGACTGAATGCTTATTATCTATTGAATGATACTTATGGTTATACCTTTGAACGTGTGGTCAATACTGCTGAGCATGAATTGGGTCATGCGATTGGTTTATCTCATAACGATGCTGAAGTTTCTGTCATGCAGTCATCGGGTTCCAATTACAGTATTCAAGCAACGGATGTTAATAGCTTGGTTGAGTTATACCAATCTTAATCAATTCAGTCTAGAAGGATGATAAATTTCCCATCTTTTCTAGGCTTTTTTGTTATAATAAAGCTATGATTATTTTACAAGCAAACAAGGTGGAACGCTCTTTTGCAGGAGAGGTTCTTTTTCAAAATATCAATCTGCAAATTGATGAACGTGATCGCATTGCCCTAGTTGGTCGCAATGGTGCAGGTAAATCAACCTTATTAAAAATTTTAGTCGGACAAGAAAGTGCTACCTCAGGAGAGATTAGTTGTAAACGAGATTTGTCACTGTCTTATCTGGCTCAAAATAGCCAATTTAATGCCAAAGGTACCATCTTTGAAGAAATGTTGGCTGTTTTTGCTGACCTGCGTCAGCAAGAACAAAACTTACGTCAAATGGAAGAGCAAATGAGTGAGTTGATTGGTCAAGCCTTACAAGACTTGATGACGTCCTATGATAGTTTGGCAGAAGATTTTAGGGTTAAGGGTGGTTTCACTTATGAAAGTGACTTGAAAGCGATGCTCAATGGTTTCAAGTTTGACCAAAGCATGTGGGATATGCCAGTATCAGATCTTTCTGGTGGGCAAAAAACACGACTGGCTCTGGCGAGAATGTTGCTTGAAAAACCAGAACTTCTGGTGCTAGATGAGCCAACCAATCACTTGGATATTGAAACTGTCGCTTGGTTGGAAAATTATCTCACCAACTACCAAGGGGCACTTTTGATTGTCAGTCATGACCGTTATTTTCTTGACAAGGTGGCCACTAAGACGGCAGATTTAAGACCAAATGGCTTGGATATGTATGTTGGTAATTATTCAAAATTCATGGATTTGAAGGCTGAAAAATTAGCCGCCGAGCAAAAGAATTTTGATAAGCAGAATAAGAAAATTGCCAAATTAGAAGATTTTGTCAAACGCAATATTGCAAGAGCCTCAACGACCAAGCGTGCCCAATCTCGTCGCAAGCAACTGGAGAAAATGGAACGCTTGGATAAGCCAGAAAATCATCAAGAATCAGCTAGTATGACCTTTCAGATTGACAAGGTGTCGGGAAATCAAGTCTTGAATCTAGATCAAGTTGCCATCGGTTATGATCAAGAGATTTTGGCTCAAGAGATTAGCATAGATGTGCGTAAACACGATGCCATTGCTCTAGTTGGTCCAAATGGGGTTGGTAAATCAACGCTGCTTAAATCTTTATTAGGTCGGATTGATTTCTTGAAAGGGCAGGCTCATTTTGGTGCCAATCTTGAGGTGGGCTACTATGATCAAAATCAAACAGCACTAACGCCCTCTAATACAGTTTTAGAAGAACTTTGGTCAGCATTTCCTACAACACCAGAACTAGACATTCGCAATCGTCTGGGTGCCTTTCTCTTTTCAGGAGATGAGGTGAAAAAAACAGTAGGCATGCTTTCAGGTGGTGAAAAAGCGCGTGTTTTATTGGCTAAGCTTTCCATGGAAAATAATAATTTTCTCATTCTTGATGAACCAACCAACCATCTAGACATTGATAGCAAGGAAGTCTTGGAGGACGCTTTAATCAACTACCAAGGCACTCTACTTTTTGTCAGTCATGACCGCTATTTTATCAATCGTGTAGCAACGAAGGTCGTCGAACTCTCTCCGACAGGAACAACACTTTATTTAGGCGATTATGATTATTATTTAGAAAAAAAGGCAGAGCAGGAAATTCAAGAAGAAAACAATCAAGTCAAGGTTGTAGCAGCCAGTCAGGACTATCAGCAACAAAAATTAGAGCAAAAAGAAAAGCGTAAAAAAGAACGCCAATTAGTCCAAGTAGAAGATCGTCTAGAACAATTAGAGTCTGATTTGGACCTGCTCAATCAAGACATGTTGGCAATCAACGACGCTCAACTCTTGATTGACCTACAAGAACAAGTCAATCAGTTGACCGTTGAACAAGAAGAATTGATGACCCAATGGGAGTTTTTGGTGGAGGAATTAAGCTAAAAAACGAATAATATCTCAAATAAGTGTCGTTTTTTGCTCTAAAATCAGTAAAAAATGAAAAAACAAGATTTTTCTATTGACAAGCGAGAAAAAAATAGGTATGATAACTATATCTTAAACAAGGGAAAGGAGAACAGATATGTTACTGACTAGTCAAAATCAAGCAGTCAATACTTATTTCTACAGCTATTTTAGATAGTGTTTGTAGGCATGTATAACAACATGGATACAAACACGGGAACGTAAGTTTGTATCTATGTGGCTGTGGTTGTTTTGATGTGTGCCTCATAGATGTTAAATCTAGATGGCACAGAAAGAGTATTTTATCTGTTTTACTATACAACAAAAGTGTAGGGACCGTCTAGATAGCATGCTAGGCGGTCCCTTTTTGTTCCATCACTCACTTATTTATTTTATAGGAGAATAATCATGATCTTTAAAAAACTTATTTTTGGTTCTGTTACATTTTTATCAGTACTTGCTTTAGCTGCTTGTGGCAATAGCCAATCGTCTTCGTCTGATGCTGTTAAGGTAGGCGTTATTCAGTATGCTGAACATGAGGCCTTAACAGCTGCACGACAAGGCTTCGTTGAAGCCTTGGAGAAGGCAGGTTACAAGGAGGGGGACAATCTAACCCTTGATGTGCAGAATGCCCAAGGTGATCAAGCCAATCTTCAAACCATGGTTGCCAAATTAGCTGGCGAAAATGATTTGAACTTTGCCATTGCAACACCTGCAGCCCAAGCCCTACTGAATGCAGATTCAGAAACACCATCAGTCTTTACTGCAGTGACAGACCCTGTTGAAGCAGGCTTGGTAAAATCTTTAGAAAAACCTGAAGGCAGTATGACAGGTTCTATTGATGCGACAGATGTGTCAAAACAAATTGACATGTTGGTCAAGGTCGTACCAACTGCCAAGACGGTGGGCATTTTCTACAATTCAAGTGAGGTTAATTCGGAAGTTCAGGCTAAGCAAGCCCAAAAAGCTCTTGAAGCTAAAGGACTTAATGTTGAAATAGCTACAGTGACCTCTAGTAATGATGTGCAACAAGTGATGACATCATTGGCTGACAAGGTTGATGCTATTTACTTACCAACCGACAATGTCGTTGCTGCAACAGCCTCAACGATTGGTGAGATTTTGAAAGAGAAAAAAACACCAGCTATGGCTAGTGATGCGGCAGTGATTGATGCAGCACTCTTTACTTACGGTGTTGATTACAAGGCAATCGGGGTACAAGCTGGTGAGTTGGCTGTGAAGATTCTTGAAGGGGAAAAACCGGCTGACTTAGCCGTTCAAAAACCAAATACGGCAGCCATTACCATCAATGATGAGATGGCTAAGGCGGTTGGTATTGATCCAGCCGATATTGAAGCTTTAGAAAAATAGAGAAAAGAGGATAGAATATGAAATATCAAACAGTAAAAAAATTGGCAGTTATGTCATTAGCAGGCTTGGTTCTGCTTGGCTTAGGAGCTTGCTCTTCAACAAGTAGTCAGTCAAGTTCTACAGATTCTGTTAAAGTTGGGATTTTGCAATACATGGAACATGATTCCTTGACCGCAGCACGTAAGGGCTTTGTGGATGAATTAGCAGCCAATGGCTACAAAGAGGGCGAAAAAATCAGTTTGGATTATCAAAATGCCCAAGGCGATCAAGCCAATCTACAAACGATTTCTGAGCAGTTGGTCAGCAAAAATGACTTGGTTTTGGCGATTGCCACACCGGCAGCACAAAGCTTGGCAACGACATCAACAGACACGCCAATTTTATTTACAGCAGTGACTGATCCTCTATCAGCTGACTTGGTTGAATCTCTTGATAAACCAAAGACCTTGCTATCAGGAACTTCTGACCAAGCCCCTATTGATAAACAAATAGAATTATTGGGGCAAGCTTTACCGACAGCTAAAACGGTTGGTATTCTCTATACAACAAGCGAACGTAATTCTGAAGTGCAGGTCGAACAAGCTAAAAAACTGCTAGAAAAGGCAGGCTACCAAGTGGTGGTTAAGGGGATCAATTCAACAAATGAGGTTCAAGACGCAACATCTAGCTTGATGAAGGATG
The DNA here is from genome assembly GCF_007859205.1 of Streptococcus sp. sy004. Classification (GTDB taxonomy): domain Bacteria; phylum Bacillota; class Bacilli; order Lactobacillales; family Streptococcaceae; genus Streptococcus. The sequence continues at coordinate 34,888 of NZ_VOHP01000001.1, forward strand.
TGGATGCCGTGTTTGTTCCAACAGATAATACCATTGCGTCAACGATGACAATGATTGGTGACTTATCAGTTGCAAATAAGGTGCCAGTTATTGGAGGCTCGACCGACATGGTGGATCAAGGTGGCTTATTGACCTATGGGACAAACTATGAGGCTTTGGGTCGTCAGACGGCTAAAATGGCAATCAAGGTTCTTGAAGGAGCAGATGTGTCAGAGTTGTCAGTTGAATACCCAGAAACAGTCAATCTTCATGTCAATCAAGACATTGCTAAGCAGTTAGGGATTGATACTTCTAATCTATCTGTTTCAAAATAAGTTATCTATTAAAAGAATAGGGCAGCTAAGTAGGTACCAGTGCCTGCTTAACTGTCAAAATTAAAAGGAGAAAAGTGTGGATATTATCTTATCAAGCATCTCGCAAGGCCTACTTTGGTCGATCATGGCAATCGGTGTTTATCTAACCTTTCGTATTTTAGAAATTGCAGACATGACAGCTGAGGGTGCTTATCCCTTGGGAGCTGCGGTTTGTGCAACAGCTATTGTCAATGGTGTTAATCCTTTGTTAGCAACTTTCTTGTCTATCTTAGCAGGAATGGGTGCTGGCTTGGTGTCTGGTTTGCTACATACCAAATTAAAAATTCCGCCGCTTTTGACGGGGATTGTGACCTTGACAGGTCTTTATTCAATCAATTTGAAAATCTTAGGCAAGGCCAATGTCGCCCTGCTTAGACAAGAAACCTTAGTAACTCAACTTCAAGGGTTAGGTCTGACTAAAACCAATTCCGTTTTAGTGATTGGTGTGGTCGCGATTTTATTGGTTGTTGCTATTTTAAGCCTTTTTATGAATACTCAAATTGGTTTGGCTATCCGTTCAACAGGGGACAATATTCCAATGAGCGAATCCAATGGCATTCAAGTCAATACCATGAAAATCTATGGTTATATGATTTCAAATGGTTTGATTGCTCTTTGTGGTGCTTTATTGACTCAAAACAATGGCTATGCTGATCTCAATTCAGGAACAGGAACAATTGTTATTGGCTTAGCATCTGTGATTATTGCTGAAGTGATTTTGCGTAATCTCAGCCTTGGTTGGCGTTTGCTGTCTGTGGTTCTAGGAGCGGTGATTTATCGTTTGATTATCTTAGCTATCTTGGAAATTCCTGGTATGGACGCTGATTTAGTGAAGCTCTGCTCTGCTATTTTGCTAGCGACTGTGCTTTATGTGCCAGAGTTGCAGAAAAAACTTAATATTCGTCGCCCAAAAATAAATGGACAAGCTTAGGAGGACCCTATGACGACACTTTTATCGATTCAAAATCTTCACAAGACCTTTGAAGCAGGAACAGTCAATGAAAACCATGTCTTGCGTGGCTTAAATCTTGAGGTTAAAGAGGGAGATTTCATTTCCATTATTGGTGGTAATGGTGCTGGTAAATCAACCTTTATGAATCTTTTAGCCGGAGCACTTTTTCCTGATTCAGGCGATATTTTGCTAGAAGGCAAGTCTATTAAACACCTGCCAGCCTCTAAACGTTCAAAAGACATCAGTCGAGTTTTTCAAGATCCAAAAATGGGAACAGCCTCACGCTTGACTATTGAGGAAAATATGGCGATTGCTTATCGACGTGGTCTTTCTCGTGGCCTTTCTTGGGGGGGTAAAGACAGTGATCGCAAGATTTTCAAAGAAGCTTTAATGGAACTCGGTTTAGGGCTTGAAAATCGGATGAAGGTTGACACCCAATTTTTATCTGGTGGGCAAAGACAGGCCTTGACCTTGATGATGGCTTCCTTGGTGAAACCGAAATTGTTACTCTTGGATGAACATACGGCTGCCCTAGATCCAAAAACCAGTGACATGGTGATGGATTTAACCCAAAAAATTGTGACAAGTCATCAGTTAACAGCACTGATGATTACGCATAATATGGAAAATGCTATCCAATACGGTAATCGTCTGGTCATGCTCCATCGTGGTCAAATTGTGGTGGATGTCCAAGGTGAAGAAAAGCAGCATTTAACGGTTCAAGATTTAATGGCTCTCTTTCATAAAAACAGTGGCCAACAACTGACTGATGATGAAATGATTTTGTAACGGTTTCAGAAACTATCAAAAAGCAGATTCAAGTGATTTTTTAACCACTTGAATCTTTTTTATTGGGGAATCATTTGCGAAAATCTAAGCCATCAAAAAAGTTTGTGAAAAACTTATTTTTGTTTTCTTGGTAAACCTTTACATGATGATGATTTAGCTATTAAAAATAATTGCGTCTTGTGAATTTTTAAGGTATGATAAGAGTGTAAAAATAATTTATGGAGGCCAATATGGTAACGATTTCTAAAGAGAAGCATTTGGAAATGTATTTGAAAATGCAACGTATCAGAGAATTTGATATGCGAATTAACAAACTTGTTCGTCGAGGTTTCGTTCAAGGGATGACTCACTTCTCAGTTGGTGAAGAAGCAGCCAACGTTGGTGCGATGGCTCATTTGACCTATGATGATGTCTTCTTCTCAAACCACCGTGGACACGGTCACTGTATTGCTCAGGATATGGATCTGAATGCAATGATGGCAGAATTAGCTGGTAAAGTGACAGGTGTGTCTAAGGGACGTGGTGGCTCTATGCACTTGGCTGATTTTGAAAAAGGTAACTATGGAACCAATGGTATTGTTGGTGGTGGTTACGCTCTAGCAGTTGGTGCTGCCTTGACGCAACAATACAAGGGAACAAATAATATTGCGGTCGCTTTCTCAGGAGATGGTGCAACCAATGAAGGCTCATTCCATGAGTCTGTCAACATGGCAGCAACTTGGAAATTGCCAGTGATTTTCTTCATCATCAATAATGGTTACGGTATCTCAATGGATATTAAAAATGCAACCAATACCCCTCACCTTTATACGCGTGCAGAAGCTTATGGTATTCCAGGATTCTATTGTGAAGACGGTAATGACGTCTTGGCAGTTTATGAAACAATGGAAAAAGCCGTAGAACATGTGCGTGGTGGCAATGGACCTGCTATTGTTGAAGTAGTTTCTTATCGTTGGTTTGGTCACTCAACAGCAGATGCTGGGGTTTATCGTACCAAAGAAGAAGTTGATGAGTGGAAGAAAAAAGATCCAATGCTCAAATACCGTGCTTATTTGACTGAAAACAAATTTGCCACTGATCAAGAATTAGATGCGATTGATGCACAAGTGGTCAAAGAAGTTGACGATGCTTATGAATTTGCCGTGAATAGTCCAGACCCAGAATTGTCAGTTGCGTTTGAAGACGTTTGGGTTGATTAAGACGCACACTAAGGTAAGTAAACTAACAGTAAAAATTAGGAGAAATAACATGTCAGAAACTAAATTGATGGCTTTGCGTGAAGCAATTAACCTTGCCATGAGTGAGGAAATGCGTAAAGATGAAGATATTTTCTTGATGGGAGAAGATGTCGGCATTTATGGTGGTGATTTTGGTACTTCAGTTGGAATGCTAGCTGAATTTGGGAAAAAGCGTGTTCGTGACACACCAATTTCTGAAGCAGCTATCGCTGGTGCAGCAGTTGGTGCGGCAATTACAGGTTTGCGTCCAATTATTGACTTGACCTTCATGGACTTCATCACGATTGCTCTTGATGCGATTGTGAATAATGGTGCGAAAAACAATTACATGTTTGGTGGTGGTTTGAAAACACCTGTTACCTTCCGTGTGGCGTCTGGTTCAGGTATCGGTTCAGCAGCTCAACATTCTCAGTCTTTGGAAGCATGGTTGGCTCACATCCCAGGAATTAAGGTCGTTGCTCCAGGTAATGCCAATGATGCCAAGGGCTTGTTGAAATCTGCTATTCGTGATAATAATATTGTTTTGTTCATGGAGCCAAAGGCACTTTATGGTAAAAAAGAAGAAGTGACCCAAGATCCGGACTTCTACATTCCACTTGGTAAGGGTGAAATCAAGCGTGAAGGAACAGATTTGACCATTGTGTCTTACGGTCGTATGTTAGAACGTGTCTTACAGGCCGCAGAAGAAGTGGCTGCTGATGGCATCAATGTTGAAGTTGTTGACCCACGCACACTTGTGCCTTTGGATAAGGAATTGATTATTGAGTCAGTGAAGAAAACGGGTAAATTGATGCTAGTTAACGATGCCTATAAGACAGGTGGTTTCATTGGTGAAATTGCTGCTATGGTGACAGAAAGTGAAGCTTTTGATTATCTTGATCATCCAATTGTTCGTCTAGCTAGTGAAGACGTGCCAGTACCTTATGCTCGTGTTCTGGAACAAGCAGTCCTACCAGATGTTGCCAAGATTAAAGATGCTATCTATAAGATTGCTAACAAGCAGTAGGCTTGTTAAAGACAAGTGAGATAACAAAGAAGGGAAAAGAGAATGGCAATAGAAATTATTATGCCTAAGCTCGGTGTTGATATGCAAGAAGGCGAAATCATCGAGTGGAAAAAACAAGAAGGCGATGAGGTCAAAGAAGGCGAAATTCTCCTTGAAATCATGTCAGACAAGACCAACATGGAATTGGAAGCAGAAGATTCAGGTGTTCTCTTGAAAATCGTCCGTGGTGCAGGTGAAACGGTGCCTGTTACAGAAATCATTGGTTACATCGGTGCAGCTGGAGAAGTGGTCGAAGCCAATCAGTCAGAAAAACCAACTAAGGTGGCTGACAATCCTGTAGAAAAGGTTGAGTCGCCTGCTCAGGTTCTTGAAACAAGTAAAGAAGTAGTTCCTGTGGCAGAAGGTGAGAAAGTTCGTGCGACACCAGCAGCTCGTAAATTAGCGAAAGATTTGGGCATTAACCTTCATCTTGTTGTAGGAACTGGACTTCGTGGCCGTATTCACAAAGAAGATGTTGAAAAAGTTAAACAAGCGATTGGTCGTATTTCACCATTGGCACGTAAGATTGCCGAAGACAAGGGTGTTGATATTAGTAGCTTAGTTGGTAGCGGTGTACGTGGTAAGATCATGAAACAAGATATTTTAGCTGCCATTGCACCAAGTCAAGAAGTCGCTGCTGAAAGCCCAGTAAGCAAAGTCGTTGAAACGGTTAAAGAAGAGGTGCCATCTGATATTGAAATTATCAAGATGAGTCCAATGCGTAAGGCAATTTCAAAAGGAATGGTTAATTCATACTTGACTGCTCCAACCTTTACGCTTAACTACGACATCGACATGACTAACTTAATGGCTCTACGCAAGCAAGTCCTTGAACCAATTATGGCAAAGACTGGCAATAAGGTAACCTTTACTGATTTAATTGGTCTTGCAGTTGTTAAAACTTTGATGAAACCAGAACATCGTTACATGAATGCGTCTTTGATTAACGATGCCAATGAAATTGAAATTCATAAGTATGTCAATCTTGGTATTGCCGTTGGTCTTGATGATGGTTTGGTCGTTCCAGTTGTTCATGGTGCAGATAAGATGAGCTTGTCTGAATTTGTGGTTGCGTCAAAAGATGTGATTAAAAAAGCTCAAACGGGTAAATTAAAAGCAGCTGAAATGTCAGGTTCAACCTTCTCGATTACCAACCTGGGTATGTTTGGAACAAAGAGCTTCAATCCAATTATTAACCAACCAAACTCAGCAATCCTTGGTGTGGCAGCGACAGTACCGACACCAGTTGCCCTAGATGGAGAAGTTGTGATTCGTCCAATTATGGCTATGTGCTTGACGATTGACCATCGTATCATCGACGGCATGAATGGGGCTAAGTTTATGGTTGATTTGAAAAATCTTTTGGAAAATCCAATGGAATTGCTCATCTAAAGATGGGAAACCAAGGTAAAATGTTAGTTGAAAAATAGAAAGTGAGAAAATAATGGCTGTAGAAATTATCATGCCAAAACTCGGTGTTGACATGCAAGAAGGAGAAATCATCGAGTGGAAAAAACAAGAAGGTGATGAAGTCAAAGAAGGCGACATTCTTCTTGAGATTATGTCAGACAAGACCAATATGGAATTGGAAGCAGAAGATTCAGGTGTTCTTTTGAAAATCGTCCGTGGTGCAGGTGAAACCGTTCCAGTTACGGAAATTATTGGTTACATTGGTGCGGCTGGAGAAGTGGTTGATGCAGGAACTAAAAGTGCATCACCGGCAGAACTAGAAGCGGCTGGTCTGGAAGTGCCAAAAGCTCCAGCGCAAGAAACTGTGGTTGTTGCTGACAAGGCACCACTTGCAGATGATGAATATGATATTGTCGTTGTTGGTGGTGGTCCAGCAGGGTACTATGCAGCCATTCGTGGTGCTCAACTAGGTGGTAAGATTGCCATTGTTGAGAAATCAGAATTTGGTGGTACTTGCTTGAACAAGGGATGTATCCCAACTAAGACTTATTTAAAAAATGCTGAAATTCTTGATGGATTGAAGATTGCAGCAGGTCGAGGTATCAATTTAGCATCAACCAACTACACGATTGATATGGATAAGACCGTTGACTTCAAAAATTCAGTGGTTAAAACCTTGACAAGTGGTGTTCAAGGCTTGTTGAAAGCTAATAAAGTGACCATTTTTAATGGTCTTGGTCAAGTTAATCCAGATAAGACAGTTACGATTGGTAGTGAAACGATTAAGGGACGTAACATTATCCTTGCGACTGGTTCAAAAGTTTCACGCATCAATATTCCAGGAATTGAGTCATCATTAGTTATGACTTCAGATGATATTCTTGACTTGCGTGAAATTCCGAAATCATTAGCTGTTATGGGTGGTGGTGTCGTTGGTATTGAGTTAGGTTTGGTTTATGCAGCCTATGGTACAGAAGTGACCGTTATTGAAATGGCAGACCGTATCATTCCAGCCATGGACAAGGAAATTTCTTTGGAATTACAAAAAATCTTGGCTAAAAAAGGCATGAACATCAAGACATCTGTTGGTGTTGCTGAAATCGTTGAAAATAACAATCAACTTACTCTGAAATTGAATGACGGTTCAGAAGTAGTGGCAGATCGTGCTCTCTTATCAATTGGTCGTGTGCCGCAATTAGCTGGTTTAGAAAATCTTGATCTTGACATGGATCGTGGTCGTATCAAAGTTAACGAGTATCAAGAAACATCAATTCCAGGTATTTATTCCCCAGGAGATGTGAACGGAACTAAAATGCTAGCTCACGCAGCCTACCGTATGGGTGAGGTTGCTGCTGAAAATGCGATGCGTGGTAATGTCCGTAAAGCACACCTTGATTTTACACCAGCAGCCGTTTACACGCATCCAGAAGTGGCGATGTGTGGATTGACAGAAGAACAAGCTCGTGAGCAATACGGTAATGACATCCTTATTGGTAAATGTAGCTTTACTGGTAATGGACGTGCTATTGCGTCTAACGAGGCACATGGTTTTGTTAAGGTCATTGCTGACGCTAAATACCATGAAATCCTTGGTGTTCACATTGTAGGGCCTGTTGCGGCTGAATTGATTAACGAAGCGGCAACTATCATGGAAGCAGAATTAACAGTTGATGATGTGGCTCAATCAATTCATGGTCATCCAACCTTCTCAGAAGTGATGTATGAAGCATTCCTAGATGTGCTTGGCGAAGCGATTCATAACCCACCAAAACGTAAATAAACATAAAAATCCTTTAGACTTATCTAAAGGATTTTTTTATATCATTTGCCGTATTGGTAAGGCACACCCAAATGTTCTCTTAAGGTACTGCCTTCATAATCTTCGTGGAAAATGCCACGTTCTTGTAAAATTGGAACTACTTTTTCTACAAAAGATTTGATGCCATCATGTGCTAGATCTGGTACAATTGAAAAGCCATCACAAGCACCAGCTTCAAACCATTCTTGTAAGAAATCAGCGACATCTTTTGCCGTACCAACTACGACTGGATGATAGTTAATCACACCATGAGCCAGTGTGTCGATAGGAGAATAGCCTTGTTTGAGTATTTCCAAAGCTTTTGGCGAACGAGGATCACCAGGGTTAGCTTGAGCCAAATTGAGCCAGTTTTTAGGTAAGGGTTGATAAGGGTCAAGTGCTTGAAGGTTTAAACCAACCATGGCGCTTAGATAAGCCAGTCGTTGTGTTAATTCTTCTTGATCAAATGCTAGGATTTGTCGTCTGCGTGCCAGGGCTTCTTCCTTACTATCCGCAATAGTAAACATAAACCCAGTAAAGCTATTGATATCTGTTGGAGCACGTCCATTTTTTTCAGCTTCAGCTTGTAACATTTGACGGTAAGCTTTAGCTTCTTCTATGGTAAAGGGATTAGCATAGACACCAGAGGCGAATCGTCCAGCCAATCGAATCCCTTCTGGGCTAGGACCAGCTTGAAAAATAGGAGGTTGCCCTTGTTCTGACGGTGGAATGGGTAGTGGGCCCATAGTCTTGATGTATTCGCCTTGATAGTGAATCGGTTTTATTTGTGTGGTATCAGCAAATTGACCAGTTGATTTATCGTGACGATAGGCTGTTTGTCCCCAAGACCCCCATAAACCTTGAACTGCCTCGATAAATTCATGAGCTCGTCCATAACGCTCTTGATAGGTTGGAATTGCTTGCCCAAAATTAGCCCCTGTCGCCTGAGTAGAGGTTGTGACAGCATTCCAACCAATTCGCCCATGACTCACCACATCCAAGGCTTTCAGATGACGAGCTAGGTTATAGGGTTCGTTAAAGGTCGTTGAAAAAGTGCCCACCAAGCCGATTTTTTCAGTAGCACGAGCAACAGATGTCATGGCAATTAAGGGATCCATCGAGTGCATAGGTGTATTTCCTTCAATGTCATTAACAAGAGCAGGTGTGTCTGCCATAAATAAGGCATGAATTTTTCCTTTTTCAGCAAGCTGAGCCAACTCGACATAAAGGTCCATATCAGTATAAGCGTCAGCTTTGGCTTCAGGTAATCGCCAAGTCTTAAACTCTCCCCCATAGCCAGCCACCATTTGTAGTACAATTTTCATTTGCTTTTTCGGTTTATTTATCATTTCTACTTCCTCTTATGTTATGATAAAATGTAGTATAACAAACTTTATGATTGCTGAGAAGACGGCAAAAAAATTGACCTTAGTACATTTTTTTGTTGCTAGGCTAAGAAGAAAAAGAGGTTAAATATGGCTAAAATATGTCCAAAAGGATTTCAAAATATCGATTTAAGTCAGCCCAGCCCCTTATTTTATCTGTTATACACACAAGATTTGATGAGTGGTCGTTGGAAATGGTTGATTGTTGATTTTTTAATAGACGGTCCAAAACGTTTTAACCAAATTCAAAAATATCTGGGTAATTTGTCCCAAGGCTCTTTAACCAAGCAATTACGAGAAATGGAAGCAGATGGTTTGGTGATCAAAACAGTCTATCCTCAAGTGCCGCCAAGAGTGGATTATCAATTAAGTCAAAAGGGGCGAGATCTTTTTCCGATTTTGGAGTTGATGATAGCTTATGGGGAAGTTTATGGTTTAGAAGCTGACACCGTCACAAATCAACAAGTCAAATAATATGTTGTTAATGGCTGGTTGGATCGGTTTAAAATTTGTTATCATATTTAGATTATCTATTTAAAGGAGTTGAACTATGAAATATATCGTAAACACTAGTAATGAAACGGCTTACAATATTGCCCTTGAAGCCTATGCTTTTCGTGAATTGATGGAAGAGGAAGAACTCTTTATTCTTTGGATTAACCGACCATCGATTATTATCGGTCGCCATCAAAACACTATTGAAGAAATCAATAAAGAATTTACAGATGCCAATGACATTCGTGTGGTTCGTCGTTTGTCAGGTGGGGGAGCGGTTTACCATGATTTGAACAATTTGAACTACACCATCATTTCAAACAAGAGCAAAGAAGGTGCTTTTGATTTTAAGACCTTTTCAGCTCCTGTGATTGAAACCTTGGCTGACCTTGGTGTTAAGGCTGAGTTTACAGGTCGTAATGATTTAGAAATTGATGGTAAAAAATTCTGTGGCAATGCCCAAGCCTATTATAAGGGACGAATGATGCATCACGGTTGCCTACTTTTTGATGTGGACATGAGTGTTTTGAGCCAGGCCCTCAAGGTGAGTAAGGATAAGATTGAGTCTAAAGGGGTTAAATCAGTCCGTTCTCGAGTCACTAATATTCTGGAGCAGCTCCCAGAAAAAATTACAGTTAACGAGTTTTCAGACCTATTGCTGCAAAAAATGAAAGACACGCATCCTGAGATGACGGAATATGTCCTATCAGATGATGAGTTAGCCAAAATCAAACAGTTGGCAGAAGATAAATTCGCCACATGGGATTGGACTTACGGTCAAGCGCCAGAATATACCATCTCACGAGATGTTCGCTACCCTGCCGGTAAGATTTCGACCTATGCCAATGTGGATAAGTCCATCATTCAATCAGTCAAACTTTATGGGGATTTCTTTGGAATCAAAGATGTTGTTGACGTTGAAGAAGCTCTAGTTGGTGTCCGCTATGAGTATGATGATGTGTTAGCACGCTTGAAAACACTAGATCTAGCCGAATACTTTGCAGGAATGACCGTAGAGGAAGTTGCAAAGGCCATTGTTGCCTAATAAAAAAGATTGAAGTTGCTACTTCAATCTTTTGGTCGTAGTTCGTCTAATTTTTGGCTCATCTTGTCACTGACTTCCTTGAGTTTATCTGCCAAGGAAACATAAGTGGCTAAGAAGTTGTAAATACCATCTTCTGAAAGCACTCCACGAGGCAAATCAACAGGTAATTTCCCTTGTTCATCTAATACGAAGTGCTCAAACCATTCTGGACTTTGATAATAAGCAAAGAGTGTTTGATAATGGTCAAGGTTTTGTTGGATTTCTTCTAAATTGGCTAATGTTTGAGAAAGGCTTTTCTCCCCTTGATTGAGTGTTTTTTCCATTTGTTTAATGTGTTCAATTGTTTCCATGTGTTTATTGTATCAAAAATCCAGATAAAATACTTGTAAAAAAATGAAGTTATGTTATAATGAAAATGTTGACTAAATGCACGTCCTGTGCAACCGCACGACCATCGTTTCAAGTAGTTTTGCACTCACGATGCAAGGCGAGTCTTCACAGAGGGAAACCTCATCAAAAATTTTATAGGAGGTGCATCATGAGCACATACGCAATCATCAAAACTGGTGGTAAACAAGTTAAAGTTGAAGTTGATCAAGCGATTTATGTTGAAAAACTTGACGTTGAAGCAGGCGCAGAGGTAACATTTGACGAGGTTGTCCTTGTTGGTGGTGACAAAACTGTTGTTGGAACACCATTAGTTGCAGGTGCAACTGTTGTCGGAACGGTTGAAAAACAAGGTAAACAAAAGAAAGTTGTTACTTTCAAATACAAACCTAAAAAAGGTAGCCACCGTAAACAAGGTCACCGTCAACCATACACTAAAGTGGTTATCAAAGCGATTAACGCTTAATCATTGGTCTAGCACATGATTAAGATAGAAATCATCAAAAAAGTTTCTGGTCAACCCTTAAAAGTGGTTTTGACTGGGCATGCTGGTTCTGGTGAATACGGTCATGATGTCATGTGTGCCTCAGTTAGCACCCTTAGTTTGAATTTATTGAACGGTTTAGAGGTGCTGGCTGATTATCAACCAAGCTATCACTTAAATCAAAAAGAAGGCGGTTATCTCCAAATCGATTTTTCAGATTTTGAGAAAGCCCCTCAACAAGAAACGGCTCGTATCTTATACGAATCATTTCAATTAGGAGTTAATCAGTTAGGGATTGATTCTCCAGAATTTGTCCAAACAAAGATTATAACTCAAGATTAACTTAAAGAGAGGACTATCATTATGTTAAAAATGAATCTTGCTAACTTGCAACTTTTCGCCCACAAAAAAGGTGGAGGTTCAACATCAAACGGACGTGACTCACAAGCTAAACGCCTAGGTGCTAAAGCTGCTGATGGTCAAACAGTAACAGGTGGATCAATCCTTTACCGTCAACGTGGTACACATATCTATCCAGGTGTAAACGTTGGTCGTGGCGGAGATGACACACTTTTCGCTAAAGTTGAAGGTGTTGTTCGTTTCGAGCGTAAAGGTCGCGATAAAAAACAAGTATCAGTTTACCCAATCGCTAAATAAGGCTAGAAATAGCTTAATAACAGGCTTTCCGAGTTATCGGAAAGCCTGTTTTATTTCCGTTATAAAAATAAGTATGAGATGTATGATAAATGGATGAGAAAACATTATTAAAATGATTGGGGTTTGAAGAACAAACAGCATTAAAAGATATTTTATCTAAAAATTTAGAGCTTAAAATGATTTGTAAAGGAAAGTTTTCAATTTCTTTAAGAAATAAGAGCACTTCTAACTATCAAACGCTTTCTTTTTTTTCAAGAAATCTTGAAATATGGTATAATAAGGGAAAGATGACGAAAGAAGTAAGAAGATGTATATTGAAATGATTGACGAAACAGGTCAGATTTCGGATAAAATAAAACAACAAACTCAAGAATTATTAGATTTTGCAGCAAACAAGTTGGGTAAGTCAGATAAGGAGATGGCAGTCACTTTTGTGACCAATGAGCGTAGCCATGAATTAAATCTGCTTTATCGTGACACGGATCGACCGACCGATGTCATTAGTTTGGAGTATAAACCGACTGATGAGATTGTTTTTGATGAAGACGATTTGGCAGATAATCCTGAATTGACAGAAATGATGGCTGAATTTGATGTTTATCTGGGTGAATTGTTTATTTCTATTGATAAGGCAAAGGAGCAGGCAGAGGAGTATGGTCACTCTTTTGAACGTGAAATGGGCTTTTTAGCTGTTCATGGTTTTTTACATATCAATGGTTATGACCACTATAGTCCAGAAGAAGAAGCAGAAATGTTTGGTTTACAGGAAGAAATATTAACAGCTTATGGTCTTACACGAGAATAAATCCCCTAAAAAATGGAAGAATCGCGATTTAATCGCTAGTTTGGAATTTGCCCTTACCGGTATTGGAACAGCTTTTGTTGAAGAGCGTAATATGAAAAAGCATGTCCTGTCAGCTATTTTAGCAGTTGTGGCAGGAGCTATTTTTGGTATTTCTCGAGTGGAGTGGCTTTTTCTACTGCTAAGTATTTTTTTGGTCATTGCCTTTGAAATTCTAAATTCGGCGATTGAAAATGTCGTTGATTTGGCCAGTGATTATCACTTTTCAATGTTGGCAAAAAATGCTAAGGATATGGCAGCAGGAGCAGTCTTAGTTATTTCAGCTTATGCTCTTATCACAGGTTGTATGATTTTTTTACCGAGAATTTGGCACTTGTTTTTTGGAAATTAAGGAGAGAACATGAGTTTTAAGTCAGGATTTGTTGCAATTTTAGGACGTCCCAACGTTGGAAAATCAACTTTTTTGAACTATGTGATGGGGCAAAAGATTGCCATTATGAGTGATAAAGCACAGACCACTCGTAATAAGATTATGGGGATTTACACGACCGAACAAGAGCAGATTGTTTTTATTGATACCCCAGGGATTCATAAGCCTAAAACAGCCTTGGGTGATTTTATGGTAGAATCTGCCTATAGCACTTTGCGTGAGGTGGAAACCGTTCTCTTTATGGTGCCAGCAGATGAAAAGCGTGGTAAGGGCGATGATATGATTATTGAACGCCTTAAATCAGCCAAGGTACCAGTTATCCTAGTCATCAATAAGATTGATAAGGTTCATCCAGACCAACTCTTAGAGCAGATTGAAGATTTTAGAAGTCAGATGGACTTCAAAGAAATTGTTCCAATTTCAGCGACACAAGGCAATAATGTTAATCGTCTGATGGAAATTTTGGTGGCTAATCTCGAAGAAGGTTTCCAGTATTTTCCAGCTGATCAGATTACCGATCATCCAGAACGCTTTTTGGTGTCAGAGATGATTCGTGAAAAAGTCCTTCATTTGACGCAACAAGAAGTGCCGCATTCGGTGGCGGTGGTTATCGAATCGATGAAGCGTGATTTGGAAACGGATAAGGTTCATGTGAGAGCAACCATTATGGTTGAGCGAGATAGCCAAAAGGGGATTATCATCGGTAAAGGTGGTGCCATGCTTAAAAAGATTGGCTCAATGGCTCGTCGTGATATTGAACTCATGTTGGGTGATAAGGTTTTCCTTGAAACTTGGGTTAAGGTCAAGAAGAACTGGCGAGATAAGAAATTAGATTTGGCAGATTTTGGCTACAATGCTAAAGAATATTAGAGAAAAATTAGTCGCTACTTAGCGGCTTTTTTCTCAAAAAGGAGTGGTGATATGATAGAAACGGGACAAATTTTCAAGGAATTACGAACAGCTCGTAAGATTTCTCTCAAAGAAGCAGCAGGAACAGCTCTGTCTTACTCGATGTTGAGTAAATTTGAAAATGGGGATTCAGATATAACGATTTCAAAATTGCTTCCTGCCTTGGAGAATATTCGAACGGAACTGGACGAATTTGTCTATCTGGTTCGAGGCTTTAACCCTTCTGAATTTAGCTTATTAAAAAAGGAAATTTGGCAGGCCTTGGACAAGGAAGATATTGCTTATTTGGAAACAGGTTATGAAAGAGAAAAAGAAAATTATCAAAAAACCAACCGTGAAGAGAGTTTTTTAAAAGCCTTAATCTTTAAAACCTATCTGGTAGCTAGTGGTAGGCCTGTTGATTTCAATGAAGACGAACAAGCGTTTTTATATGATTATCTCTTTAGAATTGACATTTGGGGAGAGTATGAGTTGAAAATATTTTCGGATATTTCTCCTCTTTTATCCTTGGAGACTTATTTTCGTTATACGCGTGAGATGTTGCAAAGGATTGATTTTTTCGACGAGTTAGCCTCACATCGTAATATGATTCACACCATTTTACTTAATGGTTTATTCAAGGCTTTGGAAGAAAATGATTTGAATAAGGTGGCTTATTTTGATAAGCAGATTCAAGCTCGTTTTTTTGAAGAAAATGAAACTTATTTGAAGATTGTTTATCGTATTGCAGATGGACACCATTCTTACCTGCGTGGTCAAAAAGAAAAAGGTTCTGTCCAAATCAAGCGTGCCATTGAAACCTTTCGCTTTTTGGACTGCCATAGTAGTGCGGATTATTACCAAAAAATTTATCAACATTGGCTAATTGAGTTTGAATAAATGAAAATCATCTAAATTGACACTAAAAAAATGAGTCGCATCAAAAGCTTTTCCGATAAAGAAAAGGCTCTTTTTTGTTAAAAATCCTCAATTCAAATATGAAAACTTTGTGTGTCTTTAATCATTTTCTCTTATACTAGATGTATCAAAAGAAAGGAGAAAAATCATGAATTTATTTTTATCTCATTCCTTATATCGTGCGTTGAGTTTGTCCCGTGTCTTTAGTACCTTGGGAGCTTATATTTATAATTTGGTTTTTGTTATCTACGCAGCTAGTTTACCAAGGCCCAATCTTGCTATTTTTCTCGCCAATATGGTGCCTATGATTCCTATTTTATTCACCTTTTGGTTGGGGGTTAAGGCAGATAGGACTGATAACAAAGGGCGAAAGATGATTGTGATTGGTTTTGTTCAGGCACTTCTGTTTACCGTTATTGCCCTAATCATCAATCAAGGAACTTATTTGGTGTTTTCAATTATTTGTCTGCTTAATGTCATCAGTGATTGTTTGAGTGATTTTGCGTCTGGTTTGCGTTTGCCTATTTTACAAGAGCATGTCGCGACAGATGATTTGATGGAGGCTTATTCTTTCAATCAATTTCTGTCGTATATTTGTCAAATCGCAGGTCAATTTTTAGGCGTTTGGCTTTTAACGATATCAAACCAATCTTATGCTTTAGTTGCAGGGGTCAATGCCATTTTTTATTTGCTATCAGCCCTAATTCTTTATAGTCACCGACACAATCTCACTCATCAACCAGTATCAACGATAAGAGAAAAAATACCGTTAAGACAACGCCTTAAGGACTTATATCAGATGATGGAGCAGATTTTCCAAAATTCAGAACAGATATCTTTTGCTAGTTTGTTACTGTCAATTCTTGTTCTAAATGCCTTGGGTGGTGGTCTTGGGAGCATTTATAACTTCTATCTGCTCAAGGTGTCGCTCTTTGGTTTGCCTTATGGACAGGCTTTGATTTTAGTGCAAATTATTTTTCTAGCGGGTGCTATCTTGGGGAGTTTGACCCCTAAAGACTACTTTGCTAAACAATCCTTATCTTTTTTATTAGTCCTTAACAGTGGTTTGTTTATCTTAATGGGGTTGTCAAATCTGTTGAATTTACCCCCAATCCTAGCTCTATTATTGTTGGCCTTTGCGTCTTATCTCTTGGGAAAAGCTAATCCAAAATTGGATGCCCTGCTTATGGCTAATATTCCTTCAGAAACTTTGGCACAAGCTAGTAATTTTCTTGGCTTGATGTTCACTCTATCATTACCTCTAGGAATCTTTGTCTTTTCAGCCTTGGCCCTATATCAATTATGGTTAACTTGGTTGGTATTTACTGGTTTTTCACTGGTGGCTTTTGGTTTGGTTTTGATAAATCGACAAGTTAATAAATAAAAAAGCTCATATTAGGGCTTTTTCTATTGTTTGATTTTCTGTTATATCTTTTAACAAAGACTAGCTTGTTCTATCTTATTATGCTAAAAATGTGGTAAAATAAGGGTAATAACTCCATCAGAAAGGGGTATCTTATGCCAGAATTACCAGAAGTGGAAAGTGTCAGACAAAGCCTAGAGCCTATGCTTGTGGGTAAGACTATTGAGCGTTTGTGTGTCTCTTTTCCTAAAATGGTCTTGACAGGGGCGAAAAATCTCGAAACCATGTTAGCTCATCAAAAAGTTGAGGCGGTTCGTCGTAGGGGCAAGTATCTGATTATTGAGTTTAGTCATGGGCTGTTGATTTCCCATTTACGAATGGAAGGTAAGTATCTGCGTTTTGAACAGGTCACCCAAGATCAAAAACACTGCCATGTTTACTTCTATCTTTCTGACGGTTCTATTTTGGTTTATCATGACGTGCGTAAGTTTGGCACGATGGAGTATTTGGACAAATCAGACGAGGCAGCTTATTTTCATAAGAAAGGTCTAGGCCCTGAGCCGACTCCAGAAGATTTTAAGTTGGCAGACTTTAGTCAAGGTTTACAGAAGTCGAAAAAAATTATCAAGCCACATTTGTTGGATCAGACCTTGGTTGTGGGATTGGGCAATATCTATGTTGATGAAGTGTTGTGGGCAGCAAGATTACATCCAGAGCGTGCCAGTGCTAGTTTGACTGAGTCAGAAATCAAGGTTTTACACAAAGAGATTATCCGTATTTTGCAACTAGGTATTGAACAGGGTGGTTCTAGTATCAGAACCTATAAAAATGCTCTGGGAATGGCTGGTCGCATGCAGAACTATTTACAAGTCTATGGTAAAGAAGAACAGCCTTGTTCACGGTGTGGTCATCTGATTGAAAAAATCAAAGTTCGTGGACGTGGAACTCATTTTTGTCCACAATGTCAAAAGGAGTCGTAATGGTTAAGATAATTGGATTGACAGGAGGCATTGCTTCAGGAAAATCAATCGTCAGTACTTATCTGAAAGAAAAGGGGTATGCCGTTTTAGATGCTGATCAGGTGGTTCACGAGTTACAGGCTAGAGGAGGTCGTCTGTATCAAATCCTGGTGGATTACTTTGGTCAGGAGATATTATTGCCAGACCAGTCGCTGAACCGAGCGAAATTAGGTCAGTTGATCTTTTCTAATCCTGAGATGCTGGCTGTATCTAACAGCTTACAAGATCAAGTGATTCGTCAAGAATTATCTACTCGACTAAACAAGTTATCACAAAGGCAGCAGATAATCTTTCTAGACATTCCCTTGTTATTTGAGAAAGGTTATGACAGTTGGTGTCATGAAACTTGGTTGGTAATGGTACAAGAACCTACCCAGTTAAAACGCTTGATGGCAAGAAATGCTATGCCCCTAGAAGAAGCAAAAAGTAGATTGGCAGCTCAGCTTTCCCTAGATGAAAAAAAAGAAAAAAGTCAGCTCCTTATCGACAATGATGGCAGTTTAGCGAATACCTATGCCCAAGTTGATCTCGCTTTAGAAACATTAGAAAGGTAGAAGAATGAAAGAAATTGTTATTGCAAAAGGAACACAACCTGTATCACTCAATTTAAGTATGCTCAATCGCCATGGCTTAATTGCAGGGGCGACAGGGACCGGTAAAACCGTTACCTTAAAAGTCATTGCAGAATCTCTCAGTCAAGCTGGCGTACCAGTCTTTTTGGCAGATATCAAAGGAGATTTGGCAAATTTAGCAAAAGAAGGTAGCTTAACGGATAAACTAGCTAGTCGATTGGAGATGTTGGGCCTCAGTGATTATACTCCCCACGCCTTTCCAGTTCGTCTTTGGGATGTTTTTGGCCAAGAAGGGCATCCTGTTCGGGCGACTATTTCTGAAATGGGACCTATCATGCTAGCTCGTTTGCTCAATCTTAATGATACTCAGTCAGGTATTTTGAGCATGGTGTTTAAGATTGCAGATGATAAGGGTTGGCTGTTGATTGATTTGAAAGATCTACAGGCTCTTTTGCGTGAAGTGGCAGATAATGCCAGTCATTATTCTAGCCAGTACGGAAACATGGCCAAACAGTCTATTGCTGCCATTCAGCGTAGTTTACTAGCGTTAGAACAAGAAGGCGGTGACTTTTTCTTTGGTGAGCCAGCCTTGGACTTACAGGATTTTCTGCAAACTGACCAGTTAGGGCAAGGGGTGATTAACATTCTAAATGCCACTAAGCTCTTCAATGCTCCTAGCTTATACACAACCTTCTTGTTTTGGCTTTTAGCTGAACTCTATGAAACTCTGCCAGAAGTTGGAGATTTAGAGCAACCCAAGTTGGTGTTCTTCTTTGACGAAGCTCATCTCTTGTTCAAAGATGCTCCGAAATCATTTGTCGATAAAATCGAGCAGATTGTTCGCTTGATTCGCTCTAAAGGCGTTGGTATTTTTTTCATTACACAAAATCCTCTAGACTTGCCAGAATCAGTCTTGGCTCAGTTGGGGAATCGTGTGCAGCATGCTTTGAGGGCTTATACACCAAAAGAATTAAAAGCCGTTAAGACAGCCGCTGAAACCTTCCGACAAAATCCTGACTTGGATGTGGCGAAGGTGATTACAGAATTACAAGTAGGTGAGGCCTTGGTGTCATTTCTAAATGATCAAGCTCAACCCAATATGGTTGAAAGAGCCTATATTTTACCACCAAAATCTAGTTTTGAACCTTTGTCAGCTTTGGATATGCAAGGTTTAATTAACCAATCACCATTTGATGCTAAGTATAGTCAGACGCTAGATCGCGAATCAGCTTATGAACTTTTGGCTAAGAAAGTAGAAGAAGACAAAGTTATTGAAGAACGACAAAAATCAGAAAAAGCAGCTAGCCAACAGGTTAAGCGACAAGCAACAAGTGGTCGTCGTCAAAAATTTACTTTGGATAAGGCAAGAGATTCCTTTATCAATACAGCCGTACGCACAGTGACTCGTGAATTGGTTCGAGGCTTATTTGGTGGTCTTAAAAAGTAAATCAGGAGAGCTGACGTGCGAATAAAAATCACATTGATATGTAGTGCTTGTGGTAGTAAAAACTATCTGACTAGCAAGAATAAAAAAAATCACCCAGACAAGATTCAAGTGCTCAAGTATTGTCCCAAAGAGAGAAAAGTAACCCTTCACCTTGAATCTTGAGTGAAAGTGTGGTAGAATAATCAAGACCATAGTGGAGGAAAAATGAATGTATAACTTGTTACTCACCCTGCTACTTGTATTATCAGCCTTGTTGGTGATTGCGATTTTTATGCAACCCCAAAAAAATCCAAGTAGTAATGTTTTTGATAGTAGTGGGTCAGAGGCACTTTTTGAGCGAAGAAAAGCGCGTGGTTTTGAGGCTTTTATGCAGCGTCTTACTGGAATTCTTGTCTTTTTCTGGTTAGCGATTGCTTTGGCACTTGCTATTTTATCAAGTCAATAAAGAGGGTCAAGACATCTGGTCTGACCCCTTTTTCTATAAGAAATCAACACAAGTTATCCCAATAGAAAGAAATCAATGAAAGAAAAAATTATTAGTTATTTAGAAGAAAATGGTAAGAGCGATGTCAATCACTTGGCAGAAGCCTTAGAAATGGCAGGAGCCAAGAGATTTCCAAGCCTAATCAAAGAAATTTCTCAAATGGAAAGTCAAGGTCTGCTACGTTTTGATGATACAGGCCAGCTAGCCTTAAGAAAAAAAGAAAAAAAAGTAGATGACATCCGAATTACAGGAATTTTTCGAGCGAATAAGGCTGGTTTTGGTTTTTTAGCCGTTGATGAGGCAGAAGACGATCTCTTTATTAGCCGTAATGATGTCGGTCATGCCATTGATGGAGATACGGTTGAAGTAGTCATTAAAAAGGTGGCCAATCGTCTAAAAGGAACGGCTGCCGAGGCTCGTGTGGTTAACATTGTTAAGCGTAGTTTAACCAGTTTAGTTGGTAAATTGATACTGTCTGATGATAAACCCAACTATGTGGGTTATATCCAAAGTAAAAATCAAAAAATTACTCAACGAATTTATATCAAAAAGACGCCCTTGTTGTTAACAGGAACAGAAGTGCTTAAGGTTGATATTGAGAAGTATCCAAGTCGCCATCATGACTATTTTGTGGCAAGTTTGGTTGATATTATTGGCCATCAAGATGATGTGGGGATTGATGTTTTAGAAGTCTTGGAATCAATGGATATTGTTTCAAGCTTTCCTGATGATGTTCTGTCAGAAGCAAAAGCAGTTCCAGATGCACCAACTAAGACGGATTTATTAGGTCGAGTAGATTTACGCCAAGAGCTGACCTTTACCATTGATGGTGCAGATGCCAAGGATTTGGATGATGCGGTTCATATCAAGCTACTAGAAAATGGTCATTTTGAGCTAGGTGTTCACATTGCTGATGTGTCTTATTATGTTAAAGAAAATTCAGCCCTTGACCGAGAAGCTTTGGCTCGTGGGACATCTGTCTATGTAACCGACCGTGTAGTGCCTATGTTACCTGAGCGTCTGTCTAATGGCATTTGTTCGCTTAATCCAAATGTTGAGCGTCTAACCCAGTCAGCCATTATGGAGATTGACCGTCAGGGTAAGGTGCGTTCTTATCAAATTACCCAAAGTGTGATTAAGTCAGCTTTTCGTATGACTTATAGTGATGTCAATCAAATGATTAACGGCGATAAAGAGTTACTCACTCGTTATGCTCCAATTGTTGATAGTGTGCATCAAATGGTTAGTTTACATCATCTCTTAGAAGAAATGCGTTACCGTCGAGGTGCCCTTAATTTTGATACGGCAGAAGCTAAAATCATCGTCGATGACAAAGGCATGCCAGTTGATGTGGTCTTGCGTGAGCGAGGTCTAGCCGAGCGAATGATTGAGTCCTTTATGTTAGCAGCAAATGAATGCGTCGCTGAGCATTTTGCTAAGGCTAAACTACCTTTTATTTATCGGATTCATGAAGAGCCCAAGGCTGAAAAATTACAAACCTTTATTGATTATGCGAGTGTCTTTGGTGTCCAAGTTCAAGGAACTGCCAATAAAATCACTCAGTCGGCCTTGCAAGATTTTATGAAGAAGGTAGAAAATCAGCCAGGTAGTGATGTCTTGTCTATGATGTTACTACGTTCGATGCAGCAGGCTCGTTATTCTGAACATAATCATGGTCATTATGGCTTGGCAGCGACTTATTATACTCACTTTACTAGTCCGATTCGACGTTATCCAGACTTATTGGTTCATCGTTTGATTCGTGATTATCAACAAATTACTTCAGAACAGCTAGAACATTTCAATCAGGTGATTCCAGAAATTGCCACTCAAGCCTCTAGTTTGGAGCGTCGTGCCATTGATGCAGAGCGTCTGGTTGAAGCCATGAAAAAAGCAGAGTATATGGAAAGTTATGTTGGGCAGGAATTTGATGCAGTCATTGCTACCGTAGTGAAATTTGGTCTATTTGTGGCTCTGCCAAACACGATTGAGGGCTTGATTCATGTAATGACCTTGCCAGAGTATTATCATTACAATGAAAGAACCATGAGCCTACAAGGTGAAAAATCTGGTAAAGTATTTAAGGCAGGTCAAAAGATTCGTGTGAAGTTAGTTAAAGCTGATAAGGAAGCTGGGGCGATTGACTTTGAGTATTTACCGAGTGATTATGATGTGGTTGAAAAGGTAGCGACTAAGCAAAAGAAAAAAGCTAAACCAAAATCACAAGGTAGAACCAAATCAACTCAGAAAGAGAAAAAGCCGTTTTATAAGGGCGTGACAAAAAAAGGAGGTTCAAATGGCAAAGGGCGAGGGAAAGGTCGTCGCACAAAATAAGAAGGCAAGACACGATTATAGCATTGTTGATACTATTGAAGCGGGCTTGGTGCTGACAGGGACAGAAATTAAAAGTGTCCGTGCAGCTAGGATAACATTGAAAGATGGTTATGCTCAAATCAAAAATGGTGAAGCTTGGCTGGTCAATGTTCACATTACCCCTTATGAGCAAGGAAACATCTGGAACCAAGAACCAGAGCGAACACGCAAGTTGCTCTTGAAAAAACGTGAGATTGAAAAATTAGCTCAGGAGCTAAAAGGAACAGGAATGACCCTTGTTCCCTTAAAGGTTTATCTGAAAGATGGTTTTGCCAAGGTGTTACTTGGTTTAGCCAAGGGGAAACATGATTATGATAAACGTGAGAGTATTAAGCGTCGTGATCAAAACCGTGAAATTGCTCGTGTCATGAAAGCTGTTAACAAGAGATAGAACCTAAATTTTATTAACAATCAAACTTGATACAATCAGTTGAGACCATGAACGTCAATGTTCATGGTCTTTTTGTCTGATAAAAGAAAGAAAAAACCTGTAGTTAGCCACTACAGGTTTAGCTTAAAAATAAAGTAGGTCTTTTTTGGTTTGTGTAAAGAGATCAAAACCATTTTTTGTTACATAGCCACAATCCTCAATACGTACGCCTACCTTATCAGGTATATAGATACCAGGTTCTACAGAGAAACACATGCCTTCTTGAATAATAAGGTTATTACCAGTCATAATGGAAGGAAACTCATGCACTTCCATCCCAAGTCCGTGCCCTAAACGGTGATTAAAATACGGGCCATAACCAGCTTTTTCAATCACTGAGCGAGCGGCTGCATCAATTTCGCCTGCTGTGACACCAGGTTTAATCATATCCAGAGCCGTCAGTTGAGCTTCTAAGCAGAGTTGATAAATGTCTTTCTTGAACTGATCAGGTTGACCAACAGCTACGGTTCTCGTCATATCACTGGTATAACCTAGCGTTTCTACACCAAGATCAAAGAGGAGAAGTGCGTGGTTTTCAATTTTATGATGACTTGGAATACCATGGGGATTGGCGGCATTTTTACCTGTTAGAACCATGGTTTCAAAACTCATGCGATCAGCTCCTGCCTTTTTCATAGCAAATTCGATTTGAGCGATAAGATCCAATTCGGTTTGCTCAAGATTGATGTGTTCAAAGCCAACTGCCATGGCTTGATCCGCCATACGACCAGCCAGCATCATTTTTTCAATCTCATCAGCTGACTTAATCATCTTCATTTGGTTGATTAGTGGGGTGATGTCTGAAAAATGTCCCTTGAGAATATTTTGTAGACCTTGAAATTTATTGACATTCAGATGATTAAATTCAGCAAAAAGTTGTGGATAAGATAAGTTTTTCAAAACACTTTGCAATTTTTGCCAAGGATTTTCATGATCAGCATAGCCCACGATAGGAAAATCAATCTGCTGACTAGCTCGTAAGGTATCTAACTCAGGTAGAAAAAGGAGAGGTTCTTGGTCAGTAAAGACAAACAAGAAGAGTTGTCGTTCGTGAGGGTCGCAGAAATAACCTGTCAGATAATTAATGGTAACAGGATTAGAAAAAATAGCAACTTGTTTATGATGGTCTTTCAATAGTGTTTGAATATGAGCTAATTTTGTCATAGTAGCCTCCTTAGATTTTATTTTTTCAAAAATTAAAGGAAAAAGCAAGCTTTTCTTGAAAAAATAAGTAAAATTCTCAAAAATTACTGCTCTATTATTTGAAAGAGCAAACTAATGGTGTTATAATAATAAATGTAAGCGATATTTTCAATTTAGAAAGGTAAGGTAAAGAGAAATGAATATTGATGATACAGTAACCATTTATGATGTTGCCCGTGAAGCAGGTGTTTCCATGGCAACAGTTAGCCGGGTCGTCAATGGTAATAAGAATGTTAAAGAAAATACGCGTCAAAAAGTTTTGGAAGTCATCGAACGTCTAGATTATCGTCCTAATGCAGTGGCGCGTGGTTTAGCTAGTAAAAGAACGACAACGGTAGGTGTTGTAATTCCTGATATTGCTAATTCTTATTTTTCAATATTGGCTAAAGGAATTGATGACATTGCTACTATGTATAAGTATGATATTATTATTGCTTCAAGTGATGAGAATCCGGAAAAAGAAGTCAATGTGGTGAATATGCTGTTTTCTAAACAGGTTGATGGTATTATCTACATGAGTCACCATCTGACTGATGAGGTTCGCTCAGAGTTTCGTCGTTCAAGAACTCCAGTTGTTTTGGCTGGAACAGTTGATTTAGAAGATCAATTACCAAGCGTTAATATCGACTATAAGCAAGCCACTAAGGATGCGATTGAATTATTGGCTGAACGTCATGACAAGATTGCCTTAGTTTCTGGGTCTTTGATGGAAGATATCAATGGTAAGATTCGATTGCAGGGTTATAAAGAAGCCTTGAAAGCTAAGGGACTTGACTTTACAGAAGCTTTGGTATTTGAAGCCAATTATCGTTATCAAGACGGTTTTGATTTAGCTAAACGTTTATTGGTGTCGGGTGCAACTGCAGCCTATGTAGTAGAAGATGATTTGGCAGCTGGTTTATTAAATGGTCTTTTTGCAGCAGGTAAAACAGTACCAGAGGATTTTGAAATGATTACCAGCAATGATTCTGAAGTTGTAAACTTTACTCGACCAAATTTGACGTCAATTAGTCAACCAATTTATGATGTAGGTGCCATTGCTATGCGGATGTTAACCAAGATTATGAATAAAGAAGAATTAGAACAAAAAGAAATCATTCTTAATCATCGGGTTAAAAAACGTGGCACAACTAAGGAGTAAAGACAGTCACATTGGCTGTTTTTATTTACCATTGGAACAAAAAGCGTTATAATAGAAGGTGCTATGAAAGTATTACTGTATTTAGAAGCAGAGCATTATTTACGCAAGTCAGGTATTGGTCGCGCTATTAAACATCAAGAAAAAGCCTTGCAGGCAGTTGGACAAGCCTATACAACCAATCCAAACGATGACTATGACTTGGTTCATATCAATACTTATGGTTGGAAATCTTGGCGGTTGATTAAGACTGCTAAAAGAGCAGGTAAAAAAGTTATCATGCACGGTCATTCCACTGAAGAAGACTTTAGAGATTCTTTTATTGGCTCAAATCTGATTAGTCTATTATTTAAATGGTACCTTTGTCAATTTTATCAAGAAGCTGATGCCATTATTACCCCAACGACTTATTCTAAATCCTTGATTGCAGGCTATGGTATTAAAACACCAATTTTTGTGGTTTCAAATGGGATTGACCTTAGTCGGTATCAAGAAAGCCAAAATAAAGAAGCAATTTTCCGAGATTATTTTCAATTAACTAAGGATCAAGCCGTTGTTGTTTGTGCAGGCTTATACTTTAAACGGAAAGGTATCGAAGATTTTGTAAAAGTGGCTGAGCAACTACCTCATGTTCGTTTTATTTGGTTTGGTGAAACGAATAAATGGGTTATTCCAGCTAAAATCAGACGTCTGGTCAATAAACATCATCCAGCTAATGTAACTTTTGCGGGTTATATCAAGGGAGATGTGTTTGAAGGCGCTATGACAGGGGCAGATGCTTTCTTTTTTCCGAGTAAGGAAGAAACCGAAGGAATTGTTGTGTTAGAGGCCTTAGCAAGTCGCCAACACTTAATACTGCGTGACATTCCAGTTTATCAAGGGTGGATTGATGAGAGGAGTGCTGAATTAGCGAGAGATGTGTCTGGTTTTGTTGAAGCTATCAATAAGGTTTTATTAGGTCGTAGTCAAAAAACAGAGGCAGGTTATCAAGTTGCACGTTCACGGCGAATTGAGAAAATCGGTCAAGAATTAGTTAAGGTTTATCAAAGCGTAATAAACCAATAAATTGATAATATAAAAAATCATCAACCTTAAGGTTGATGATTTTTAGATTGGATTATTTGTCTTTGTTAATTGTTTTGTCTAGCTTGTCTAATTGTTTAGCAGCAAAGTCGCGACCACCAAGACCAAATGCAAGAGCAAATGCAACTGCAAGTGCAGACAAGATGATTGTGAAAGCTGATTGAACGATTGTTTGAGCAATACCAAGTTGATCAAGTGTCATAAAGACAGCAAGAACAATTAAACCGTAGCGAACTAATTCAGCCAAGAACTTGTTGTTAGTTACTTTACCGAAGAAGTCAGCCAAGATGTTACCACCGATAACAGCAGCAGCAAGGATTAACAATGAGCTGATGATAGCTGGCAAGAAAGCAATGATTGAGAAGCCGATCGTGTTAAGCACTTCCAAGTTAAGAACAGCAATTGCTTGTACAAGGAAGAAGATTGCCAGAATACCACGAACAAGGTTAGCAATCATTTTTGAAAGTGAGTAGCTAGCTTTTTTCTCGTCAAAGCTAAGGTATTTAGAGTATTGGTTGATTCCTGAAGTTTCAAGCAATTTTTCAACAAGGTTACCAATTAGTTTAGCAAGGAAACCACCGATAACCAGTAACAGAACTGCTGTGACAAGATTTGGAATGAAACCAACAACTTGATCAAGTAGGGCAACGATTGGTTTAGAAAGTGCCGCTACACCAAGAGTGTCAAGTGCAGTAGCCAAGATTGGTACAAAGATCAACACATAAACAATTGTTGAAAGAACATCAGCCAATTGTGCTTCGTTAGTAAGAGCAGTGTTGCTGTCTTGGCCAAGAGCTTTAGTCATCCATTTATCAATTGGTAGATTGATAATAAGATTTTTAATCAAGTTTTTGATGAACTTGCAGAAGTAAAACCCAAGGAAAAGGATGAAGCCTGTTGCAATGATGTTTGGAATGAAACCAAAGAATTCAGCAAACATGCTTGAAATTGGGTCAACAACACTTGCTACACCAAGTCCAGATAGAATAGCTGGTAGGAAGAAAAGAATTGTAGCAAAATAGAAAACTTGACCAATTGTTTTCTTCAAGCCAGTTTCATCAGCATCTTCTTTGACCAAGCCCCATTTGCTAAGATAGCTAATAGGTTTAATTGCAGTTAGTCCTTTGATGACTAATTTTCTGATAACATTAGCCAAAATAAGAGCTAATAGAATAAGTACAATCACACGAAGAGCGGATGGTACATAAGAAACGATTTGTTGAATAAAACCGTTATCCAAAATAGATGTATTCATAATGACCTCCATAAAATTTTATGATACACTTTTATTTTATCAAAAAATAGTTAGAAGCTCAAAAGATTTGTCTTTTAATTGTCATATAATGGTAAAGATTTTGTAAATCATGGTTTCTTGATAACAAATCATCAAAAATGGGGTATAATAGAACGAAAGTAACGTCTAGAAAGTAAGAGTCATGAAAAAAGAAATTGCTCCTGAACTTTACAATTATAATAAATTTCCTGGTCCAGAGTTTGTTTGCCTAGAGCAGCTTGTTAAATCAGACGATTTAAGTTTTGATTTGGTTGACAATTATCGTGATGCTTTTGATGCTCAGGTCTTTAGTCAACGTTTTTCGCCAATTTTATTAAGATATGACTATATTGTTGGAGATTGGGGAAATGATCAACTACGCCTTAAAGGATTTTATCGACCAGAAAAGGCCCTAAATCATTTGGACAATATGAATCACTTGGAAGATTATCTAAAGGAATTTTGTAATTATGGTTGCGCCTACTTTGTTCTCTACAATCATCAACCTCAAGAAGCAATAGAAGAACCAGCTTTTATAAGTCAACGGCCTCGCAAAAAGTCTTATCGGTCACGGATAAGAAATAAGATTGGTAAAAAAGATAATAAATTATCTAATAAAGAGCAATATGAGGAGAGAAAACAAAACTTTGTTATTCGTCAGAAAAAAGGTTAAGTTGACAAGGCCCTATCCGATTAGTCAAAAGGCAAAAGGATTTCTACTGTTTTTATTGGGGCTTTATCTTATAGTCATTGCTTTGATGTGTTTTATTCCTCAGCCTACCATTAGTGGCGTCAAAACACCAGGGATTTTTTATGTTGGGCGTGTTCCTCTACTTTTAACACCATTTAATACCTTATTGCGCTTTTCTGAGATTACAGATGGTTTTAGTTTGATGTGGGTTTTGGGACAAAATCTAGCTAATATCTTTTTACTTTATCCTTTTTTCTTAATTTTCTTTTTTTTGTATCCAACTTATAGTCCCTACGCTAAGGCTTGGCGATTGGGACTGTGTTTTAGTTTATTGATTGAAGTAGGGCAGATTTTATTAGACATTTTTTTTGATTTTAATCGTGTTTTTGAAGTGGATGATCTTTGGACCAACACTTTGGGTGCCATTTTAGCAGCTCTAAGTTACGCTATGCTAACGAAATATTATTGGTACAAGAAAGACAAATCTCGTTGATGACTTTTCGTAACAACCGAGGTTTGTCTTTTTATCTCTATGTATTGATAAATGACACGCTTTGGTGTATAATCAGTCAGTTATCTATTTTTATTTAGAAATGAAAAAAGGAGATACGATGAAAAGAAAGTTTTTTGAGACCAGTATCATTGGTCAGCTTTGGTGGTTTTTCAAGTTAGAAAAACGCCGCTACCTGATTGGGATTTTTTCCTTGAGTTTGGTATCTGTGATTAACTTGATTCCACCAATGGTGATGGGGCGAATTGTTGATCAGATTGCCAGTCGAAATTTGAGCCAACCAGCACTTTTGTGGCAATTGCTTTATTTGCTTTTAGCTGCTTTTGCGATGTATGGGCTACGCTATGTTTGGCGGATGTATATTTTAGGGACTTCGTATCGCTTGGGTCAAATCATGCGACAACGTTTATTTGAGCAATTTACCAAAATGGCGCCTAGCTTTTATCAGAAATATCGAACAGGTGACTTGATGGCTCATGCCACCAACGACATCAATGCCTTAACCAGACTTGCTGGTGGCGGTGTCATGTCAGCCGTAGATGCGTCTGTCACAGCCTTGGTTACCTTATTTACCATGTTTTTCAATATTTCTTGGCAAATGACCTTGATTGCTATCTTGCCGCTACCTTTTATGGCTTTTGCAACTAATCGTCTATCAAAAAAAATGCACGATAGTTTCAAATCAGCTAATGCAGCCTTTTCTGAACTAAATAATAGTGTTCAAGAAAGTGTATCGGGAGTTAAAGTTACCAAATCTTTTGGTTATCAAGCAGCAGAATTTGAGAGTTTTCAAAAAATCAATCAGGACACGTTTGAAAAAAACATGACAGCCATGAAATATGATGTCCTTTTTGATCCCTTAGTCTTACTTTTTGTTGGTGCTACTTATGTCTTGACCCTTTTAGTTGGTAGTTTTATGGTTGCCCAACAAAAAGTTAGTATTGGTGATATGGTTACATTTATTACCTACTTGGATATGTTGGTCTGGCCACTAATGGCTATTGGTTTCTTATTTAATATGACGCAGAGAGGTAAGGTTTCTTATGAACGCATTCAAATGCTCCTAGCTCAAGAGTCAGATGTGCAAGAAAGTGAGAAGCCGCAGTCACAAATCAAAAATGGTCGCTTGGAGTATGCTATTGCCCAATTTGCTTATGAAGAACAAAAAACCTTGTCAGATATTTACTTTACCTTGGAAAAAGGTCAAACACTAGGTTTAGTTGGGCAAACAGGTTCAGGCAAGTCTAGTTTGATTAAAGCC
This sequence comes from Streptococcus sp. sy004, assembly GCF_007859205.1. Lineage (GTDB taxonomy): Bacteria > Bacillota > Bacilli > Lactobacillales > Streptococcaceae > Streptococcus. The sequence continues at coordinate 64,812 of NZ_VOHP01000001.1, forward strand.
CTATTGCGCGAATTTGATATCACGGATGGTGAAATTAAATTGGCAGGGCATAACATTAAAGACTATCGTTTGACAGATTTACGTTCTTTGATTGGTTATGTGCCTCAAGATCAATTCTTGTTTGCCATGTCTATTGTCGATAATATTCGTTTTGCTAATCCAGACTTTAGTTTGGCTCAAGTTGAAGCTATTACTAAGTTGACTCATGTCCATGAGGATATTCAAGCCATGCCTGAAGGATTTGATACCTTACTTGGTGAAAAAGGTGTTTCTTTATCTGGTGGGCAACGTCAGCGAGTTGCCATGAGTCGAGCAATGATTTTGGATCCGGACATTTTGATTTTGGATGATTCTTTGTCGGCAGTTGATGCTAAGACAGAACACGCCATTATTGATAATCTAAAACAATCTCGTACAGGAAAAACAACTATCATCTCAGCTCATCGTTTGAGTGCGGTTGTTCATGCTGATTTGATCTTAGTTATGCAAGATGGTCAAATTATTGAGCGAGGTCGTCACGAAGACCTCTTAGCCCAAGGAGGTTGGTATGCAGAAACCTATGCGAGTCAACAGCTTGATTTAGAAGGAGGTAGCGATGACTTCTAAAAGCCAACAATGGCAGACCTTTAAAAGACTTTTATCTTATTTAAAACCCTATAAGTTGCTAACGTTTTTTGCTTTGTTATTACTTTTGATGACCACTATTGTTAAAAACGTGATTCCCTTGGTGGCTTCTAATTTTATTGATCATTTTTTAGCTAATCTTAATCAAACAGCCATGCTGATTTTAGTGGGTTACTATGGTCTTTATCTTTTACAGACGCTTTTGCAGTACCTTGGTAATCTGTTGTTTGCCAAAGTTTCTTTCAGTATTGTAAGAGACATTCGCCGTGACGCTTTTGCTAATATGGAAAAGTTAGGCATGTCTTACTTTGATCAAACACCAGCAGGAGCTATTGTATCAAGAATTACCAATGATACTGAAGCTATCAGTGAGATGTTCTCAGGAATTTTAGCTAATTTTGTTTCAGCTATTTTTATCTTTGTTGTGACCTTTTATACCATGCTGGGCCTCAATCATGGTTTGACATTCTTGGTGTCAATGCTTTTACCTTGTATTTTTATTTTAGTAACTCTTTATCGTAAATTGTCAGAACCTGTCATCTCGAAAACTAGAAGTCTTTTGAGTGACATCAATAGTAAGTTATCTGAAAGTATTGAAGGAATTAGCATCATTCAAGCCTTTCGCCAAGAAGAGCGTCTGCGTCAAGAATTCTCAGACATAAACCAGGAACATATGACCTATGCTAATCGTTCAATGGCGCTAGATAGTTTATTTTTACGTCCAGCCATGTCATTGTTAAAATTATTGGCTTATGCCTTGCTTATGCTCTATTTTGGTTTAAGTTGGCAAGAATCTGGCGTGACGGCAGGTTTGATTTATGCTTTTATTCAGTATGTTAATCGTCTTTTTGATCCCTTGATTGAAGTAACCCAAAACTTTTCAACGCTACAAACGTCAATGGTAGCAGCTGGTCGTGTTTTTGCCCTCATTGACCGTAAAGATTACGAACCCAGCCAATCAGCTAGTGGGCCAATTATTACCCAAGGTGATATTGAGTTTAAGGATGTTAGTTTCTCTTATGATGGTAAGAATCAAATCTTGGATAAGGTGTCTTTCCGTGTGAAAAAAGGTGAAACCATTGCCTTTGTTGGTAGTACTGGTTCAGGTAAATCATCAATCATCAATGTCCTCATGCGCTTTTATGATTTTCAATCTGGTCAAGTCTTGATAGATGGTCGTGACATCAGAACTTACGATCAAGCAACCTTGCGTCAAACGATTGGTTTGGTCTTGCAAGACCCGTTCTTATATCATGGTACTATCAAGTCTAATATTAAAATGTACCAAGATTTGACAGATGAAGACGTTAAAGCCTCAGCGAAATTTGTTGATGCTGACCAGTTCATTCAAAAACTTCCCAAAGGTTATGATGACCCTGTGACTGAGCGTGGTTCGACTTTTTCAACAGGACAACGGCAACTACTAGCTTTTGCACGAACAGTAGCTAGCCAACCGAAGATTCTCATTTTAGATGAAGCGACAGCTAATATTGACTCTGAAACGGAGCAAACTGTTCAAAAATCTTTAGAGAAAATGAGACAGGGCCGTACGACCATTGCGATTGCCCATCGTTTATCAACTATTCAAGATGCTAATTGCATTTATGTCTTAAACAAAGGTAAGATTATTGAGCAAGGGAGTCATCAAGAGCTTCTTGCTCTAGAAGGAACCTATCATCGTATGTATCAATTACAAGCAGGTATGATGGATAATTAAATAAAAAATCTTAGATCACAGGATCTAAGATTTTTTACTTTAGTCAACTTTGACAATCCAGCCTTCAGGAGCGTCCACATCGCCAAATTGGATACCAGTTAATTCTTCGTAGAGACGACGAGTGACAGGTCCGACTTCTGTTTCACTGTAAAAGACATGGAAGTCCTCACCGATTTGTAGGCCACCGATTGGTGAGATGACAGCAGCCGTTCCACAAGCACCAGCTTCAACAAAGCGATCGAGTTCTGCTACTGGCACATCTCCTTCAATGGCTTTAAGACCAAGACGATGCTCAGCTAGATAAAGCAGTGAATATTTGGTGATTGAAGGTAGGATTGACGGACTGAGTGGCGTGACAAATTCATTGTCTTTTGTGATGCCGAAGAAGTTGGCAGCTCCGACTTCTTCAATCTTGGTATGAGTGGCAGGGTCAAGGTAAACGACATCAGAGAATTGACGTTCTTGAGCCAATTTTCCTGGTAGATAGCTGGCAGCATAGTTCCCCCCAACCTTTGCAGCACCAGTACCATTTGGAGCAGCACGGTCAAATTCAGTTGACACCAAGAAGTTAGTTGGGGTCAAGCCACCTTTGAAATAATTGCCAACAGGCATGGCAAAGACGCAGAAGATGTATTCAGGTGCGGGCTTGATGCCGATAACATCTCCGACACCAATCAAAAGCGGTCTAAGATATAAGGTGCCTCCTGAACCATAAGGTGGGACATAGTCGGCATTGGCTTTTACGACAGCTTTGACAGCATCAATAAACATGTCAGTAGGAACAGGGGGCATGAGCAAACGACGTGCTGAACGTTGCAGACGCTCGGCATTCATATCAGGTCTAAAGAGTTGAAGTGAACCGTCTTTGGTACGATAAGCCTTCATGCCTTCAAAGGCTTGTTGCCCATAGTGAAGGCAGGGAGAACATTCAGAGATATTAAAGTCAGCCTCTTCTGTAAGTTCTCCTTGTTGCCAAGCACCATCTTTGTAACGTGCTACATAGCGGTAAGGTAATTTCATATAGGCAAAGCCAAGATTGTTCCAGTCTAATTGTGAAGCAGGTGTTGTCATAAGATAAATCTCCTTGATTGTTATTTTGTTTCAAACTTAAAGACTTCTGCAGAATAAAGTTTTAGTAATTTAGTGTAAACAAAGCGAGTGGCGATAGCGATAGCCAAAGGTAATAAAATCCAAACTACTGGTGCTAGGACAGGCGATAGTCCACCATTGATTGAGGCAAATAAACCGGTTAAACCGACAAGGCCAAATCCAGCACTAGCAGGTGTTCCTGTGATATTAAAAAGAGGAACAAGTAGTGAGCAAAGGGCTGCTGTAGTGATGATATTGACATAAACGATAGGATTTTTGAAAACATTTGGCATCATCATTTTCATCGAAGCAAGGGCAACAGCTATTGTCACTCCAGGTTTATTAACAGTGAAAGAATGAACGACTAAGACCATCGTAGTTGCGGCTACTCCCATGGCAGAAGCACCAGCCGAGATACCAGTCAATCCAACGGCTAAACCGATTGCGACCGTTGAGATAGGTGAGACGATAAGGATAGCAAAAGAGATACAGATTAACATACTCATCAAGTAGGGTTGAAGTTCTGTAAAGTTTTGGATAAGAACTCCGATTTGAGTGGTGATGCCTTTGACATGAGGAAGAGTGTAAAGACCAACTGTGCCTACCAAGGCAGATAAGATTGGTAAAAAGATGATATTGAGTGAGCCTAATTTGTCGCCAAGAGCAAGAAGGAGGGCAACAGTCAAGCTAGCCACTAACATGGCATTGATGATATCACCAGTTCCAGCGGTAAAGAAAGAGCCAGCTAGTGTTGTGGCAGTTTGGATGACTTCCTCATTTGCTTTACTATCTTGAAGTTGGCTCAATAATCCAGCTGCGACGGCAGATTTACTGGTTACTCCAGAACCAACATAGGTGGCAGCAGCAACGACACCGACCTTCAGCCCATCAAATCCGAATTGAAGCGCAATTAAGGTTCCCATTAAGGCAGGGATGGTAGCTTGAAAGAGGACGTTGGCTGAATGCCAAGTAGCTACAAAGCTGTTGCCTTGAAATAGGCCACTGGTTAAAAGAACAGCCAAGATGGCATTTGGAATAAGGCCGACGATTACGGCGATAGCAGTTCCGTTAAGAACTTTATTTAGAAATTGACCGACAGAAAGAGTTGATTTTGTTGCTGTCATAACAGTTTCCTTTCATTTGATAAAAAATTCACTATTAAATTTTGATAATAGAAAAGCCAGTAGCTACAAAGTGAGTAGCTACTGGCTTTATCATACAAGTGTACAGAAAAAAGCGTTGCTATCCACTACTGATATAAACGTGTTCAACCATAATAATAAGAATAATAGCGACAACTAGTAGCATCATAGCAAGCTCCTTTCTAAAATTTGTTATTATCAAAATTTAATATATATTGTATTTTAGCAAAAACTTTTCAGAATGACAAGAGTTTTTTGAAAAATCATCAGATTAGTATGAAAATTGTACAGAAAAAAATGTATTTCAAAATCAGTTGACGAGCATCAATAAAAGATTTACTTTACAAAGTTTGGATTATTTTGGTAAAATAGTAGAGATTATCACTGAAGGAGAAAAGATGTCTTATCTATTTGAAGTTTTGCCCAGTTTATTAAAGGGGGCTTTAGTAACTTTGCAAATTTTTGTGCTAGTGTTAGTTCTCTCCGTCCCTTTAGGAGCGATACTAGCTTTTGTGATGAAACTGAAAATTAAGTTTCTTAACTGGTTATTGACTATCTATATTTGGATCATGCGAGGAACCCCCTTGCTCTTGCAATTGATTTTCATCTATTATGTTTTGCCAAATGTTGGCATTACACTTGATCGGATGCCAGCAGCTATTTTAGCCTTCACATTGAATTATGCTGCTTATTTTGCAGAGATATTTCGTGGTGGTATTGAAAGTATTCCTCAGGGTCAGTATGAGGCGGCTCAAGTACTTAAGCTCAGTCAGTTACAAACTATTCGTTATGTCATTTTGCCACAGGTGACCAAGGTGGTTTTACCAAGTGTGTTTAATGAAGTCATTACTTTAGTTAAAGATTCGGCCTTAGTTTATACCTTAGGTGTAGGTGATTTGCTTTTGGCGAGTAGGACGGCAGCTAACCGTGATGCCAGTTTAGTACCGATGTTTATTGCAGGTGCTATTTACCTGATTGTCATTGGTGGATTGACCTTGGTGTCTAAACAAGTTGAAAAGAAATATAACTATTACAAATAGGGAGACATCATGTTAGTGTTAAAACAAATTGCCAAGCGTTTTGGCAGTAAACAAATTTTTGAGAATTTTGACTTAACCATTGAAAAAGGAAAAACTTTGGCTATTGTTGGTCAATCTGGTGGAGGAAAGACCACTTTGCTTCGTATGCTAGCTGGTTTAGAAAGTATTGATAGTGGACAGATTTTCCATAATGGAAAAGAAGTAGGACGAGATTATTTCACTAAAAATCAATTGCTAGGTTTTGTTTTTCAAGATTTTCAATTATTTCCACATTTGACCGTTTTAGATAACTTAATCTTATCACCTGTTAAGACACAAGGCATGTCTAGGGCAGCTGCGGAAACAAAGGCATTGGAGCTGTTAGAGCGTCTTGGTCTCTCTAATCAAGTTAAGAACTACCCTCACGCCTTATCTGGTGGTCAAAAGCAACGGGTAGCCCTAGCCCGAGCCATGATGATTGATCCAGAAATTATTGGTTATGATGAGCCAACTTCAGCTCTTGATCCTGAATTACGTCGTGAGGTGGAACAATTGATTTTGCAAAATAAGCAAACCGGCATCACTCAGTTAATCATTACTCATGATTTGGACTTTGCTCAGCATATTGCTGATGACATTGTCAAGGTCTATCCCAAATAGAAAGAAGACAATAAAATGAAAAAACTCTTTGCAATACTAACTCTAGGTTTGAGTTTCTTGTTAGTGGCTTGCCAAGCCAAGAATAGTGGAAGCTCGACTATAACAACTGATCAATGGTCACGTTATGAAAAAGAAAAAACCATTACGATTGGTTTTGATAACACTTTTGTTCCCATGGGCTTTGAAGATGAATCAGGTCAAAATGTTGGATTTGATATTGATTTAGCCAATACCTTGTTTGAATCTTACGGGATTAAGGTCAAATGGCAGGCAATTAACTGGGATCTGAAAGAAACAGAATTGACAAACGGTAAGATTGATCTGATCTGGAACGGTTATTCAATGACGGATGAACGTGCGAAGAAAGTACTGTTTACCAATCCTTATATGAATAACGAACAAGTCTTGGTCACTAAAAAATCATCTAAAATCACCTCTTTTTCTGATATGAAAGATAAGGTTCTAGGTGTGCAAGCTGGTTCATCCGGCTATGATGCCTTTCAAAATAATCCACAAGTCTTGAAAGACTTAGTTAAAGATCAAGACGCTACACAGTACAGCACCTTTACAGAAGCCTTGATTGACTTGAAAAATGACCGTATTGATGGGCTATTGATTGATCGTGTTTATGCTAACTACTACTTGCAAAAAGAAGAGCAATTGGATCAATACAACATCATTGCTAGTGAATATAGTGGTGAAGATTTTGCAGTAGGTGCACGTCAGGCAGACAAGACTTTGGTTGAAAAAATCAATCAAGGTTTCAAGGATCTTTATCAATCGGGAGAATTCCAAAAAATATCAGATAAGTGGTTCGGTGAAGACATTGCTACTGAGCAAGTAAAAAATTAGTCAATTTAATATTTCTTAAGCTATCTTCTAAATTTTTAGAAGGTAGCTTTTCTGATAATAAAACTAAAAGGGTGTCAAGTTTTTTTCTTGACACCCTTTTTTACTTGTGCTATACTAATTTAAGTGAGGGAGAACTTTCCCTAAATAAAGAAATAGAAAAGAGATTTTACACATGGCAGTAAAAATTCGTTTGACTCGTATGGGTTCAAAGAAAAAACCTTTTTATCGTATTAACGTAGCAGATTCACGTGCACCACGTGATGGTCGTTTCATCGAAACAGTTGGAACTTACAACCCACTTGTAGAAGAAAATCAAGTTAGCCTTAAAGAAGAGCGTGTTCTTGACTGGTTGTCAAAAGGTGCTCAACCATCTGATACAGTGCGTAACCTATTTTCAAAAGCTGGCGTGATGAAGAAATTCCACGAACAAAAATTTTCTAAATAATTCTTAGCCTATGGACACGATTGAAAATCTCATTATTGCGATTGTGAAACCTCTGATTTCACAACCAGATAAACTTGTTATCAAAATACAGGATACTCCCGAATTTTTGGAATACCATCTTGATTTGGATGCCCAAGATATTGGTCGTATTATCGGTAGAAAGGGGCGAACGATTTCTGCAATAAGATCGATTGTCTATTCCGTGCCAATTCAAGGTAAGAAAGTTCGTCTAGTGATTGATGAAAAAACAAATTAAAACAGCTCTAGTGAGCTGTTTTTTCTTGGTTAGACTGGTCTTTTTAAGCATATCATGATAGAATAAAAAGACAATAGTTTACAGATATTAGGAGATGGCATGAATTATTTTAACGTTGGAAAAATTGTTAACACACAAGGTTTACAAGGTGAACTAAGGGTTTTGAGTGTGACTGATTTTGCAGACGAACGTTTCAAAAAAGGAAGTCAGTTAGCTCTTTTTGATGCCAATGATCACTTGGTTAAAACCGTGGAAATTGCTAGTCATCGTAAACATAAAAATTTTGACATTATTAAATTCAAAGACCATTATCATATCAATGAAGTGGAAAAATATAAGGAACATTTTCTTAAAATTGCCGAAGAAGATTTGACCGATTTAGAAGATGACGAATTTTACTACCATGAAATCATTGGTCTTGAAGTCTATGAACAAGACAATTATATTGGTGAAATAAAAGAAATTTTACAACCAGGAGCCAATGATGTCTGGGTGGTGAAGCGTCAAGGCAAACGTGACTTGTTATTACCTTATATTCCATCAGTGGTACTTGATGTGGATTTGGCGTCAGGTAGAGTAGCTGTTGAATTGTTAGAGGGTTTAGATGATGAAGATTGATATCTTAAGCCTTTTTCCAGAAATGTTTTCGCCTTTAGAACATTCTATTGTTGGCAAGGCGAGAGATAAGGGACTGGTCAGAGTGACCTATCATAATTTTAGAAATTATGCTGAAAAAGCACGCCATGTGGACGACGAGCCTTATGGTGGTGGTCAAGGGATGTTGTTAAGGGCACAGCCGATTTTTGACGCTTTTGATGCTATTGACAAAAAAAATCCACGAGTGATTTTGTTGGATCCTGCCGGTCGTTCCTTTGATCAAACTTACGCTGAAGAATTAGCCCAAGAAGAAGAATTGATTTTTATTTGTGGCCATTATGAAGGTTATGACGAAAGAATAAAGACCTTGGTGACAGATGAGATTTCTTTGGGAGATTTTGTCTTGACAGGAGGAGAATTGGCAGCTATGACCATTATTGATGCCACAGTTCGTTTGCTTCCATCAGTTATTGGTAAAGAGGTTAGTCATCAAGATGATAGTTTTTCATCTGGTTTATTGGAATATCCTCAATATACACGTCCTTATGATTATCAAGGTATGGTGGTTCCAGATGTGCTGATGAGTGGTCATCATGAAAATATCCGTCAATGGCGTCTGAAAGAATCATTAAGAAAAACTTATTTACGCCGTCCGGATTTGTTGGAAAATTATCAACTGACAGCAGAAGAAAGTCAATTATTAGAAGACATAAAAAAAGAAACCTTTGAATAAAAGGTTTCTTTTTATGTTAGTTGTACTGAAAATTAGTAAAGCTTAAGCGGAGCTGCTTCAGAAGGTAGTGGAGATGGGTATGGATTGTCACGAAGTGTTGTGTTCTTAACATCTTCGATAGTTTGTTTACCAGCCAATTGCATAACCATCTTCAATTCATCTGTCAATTTATCAAAGACTTGACGTACACCGATACTTCCACCAAGAGCTAGACCATAGATAGCTGGACGACCGATTGCTACCAAATCAGCACCTGAAGCAAGGGCTTTGAAGACATGTTGACCACGACGCACACCAGAGTCAAAGACGATTGGAACGCGTTTGTCAACAGCTTCAGCAACCTCTTGAAGTGAGTCAAATGTCGCAGGACCACCATCCAATTGACGACCACCGTGGTTGGTTACCCAGATACCTGATGCACCGGCATCAAGTGAGATTCTAACATCTTCTTTACATTGCGGACCTTTCACATAAACTGGAAGTCCTGAGTATTCTGCGATGAATTCAACGTCACGTGCAGATAGGGCTTGTTTCGCTGATTTGTAAACGAAGTCCATTGTTTGTCCTGCACCTTGTGGTAGGTATTCTTCAACGATTGGCATACCAACTGGGAAGACATAACCGTTACGAGCATCTGTTTCACGGTTACCTCCGACAGTCGCGTCAGTTGTTAAAACAATGGCTTTATAGCCTTCTGCTTTAACACGATCCATGATGTTACGGTTGATACCATCATCTTTACTCATGTAAAATTGGAACCAGTGTGGCGCACCGTTAAGAGCTTGTGAAATCTCTGGAAGGTCTGCTGAAGCATACGAACTTGTTGTATAGATGGTACCGTAGTCGCTAACACCTTTGGCACAGGCAGCTTCACCTTGAACGTTAGCTAATTTTTGAGCCGCAACAGGTGCCATGATAATTGGAGAAGTTAGCTTATCACCATCAAATACAGTGCTTGTGTCAGGATTTTCAACGCCACGTAAGGTTTCTGGAACGATCAACTTATGATTAAATGAACGAATGTTTTCATAAAGGGTAAAGGTGTCACCCGCTCCACTAGCGATGTAACCAAATGCCCCTTTAGGAATAACGCTTTGAGCCATTTTTTCTAAATCATAGACATTATAAAAATTAACTGGGCCTTCGGCAGTACTTGTTTTGAAAGTCATACACTTTCCTCCTAATATAATTTAATTTGGTAACGCTTTCACGTTTATATTGTTATATTAACATGAAAAAAAAAAGGTGTCAACAGATTAGGTTATGGAATTTTCAAATTATTTTTTTCACAATTTTTCAGTTAAGATGAGGCTTTGAATTTGTGTTATACTAGAGAAGTTGATAAAGAAATTGGAGATGATTATGAACGATAAGACGATTGTTGATATTACCATTGTTGGTGGTGGGCCAGTGGGTTTGTTTGCGGCTTTCTATGCTGGCCTACGTGGTTTACGAGTTAAGATTATTGAGAGTTTGGCAGACCTAGGGGGTCAGCCAGCTATCCTTTATCCTGAAAAATTGATTTATGACATTCCTGCCTATCCAGCAATTTCAGGGAAAGATTTGGTGGAACAGTTGTTAGAACAATTGGAACGCTTCAAGGAAACAACTGAAATTTGCCTAAAAGAAGAAGTTAAAAGTTTTGAAAAAGTCGGAGATCACTTTGTAATTGAAACGGATAAAAACCAACATCAATCTAGGGCCATTATTTTAGCTTGTGGCAATGGTGCCTTTGCTCCTCGTAAACTTGGTTTAGAAGGCGAAGAAAACTATGCTGAACAAAATCTTTACTATCATGTTAAGCATTTGGAGGATTTTGTTGATAAAGATGTGGTCATTTGTGGTGGTGGTGATTCGGCAGTTGATTGGGCAAATAGTCTGGCAGATTTGGCGAAATCAGTGACCTTGGTTCATCGTAGAGATGCTTTTAGAGCTCATGAGCATAGCGTTGCTGCCTTGGAACAATCTAAGGTTGAGCGTTTAACACCTTATTTGCCTATTGAATTACTAGGTGACGGTCAACAACTTAAATCCTTGAGGGTCCAGAAAGTTAAGGATGAAGAAGTCCTTGATTTACCCCTAGATGCCTTGATTGTCAGTTTTGGTTTTTCAACGTCAAATAAAAATTTGAAAAATTGGAATTTAGAGGCCAAACGCTCTAGTGTTTGTGTGTCACCCTTGTTTGAAACCAGCCAAGAGGGCATTTACGCTATTGGAGATGCTGCTAGTTATGATGGACGAGTGGATTTGATTGCAACAGGATTCGGTGAAGCTCCGATAGCCGTCAACCAAGCCATCAACTATATCTATCCTGATAGGGATAATCGAGTGGTTCATTCCACTTCTTTGATTAAATAAAAAGAACTGGAAGTTATTCCAGTTTTTTATTTACCAAGCAAATGCCTGCGTCGGTTCTTGTAGATGGGTTAACCAGTTTAACCGACTAATATGACAAAGGCTGACCGAAATTCCTGTCATATCAAGGCTAGTCATGTATTTACCTACCTTAACCAAAGGAATGTCCAAATCTTCGATTTCAAGTAGTTGTTTGATGTCGTTGAGAAAAATTCCCATTTCTAAATCGGTAGTCGTGCCAAGGTTGTTAACCAACAGGATAAATTGATCATGTGGATTCCAATGGAAGTGCAATTTAAGTTTGTTGATGATTTCAATAGCTAATTTTTCAGAGGATTCAAAAGGAACAATTCGATAACCTTCTTCACCATGAATACCACTACCATAAGAAATCAATTCTTTTTCTAAATCAAATAAGGGAAGGGCAGCTCGTGGTTTGGTTGATGATTTGGTCGCAAAGCCAATGGTGGCAATTTTTGTTGCCAATTCAAAACCTTCTTGTTCCAATTGTTCTAATGTTGCTCCTTGATGTGCCATACTGCCTAAGATTTTATGGAGTAAAACAGTGCCAGCCAGTCCTCTCCCTCGAATTTGAAAGGGATGATTGGGAATAATAGAAATATCATCATGTGAAAGAATGTATTTGACAGCATGGCCATCAGCCTTAGCTTTTTGAATGGCCTGTTTAAAGGCGAGGTAATCAGCTTCAAAATTTTTGATAATGACAAATACGCCATGCCCTTTGTCAAGGAATCGAATAGCTTGATAGATTTGGTTGACACTTGGCGGCGTAAAAATAGGACCATAAATAGCAGCCGTCAGCATACCTTGTCCAACAAAGCCGATATGCGCAGGTTCGTGCCCAGTTCCTCCACCTGATAGAATAGGAACAGTTTTGTCATCATGATTTTTATGATAAATCAAAGGCAGATTAGGGTGTTTTTCTAGGTGTGGATAAAGACTTAAACAACCTGCCAAGTAGTCGGAAATAATATTTTCCTTATGATTATGAATAAAGGGCATAATAATCTCCTAATCTATTGCACAAATTTCACTAATTAAGTAGTCTGGTTTGGGCAAGGCTTGTTTGTGATGAAGAAAGTCCTTGATGGTTTGAGCTAGAGCATGACTATGATAATGTTGATGAAAATCTAAGAACTGCGGATCAGCCATTTTTGCTGATGTGGCATATTCTTTAATAATTTTTGTCACCAAAATCTGACAGTAGCCGACAAAATAGTCGTAAAAATTATTTTGCCCTCTGCTATCAAAGAGTTGAAGATAAAAATAGCGTTCCTGTTCAAAATATAAAAAGAGTTCCATTAACAGTTGACGCCCAGAAATGAAGTCTAGGTTATCAGTAATACGTTCTTGCAATTCACTTTCAAAAATCCAGTCCATCAGCTGATACTTATCTACAAAATGATTGTAGAAAGTTTGACGTCTAATCTTGGCCAGTTTCATAATATCAACAACAGAAATGGTTTGGAAATCCTGAGTAGCCAAGAGATTTTTGAAGGCTTTAGCAATACGTTTTTTGGTAATCAAAGATGATGTCATGGCAAACCTCCCAAAAGACCTAGTTTAATCTTAACAAAATTTGAACGAAAAGCCAGTCTAAAAAGATTAAAAGGGACAAATTAAAAAAATTGTCCCTTATCTTATGACCTTGAAATGAGTATAATGAAAGTGTTAATACATGATTACTTATGCTAAGGAGGAATTTATCATGAAAAAAATTATCAATCAGCCTACAGATGTTGTCAATGAGATGATTGAAGGGATTGGTTTTGTCCATTCTGATTTGTTGGAGCGTTTAGATGGTTATGATGTGCTGGTGCGTAAGGCAGAGAAAAAAGGACGGGTTGGTTTGATTTCTGGTGGTGGTTCAGGTCATGAGCCGTCTCATGCTGGTTTTGTTGGAGAAGGGATGTTATCTGCTGCGGTCTGTGGAGCGGTCTTTACGTCACCAACGCCAGACCAAATTTTAGAAGCGATTAAGGCTGCTGATGAGGGTGCGGGTGTTTTCATGGTTATCAAAAACTATTCTGGTGACATCATGAATTTTGAAATGGCACAAGAATTAGCAGAATTAGAAGGTATTGAAGTGGCTAGCGTTGTTGTTGATGACGATGTGGCAGTAGAAGATAGTTTATATACTCAAGGACGTCGAGGGGTAGCGGGTACCTTATTTGTTCATAAAATTTTGGGACATGCTGCTCGTGAAGGCAAATCTTTGTCTGACATTAAGGCTTTGGCTGATGATTTGGTTAAAAACATTAAAACGATTGGTTTGGCCTTATCAGGTGCCACAGTACCAGAAGTTGGTAAACCAGGCTTTGTTCTTGCGGATGATGAGTTTGAATATGGAGTAGGGATTCATGGCGAACCAGGTTATCGTAAAGAAAAAATGCAACCTTCTAAAGAATTAGCTAAGGAATTGGTTGATAAGCTCTTGGTCGATTTCGAAGTGACAGAAGATCAAGAATTTGCCCTTTTAATCAATGGCTTAGGAGCGACTCCTTTGATGGAACAATATGTGTTTGCTCATGATGTTGCTAATCTTTTAGCCGATAAAGGCATTAAAGTGGTTTATAAGAAACTAGGGAATTATATGACGGCCATTGATATGGCAGGCCTATCTTTGACCTTGATGAAATTAGAAGCTGACTGGCTAGAAGCCTTGAACAGTCCAGTTAATACACCAGCTTGGTAGAAAGGAGTAGTGGATGAAAGTAGCAGAAGCATTAGCTTGGATGACTCATTTTAATGAAAAGATTCAAGAGAATAAGGATTACTTGAGTGAATTAGATACTCCGATTGGGGATGGTGATCATGGGGGAAATATGGCGCGTGGGATGGCTACCGTCATGGAGTCTCTAAATCAAAATGAATTTACCAATACAGGTGAAGTGTTTAAGACCGTTGGCATGCAATTGTTGAGTAAAGTTGGTGGAGCTTCAGGTCCTCTTTATGGTTCAGCATTTATTGGCATGAGTAAAGCTAGTGATGAAGACCAGTTAGTCACATTATTAACATCAGGCCTTGAGATGATTGTCAAAAGAGGAAAAGCGAGTCTAGGTGAAAAGACCATGATTGATGTGTGGCAACCAACTATTGAAGCGTTAAAAATGGGCGATTTAAGTGTCGAGAAAGTTTATGCTTATGCAGAGCAAACAAAAGAATTGGTCGCAACCAAGGGACGTGCCTCTTACTTGGGTGAACGTTCTGTGGGTCATCTTGACCCAGGTTCCTATTCGTCAGCCTTGCTATTTGATTCGCTTTTAGAAGTGGTGGTGGCTAATGACTGATTTGGGTATTGTACTGGTTTCTCATTCTAAGGACTTGGCTCAAGGTGTGGTTAATCTCATTAACCAAGTAGCAAAAGATGTGCCTGTGACCTATGTTGGTGGCTTGCTTGATGGTAGTATCGGTACTAGTTTTGAACAAATTGAAGCGATTGTGGCAGACAATCCTTGCTCGCAACTTTTAGCTTTTTATGATCTAGGTTCAGCTCGGATGAATTTAGAAATGGTTGCAGATTTATCAGATAAGACCTTGCTTATTCAAGATGTGCCAGTTTTGGAAGGGACCTATGCTGCAGCAGCACTTTTACAAGCTGGAGTTGGCTTAGAAGACATTCTTGAGCAACTAAAAGATTTGATAATCGTAAAATAAACGCAGCAAAAAAGACGATTTCTATTTAGGAATCGTCTTTTAATTGATATCATTTTGACTATCGATTAAAGCATACATAATCAGTGGTAGCTGTGTTTGTGTTCAAACTAACTTTTTTCTTTACTCCTTTTAATAGTCTCATTATACTATAAAAGAGTTTTTCTTGGCAAATCAGAGAAAAATATTGAGCGAGTTAATTTTCTTCGGAGTGATTATCATCCTAGCGATGAGCGACTCAGCTTCGAATTGGGCAAAGAAGAAAAATCTTGTGATGAGCTCAATTCTTTTTGGAGTTGTCATCATCACAGTTGTGATGAGGTGTGCCCAAAATGGGCGCAGTAGGAGAATCTTGTGATGAGCTCAATTTTTTTTGAAGTTGTCATCATCACAGTTGTGATGAGGTGTGCCCAAAATGGGCAAGGAAGAAAAACCTTGTGATGAGCTCAATTTTTTTTGAAGTTGTCATCATCACAGTTGTGATGAGGTGTGCCCAAAATGGGCAAGGAAGAAAAACCTTGTGATGAGTTCAGTTCTTTTTGGAGTTGTCATCGTCACAGTTGTGAGGGGGTGTGCCCAAAATGGGCGAAGTAGGAGAATCTTGTGAAGAGTTCAATTCTTTTTGGTGTTATGACCATTATAATTGTGGAGGGATTGATTTGATAGTTATTTTTATTTCTAACAATTGTAAAATAACATTTGTTTAAGTTAGGATTAAGCTAGCTGGCTTATACTATAGTCATCCTAAAACTTTTCTTTTTATAAATCTCCTAAAAACCAGAACCACTTAGTGATTCTGGTTTTTTTATTTACCAAGACAAAACTGGCTAAAGAGTTGTGTGATGAGTTCATCTGGTGCAGCGTCTCCAGTGATTTGCCCTAAAATTTCCCAAGTGCGAGTGAGATCAATTTGCAGTAAATCAACTGGCATACCAAGTTCTAAACCTTGATTGACTGCTTGTAAACTATCCACAGCCTGTTCAATTAGACTGATATGACGAGTATTGGACAGGTAGGTGGCATCTTGTTCAACAATACCTGCATTGTCAAAGAAGAGTTGGTTGATACGCTCTTCAATCAAATCAATATTTTCTTTGGTTAAGACAGAAATGCTTAGCACATCATCTGGTAATTGTTCTTTTTCGATAGCTTGAGGTAGATCGGTTTTGTTGAGAAGAATGATCCGATTGCTACCTTGGCTGAGTTCAAGAAGTTGATGGTCTTGTGGAGTTAGTTTTTCAGAGCTATTTAAGACCAAAAGCACTAAGTCAGCTTCTTTGAGGGCTTTTTTAGAACGCTCCACACCGATTTGCTCAACCACATCATCGGTTTCACGAATCCCTGCCGTATCAATGAGTTTCAGTGGTACCCCATTGATATTGACATATTCTTCAATGACGTCACGAGTGGTTCCTTCAATATCAGTGACAATGGCCTTGTCTTCTCGCAGCAGAGTATTGAGTAGGCTAGATTTACCTACATTTGGTCGGCCAATAATCGCAGTTGATAAACCCTCACGCAAGATCTTACCACGTTTGGCTGTTTTGAGCAGGTTGGTCAGCAGCTTTTCAAATTCTTGAGTTTTTTCTTGTAAGAGAGCCGTGGTCATTTCTTCAACATCATCGTATTCAGGATAGTCGATATTAACTTCCACCTGAGCCAGCGTATTCAGGATTTCTTGGCGTGTATTATTGATCAAATCAGACAGTGAGCCGTCTAATTGTTTGACCGCAATTGACATGGCCTTATCTGTCTTAGCTCGGATGAGATCCATGATTGCTTCAGCTTGTGTGAGGTCAATTCGACCATTGAGAAAGGCACGCTTGGTAAATTCACCTGGTTCGGCTAGACGAGCACCGTGGCGAATCAAGAGTTGCAAAATTTGGTTGGTCACTGCTAGACCGCCATGTGTATTGATTTCGATGACATCTTCACGAGTAAACGTTCTTGGTGCTCGCATCAGACTGAGCATGACTTCATCGATGATTTGGTTGTTTTCTACGATATGGCCATAGTTGATGGTATGAGAAGTGACCTGTTTTAAGTCCTTCCCCTTAAAGACCTTGCTAGCGATTGTAATGGCATCTGTGCCAGACAAACGGACGATTCCGATAGCCCCTTCCCCCAAGGGAGTAGCAATGGCAGCGATGGTATCAAATTCTTTTGTTATCATAATATGCTTAAATTATCCTTGATTTTATAGTGTTTCTGTTGTTTTATGCCCCAAATCCGACCCAAATTATTGAAAGAGTTGACGAATGGTGTGGAAATCTTTTTCTTTTTTATCTTCTAAGAGATGGGCATAGGTTTGGAGTGTAACAGTCAGATCTTTATGGCCAATAACCTTGGAAATGGTTATTAACTCGACTCCTTGGCTAATGAGGTAGCTTGTATAAGTATGACGGAGTGAGTGAACATGTACGTTTCTTCCGACAATTTTCTTAATCACACGATTAAGCCAAACTTGGTTGGGTTCAAGAAAGACACGGTCAAGATCGTTTGTCTGCCAACGATTGTTTTTGTAATCACGTAAGAGTTGGGAAGTCGTTTCATCAATGGGAATCATACGCATTGATTGGGGATTTTTGGTTGGCATAAATCCTGATTGGTCATAGATGTCCCATGTTTTGTTAATAGTTATTATACCATTTTCTAAGTCGATATCTGCCCAAGTTAATCCTAAACTTTCAGAAACGCGTAATCCTGTGACGGCAATAAGGTAGAGTTGTATGTAGCGATGGCTTGTAATATTTTCTTTGAGATGCTGAAGTAGCCTCTGGTATTCATCTAATTCAAGAAATTTTTCATCCAATGGTTTGGCTTTTTTATCGGCAGTAATAATAGCTAAATCAGTAAAATTGTAGGGGATTAGTTGGTCTGCTAGGGCATATTTGACACAAGAACGTAAACGATGGTGAATAACTCGTATTGTGCCATGATAGTAGTGTTTGCCTAAAGTATTGAGAAATTGTTGATAAGTAGATGTCGTGATGGCAGTCAATTTAGTTTGACCAAAATGTTGTTCAACAATCCTAAAGGTTTGTTCATAATTTCGCCAAGTGCCTTTGGCAAGATTTCTTTTTTTGAAAGTATTTGCCCAGTTTTTTAAGTAATCGATAAAGCTGATGTTGGTGTCGATGCTGACAGTTTGAGTGAGCTGTCTTTCCATTTCAATAGCAGCTGCCGTGGCAAGTGCTTTAGTACGAAAACCAGATTTGGACTTTTGCTTGTATTTGCCATCAGGTGTTTTATAACTGATACGGTATTCCCAACCATTGTCACGCTTTCTAAAGTATGCCATTGCTATTTACCTCATTTCTTGATAAAATGGGTATAGTAAAGAGACCTACTGAAAGCAGGTTTTTACTATACAGAATTCGCCTTACGCTCAGAGTCGCCAAACCTAGTGAGCGTAGGGCTTTTTTAGTAGTGTAACCAAACAATATTTTCAGGATGGTTTTTAAAATCTTTATCATGACTAACGATTTTCATATTATTAATTAACATTTTAGAATATACTAAATCGTTATAGTCATTCATTTGATGAGGATTATTTAAGCTCTCTCTTATGTGCCAAAGTTTTATTGGTAATATTTTACTTTGAGATAAAATATCATTTTTTACACTATCACATGCGAGTTGAAAAATTTTTTTATAGTCATTTGTTTGCTGAAAATCTCTCTTAAATATGAACTTCTTTGCACTCAAGCGGTTTTGTCTTAGATATCCGCGGTATGCTGTTTTGCAAATGACGTTTATATATTCAGAGATAATCTGTGAATTAACAAATAGTTTGCACTTGTTAGTATGGGCATTGGATATAAACTTTTCATAACCATGGCTGTGTGTCGAATAAGGTGAGTACAAATAGATCCATATATTTGAATCAACAATAAATGTTTCCCCTCTAGATAAGGTATATGAATTCAAATTAATATCAATAGCCATCTTCCATAACCTCATCTTGTAGATTTGCAAGCTCTTGCCTTTTTTCTTTACTATTTGTTAATACCAGTGCAATTTTTTGAAAGTGGGAGTCACTGACAGTGTCGCGTTTTATTTTTACTAATTGCGTTAATTCAGTTGCTGGTCTTAGATCGTAGAGTTGACCAATTGCTAAATTTAAGAATGCTGTAATTAGTGTATCAATGCCTGTAAAATCTAGAATGACTGGTTGATCTTTTTCTATCCTTTCTTTGATAGCTTGAAAAACCAAATTTCCTTTTTTGTCAATGTTAGCAGAATTGCTATTGATGATATCTCGTATTATAAGTGTTTCCATTTTTTCTCCTTTAAATAAACCATTCATTTAGTAGTTCTGATAAATCCATTGTATCAGAAAATAAGGAAGTTTGACAATCATCTAAAAAGAATGTAATGATAACAAGCGTTCCTGCAATGTCGAATGGGAATTCTAAGAAAGTTGTGTAACCAGTTTTATCTATATGATAGTAGCCGTTGTTAGAAATAATTTTAATTTCTCCTTTTCCCAAGAGTTTCTTTTTTAATTCGTATAAGCCCACTCCACTATCATATCTATTTTTAGTTGAGGTTCCTTTATCAAATGCCCAATCAAAATAATCAACAGTATCTGTGGAATACAGTTTCTTCTTGGTTTTTATGTTTTTAATTAATCCGATTCCATTATCTGATACAGCGAATGAAATTGTACCTTTTTGACTTCCATAGGGCTTTCTAGGGTAGTGTTGACCGCACATATAGATAACATCAGATCCTGAGTGATCACGAACATTGTGGATGATTTCTAATAATGATTCTTTGATTTCCCCTAAAAAATCGCTTGATGTTTTCGTTTGGATGTGTCTTAATAGTTCCTTGTCTATATATTCGTCAATTTGTTCAATTTTTTCAATAGATGAGCGGTAAAATGGAATGGTAGTATTGTATGTATCTAGTAGTTCGTAATCCAATCCGAAGCTTTTCAAGAATCCATTCTTTAATAGGATTTCTTTTGATTTTAGAGATAGATTTTCCAAAAGGGCATAGACTTTTCCACCTTTGCTATTTACAGCACTAAAAAGCATTCCAAGATAGACAGTCATTTCAGCATTTATCCAACGGATATTTTCAAAGTTGAATGTTACATAGTCTTCGGTTTGAACATGAGGTAGTATTTCATCTACTTGTAAATATAGTTCTTTTAAATTATCGTATTCATTATCTAATGTTTTAGGTATTTTGATTTCGTATTCAGTCATTACCATACCTCCAGAAATCGACTAACTTAAGAGATAGGAAAATCTGTTGCCTAACATGGCCATAATTAATAACAACGTTGAGTGGGTAATTTGAATTATATCTAACGGGAGTCCAAAAGTCTATCAGACGATTGTGTGTAACCGAGTCACTGATGTTTGTCTCATTTTGCGGATTAGAGAAGGTTTGATTTTTGTATTCAATAATCTCATCTTCGCTTCTGATTAATGATTCTAATAAAATGTCCATAATTTATTTTCCAAGTAAATTCCTAATAAGCTAGAAACGTTGTTAAATCAACGTTTTTTTATTTTCCAATCTTTTCACTCCGCCCCTACGGCTTTGTAAAATTCTTCTTTAACCATGGCTTCGTCTGTCATGGTTTTTAGGTTGTGTTGTTATAGGACTAATTTCTTACCTCTCCATTGGGGTGAAGTGGCCGACGATCTTGCCGATGATGCGTGGTTCTTCTTCCCATGCAGCGAATTTGTCGGCGTATTTTTTATTAAGGGAAACTAAGCGTAAGCCTTTTTCTTCTTTATAGGCATTTTTGATGTAGGTCTGTCCGTCCCATTCAATCGCATAAATAGCACCGTCGTAGTCAAAGCCTGTCTGCTTGATGAGAGCGACTTGTCCGTTAAGGTATTTTGGTTCCATGCTATCGCCATAAATCCAACTGGCAAAGTCGTGGTTGATGTCTAGGTCTGAATAGACGATGTCGTAGTTACCATCATCTGTATAGCCTGTGCCAAGTCCTGCGGATAGGCGTTCATAGACGTGGTATTCTACCAGTTCTTCGTCAAGGTAATTATCTTCATCATCTTCAAGTTCAGTTGTTTCTATTATAGAAGTAACTGAGCTTTCTTTTTCTTGCTCCTCCAACTGCTCTGTAGCGACGTCTAGGACGATTTCTTGGCGTTCAGGGTGTAATTGTACCACCGTGTCAGTAATCGCCGTGACAAGCTCGCTAGGGGCTTGTGTGGGGGTGTCGGTGGTTATAGCACCGAACATCATAATAGCAGGTTCAACGTTAAAAAAATTGGCAATTTCTTCGATTTCTTGAATTTTTGGAGAACGCGTTCCTTTTTCCCATTTTGATATTGTTGATTTTGTCTTGCCAATCTTGTCAGCTAATTGTTCCATGGTTAGATTGTTAGCAGTTCTATATTCTTTTACCATAGCAGGAAAAGCTATCTGAGTTTCCATAACAAAGCTCCTTTTATCGTATTGCTTGTTTTCATTATATAGTTGTGTTTTCTTTTTGTCAACAAACATGATAATATTTTCTTTTCAAAAAGTTGACTTTTTTGACACAAAATAGTTGACAAAAAGGAAACAAAGGATTATAATATAGTTGTAAGGTTGAGATAGACCTTAACAAAAATAGAAAGGAGCAAGGGTTATGAAAAAACGAAGGCAACATAAAAAAGAAAAGCTCTCAACAAGCGATATAGCAACGATAGTCTTGGCAGTCATCGAAGTTATACGACTTATAAGAGAACTTTTCATAAATAGCCAGTAAGTAAATCAACCGCCCCAGCGAAAAGCTGGGGGCTGGTTTACTACTACTTAAAGTTTATCATAACCCTTGGAGAATAGCAAGATGACTGAAAAGCAAAGAACAATATTGTTAGTTATTATAGCGGTATTAAGTATCATCAATCTTCTTCTTAGTATTTTCAAGTAGTCATACTTGTAGAAAGGAGGACGGTCAATGGACAAAACAGAATTTGAAAAGCTTCTAGATAACAGTGGTATAAAGAGACAAGTTATTGCCCAAAAAATGGGATTAACTCGTACAGGCTTTTATAGAAAACAAAGCAAACCAAAAGAGCGATTTGATGGCAATGAAATGTTAGTACTTGCTGGAATTTTGGGAGTGGAACCTAAAGTGGTTTTTGAAGCCATTTTAGTTTCATAAAAAAGTTGACATAAATAACACACGATAACCAAACTCTGCAAAAATCCTTGATAGACTAGTTCTATCAAAAGTAAAGACTTATGTCTTGACATAACCCTTTACTTAGTCTTATTGGGAAGGAGGGGAAGATGAGAAAGATAAAAAAAGAACCTGTTCGGAAACAAGTTCTTAAATCAGTCAATAATAGGTTTTCTATTGACTTAAAAACTGGCACTATTCACTTTCAAAGCTGATAACAGTTACGTCGGCTTGTTCTGAGAATACAGGCTTTCTATTAGACCAGATTTCTGCTGTTTCAGAATTTGCTAGAATGACTAAACCATTTTTATGAACAGTTAATACTTGAACCATACTTTGCTCGTCTTTGCCAGCTATAAAAGTATATTCTACTTCAGAGTTCGCTTGCACACTGGTTTTACCGATTGTTTGCGTACGGTGTTTCAAGAATGTGCCAAGATGTTGCTTTTCCATACCTTATCCCCCTTTCTATAATAATAAGGTCATTATAGCATAAGAGAAAGAAGGATTGACAAAACATATTACTTATAACTAATGGAAAGGAGGGGGGAGATGAATGCTTCAGTCTATTTGAACAACCTATTGACATTTTTTAAGGAAATTGAAGATCAACTAAAAATAGAAAAAGACCCTCTAGCAAGGTGCGAACTTGCTAAAGGGTACTGCGAACTTGGTAAAGAATTGAAAAGTCATGGAATCATTCACTAAAATATTTTTAAGAATGCTTCAGCATTATCAATATTTTGTTGCTGTTGATTTTCTATCTGTGGTTGATTGTAATCTTTAACAGTTTGGACGGCATCTTCATAGAGTTTGATTTTCTCTTTTATAGATAGTTCTGAACTTGAAGAAGAAACAACAGCAAGAGCGAATTTTTCTGCGTCAATAATCATATTGCCACCTCCTTTCTGCAAACATTATAGCACAAAGGGAGTGAGGGATTATTACTTAAACTAATGGAAGGAGGGAGAAGATGGAATTTAACTCAATGACAGTAACTGTTAAGGTTACAAATTTGGATAAGTTTATTGAACTTAGTAATGAATTTAATAAAAAAGCTCGTGAGCTTGAGAAGTTAGCTCACGAACTAAGAACATTTAATTTTGAAGGGCATCTTTCTGAGTGATGGCAACTAGCTCAAAGTTAGCATTTTCTGAAAAAAGATAGATAGGGTATCTTTCCTTGGTTACAAGATTGAAGAAATTGTATCCAAAATTATCTTCTTTCACATTTGGATATTGTTCAGTGAGAGGCTCAAGAGTGACTTCTGATAGTAGCTTAAAGATTTGAATCCGAGTTTGTTCTGGGTTCTCTATTCTTTGCAAGATTCTTAGAACTTCTTTGCTTGGAAATGCTTTTATCAAATCTTGTTTATTATCAAGGTAAGTTCTTTTATCGTCAAGATAATTATATTTGGGTATGTAATCAGTAAATGATAGATTTTCATATACTTGATAAGTATTAAAGACTATATTTTTACCATGATATTGATAGACGAGACAGTCGTCTTGAAGCTCTTTTTCAAACTGTGTGATGCCAATTAAGAATTTATGGCAAGCTTCCAAAATTCGAACTTCTTTAGTTTTCATTGTTTATCCTCCTTTCTGTAATGCTAGGTTAATTGTACCAAAAATAGAAAGATAAAGCATGAGTCAATAACATCAAAAACGGATTGATATTGTTAAAAAACGGCTACATGATCGTGCTTGGTTTCAGACGGATTTTGCGATTGTACTTGGGGTTAGTCCGGCAATGGTTAGTCGTCTTTTGAAAGATGGCCATGGTAGTGATGATTTAAAGTTGAAAGTTAATAAAAAACTTAAAATATCAGAAAGTTGGACAAGTTTGGAGGAAGAGTAATGACAACTAAACTAATAGCCAACTGGCAAAAGAAAAATCATCCACTTAGTCCATTGATTATTGATAGCCTTGAAGGATTAGATGTATGGGAAACAGTATTGATACTGGGAAAGATAAGGAGAAATCTGTTATGAATTCATTAGAAAGGGGAAGGTTATGACATTAGAAACATTGATTTTAATTTGGCTGATTGCGTCATTGTTGGCAGGGCTGATTGTAGGGCTATTATGGTTTTGCTTGGCCGTTTGGCAGCTTAGTGAGTGGTTAGCATTAGTAGTGAGCTTGTTGCCGTTACTTGCGTTGATATGGTATATGCTTATAACACTTTAAGGAGGAAGAAATGAATAAGGTAAGATTACCAGTTTTAGATCGTTTAGAAATTACAGAATCAGATATTATTAGCATTTTAGCTGATATCAAGGAATTGAAAGCTGAAAATAAGGAATTAAGAGAACGTTTAGATCGTTTGGAAAATCCTACGGCAGATAATTTGATGATGGGGTTTCTACAATCGGCAAAATAAAAAAAGCCCCTTTGGACGGGAATCCAAAGAGTGATGGGCTTACTAAAAAAAACAAGTTAATTATAGCATAAAGTAGGTATTTTTGAAAGAGGTAGTGGTAACTATGGATGAATTGTTAGAGTCTTTGACAATGAAGTTTCAAGATAGGTTGACCTCAGCAGCTTTATCAGCTTCAGAATCAGCACTGAATTATGAACGGACGCATTTTCCACTGGAGTTAACTAAAAAGCAAGTCTGCCAAATGATTGGTGGCAATATGGATGTCACAACGTTTGACGCTAGATTTAATTGTTTTCCTGATTTTCCAAGAATCACAGGAAAAGGTCGTGAGAAGTATCCAAGAGATGCCGTGATTGAATGGTATGCCAAAAATTGGCAACGTTTGAGTGTATGAAGGGTAATGAGATGAAAAAAGTGTTTAATTGGTTATTTGCTAAGCCAAAGGAAGTGGAACGCTATGAGGTGGTTTTACCTCGTCAAACTTGGGAAGAAAATAGTCAAGTTTATGATCGTTTTCATGCTTATATGAAGCAGCAGGAGATTAAGAAAAAGGTGTGGTAGGTATGAATGATTTAAGTGTATTGCCTCAAGATGTCGTTGCTGAGCAGTCTGTATTTGGATCTATTTTCATCAAGCCAGCAGTACTTGTGACAGTTTCTGAATACTTGACACCAGCGGATTTTTATCGGCCAGCTCATCAGCTTTTGTTTAAGACGATGTTGACATTGACTAATCGTGGAGAAGCTATTGATGTTGTAACCGTCAAGGCTGAATTAGATAGTCAAGGAGGCTTGGATGCTATTGGTGGTATTGCTTATTTAACTGATATTTTGAATGCAGTGCCAACCAGTGCTCATGCAGAGTATTATGCCAAAATTGTGGCTAAAAAGGCACGATTGAGGAGTATTATCGCCAATCTCTCAGACTCTATTGGAGATGCTTATGACGAGGAGATGGCTATTGATGATATCATCGCTAAGGCTGAAAAATCGTTGCTTGAAGTTAGTCGTTCTAGCAATACTCGTAGTTTTAGACCGATTTATGATGTGTTGATGGAAAATCATGAACATATTGCAGAACGTGCTAATCAAAGCAGTGTTATCACGGGAGTGGCTACGGGTTTTTATGATTTTGATAAATTAACGACAGGCCTACATGAAGATCAATTGATTATCCTTGCTGCACGTCCAGCTATGGGTAAGACAGCTTTTGCACTGAATATTGCTCAAAATGTGGGTATTAAGTTAAGAAAGCCAGTGGCTATTTTCTCTCTTGAAATGGGGTCTGAGAGTCTGGTTGAGCGTATGCTTGCTAGTGAAGGGGCTATTATGAGTCATCACATTAGGACTGGTCAACTCTCTACAGAGGAATGGCAGAGGTTGGTTTTTGCACAAAGTCAATTGGCAGAAGCTCCCATTTTTATTGATGATTCGGCTGGTGTTCGTATTACTGATATTAGAGCTAGGGTTCGACGTTTGGCTCAAGAAATGGGAAATCTTGGTTTGATTATCATTGATTATCTTCAGCTTATTACTGGTTCGAGGTCGGATAATCGTCAGCAAGAAGTGTCAGAGATTTCAAGGCAGCTGAAAGTTATTGCCAAGGAATTAAAAGTTCCTGTGATTGCTCTTAGTCAGTTGAGTCGTGGTGTTGAGCAGAGACAAGATAAGCGTCCGATTATGAGTGACTTGAGAGAGTCAGGTAGTATTGAGCAAGATGCGGATATTGTGGCTTTTCTTTATCGAGATGATTATTATCAAGATAAGCAAGATGGTCAACCAGAAAGTAATCTGACAGAGTTGATTATCAAGAAAAATAGACATGGTGGTTTGGGAACAGTCAGGTTGTATTTTCATAAGGAGTACACCAAGTTTTCCAGTGTACAGGAGGAGTAATAAATGACTGAGACTTTTTTCAAAAAAGAGGTTGAGAAATACCAGTATATTCAGATACCCAAATGGCTTTTTCAAGAACCTTACAAGAATTTGTCGAGCAATGCTAAACTCATGTATGCTATGCTTTTTAATCGTTTAAGTTTATCTTTGGATAATGCCTGGCATGATACTAAAGGTCAGATTTTTATGTATTTTACTAATGGTGAATTTTGCAAAGAATTGGGTTGTTCTGAGAATACGGTAACTAAGACAAAAAAAGAGCTGAAAGACGCTGGACTTTTGCATGAAGAAAGACAAGGATTAACTAAACCAAATCGTCTTTACATCAAAGGGCCAGAAAGTGGTTCAGAACCGCAAAATTTGGGAGGCAGAACCGCAAAAAATAAGGCTCTCTACCCTCAAAAAGTTCAGACAATAAAGACTGATAAGAATAAGACTGATATTAATAATAATATATTGTTTACTTGTCAAGAAATCCTTGCGTACTTGAACAAGGTAGCTAGTAAGAATTTTCAAGCTAAATCACGTAGTCATCAGAAAGTTATTCAAGCGAGATTGAAAGAAGGTTATAGCTTGGATGATTTCAAAAAGGTGGTTGATGTGATGACCGCTAGTTGGAAAGGAACTGACTATGAGCAATATTTGCAACCGCAGACGCTTTTTGGAAATAAGATGGACAACTATTTGAATAAGCCAATGCCTAAAAAAGCACAACAAGTAAATGATAGCATTGATGAAAGGTTGGGATTTTAGATGGAAAATCATTTTCAAACCAAGCAAGTGCTTGAGGAAGTTTGTGATATTCACAGTTGTAACCTTTGGATGACTTTGGTATCTATCAAGGGGAGGTTAGAAAAAGTGGAGCAGTGTCCTGAGTGTACTAAGATAGCGATTGGAGTTTTTGGAAAAAAACTTGAGGCTGAATCAGAAATCAATAGCAAGTTAGCTGACACTTATGCTGTCTTTAATCGTGATAGTTTAGTCAGTGATAAGCTAACAGTTAAAAGCCTTGAGACTTACGAGATTAAGGCTGAGATTTATTAACTTTGTTAAGCGGATGGAACAGTTTTATCGTAGGGATGGTGTTGGTAATGCGATTGTTACTGGTCCTTCTGGTGTTGGTAAGAGTCATCTGACTTATGGTTTAGCTAGGTTTATGAATGAACAGTTTAAGGTTTACGACAATCCTAGAAGTATTCTCTTTGTGTCAGTAGTTAGTCTTTTCAACAAAGTCGAGGAAAGTTTTAGTATAGATAATGGATTTTCTAAGGCTAAGATGGTAGATCTTCTAACTAAGGTTGACTATCTATTCTTGGATGACCTTGGTAAAGAAAGTCGTAAAGATGGTAACAAAGCCAAGAACGAATGGCGACATCAATTACTGTATGAAGTTCTGGATAATCGGCACAACACTATTATCAATACTAATCTCAGTAGTGAACAAATCAAAAATTTATATGCGGATGACTTTGGAAATGGTGCTTTATCAAGTCGTATCTTGGAAGGTGTAATGGGTAATAGTTTTGTCTATCCAAAGGATATGCAAGATAGGAGGTATTGATGATTGTTCTTTACTTTGTCTTATCGTAAAACGTTTATTGGTAGCTTTGATAAGATTGGTGACGCTATTGATAAACTCAAACAACATCAAGAAAGTTACTCAGCTATTAGTTCACCTCGTTTTCGTAAGAGCAGGAGTGGTGAGATTATTAGGATTGATTATGGATCAAGTGATTGTTATTACTTAATTGAGAAAGGAGAAAGAGATGACAGAACAATTAACTGAAAAAGTTGAGCAATGGTTTATTAACCGTAATTTACATGAAGCAAACCCTGTTAAGCAATTTGAAAAGTTGATGGAAGAAGTAGGTGAACTTTTTGAAGGTATTGCTAAAGGTAAGTCTGAGTTGATTAAGGATGCGTTAGGAGATATGCAGGTTGTCTTAATTGGTTTGGAACAGCAGGTTAGAAATGGTGCACAGATTGAGGCTAGTCCACAGGAATTGGATCTATTGCTTATGGTGTCTAGTCTTGGAGAATTAGCAATGAAACTTCACAAACATATTTATCATAATGAAACTCAGACACCTCAAGTCCGTCCTGAGTTGAGTCTGTTACATTCAGTTATTCATAGTATATCTATTCATAACATGACTAACGCTGGTACTTGCTTGGCGATAGCTTACAAGGAAATCAAGGACAGAAAAGGAAAGATGATTGATGGTGTCTTTGTGAAAGAAGCTGATTTACAAAGTAAGGGAGGTTAGAATGAAAAGTCTCATGGAATGCAAGAACAAGCTAGACGAATGAAATATAGTCAACGTAAGAAATAAATAACCTAACGTGCCGTGAACCACGCTAAAAGCGAACTAGAAAATGCGTCAAGAATCAGTTGTTGATGAATGATGTAAGGAATGGCGACTGCCTGTATTTAGCCGAAACTCACAAGAGGGCAGTCGCATTTTTTTGATAAGTAAGACAAAAAAGGGAAAGAAATGAAATTTTTAGACCTTTTTGCTGGTATTGGCGGTTTTCGTCTTGGCATGGAGGCGGCAGGACATAAATGTGTTGGTTTTTGCGAAATTGATCCATTCGCTAGAAAGAGTTATAAAACAATACATAGTACAGAAGGAGAAATAGAACTACATGACATTACAACAGTCACAGATGAGTCTATTCGAAGAATCGGAAGTGTGGACATTATCTGTGGAGGATTTCCGTGCCAGGCTTTCAGTATTGCAGGAAACAGACACGGTTTTGAAGATACACGAGGAACTCTCTTTTTTGAGATTGCACGGTTCGCCTCTATTCTCAAACCTAAATATCTATTCCTTGAAAACGTCAAAGGACTCCTTAGTCATGACGAAGGAGCTACATTTGAGACAATCCTCGGAGTCTTGGATGAATTGGGGTACAACGTGGAATGGCAAGTGCTTAACAGCAAAAATTTTGGAGTCCCCTAAAATAGGGAACGAGTCTTCATTATTGGACATCTTAGAGGAGCAGGTACCAGAAGAATTTTTCCTATCGGACGAGAAGGCGAATCGGTTGTTACTGGAAATGAAGTAATCTCTATAGGAAATGTTAATCCTTCAGGAAATGGGATGAATGGTGAGATATATTCTGCTAATGGCTTAGCTCCAACTATCACAACAAATAAGGGAGAAGGGCAGAAAATCTTAATTCCTCATTATTTTAAGAATGTGCCACAAATTATTCAAAAAGCTAGAGGCTATAATAAAGGTTGTTTTCATGCTATTGCACCCACAGTAACTAGTAATAGTTATCATGAAAATAATTTATTGGCTGTTTATGACCTGTATAACAAAAGAAAAAGAGATAACATTGGCACTTTAACTGCAAATGGTTATCGTAGTCTTAGTACAATGGGAACTTTTGCAATTTCTCAAGGTAGTAAAATTAGGAAGTTGACTCCTAGAGAATGTTGGAGATTGCAAGGATTTCCAGATTGGACTTTCAATCGAGCAAAAGAAGTTAACTCTAACGCTCAATTATATAAACAAGCGGGAAACAGTGTGACAGTTAATGTAATCTATGCCATAGCAAGTAGAATGGAGATAGGAGGATGAAACTAGTTCTAAACATCGAACCGATGGGTAGATGATAATCTGATTGTGGAACACACGACTAGAAAAGTCTATAGTCCAAATCCACGGATTGAATTGGTAATAACTGAAATAGGAGGAGAGAATGAAATGTGAATTATTCAATGATCATTTTGAAAATGCCAAGCGATACAATATTCCGAGAGAACAGCTTATCATAGCTGATATCCCATATAATCTAGGCAATAATGCTTACGCTTCTGACCCTAGATGGTACAAAGATGGGGATAACTCGAAAGGAGAAAGTCAGTTAGCTGGAAAATCGTTTTTTGATACTGATAATGACTTTAAAATCAATAACTTTTTTGATTTTTGTAGCCGTTTGTTAAGAAAAGAACCAAAAGAAAAAGGGAAAGCTCCAGCTATGATTGTTTTTCATGCTTGGCAATAGCGAGACATGGTTATAGCATGTGGCAAAAAACATGGTTTCAATAAGGCTTACCCGCTGTACTTTACAAAGAAATCAAGTCCACAAGTTCTCAAAGCAAATATGAAAATTGTTGGAGCTGTCGAAGAAGCAACGGTACTTTATCGAGACAAGTTACCCAAATTTAACAATGGTGGTGCTATGGTGCTTAATCATGCACCTTGGGAAAAAGATAATTCTTATCCAGTTATTCATCCCACTCAGAAGCCAGTCCCGGTGTTGAAACGTTTGATTGAGATTTTTACTGACGAAGGTGATGTGGTTATTGATCCAGTAGCTGGTTCAGCGTCAACTTTAAGGGCAGCTATCGAAATGAATCGTTCTGCTTATGGATTTGAAATTAAAAAGAAATTTTATAAGGCGGTGAAGGAACAGATGTTGTCAACCTTTCAAACCAGTTTATTTTGATGAGTGGGAACAGACAACGATTTATGATTTTTTGGAGGGAGAATGAAACTTAACAAGCAAACAAAAACAAATCTTAGACTTCTTTGGATCATGTTTGAAGTGGCAGTGGTTATCTTTGCTTTAGTTGATTTATCTAAGAAAAATCCTAGTCATATAGAAGTTATGGCACCAGTTGGAACAGTTATCAAGAAAGAGCAGCAGGGGCAAAAGCACACTGTCACAATCAAGGGCTACGGTAAGTTTCTAGTGACCAAGGAAGAATATGAACAAATAGAGCTTGGCGATAAAGTGCTGAGATTTTTGGTAGAAAGGGGTCAGTAAGTGACAGTTGGAAAATTTAA
The DNA here is from genome assembly GCF_007859205.1 of Streptococcus sp. sy004. Taxonomy (GTDB): domain Bacteria; phylum Bacillota; class Bacilli; order Lactobacillales; family Streptococcaceae; genus Streptococcus. The sequence goes on from NZ_VOHP01000001.1 coordinate 96,212, forward strand.
TCGCATAGAGATACACGATGATATTACAAACCCAAAACACTATCAAGGCAAGCATGGACTAGAAGCAATACAAGTTGTTGATAATTTTATTGGCAGACTAGCTGGTAAGTCGGCTTATTGTTGGGGGAATGTCATTAAATATCTTCTGCGTTTTCAGAATAAGAACGGTATAGAAGATTTGAAAAAAGCACGTCAGCATTTAGATTGGTTGATTGAAGAAATAGAGAAAGAAGAATGATTTTTGGGCTAACTAATGGGCATATAAAGCTTGCAAAAAAATTTTTGGCTAGTAGAAATGATAATCTTGATTATCAAAAAGCTTTGGATGATTTTGAGGGATTGTTGTTGACATTTCTTGAGGAGAATATAGGTAGAGTATTGGAAAATGATTAAAATTGAATCTTGTGAAGAATGTGGTTGTAAGTATCGTGAAGGCACTGCGGACTACGATAGCATCTATCAGACAAGCTACTGTAGCGATTATCTGGTGGAACGAGTAGAAAATGGAAAGGAGTGGTAGTAGATGTTGCCAAAATTTAGAGCGTGGTTAAAAGATAAACAAAGAATGGTCGGAGTTAATTTTTCGGCAAGAGAAGAAGAAATGAGTGTTATGCAATCTACGGACATGCAAGATAAAAACGGTCAAGAGATTTTTGAGGGAGATATAGTCACTATCCCATATGGCTTGGATAATCGACTTGTGAAATATTTAGTTAAATCAAGTGACTCTGGGGAATGGAGACTAACTAGTTTAGAACCTGAAACTACTGCATATTTTTCTTTATTTGACAAATTGGAAGGGTTAACTATTGTGGGAAATCGTCATGAAAATCCTGAATTATTAGAGGAGGTAGGTTTTGACTAAGGAAACTATCTACCAAGTTATGATTGCGATTTTAACGACATTAGTTGTTATTTTGTTAGCTATCATGGAAAATCAGCGTAAAGAATACCTAGAAATTATCAATCGTAAAATTAACACGGTTGTTTATGTTCCAGATAGTACAGATAGGAAGGCGGAGTAAATATGGAATGGATTGAAATTAAAACAAGACCTATTACTGATGAAGAACAAGAACTTTATCCTTATTTAGATTGCATGTTTGATTGTCAAGTGCCAGATGTCTTTGAAAACGTACTTGTTACACTTAGTGATGGACGTATAGACGTTGATATGTTTGATGATTATGGTTATGGTGGGGTTGGTTTTTCTGAATATGACGATGATGTTATCGCATGGATGCCACTTCCAGTACCATTTAGAAAGGAGTAATTAATGGGATTGCTTATGTTTTTAATCAGAGCAGTCAAGCAATTTTTCAGAGCTAATCGTTATGATTGAGACAGTAGGATGTATTGGATATAGAAAGGAGAATATATGGAACTAAGGATTAGAGAATTACGTCAACAGTTAGGTATTACTGTTAGACAGATGAGTGTTACAACAGGGATATCTATACGTAGTTTGGAAGCTTATCATCAAGGGACAACACCATCTATCCATACGATTGAGAAAATTGCTAAAACCTATAATGTAAATCCAGCATGGTTAGTTGGTTGGAGTGATAATCTTGATGTGGCTGAAGAGCCAGCTTATATTGAGGTTGATAAAGGACGCTTGCCTCCTTACTGGAATAATGACAACGATGGGAAGTTGATTAGTTGGAAGTAAGGTAATATATTATTTTGTCGTCTTTTGTCCCAAATGTCGTTTTTTCTTTGATATGATGATAGCATCCAAAGTTAGGAAAGAGGGTTGATAATGAACAAAATGACGATCATAAATCGATTAAAAAATTTGAAAACGATTGATATTGAAATCATGTCTAAACGTCAAGAGATTGTATCTTTACGATCTAAGGTGTTGAAAAGTCCTCAGTTTACGAATATGCCTAAAGGAACTCATTTTGGTAATGCTACTGAAAAGTTAAATTTGCAGATTATTGATGATACAGATAGAATCAATAAGGAGATTGCTGAACTTTATAGTGAGCGTCAAATTTTGATTAGAGCCATTGACTCTTTGGATAATAATTTGGAACGCAATGTGATTCGTTTGTATTATCTAAACAATTATACCTGGTTAGAAATTAGCCGTCAGTTAAATTGGAGCATTCGCCAACTGCAACGCTTTAAGGATAATGGAGTGGCTAAGTTAGAAAAAATCTTAGTCAACTAAGAAATTATTAAAAGTATTGTCTAGCTAGATAATGCTTTTTTGTATTGAGAAAGGAGTTGAAGTTATGTGGTAAAAGTAGAACCGATTAGAAATCCAGCAGATGTTGAGTTATTGATTGATTACATGTTAGGAGAAAGTGCTAGGTCTGAAAGGGTAAGGCAAAGAAATGCTTTGCTTGTAGCAATTGGTGTTAATGCTGGTTTTCGTATAGGTGATATTGTTAAGTTGCAACGAAAACATGTGCATGGTTGGCATATTGATTTTTATGATCAAAAGACAGATAAACATACTAGACGAAAGATGACAAAGAAGTTGAAAGAACGTTTATTACATTATATGGGAGATATGAAACCTAATGACTATCTTTTTCCTAGTCGTGAGAATAAAGGCAAAGGGAAATATAAGAAAAGACATCAACATATTACATCTAATACAGCTTATAAGATTATTAAGAATGCAGCTAATGAACTAGGCTTAGAAAATATTGCTACACACTCTTTAAGAAAAACCTTTGGTATGATGATTTATGAACAACAAAAAGATGTTGCTATTGTGATGGATATGCTTAATCATTCTAGTCAATCAATTACATTGCGTTATATTGGGAAAAATCAAGACTCTCAAGACAAGGCTATAGCCAAGTTTGGGGGTTTTTAATTTTTTGATTGTATTCAGTTCATTATTTTAAGAGGAGAGTGAACTCATTTTATGAAGGTAAGTGTAAGCCTTGTTAGAGTAGGAGAATGAAGCCTAAAGTGAGTTCAATACTTTATATAAAACAAGGAACTAAAAAAGGCAATTGGTCTAGTTGTTATGTCTTGTGTTACAACAAATTAACATTTAATTTATGGGAGAAATAAGCAAGTTAAATGAATGAGATGTCATCAAAAGAAAATCGTAGAGCGTTTTATAATTCAACAAAGTGGAGACGATTACGACAACAAGTTTTAGAACGTGATCATTATGAATGTCAGTGGTGTGTATCTGAAGGTAAGGTGACGTCAAATCTATCTCAGTCATTAGGTCAAGAAAGAATTATTTTAGAAGTGGACCACATCAAAGAATTAGAATATTATCCAGAATTAGCTTTGGAAATAGATAATCTCAGGACATTATGTAAATATCATCATAATCAAAGACATCAGAGATTTGAATTTAAGAAAAAACGATTTTTTCGTGAAGATGAATGGTGGGGATAAAATGTTTTCGAACGTGATTTTTATTTTTCCTACATACCCCCCATCAAAATAAATGTCGTTAAAATACTTCTCAGGGAACCGGTGGGAGGGGTTGACTAGCAAGATAAATATTAAATTTTTGAAAGGAGGGGGGATAAAATGGAAAAAATTATCCAAGATTTAGAAAAACAGCTACTTTCAAAAGTAGCCCAATTTAGTCAGAAGAGAAAAGACGCTGTGGAACTAGAAAAGGTTCGTCGTTATATGAATTTGGTTAGGCAATACTATGCCTTGCAAAAAGAAATTGATGAGTTGGGTCTGATTGTTGAGACGAGAAATGCCTCTCAAACATTTTTTAAGGAGAATCCAGCTATTGCAACTCAGCTAAAAATCAGTGCTCAATTATTAGCTATTGAGAAATCCTTTAGTTTTACAGTGGAAAATTCGCCAGTTAAACAAGAGGAAGGTGCAGGATTGTTAGATGGTTAGTCATAAGTATATTGATGATTATCTTGCTAGGTATGAACGAGGAGAGATTTTATTCAATAAGGAACGGAAATTGCTTTATGACTATTTGAAGAGCGATTTGCTTGTTCGTGAAGATATTTATTTTGATGAGAAATTGATAGAGTCCTATGTGAATTTTTCGGAGAAGTATTATTTTCCCTTAGATGAGTAGGAAAAATTTATTGCTCCATTTGTCTTTTGTTTTTTCAAAGAGAGTGGTGACTTAGTTTTTGAGAAGTTTTTTGTGACTATGGGACGAGGTGGTGGTAAGAATTGTTTTATCACAACTTTGGCTAATTTTTTGATTAGTGTCTTGCATGGAATTCCACTTTATGATGTGACGATTGTGGCTAACTCAGAGAATCAGGCTCAACGGAGCTTTCTTGAGGCTCATTATAAGATCGATGAGAAACCTGTTTTACAAAAGTTTTTTGTCAATGGTAAGGCTAAGATTGTTGATCGTAAGACTAAGAGTACTTTTGCTTTTGCAACTTCTAACGCTAAGACTAAGGACGGTGGCCGTGAGGGTGCTGTAATTTATGATGAGATACATGAGATGGTTGATGAGGCGATTGTTAATGTCTTTTCTGGTGGTTTGGGTAAGGTGGATCATCCAAGAGAATTTTTTATCTCGACTAATGGTTTCGTTCGTGATGGTTACTATGACAAGTTGTTTGCCAAATGTGTGGCTTTTTTGAAGGGAGAAAGTCAGGAACGTATTTTTCCTTTTATTTGCAAGTTGGATGAAGCTAGTGAGGTAGATGATTTTGAAAAATGGGAGAAGGCTAATCCTGTTTTTGCCAAGCCAATGAATCGACGAGCGACTCGTTTGTTTAATAAGCGGTTGAATGATTATCATGATTTGGTGGAGAATCCTAGTGCTAGGAAGAATTTCATGAATAAGCACATGAATTTTCCTGAGTTGGATTTGGAAAAAGATGTGACTAGTCGTGAGAAGTTGTTAGCAACTCAGCGAGAACCTTCTGAAATATTAGCTGGTCGGTCTTGTGTGGCCGGATTTGACTTTGCTAGTATTCGAGATTTTGCTTCTGTAGGTCTTTTGTTTAAGGTGGGAGATGAGTATGTATGGAAGCAACATAGTTTTGCTCGTCGTGAGATTATTAAGACCTTTAACATTAAGGCTCCATTGGAGGAGTGGGAAAAACTAGGTTTGGTGACACTTGTGGATGAGCCTAGTATTTCAGCGAGTTTGTTGGTCAATCAGTTGGTCAAGTGGCGAGAAGAAGGTTATCAAATTGAAGTGGTCTGTGCAGATAGTCATCGCATGGATTATTTGAAGCTATTATTAGAAGAAACTGGTTTTATTTTTGAATTTTTAAGAAATCCTGGTGCTATTCAAGCGAAGATGTCACCGATTATTGAAGATAATTTTGAAAATGAACGTTTTGTTTTTGGGACAGATCCAATGATGTTATGGTATGTGGACAATACCTTTGTTCGTAAGGATAAATCAGGTAATATCCGTTATGATAAAAAAGAACAAGTGCGTCGTAAAACAGACGGTTTTCATGCCTTATTAGCAGCACTCTATAAACGAGATTGTATTGTCGAGGGTAATGCTTTTGATTTTCTTGAAGCGATTGAGAATTGGGAGTTTTGACGAATTTCTTGTTTTTTGTATAGGCATTTGATATAATTGTATATACAAAGAAGGAGAATTTGATATGGGGACTTTAGTAAGAAATCAGCAGTTTAATTTTAGGGTTAATGGAGATATTTTGACTGCAGCCAAGAAGGTTGCTCAAAAAAAAGGAGTTAGCTTGGCTGATGCACTTAATCAGTTTTTAGAAGTGATGGTGGAAACTCAAGATTTTCCTGTTGTCAAGGAAGATAGTCGTTATGTGACGAAAGATGAATTGCTTGTTGACATGGAAGATATTTTTTCAGAGTATGACCAGGTATTTAGGGAGCTTGTGACTAAATGACAATTTATTTGAGTGAGGAAGATTTAATTTTTCTAAATCAGGCATTGATTACTCGTTATTCACCTAATGAACCAGTTGGAGTACTGGATAAGGCGAGTTTGAATATGATTGTAAACCTCCCACAACTAGATGTTTTTGGTCAAGAGATGTACGAAAATCTTTTTGATAAAGCCATGATTTTCTTTGTTCAACTAGTTAAGAAGCATTGTTTTGTTAATGCTAACAAGCGAACTGCGGTTTATGCGTTGATTAAATTTTTAAGATTAAATGGCTATCATTTAGTCGCTGAAGTAAAGGAACTGGTTGATTTTTCTGTCGATGTTGCTATGGAACCTCTATCCGATGAAAATATGAAAAAGTGGTCAAAGTGGATTGAGAAGAAAAGTGAAAGATTAGAATAGTTTAATCTATCTTGTCGTGTTTTGTCGTATATGTCGTTTTTAATATGTTAGAATGGTAGTATGAATGAAAAGGAGGCCCACGGTCTCTTTTTTTGATTAGGAGGGAGGTATTGGGGTGCGATTTTGGAACTGGTTTACTTTTCGAAATAAGAGTCCAGCTTTTGATGATTTTGATGATTTGATTGAATCAGCACAGAAGATTTACTTAAAGTCTTTAGCTATTGATAAATCTGCTGAATTGATGGCTCGTCTGTTTTCAAAGGCTGAGTTTCTATTTTTGAAAGATGGCGAGCGAGTTTTTAATCCATGGTCTTACTTAATTAATGTCAAACCCAATCTAGCTGAAGGAGCTGCTCGATTTTGGCAACGAGTGGTTTATCGTTTGATTGTGGCCAATGAGGTCTTAATCGTCTTATCGGATGATGATCAATTATTAGTAGCTGATTCTTATATTCGGCGTGAATATGCTTTGTATGAGGAACGTTTTGAATCGGTAGTCGTTAAAGATTACCAATTCAAACGTTCTTTTGCTAGGTCAGATGTTATCTTTATCCAATACAATAACGGTCATTTAGATAGATACTTGGGAGAACTTTTTGATGATTATCATAAATTGCATAATCGTATGGTAGAGTCATTGGCTCGAAATAATCAAATTCGAGGCACCTTAAATATTAAAGGTGCTTCACAGTTTACAGCTAAGCAAACAGAGACTCTGAAAAAGTATAGTGAACGATTATTTACGGCTTTTAAGGATAGGTCTGTGGCCATTGTACCAATGATTGATCAAGTGGATTATGCAGAATTGACTAATAAAACAGCAACGGCAAACTTATCTGTTGAAGAATTAAAGCGTCTAAAGTACCAGTTTGAAGATGAAGTAGCTAATCTTATTGGTATTCCCACTGTTTTATTGCATGGAGATGTGGCAGGTATTGAACAAGCTCGGCAATCATTTGTCAGTGATTGTTTAAAACCATTGATTAAGAAGGTGGTAGATGAGCTGACAGCTAACTTTATTTCAGCTTATGATTATCACCAAGGTTATCGTTTAGAAATTAGTCATGTGATTGAACGTGATTTATTGGACTTGTCATCAAATATAGATAAGGTGGTATCTAGTGGTGCTTTTCGTATCAACGAGGTTCGTCATGAGTTGGGTTATGAGCCGATTGAAGAAGGTCATCAAATTATACGCACTAAAAATTATGAGGTGACAGAAACTGCTAAGAAAGGAGGAGAAAATGAAACAGATTGAGATTAAAGGACCGATTGTGTCAGATAGTGACCGTTGGTTTTATGATTGGATGGATATGCCAGCAACAGCTCCTAAAGATGTGGTTTTACCTGTTGATGGTTCATCAATTGAAGTCATTATCAATTCGGGTGGTGGTGATGTTTATGCAGGTAGTGAAATTTATACCATGTTAAAAAGCTATGCTGGTGAAGTGGTAGTTAAGATTGTGGGAATTGCTGCAAGTGCTGCATCTGTTATTGCTATGGCTGGTGATCGAGTAGAAATCAGTCCGACTGCTCAGTTGATGATTCACAATGTGTCAACAACGACCCAAGGTGATCATATTAAACTCTTGCATGAGGCAGATGTTTTAGAAAATTATAATCAGTCGATTGCGAATAGTTACCGGTTGAAAACTAAATTAGAGATGACTGAACTGTTGGATTTGATGAATAAAGAGACATGGTTTACATCTGAACAGGCTGTTGCCTACGGTTTTGCAGATGTGGTCATGTTCGAGGAAGTAGTCAAAGCTCCACAACTCGTGGCTGGTTTAGAAAATATTATTCCTAGTGAGGTGATTGCTAAGTTTGCAAGTATAGTTAATCAGAAACAGGAGATTGATTATGATCGTTTAGCGACAGCAGTTGAAAATAGATTGGTTGAAAGACAGAAAAAATCAACTAACAAAGTATCAAATAAAGGATTTGGTGCTTATTCGTTTTGAAAAAATAAGAGGGAGAAAGAATGAAATTATCTAGTAAATTTAATGAAATCCGTCAACGTTTTGTGAATGTGGTACAAGCAGGTGAATCACAAGAAGTTCAAGCTGAACTTTACAATCAGATGTTAGATGCTATGTTTGAAGAAAGTAAGAAAGTGGCTCGTACAGAAGTTGAAACAGTGGTAGCTATGAGTCCAGCAGAAGCTAAATTAACAGCTCGTGAGCGTCAGTTTTTCAATGAGATTGATAAGACAGTGGCTCCTTGTTTGGCTGAGTTATTACCTGAAGAGACAGTTGACCGTATCTTTGAAGATTTAACAACAAAACATCCATTATTAGAACAGATTGGCTTGAAAAACGCTGGTTTACGCATGAAATTTATTGATGCTGAAGTTGCTGGACAGGCTCAGTGGGGAGAGATTTATGGGGAGATTAAGGGGCAGTTAACTGCTCGGTTTAATCAATCGAAATCTATTCAGCATAAATTAACTGCTTTTGTGGTTATTCCTAAAGATGCCGAGAAGTTTGGTCCTGCTTGGCTTCAAACTTTTGTCACAACTCAAATCAACGAAGCCTTTGCAGTGGCTCTAGAAGCTGCTTTTCTAACTGGTGATGGAGATAGTAAGCCAGTTGGTTTAAATCGATCATTGCAAGGTAAGGTGGTTGGAGAAAAGGCGGTCTATGATGAGAAAGCACCTAGCGGAACTTTAACATTTGCAGATGCTAAAACAACAGTTACTGAGTTGACTAAAGTTCATAAGCATCATTCGGTCAAGGAAGATGGTCACACGTCTGTAGAAGTAGATGGCAAGATTGTCATGGTAGTCAATCCAGCTGATGCTTGGGATGTGAAAAAACAGTACACATCATTAAACTTGCAAGGTGTTTATGTGACGGCTTTACCTTATAATGTGACTATAGTGGAGAGTGTTGCTCAGAAGGCAAAACAAGTGACTACCTTTGTCAAAGGACGTTATGATGCCTATGTTGCTGGTGGCATCGAAATTGGTCGTTATATGGAAACATTAGCTTTGGAGGATATGATTCTTTATACGGCTAAGCAGTTTGCTTATGGTCGTGCTCGTGATGAGCGAGCAGCTGCAGTTTGGATTTTGGACGTACCAGATAAGTTACCTGAGGCTTAGGCTAATGACTATAGAAATTGGTGATGAGTTATTAACTGCTTTTAAGGAGCGGATGCGGATTTTTCATGATGCTGAAGATACTAATTTAAGGCGTATCTTGGCTGGTTCTGTGTCTGCTCTTAATGAGCGGTTTGGTCTTGAAGTTAGAAAAACAGGGTCTGGTCAGGAGCTTATCTTAGAACGTTCTCGTTTTGTTTATAATGATAAACTAGAGCTATTTGAGACGGCTTTTGCTTCAGAATTGAATCGTTTTGCAGTAACCCATACATTAAAGGAGGAAATTAATGAGAGTAAGAACGAAGCAAGTATTTCGTGACTTGAAGGAAAAAATTATTCGTCAAGTGGGAGATGAGTTTGACGTATCTGAGGAGCGTTTGGCTGAGCTAGAGCAAAAATTACCAGGTTTTATTGAGGTAGTGGATATGGGGGAACCTGTGAAAAAAGGACGTCGAACTAGTAAAAAGGTAGCTGATGATGGCACGCAAGGAGACGACTAATGGCGATTTGAGAACTCCAGTAGTCTTTTTAGGTGCTAAGGTGGCGACTGGTCTCGATGGTCGTGATGAAGTATCGGAAAAATTATTTGAAACCTTTGCAGAAGTTTATAATCCTAGCCTGAAAGATATGGAAGTAGCTTCTGGTCATGGAGTTCGAGCAAGTCTGACACTAAAAATTCGAGATCCCTTAACGGCTTATCAGCTAGATAATCGTCATTTTGTCCAGATTATGGATAGAAGATTCTCTAATCACTTATGGGAGATTGTGTCGATTCGTCCTGACTTTCATCAGCGTGATTTTTTAGTGTTGGTGTTGGGAGGTGATGGTAGTGGCTAGTGGTGTTGAGCTGATTGGTGTAGAGGATGTCTTAACGAATATGGAGCGGAAATTAGGCGACTCTAAAGTAAGACGAGTTAGCAATAAAGCACTTCGTGAAGTTGGTCAAGAACTTGAGCCTGAATTTAAGCAGGCAGTGTCCAGTTATCAAGATACAGGTGCTACGGTTAATGCTGTGGTAGTATCAGGAGTCAGTCGAGCTAGTGGTCGTGCTGAAATCAAACTTGGTTTTGGCAAGGGATTTCCAAGTCGATGGCAGTTGGTCCATCTAAATGAGCTAGGTTATGATAGAAATCGAAATCCTAGGGGCTTTGGAGTAATTCGTCGTTTTTCTAATCGTTTAGAAAATCAATACCCTGAAAAGATAGCTACAAAGTTGAGAGCTGGTTTTGGAGGTGACTGATGGTTAGGGATATGTTGTCTGAACTTTACGATGTTTTGGTAGCAGATGATCGTTTGGCTAGGGTGTGTATCAAATCTTTTGAGCGTCCTGAAACTTTGGCTACTAAGTCAGCCAGTATTGTCATTAAGCCTGTTCAATCACCAATTCAGTCAGCTAGAGGTTCTAATCAGAGTTTGGCTAAGAGCTATTTATTTCAAGTCAATGTAGAAAGTGGTAACCGCTTGGAGTGTAAGGAACTGCAACGAGTGGTTGAAGGGCTGTTTGAAAAAGCAGGTTTTTATCAAGTTACGGATGCTATTAGTAATTTGGAAGATTATATTGCCTCCATTCAACGTTATGTGGATGTGAGGACTTATCGAGGGAGTAGTCCCTTGTATCAAGATTTTTAGGAGGAATGAAAATGACACTTGTTGGTTTTAAGTCAATGACAGTTCGGGTGCTAGATGGTCAAGAGACCGTGACAGCAGACCAAAACTTGTTTGTTGTGGAAGGTAAGGAGCATAAAGGAGCGACGCAGAAGGTTGACATTAAGGGATTAGCTGCGGATGTGACTAAGGCTTATGGTTCTAATATAGCTTATTATGTTTCTCGTAAGGGAGTAGGCGATGTGACAGCGGATTTTGAAATTCTAGATTTACCGTTCTTAATGCGAGAAGTACTATTGGGTTATAAGAAAGAGGGTCAACTGTCCTTTATTGGAGCAGATACAGAGGCACCTTATTGTTCTGTTTTGCTAGAATCGGAGGATTTGGCAGGCAATCCTGTTTATCTAGGATTTTTCAAAGGTTCTTTTTCAGCAGAAGAATTTAGTGCGGAGACACGCAAGGAGAAAACTGATGAACCTGGTGCAGATAAACTGACTTATACGGCTCTAGCAGGCGAAAAAGGTGAAGCTAATGGACAATATGTGGCTTACTATATCGGTCGTGAAGAGACGGAACTTAATAAGTTAAAAGCTCTTCTAGGTATGGTGGCAGCTGGTTAGGTTGAGGTGGGTTTCCACCTCTTTTTTTGAAGAAAGATGGAGGATTTATGGCAACTTTAGAAATTAAAGTACGCAATCAACAAGGAGAAAAGGTTGTTTTTGAAAATGATTTTATTCCTGTTGCTAAGTATCGTGAGTATTTGGAAATGGTGGCTCGTCATGAGGATGAGAAATTGGCTTTATCAGAGGCTGTTAAGTTGGATGAACAATTAGTATTTATCGCTAGTTTATTTCCTGGTCTTGACAGTGAGCTGATGTATCAAGGTTTGGAGATGGCTGAGTTGAATGAGATTATTGGTAAAATCTTTGTTCGTTTAATTGGAGCTGAAGATGACCCAAAGGGGAGCGATTAAGTGCAAAGGAGAGTTTAACTAAGTTTGATGCTTTTTTGAAGGCTGTTGTTTGCTCTGATTATGGTATGAGTATTCGTGATGTAATGGCGACAGACTATGAACATTTGATGGCTATTTTAAGAGTGACAGATGTCGAGAAGGACAAACGAGATGTCATGAATTTAGGCGACTTTATCGGTCAATTGTAGTTTGTTAAAAATTTGATAAAACCCTAAGTAATCGCTTGCTTTTTCAAGTTTGAGTAGTATAATAAAGATAAAGAAACGAGGTGAAGGGAAATGGGTGAACTGGAACTATTAGCTCAAGATTTAAGACGAACAGAAAAAGAACTTAAGAGAGCTTACATCTGGCTTAGTGTTTGGTGTTTAATATTTATCATCAATTTTATCTGGGGTTCTTGGTCATTCTTAATGAGTGTTTATGACTTTAAATTTTTGTTTTGGTTATTTGTTATTCCTGTATTACTAGAACCTTTTTTCTATTCTTTTCTACTTGGTGTTATCCTTTATTCTACGGTACAAGAAAAATGGGAACAAGTGAAGCGTTATCAGCATGAATATTCTATGGCTGAGCTGTATTTAGACAGTGTAATCAAGTCAGCCCAAGGAAATTAACTAATAAAATAATAGAACGATATTGTCTAAGGACAATGTCGTTTTTTATTTAGGAAAGGAGTAAAAATGTCAACACCTTTAGGGAGTATGCATATCAAGCTAGGTTTGGATAGTTCGCAGTTTGCCAGTAATTTGAATGCTAGTAAGCGAGCAGTTCAATATTTTTCCAAGGAAGCTAGGGCACTAGATGGAGTTATTAAAAACAATGGTAAGAGTTTTACGGCTCTTTCAGCTAAGCACAAGGCTTTGCAGAATGCTCTGGATAAACAAAAACAGGTTTTGGGCCAGTTAAAGACCAATTTTGATAAGTTAGATGCGACAGAGCGAGGCTCATCTCGTTGGGAGCGAGCAGCTGCTGAGATTCAGAAAGAAAATGTTAAGCTAGAGCAATTAAGAGGACAGTTAAACCAAGTTAAGGGAGCGTTGGAGCAAGTTCACCAGCAAAATAGTTTTTGGGGCAAGACAGGTTTAAAACTAACTGATTGGGGCAATAAACTTAAATCTGCGGGTAGTCGTTTGCAAGATATGGGTAATGCTATGGCTCCGGTATCTACTTTACTATCAGGTGGATTTGCTTTGGCAACGAAAAAAGCTCTTGATTTTGGAGGTCAGATGCAAGTGACTAAGTCGCTCTTATCTGATACGGTAGGAACCTCGCAGGAACTAAATGCAGCAACAAAGAAACTAGGAGATTCATCTAAGTCTTGGGCTAAGGAGTATGGTATTTCAACTAGTGAAATCAATGTTGGGATGCAAGAACTCATCAAAGCAGGTTTAGACGCTAACCAAACGGTTGGAGCTATGCCACCAATATTACGAGCAACCAAAGCTACAGGCGAGGATTTTAATACGGTCATGGGAGCGACTACTTCTATCATGAGCCAATTTGGATTGGTGTCTAATGACACTAATCAAATGTTGAAAAATACGCAACGAGTAACAGATAGCCTGTCTTTTGTAGCTAATAAGACTAAAGCAGGTTTTGGAGATATGGGATTAGCTATGGAATATGTAGGACCTGTAGCTAACTCGGTAGGTATGGAAGTTGAAGAAACAGCAGCTGCGGTTGGTATTTTATCTAATGCAGGTATTGAAGGACAAAAGGCAGGTACAGTTTTGCGTGGAGCTTTATCCAAACTTTTGAATCCATCTAAAGCCAATGCGGATGCTTTTAAAAAATTAGGCTTTTCAGCAGAGGAATTTCGTTCAGGAGCAATTAAGTTACCTGATGTATTAGATCGAATTCGACAAAATACAGAAGGGATGACTGATGCTCAAAAGGCTGCTCTAATTGCACAGGCTTTTGGTGTGGAAGCTCAATCTGGAATGAATACTTTGGTTAATGAGGGTGGTGCTGCTCTACGTCGTTTGACTGAAGAAACCAAGAATGCTGGTGGTTATACGGATCAGTTGGCAAAGAAAATGTCAGGTTCTGCCCAATCTGGTGTCGAACGTTTTAAGGCGAGTTTGGAAGTGCTCCAAATTAACATTGGCGAGAAGTTACTTCCAATTTTAACTTATTTTGTAGAGAAAGCAGACCAATTAGTGAATTGGTTTAGTAAGTTAGATGAATCAACTCAACGTTGGGGAATTGCTATAGGAGCTATTTTGGCAATTAGCTACCCAGTGTTAAATATTTTAGGAAATATTGTCTCTGTAGGTGGTAGTGTTTTTTTCTATTTTTGGGAAGTTAGCTACTAAATTAAGTGCAATAGGCAAGGCTAAAGCTGCTGTGGATACTTTGACAGGAGCCAAGGTTGCAATGGAAGGAGCGGGTACTGCTTCAACTGTTCTATCTGGTGGTCTTAGTATGGCAACGCTTGGCTGGGGTGCATTAGCTGTTGCTGGTGTTGCTGCAGTTGGGACTATTGCTTATTTTGGACAAAAGGCTCTAGATGCTAAGAAAAGGACAGAGGAGTGGGGAACGGCAGTCAATGAGGCTCAAGCTAAGGAATTATCTGGCTTTAAAGAAAAGGTGGATGAGAGTACTAGAGCTATGGCAGCCTTTGGTAATGGAGGACGTCAGGAAGTCGGAGATGTCCGTCGTGCTTTCTCTGAACTACGAGATGAAGTTAATCAGTTAGTCGATAAAAACTTAGCTAAGGATATAAAATTGGCCAAGAAGCTGGGCTTGTCAGATGAAGAAATTCAGTATATGAAAGACAAGGCTAATCAGACAAAAAGTGTGGTCAGTAAGATGTCTGATGACGTTATCAATGTCTATAAAAATGCCAATAGTCAGCGTCGTTCCTTATCAGAAGAAGAAAAAGCTATTGTTTTGTCAGCTCAACAGGCTCTTATTCAAGAACAACTCAGTCAGTTGAAATATTCGGGTAAGGAAAAAGAAGCTATAACTAAGGCCATGAATGGTCAGTTGGATGATTTGAATCAAACCCAGTTGACTAAGGCATTGGCAACAACGAAGCAATGGTTAGAAGCCGAAAATAAGGAGTACAATAAACGGAAGTCATCTTTAGAACGTTTATTTACTGAGGGAAAGATTAGTCAGGCGACGTATAATCGTGAGTTAGAGGAATTACAGGCTGAGCATACGGCCAGAATGGATGCCTTTGGTGAAAAGTATATAGCTATTCGTAAAAAAATGGCTGAAAATGTCAAATTTGGAGGTAATGCCCAAGCAGAGTCTGCTTATTGGTCAACGATTGAAAAAGAAATGACTAGACTTGGTTTGAGTTATGATCAACTACAAACTAAAATGCAAGAAACTGCTACAACTGCAAGTAAGTCTTCCTCTATGGTGTCAACCTATTGGCAGGGTATGAGTGACGAAGCAAGTTCAGCAGTAGCCTACTGGAATAGTATTGTTCTTGATACTAAGACAGGAAAGGTTAAAACCAATGCAACAGAGGAAATTGCTAAGGCTTTACAGGCAGAAGGTGGTTGGGAGGCGATGCAATTATCTCTCAAAGAAGGACGGATGACAACAACTGCTAAGATTGCCGTTGGTGAAGCTCTACAGGCTAATGGTCAATGGGAGTCTTTGTCTCCTAGTGAGAAAGCATTGGTAACAAATAATCGTCCTGCTTTGGTAGCGATTTTGGAATCAACTACTATGCTGAATCAATGGAATGCTTTACCTGAGTCGGTGAAGAAGATTTTAGGAGAAAATAATAGTTTTCTAAATAGTGCTGATGGTGCTAAGCGAGCACTTGATACTTGGAATCTTTTGCAACCTTTTCAAAAAGAAATTCTAGCTAAGGATTTGGCTAGTGGTGAGGCAGGTAAGGCCCAACAGGCTATCAACTCTTTGACAGGGAAATCTGTTGGTTTAGAAGCTGATAGTAATAATGTGTTGACTAAGGTTTTAGAATCTAGTACAGCCATTAATGGTTTAAAGCAGACGAATGTACCTAGTTTGATAGCTACAGATAACACAGGTCAAGCAGTGACTAGCGCGAATGTATCTGTCAATAGTCCACGTCAGAATGCACCAGTTGGCTTATTTGCTCAAAATAATACAGCAGGAGTAGTTTCTTCAACACAAGCAGCAGTCAATAGTCCACGTCAGAATGCACCAGTTGGTTTATTTGCTCAGAATAATACAGCAGGAGTAGTTTCTTCAACGCAAGCAGCAGTCAATAGTCCACGTCAGAATACACCGATTGGTTTATTTGCTCAAAATAATACTGGCCAAGCGGTTGCATCTGCTAATGCAGCGGTTAATAGTCCAAGACAGGGGAGTCCAGTTGGTATTTGGGCTAGTGATAACACAGCTTCTGGGGTAGCTTCTGCCAGGAGTTCGGTCAATTCTGTTCGAGATAGAACTGTAACAATTACAACAATTTTTAAGCAAATCGGGAAAGCTCTAGGTTTTGCTAAAGGAACAGCTAATCACCCAGGTGGTCTATCGCTTGTCAATGACCAAAAAGGTTCACTATATAAAGAGTTGATTACCTTACCGTCAGGACAATCATTTATCCCAGAGGGACGTGATGTCTTGATGGATTTGCCTAAAGGGTCTAAGGTTTTGCCTGCAAAACAAACTCGATCATTGATGCTGGGTAAGTATATCCCAAGGTATGCTAAAGGAGTTGGTTATTCAGCTGATGCTCCTTTATTTAAGTCATTAGATAGAGCTGAACAAACGCTATCCCAACAAATTTTAGTGAAGTCAGATAATCAAGATATTGTAACTTTGTTAAAGTCAATCTTAGGTATCTTAAAAGATAGTAGAGCTAGTCGTGATCGTATTTCAGTTGATGTAAGTGGGCAACTATCTTATGCGACAATGGACTATGAGGAGGTGGCTGAGCGAGTGGGTCAGCTTCTGGCTGAGGAGTTGCAACGTCAATCACGTTTGAGAGGAGTTTAGAAGATGACGACGTTTAATGAGTTGGTAATAGACGGTGTGAGAACATCGTCTTTTCCTTTTCAAATTATTATTAAAGAGTCTCCTTCATTTGATTTTAGTGAAAGTAAGTCTCAATTGTGGGAACATGAAGGTATTAGTGGAGCAATTGTGCAAACTAACAAGCGTCGTTCTTTAATCAAGAAAGAATTTACTTTCCAAATGGTCAATCCTAGTGAAGTGGAATTAAATCGTTTTATGGCTTTATTTACAAGAGAAAAGTTTTGGCTTGAGAATGAGCAAATCAAGACAACTAGATGGTGGTGTTATAAGGTAGAGGGCATTAAGACTGTGAGGGAAACAGCAATGTTGACAGTTTGTCAAGTAACTTTTATTTGCCACCCAACTAAGTTTTTTAAGACGACAGATAGGCAAGTTTTGATGAAAAGCGGCGTGTTAAGACCTCAAGGCTCTGCTTTAGCTTTTCCGACTATTATAGTAAGAGGTGAGAGCACGTCTGAGACGTCGTTTACGGTGGGAGAGCAAGTGATTGTACTTGAAAAGTTCTCAGAATCGCTTGTGATGACCAATAATCCTGACCAACCAAGTCTAAAAACGAGTAGTGGAAAATTAGTTAGGTGGAAAGGTGATTTTATCACGATAGATGCTAGTCAAAATCAACCAATTGGTGTTGTTTTGGGACCAGGTATTCGAACTTTAACTTTTGAAACAGTTTGGGGGTGGGCATGAGTGCTTTTTTTATTAGATAAATCTATTAAGACAGTGAAGTGGAATGGGATTCCATTACATGAGGCCAGCTCTGCTGTAGTTAAGGAGGAGTTAAATGGTGATTTTGTTTTAACGCTTACCTACCCTATTACAGATTCTGGTATTTATCAATTACTTAAAGAGGACATGCTGATAAAAGCACCTACTCCTATTTTGCGAGAACAACTTTTTCGGATTAAAAAACCTATAGAGCAAGATGATCGTGTTGAGATTACAGCGTATCATATCTCAGATGATATTATGCAACGCTCAATTAAGCCAATGTCTGTAGTAAGTCAGTCTTGTGGGGTTGCTTTGTCACAAATGATTGAGCAGGCTAAAGCAGATATAGCTGATTTTTCTTTTGTTAGTGATATCATGACTAAGTATACTTTTAATACAACTGAAGATAAGACTTTGTATAGTATCTTGTTGGAAGGGAAACACTCGATTATTGGTACTTGGGAAGGTGAGTTAGTTCGGGATAATTTTGCCATGTCAGTTAAGCAAAATCGTGGAGCTGATCGTGGAGTTATTATCACGACTCATAAAAATCTAAAATCTTACCAACGAACGAAGAATTCTCAAGAAGTGGTGACACGGATTTATGCGAGATCTAGTTTTAGAGAAGATGGAGCCGATGAAGATACTGTTCTTCGTGTGACGGTTGATAGTCCTTTAATTGGTCATTATCCTTATATTCATGAGAAAGAGTATGAAAATAATACCGCTAAAACTCTAGATGACTTGAGAAAATGGGCAGAGGGTAAATTTAAGTATGAAGGTATTGATAAGGTAAGTGACCGCCTAGAGATAGAAGCTTATGAATTAGATGGTCAAGAAGTCCATCTTGGCGATATGGTAACTATTAAGAGCCGTAAACATCAGATTGACGTGAGTAAGAAGGCAATTGCTTATGAATATAATGCGTTGACTAAAACTTATATTTCCTTAACTTTTGATGATTACTCTGGAATAGGTGGTCTAGGTTTGGGAAGTGGAGTTGTTGCAGCAGCAGATGCAATTTTTAATCAAACGGTCATGGGTCAAGAAGTAGTTCTTGAGCGGGCCATTAAAAATGCGGAAAGAGCATTTGATACTAATTTTAATCAGAAAAAAGAAG
This sequence comes from Streptococcus sp. sy004, assembly GCF_007859205.1. Taxonomy (GTDB): domain Bacteria; phylum Bacillota; class Bacilli; order Lactobacillales; family Streptococcaceae; genus Streptococcus. The sequence goes on from NZ_VOHP01000001.1 coordinate 114,918, forward strand.
AACTAAGGCAAGCGATTGATCAGAGTCGGGCTACTGCTCAAGTATATATAGATGCTGTCAAGCAAGAATTGGGAACACGATTTAGTGAAGCAGATAGACGTTATCAAGCGAATTACATCCAGCAAAGCCAGCAGTTAAATCAATTACTGAGTAAAGCTCAAGCAAGTCAATCCCTAGCTGAAGAAGCTAAACGTTTGGGTCAGTCAGCTAAGGCTGATGTCACAGAAGCCCTAGATAAGGCTAGACAGGCCAAGACAGAGGCAGTAGTTGAAGCTCAAAGATTAGTGACAACGGAACGTCAAGCGACGGAAACCAAGCTAGCAACTGCTAAGAGTCAAGCGATTGCTGAAGCACAGCGACTGGTTAGTCAGTCTAGAGCAGTCTTAGATGCTCAATTATCAGAAACTAAGACGGATTTGGTCAAAACAAAGGAATCTATTCAATTATTGGCCAAAAAGACGGATGTTGATGCCACTAAGCAACGCATTAGTCAGGTTGAAAGTGACGTGCGTGTGCAGGCAGACCAGATTGCACAACGTGTGAAAAGAAGTGAGTATGACCAAACGACGCAACGACTTTCTCAGACAGAAAGTGCAGTAACACAATTAGGCAATCGTATTACCACAGAGATTAGTGAGACAAAGGCGTTAATCCCTAATCGTTTTGGTAGTCGCAACTATGCAGAAGACTATGATTTTTCACGAGGGTTATGGAAGTACTCTCAAGGTGATTCCACTAAGGCTAATTGGGCAGTTGTTAATGGTGTTTATACCGTTTCTGGAACAACTAATGCCTGGAAGCAATATCAAATCCATTCAGATAGTGGCAGTCGCCTTGGTGGTGAGGCTGATAGTTTGGCACTTTTAGAGCTTGACGTTGGAGAAACTTACACCTTATCTGTTGAAGTGAAAGTCAATTCAGGTAGTGGTCAGTTCTGGTTAGAATTACGGGATAATGGCTTAGCTGATTACAACAATACGGTGACGCATTTTGGAGGTAGTCATCAGCTGATGACGGCTACTAGACAGTGGAAACGTTATAGTATCACTGGTACCTTGAAAGAAACTTAGGATTTTGGCCATCGACGTATTATTTTGGGTTATTCTGCCATTGGTTCTGTTTCATTTAGGAAAGTTGAATTAACGAAAAGCTCCCAGTATATGGACGCTGGTCCAGCCTTGGAAGATGTTCAACAGGATATTAGTTCAGTTAAAACGACTATTACCCAAACGGCAGAAGGTCAGGAACAACTCTCAAGACGGATTAGTCAAACCGAAGATAAGGTCAGTCAAGCAGATACTCAGATTAAGCAGTTAGTGGGAGAAGTTAGCTCAAAGGTTTCTCGGACTGATTATGACCGTCTGAGTCAGACGGTGACTAATTATGGTACGACATTGACCCAGACTGAAAAAGCACTAGCCCTTAAAGCTGAAAAGACAGTTGTAGATCAAGTAAAAGGAGTTGCTGAACAAGCTCAAACCAATGCTAATAATGCAGCTGCTACGGCTCAAGCCAATGCTCAGCGTATTCGTCAAACTCAAGCCGATTTACAAGTAGCGTCAGACGCTATTCGGACTAAGGTGTCGCAAACGGACTTTAATCAAGCAACAGACCGTTTAAGAACAGCAGAAACCTCAATTGATACCTTGGCAGGTCAGATTGTTACTAAGCTATCACGAACGGAAGTGGAGCAAGCCATCACTAATAAGGGGTATCAGACTCAAGGTGATGTTGAACGCCAAATCAATGCTAAGGATTTTGTGACGGTAAGGACGCTAACCACAAGACTTGAGCAATCAGAACAGGGTTTAACCAGTCGTATCAGTCAGGCAGAAGCGAGAATGCTAAGAGAATACTCAGGCAATCTTTTGGTAGATAGTGGCAGTGGCTGGACTAATCTGCACCAGAAAGATTTTGTGATCAGTGAGCCTATGTATAGTGGGTCAACCTATACTATTACGTCAAGATGGTGGCGAAGTGATAATAGTCGGCTGAACTTTGGCATTCGTCGAAATGCCAGTGATAGTTGGCAATGGATTGACCTGACTTATGACCGTCAGATTGACGCATGGACGGCTACCTTTACCTTGACCAAGAGCCTCAATGCTGGTGATGTAGTGTCTTTCTTTACGATTGAGCCAACTGGTCGAGGTAGTGCAGCTTGGGCAACCTTGTCTAAGGGGTCTATTCCCTTGTCTGTTTGGGAACCTAGCTATAAGGAGTTGGTCACAGAGACTAAATTTCATGAAGTTAAAGACACTGTAGATAGCCATAAACGAACCATTGCTGAGCAAGGTCAATCGATTAGCCAAGTGGTGCAAACGGCACAAGGTTTGGTGAGCCGAGTTGCCAGTCTAAGTCCATCTAACCTGGTTTATGATCCGACCTCTTACTCTAAATATCGAGAACGAGAGCCTAATTCTAATCTGTCACTGATACCAACGACTAGCAATTATAAATTGTTACGCATTACTCAAACCAATCGGACATCTAGTGGTTGGCGTGGTTTTCAAATGCCGTTACATACTCAAACGTTTGTTTCTGGCGAAAAATTGAGTTATCGGGTTAATTTGTGGGTAGATACCTTGCCAGATAGGCCGATAGGTTTTGAGATTAAGGCTGGTGGAGCTATTGGGTCATTCACCATTCGTCCGACTCGAACAGGAAGTGGTCAAATCTTTACAGGTACCTTTACTGTCAATCGTACGGTCGTGACGACGGATGACTATGCTTTGCATGTTTGGTTAGAACGTAATGGTCAGGTAGCAATTGGGCAGTTGATGATTGTTCGTGGAGATACGCCACCAGAGAGTTTTGTAGATAATACATCTTCTCAACAGATTGCCACAGAAACGCAGATGACAACGTTAGCTGGTTCTTATGCGATTAGGAATTTGATTTCTGCGGGTTCGTTGATTTCAGGAATTAATCTTGGAGCTAATGGTTATAATCGAATTAGTGGACGAGCTACTCAGATTACAGGGGATACTTTAATTGATAATGCTGTTATTAAGTCCGCCATGATTGATAAGTTAAAAACAGCTAACTTTGAAGCTGGCAGTATTTCAGGAGTTATCTTATCAGCAGACTCAATTACAGCTAATCAGTTACAAATAGACCAAGCTTTTTTCAATAAGTTGATGGCTAACGAAGCCTATCTTGGACAGCTATTTGCCAAGAATGCTTTTATTAGTCAAGTACAAGCCATTGATTTATCAGCTAATCGTATTGTTGGAGGTGTTTTAGCTTCGACAAATGGAGCCTTACGGGCAGATTTGAATAGCGGAGTCATCAATTTCTTTTCTGAAACGCCTGCTTTACGACGACAAGTAAATGGTTATGGCAATCAATATATCAAGTTTGAGACAGGTGGTTTTACACGAGATGGTAAAACAGGCTATCGGGCTAACAAGACGATTATTGGTTCTAATCGAAGCAACTCAGAAAGTGCCGAAGGTGGTGATTTTGCAGGGTTACGAATCTGGAATATGAATCATAGTGATGGTAGTACAGCAGACTTGATTGACGTGGTTGGAGATACAATTGCTTTCCAAGATACAGCAACAGGTAAAACACGTTCACCTTGGATTTTAGAGACTTATACTCCAACAGGAGATATTCACTTTTATCCTAGTAATGATAATGGGAGACGTCATCACTTGGGGACTGGTGGGAATAAATTTAAGACGATCTATGGTGAGTCAATTTATGGTGATAATCTTTATGTCCAAGGTGTACGTGTAGCACAAATGTTAAAAGATTTAGCTTTACATGTGGGCTATAAAGGTAATGATGGTTGGGTTGATAGAATTGGTTAGGAGGAAAAATAATGGACGAACAGGCACAACAGGCTTTTAGTTTAACGATTGAGGACTTGACTGGACAGTTAGCGACAGCTTTAACAACTAAAAATTTACTTATGATTCAATTATCCGAGTCAGAGCAAATTAAACAGTCCTTAATGGATAGTAATCAATATCTTCAAGCAAGAGTGGATGAGTTGGAAGCTCTGCTTGATGAAACAACGACACCAACTCAAGAAGGAGAAGAATAATGAAAGAAACTAATACAAGCACACTACTTAATATCTCAGAAATACCTCAACCTTTTGATCTAGCAACAGCTTTGACCTACATGAAGGAAAATAGTGAGTTTGTTCGTTGTAAGTCATCAACACAGGATTTTTATATGTTTATTGACATGCAAAAACGTCCTGCTATCGTTAATGGTCGACGTCAATTTATTACAGTTGAGACCATTTCAGTATTCAATCAATGGGGAAGTATCACGACTAATGTGAATATTACAGATATGTTGAATGAAGAGTACTGGATTATGCGATTCGATGAAAACGGTAGTCCTGATTGGTCAGACCCTAATGTAGCAGAAATAGCAGAAACAACTGGATCAGAAGACTAGAAAGCGTGATGTGATGAATCTACTAGATTTAATAACTGCTTATGCCCCAACTATTGGGGTCATTGCGACTGCTTTTTTTGGCTATAAGGCTTCTTCAAATGAAAGTACGGGTAAATTACGTTTTGAAGAATTGAAAAGTAACCTCATCACTATCAAAAGTGAAGTGGACAAGGTTAAGGAAATTGGTCATCAAAACAATCAGGAAGTTAAAGAAGTCAATGATAAGCTGGAGCTTCATGATGAGAGTCACCTGGTTGTTTTATATAATCGTCTAAAAAAAGATATTGGTCTAGCCGTTAGCCGAGGTTACACGACTAGTGAGGAGTTTAACTTCATTAGTCGCATGTACACCAATTATCAAGCTCTTGGTGGTAATGGCTATATTTCTAAACTTTATGAAGACTTTACTCATCTATCAATTAAGGAGGAGCATTATGATTAACTGGAAAGTCAGATGCAGGCGAAAGAGCTTTTGGCTCTCTTTGTTTGGCTTGTTGCTATTATTGGCTCAACAACTGGGTGTCAAACTGCCTGACAATATCTCAGAGATTGTCAATACTTTGTTGTCTATTGCAGTCTTGGTTGGGATTATCAACGATCCAACGACAGCAGGATTGTCAGATAGTGAGCGAGCCATGAGCTATGATAAACCGAAATGATGTCAAAGTGATATTAAGTATGCTATGTTTGGTGTTGCCAGGCATAGCGATTGTTTATTTAGTCAGTAACTTATTAGCCATTTGGGAGTTTTTGAACTTCCTGTGGCTGATAAGTTTTTTAATTTTAGAAAGGATATGAAGATGACAAGTGTTGTAGAAGTTGTTAATTGGGCAAAAGGCTTGGCAGATAGTGGCCAAGGTGCAGATATTGACGGTATGTGGGGGACACAATGTGTGGATATTGTCAACTGGGTGACGACCAAATATTTTGGTAAAGCCTTGTGGGGCAATGCCATTGATTTGATGGCTAGTGCTGAAAGCCACAAATTTGAGTGTCACTATATGCCAACTGCAGCTAACCCACGAACAGGAGCTGTCTTTGTCATGTCTGTGCCAGATCATGGTTTTGGTCATACTGGTTTAGTGATTGAAGATAGTGATGGCTATAGTATGCGAACGATTGAACAAAACATTGATGGCTATTCTGATGTCAATGGTGATGGCATCAATGATCAACTGCAATTTGGCGGTCCAGCTCGTTATAATACTCGAGATTTTACTGGTGTGATTGGTTGGTTTTATCCACCTTATGACACAGCTCAACCAGTTATTGATGAACCGTTGATGACAAGCAATCCACAAAAGCTCAAAGATGAAAAAGGAACGTTCACTGTAGAAGTTGCAGCATTAAATGTCCGAAATCAACCAAGTTTATCAGGGGATATTCAAGCAGTCTATGGTAAGAATATGACCGTCAACTACGATAGTGTTTATCAATCTGACGGCTACATTTGGATTTCTTACGTCAGCTATACAGGAGAGCGTCGTTATCTCGCTTGTGGTAAAGAGAAGAACGGACGCAACATTGCACCGTTTGGGTCGTTTAAGTGATAGAATAGAAAGGTTAAAAGCAGTAGTCTATGGCTACTGCTTTTTTATTTTATCTCATTTTATCTAGCTATTTCTTGACAGGTGACGATATGATATGTCATAATGAGGATGAATAAGAATGGTAAGTACCCCTTTCCTTTATTCCGACCTATCAGTCGTTAAACTGAGTGATTTATCTATGGTGACATAGACATATAGCAGAGGCACGCTATATGGCTTGGCAGAGCTTAAAAACTGTTCCCTGGTGACAAGCCTAAGAAGCACTAAGGGGAGTTAGTGATTACTTTTCACTAATCGTTGACCTATGAGCAGGGGTCGAAACCTGCTCCGTGCTTTTTTATTTTATAGTGGAGTTTTGTGTGGAATTAAGAGACCTTGTTGAAGATTATCGAGAAAAATTTGTCGGAAAATCATGCCAAGTTTCCACTAATTACAAAAATCTATCTCAAATAGTAGTTAGTTTTCAAACTACAGATTTACATCATCTTTTAGGACTTCATAAATTAACAAATGATTATGCGAGTAAGACGATAGAGCAGATTATTGTCGGAACTTTTATTATTGAAAATTTTAAAGGAAATTCTAATTTTAGAGAAGTTAAAGAAAGAATTTCATTGTATCCATTTATTATTGATATCTTTATCCATCAGGCAACAGATTATTGTGTTATTCGTAAAGATTTATCTCGTAACACAATGAATCTTGATTTAATCTTCTTTGAAGGTAATAAGCGTGAGGTTACTGTTTTAGGATTAAGAAGATCTAAAGAAGGTATCTACAGATTAGTGACATTACATCGCTCATTAGCCAAAAAATATGCAAGAGTTAGAAAGACAAAAATCACTCAAATAAAATGGTTATAGAACATAAGAATGAAAATTGATATTTGAGGGCAGAAAAGGTTCCTGTCGCACTCTATAAAGGGTATCTGAGATGCTGGGTACGCTGACCATCCAAATACTTAACATTCAGAATTCCTCGGTTAAAACCGAGGTTTTTTTATTTTATAAAGAATAAATATTCCTTACTATAACAATAATTTGATTCGTGTTATTCAACACTAGTAGTTTCTTGATTATGTTGGGAGTATTTAAGTAAGTAAATTTTTTGTTGTTTTTGCCCCAAATTTGCCCCAAAAGTTGATAATTATTATCAAATCTTATTAGATTAAAAACTCTAAAAGTATTGATGTTATAAGATTTATAATAGATAAAAAAGAATGAAATTGCTTGATTTCATTCTTTTGTGATCATTTGTATTCCTTTAATGTTATCAGTAAGATTAGATGTTATAGTTTATTATATCATGTATTTAAGTTTAGAGTTTGATTAGGTTAACTCTTCTAAACCATAATATAACGCAATTCCAAATGTGGTAAACGAAGATGGTAGGGATTTTCAAATGTTTCTAGAATAAGAAAATTTTGAATGCCCTTGTCACGATGTAGTTGCTTGAGTCGTTGGTCAATCTGATCCTGATGGATATGTTCGGCATGGATATGTTTTTGGTTAAGGCAAATACTAAGACGCTCTGGCTGGTTCAAGCATTCCTTGACTTTGACGGCTAAATATTGCTGCCAAGTCTTATTTTGATAAGTGTAGTAGCAGCCAAGACGATTGTCGTATTGGAGGCCTTGTTCTTCTAATTTGAGTAAGGCTTGGCGAGCCTGTTGGTGGTAGTTAGCCGATAGGATTTTTCCTTGAAAATCAAAAAGCAGAAAGTCATCATTTTGATCTTGCAAATGGGACTTGTGGGTCTTGTCAAGTTGCTCAGATAGTAGGAGTTGATCTTGAAGATTTTGCAGATAGGCCTTGTCTTTTTCAACCTGTTTTTCGATTTGTGTAATTTTCTCCCTAGCTTCTTGAATAATTTTGCTCATGTCAATGGTGTCTGCGTCAAGAATATAATTGTTGAAATCCTTGAGTGGCAAGCCATAATCCGCACACATCTTAATCAAGGCAACATAAGGAATATGAGAATGAGAATAGTAGCGGTAACCATTGTCTTGGTTAATATGACTAGGAGATAGAATGCCGATTTTTTCATAGTAGCGTAGGGCTTTGACATGAATGCCTGAAAATTTACTTAACTGACCAATGGTTAAAAAATGTTGAAAATCTGCCATAAAATGCTTGACCTTCCCTTTACAGTATAGTTTATAATAAGAGTATAACAAATCAAGAAAGCTTTTCCAAGCTATTCGATTAAAGGAGAATTTTTATGAGTGAGAAAAAACATAATCACAATCATAGTCATAAACATAATCACAACCATAAACATAGCCATAGCAAGCTAAAAGTATCACCAATGGTCTTGTTTTTCGTTGGTATTGGTATTTTTATTCTAGGATTATTATTACCTGTTAGTGATACGGTTAAGGCGATTTTCTCAACAGTTGCTATGTTGGTGTCAGGCTACCATGTTATGTGGGAGGGAATTGAAGATACCATTCAAAAAACTAAGGAAAAAGGAAAATTCACTCCAAATACACATATTTTGATGACTTTAGCAGCCATTGGAGCGGTTTTACTGGGTGAGGCGACCGAATCAGCACTGTTGATTTTTATCTTTGCGGGAGCTCATTTCCTTGAAGAATATGTGGAAGGACGCAGCCAACGTGAAATCACTAAATTGCTACAATTAAATCCAACTGAAGCACGCCGTCTATCTGGTGATGGTAATGTGGAGGTTGTGCCGGTGGATCAGTTGGCAATCGGAGATCGTGTTCAGGTGTTGAATGGTGGTCAAGTGCCAACGGATGGGGTAATCATTGAAGGAACGACAAGCATTGATGAATCTACTATCAATGGTGAGTCAATTCCACGTGAAAAAACAGTGGGTGATACGGTATTTGGTTCAACCATAAATGGTAACAGCACCTTTGTCATGGAAGTGACCAAGGATAGTTCAGACACGGTTTTTTCTCGTATTTTGCAACTGGTAGAGGCTTCTCAAAGCAACCTATCTCCAACGGCAAGTCGTATTCGAGCTTTTGAACCAGTTTATGTGAATATTGTCCTTTTGGTGTTTCTTGCCTTGATGTTTGTTGGGCCACTGGTCTTTAACTGGACCTTGGCTAAGACTTTCTCAATCGGTTTGACCTTTATGGTGTCAGCGTCGCCATGTGCTTTGGCTGTTTCTGCAGTGCCAGCGACCCTAGCAGGCATTTCTAACCTAGCTCGTCAAGGAGTCTTGTTTAAGGGTGGGGCTTATCTGTCTAACCTTAGTGACTTGAAAGCAATTGCTTTTGATAAAACAGGTACTTTGACAGAAGGAAAACCAAAGGTGGTTGACTATCGCTTTGAGCAAGATGTGGTGAGTAATGACGAATTACAGGCTATCTTGGTTGGTATGGAGCAGCAATCCAACCATCCTCTTGCAACGGCTATTGTGAATTATTTTATGCCTAATCTAGTGGTAGATGTGCCAAGTTTGGAGATCGAAACTCGCCTTGGAGAAGGGATTATCGCAGATTATCAAGGGTATCGTTACCGCATTGCCAAGCCAAGTTCATTTGAAACAATTTCTCAAACTTGGTTGACGGTTAAAGAGGAAGAAGAGAGTCAAGGACGTACGGTTGTTATGGTGGCTATTGATAATCAAGTCGTTGGATTTATTGCAATTCAAGATGTGCCTCAAGAAAGTGCCTTGACAGCCATTGATTATTTCAATAAAGCTGGCGTGAGAACGGTAATGATTACAGGTGATGCTAAACTGACTGGTGAAGCAATTGGACGTCAGTTGGGGATCGCAGACATCGCTGCTAATGTCATGCCAGAGCAAAAGGCTGAGATTATCAAAACTCAACAAGCCAACTATGGTTTGACAGCTATGTTGGGTGACGGAGTGAATGATGCACCGGCCTTAGTAACGGCGGATATTGGGATTGCCATGGGAGAAGGAACAGATGTGGCGATTGAAACAGCAGATGTTGTTTTGATGAAAAATGATTTGTTGAAACTGATGGAAGCCCACCAAGTATCGAAACGTTTAAAAAACGTTATTTTACAAAACATTGTCTTTTCAATGCTCGTTGTCTTTCTACTTATTGGCTTAACTTTCTTTGGTAATCTCTCAGTGGTGGCCAGTGTGACACTACATGAAGGGTCAACCTTACTTGTATTACTAAATAGTCTACGTTTGCTACTCAAAGGAAACTAAATTTGTAACTGACTACTTGTTTTAGGTAGTCAGTTTTTCATTGTAGAAAATATCAAGCTTTTGTGGCTACTTCTTACTAAACACTATGATTTTTATTAAAAATATGCTATAATAAACAGTAAAACTATCAGGAAAAAAGGTTGTTCAGATGACAGAAGAAAAGAAACAAATGGCAGATCTCGCCAAAGAATATGATGCCAGTCAAATTCAGGTCTTGGATGGCTTAGAGGCTGTTCGTGTTCGCCCAGGAATGTATATTGGCTCAACGTCTAAAGAGGGTTTGCACCATCTTGTTTGGGAGATTGTTGACAACTCGATTGATGAGGCCTTGGCAGGTTTTGCCAGTAAGATAGAAGTTATTATTGAGAAAGATAACTCCATTACCGTCATTGACGATGGCCGTGGAATTCCTGTCGATATTCAAGAAAAGACAGGTCGTCCTGCAGTAGAAACGGTTTTTACGGTCTTGCATGCCGGAGGAAAATTTGGTGGTGGTGGTTACAAGGTTTCTGGAGGTCTGCATGGAGTAGGTTCTTCAGTGGTTAATGCCCTGTCAACCCAACTAGATGTTAAAGTCTATAAGGATGGTAAGGTTTATTTCCAAGAATACCGTCGTGGGCAAGTTGTTGCTGATTTGGCTGTGATTGGTCAGACAGACCGTACAGGAACAACCGTTCATTTTACGCCAGATCCAGAGGTTTTCAAAGAAACAACGGAATATGATTTTGATAAGTTAGCTAAGCGTGTGCAAGAGTTGGCCTTTCTTAATCGTGGTTTGAGGATTTCTATTGCAGATAAGCGTTCCGGTAAGGAACAAGTGAAACCATTTCACTATGAGGGTGGTATTGTTAGCTATGTTGACTATATCAATTCCAATAAAGATACTATTTTTGAATCTCCGATTTATACAGATGGTGAGCTAGAGGGAATTTCGGTCGAAGTGGCGATGCAATACACTACCAGCTACCATGAAACGGTGATTAGTTTTGCCAATAACATCCATACTCATGAAGGTGGAACTCATGAACAAGGTTTTCGGACGGCTCTGACGCGTGTCATCAATGATTACGCGAAAAAAAATAAGATTTTAAAAGAAAATGACGATAATCTAACAGGAGAAGACGTGCGTGAAGGTTTGACAGCTGTTATTTCTGTTAAACATCCCAATCCTCAGTTTGAAGGGCAAACCAAGACGAAACTAGGTAATTCAGAAGTGGTCAAGATTACTAATCGTTTGTTTAGTGATGCCTTTAGTCGCTTTTTATTAGAAAATCCACAAATTGCTAAAAAGATTGTCGAAAAAGGGATTTTAGCGAGTAAAGCTCGGATTGCAGCTAAGCGCGCGCGTGAAGTGACCCGAAAGAAATCTGGTTTAGAAATTTCCAATCTACCTGGTAAATTGGCAGATTGTTCATCAAATGACCCAAGTCAAAACGAATTGTTCATTGTTGAGGGGGATTCGGCAGGCGGCTCAGCCAAGTCTGGCCGTAATCGTGAATTTCAAGCGATTTTGCCTATCCGTGGTAAGATTTTGAATGTCGAAAAAGCCACCATGGATAAAATTCTAGCTAACGAGGAAATCAGAAGTCTATTTACTGCTATGGGAACTGGTTTCGGTGCTGATTTTGATGTGGCTAAAGCCCGTTATCAAAAATTAGTCATCATGACCGATGCCGATGTTGATGGTGCTCATATTCGTACCTTATTGTTGACCTTGATTTATCGTTTTATGCGACCAATCTTGGAAGCAGGTTATGTGTATATCGCCCAGCCACCAATTTATGGAGTGAAGGTCGGTAGTGAGATTAAGGCCTACATTCAGCCTGGTGCCAATCAAGAACAAGATTTGAAAGAGGCTTTAGACCAATATAGTCAAGGTCGTTCAAAACCGACTGTTCAACGTTATAAAGGTCTGGGAGAAATGGACGATCATCAGCTTTGGGAAACCACGATGGATCCTGAAAGACGTTTGATGGCCAGAGTTTCAGTAGATGATGCAGCAGAGGCTGATCGCATTTTTGATATGTTGATGGGGGACAAGGTTGAACCACGTCGTGAATTTATCGAAGAAAATGCGATTTATAGTACCTTGGATATCTAGTTCAGCTTATTTTGAAAATCAGATTCAAGTGTGTTATAATGGGCTTATTGTCGTCTGATGAGTGAAAAACAAATATTTAAGGAGATAGGGAATGTCTAGCGGAATCATTTTGCTAATGGTAGCCATAGTGCTAGTTGTCATTATTGTTTACCTAATTAGCGTTATTATTCGAAAGCGTAATGACTCGCTGATTGCAAAATTAGAAGAAAGAAAACAGACCCTTTTTTCATTGCCAGTCAATGAAGAAATACAAGCGGTCAAGCAGTTAAATTTAGTTGGTCAAAGTCAGGCTAATTTTAAGGAATGGGAACAAAAATGGTTAGATTTGTCCGAAAATTCCTTGGCGACAGTGGATGCCAGCGCCCTTCAGGTTGAAAAGTTTAATGATAGTTTTAACTTTATTCGAGCCAAAAATGAAATCACAAGAATTGAGAGTCAGCTAGATTTAGTTGAAGAAGATATCACTGCTATTCGTGATGGCTTGACTGTTCTTTGTGAACAAGAAGAAAAAAACAGTGCGCGTGTGACACATGCTCTTGATTTATATGAAAATCTACAAGAATCTATTAAGGAAAATTCAGACAATTTTGGGTCAACCATGCCTGAAATTCAAAAGCAATTAAGCAATATTGAAGCAGAATTTTCACAATTTGTTACCCTAAATTCATCAGGGGATCCTTTGGAAGCCTCAGTCATTCTTGATCGAGCAGAAGAACACACGATTGCTTTGGGTCAAATTACAGAACAAATTCCAGCTATTGTTGCTAAGTTAGAAGATGACTTCCTTGATCAGTTAGATGATCTGGAAAATGGTTATGGTCGTCTTTTGGAAGAAAATTATCATTTTGCTGAAAAAGACATTGAAAGCCAGTTCCGTCAAATTCGTGAAGCCATTAGGAGTAACGCATCTGAATTGGTGACCTTGGATTTGAACCGTGCTCGTTCAGAAAACGAGGAGATTCAAACCAAGATTGATAGTCTTTATGATACCTTTGAAAAAGAAATTCAAGCCCATAAGCAGGTGACAAAAGACATCAAGGTTATTCCAGATTATCTAGCTCATGTAAAAGGAAATAACGAGAAATTAGAAACAGAATTGGCTCGTTTATCTCGAAAATACATTTTGAATGACAATCATAGTGCAAGAATTCGTAACTTTGCTACGGAAGTGACGAAGATTGACGAGGCAATTAAGCCAACGCTTGATAATTTTGAAGAGCAGGAATTACCTTTTTCCGATTTACAAGTCTTGTTGACTCGCAGCATGAAAACCTTGTCTGATGTTGAGGCAGAGCAACTAGAGGTTTTTGAGGATTTGAAAAAAATTGAACAGACAGAAAAAGAAGCGTGTCAGGGCGTTGATATGTATGTTAATAGATTGCATACAATTAAACGTTATATGGAAAAACGTAATCTTCCAGGTATCCCTCAAGATTTCCTAAGTGTCTTTTTTACAACCAGTTCACAGCTTGAAGCTTTGATGGAAGAGCTTAGCCGAGGTAGAATGGATATTCAAACCATTGGTCGCTTACTTGATGTTGCCAAATCTGCCATGTTTAATTTGGAAGAAACAGCCTATCAAGTAGTCCAACAGGCTACCTTGACTGAACAGTTGTTGCAGTATTCAAATCGCTACCGTAGCTTTGAACCAAGCGTTCAAAACAGCTTTGAACATGCCTTGAAATTGTTTGAGGTTGATTATGCCTACCAAGAAGCCTTTGAAGAAATTTCTTATGCTTTGGAGCTGGTTGAACCAGGAGTTACCGATCGTTTTGTTTCATCTTATGAAAAAACACGGGAAACAATTACTTTCTAAAAGAAAAGGTTAAATCAACGATTTAACCTTTTTTTGATAGGTGTTGAAGTTGCAGGATGATTTGGAAAAATGTATAATAACAATATGAAAACGTTACAGGTAAGTAAACAGACCGCTCAAAAACTGAAACAAGGAAGATGTCTTTTATTAGAAAAAGATTTCCCTCGCCTTCCATCTGAAGATGGAGTTGTCAGTCTTTATGATCCCAATAATCAATTGTTGGGCACGGCTTATTTGGCCAAGCAAAATAAGGGATTGGGTTGGTTTTTGTCAGAGCAATTGATTGATTTGGATAGGGATTATTTCTGTCAGCTTTTTGAGCAAGCTAAAGTCAGACGTCAGTCTTATCTGGAGTCAAACGTGACGACAGCTTACCGTCTATTTAATCAAGAGGGAGATGGATTTGGTGGTCTAACCATTGATTGTTATGGTGACTATGCTTTGTTTTCATGGTATAATGACTTTGTCTATACCTTGGCTCCAGTGGTTGTTGAGGCTTTTAGAGCAGTTTTTCCTAACTTACTAGGTGGTTATGAAAAAATTCGATTTCAAGGTTTGAACTATGAGTCTGCCCACCTATATGGACAGGAAGCACCAGATGTTTTTCATGTGTTAGAAAATGGTGTTCGTTATCAAGTTTTTCTGAACGATGGCTTGATGACAGGAATCTTTTTGGATCAGCATGAGGTTAGAGGCAGTCTAGTAGATGGGTTAGCAGCAGGCAAAACGTTATTGAACATGTTTTCCTATACAGCAGCTTTTTCAGTAGCTGCAGCCATGGGCGGTGCTAGTTCCACAACGTCAGTTGATTTGGCCAAGCGTTCTCGTGATTTATCCACTGCTCATTTTGTTGCCAATCACTTAGACACTGAACATCATCAGTTTGTTGTTATGGATGTCTTTGATTATTTTCGCTATGCCAAACGAAAAGGATTGACTTTTGATGTGATTGTGCTTGATCCACCGAGTTTTGCTCGTAACAAAAAAAGAACCTTTTCAGTTGCCAAAGATTACTATCGCTTGATTGAGGATTCTTTGCCCTTACTGAACAAAGGTGGCTTGATTATCGCTTCAACCAATGCCAGTAATGTGTCAGTTGAGCAATTTAGAAAACAATTAGATAAGGGATTAGTAGGTGTAAACCATCAGTATCTGGCTCTCCAGCAACTACCAGTTGATTTTAGGGTCAATTCAGCTGATCCCTCTAGTAATTATCTTAAAGTATTTACAATACAAGTTAATCAATAAAAAATAAAGGAGACGATATGTCAGTTAATGTTTATGATTTAGCCAATGAGTTGGAACGTGGTATCCGTAGTTTGCCAGAATATCAAGATGTCGCTAAAGCTAAGGAAGAAATTGCCAAAGATAGTCAAGCAAAAGCTCTTTGGGATGAGTTTACTCAAGTGCAAGATCGTGTGCAAGGTTTATTACAGTCTGGTCAAATGCCATCGCAAGAAGATCAAGAAACCATGCAGGCTCTTGGACAAAAAATTGAAGGAAATGCTACTTTGAAAGTTTATTTTGATGCCCAACAACGTCTATCTGTTTACATGACCGATATTGAGCGTATCATTTTTAAACCACTTCATGATCTTGTGAAATAAAAAAACAGGGAGGAGTTATCCTTCCTGATTTTTAGTGTTCTAAAGAGAGCATTTGAGTAGGCTTGTCCTAACTTTTTAGTCATAGTAGATTTTTGAGATTTTATAGTCTTTATGATAAGGTAAAATAAAAAGAAATAAGGAGAAAGAAATGGAAACAGCTTATGATTATATCGTCATTGGTGCTGGCAGTGGTGGTATCGCTTCAGCTAATCGTGCAGCCATGTACGGAGCTAGGGTGCTTTTGATTGAAGCTAATGATTTGGGAGGAACGTGTGTCAACCGTGGCTGTGTCCCTAAAAAAGTCATGTGGTATGGGGCACAGGTAGCGGATGTATTATACCGTTATGCGTCTTCTTATGGTTTTAGTGGGGAAAATATTGATTTTGATTTTAAGCAGTTGAAAGCCAATCGTCAAGCCTATATTGATCGGATTCATCAGTCTTATGAAAATGGTCTGAATCACAATGGTGTGACTTATCTGCAAGGTTATGCCAAATTTGTAGATGTCAAACGTGTACAGGTCGGTGAAAAAATTTATACGGCACCTCATATCTTGATTGCAACAGGCGGTCATGCGCTTATTCCTGATATTCCAGGTGCTGAGTATGGGATGACTTCCGATGGATTTTTTGAATTGGATCAATTACCAAAACGTGTGGCAGTTGTGGGGGCTGGTTATATTGGCGTTGAAGTGGCTGGTGTCCTTCATGCCTTGGGCAGTGAAACTCATCTTTTTGTCAGACAAGATTGTCCCTTACGTTCATTTGATAAGGAGATTGTTGACCAATTAGTTGATTTAATGGTTGAAGATGGGCCTACCCTGCATACTTTTGCTGAACCAAAGCAGGTTGATAAAGCAAGTGATGGTAGTTTGACGCTTCATTTGGCTGATGGACGTAAAGAAACAGTGGATGCGATTATTTGGGCAATTGGTCGTGGTCCTAATACAGCCAATCTTGGTTTGGATAAAATAGGTCTTGTCCTTGATGAGAAAGGCTATATTCAGGTTGATGCTTATGAAAATACAGCAGTCTCAGGTCTTTATGCCCTAGGAGACGTGACGGGTAAATTGGAGTTGACCCCAGTTGCTGTTGCGGCAGGTCGCCGTCTGTCTGAGCGTTTGTTCAACCATAAACCAGATGAAAAAATGGATTATGACAATGTGCCAACGGTTATTTTCAGCCACCCAGCTATTGGTTCGGTTGGCTTATCAGAAGAAGCAGCCATTGAAAAATATGGAAAAGATGACATCAAGGTTTACCGTTCTCGCTTTACGTCTATGTACACGGCTGTAACGGATCATCGTCAAGCTTGTTTGATGAAATTGATTTGTCAAGGTCCTAATGAACGGGTGATTGGTCTGCATGGAATTGGCTACGGAGTTGATGAGATGATTCAAGGCTTTGCTGTTGCGATTAAAATGGGAGCTACCAAAGCTGATTTTGATCAGACCGTTGCGATTCACCCAACTGGTTCTGAAGAATTTGTCACTATGAGATAAGAAAAAAGACTTGCCAATAAAAATGGTAAGTCTTTTATTGCCCTGGGGTGTCTGCTTGACTAAGACTAGGTTCTGTCTGACTAGCTGCTGGCAGTGTTTCAACTGCTGATGTAGGTACGGTTTCAGAAATATCACTTGATACTGAGGTATTTTCTAGATTTTCAGTTGATGTGGTTGCTTGATTGTTATTTGGGATAACTTGACTATTGTAGTCAGTATTGTCTGGATTAGATTGGATAACAGTAGTTGTGGTCTGTTCGGTTTCAGGTTTTGTTTTATTGGCGTTTAAGGCATTATTGATGGTAATTGAAGCAACGATGATACTCAAGACACTACCGATTAAAGCTAGCGTTTTTTGTAAGGCAGTAAAACCAGTCTTGATATGCTTGGTAGGCTCTATGGTTTTAGCATGACGTTGTTTTTCTTTTCGTGAATACTGTGTAGTCATAATTAGCTCCTTTTCTTACTGTTATTATATGATTTTCTGATGAAAAATGCCATTAAAAGCCTAAGTTATCGGTTGTTTTTCTGGGTTGGCACACAGTTTTTTGATATAATGAAATGATGAAAAAAATAATTGATATTAGGATAGGTTTGGCACTTGTGTTTACCTTTTTACTGCTGGTTTATGCGGCAGTATTGCCCAGTGCTAGTCCTCAAAAATCAGCCAATCAAGACGTTACTCAGCAATCTCAAAAGGAAAAAGAAATCGAACGTTTGCTCAAACAGATGAGCCTAGAAGAAAAGGTTGGTCAGCTCTTTTTTGCTCGAGTGCCTGTCTATAATGCCCTGGAAGACTTGGAAACCTATGGTTTGGGTGGTTATATGCTTTTTGCTCGTGATTATGAGGGGTTGGACTTGGATGGTGTCAAGGCTCTGACTGATCGTTTTCAAGAGGCAAGTAAGATTCCCTTATTGGTGGGGTCTGATGAAGAAGGGGGGACAGTGACTAGGATTTCTGCTATTTTGGACACTCCCTTTCAATCTCCAATGAGCCTTTATCAACAAGGTGGTCTGCCAATGGTTTTAGAAGATAGTCAAGAAAAGGCTAACTTGTTGAAGTCAGTTGGGATTATGACAGGCTTTTATCCTGTGGCAGATATTGCACAATATAGTGATTCCTTTATCTATTATCGTACCTTGGGGGCTGATTTGTCGAAAACAAGGACTTATATCAGGCAACTAGTTGAGCAAATGAAAAAGGATAAGTTTGGTTCAATGCTGAAACATTTTCCAGGTTATGGGGATAATGGTGACAGTCATACCAGTATGATTTGGGACAATCGCAGTCTGACAGAGCTTAAATCCTATGATTTGACAGTGTTTGCTGCTGGTATCAAGGCAGGGGCAGACAGTGTTTTGGTGACTCATAATATCTTAACTCAGATTGATGAGGTACCCGCTTCCATTTCACCAAAAATCAATCAACTACTAAGGAAAGATTTAGGCTTTGATGGGGTTGTAATTACCGATGATTTTGATATGGCAGGTCTGGCTGATTTTATCAGTCAAGAAGAAGCAGCCTATCAAGCGATCTTGGCAGGCAATGATATGATCATGAGTTCGGCTTATCAAAGTCAGATTCCTTATGTTTTGGAAAAAATTGAACAGGGAGAGTTGACAGAAAAACGCATTGATGAATCGGTCAAGCGAGTGCTGGCTTGGAAATATGATTTGGGACTATTGACTAAGTCATCCAAGATAAACTAAGTTGAGCCTCAGTCTATCTTGTGGTAGAATGGTAGGTATTGAAATTAAAAAGGTGAATTATGATTTATTTTGATAATGCAGCAACAACGAGCCCAGATCCAGAGGTGCTGACAACCTATCATGAAGTTGCGTCAAAGTTAATAGGCAATCCGTCTAGCCTACATCATTTGGGAGAAGAAGCAACAAGATTACTAGAAGCTAGTCGTCAACAGGTGGCTAGTCTTTTAGGCAAATCAAGTGAGGAAATCCTCTTCACTTCTGGTGGTACAGAGAGTGATAACTGGGCAATTAAGGGCTTGGCTTTTGAAAAGGCAAGATACGGTAAGCACATC
This sequence comes from Streptococcus sp. sy004, assembly GCF_007859205.1. Taxonomy (GTDB): domain Bacteria; phylum Bacillota; class Bacilli; order Lactobacillales; family Streptococcaceae; genus Streptococcus. The sequence goes on from NZ_VOHP01000001.1 coordinate 134,115, forward strand.
TTGGTATCAGACATTGAACATCCTGCTGTTAAGGAGTCAGCTAAGTGGCTGATAGGACAGGGCTTTGAAGTTGATTTTATTCCTGTTGATCGAACAGGTTTTGTGAAGGTAGAAGCTCTGGAACAAATGCTCCGACCAGATACAATTCTCGTGTCAGTCATGGCTGTTAATAATGAAATTGGTAGTATTCAGCCCATTCAGGCAATCAGTGATGTCTTGGCCAATAGACCAACTGTAGCCTTTCATGTGGATGCCGTTCAAGCCTTGGGCAAGTTACCAGTGGCTAGTTTTTTGACAGAACGTGTGGACTTTGCGTCATTTTCTAGCCATAAGTTCCACGGGGTCAGAGGTGTAGGCTTTTTATATCAGAAAAAAGGTAAAAAATTAACCCCGCTATTGACTGGTGGTGGTCAAGAAAATAATCAACGCTCGACCACTGAAAATGTGGCAGGTATTGCTGCGACAGCCAAGGCCTTGCGTCTAGCCATGAACCGTTTGACAGACTTTGAAAAGGTTGTTGGTTTGCGAAATCACCTGTTAGAACGCCTAGCAACATTTGAAGATGTTCAGATTTTTTCAGGTATCAAACATTTTGCCCCGCATGTCTTGACCTTTGGCTTGAAAGGGCTGCGTGGAGAAGTCTTGGTTCATGCTTTTGAAGAACGAGGAATTTATGTTTCTACAACCAGTGCTTGTTCCTCAAAAGCGGGTAAACCAGCAGGAACACTGATTGCCATGGGGATTCCACAATCAGAAGCAGAAACTGCTATTCGTATCAGTCTTGATTATGATACGACAACAGAAGAAGTTGAGCAGTTTTTGACAGCTTTTAGCGATATTTATCAGCAGACAAGAAAGGTAAGAAACTAATGCAATACGCTGAAATTATGGTACGTTATGGTGAATTATCCACCAAGGGTAAAAACCGTATGCGCTTTATTAACCAATTAAGACGTAATATCCAACATGTCCTAAGTTGTTATCCTGATATTAGTATTAGGGCAACACGAGATCGGACCCACATCTATCTTAATGGAACAGATTATCAACTGGTGGCTCAAGATTTAACCAAAATTTTTGGTATTCAAGCTTTCTCTCCGGTTTATAAGGTTGAAAAAGACCTTGTTGTTTTGAAAAAAGCTGTGCAAACTATTATGCAAGACCTGTATCATGAGGGATTAACCTTCAAGATTTCAACCAAGCGAAGTGATCACAGTTTTGAATTAGATAGTCGTGATCTTAATCAACTTTTAGGAGCTGCAGTTTTTGAGGTTTTGCCAAAAATTCAAGCTCAGATGAAGACTCCTGATGTCAATCTTAAAGTTGAAATTCGTGACGATGCAGCTTATCTTTCTCACGAAGAAATCAAAGGGGCAGGCGGACTTCCTGTGGGGACGTCTGGTCGTGGCATGCTGATGTTATCAGGTGGCATCGATTCACCAGTAGCGGGCTATTTAGCTCTTAAACGTGGTGTAGCAATTGAAGCGGTACATTTTGCTAGCCCTCCTTATACTAGCCCAGGAGCCTTGAAAAAAGCTCAAGATTTGACACGTCAATTAACTAAATTTGGTGGTAATATTCAGTTTATCGAGGTACCATTTACTGAAATTCAAGAAGAAATTAAGGAAAAAACACCAGAAGCCTATCTGATGACTTTGACTCGTCGCTTTATGATGCGAATTACCGATGCCATTCGTGAAGCACGTCAAGGCATGGTTATTGTCAATGGTGAAAGTCTTGGTCAGGTTGCTAGTCAAACCTTGGAAAGCATGCAAGCCATCAATGCGGTAACCAACACGCCAGTCATTCGTCCAGTGGTCACCATGGATAAATTGGAAATTATTGAGTTGGCTCAAGCCATTGATACCTTTGACATCTCAATTCAACCCTTTGAAGATTGTTGTACGATTTTTGCTCCAGATCGTCCTAAAACCAATCCAAAACTGAAAAATGTCGAGCAGTATGAGGCACGTTTGGATGTAGAGGGTTTGGTTGCTCGAGCTGTGGCAGGAATTAAGGTGACGGAAATCACACCTCAAATTGAGCAAGATCAAGTGACAGATTTGATTGTTCAATTGTTATAAGATGAAAACTAGACAAGTTCTAGTTTTTTTGTTTAAAATGTTGTGAAAAAAGACACAAAATTCTCTTTTTTTGTTATAATGAAAACATGGATATCTGGACATCTTTGGCTAAATTTTCTTTGATTGAAACACAACGATTGATTTTACGCCCCTTTACCTTTGCTGATTCACAAGCTTTTTTCGCTATTAGTGGTCAAAAAGAGCCTTTGCCGTTTATTTTTCCTGCTCCCCTAACACAAAAAGAGAGTGATTACCTTTTGGTGCATGATTTTTTGAAACATCCTTTGGGGATTTGGGCGATTGAAGACAAACAAAACAATCAGTTACTTGGTTCAATCCGCTTAGAAAAAATCAATCCAGAAGAAAAACGAGCAGAAGTGGGTTATTTTATTGATAGAGAGGTTTGGGGGCAAGGTTATGCAACCGAAGCCTTAAAAACCTTGGTTTTTCTTGCCTTTCAAGAATTTTTGCTGACAGAATTGCTCATCATCACCCATGCTGAAAATGTGGCCAGTCAACATGTGGCTCAAAAGGCAGGTTTTCGTTATCTGAAACAATTCAAGGGGAGTGATCGTTACAACCGCCAAATCAAGTCCTATAAGCTCTTTAGCATGACAAAGGGAGATTACTATTATGAGTAAGCATCAAGAGATTTTAGATTATTTGACGCAGCTAGAAGTAGGCAAACGCATTAGTGTCAGAGGGATTGCCAATCGTTTACAAGTGAGTGAGGGCACAGCTTACCGTGCCATTAAGGAGGCTGAAAATCGTGGTCTAGTTGAAACCCATCATCGTAGTGGTACCGTGAGAATTGATCGTCAAGCCAAGTTTTTCCCTAGTCAATTACGGTTTGCAGATGTGGTGGCGATTACAGGAGCAGAAGTGGTTGCTGGTCAGGCAGGTTTATCAGGACGTTTTAATCAGTTTTTAATTGGTGCCATGACAACTGAGGGGTTAAATAAATATTTGAAACCTGGTAATTTAGTCATTGTTGGTGATCGTGAGGACATTCAAAGCTTGGTCTTAGAGAGTGGCAATGCCCTTTTAGTAACGGGGGGCTATTCTATTTCTGAAAAAATGAAAGCGCTATCTAATTCTTTGGGTTTACCCCTTTTGGTTAGTTCACATGATACATTTACCCTAGCTAGTTTGATTAATCAAGCCTTTATTAAGCAAAATCTTCCTATGAAAACTTGCCATGTCGCTGATATTTATCAAAGTAAGAAAACTTATGGCTATTTACATGAAACAGACCGCATTACTGATTATTTTCAGTTGCAAAAGACGACTAAACGTGTGCGATTTCCAGTGGTTAACCAAGAGGGAAATTTGGTTGGGGTGGTTAGCTTGCGTGATGTGATTGCCTACCCTCAAGAAGCGTTCTTAAAAACAGTAATGACGAAATACCCTGTTTGTGTAGAACTGGAAGATAGTTTAGCTAGTATTGGGCAGTTAATGGTGGCAGAAGACTTCGCTTTTTTACCTGTCGTTGATGATAAGGGGTTGTTGTTAGGCTTGGTGACTAGAAAACAAGTGATGGATAGTTTAGACTGGACTGGGTCAGTTTCTATCGTTTCCTCTCGTTCTGTTGTTGACTTTCCATGGTTGCAAGAAAAAGATGGTTTTTCCCTTTTTGACTCAGTAAGAGAGTGGTCGAAAGCTACTTTACTGCTTGCGGTTAATGACTTAGCTGAGAAAATTATGGAAGATGCCGGAAAAAAACATATCATTATTGAGCAAATGATGATATACTGGTTAGAAGAGATGAAACAAGGCAGCAAACTTTTCATTCAGCCTCATCTTAGTATGGCAACAAGGCAAGATATCATTGAATTGTCTATCTTTATTGATGAGACATTAGTTGCCAAAGCCATGATAACCAGTAAAGTAACTTAGAGGAGTTTATTTTAGATGATTACCATTAAATCAGCCCGTGAAATTGAAGCTATGGAGCGTGCCAGCAAGGTTTTGACAGGCATTCATATCGCTCTACGTCAACTCATCAAACCAGGCTTGGATATGTGGGCTATTGAAGAATTTGTTCGTAAACGTTGTAAGGAAGAAAATGTTCTACCTTTGCAAATTGGAGTAGAAGGAAGTCTGATGGACTACCCTTATGCCACTTGTTGTGGCTTAAATGATGAGGTTGCTCATGCCTTTCCTCGTCACTATATCTTAAAAGAAGGAGATTTACTCAAGGTGGACATGGTCTTGAGTGAGCCCTTAGATAAAGCGGTTTTAGATGTTTCTAAACTTGATTTTGATAATGTTACTTTGATGAAACAACATACCCAGTCTTATACAGGTGGTTTGGCTGATTCTTGTTGGGCTTATGCGGTTGGTCAAGTGTCTGATGACGTTAAAGACTTGATGGAAGTGACGCGTGAATGCCTGTATAGAGGGATTGAACAAGCACAAGTTGGTAACCGTTTGGGTGATATTGGTGCAGCCATTCAAGACTATGCTGAAAGTCGTGGCTATGGTGTTGTTCGTGATTTGGTTGGTCATGGCGTTGGCCCAACCATGCATGAAGATCCCTTAGTTCCCCATTATGGTGTAGCAGGTCGTGGTTTACGTTTGCGTGAAGGCATGGTTTTAACCATTGAACCTATGATTAACACAGGGACTTGGGAAATTGATACAGATTTGAAAACGGGCTGGGCTCATAAGACCTTAGATGGTGGCTTGTCTTGCCAATATGAACATCAATTTGTCATTACTAAAGATGGTCCAAAAATTTTAACCAGTCAGGGTCAAGAAAAAACCTACTAGACTATCGATGAAAACAGTATTGAATAAAATTAAAGGCTACCTTTCTTGGCAGCCTTTACAAGTCTTTATAGCCAATTATCAAAGTGCCGAAATGGAGCTGTCTAGTGTGGCAGTTGCCTATTATCTTATGCTGACCGTCTTTCCACTGTTGATTATCGTAGCCAACATTTTTCCCTACTTACCAATCAATCTAACTGATTTATTGGTCTTGATGGAGGAAAATCTTCCAGAACAAATTTATCAAATGACCAAGGGTTTGGTGGTTGATATTTTTTCAAAGCCTGCGGGTAGTATTTTAGGTTTGGCGAGTTTGACAGGATTTTGGACCATGACGAAAAGTCTGAGTTCTCTCCAAAAAGCAGTCAATAAGGTCTATGAAGCGGCAGATAATCGAGATTTTTTTATCAGCCATTTGATTGGTATTTTAACTAGCTTACTGATTCTCTTTCTCTTGACCTTTGCCTTGATGTTGACAACATTTTCAGAAGCTATTTTACAAGTTATCAATCGTCATTATCCTTTGGGAGATTTAGCTGATTTAGCCTTAACCTTGACCAAGCCATTGCTTGCCATCTTGGTTTGGATGGGAATTGCCTCTTTGTATTTTATTCTTCCCAATGTCAAGATTAAAAAATTACGCTATATTTTACCAGGAACTTTTTTGACTAGCTTTGTTCTACTTTTTTTAAATAATATGATTGGTTTTTATGTGAGTAAGCAGTTGGACAGGTTGAGTGATTTTAAGGTTTTTGGTTCTGTTGTTGCACTTGTGATTATGGTTTGGTTTATGGTTTTAGCCCGTGTGTTGATTTTAGGAGCTGTTCTTAATGCCACCACACAAAAACTTTCTCAAGGCAAACTCGAGGCTCGTCGAGGAGACGTGAAAACCCTCATCCAATCTCGGCAGGACGAAAATTAAAGTTTGCTTCATTAAGAAAAATCTCCACTGGTTTAGTGGAGATTTTCTGTTTGTTTTTTATTTTTGAAGATAAAGAATTTACTCAAGAAGTAATTCAAAACAATAATAAAGACTTGAGAAAATAGTGTTTCAATTCGGTTAACCCAAAGAATGCTATCGTTGACAAATTGCCCAATAATCTGTGGAAAAGCAGTCACAAAGAACCAAGCCAAGAATAAATCAAGGATTAAGGTAGCTAGGCGAGCTCCAAGGAATTTACCAAAGCGATTAAGACGACCTTGATGTGCTTGATTAAAAACAAAAAGGTCATTGGTGACAAAAGCAAAAAGCACTGCCGTGATATTGGCCACAATGGCTGATAAAATTGGTTCTTGGGTTAGGTAAAAAATGATTTCTCGTGTCAGCATGTAAACCACAGTAGCAAGAACACCAAAAATCAAATATTTAATAGCTTCAGTTTGTAGTAATTTTTTCATATTTCTACTCTATCATATTTTGTTAAATTATGCTATAATGAGCGAGTTGCAAGGCAACCCTTGGTGCTTCTTATCCTTTCACCAAGCATATTAAACGTGGATTTTACCACTAAAGGAGATAATAATGACACAACGACTTACCACACGTGACTATGTTGATGTTGCATTGATTGCGGCTCTTTACATCGTCTTGACAATTCTTCCACCTTTTAATGCGATTAGTTATGGCCCGTATCAATTTCGGGTTGCTGAAATGTTTAACTTTCTAGCTTTCTACCATCGCAAATACCTTTATGCCGTGACACTTGGCTGTATGATTGCTAACTTTTACAGTTATGGTCTGATTGACGTCTTGGTTGGTGGTTTATCAACACTAATTTTTGTTCATTTAGGTGTTAAGCTATTCCATCGCTATCTCAACGAGCGTGTCTTTAATGGTCTATTTAACAAGGCATTTTTCTATTTTTCAATCTTTTTTGCGCTATCTATGGTGACAGTCGCAGCTGAATTAACCATTCTCGCTAAGGTGCCTTTCTTATTGACTTGGTTAACAACTGCCTTGGGAGAATTTGCCTCACTCTTAGTTGGCTCTATTATCATTGAACGTTTAGCCAAACGACTTCATTTTGGAAAGTAGGATGAGATGTATCAAACTAAAATAATAGGACAAGACCTTTACCGAGTTCGTTCAGAAGGTTACGGAACATCTGTTGAGTTGTTTGGTCAAACCAAGGATGGTGAAACGCCGATGAGCTTGTTAAATATAGCCCTAGTAGCTTGTATTACCATGTGTCTTCAGGGCTACTTTTATCGCTATCACAAGGAAAAACAGGTTCCTGTTACGGTGGATAGTCGCTATGAGACAGATTTTTTTCAGGTCAGAGTCAATTTGCCAGAGGCTTTAGAGGCTAGCGAGCAAGATAAGTTGTCAGCCTATATTGATAAACATTGTCGAGTGAAAAAACTTTTGCGAGAAGACTTGACCATAGTTATTGATTTTAAGGTATAAGCTAAGGGTAAGAAGTCCAACTTCTTGCTCTTTTTGTTATAATAAGGGAAATAGATTAACGAGGTTGTTCATGAAGTTACTTTATACGGATATTTGGCAGGAATTGACACCACTCTTAGTAGAAGAAGCCAAGACACTTGCAAAGGCTGGCAAGCGTGTTTTTTATATTGCACCGAATTCTCTGTCATTTGAAAAAGAAGGTCAAGTGCTAAGGCTCTTACCTGAACGAGCATCTTTTGCGATAACAGTGACCCGTTTTGCCCAAATGGCTCGTTATTTAACACTTAATAACATCAAGCAAGAAGAGACGATTGATGATCAGGGCTTGACCATGATTTTTTATAAGCTTTTGCAGGATTTTTCTGATAGTGACTTGCAGGTCTATCATCGAGTGAGAACAGATCAAGCCTTTATTCAGCAACTGGTGGAACTTTATCAAGAAGTCAAGACCTCTCATTTAGATTGGCTGGATTTAGAGCGATTGGCAGAAAAAGAGAAAGCTAGTGATTTGGTTAAGGTTTTTCAAGCTGTTGATGACTTTTTAGTAGAACATCATCTGAGTCAACAATCTTCGCTGGCCTTTCTTAGTCAAGAGATTTTAGCTGGGCGAGTTGACCTGAGTCAATTTGTGATCATCATTGATGGGTTTACGCGTTTTTCAGCAGAAGAAGCTGACTTAGTTAGACTCTTAGACGCTAATAGTCATGAGGTTATTGTTGGTGTGTATGCCAGTCAAAAAGCCTATCAAGCTCAGTATATTGATGGTCATATTTATCAAGCTAGTGTGACGTTTTTACGAGGCCTATCCAGCCAGTATCAAACTAGACCAATTTATTTGACTTCTTCAGTTCAATCAAAATCTGGTCAGCTTGTGACACAAGCCTTAGAAATGAAGACGAGTTTCACTGTCGGTTCTTTGCCTAAACTATCAGCTAATCCAGATAAGTTACAAATTTGGCAAGCGGCTCAATCAAAAGATGAGATTGAAGCCGTGGCCAAGTCGATTCGTCAACTGGTCCAATCTGATCAAGGTTGGCGCTATCGAGACGTCACGATTTTAGTTGGTGATTTGACCAGTTACCAATTGGAGATAGAAAAAATTTTTCATCAGTTTGATATTCCCTACTATGTTGCAGCCAGTCAGTCTATGGTTGATCATCCTTTGGTTAATTTTATTGAAGCCCTGGAGCGACTGAAAACCTATCATTATCGAGCAGAAGACTTGCTTAATCTTTTGAAATCAGGTCTTTATGGCCAGTTTGATTTAGAGGATTTAGATCAATTTGAAGTCTATCTTAATTATGCTGATGTTAAAGGTTACCGCCAATTTAAGCAAAATTTCACAGCTAAGGGACAAGTTGGCTACGACTTAGATTTTTTGAATGATTTGCGAACAAGAATCATCACTCCTTTAGCCAACTTCTTAAATAGCCGATCACAAAAAGCGACTAGTCTATTGATTAAGTTTAATGACTTTTTGAATCAAGTTGATGTCATGGACAATATGCAAAGGCTAAGTCAGGGCATGAGTCAAGAAGAATTAGAACAACAAGAACAGGTTTGGCAGACTTTTGGTCGCTTATTAGAGCAAGTCCACACAATCTTTGGGTCTAGTAAACTGACGGTGTCTGATTTTCTGTCCATTTTATCAAGTGGTATGCAGGCTAGTCATTATCGTACCCTTCCTGCTACAGTAGATGTGGTCAAAGTCCAATCTTACGACTTAGTTACCCCACATCACAATCACTTCATTTTTGCTTTAGGCATGACTCAAAGTGTTTTTCCTTTGATTAAGCAAAATAAAAGTCTTTTATCAGATGACGAACGGCTACTATTAAATCAGCAGCAAGAAGATCAGGTCGGACTGGATGTGGTTAGTCATGAAAATGGTCCACGAAATCATTATCTGGCGCTTTCGTTACTCAATAGTGCTAGACAACAGTTAGTTTGTAGTTTTAGCCAATCCGCTGCTTCTAGTGATGACTTATCGTCTTATCTGAAGTTTTTAGAAGAATTAGGACTTGAAAAACAAAAACTTAGTGGCGAAAATGATTCGAGTGCTTACAAAGCGATGTTATCTCGTTTGTTGGCAGTCAATCATTTGGAGATTGAAACAGATGACCGTGAGACTTTTTGGCAACAGGCGATTCCTTTTTTACATCAAAAGTTAACAGAAAATGATTTGAAAACAACTCTACTAGACTTGCCGGAAACAGTTCCGATAGCAGCAGAAGTCATGCAGAGATGGTTACCCAAAGACCAGTTACAGTTATCGGTTTCAGCCTTAAGAACCTTTTACGATAATCAGTATTTGTACTTTTTACGTTATTTATTAGGTTTACAAGAACCAGAAAGTATCTATCCAGACGCAAGACAACACGGCTCTTATCTGCATAAGGTTTTAGAATACTTTATGGCTGATCAGTCGGATCAGTCTTTTGATCAGCGTTTCAGTCAGGCGCTTGCTCAGACCAGACAGGATCGCTTTTTAGCACCATTTTATCAACAATCTGCTCAAGGTCAGTTTTCTAGAAGTATTTTAGAAACTATTGCAGTCAGTGTTGCCAATTTCTTAGAAGAAAATAAGGCTATTCACGTCTTAAAACAGGAAGTTCCGTTTCACTTTAATCAGGGTCAGCAATTACAGGTTAGGGGAATCATTGACCGTCTTGATGGCTTGTTCGATGGCAGTCAAGGAATTGTTGATTACAAATCTAGTGCTAAGACTTTTGATTTATTGGATTTTTATAATGGTTTAGATACTCAATTAGTGACTTATTTGCAAGCTTTGAAACAGACAGGTCAAGACCCTTTTGGAGCCATGTATCTTCATTTAACAGAACCACACTTAAAATTAAAAAACATCAAGAAAAAAGAAGAGTTGATTGTTAAAGCCTATAAAACCTTGGCTTATAAGGGACTGTTTTTAGAAGATAAAAAAGAATTTCTGGACAATGGTTATTATCAATTAGACCTATATAGCTCCAAAGATATCGATCGATTATTGGCTTATAATCAAAATCTGTATCAAGCAGCAGAGCGGCAAATTCGAACGGGTCATTTTAAGATTAACCCTTATACAGAGGATGGTCTTAGTGTGGCTGGTCGTCAACTGAAAAATATTACACGTTTTTCATCTGATCAACACATGAGTTATGCTCGTCCCTTGTTGAGAGTTAAGGAACGTGGAGAAAAACGTAAATCTTATTTATTAGGATTGATGGAGGGAAAAGATGAAGATTAAACCATTTTTGACTACTGAAGAAATTGTTAGTCTTCAACAGATTGAAGCAAGCTCAGATAAGTTACAAAAGCGAACCCCAGAGCAGATTGAGGCGATTTATAGTCACGGTAAAAATATTTTGGTATCGGCTTCGGCTGGTTCTGGTAAGACTTTTGTCATGATTGAGCGAATTTTTGACATTATCAGTCGAGGTTATCGGATTGATCAGCTATTCATTTCGACCTTCACCGTTAAGGCCGCAGGAGAGCTTAAGGAACGCTTAGAGAAAAAGTTGAGTCAAGCCTTGACTGAAACAGAAGATGTAGAAACGCGTCAGCACCTATCGACACAAATTCAACAACTCGCCCTAGCTGATATTGGGACCATGGATGCCTTTACCAATAAATTGGTCAGTCGGTATGCCTACCTTTTAGGTCTGTCGCCACGTTTTAGGATTTTACAAGAGCAGAGTGATCGCAGATTGTTACAAGATGAGGTCTTTAGTGAGTTATTTCCTTCTTATCTAGAAGGAAAATCGAGTCGAGATTTTGTGCGTTTGGTTAGTAATTTTTCAGCCAATCGTAAGGATAGTAAGGCTTTTCAAGAGGTCGTTTATGCCATTTATGAGTTTAGTCAAAGTATGCCCAATCCAAAAGCTTGGATAAAAGACATCCTTTTAAGTGGTCATAGCAAGTTTTTAAATTTGGATCACTTACCAGAATCTTGGGTGGAGCAACTACTTGCCACTTTGGAGCAAACAGCTGATGCTGTGGAAAACTTAACGCAACTGCCAGACTATCCGCAAGTGACTAAAGCCAACAAACCAACAGCGAAATATAAAAATCACCTACAACAAATTCAAACTCTTAGAGAAACCCGTGAACAGTTGTTGAATGGTGATAAGTCATCCTTTAGTCAACTTCTTGCTCATTTAACCCAAGTACTGCCAACTGGCGAAGAAGTAACCGTCAATAAAGTTGCCTATCCCATCTATACAGCTATACAATTTCATCTGGCTCGTTTTCGTCACTTAGAGACGATTTTGAATTATCAAGGACAAGCAAGCCCACTTTTAGCCATCTTACGAGATTTTATTGATGATTTTTCACAACAATTCTTACAATTAAAAATTCAAGAAAATGCCCTAGAATTTAGTGATATTTCTCATTTTGCTATTGAACTTTTAGAAAATCATGAACAGTTACGTCAACAATTTCAAGATGGTTATGTTGAAGTCATGGTGGACGAATACCAGGATAACAATCACTTGCAAGAACGCTTACTTGATTTATTGTCTAATGGTCGTAATCGCTTCATGGTGGGCGATATCAAGCAATCTATTTATCGTTTTCGTCAGTCAGATCCAAATATTTTCAAGTCACAGTTTGATCGTTATCAGACAAATCCAGATCAAGGTCAGTTGATTCTTCTAAAAGAAAATTTTCGTAGCCAATCCAGTGTTTTAGACACAACTAATGCTTTCTTTCGTCGCTTGATGGATGAGAGTATTGGCGATGTTCGTTATGACCAAAGTCATCAGTTATTGGTGGGAAGTCCTGCCCAAGAGGTGACTGATAAACAGTTTCAGACCCAGTTTTATCTTTATGACCTTGATCAAAAAGACGAACAGTCAGAAGTGGGCGAAGCTGACTTGATTGCTAGGGAAATCATCAAACTTCATCAACAAGGTGTCAATTTTGACCAGATTTGCTTATTAGTACCTTCTAGAACGGCAAATGACAAGCTAACCAAGATTCTAAGCCAGTATGGTATTCCTGTTGTTGTCGATGAACAGGCTAAAAATTACCTCCAGTCGATTGAAGTCATGGTCATGCTCGATACCTTAAGAACGATCAATAATCCTCTTAATGATTATCCCTTGGTGGCTCTCTTACGCTCTCCTATGTTTGCTTTTAATGAAGATGATTTGGCTAGAATCGCTCTGCAATCCAAGGAAAAAATCCCCTTTTATCAAAAATTACAGTTAGCAATTACCCATGAGGGAGAAGCCATTGATTTGATTGATGTGGATTTAGAACAACGCTTGAAAAAATTTAATCATTGCCTTGATAAATGGCGTCAAGCTGCTAAGGTTAAACGTCTATATCATCTGATTTGGCAGATTTATGAAGAAAAATTTTATTATGATTATGTTGGTGCTTTACCAAAAGGTCAGCAAGCACAAGCTAATCTTTATGCTTTGGCCAGTCGTGCCCATCTATTTGAACAAACAGGCTTTAAAGGGCTAACTCGCTTTATTCAAATGATTGATAAGGTTCTAGCTAATCAGCATGATTTGGCTAATGTGGAGTTGCCTGTTAATCAAAATGCCGTCAATCTCATGACCATTCATAAAAGTAAGGGATTAGAGTTTGACTATGTCTTTGTTCTAAATCTTGCCAAAGAATTTAACAAACAATCATCAAGGCAGTCCTTTACCTTGAGTCGTGATTTAGGTTTGGGAATACAATACGTGGCAGATATGAAGGCAGAGTTTGATACCAACTTGGCTAGTTTACCGGTTAGCTTAGATACCCTCGCTTATCAAGTCATCAAAGAACAAAATGATTTAGCGGATTTATCAGAACGCTTGCGACTGCTCTATGTAGCAATGACGAGAGCCAAGAAAAAACTGTACTTGATTGGTCAAGCCAGTCAAGAAAAATTTACCAGTCGAGAAGCCTCACCAAAGACAGCAGAAGGCTACTTGGCAGTTAATGTTCGTCAGAGTGCATCTAGCTTTCAAGATTTGTTGCTAGCAACCTTAGCCACATTTCCTCAAAAAGATTTTGCTCTGAATTTAGATTTTGTTGGTCCGGATGACTTAACCCCAGACAAGATTGGTCAACTAGATGATTGCCCACTTACTATTGACGAAATTCTAAACGAGAATTCTCAGGCTCAATTCGCTCAAGCACTTAGAGATTTAGAAGCAGCCTTGACCTATAATAAGAAATTTGAAGCAGCTATTACCTTGCCTAGTGTTCGCACACCTAGTCAACTTAAATCCCTTTATCAGCCAGTGACAGAGTTAGAGGGGGTTGCCATACTAGATAAGGAAGATATTCGTCTTGACTTCTCACTTCCAGATTTTAAATCATCTAAACCTCTGTCACCAGCAGCTTTGGGAAGTGCTACTCACCAACTTATGCAACTCTTACCTTTATCTGAACAAGTTGATTTATCTCAACTTAAGACCACTTTAGCTCAGCTTGATGTTGATAAAAATGTGAAACGCCACATTGATTTAGGCAAGCTAGCAGCTTTTTTCCAAACGGATTTAGGCTTGTTATTACAGAGACATCATCACCTTGTTCAACGTGAAGCCCCTTTTTCCATGTTACATCAAGATGAAGCTAGCGGAGAAGATTATATTATTCGTGGGATTTTGGATGGTTATCTTGTACTAGATGATCGGATTATTCTATTTGATTATAAAACCGATCGTTTTAGTGATAAACAGGTTTTGATCAATCGCTACCGTAACCAAATGACTCTCTACGCCCAAGCCTTATCACAATCTTACCAGATTGAAACCGTTGAAAAATATCTCATTTTATTAGGTGGCAAGCAATTAGAAGTGGTTCAAGTACCATAAAAAAAAGACTGAATGTTATTCAGTCTTTTTATAGTAAAAAATGCTCAATCTTAAAGTTCAAGTCAGGGTAGTTGTCAATCAATTCTTGGCTGGTTTCTTGATAGAGCTTGCGAATGTCAGCAATCTTATCTGGAAATTCATGTCCGATATAATGGGATTGACATTCCAAGGTTAGAAACAATTCATGAAAAAGTTGATTCATGCTTAGGAGCTTTTGATGAAGTTGATCATTGTCAACTAGAAAACCAGGCACTTCGTATTTAGACATCAACAGTGAATCAACAACAGGCTTTTTGACAGGATAGGTTCCATATTCCAAGCTAAATTCGTAGGTCATGAGATCTCCTTTGGATTTGTTTGCCCCTATTTTATCATAAAATCAAAAAAACGAACAGATTTGCCACCTTTTGAATTAGTGATAAAAAAGTTTGGCAAGGCTTTGCAATTTTGACCAAAAGATAGTAAAATAAAAGTGGTTGATCTATCAATCTATTGCAAAGATTAAAGGAGATAAGCATGGCTGAAAAAATTAGAGTACTGCTCTATTATAAGTATGTGCCAATTGAAAATGCGCAAGAATATGCAGCAGAACATTTGGCATTCTGTAAGTCAATCGGACTAAAAGGTCGTATTTTGATTGCCGATGAGGGAATCAATGGTACCGTTTCTGGTGACTATGAAACCACTCAAAAGTATATGGACTGGGTACATAGCGATGAACGTTTCGCTGACTTGTGGTTCAAGATTGACGAAGAAAATGAACAGGCTTTCCGTAAGATGTTTGTTCGCTATAAAAAAGAAATCGTTCATCTTGGTTTAGAAGATAATGATTTTGATAGCGACATCAATCCATTGGAAACAACAGGTGAATACCTATCACCAAAACAATTTAAGGAAGCCCTCCTTGACGAAAATACAGTCGTTTTGGATACGCGTAATGACTATGAGTATGATTTAGGTCATTTCCGTGGTGCCATTCGTCCAGACATTCGCAATTTCCGTGAATTACCACAATGGGTTCGTGATAACAAAGAAAAATTCATGGACAAACGTGTTGTCGTTTACTGTACAGGTGGCGTCCGTTGTGAGAAATTCTCAGGTTGGATGGTTCGTGAAGGTTATAAAGATGTTGGTCAATTACATGGTGGTATTGCCACTTATGGTAAAGATCCAGAAGTGCGTGGTGAACTATGGGAAGGTAAGATGTACGTCTTTGATGACCGTATTGCCGTTGATGTTAACCACGTTGATCCAACAGTGATTGGTAAGGACTGGTATGACGGTTCATCGTGTGACCGTTACGTTAATTGTGCAAATCCATTCTGTAATCGCCAAATCTTCTCAACAGAAGAAAATGAACATAAATATGTTCGTGGTTGTTCTGCAGAATGTCGTGCTCATGAAAGAAACCGCTATGTTGTTGAGCACGGATTGACCCATGAAGAATGGGCAGCTCGTTTAGCGGAAATCGGTGAAACTTTGGAGTTTCATAGTTTATCAAATTAAACATTATCCTAACTAGTTAGCTTATTGCTAGCTAGTTTTTTGTTTGCTATCAAAGGGAAATAATAGACAAGCAAACGTGTAAGTGGTAAACTAGTTTTAGAAAACGATTTCAAACTGTCCTAAATTTTTGTCGCTAATATAAAGGAGTCTAGTCATGAACAAGCAGTTATTGCACCTTATCAAGCGTGGTAGTATCTTTTATCTATTTTTAGTCGTTATTGATTTACTAATAGAACTATTTCAGATCACTAAGAGTGGAACGATTATCACACTTTTTGGTGTAAAGATTATCAGTAAAATCACGCCGAATGAATTAAACACAACCTTTTTATTACACGATCGATTACTGATTTCTTATCTTGTGACGATGCTTGCCTTTCTACTAGGAGCTTATTTCGTCAATAAGAAGAAATTTAGTAGCCCATAAAACAAAGACATGAAACCATCCCTAGCAAACATAATAGAATAAAGTCCT
Organism: Streptococcus sp. sy004; assembly: GCF_007859205.1. Lineage (GTDB taxonomy): Bacteria > Bacillota > Bacilli > Lactobacillales > Streptococcaceae > Streptococcus. The sequence goes on from NZ_VOHP01000001.1 coordinate 150,177, forward strand.
TAAAGACATCAAGAAGAGAACTTGGTGTCTTTTTATTTATTAAAATAATTCAATTTATTATTTTTGTTTAATTATTCTGAAAACAACTTGACAATCTAAATCTTTTGACATATAATAATGAAAACAAAATGAAGGAGTATTATGATGACAACAGTTGAAAAATTATACCAAGCCTATAAAACCAATCAACCATTACCCTTGGGGCAGGTTGAAGCGACAACTAAGGAAGAAGCCTATGCTATCCAAGACGGTGTTCTTGCTCTTAAAGAAGCAGATGGTCAAACACTCAAAGGGTATAAAATCAGTTTAACTAGTCAAAAGACACAAGATCTTTTCAACAGTGATTCGCCGCTTTATGGTGGGATGACGGATGTTACTGTGAAACACACTTACTCCCTAAAAGATTACAATCAGCCGCTTTTAGAGTTGGAATTGGTCTTTTTAACCGAAGATGAGTTATTGCCAACAGATTCTTTAGAAGAGCTAATGGCTAAGTGTAGAGTAGCTCCTGGTTTAGAAGTGCCAGATGCGCGTTATCAAGATTGGTTCCCTAAAGCTAGTTTGTATGAGGTTATCGCTGATGGTGCGGTTAATGGTGGTGTAGCTTATGGGGAAGCTAAGAAAGTGAGCTTGGAAGATATTGCAGATGTGGCAGGTCAACTTTTCTTTAATGATGAGTTGGTAACTGAAGGACGCTCGACAGAAGTTTTGGGGCATCCTGTTCATTCACTTAAATGGTTGGTTGATACCCTAGCTGAACATGGTAAGACTCTCCCAGCAGGCATGTTTGTTTCATCAGGGACTTTTGTAATGCCAGTGAAGTTAGAAGTTGGAACATATAAGGCAGTTTATGACAATCTTGGTTCAGTTGAGCTAGTTGTGACAGAATAAGGTTTTGAAAAATCACAAAAATAGCAAGTGTTGATAAAACGCTTGCTATTTTTGTTTGATAACTAAATAATTTTATTATAAAACTTTTTTCTTGCCAATCTTTATTTTTTAATGTAGAATAAGGTTAATCTGAAAAATGGTTTGAAAATCAAATCATTTTAAGGGGAAGGAGGAAGAGAAAAGATGACCTATAAGGGAATTATTTATACGGTGGAAGATCAAGTGGCGACACTTACTTTTAATCGTCCAGACGTTTCTAATGGTTTTAACATTCCTATGTGTCAGGAAATTTTGGATGTTTTAGATAAAGTGGCTCAAGATGATCAGATCAGCCTCCTAATGATTAAGGCCAATGGCAAAGTGTTTTCAGTCGGTGGTGATTTGGTTGAAATGCAACGAGCTGTTGAGGCAGACGATGTGCAATCCTTGGTGTTAATTGCTGATTTGGTTAATCAGATTTCATTTGCGATTAAAAAATTACCCAAGCCAGTCATCATGAGTATTGATGGTGCGGTGGCTGGTGCGGCAGCTAATATGGCTGTTGCTGCAGATTTTGTGATTGCAAGCGAGCAAACCAAATTCATTCAAGCCTTTGTCAATGTTGGCTTGGCTCCAGATGCGGGTGGCTTATTTTTGATGACACGAGCGGTTGGAGCAAACCGAGCAACCCAATTAGCCATGACTGGTGAGGGCTTGTCGGCTGAAAAAGCTCTTGATTATGGTATTGTCTATCGGATGTGTCCGGCTGATAAATTGGAAAAAACGACGACTCAGTTGATTAAAAAACTCTTGCGTGGCTCTATCAATTCTTATCGAGCTATCAAAGAGATGGTTTGGGCTTCTGAATTTCAAGATTGGCAGGCCTATACTAAGTTAGAATTAGACTTGCAAGAGAACTTGGCATTCAAAGAAGACTTCAAAGAGGGGGTTCGTGCCTATGCCGAACGTCGTCGTCCACGATTTACAGGTCAATAATTTTTGGCAAACCATAGCATATAGTTGCTTATGATTAGAAAAGTTGGTATAATTTGAGAGTCAAATTTTGTCAAAAATCAGGAGATCAGCATGGAATACGATCAAATAAACGAATACCTTGTTAATATTTTTAATCGGATTCTAATCATTGAAGAGATGAGTCTGCGAACCAGTCAATTCAATGATGTTTCTCTCAAAGAAATGCACACGATTGAAATTATTGGCAAAGGCTCTCAAGTGACACCGAGTGATATTGCGCGTGAGCTGATGGTCACATTGGGAACAGTCACGACTAGTTTGAACAAACTTGAAAAAAAGGGTTATGTTCAACGGGCCAGATCTGATGTTGATCGACGAGTGGTTTACCTTAGTCTAACAAAAAAAGGAAGATTACTGAATCGTCTGCATGCCAAATTCCACAAGTCTATGGTCACTCACATCATTGAGGATCTTGATCCAGCTGAGATTGATATTTTGACTAGAGGTTTGGGCAATCTTCATCAATTTTTGGAGGATTTAGTCTAATGGTTTTTGCAAAAATTAGTCAGGTTGCTCATTATGTGCCTGACCAAATCGTGACGAACGATGATCTTTCTCAGATTTTGGAAACCAGTGATGAGTGGATTTGTTCACGCACTGGGATTACGCAAAGACGTATTAGTCGAGAACAGTCAACCAGTGATTTGGCTTTAGAAGTGGCTAAGCAGCTTTTAGCCAAGGCAAACTTGGATCCTTTGGAGCTTGACTTTGTTATTGTAGCAACGATTACTCCTGACTCTCTTATGCCATCAACGGCTGCGCGAGTTCAGGCTGGTTTAGCTGCTAAAAATGCTTTTGCTTTTGACTTGACGGCGGCGTGTAGTGGGTTCACCTTTGCTTTGTCGATGGGACAAAAGTTAATCGAATCTGGGACTTATGCTAAGGGCTTGATTTTAGGGGCAGAAACCTTGTCCAAGGTGCTAGATTGGTCGGATCGCAGCACGGCTGTTTTATTTGGTGATGGGGCAGGTGGGGTACTGTTAGAACAATCTGACACCAAGCATTTTTTAGCTGAATCACTGAATTCTGATGGTAGTCGTGGTCAAGGTCTGGTATCTAGTGTGACAGCTTTGAACTCGCCTTACTCGATTCAAGGAGAGAATCAGCCCTATTTAACCATGGATGGTCGAGCTATTTTTGACTTTGCTATTCGTGATGTGTCAAAAAGCATTATGACTTTGCTTGATAGCTCGGCGATTGACAAAAATCAGATAGATTATTTGTTGTTACATCAAGCCAATCGTCGTATCTTGGAGAAAATGTCTAAGAAGATGGGGATTGCTTTGGAGAAATTTCCAGCTAATATGATGTCTTATGGCAATACCAGTGCCGCCAGTATTCCGATTTTATTATCAGAATGTGTGGCAGATGGTCGTATCAGATTGGATGGGACACAGACCATTCTTTTGTCAGGCTTCGGTGGAGGTTTGACATGGGGTAGTCTAATTGTTAAAATGTAGTTATCAAAACTTGTGCCTAGCACAAGATAAAATTATTATTTATTTTTAAGGAGAATAGAAACATGGCAGTATTTGAAAAAGTACAAGAAATTATCGTTGAAGAACTTGGTAAAGAAACAGAAGAAGTAAAATTGGAAACAACTTTCGATGAGTTGGATGCGGATTCATTAGATGTATTCCAAGTAATTTCAGAAATCGAAGATGCTTTTGACATTCAAATCGAAACTGAAGAAGGTCTTAACACAGTTGGCGACCTAGTTGCTTATGTAGAAGACAAAACTAAATAAGGTGGCTTAAGAATATTCTAATTTTAGAGTATTCTTAAATCTTATTTATATAGTTTGATAATCAAATTACCGATTGAGGGTTAATGTTACAAGATGAAAACAAAAATTACTGACTTACTAAAGATTAAATATCCGATTTTTCAAGGGGGGATGGCTTGGGTTGCTGACGGTGATCTAGCTGGAGCAGTATCAAATGCCGGTGGTTTAGGAATCATTGGTGGTGGTAATGCTCCTAAAGAAGTGGTTAAAGCTAATATTGATCGTGTTAAAGCAATCACCGATAAACCGTTTGGAGTGAATATCATGCTACTCTCTCCTTTTGCTGATGACATTGTTGATTTGGTCATTGAAGAAGGGGTTAAGGTCGTGACAACTGGGGCAGGTAATCCTGGCAAATACATGGAACGATTCCATGAAGCAGGGATTGTGGTTATTCCAGTGGTTCCAAGCGTAGCTCTGGCGAAACGTATGGAAAAATTAGGAGCAGACGCTGTTGTAGCCGAAGGTATGGAAGCAGGTGGTCATATCGGTAAATTAACAACCATGGCCTTGGTTCGTCAGGTTTCCGCTGTGGTTAATATTCCAGTCATTGCTGCCGGAGGTATTGCTGATGGTTACGGAGTTGCGGCTGCCTTTATGCTAGGAGCTGAGGCTGTTCAGGTAGGCACACGTTTTGCAGTTGCCAAAGAGTCCAATGCTCATCAAAATTTTAAGAACAAGATTCTTAAAGCCAAGGATATTGATACGGTTGTGTCAGCTTCCATTGTTGGACATCCAGTGCGTGCCATTAAAAATAAACTGTCAACCACCTATGCCAAGGCCGAGCAAGATTATATGCGTGGTCTAAAAGATGAGCAAGAAATCGAAGAATTGGGAGCGGGTGCTTTGCGTAATGCGGTGGTTGATGGTGATGTAGATTTTGGTTCAGTTATGGCAGGTCAAATTTCAGGGTTGATTGATAAAGAAGAAACCTGTGAAGCCATTTTGAAAGACCTCTATTATGGTGCGGCAGACATTATCCAAATGCAAGCCAGTCGCTGGTCAGATGTGGAGAAGTAGTATGGGAAAGACAGCCTTTTTATTCGCTGGTCAGGGGGCACAAAAGCTAGGTATGGCTTATGACCTGTTCCAAAAATACGCTTGTGTTCAGGAAACCTTTGCTCAAGCCAATGATATTTTGGGTTATGATTTACGATTTTTAATTGATCGTGAAGAAGATAAGTTACATCAAACCCGTTATACTCAGCCGGCTATTTTCACAACTTCAGTAGCGATTTTTCGCTTGTTGCAAGAAAAAGGCTTGTCAACTGATATGGTGGCGGGTTTGTCCTTGGGGGAATATTCAGCCTTGGTCGCTTCAGGTAGCCTAGCATTTGAAGAGGCTTTGCCCTTGGTTGCTAAACGAGGTCAGCTGATGGAAACAGCTGCTCCTAAAGGAACAGGTAAGATGGTAGCTGTCTTAAATACACCAGTAGACGCTATTGAAGAAGCCTGTCGTCAAGCGTCAGTCAAAGGAGTGGTTAGTCCAGCCAATTACAATACCCCTAATCAAATTGTTATCGGTGGTCAGATTGGAGCTGTCAATGAAGCTGTAGAACTACTGAAAAATGAAGGGGTTAAACGTTTGATCCCCTTAAATGTATCTGGTCCTTTTCATACGGCCTTGCTTGAGCCTGCTAGTCAAGAATTAGCTAAGATTCTTGAAACGGTATCCTTTTCTGACTTTGCTATTCCTTTGATTGGTAATACAGAGGCCAAGGTGATGGAACAATCACAAATCAAATCACTCTTGACACGGCAGATTATGGAACCAGTTCGTTTCTACGAGTCGATTGAACAAATGAGAGCCATGGGAGCAACACGTTTTATCGAGATTGGTCCAGGTCAGATTTTGAGTGGCTTTATTAAGAAGATTGACAAGCAACTCATGTCAGCTCATGTGGAAGACGAGTCTAGTTTGATGGATTTATTGGCAAAAATGGAGATTTAATAAATGGAATTACAAGGAAAAAATGTTTTTATAACAGGCTCAAGTCGAGGAATTGGCTTGGCTGTTGCTCATCGTTTTGCTAGTCTTGGGGCTAATGTAATTTTGAACGGTCGTCGTCCAATTTCAGCTCAACTTTTAGAAGAGTTTGAGGTTTATAAGGTTAAGATCTTGGCGATTTCTGGTGATGTGGCTGACGGAGTAGATGCGAAACGAATGATTGAAGAAGCTATTGCTAGTTTGGGTAGCGTTGATATTTTGATCAATAATGCAGGTATAACCAACGACAAATTGATGTTGAAGATGACAGAAGATGACTTTGAAGCTGTCTTGAAAATCAATCTGACTGGGGCATTTAACATGACACAATCGGTCCTAAAACAGATGACAAAAGCTCGTCAAGGTGCTATTATTAACATATCAAGTGTGGTTGGGTTGACTGGTAATATTGGTCAAGCTAATTACGCAGCGTCCAAGGCTGGGCTTATTGGGTTTACCAAGTCGGTTGCTCGTGAAGTAGCTGGTCGTGGTATTCGTGTCAATGCGGTGGCACCAGGTTTTATTGAGTCAGATATGACAGATGCTATGGCAGATAAGGTCAAGGAAGTAGCCCTTACTCAAATTCCCATGAAACGGATTGGTAAGCCAGAAGAAGTGGCAAGTTTAGTGACTTTTTTGGCAGAACAAGAGTATCTAACAGGTCAAGTCCTTGCTATTGATGGTGGCATGACCATGCAAGGCTAATCTTATAGCCCTGAATGAAAGAAATTAAAAGGTAAAGAAATGACAGTTAATCGAGTTGTAGTAACAGGTTATGGTGTGACCTCACCGATTGGAAATACACCTGAGGAATTTTGGAAGAGTTTAGAAACTGGTCAAATTGGGATTGGTCCTATTACACGTTTTGACACATCAGAGATTCCTGTTCATAATGCAGGTGAAATTAAGGATTTTCCCTTTGATAAGTATTTTGTTCGCAAGGACAAAAATCGGATGGACATGTATTCTATCTACGCTATTTATGCAACCTTAGAAGCCTTGGAGAATGCTGGGTTAGACATGGCTAGTGTCAACCGTGAACGCACAGGTGTCATTGTGTCGTCTGGTATTGGTGGCCTTCAAGAAATGCAGGAGCAAATCATTCGTTTGCATGAAAAAGGGATGAAACGCATTCAGCCGATGTTTGTGCCAAAAGCACTGTCTAATATGGCGGCAGGAAATATTGCTCTTCGTATTGGTGCTCAAGGTGTTTGTAAATCAATTACTACTGCTTGTGCTTCAGCCAATGATGCCATTGGTGAAGCCTTTCGTGAAATTAAATTCGGCTTGCAAGATGTGGTCTTAGCGGGTGGTGCAGAAGCAACCATCAATGAAATTGGTATCGGTGGTTTTAATGCCTTGACAGCCCTATCAACAACAGAAGATCCTACTCGTTCGTCTATTCCTTTTGACAAGGATCGTAATGGTTTTGTTATGGGCGAAGGTGCAGGTGTCTTGGTGCTTGAAAGTCTTGAACACGCTCAAAAACGTGGAGCAACCATCCTGGCTGAAGTTGTTGGCTACGGTAATACCTGTGATGCCTATCATCAAACCAGTCCATCACCAGACGGTTCTGGAGCAGCTAGGGCCATGCGTTTAGCGATTGAAGAGGCTGGTATTACAGCATCAGATGTGGATTATGTCAATACCCACGGTACCTCAACACCGGCTAATGAAAAAGGCGAAAGCCAAGCCATTGTTGCAGTGGTTGGTCGTCAAGTTCCTGTATCGTCAACCAAATCGTTTACAGGTCACTTACTTGGAGCAGCAGGTGGGGTGGAAGCTATTGCGACCATTGAAGCCATGCGTCATGGTTTTATTCCCATGACAGCTGGTACACAAGAACTATCAGAAGATATTGAGGCAAATGTCGTTTATGGTCAAGGCCAAGAGGCAGAAATTAAGTATGCCTTGTCAAACACTTTTGGTTTTGGTGGTCATAATGCGGTAACCGCCTTTAAGCGTTGGGAGGATTAAGGTGAATATTGCAGAAATCAAAGATTTGATGGCACAATTTGACCAATCAAGTCTAAAAGAATTTACATATCGTAATGGTTCAGACGAGCTAAGCTTTAGTAAAAATGACATTAAAGTCACTGCCAATCAAGTTGTTCAACCAGTAGAAGAAGTAAAATCAGTGCCTACTCAAGAGAACCAACAACCAGTTGCTGAAACGACAGAAGAAGTAGTTGTTGCGGCAGAATTTGCAGAGGGCGACGTTGTTGAAAGTCCCTTGGTTGGGGTGGCTTACCTAGCCCCATCTCCAGACAAGCCAGCTTTTGTTTCTGTTGGCGATCGTGTCACCAAAGGACAAACCTTACTGATTATTGAAGCCATGAAAGTCATGAATGAAGTGCCTGCACCATGTGATGGTGTGGTGACTGAAATTTTGGTTACTAATGAAGAAGTGATTGAATTTGGTAAAGGATTGGTACGCATTAAATGATTGATATTAAAGCGATTCAAGAAGCCCTACCTCATCGCTATCCCTTTCTGTTAGTGGATCGTGTTTTAGAGGTCAAAGAAGATGAAATTGTTGCTCTAAAAAATGTGACCATCAATGAACCTTTTTTTCAAGGGCATTTTCCAAACTATCCTGTCATGCCAGGTGTTTTGATTATGGAAGCCTTAGCTCAGACAGCAGGTGTCTTAGAATTATCCAAAGCAGGTAATCAAGGCAAGCTAGTCTTTTATGCAGGTATGGATAAGGTCAAATTCAAAAAACAGGTGGTTCCAGGAGATCAGCTCATCATGACAGCTAAATTTATCAAGCGTCGTGGTACCATTGCAGTGGTTGAAGCCAAGGCTGAAGTTGATGGTCAATTAGCAGCCAGTGGTGTTTTGACCTTTGCAATTGGTGGTTAATCAAAGATAAAAAGAGAGGGAGTTATCCTCCATGTTTAAAAAACTATTGATTGCTAACCGTGGTGAAATTGCCGTGCGAATTATTCGTGCAGCAAGAGAATTGGGGATTGCTACGGTAGCAGTGTATTCAGAAGCGGATAATGATTCGTTGCATACGATTTTGGCTGACGAGGCTATTTGTATTGGACCAGCCAAGTCAACGCATTCTTATCTCGATATGAACAGTGTCTTGTCAGCAGCTATTGTGACTGGGGCAGAAGCCATTCATCCAGGGTTTGGTTTTTTGAGTGAAAACTCTAAATTCGCTACCATGTGTGAAGAAATGAACATCAAGTTTATTGGGCCAAGTGGCTTAGTCATGGACAAGATGGGCGATAAAATCAATGCTCGTAAGGAAATGCTAAAAGCCAATGTGCCAGTAATCCCTGGTTCAGAAGGTGAAGTCACAACAAGTGATGAGGCACTTCAAATTGCAGAAAGTGTTGGCTATCCAGTTATGCTAAAAGCCTCAGCTGGTGGTGGTGGTAAGGGAATTCGTAAGGTTAGTCGCAAGGAAGACTTGGTGGCTGCCTTTGAATCGGCTTCCCAGGAAGCCCTAGCTGCCTTTGGCAATGGAGCCATGTATATCGAAAAAGTGATTTATCCAGCACGTCATATTGAAGTGCAAATCTTAGGTGATAGTTATGGCAATATCGTTCATTTGGGTGAGCGTGACTGTTCTTTACAACGAAATAATCAAAAAGTGTTAGAAGAAAGTCCGTCGATTGCCATTGGTCAAACTTTGCGTCAGCAAATGGGAGAAGCTGCAGTAAGGGCTGCCAAGGCCGTTTCTTATGAAAATGCAGGAACGATTGAGTTCCTTTTGGATGAATCATCAGGTCAATTCTTCTTTATGGAGATGAATACCCGCGTTCAAGTGGAGCATCCCGTTACCGAGTTTGTCACAGGTATTGATATTGTCAAGGAACAAATCAAAATCGCTGCTGGGCAACCCTTGAACGTCAGTCAAGATGAGATTCGCTTGACGGGTCATGCTATTGAATGTCGTATTAACGCTGAAAATCCAGCCTTTAACTTTGCACCAAGCCCAGGTAAGATTACAGACCTTTATTTACCAAGTGGTGGTGTGGGTGTGCGAGTGGATTCGGCAGTTTATCAAGGTTACACGATTCCTCCCTACTATGACAGCATGATCGCTAAGGTCATTGTTCATGGGGATAATCGTTTTGATGCTTTGATGAAGATGCAGCGTGCCTTATACGAGTTAGAGATTGAAGGTGTGGTGACCAATAGTGATTTTCAGCTTGATTTAATTTCCGACAAACGTGTGATTGCAGGGGATTATGACACATCTTTCTTGATGGAAACCTTTTTGCCTGCTTACAATCAAAAGGATAATTAGGAGGTCTTATGGCTTTATTTAGTAAAAAAGATAAATCTATTCGTATCAGTCCTAACCGTTCCTTGCGTCAAAAACAAACTCGTGATGTGCCAGAAGTTCCAGATGAGCTATTTGCCAAGTGTCCGTCTTGTAAGCATATCATCTACCAAAAAGATTTGGGAGTGGCAAAGATTTGTCCTTCTTGTGGTTATAATTTTCGGATTTCAGCCCAAGAACGTCTAGCTTTAACAGTGGATGAGGGAACTTTTGAAGAGTTGTTTACTGGCTTGGAAACGACTAATCCCTTAAATTTTCCAAATTATGATGAGAAATTACGTCAGGTTCGCAAAGCTACAGGTCTTGATGAGGCCGTGGTAACTGGTCTTGCTAAGATTAAGGGGCAAGAATTAGCCTTGGCAATCATGGATGCTCGCTTTATCATGGCTAGCATGGGGACGGTTGTTGGTGAAAAGATAACAAGATTGTTTGAACTAGCTACTAAGCAAGGTTTGCCAGTTGTGATTTTTACGGCCTCTGGGGGAGCTAGGATGCAAGAGGGAATTATGAGTTTGATGCAGATGGCCAAAATCTCAGCAGCAGTCAAACGACATTCTAATGCTGGTCTTTTTTACCTGACAGTTCTAACGGACCCAACGACTGGTGGCGTAACAGCTAGTTTTGCCATGGAAGGGGATATTATTCTGGCTGAACCTCAGGCTTTGATTGGTTTTGCTGGTCGCCGTGTCATTGAAACGACGGTGCGTCAAACCTTGCCAGAAGATTTTCAAAAAGCAGAGTTTCTCTTGGCCCATGGTTTTGTTGATGCTATTGTGCCAAGAATGGACTTGCGTGAACAAATTGCGAAATTGCTAGCCTTTCATGGAGGTGTCAAATGAGTCGAGTTGCAAGAATTGTAAAAGAAGCCAGAGACCAAAGTCGATTGACAGCCCTTGATTACGCCCACCAAGTGTTTGATGATTTTATGGAATTACATGGAGATCGTCAGATGGCTGATGATGGAGCTATTATTGGTGGATTGGCTTATTTGGCAGGTCGTCCAGTGACAGTGATTGGGATTCAAAAAGGGAAAAATCTACAGGATAATCTGAATCGTCGTTTTGGTCAACCCAATCCAGAAGGCTATCGTAAAGCACTGCGTCTGATGAAACAAGCCGAAAAATTTGGTCGTCCTGTCATTACCTTTATCAATACTGCAGGTGCTTATCCAGGTATTGAGGCTGAAGAACGTGGTCAAGGTGAAGCGATTGCTAGAAATTTGATGGAAATGAGTGACCTCAAAGTGCCAATTATCGCTGTGATTATTGGTGAGGGTGGCTCAGGTGGTGCCTTAGCCCTAGCAGTTGCTGACCGTGTTTGGATGTTGGAACACACCATTTATGCGGTACTCAGCCCAGAAGGTTTTGCCTCTATCTTATGGAAAGACGGTACACGGGCCAATGAAGCGGCTGAGTTAATGAAAATTACCGCAGCTGAACTGTTTCAGATGAAGGTAATTGATAAGATTATTGCAGAGCATGGTTATTTTACCAGTGAGACCTTAGACTTTTTGAAAGCTAGTTTGATTGAAGAATTGGATCATCTAACAAAACTACCAGTAGAACAGCTTTTAGAAGAACGTTATCAACGCTTTAGAAAATATTAAGAGAGGTTGGCAGAGCCAGCCTTTTCTTATTGACGTAAAAGTCTTTTTGATTTTATGCTATAATAAGGGGAATAAAAGGAGAAAAAAATGCAAAAAAATGATATTATCTGTGGTGTTCAAGTGACTGATTTGAGCCATGACGGTTTGGGTGTGGTTAGACATGAAGGCAAGGTCTTTTTTGTGGATAATGCTCTACCAAATGAAGAAATTGACATGCGAATCTTGAAATTAGCTAAGAACATTTCTTATGGAAAAGTTGAGCGTTGGATTAGTCAATCGCCCTATCGACAAGAGGACGTGGCTTTGGCTTATTTGCGGACAGGTATTGCGGATTTGGGACATCTAGCCTATGATCAGCAGCTATTATTTAAGGCAGAACAGGTTAGAAAAAGTTTGTCGAAAATTGCAGGGCTTAAAGAAAGTCTAGTCCTAGACACCTTGGGTATGGAGAAGCCCTTGGCTTATCGTAATAAGGCTCAAGTCCCTGTTCGCCGTGTCAATGGTCAGCTAGAAACAGGTTTTTTCCGTAAGCAGTCACATGATTTAATTCCCCTTTCTGATTATTACATTCAACATCCAGAGATTGATCAACTAATCAATGCAACCCGTGATTTATTGCGTCGTTTGGACTTAAAAGCCTATGATGAAGAGGCTCACACAGGTTTGATTCGTCATATTTTGGTAAGGCGTGGACATTATTCAGGTCAGCTCATGTTGGTCTTGGTGACGACTCGTCCAAAGATTTTTCGTATTAAGCAATTGATTGAACACTTGACGAAATCTTTTCCAAATTTGGTGTCGATTATTCAAAACATCAACGATCAAAAGACCAATGTGATTTTAGGTAAAGCGTTTCGCACCTTGTATGGTTCGCCGACCATTAGCGATCAACTAATAGGCAACCATTATGAAATTTCAGCCCAGTCTTTCTATCAGGTTAATACCTCTATGGCTGAAAAACTGTATCAAACAGCTATTGAATTTGCTGATTTGACGCCGAGTGATGTGGTCATTGATGCCTACTCAGGTATTGGAACGATTGGCTTATCTTTTGCCAAGCATGTTAAGGCGGTCTATGGTGTCGAAGTTGTCGAGCAAGCCGTAGAGGATGCCAAAGCCAATGCCAAACGTAACGACATTAGTAACGCTCATTATCAGGCAGGGCCTGCTGAAAAAGTTATGTCCCAGTGGTTAAAAGATGGTCTTGCAGCAGATGTGATTATTGTTGACCCACCACGCAAGGGCTTAACAGAAAGTTTCATTGATGCAAGTAGTCAAATGGGAGCTAAAAAGATTGTTTATATCTCTTGTAACCCAGCGACTATGGCGCGTGACATCAAGCACTATCACCAATTAGGTTACCAGCTCATCAAAAGCCAACCAGTTGACCTCTTCCCACAGACACATCATGTAGAGGTGGTCAGCTTGCTCGTGAAGGTTTAGAATGAAATTTTGATAGGTATAGCAATCATATCTATAATATTAAGAAACAACACTTGAAGTTAAGAAAAATATGATTTAGATAATGGAGAGTATTATTTGGTATTATTTAATGTTTTTGATGTTGTGAGTATCTATTATGTTAGGTATAGTGTGTATTACTTATTATATAACTTTATTATTTAGTAAGGGAGCTTAATATGTTAAAAAAATAGGAATTGTTAGTATCGTTTTGTATATAATTATTCTCTTCTTCTTGAGGAGATATCATATTATAAACAATACAGAAACGGTTTTGTTGAATGGGGTATGTTTAATGTTATTAATTTTTTTAAGATATTTTTTCAAAAATAACTAATAATCAAGAATATATGAGAATAAATTATCTTACCAACAAGTGATTTGTTCAAAAGAATTTTTAGAAAAATATTTTATTGATGTTTATCCTATCGGAGATCAAAGAAGAGATCTGCCATATATTAGTTTCAACAAGATTGTGGGTGTGATAGATATTGGCGAATATAGGGAAAAATATGGAGAACATATTTACTATGGATACGGCTTTACTTATCGTGAGTGTTCAGATGGTCGTTATGTAGTTAAGTTTGCGACAAAAAGAGACTATCCCATTCCTGTCATTGAAAAATCGATCCAGTTAGACTATTAAGTCAAATGGTATGCAGTAGAAGAAAGTTGTATCTATGTATCGAGATTTGAATGGCGAAATGGCATTGAAGAAAAGGTAGTTCTACTTGATGAGTCATTTGACGATTGGTATGGCGCGGAAGAAACCAATGAACTAGGAGATACTCTAGAAGATTGTGATCATTTGATTTGGTACTATTTAGCTGAAAAATTTGTGACTTGGCAAGTTAAACCGTAATGATAGTGGAATTAGTTGATACTTTCTTGCTAATAGTATAGGCCTTTGACTTTAGGTCTAGATAGGAGAAGATGATGAAAAAAATCTTACGAAACAGATTATACATGAAAATTTTAATGTCAGATTTGGTATCCAATTTTGGCGATGCCGTGTACTATCTCGCCTTGATGACCTATATTACTGAGATTAAGAATAGTAGTTTGGCCGTATCTGCTATCAACCTTTCAGAAACCTTGCCGATATTGTTTACCATACTGTTTGGTTTTCTGGCAGATAGAACCATGAATAAGGTCGGGATGATTATTAAAACCTTATGGCTAAGGATGTTATTGTATCTGGCAGTTGCAGTTGCCATGACCTTCCAACCGTCTTTAGTGATTGCCTTATTTGCTAGTTTGGTGAATTTCGTGTCGGATATTTTAGGGCAGTATGAAAATGGTTTGTTTTATCCAATTTCTAATCAAATCATAGAGGAAGCAGATAGAGAAGAAGTGATTGCTTTTAGGCAAACACTGACGTCAACTTTGGCTATTATGTTTCAAGTTACAGGTGTTCTCTTGCTTACTCTTATAAGCTATGCAAGTTTAGCCATGCTCAATGCCTTGAGTTTTTTATGCAGTCTTTTGATTATCTTATCGGTAAAAAATCAACTGACTCATGCTTCTAGTGAGAAAAACTTGAGTGAAATCAAATTAAATACCATCGTTTCGGACTTGGTGTTAGATTTGAAATTATCGGTTAGGCAGTTGTTTTCGATAAAAGACATAAAAAGTGTTTTGCTGACGATTCCGATTCTCAATGGAAGTTTAGCTATTATGACTTCCTTAGTGGTCATCAATCTCTCTCAGACGCCTACTTTGATTTTGTTCAATAAGGCCACAACCATTTCACTTTTGGGGATAAGTACTGTTTTAGGTGGGATTTTAGGTGGAGCTTTGGTTTTGACAAACAATTATTTCAAAGGTCTATCCATATCAACCCTATTAAAAATCAATCTTTTCTTCGTCGTAGGCTTCTTTGTGGCACTTTATTTGCAAAATATAGTTGGCATTTTACTTATGTCTTTTCTGTCAAGCCTGTTTGTAAGTGCCTTAAACCCCAAAATGGGAGCACTTGTTTTCAATAATATTGAAGAAGATAAATTGGCGACAATCTTTGGTGGTATGGTAACCTATTTTCAAGTTGGAGATATTATCTCTAAAGCATTGTTCTCAATAATAGTCTTATCTCTATCTTCGCAGCAGATTAGTTTGCTTTATCTAGTAATTGTTTTGTTAGCACTTATTTATCTATTATTTTCTAAAAAGTCCACAACAAATGATCAATCCGTTAACTAAAATAATGTTGATAACAATTAATAAGGAACCATTATTCTTATATTAGTTGACTGTAAATATAAATTTATATAAAATAACATAAATAAGATTATTGTAAATGGAGAAAAATATGCAAATGGAAGAACATGTTTCTAGCACTTATCTTTATACTTTCTTTGAACATCATGAGGATTGGACAAAACCAGCTAATCTTCTCATTTATCAAGGTGATAGTCCGACCAATCTTAATCTGTATAAAACCCTGAGTATTGTTGGTCGTGATCCGTCTATTACAAAAAAAGGAGAAACCTACTATATTGCTATCACTGATCCTAGTGTTGATGATAAAAGAGATTTGACAATTTATACAACAAAAGATTTTGAAACCTTTAATTATTTTTCAATTGCCGCAGGTCTGACCAATACCAATAGTCCACATGTTTGGGCACCAGACTTTTTTACAGATTTGTCTGGTCAAGATTGGATTATTGTTTCGCTTAATGATCGTGGACAGGAAGCAAACTATGAAGGCACGCAAGAATTATCTTTTAGTCCTTATATCATTCCAATCAATCTTGAAACAATGGTAGCAGGTCAACCTCAAAAATTAATTTTAGAAGACAAAAATTATATTGATGGACACATTTTTATTAAGGATGATGTTTATCAATTGATGATCAAAGATGAAAAGAATAAGAAGTTGGAACTTTGGGAAAGTCAAGATCTGATAAATTGGTCTAAAGTTTATAATCAAATCCCTAATACAGGTCGTTGGATTGAGGGTGCTTTTATTTTGCAAGATGAGATGACTAAAGACTACACGATTTACATGGATCAATATGTTGGTCATGAAGAACAAACGCCAGGGATGTATTATATAACAACTTCTGATTTTGAAACATTCAGTGAGCGTCAAGTATTAGATACTGATCAACGCTTACGTCATGGTTTTGGTATTTGTTTGTGAGAAGAAGTGATAACAGAATTAAGTATAGGAATGAAGTACTTGATAAACTAGAAGGAAAAGATGATTTTTATGGTGTTCCAAACGAACATGTTTGGACACAAAAATGGCAGGCGAAGTTATAGCCAACAAAACTTCTCTTATTTTGATAAGAGAAGTTTTTCTCTCCACCAAGTTTAATGATTTTTATGGTATAATGATGGAATGAAAACAATTGAAACAGTTTATAGTAATCATGCCGAAAAACCTTATATTGCACCAGAATATGAGCAAGAATTGTTGGAAAAACCTATTGCCAAATGGGCAATGGAGCGAACGGAAGAGGGCTTGTTGCCTGGTCACATCATTATGTTGTGGCGTGTGCATTTTGGCACCTACACGACAGACTACCCTCATCACAAATATTTTGCGACAACCTATGGTATTGACGCTCAAAAAGAGTTGGAATTTTTAATCAAGCAGGGTTATGTCAAAATAGATAGTGCGTTTGATTCGTTGCGCCATTTGCCAGCAGGTAAACTAAAGCAGTGGCTAAAAGAAAAAGAGGTTGCTGGTTTGTCAAAAATGAAGCGAGCTGATCTAGATCAAGCCATGATCATTGCTTATCAAGAAGATGAATTGGCCAAGCAGTTTGATTTGCGTGGGTATTCGCTTTCGGATAAGGGCGATAAAACCCTAGCCAAATACCCTGAGATTATTGCCAAACACCCTCAGAAAAAATACTAGACTTGGGTGGATTTTGACCTTGATTGAAGAATAAACGGTCCTATGCTATACTAGATTATATTGAAATCAAAGAGGAGAAGATGATGGAATTAGTTCGTGAAAAAGTATTCTTAAACCAGTATCATTATGATGCTCGTAATTTGGAATGGGAAAAAGAAAATGGTACTCCTGAAACAAATGCTGAAGTGACTTTCCAACTGATTAAGAAAGATGAAGAAAAAAATGAAACAACAATTGTTGCTGTATTACAGTCAATTATTGTTAAGGAAGAATTTGTTTTGACAGCAGTTGTGTCACAAATGAATTGCATTAAAAATCGAATCATCAACGAACCAAGTGAATTTTCACAAGAAGAGGTTCAAAGTTTAGCAGCACCACTATTGGATATGCTCCAACGTTTGACCTATGAAGTAACCGAAATTGCACTGGATCGTCCAGGAATCACATTGGAGTTTTAGTCATGAAGTTAGCCGTTATTACGGACTCGTCAGCTTATTTAGAACCGGAAGTTAAACAAGCTCAAAATCTATTTTGTTTAGATATTCCCATCATCATGGATAAGCAGAGCTATGTTGAAGGGAAAAACTTGTCATTGGATGAGTTTTATCGTTATTTAGCAACGGCGACTGATTTGCCAACGACCAGCCAACCAAGTTTATCAGAGTTAGTTGCCACTTTGGATCAGCTAGTAGCAGAAGGCTACACACATGTCATTGGACTCTTTTTATCTAGCGGTATTTCTGGTTTTTGGCAGAATATCCAATATCTAGTAGAGGATTATGACCAATTAACCTTAGCCTTTCCAGATACCAAGATTACCAGTGCCCCCTTGGGTAGTTTGGTGGCCAATGCTTTGATGTGGGCTGAGTCGGGACAGACTTTTGACAGCATCTTAGCTCGTCTGGAACAACAAATTGAGCAAACAGGTGCCTTTATCATGGTGGATGATCTGAATCATCTTGTGCGTGGTGGTCGTCTGTCAAATGGTAGTGCTTTGTTAGGAAATCTACTCAATATTAAGCCTATTTTGTATTTTACAACTGAAGGTAAGATTGAGGTGTTTGATAAGGTTAGGACTGAGAAAAAAGCACAAAAGCGTTTGGTTGATATTTTAGAAAAACAAATGACTGATCAAGACTATGAGCTATTTATTCTCCATTCTAATGCACCAGACAAGGTGGAAAAGTTACAAGGCCTTTTGAGAGAACAAGGTTATAAGATAGAACAAATAAAAGTAGTGCTTTTGAATAGTGTGATTTCCACCCATGTGGGACAAGGAACGATTGCTCTTGCTTTAACACCACATATCTTATAGTGAAAGATAAAACATGAAGATTATAAATGATTTGCCTTCTGAATTTCAGAAGGCTTTACCGATATTACAGAGGATTCGTCAAGCTGGTTATGAAGCTTATTTTGTGGGGGGCAGTGTTCGAGATGTTTTTTTGAATCGCCCTATTCATGACGTCGATATCGCCACTAGTGCTTATCCTCAAGAAATTAAGAAAATATTTGAGCGAACCATTGATATAGGCATTGAGCATGGTACTGTTTTGGTCTTGACGGATCAAGGTGAGTATGAAGTGACAACCTTTCGAACAGAAGATGTCTATGTGGATTATCGTAGGCCTAGTCAGGTGTCCTTTGTTCGCTCTTTGGATGAGGACTTAAAACGCCGTGATTTTACGGTAAATGCCTTTGCCTTAAATCAAGACGGTCAGTTGATTGATCGTTTCAATGGTCTAGCGGACTTAGAACAAGGTTTATTACGCGCTGTGGGTCAAGCCAGTGAGCGATTTAATGAAGATGCCTTGCGCATTTTAAGAGGCTTTCGTTTTGCAGCTAATCTTAATTTTGACATTGAAAAAGACACCTTTGCAGCCATGACGGCCTGTGCCCCTCTTTTGACTAAAATATCGGTGGAGCGTTCGTTCATTGAATTTGATAAATTATTGACAGCTCCTTACTGGCAAAAAGGTTTGCAAGCTTTTATCGCTAGTCAAGCCTATCTTTATTTACCAGATTTGGCTCACAAAAAGTTGGCTTTGACTCAGATGCTAGCTGCTCTGCCAAGTGAGTTTCAGTTTAAAAATTCTGAACAGGCCTGGGCTTACTTGTTGGTCAATTTGGAAGTAGATGTGAAACCTTTTTTGAAAAAATGGAAAACCTCAGTCCAGTTTCAAAAGACTGTTGTTCAGCTAATTAACATTTATAATGACCGGGCTACTAAACCACTTACGCAACGACAAGTTTATGACTATGGCTATGCTCAGTTAATCCTAGTAGAAGAACTCCGACAAGCCTTGGGGTTGGTTGTTGATTTTGATAGTATTTGGCAATTAAATGACAGTTTGATCATTCATGATAAACATGAAATTGTTGTCAATGGAGGGGATTTAATGAAAGAATTTCAACTCAAGGCAGGTCCAATTCTAGGGAAATTGTTGACAAGGATTGAAGATCAAATTGTTATGGGAAATTTACCAAATGATCGAGTGGCCATTTTTGAGTTTGTAAAAGGAGAGCTAGATGAGTGATTTTTTAGTCGAACAGTTAACCAAGAGTGTGGGCGAAAAGACCGTTTTTAATCGAATTTCCTTTATTATTCATGAGCAAGATCGGATTGGTTTGATTGGCGTGAATG
This sequence comes from Streptococcus sp. sy004, assembly GCF_007859205.1. Taxonomy (GTDB): domain Bacteria; phylum Bacillota; class Bacilli; order Lactobacillales; family Streptococcaceae; genus Streptococcus. The sequence continues at coordinate 169,737 of NZ_VOHP01000001.1, forward strand.
GTACAGGTAAGACGACGCTTTTAGATGTTTTATCAGGACGTTTGGGATTTGATGGCGACCAGTCACCTTTTCGTAAGGCCAATGATTATCAGATTGCTTACCTAACGCAAGAACCCAATTTTGATGATCAAGCGACGGTCTTGGATACGGTATTGTCGTCAAGCCTGAGAGAAATTCAGCTCATTAAGGAATATGAACGGTTAATGGCGGATTACACTGAAGCTAAGCAGAGTCGTCTTGATCAGCTCATGGCAGAAATGGATGCCCTGGATGTGTGGTCGATTGAAAGTGAAGTTAAGACCATTCTTGCTAAATTGGGTATCATGAATCTGCAAGAAAAGGTGGGTAATCTTTCTGGTGGTTTACGCCGTCGAGTCCAATTGGCTCAAGTCTTACTAGCTGAGGCAGATTTACTCCTATTGGATGAACCAACCAACCACTTAGATATTGACACGATTGCTTGGCTGACTAATTTTCTCAATCAAAGTAAAAAAACCGTTCTCTTTATTACCCATGACCGTTATTTTTTAGATAATGTAGCGACTCGAATTTTTGAGTTGGAACAGGCGGATTTAACAGAATATCACGGGAATTATCAAGATTATGTTAGATTAAAGGCTGAGCAAGATGAACGAGATGCTGCTAATTTACATAAGCGTCAACAACTTTATAAGCAAGAATTGGCTTGGATGAGACGTCAACCTCAAGCTCGAGCAACCAAGCAACAGGCTCGAATCAATCGTTTTCATGATTTGAAAAAAGGTTTGCAAACCAACCAACAAGCTACTGATTTGAGTATGACTTTTGAAACGACACGGATTGGTAAAAAAGTGCTTGAGTTTCAAGAGGCGAGTTTTTCTTTCTCAGATAAGGTCATTTTGGACAAGTTCAATCTTTTGATTCAAAATCGAGATCGTATTGGCATTGTCGGTGACAATGGTGTTGGAAAATCAACTCTGTTGAATCTCATCAATGACGATTTAACTTTATCCAGTGGTCAACTCATTGTTGGGGAAACTGTTCGAGTGGGCTATTTTTCACAACAACTCAAGGATATGGATCCAAATAAGCGTGTCATCAATTATCTACAAGAAGTGGCTGAAGAAGTCAAAACCGATGTGGGAACAACCAGTATCACGAATTTATTGGAACAATTTCTCTTTCCTCGTGCCAGTCATGGTAGTTTGATTGGGAAACTATCTGGTGGTGAGAAAAAACGCCTGTATCTATTGAAAATTTTGTTAGAAAAACCTAATGTCTTGTTGTTGGATGAGCCTACCAATGATTTTGATATTGCGACCTTGACCGTGTTAGAGCAATTTTTAGCAGATTTTGCTGGGTCAGTTTTGACGGTCAGTCATGACCGTTATTTCTTGGATAAGGTTGCCAATAAGATTTTAGCCTTTGAAGATGGTCAGATGCGAGAGTTTTTTGGAAATTATACGGATTACTTGGATGAAAAGGCTTTTGAGACTAGTTATGAACAAGACGTGAGTAAACTCGAAAAGCCAAAGACTGAAAAAAGTAAGGATAGTAAAAAACGCTTATCTTATTTTGAACAAAAGGAATGGGAAACCATTGAGGAAGACATTAGTCAATTAGAAGATGAGATTTCTGCTATTGAAGAAGCCATGACCAAGTGTGGTAGCGACTACGGTCAACTGGCTGATTTACAAGCTCAATTAGATGAAAAAAATGAACAACTCTTAATCAAATATGAACGTTATGACTATTTGAGTGAGTTGGTATAATAGTTTATCAAGAACCACCAAAATGGCGGTTCTTTTTATATTGTTGAAAGAAGAAAAAATTAAAATATATTTACAGTATTTTTTAATCTAAGTAATTGACTTTGTCAATTACTTAGATTAAGTCACTATTGGGAAAGGAGGTGAACTAAATGGGAAATTGGTATGTTGTTGATCAGTTTGGTAATGTAGTTATGGGACCTTTTATGGATAAACAAACGGCAGAAAATATGGCTGGTGGCAATCCATCTTACACTGTTGTTTATAAAGGATAAGCTGTTTTTGCTGATGAAAAATTCTCCTTTGTGAGAATTTTTTTATTGAATTATTTTGAGGAGAAAAAGATATGGTAAGAAATGATATTAAGCCAGATTTGCAGAATATTGAAGATTATTTTAGTAAGCGAAGAGAATTTTATATCCCAAGTTATCAGCGTCCATATGCTTGGCAGGTGGGACAGTGTGAGCAGTTGATTGAGGATATTAAGAATCATCAAGAAAACTTTAGTGCTGATGAACAGGATAACTATTTCTTTGGTGCGGTATTGATTGCTCAAGAATCTGGGGAAGAGCATGAAATTTCCTTGATTGACGGTCAGCAACGAACAACAACCTTCATGTTATTGCTCAAGGCAGTTTTGTTGAAATTAAAGCAGGAAATCTCACATTTATCAGAAGAGTCTTTGGCAGATGCTAGATTATTGGAAGAGCTTAAGGGCTTAATAGCTAGAACGGTCACTATGCTATATAATTTATCAGATGAGGATGCCTTTAACTATCGTCGTGGTCAACATGACTTGCAAGACCATCAAATCAAGTATAAAAATGATTCGATTTCCGAACTTTATGCTAGTGATTTGAATAGTATTTTAAGAGGTGAAGACCTGTCAACCATTGAGGCGAGCGTGATTAAGATTAAAGGACGACGCAAGGACAATAAATACACCAATTTTTATAAAAACTTCCGTTACTTTTATCATTATTGTCAACCGTTGACCAACACCCAAATTAGGGATTTTGCAACTCATCTACTCTCTCATTGTCAAATTATTACCATTACCAGTTTTAATACGGATCAAGCCATCAATATTTTTAATTCCCTAAACGGTACTGGTTTGCCTCTGACAGCTATCGAAGTTTTGGTGTCTCGAGCAACGGCAGTATCTAAGGATAGACGTGATTTTGAAGCTTCTTGGAAGGACTTGGTTCAACGGGTGGATCAATCATCTTTGGACTTAAATTTGCTCATGACTTATTATATTTTTGTGAAATTAGCTAAAGAGCAAAAAGAAACTAATAACCGAGGGATTCGTGCCTTCTTCAAAAAACGTGCCTATCTTTTGAAAGAAGATCAGATCTTTATCAATGAGTTAAACCAAATTATAAGCAATTGGTCGAGTTTTGAGCAAACCGAATTAGGTCAGATTATGGGAAGATTTTATGGTAATTTTAGACCTTTTGTTTCGTCTTACCTCTTTTATCGCTCGACAGATAGTCGTTACTTGAGTTATTTACTACGTCTGGCTATTCTTCTGGATGTGACAGATTTTTCTTACAGTCACTCTATTTTCAAAGGATTTTTGGAAAAAATCAATCTTAAATATAGCCAAGTTGACACTTACAGTGAGTCTGATTTGATTCAAGAGGTTAAAGACCACATTGCTCATCACTTTACTCCAGAAGATATTAGAAGTCGCCTGTTGGAGAGTGGCCTACCTAAAACGTTGGTCTTTGTTAATGACTACCTTTACAGTCAAGAGCAAGGCTTACCTTTCAAATTAGATGGCTTGGTTGATGTCGAACATATCATGCCTCAGAGTGGTCTAAATCGTGAGTCGATTATGCGAGATGCAGGTTTTGTTGACCAAGATGAATTTTATAGCTATGCGGAAAAATTAGGTAACAAGATTTTATTAGAAGCAGAAATTAACCGTGGTATTGGTGATGCTTGGTTTAGAACCAAAAAAGAAAACGAAGTGACAAGTGGTCAGGGCTACCGTGGTAGTCGTTATCATTTAGCACAGGCTTTATCTGAGTATGCAAAAGATACTTGGGATAAGGAAGATATTGAAAAAGCAACAGAAAAAATTGCTGATCGTTTCGTTAATTTCTTATTTAACTAATAATAAACTTCTCAGTTTAAAACTGGGAAGTTTTTTGTGAATGCAAAAGATAGCGTAAATTTATAATGAATTTAACAGCCAATCATTGACAAGGATTTTTCAAAACTTTATAATTATATTATATAACTCATACAAGGGTACGAGATAAGGAGGGATTTTATGTCAAGAAAACATAGAAAAAAAACGTCGAAGAAGAAAAAGTGGGGCTTAGTTAGCCTAGGGCTTTTAGGCCTGATTGGTTTTGCGGGAGTTACCTATTTTAAAAATAGTCAAACTTCTAATGTTGCCTCAGACAATCTTTATAAGATTGCTAATGTTAAAGAAGGTTCTTTAGCATCTGCGACCTTGTTATCTGGTACTGTCAAGGCCTTGTCTGAACAGTATGTTTATTACGATGCAAGTAAAGGAACAAGTGCTACTGCCACTGTAGCTGTTGGTGATCAGGTCACAGAAGGTCAGCAGTTGGTGCAGTATGATATTACCAAGGCTCAGACCGACTATGATACGGCTATTCGTAATTTGAATAAGGTTGCTCGTCAGATTGAGTATTTGAGAGCTTATGGTAATCTCCCAACAACCAATACGACCACAGATCCAGAAACGGGTGAAACTTATACGATGACAACACCACCAACCATGCAGGCCACAGCTAGTTATGAGCAGCAACTCCAAGACCTTAATGATGCCTATGCTAATGCCCAAGGAGAAATCAATAAAGCTCAAGCTACCTTGAATGAGTCGGTGATTACCAGTACTGTTTCTGGTACGGTAGTTGCGGTTAATAACAATATTGATCCTGCCTCTAAGACAAGTCAGAGCATTGTTCATGTCACGAGTGAGGGGCAACTGCAAGTCAAAGGAACACTGACGGAGTATGACTTAGCTAATATTAAGGTTGGTCAAGCTATAAAAATTAAATCTAAGGTTTATAGCGATAAAGAATGGACAGGAACCATTGCTTCGATTTCGAATTACCCCAATCCAACGGAAAGCGGCTCAACCAATTCGACCCCAACTTATAATTACACAGCTGATATTACAAGTGATTTAGGTGACTTAAAGCAAGGCTTTACTGTTTCCGTTGAAGTCATTAACGATAAGAAAGGTTTTGTTGTTCCAATTGGTGCACTTGTCGTTGAGGGAGATAAATCTTATGTTTGGGTTTATGATGAAAATAATGGAACAGTCGCTAAAAAAGAAGTCAGCGTTGGTAATGCTGATGCCCGTTCGCAAGAAATCAATACAGGCTTAGAAGTTGGTCAAGTGGTTGTAACCAATCCAGATAATAAATTAAAAGACGGTCAAGTGTTGGAAAGTGTCGCTTCTGAGGACACAGAAGGCGATGCTCAGGCTGACAGTGAGGGAGGAAGTTCAAGTGAAGGATAGACCGAAAGCCTTGATGACCTTAAAGCAAATCACGAAGTCTTATCGCAGTGGTGAAGAGGAGTTACAAGTACTTAAGGGAATTGATCTAACGGTTTATGAGGGTGAATTTTTAGCGATTATGGGGCCATCTGGTTCGGGTAAATCCACTTTGATGAATATTATTGGTCTTTTAGATGCACCAACAAGTGGTCTTTATCATTTGGCTGATAATGAAGTAGAAGATTTGCCAGAAGTGGAGTTGGCACAGGTCAGAAACGAAGAAATCGGTTTTGTCTTCCAACAATTTTTTCTCTTATCCAAATTAAATGCCCTAGAAAATGTCGAACTTCCTTTGATTTATGCAGGTGTAGGAGCAAGAAAGCGACGTGAGCTAGCTGAGCAATTTTTAGAAAAAGTCGAGCTTGCAAATCGCATGTACCACATGCCGTCTGAAATGTCTGGGGGACAAAAGCAACGGGTGGCAATCGCGCGTGCCTTGGTTAACAATCCCTCAATTATCCTAGCCGATGAGCCAACAGGAGCTCTTGATACTAAAACCAGTAATCAAATTATGGAATTATTGACCCAGCTCAATAGAGAAGGCAAGACGATTATCATGGTCACGCATGAGCCAGAAATTGCTGACTATGCAACTAGAAAAATTGTCATTCGTGATGGTGAGATTACAGCAGATACAACAGACAGTGTAAGAATTGAGTAGGGAAGGAGGAGTCAATGCAAAATTGGAAATTTGCCATTAGCTCGATTTTAGGGCATAAAATGCGATCTTTCTTGACCATGTTGGGGGTTATCATTGGTGTGGCTGCGGTGTCAGTTGTTATGGCTATTGGTACAGGTGTGACTAAAAGCATTACCAAACAAGCGTCACAATTTCAACATGATGTTAGCTTGTTTTACCAGAAAAAAGGGGATAATGCTCTCTTTCCAGAAGATGTGTCATCAACTCTCAAACCCCCTTTGATCCGAGAAGAGTGGCTAGAACAAATTGTTCGAGAAATTCCTGGTATCAGTGGTTATTATGCGACAAATACGACAACAGAAGCTATCTCTTATCAGAATAAGAAATCTAGTAAGGTAACTTTAACAGGAGTCACTAGCACTTATTTTGGGATAAAGAAATATAAGATTTTAGCAGGTCGCCAACTGGGCGCATCAGACTACAGTCAGTTTTCTCGCTTAATTATGATTGATAAGGTCTTGGCAAAAAAATTATTTTCTTCGTATGAAGAAGCTCTTAATAAAACAGTTGATGTTGGCAATAAGCAATACCGAGTGGTCGGTGTTTATAAAGATCCCGCAGCAGGTTCAGCCAGTTATGGAGCAACTTCTGAAGGAAACGCGATCTTAGCCAACACGCAACTAGCCGCAGAATTTAATGTTGATGAGATTGGTGCAGTTAATTTTTATGTGCCAGATGTCTTACAGGCTAGTGAGCTAGGAACTCAGGCCGCTAAGCGTTTAACCGAGTTATCTGATGCCAAAGAAGGTGAGTTTACCATGTTTGATATTTCTCAAATGTTAGCATCAATCAAACAGCAAGTTGGCACCATGACCATGTTTATTGGTTTTATTGGTGGAATTTCTCTTTTTGTCGGAGGAATTGGTGTCATGAATATCATGTTGGTATCCGTAACTGAAAGAACGCGAGAGATTGGTCTTCGAAAGGCTTTGGGAGCAACTCGCCGTAATATTTTGGTACAATTTTTAATTGAATCTGTCGTGTTGACGATTTTAGGTGGTTTCATTGGACTGATTATTGCTTATTTGTTTACTTATGCCTTGGGCAATATTGAAGGACTGGTTGCTAATCTTGGTAAGCCAGAAATATCCTTGGCTACTGTTTTTGTTAGCATTGCTTTTTCTGCCATGGTGGGAATCATTTTTGGTGTTTTACCAGCCAATAAGGCAAGTAAGTTGGATCCAATTGAAGCTTTGAGATATGAGTAGCAAGTTTAGTTTGATAGTTTAGATAATATATATCAAAAAGTCCTTAACAAATTTGTTAAGGACTTTATTTTTATTTGACGAAAAAGGGGTTGAAACTTTTTTCATGACCAATGGTTGTACTCCAACCATGACCTGGATAGACTGTGTAATGGTTGGGGAGGGTAAAGAGTTTGGTCTGAATACTGGCAATGAGTTGGTCAAAATCACTAGTTGGTAAATCGGTTCGACCGATAGACTCTTTGAAAAGGGCATCGCCAGAAAAGACGATTTCTTCTTTTGGAAAAACAAAAGAGACCCCACCATGAGAATGACCAGGCGTTTCAAGAACATAGAAATGAAAATCGCTTAGGTTATAGGCCTGTTCATAATTAAAATAATAATCAGCAGGTTTAATCATAACATCTGCCATATCATCATGACGACTAAGGCCTGAAAGATTTTGATGAGGTGTATAAAGCCAACTTGCTTCTTTTTCTGACACATAGACAGGTGGTTGGTTGAAATTTTCTCGAACCACATCAACTCCCATGATGTGATCATAATGGGCATGAGTGAGTAAAATGGCAGCGACGGGTTTGTTGATTTCTCTTAATTTTTGACAGATGAAGTCTGTATCACTACCAGGATCAATAATAAGACAAGCCTTGTCATTGACTAAATAATAGGTGTTTTCACGCGCAAAAGTATTAACTGTTTTTATAATTTTCATACATCTAGTCTATCAAAAAAAGCTCAATTTGGCGATTAAAAATGATATAATAGAGGCACTATGAAAGTGAATAAGCTGCGCAAGTACGCCGTTGTTGATTTGGAAGCAACTGGAACGGCGATTGATTCTTCCATTATCCAAGTGGGAATTGTCATTATTGAAAACGGACAAATCACAGAAACCTTTGAAACAGATGTTAATCCTCATCAACCCTTGGACGAACATATTATTAGTTTGACAGGCATTACAGATGAGCAGTTGTCAGTTGCTCCAGAATTTTCGCAAGTAGCTAGTCGTATTTATGAGTTGATTAAGGATGCTATTTTTGTTGCTCATAATGTTAAATTCGATGCCAATCTATTAACAGAGCAACTCTTTTGGGAAGGGTATGAACTTCGTCAACCACGAGTTGATACGGTCGAATTAAGTCAAGTTTTTTTTCCAACCTTGGAAAAATATTCTCTTGCTCAGTTAGCCAGTGCTTTGGAGGTTAGGCTTAATCAAGCGCATACGGCGATTGCAGATGCACGAGCAACGGCAGAAATTTTTTTAATGCTGCAAGAAAAAATTAGACAGCTTCCCCAACAGACCTTGCAGGTCTTAAAGACTTTTTCACATCATCTCCTTTATGAAAGTCATCTCATTATTGATGAAATTTTGGAAGAGAAGATGAGAGAAGATGATCTTGATCAGTATGAGTTGGTTGAACATCTGATGTTGAAAAAAAGTCTATCTCTAGCTAAGGAAAAAGAGTTGGCTAGACATTTTACTGATAATCTAAAGATTTTGGGCTTAGATGTTAGACCGAAGCAAGAAGCATTTGCTCAATTGATTGAGCAGGGCTTGGCATTGCCAGAGCCAAGTTTAATTCAAGCCCCAACTGGAATCGGAAAAAGTTTAGGTTATCTTCTTCCCTTACTTAGTCAAGGTTTCAAAGAGCAACTGGTTGTTGCCGTACCAACCAAGACGTTACAAGATCAACTTTATTATCAAGAGGCAGCATGGCTAAGAAACTGTTTCAACCTAAGCAGTCAGAGCATCAAGGCTGCCAGAAATTATATTAAACTGGAATACTTCCAAAAGAGTCTGGAAACTCCTGAGAGCAACCGTTTATTGAATCGTTATAAAATGCGTGTGCTCGTTTGGTTGGCTGAAACGCAAACGGGAGATTTAGATGAAATTAGACAGCAACAAGGGATGGAGTCATTTTTTGAAGCCTTACGACATGATGGGCGTTTAGATGTGTACTCGCCTTTTTATGAAATGGATTTTTGGCGACGTGCTCAAGAAAAAGCTAAAACTAGCCGTCTTTTGATAACCAATCATGCTTATTTGTTAGAAGAAAGTAAAGAGCGTCAGAATTTTATCACGAACAAAGTGTTAGTGATTGATGAAGCACAGGCCATGTTGGCAACTTTGGAGGCACAAACTCATCAGCGTCTAAATTTAACTCAATTGCTGAGTCAAATAAAGTTGTTACTAGACGAAATAACTAATCATTTGCAACAACGCTTATTAGAAAGTCTGCAATTCGAACTGGAACAAGTGGTTAATGGCAACGAGTCATACTGCCAAGAGCAGTTGGAACTACGTTTGCCTAAGCTACGTCAAGATCTGTCTGAATTGGATCTTGTTGCATTACAACCTTTGGCTAAAGCCTTATCCGAAGATTTTCCATTGGTTTGGCTGGAAAAAGATGAACTAAATGAGCCATACCAAATCATACTCCATAGTAGCCAGAAAGAGCTGGTTCGACTAACTGAACTTATCAAACCAAAGAAACTTTATTTAATTTCATCCAGTTTGCAGATTAGTCAGGACGTTAATCTAGCCGATCTGTTACAACTAGAAAGCTATCACTTTGAGCGTTTGCCTAGTGAACGAACAAAAACACAACACATCTATTTACCAAGAGATTTACCAGATATTCGCTCCTTATCACAGGAACAATACGTCTTATTTTTAGCTGAAAAATTGGTCCAGTTAGTCCAACTTGATTACCCTATTCTAGCCTTGTTTACCTCAAAAAAAATGATGTTGAAGGTTTCTGACTTATTAGACGAAGTTGAAGTTAATCATCTTTGTCAATATAAGAATGGTCAACCTTTTGGCTTGAAAAAACGTTTTGACCGTGAAAAAAATGGGCTATTGTTAGGAACGGGAACCTTTTGGGAAGGGGTAGATTTTAAAGAACAAGACCGCTTATTAACGGTCATTACGCAGTTGCCTTTTGAGAACCCTAAGGATCGTTTTAGTCAAAAAATTTATCGAGAGTTGGAACAAAGGGGACAGAATCCTTTTATGAGTTATACGCTACCTATGATGCTCTTGCGTTTAATTCAGGCCTTTGGTCGTTCCCAGCGCCGTCCTGAGCAAAAGTCAGCTATTTTGATTTTAGATCAACGGCTGTTAAGTCGTTCTTATAGTTCTACTATCTTAGATTATTTAGAAGATAATTTTCAACTGGAGCAGGGAAATTTCATCAAAATTCTGCCAGTAATTGCAGAATTTTTGATATAATAGAATGAGTATCAATCATAAAAAAGAAAGGAAAACTATGGACAGAACGATTCCCTTATATAAACAGTATCTTTTTGGTTTTGTTTTGTTATTGTTTTCCTTGTTTTTTGCAGTGATGATTATGGCTTATTGGGCTATGCGTCCTCATTTGCTAGCTAGTCAGCAAGCAAGACAAGTGGCCCAAGAAGTTGCCCAATTAAAGCAGACGAATCAGGTAGAGCGTTACAGTGGTGAGATGACCTATTACACTATTTATGGTCAAACTCAAGATGACCAAGAGGTCATTGTTACAATTAACCAAGAAACTGGTCAGGTTTATATGGTTCCACAAAGTACAGGCTTGAGTAAGGAAGAGGCAGTAGCCAAGGCTCAAGACTATGGTGCAGGTACTATTGATAAAGCAGTATTTGGTCGTTATCAAGAACGGTCAATCTGGGAAGTTAAGTCAGACAAAGCCTACTATCTGATTGATTTTACTTCAGGTGAGTTAGTGAAGAAGGAGGGGCTATGAGCAAATTAGCCAAGCGAATCCAAACCATGCAAGAAAGTGCCACCTTAGCTACTGGTGCTAGGGCACAGGCTTTGAAAGCACAGGGCAAGGATATTATTGACTTGACATTAGGACAACCTGATTTTCCAACGCCTGAAAATATTGGTAAACAAGCCATTGACAGTATTGTAAGTGGTCAAGCGAGCTACTATACTGTAGCCAGTGGTTTACCAGATTTGAAATCTGCTATTGCAAGCTACATGAAACATTATTATGGTTATGAGGTGTCGTCAAAGGAAATTGTAGCCGCTACTGGAGCTAAATTTATCCTCTATGCCTTTTTTATGGCTGTCTTAGATAAAGGTGATGAGGTTCTCATCCCAACACCTTATTGGGTATCTTATGCTGAGCAGGTCGTCTTGGCTCAGGGTCATCCTATTTTTATTGAAACTAATGAAACCAATCAGTTTAAGGTTACGGTAGCTGATTTGGAACAGATGGTCAGTTCGCGGACGAAAGTTTTGCTATTAAATACACCATCAAATCCAACGGGAATGGTTTATAGTCGTGAAGAGTTATTGGCTATTGGTCGTTGGGCGGTGGAGCGAGATGTTTTAATTTTAGCTGATGATATCTATGGACGCTTGGTTTATAATGAAACAGAGTTTGTTCCAATTTCCAGTTTATCTGAAGCCATTCGGCAACAAACTGTCGTGGTCAATGGGGTGTCTAAGACCTATGCCATGACAGGTTGGCGAGTTGGTTTTGCAGTTGGAAATGCAGCCATTATTTCTGCTATGAGTAAGTTCGTCAGTCAAACCACATCTAATTTGACCACAGTTGCTCAATATGCAGCCATTGAAGCTCTAACTGGTCCACAAGATGAGGTTGAAAAGATGCGTCAAGCTTTTGAAGAGCGTCTAAATACCATTTATCCACTTATCCAAGAGATTCCAGGTTTTAGTTTAATTAAACCTCAAGGTGCCTTTTATCTTTTTATCAATGTCAGTGAAGCCATGAAACTAAAAGGCTATGAGCAAGTTGTTGATTTAACCAATGATTTACTTGAAAAAACAGGTGTGGCCCTTGTTGCAGGTGAAGGATTTGGTGCACCAAATCATATTCGTCTAAGTTATGCGACAGACTTAAAGAGTTTAACAGAAGCCGCTAAACGCATTAAGTCTTTTATGGAAAATTAAAATAGAAAGAAAAGAAAAATGATGTCAAAAGATTATGTTGCAATTATTGATGTGAAAGATCATGTTGGTCAGGAAGTGACCATCGGTGCATGGGTGGCTAACAAGTCAGGTAAAGGAAAATTAGCCTTTTTGCAATTACGAGATGGCACAGCCTTTTTCCAAGCTGTTGCTTTTAAGCCTAATTTTATTGAAAAATATGGTGAAGAAGACGGAACAGCCAAGTTTGACGTGATTAAACGCCTTAGCCAAGAAACGTCTGTTTTGGTAACAGGTATCGTTAAAGAAGATGAACGCTCAAAATTTGGTTATGAACTTGATGTGACGGACTTGGAAGTGGTTGGAGAAAGTGTGGATTATCCAATTACACCAAAAGAACATGGGACAGATTTCTTGATGGATCACCGTCATTTGTGGTTACGTTCACGTCGTCAAATGGCTATCATGCAAATCCGTAATGCTATTATTTATGCGACTTATGAATTTTTTGACCAAAATGGCTTTGTCAAATTTGATAGCCCAATCTTATCAGGAAATGCAGCTGAAAATACGACAGAACTGTTTGAAACAGACTACTTTGGCAATCCAGCTTTCTTAAGTCAATCGGGTCAACTTTATCTAGAAGCAGGGGTTATGGCCTTGGGACGAGTATTTGACTTTGGTCCAGTTTTCCGTGCTGAAAAATCTAAGACACGTCGTCATTTGACTGAATTTTGGATGATGGATGCAGAGTATGCTTTCATGAGTCATGAACAGTCACTTGATTTACAAGAAGCTTATGTTAAAGCCTTGATTCAAGGGGTATTAGACCGTGCACCTCAAGCCTTAGAAATTCTAGAACGTGATGTTGAAGCGCTTAAACGCTACATTGCAGAGCCATTTAAGCGTGTGTCTTATGATGATGCTATCAGTCTTTTGCAAGAGCATGAGGCAGACGAAGATGCAGATTATGAACACTTAGAGCATGGTGATGATTTTGGTTCACCACATGAAACGTGGATTTCTAACTACTTTGGTGTTCCGACTTTTGTGGTCAACTACCCAGCTAGCTTTAAGGCCTTCTATATGAAACCAGTGCCAGGCAATCCTGAGCGTGTCTTGTGTGCGGATTTGTTGGCACCAGAAGGCTATGGTGAAATCATTGGTGGTTCGGTTCGTGAAGATGATTACCAAAAATTATATGACAAGATTGTAGCAGAAGGACTAGATCCTAAGGATTATGCCTTCTATCTTGATTTGCGTAAATATGGATCAGTTCCTCATGCAGGTTTTGGTCTAGGCTTGGAGCGTATGGTGACCTTTGTGGCAGGAACGAAACATATCCGTGAAGCCATTCCATTCCCACGCATGTTACATCGTTTGAAACCATAAAAAGATCGCTTCGGCGATTTTTTTCGTTGCTTATCGTCGGATATTCTTGATTTATGCTATAATGTAGAAAAGATAAGGAAAGGAGTGTTGTCATGAATAAAGGCCTTGATTTAGTGATTGTGACAGGAATGAGTGGTGCGGGTAAAACCGTAGCTATCCAATCCTTCGAAGATCGTGGCTACTTTACCATTGATAATATGCCACCGGCCTTGGTCCCAAAATTTTTAGAGTTAATTCAACAGACTGATGATTACCAGTCTGTCGCCTTGGTCATTGATATGCGTAGTCGTCTTTTTTTCAAGGAGATGAGCCAAATTTTAGACCAGCTAGAAAGTAATGCTCAGTTAGCTGTCAAAATCCTATTCTTAGATGCAACAGATAGTGAATTAGTTGCCCGTTATAAGGAAACGAGACGTAGTCATCCCTTGGCAGCAGACGGCAGGGTATTAGATGGGATTAGCCGTGAACGTGAGTTGCTAGCTCCCTTGAAAAATCTGAGTCAACATGTTGTTGATACTACCGAATTAACTCCTCGTCAATTACGCCAAACCATCCTTGATCAATTTTGCCAATGGGATGATCAATCTGGTTTTCGTATTGAAGTGATGAGTTTTGGTTTTAAGTATGGACTGCCTTTGGATGCAGACTTGGTTTTTGATGTTCGCTTTTTGCCCAATCCTTATTATCAACAATCCTTACGCGAGCAGACTGGCTTGGATAAGGAAGTGTTTGATTATGTGATGACGCAACCCCAGTCCGAGCAATTTTACCAGCATTTACTGGCAATGCTAGAGCCGATTTTACCGTCTTACAAGGCAGAAGGCAAGTCAATTTTGACACTGGCTATTGGTTGCACAGGTGGTCAGCATCGTAGTGTGGCTTTTACTCATAGACTGGCTCAAGATTTGTCGAAAAATTGGTTGGTTAATGAAAATCATCGTGACCGTGAACGACGTAAGGAAACGGTGAATCGCTCATGAGAAAACCAAAAGTAACCGTTATTGGTGGTGGAACAGGCATTCCAGTCATTTTGAGTAGCCTTCGCCATGAAGATGTTGATATTACAGCTATTGTGACTGTTGCTGATGATGGCAGCTCATCAGGGCAACTGCGTTCAGCCATGAAAATTTCACCACCTGGCGATCTTCGCAATGTTTTAGTGGCAATGAGTGATATGCCCAAATTTTACGAGCAAATCTTTCAGTATCGTTTCCAAGAAAATGATGGGCCCTTGGCAGGTCATCCCTTGGGTAATTTGATTATAGCAGGTCTGTCAGAGATGCAGGGGTCAACCTATAAGGCTATGCAAATCTTGACCCAGTTTTTCCATACAACAGGTAAGATTTATCCTGCTAGCGACCAGCCCTTGACCCTACATGCAGTTTTCCAAGATGGACACGAAGTGGTGGGAGAGAGTAGCATTTCGGATTATCAAGGCATGATTGATCATGTTTTTGTCACTAACACTTATAATGATGACACACCAAAAGCCAGCGATCAGGTGGTTAAGGCTATTATGGAGAGTGACTTGATTGTCTTAGGCCCTGGTTCACTCTTTACCTCCATTTTGCCAAATCTCGTGATTCCAGAAATCCGTGAAGCACTTTTGGTGACACAAGCAGAAGTTGCTTATGTTTGCAATATCATGACCCAGTATGGTGAAACGGAACATTTCAAAGACAGTGACCATGTTGCTGTCTTGAATCGGCACTTGGGACAAGATATTATTGATACCGTCTTGGTTAATGTCGAGCCTGTTCCTAGTGGCTACATGAATAGCCATGCTTTTGATGAATACTTGGTGCAAGTGGAGCATGATTTGACAGGCTTACAAAAACTAACCAAACGAGTAGTCGCCTCTAACTTTCTACGCTTGAAAAATGGCGGAGCTTTTCATGATGGCAATCGAGTTGTGGCAGAATTGATGCAGCTAATTAAAGGAAGACAAGATGAGTTTCACCACACGAATTAAAGAAGAAGTTTTAGGGCTTCCCCAACCCGATAAGGCACAACTAGCAGCACTTGTAAAAATGTCTGGTAATTTGAGCCTGACTGCTGACGGCTTAACTCTTTCAATCATGACTGAAAATGCTAAAATTGCTCGTCATATTTATGAACAGTTAGTGGCTTATTACCACATTGAGCCAGAAGTTTCCCATCATCAAAAAACCAATTTGAAAAAAAATCGTGTCTATTTGGTGGTGGTGAGTCAGGATGTGTCACACATTTTAGCAGATTTACAATTAGCCGATGCTTTTTTTGGTCTGTCAACAGGTATTGAAAAACGTGTCTTATCTGATGATGATGTGGGACGCGACTATCTCCGCGGGGCTTTTCTAGCCACAGGAACGGTAAGGGATCCAGAATCTGGTAAGTATCAACTTGAAATATTTTCAGTTTATTTGGATCATGCCCAAGACCTAGCTAAGCTCATGCGTAAATTTATGCTAGATGCCAAGGTCTTGGAACATAAAAACGGTGCGATTACTTATTTACAAAAAGCAGAGGACATTATGGATTTTCTGATTGTAATTAAGGCCATGGAAGCTTGGAGCAGTTTTGAGGAGATTAAACTGTTACGAGAAACACGCAATGATATTAACCGTGCCAACAATGCTGAAACAGCTAATATCGCTAAAACTATCACAGCCAGCATGAAAACCATTAACAATATCATTAAAATTATGGATAATCTTGGCTTGGAAAATTTGCCTTTGGAATTGCAACAAATCGCCCAAGTAAGAGTGGCTCATCCTGATTACTCTATTCAGCAGATAGCCGATAGTTTGGATTTTCCCTTGACCAAAAGTGGTGTCAATCATAGGCTGCGTAAGCTCAATAAGCTGGCAGAAGAGTTATAACTAAGAAAACTAGCCAATAATTTGACTAGTTTTTTTATTTTTCTTGAAAAATTTGCAAAAGATGATATACTTAACTGGTTAATCAATTAAGGAGAATACCATGAAACACCTCTATCAATTTTGTACCTTATTGAGTTTCTTTCTAATGAGCCTAGGTTTTAGAAGTTATTCAGTTTTGGCAGAAACTCAGCCTATTAAAGTGATGACCACTTTCTATCCGATTTATACCTTTACCAAGGCAGTTGTTGGTAACACAGGAGATGTGACCATGTTGATTGGACCTGGAATGGAAATTCATGACTTTGAACCCTCAACGAAAATCATGATAGAGTTGGAAAAAACAGATGATTTTATCTATCTTGATCCAAGTATGGAAACTTGGGTTGCTCAGTTAGAAAAAAGCAATAGTAGCAGAAAAACGAATATGATTAAGGCTAGTGGTGAGATGATATTAGCGACTAGTCAAGAAAGTCCAGAAGAACATCAAAAAGAAGAACATGTTCATGAAGTTGATCCACATCTTTGGCTGTCACCACGTCGAGCGATTCAATTGGTCGAAAACATCAAAGACAGTTTAGTCAAGGCACATCCTGATTTAGCTTCTCAATTTGAACAAAATGTAGCCCAGTATTTGAAACAGTTGAAAGAACTGGATGAAGACTATCAAGTGGCTTTTTCACAAGCCAAACAGAAAAGCTTTGTCACTCAGCATGCCGCTTTTACTTATTTAGCTTTGGATTATCAGCTGCAACAAATTGCCATAACAGGCATCTCAGCAGATATAGAACCAAGTGCTAAACGCCTAATCCAACTCATCGACTATGTCAAAAAATATGAGATTAAGTATATTTATTTTGAAAAAAGTGCCTCAAAAAATCTAGCTAGAACACTTGCCAGTGAAGCCAATCTGAATATCGCTGTACTTAACCCCTTGGAAAGTCTAACCCAAGAAGAAATCAAGAAAGGCCAAGATTACTTCTCTGTCATGCGAGCCAATCTTAAAGCCCTTCGTTTAACAACGGATCGTGCAAGTAAAGCTGTTGAGGATGAAAAGGACTAATGAAATAAATGATGAGACAGCTATTTTAAGAAGATTATCTTCTTAAAATAGCTTTTTTATTTAACAAAAAACTCCTTCTCGATAAGTCGAAAAGGAGTTAAGTTCAAACCTAGTTTGATATGGTTTCTTATTTGAGACCGTATTTTTTGTTGAAACGATCCACACGTCCATCTGCTTGAGTGAATTTTTGACGACCAGTGTAGAATGGATGAGAATCAGATGAAATCTCAACACGGATAAGTGGGTAAGTTTCCCCTTCAAATTCAACCGTTTCTTTTGAAGATTTTGTTGAACCACTTAGGAACTGGTAACCAGTAGTAGTGTCAAGGAATACAACCGGACGGTATTCTGGATGGATGTCTTTTTTCATGTTAAAAAATTCCTTTCTGCCATAGCTTTTCTAAGCCATAGTTTATTAACCATTTCATTCTACCACATTATTTTTTTTTGTCAAGATTTTTGCTGAGATTTATTGAAAAAGTTCTTGTAACTCACGATAGATTTGCTGATTTTCTTCGACTGAGGCTGAATTAGCTCCGCTAGCAAGGGGGTGTCCACCACCATCATGTTTTTTTGCTACTTGATTGATGACTTTTTCCTTGCTACGCAAGCGAACGCGGTAATGTCCTTCTGGTTGTTCGACAAAAATCGCCCAGGTCTGCACGCTATCAATTTTACCAGGGCTCCCCACGATAGCTGCAGTATCAGCATCGGTCACCCCAAACTGAGCTAATCGTTCTTGGGTGAGAGTGACACAGGCAACACCATGTTCATCAATTTCTAGATTTTCAAACACATAGCCTTGTAGCTTGGCAATTTTCAAGGAAAAACTATCCATCTGTCGTGCTAGAGCAGAAAAGTCAAAGGAGAATTGTCTTAGATAGGCGGCGATTTCCAAGGTCCGACTACTAGTCGCAGGATAAAGAAAGCGTCCAGTATCGCCTATGATACCAGCATAGAGTAAATAAGCAGCACGATCAGACATTGTCCAGTTGGCAGCTAGGGCAAGTTCAGTGATCATTTCACTGGCAGAAGAAGCTTGGGTGTTGACATAGACTAAATCACCGTAGGGTTCATCATTAGGATGATGGTCGATTTTGATGAGATAATCTCCCTTTTGATAACGGTCATCATCAATACGAGCCGTATTGGCAGTATCGGTGACAATGACCAAGGCATGTTCATAATTTCTATCTTCAACCTTGTCCATTTGTGCCAACCACATCAAGTTAGGTACATCAAGACCTGCCGTCAAAACAGTCTTGTTTGGATAATTATGCTTAATCAGTTCAGCCAGTCCCACTTGGCTACCTAGAGCATCGGGGTCAGGACGCTGATGACGATGAATAATGATGGTTGAGTAGGCTTTGATTTTTTTTAGGATAGATTCCATATTAAGTTAGAGTCTTTCTATATTTTTTATATTATAACATAGATTAAACAAAAAACTAAGGTAGTCAATAAAAGATAACATTTAATATTGTCAAAAGATTAATTTTGGGGTACAATAGCAAAAATATTTTTGGAGGATTTTATGCTAGATCAATTCATTATACAAGAACTACCTAAGGTAGAGTTACATTGTCATTTAGATGGTTCATTGTCATTGGAGTGTATTCGACAATTAGCAACAATAGCAGAAGTAGAGCTTCCACAAGACAATGAGAGTTTGAAACAATTGGTAACAGCACCTCAAACATGTCATAGTTTAAATGATTATTTGAAAGTATTTGAAGTGGTCTATCCCTTGTTACAAACTAAAGAAGCTCTTTCTTTAGCAGCTTATGATGTGGTTAAACAAGCAGCGTTAGATAATATTATCTATATTGAAGTTCGTTTTGCACCAGAGTTGTCATTGAATCAAGGTCTAACAATATCAGATACAATAGAAGCAGTTTCTTTAGGCTTAATTGCTGCACAAAAAGAATTTAATGTAGTAGCAAAATTATTAATCTGTGGATTAAGGCAAACTGCAGATGTTTATACGACAAAATTATTTACTCAAGCTAAACCTTATTTAGGACAGGTAGTTGTTGGTGGTGATTTTGCTGGAAATGAAAAGGATTATTCAACAGATAAATTAGCCAATCATATTGAACAAATACAAGAAATGGGATTTCCAATGACCTTTCATGCTGGAGAATGCGAATGCCCATGTCCTAGTAATATTAGTCAAGCTATAGCACTAGGTTTGAAACGTATTGGTCATGGTACAGCATCTTATTATCAGTCAAAAGTTATTCAGGAACTTATTGATAATGAGGTAACATTGGAATTGTGTTTGAAAAGTAATTTGCAGACTAAAGCAGCTAAAACTTTAGAAGAATTTCCTTATCTTACTCTAAGAAAAGCAGGAGCAAGGTTGACAATTAATACAGATAACCGAACCGTATCACAAACTAATTTGAATAAAGAATATCTAGCTTTTTCACAATATTTTGATACTAGTATTTCCGAATTTTATCAATACAATCGATATGCAATAGAAGCTTCATTTGCCCATCAAGAGGAAAAAGCAATTATATTAGAACGATTAGCCGCTGGTTACGAAGATTTTCTATCTTAAACAGGATCTTGTTGAGTCAATGGAAATATGATATAATAAATAACATATTTTTAGGAGGATAAAATGGCTTTAGCTAAAATAGTGTATGCTAGCATGACTGGCAATACAGAAGAAATTGCAGATATTGTTGCTGATAAGTTAAAAGACTTGGGACATGTTGTTGATATTGATGAATGCACAGCAGTTGATGCGAGTGATTTTGAAGATGCAGACATCATGGTAGTGGCAAGTTATACTTATGGCGACGGGGAATTACCTGATGAAATCGTTGATTTTTACGAAGATTTGCAAGAACTTGATTTGACAGGGAAAATTTATGGCGTCGTTGGGTCAGGAGATACCTTCTATGATGAATTTTGTAAAGCTGTCGATGATTTTGAAGAAGCTTTTGCTCAAACGGGGGCAACCAAAGGAGCTGATTCAGTCAAGGTAGATTTGGCTGCCGAAGATACAGATATTGAAAAACTAGAAAACTTTGCTCAGCTTTTGTCTGAACAGTTGGCATAAGAGAAATCAAAAGTAATCTGGCTCAAAGGAGTGAGGTTACTTTTTACTTAGATTAAACATGAAACATACTAAACAATTATTACTGGCAATCTTTACTTTAGCAGCTTTAGCAAGTTTACTCCGCTATTTTTTGAATCAGTGGCTGGTATCTGATTGGACTAACTTGTTAATTAACATTTTTGGTGTCTTTTTTCTAGTAGTGAGTTTGGAAGGTTATTTCTTAGCCAAAAAGATATGATTAAAGCCTTACAAATTGGTTTTTTTGGTGGTTTAACCACCATGGCAAGTCCCTTTTTAGTCATTTATGATCAATTTCAACAAGATCAATACGGACAGATGATTTTAATTTGGACAGTGCATATTTTCGGTGGCTTACTAGCTTGTTATTTAGGTCGCTATGTCGTTAGAAAATGGTGGGAAGATTGATGTTACTTGTAGGCATTGCTGTCTTTGCAGGACTTGGGGCGATGGGGCGTTATTATTTGTCTGGTCTTAATCAAAAAGTTAATTTGCCACTTGGTACCCTTTTGGCGAATTTACTAGCGACTTTTGTTTTAGCTTATGCCAGTAAGCAGTTGTCATCTGCCAGTTACTTACCCATGTTAACAGTTGGCTTGGTTGGTGGTTTAGGGACCTATTCAAGTGTTCAGGTAGAATTATCGAATAGATCAGACCATCACAAGCAAGTGATCACTTATTTTTTGTTGACTTATCTAGGGGGATTACTGATGATTTTTTTAGGATTTTCCCTGTAAAATTCTTGACAAATGAAGTAATAGTTTGATAGAATAATCAGCGTATGTAATGGACATACAAAAAACGGCTAATCCGCTGGGACAAGCACCTAATGATTAGCAAGAGAAGGAGAATAAATTAAATGAATCCATTAATTCAAAGTTTGACAGAAGGTCAACTTCGTTCAGATATCCCATCATTCCGTCCTGGTGACACTGTTCGTGTTCACGCTAAGGTTGTTGAGGGAAGCCGTGAGCGTATCCAGCTTTTCGAAGGTGTAGTTATCTCACGTAAAGGTCAAGGTATCTCAGAAATGTACACTGTCCGCAAGATTTCAAGCGGTATCGGTGTTGAGCGTACTTTCCCACTTCACACACCACGTGTTGATAAGATTGAAGTCGTACGTTACGGTAAAGTACGTCGTGCTAAACTTTACTACCTACGCGCATTGCAAGGTAAAGCGGCACGTATCAAAGAAATTCGTCGTTAATCAGAGTTTCTTCCTAATAAAATCTGCTCTTGTGGCAGATTTTTTACTTAGTCCTCTTAGTTAAATGGAGATAACAACTCCCTCCTAAGGAGTCGTTGCAGGTTCGATTCCTGCAGGGGACATGATAGAAGTTGAAAATAAAAAATAGCTTAAATCAATCATTGAAAAATAGCATGGCATGATTTAATCTATTTTTTATTGTTTTTTGACGAGTTTACTATTCTATTGTTTTAAACTATTGAGATATGAGGACTTATTGTGAGAAAAAAACCTTCGCTGGATAGTCGTATTGACTATTCCTTGTTATTGCCCGTCTTTTGTTTGTTGTTAATTGGGCTGTTATCCGTTTATGTAGCAACGAATACAGATTATCCTCAAATGGTTTGGTTCATACTGGGGCAACAATTGATTTGGGTTCTTTTAGGCTGTGTCATTGGTTTTATTGTGATGTTTTTTAGTACCAGTTTCCTCTGGAAAGGAACACCTTGGTTTTATCTCTTGGGTCTGGGCCTTATGGTTTTACCTTTGATTTTTTTCAGTCCTCGTTTGGTTGAAGCTACCGGAGCTAAAAACTGGGTTAGCATCGGATCGATCACGCTTTTTCAACCGTCGGAGTTCATGAAGATTGCCTACATTTTGGCCCTCTCTCGATTGACTGTATGGTTCAATCAAAAACGCTCCAAAGAAAATATTAAGGAAGACATGGTTTTATTAGGTTATTATACCTTATTAACTTTGCCAGTCTTAGTCCTATTAGGGTTTCAAAAGGATTTTGGGACGGCTATTGTTTTTCTTGCTATCTTACTTGGCTTAACGGTTTTATCAGGGATTTCTTGGAAAATTCTTGGTGCCATCTTTGGTTTCTTGTTTGCCTTTGTGGCTCTCTTTCTCACGGTCTTTTCTTTTGAAGCTGGGCGTGAGTGGCTCTATCGTTTGGGAATAAGCACCTACCAAATTAACCGTATTTCTGCCTGGCTTAACCCCTTTGATTATGCTCAAGATATTGCTTATCAACAAACGCAAGGCATGATTGCGATTGGTACAGGTGGCTTAACTGGTAAGGGATTTAATGTGCTTGACTTAGCTGTTCCAGTTCGTGAAAGTGATATGATTTTTACAGTGATTGCTGAGAATTTCGGTTTTGTTGGCTCGGTATTTGTTTTGGGACTATATCTCTTGTTGATTTATCGGATGATTCGAATCACTTTTTTATGCAATAATGTCTTTTATACCTATATTGCCACAGGTTTTATCATGATGATTCTCTTTCATATTTTTGAAAATATCGGGGCCAGTCTAGGTATTCTACCTTTAACAGGGATTCCTCTGCCATTTATTTCACAAGGAGGAAGTTCCATGATTAGTAATTTAATTGGTGTTGGCCTTGTCTTATCCATGTCTTATCAAAATCAATTATTGACGGAAAAAGAAATTGCCAAGCGATTCCGTCGTTCTAACAAGTATTAGGCTTGGCTATCAATAATAACATCAGTTTATTTGGTGGAAGTTTGCTTTTTTATTTAAAAATAGCTATACTTTCATCAAATAAACTTATTTTTTTGGAGAAAAAAATGCAACATTCAAGCTGGCATGACTTAATCAAGGCAGAGTTGCCGATTGGTTACTATCAAAAAATCAATTACTTTATGGATAAGGTTTATCAAGAAGGAATCGTCTATCCCCCTAGGGATAAGGTCTTTCATGCCATTCAAGTCACTGCTTATGAAGAGGTTAAGGTGGTGATTTTAGGTCAAGATCCTTATCATGGTCCAAATCAAGCACAGGGGCTGTCTTTTTCCGTGCCAGATAGTCTGTCTGCCCCTCCTTCTTTGCAAAATATCCTCAAAGAATTGGCTGATGATTTAGGGCAACGCAACAGTCATGACTTAACCAGTTGGGCTAAGCAAGGCGTTTTGCTCCTCAATGCCTGTTTAACTGTGCCTCAACATCAAGCCAATGGTCATGCGAATCAGGTCTGGGAACCGTTCACTGACGCCATTATCAAGGTCATCAATCAAAAAAAAAGCCCAGTCGTTTTTATTCTTTGGGGGGCTTATGCTAGACGAAAGAAAAATCTAATCAGTAATCCCAAACATCTAGTGTTAGAATCAGCTCACCCAAGTCCTTTATCAGCCTATCGCGGTTTTTTTGGCTCACGTCCTTTTTCTAAGACCAACGATTTTTTAAACCAACAGAACCTATCAACAATTGATTGGTTAAAATAAAGGTAAAACGATTTGTTTTTAATTGACAAGCTATGTTTGTTTTTGGTATGATGAAAGCGTATTAAGATTTATAAGAGGTGATTGTGATGGATAAAAAGCGAATGATTCCCTTGTTGTCAACGTTAGTTCTTTCCGCTGCCTTGGTTGCTAATAAAACCTACGCAGAAGAAGTGGCTCCTGTGATGCCAGAAGAACCAGTAGCCAGTGCGGCAACGGAACAAGTGGTAGCAGAAGAAAGTCAAGTAACAGAGAGTTCAAACCAAACATCTGAAATTGAAACAGAAATGACAAGTTCAGATTCTGAAGAAAGTTCTCAAGAAGTAGCTGATACGACAGAGCCTGTGTCAGAATCTCCTGAGATGATGACAACTAGTCTGGATGAAACGGCTCAAGAAGAAATGATGGCAACAACAACCACGTCAGAACCAACACAAGATGTGACCATTCTTCATACCAATGATATGCATGGTAACATGGAAGAAGGTCGTGGTGTGCTTGGTATGGCTAAGCTAGCAGCCGTGGTTGAAGAGTACCGTGAACAAGGGCCAACTCTACTTTTAGATGGTGGTGATGCCCTACAAGGAATGCCAATCACAAATAGCACGCAAGGTGAAGAAATGGCTGCTCTGATGAATCAGATTGGCTATGATGCGATGACTGTCGGAAACCATGAGTTTGATTTTGGTTTAGATCAGTTGAAACGTTTCAAAGAACTATTGACCTTCCCAATCATTAGTGCCAATATCTATGTAGATGGTGTTCGTCTGATGCAACCTTATACCATTGTCGATAAGGACGAAACCGTTGCTGGTGATGAATTTGTCGTGATCGGTCTAACCACACCAGAAGCAACGACTAAGACGCACCCACGTAATATTCCAGGTGTCACATTCACAGAACCGATTGCCGAAGTAGAAAAAGTCATTGCGGAAGTAGAGGCTCGTGCTCAGGCTGAGGGTAAAGAATATAAAAATTATGTTGTTCTTTCACACTTGGGAATTGATCAAACAACCCTAGAACAATGGCAAGGCGGTAAGTTGGCAGAAGCCTTCTCACAAAGTAAATTGCTAGAAGGCAAGCGTTTAATTGTTGTTGATGGGCATTCTCATACATTGGCAACGGCTAATTATGGTGACAATGTTGTCTATGGACAAACAGGAAATTACCTCAATAATATTGGGAAAATCACGATTTCACCAGATAAGATGACAGCAACGTCTTTGTCTTATAATGATTTGAAAGACACAGTGCCTCATGTCGCCGTGGCAGACAAAGTGGCACAAGTCAAAGCTGATTTTGAAAAACTAAATTCAGAAGTTATTGTCGCGAATAACCCAGTTGAGCTAGATGCTGATCGTATGAATGTTCGTGTTCGTGAAACCAACATCGGTAACTTGATTACAGATGCCATGCTCGAATATGGTCAAACAGGTTTTAGCAATAAAACTAACCTAGCCGTTATGAATGGTGGTGGTATTCGTAAGACCTTGGAAAAAGATAAGCCAATTACCAAGGGTGGGGTCATCGCAGTTCTACCATTTGGTAACTTCATTTCTCAAATTGAAATGACAGGTCAAGAAATTGAAGCTATGTTTATCAAGTCATTGGGTTCTGTTTTACAAACCAATGCTGAGACCAAAGAACCTGTCCTAGATGAAAATGGTCAACCACTCTTGGAGCCAAATGGTGGCTTCCTACATGTTTCTGGTGCTTTGGTTTATTATGATACCACTCAAGAGGCAGTGAAACGCATTCTTGCTATTTCGATCTATAATCCTGAAACAGATGAGTATGAGCCGTTAGAAATGACGAAGCGTTATTACCTAGCGACTAATGATTTCTTGGCTGCCGGTGGTGATGGCTATACCATGTTGGGTGGTTCTCGTGAAGAAGGGCCATCTCTAGATACTGTTTTTGCAGACTATCTTTCAACCTATGCAGATGTCATCGACTGGTCAGCTTATGAAGCCATCAATCCAAACGAACGATTGGTGTCAATTTCAACGGATGATTTTATGGCATTGTTAGAAGAAGCTGAAGAGGTAGAAACAGTCGAAGTAGAAACTAACAAAGCTCAAGCACCAGTATCAGAACAAGTGCCAGACGTTAAAGTTGAACAAGAAAAAGCAATTACTTCTGCTCCAGTAGTAACAGAACAACCAACAAGTTTAAGTCAAATGACAACAAGCTCAACAAGTCCTGTTGCCAATTCATCAATGACTCCAAAATCAATGGTTGTCACAAAAGTAGCTAGCCCAGTTGCTAAACCATCACAGGAACATAAAACAGATAAGATGCTGCCGATGACAGCAAGTCCAAGCTCTTTGATTAGTGTGGTTACGGGCTTTGGTCTAATGCTCTTTGGTCTATTAGGAGTACGCACAAAAAAAGAAGATTAACTTTAAAAAACTAGACGGTATCGTCTAGTTTTTTTAGTTGCAAAAAAAACCACTAGCAATACTAGTGATCTGTTTATGATTTTGGTTTTTGTTTGGTTAGGTTTAAGCCAAAAGGAACAAGGTTTTCTTGTTTTGTTGCAATGCGTTTCATATTATCCTTGTGACGAAGTAGAATGACAACAGACATTAAAATAATCACTAAGGAAAAAATTAAATCATAACTTGATAAAATGGCACCAAAGATGGGAAAAATTAGTATACCAAGTATGCCAGCGATAGCAACAGTGATACTGGCATAAGAAATCATACTGGTTAGATAAAGAGTGGATAGAAAAACAAGCAAAAGATAAAGGAAAAATTGAGGGGCAAACCCTAAGATAACGCCTGCACTAGTAGCGACAGCCTTTCCCCCCTTGAATTGAGCAAAGATAGGAAAAGTGTGGCCTAACACAGCAAAAAAGCCAATGATAATAGGAGATAACCAACTTCCCCCCAACCAGACAGGAATCAGTGTTGCCAAGGTTCCTTTTAGGAGATCAACAAGAAGGGTCACCGTCCCAGCTTTTTTACCTAAAATCCGAAAGGTATTGGTTGTTCCAGTGTTACCACTGCCAAACTCACGCAAGTTTTTGCCATAAATTTTCTGACCAATCCAAAGTCCTGTTGGAATGGAGCCAAGTAAATAGGCAATTAAAAGATAAATCAAGGTATTCATAGGTTTATTATACCATAGTACTCCTAAAAACTGTAAAATTCCTTTGCAAAAATAGCTAAAAACCTGTAAGATAAGAAAGTATGAAAAAAGTGGAGGTCAGCATGGCTAAGCAAAGCATAACAATGACAACGTATAATGATGAGGCGATTCAAGTCCTAGAAGGCTTGGACGCTGTTCGTAAGCGTCCAGGAATGTATATCGGCTCAACAGACGGAGCAGGTTTGCATCACTTGGTTTGGGAGATTGTCGATAACGCTGTCGATGAGGCCTTATCAGGTTTTGGTCAAGAAATTACAGTCACACTCCATGCAGATGGTTCGCTGAGTGTAGCAGACCAAGGGCGAGGCATGCCAGTTGGTCTTCATGCTCGTGGTATTCCCACGGTCGAAGTCATCTTTACAGTGCTTCATGCAGGTGGTAAGTTCGGTCAAGGCGGTTATAAGACTTCAGGAGGTCTGCATGGTGTAGGGTCATCTGTAGTGAATGCCTTGTCTTCTTGGCTAGAAGTTGAAATCAGCCGTGACGGAGCGATTTATCGCCAACGTTTTGAACACGGTGGCAAACCCGTGACAACCTTGGAAAAAATCGGTACATGTGCCAAGTCTAAGACAGGAACGACTGTACGTTTTCTACCAGATGCGAGTATCTTTTCCACAATAACCTTTAAGTTCAATACTATTGCCGAGCGTTTGAAAGAATCTGCCTTTCTCCTAAAAAATGTCACCATGATTCTGACAGATGAAACAACTGGTCAGACAGAACGTTTCCACTATGAAAAAGGCGTTGAAGATTTCGTGACCTATCTCAATGAAGATAAGGAAACCATGACCCCTGTCATTTCGATTGAGGGGGAGCAGTCGGAGTTTCAAGTGGCTTTGGCGCTTCAATACAATGATGGTTTTTCTGATAATATCCTATCTTTTGTTAATAATGTCCGCACCAAAGACGGTGGTACTCATGAGACAGGCTTTAAGACAGCCATTACCAAGGTCATGAACGACTATGCTAGAAAAACAGGTCTGCTGAAAGAAAAAGATAAGAATTTAGAAGGGTCTGATTATCGTGAGGGTCTATCTGCTGTCCTGTCTATCTTAGTGCCAGAAGAACACTTGCAATTTGAAGGGCAAACTAAAGATAAGCTGGGTAGTCCCTTGGCTCGTCCTGTGGTTGAAGGTATCGTGACAGATAAGTTGACTTTCTTTCTTATGGAAAATGGCGAGCTAGCTGCTAACTTGATTCGCAAGGCGATTAAGGCACGCGATGCTCGTGAAGCGGCTCGTAAGGCGCGTGATGATAGCCGTAATGGCAAGAAAAACAAGAAAGACAAGGGGCTATTGTCAGGAAAGCTAACCCCAGCCCAATCTAAAAATCCCCAAAAGAATGAACTTTATCTGGTCGAGGGAGATTCAGCCGGTGGTTCAGCCAAGCAAGGACGTGATCGGAAGTTTCAAGCCATTCTCCCCTTGCGTGGTAAGGTGCTTAACACTGAAAAAGCCAAGATGGCTGACATTCTCAAAAATGAAGAAATCAACACCATGATTTACACCATTGGTGCCGGTGTCGGAGCAGATTTTTCTCTGGTTGATTGTAACTATGACAAGGTCATCATCATGACGGATGCGGATACAGACGGTGCTCACATCCAGACCCTTCTTCTGACCTTTTTTTATCGCTACATGCGTCCCTTGGTCGAAGCAGGGCGTGTCTATATCGCTCTTCCTCCACTTTATAAGATGAGTAAAGGTAAAGGAAAGACCCAACAAATCGCCTACGCTTGGACCGATGGTGAGTTGGCAGAGTTGCGTCAAGCCTTTGGCAAGGGTGCCATTCTCCAACGCTATAAAGGACTGGGCGAGATGAATGCAGATCAGCTTTGGGAAACCACCATGAACCCAGAAACCAGAACCCTAATCCGAGTGACCATTGAAGACTTAGCTCGTGCTGAACGCCGAGTATCTGTCCTTATGGGCGACAAACCAGCCCCCCGCCGTCAATGGATTGAAGACAATGTCAAGTTCACCTTGGAAGAAGCGACGGTGTTTTAGTATTGTTTTAAATTTTATATGAAAGAGAAGATAATTGTATGATTGGGTCGGATTTAACATCATATATTTTTGGAAAAGTAGCTGATAGCTTATTGATAGTTTTGATAAAGAAAATAGGTTTACAAGAGAACCAAAATGAAGATAATCTTATAAAGAGTATTGAAGACTTTAAAAATTATTTAAAGAGTCGTCATAAAGAAAATCCAAATTTTGAAATGATAGAAAATTTTTGGAAGAAATATAAAGTTGTAGAAGAAATTATAAAAATAAGATATGATCTGAATAGTCAATACCAAACTTATAAGCAGTATAAAAAGTATCTGGAAGATGAGATTATTAGGAATGATAACATCGATAGTGATTTTTGTTTAGAATTACTTGATGAATTAAATAATGATATTAAATTAAGTGTTCGAAATATTTCGAATTTACCGCAGGCGGATCTTTCTGTTTATAAGTCATTGCAAGAAGCAATGATGGACGAAATAAGTGAAACGAGCAAAAACATCAATACTTTGCTACAAGAGTTAAATCAATTAGCTATTTTTCTAAAACAAGAGGGATTTAAAGAGGAAGAAGTTATACCTGCTATTACTAAGTATCAGATGAAAAATTTAAAAATTATTTCACCTTCTTCATCAAGCCTTACGTTTACCATTAATAATTCTTATCGTAACAATTATCATTTATTCCCTAGTATTGAATTTGAGGGAGACTTTGGTTATGATCCAACACTGTATCTTATTTACTCAAAAGATGATACTCCTCTGAGGTTTTCTAGTTCTGAAAGTTTAATTCAATCAGACAATATACAGATATTGAAGCTTAATAAAGAGTTGAACGTTGATAGTAAATATATTTATCGAATTTCAGAACAAATCAGTTATTTTTCTAATAAAAAGTCGGAGTACGATATAAGGCCATTTATTATAGTTGTTTTAGGAGAAGAGGCCATGGGAATTGCTACTTTAATTGTTATTAACAAGTCATTCAAAATACCAGATTCTAACATTATTAGAATTCCATATATGGGAACTAATTATTTTATCCCTCAAGTTCGTAAATTTAATTGGCCTAAGAAAAAAGATTTATTACGTAGTGTAAGAGAACCGCAGACAGGTAAAGTATTTTTATTAGAGAAAGAAATCGTGGATGATATTTTAGCCATAATATCATATTTTAAGGAAGATCTAAAAAAAGAAATTAAGGATGCTTTATAATGTTTTTAAATATATATGGAGGGATAAATATATATGTTTAATGCAACAATAATATTTTTTATTTTATTAATAGTATATATAACCTTAAGGATAGGAAAATATAAGTTAAAAAAAATGGGAAATTCTCCAATTAATACTCTCATTGATAGAATTTATAATGAGTGGTATAACGAATATTATTGGTTGAATGATAAACAACTAGATGCTGAACAAATCAAAAATATTATTCAAAAATTAGGACAAAAATTATTAGAAAAAAAGATTACAAGATCTGATTTAGAAAAATATTTTGAAATATTAGAGCAAAGTAAAAAATCTAAAGATAAATATTTTAATATATTTATTTCTATTCTAAATGTTTCAATATTTACAACAATGTTGTCAAATATATTAAAATGGTTTTATGAAGGAATAAAAAAGAATAATGAAATCATACAAATTTATACGAAATTAGTAGGAATAATAGTTGTTGCTATAGTGATAATAGCTATTGTATGTTTCTATATAGAGATTATGAGTTTTTTTAATAAAAGATCACAGAAAGTAGCTCAAAAATATTGGGTTATAGAAATGTTAATATTAAATTTTTCTATGTATTCGTATACAAAGCATGATGTTGAGGTTCCCTCAATTCCTAAGTCAAAAATAGATAATTATTTTAATAGCAATCTTCACATGATAGTATTTGTATTAGATATCATTGATAAGCTATTATCTAAATTTGGAAAAATTTCTCAATGTATAAAAAAATTCATAAAAAAGATAGGGGATTTTATAATAAAAATTTCTTTTGAACGTATAATTTTTATGCTATTTATTTTATGTATTTGTAAGTTTCCAGAGTGGAAAATACTCATTATGCCTACGTTTGGTTTACTCAATTTAACTTTATATTTAAGTACATTCTTAAACTTATCTAAAAAAATAAAAATAGATAATAAATTTATAATAAAGTATACCTGTAGTAATTTTTTCTATGATGTTATAATTTTCTTAACGATAATAATAGTGTATGCTTACATATCTAATGCAATTAGAATCCTGTTTCCGTATTGCATAATATTAATTATTTGTGAATTTTTGTTATTTAAATACTGGGAACAATACATGAAAACAGACATGTCTAAGTATTTAAAAAATGAAATAAAAAGAATTTGTGAAGAAACAGATAATAATTAGAAATAGAGGGGTTCATGACCAACATTCAAAACATGTCTTTAGAAGACATCATGGGAGAGCGTTTTGGGCGTTACTCCAAGTACATTATTCAAGATCGGGCCTTGCCTGATATTCGTGATGGACTAAAACCTGTTCAGCGTCGGATTCTTTATTCGATGAATAAAGATGGCAATACCTTTGACAAGGGCTACCGCAAGTCAGCCAAGTCAGTGGGAAATGTCATGGGGAATTTCCATCCTCATGGCGACTCGTCTATCTATGACGCCATGGTTCGTATGAGCCAAGACTGGAAAAATCGTGAGATTCTAGTAGAAATGCACGGTAACAATGGTTCCATGGATGGCGATCCGCCAGCAGCCATGCGTTACACGGAGGCAAGGCTGTCAGAAATGGCAGGTTATCTCTTGGAAGATATTGACAAAAAGACGGTGCCTTTTGCTTGGAATTTCGATGATACTGAAAAAGAACCGACAGTCTTACCAGCGGCCTTTCCCAACCTTTTGGTTAATGGGGCAACAGGTATCTCGGCAGGTTATGCGACAGACATCCCTCCCCATAATCTGGGCGAAGTTATCGATGCTGTCATTCATCTAATTGATCATCCTAAAGCTAGCCTAGACAAGCTGATGACTTTACTGCCTGGACCAGATTTTCCAACTGGTGGGATTATTCAAGGGACAGAAGACTTGAAAAAAGCCTATGAAACAGGTAAAGGTCGCTTGGTGCTAAGAAGTCTGACCAGTATTGAAAAACTCAAGGCAGGTAAGGAACAGATTGTGGTAACAGAGTTGCCTTATGAAGTCAATAAGGCGAGTTTGGTTAAGAAGATTGATGAAGTGCGTCTGAATAACAAGGTGCCAGGTATCTTGGAAGTTCGTGATGAGTCTGATCGCACTGGTCTTAGATTGGCTATTGAGTTGAAAAAGGACGCAGATAGTCAGACGATTCTTAACTACCTTTTCAAGTACACCGACCTACAGGTCAATTACAACTTTAACATGGTAGCGATTGACCATTACACGCCGCGACAAGTTGGCTTACATAAGATTTTGTCAGCCTATATTGCTCATCGTAAAGAGATTATTTTAGCCCGTTCTCAGTTTGATAAGGAAAAGGCAGAAAAGCGTCTCCATATCGTTGAAGGCTTAATTCGTGTGATTTCGATTTTGGATGACGTCATTGCGCTCATTCGTGCAAGTGAAAATAAGGCAGATGCCAAAGAAAATCTCAAGATCAGCTACGCCTTTACAGAAGAACAGGCAGAAGCCATTGTCACGCTTCAACTCTATCGTTTGACTAATACAGATATTGTGACCTTACAGGAAGAAAGTCAGGCCCTAAAAGAGCAGATTCAGTATTTGTCAGCTATTATCAGCGATGAAGTTACCCTTTATCAAGTCATGAAAAAAGAACTGCGTCAGGTGAAAAAGACCTTTGCCAATCCTAGACGGACAGTGTTGAAAGAGCAGGCAGAAACGATTGAGATTGATAGCAGCAGCTTGATTGTGGCTGAGGATACCTATGTCAGCGTGACTAAAGCAGGTTATATTAAACGCACGAGTCCACGCTCCTTTGCTGCCTCAACGGTGGCAGAGGTCGGCAAGCGTGAAGATGATCATTTGATTTTCCTTAGCCAAGCCAAAACAACACAACATCTCTATCTTTTTACTAA
Source organism: Streptococcus sp. sy004 (assembly GCF_007859205.1). GTDB lineage: Bacteria > Bacillota > Bacilli > Lactobacillales > Streptococcaceae > Streptococcus. The sequence goes on from NZ_VOHP01000001.1 coordinate 202,900, forward strand.
TCTTGGTAATGTCATTTATCGCCCAGTGCATGAATTAACGGACAGCCGTTGGAAAGATATTGGCGAACACCTATCGCAAACCATTAGCAATTTTGCAGCAGAAGAAGAGATTATTGCAGTGGACTTGCTAGATCAAGTAGCAGAAGGTGCCTTGTATTTGACGGCAACTAAGGCAGGTCAGATTAAACGCTTTGAACAAAAAGACTTGAGTCCTTGGCGAACTTACAAATCTAAATCGTTGACTTTTATGAAATTAAAAGACGCAAGCGACCGTGTGCTTAGCCTAGCCCCAATTCAATTAGAGGAAATTTTACTCTTTACCTGGATGGGCTATGGCTTACGCTTTGAAGCCAGTGAAGTACCAATCTTGGGCTTAAAAGCAGCGGGCGTTAAGGGAGTGAATCTTAAAGATGACGATCATGTTCAAGCTGTCTTTCCAGTCCAATCCACTGCTTTTTATCTCTTAACCCAACGTGGTAGTGTGAAGAAAGTTGCTGTGGAGCAATTAGCTGTAACAGGTCGAGCTAAGCGTGGCTTACAAGTGTTGCGTGAGCTGAAAAGCAAGCCTCATCGTGTCTATATGGCAGGAAATGTTGGAGCAAGTCCACAAGAACTAATCATTCATACCCAATCAAATCAAATTTATCAAGTAGATGTAGCAGCACTTTCCTTATCTGATCGTACTAGCAATGGAAGTTTTATTGCAGATAGTATGGCGAGTGATGAAGTCGTAAAGGCTTACTTAGACTTAAACTAGGAGAAGATGATGAAATTAGTAAAATTGGTATCAGTCTGTTTACTTATTGCCATTGTTCTCTTCTTGTGTTTGCGTTACTTGCCAGGACTGGAAAATCAACTTCATCAACTAACAGGTTGGTATTGATAACAGTTGATACTGACGAGAAAAGCAAGTTCGTTCTTGTCAGTAGCGGTTATTTTGTGTAAAATAGGATGAGAAACGAAAGGGGCAAGCATGAGTAAAAAAGATAAAAAAATTGAGGTTCAAGTCCTTGATGCCAAATTGGATGTTAATGGTCAAAACGTAGCAGGTTATCAAGTGGTTATTGGTAAAAAGACCATTGGCGAGCTGGTTGAACTAGATAAACAATTTGCCGTCTTAAAAAATGGAGCAGTCGATAGTCTTTATAAGACCTTTGATCAAGGGATTGGGCATATTATCGAACTTTATAACTTAAATCATTAAAAAATCTGAAAAAGGGCTTGTATAAAAACAAAAGCTATGTTATAATAGATTTTGTTTTAGGAGAGATAGCGAAGAGGCTAAACGCGGCGGACTGTAAATCCGCTCCTTCGGGTTCGGGGGTTCGAATCCCTCTCTCTCCATTTTCAGGATAAAATCTGAAAGTATTGGGGTATCGCCAAGCGGTAAGGCAAGGGACTTTGACTCCCTCATGCGTTGGTTCGAATCCAGCTACCCCAGTTGAGGTATTAGGATTTCCTAAGACCGTCAGCGATAAAGTTTATTGTCCTTACGGGTTGCCTTGAAAAAATATAGTGTTATCAAAAGCTAGCTTTGCTAGCTTTTGTTGGAGGATTTTTTAGAATGAATGAATTTGAAGATTTGCTAAATAGTGTTAGCGAAGTTAACCCAGGTGACGTTGTCACTGCGGAAGTTTTAACAGTTGATAACGGTCAAGCAAACCTTGTTATTGAAGGAACAGGTGTTGAAGGTGTCTTAACTCTTCGTGAGTTGACAAACGAGCGTGATGCAGACATCAACGATTTTGTTAAAGCTGGCGAAACACTAGAAGTGCTTGTTCTTCGTCAAGTTGTAGGTAAAGATACAGATACAGTAACTTTCCTAGTTTCTAAAAAACGTTTAGAAGCTCGTAAAGCTTGGGACAAACTTGTTGGACGTGAAGAAGAAGTTGTTACTGTTAAAGGTACTCGTGCCGTTAAAGGTGGCCTTTCAGTTGAATTTGAAGGACTTCGTGGTTTCATTCCAGCATCTATGCTTGATACACGTTTCGTTCGCAATACTGAGCGTTTCGTTGGTCAAGAATTTGACGCAAAAATTAAAGAAGTTAATGCAGCAGAAAACCGTTTCATTTTGTCACGTCGTGAAGTTGTAGAAGAAACAACAGCAGCAGCTCGTCAAGAAGTCTTTTCTAAGATTGAAGTTGGTTCAGTTGTTACTGGTAAAGTCGCTCGTTTGACTAGCTTTGGTGCTTTCATCGATCTTGGTGGTGTTGATGGCTTGGTTCACGTGACAGAATTGTCACATGAGCGTAACGTTTCACCAAAATCAGTGGTTACTGTTGGTGAAGATGTTGACGTTAAAGTGCTTGCTATTGATGAAGAAGAAGGTCGTGTATCACTTTCTCTTAAAGCAACAACTCCTGGACCATGGGATGGCGTAGAGCAAAAGTTAGCTGCAGGTGATGTTGTTGAAGGAACTGTTAAACGTTTGACTGACTTTGGTGCTTTTGTTGAAGTATTGCCAGGTATTGATGGTTTAGTACATATCTCGCAAATTTCACACAAACGTGTTGAAAATCCAAAAGATGCTCTTTCAGTAGGTCAAGCTGTAACTGTTAAAGTTCTTGAAGTGAACGCTGCTGATGAGCGTGTATCATTGTCAATCAAAGCACTTGAAGAGCGTCCAGCACAAGAAAAAACTGAAGGTGACAACGGTGAGAAACGTCAATCTCGTCCACGTCGTCCACGCCGTCAAGAAAAACGTGATTACGAATTGCCAGAAACACAAACTGGTTTCTCAATGGCAGACTTGTTTGGCGATATCGAATTGTAATAAAGAAAAAGCTTGAATTATTCAAGCTTTTTTTGTTGGAAATAAAAAACACCAGCTAACTGGTGCTATAAGCCAAGAAGATATTGAATGAAAGATCCACCATAGATCCACAAATAACTATATCCGATAATCGATAAGGGCTTAGTGAGTAAGAGAATCATAATAAATCGTTTAAGTGACATTTTGCTTAGACCTGTTACCATAACCAAGATATCGGCAGGTGAAATAGGTGATGCCATACAAAAGATGAAAAAACGTTCATAGGTTTTGGTTTCTAACTTGGTTTCATATTTACTTAAATCCTTGTCTTTGACAAAAAGATGGATAAAGGGTTTACCGTAGCGTCTAACTAAGAGAAAAAGAATGACACTGCCAATCATAATCCCAATATAATTCGTGATAAACCCTAACCACGGTCCAAAGATGAGATAGCCAGCCACAGTTGTGACACCACCTGGTAGAATAGGAATAACAATTTGGATAATCTGAATGAGAATAAAAATTACAGGAGCCATGACCTGATATTGCTGAACCCATGTTTTGAAAGCATTCTGGTCATTTAAAATTCCTTTTTGAAATAACCAGATAACTAGGGCAACAGAAGCAATTAACGTCAAAAAACCAAGTACCTGAAATACTTTTTGCCAAAATCTATACATGCTTTTATCATACCAAAAATAGTATTTTTTTGCTATCTTTTAATGTTTTTGATATACTAGTTAAGTAATGTTTTGGGGTCGTTACGGATTCGACAGGCATTATGAGGCATATTTTGCAACTCGAGTGACGGCGTAACCGTTCAGTTAAATATAACTGCAAAAAATAACACTTCTTACGCTTTAGCTGCTTAAAAACCAGCGGGCGTGACCGCTATGAAATGGCTTGTGTTTCATTAGAGGTCTTATTTTAACAAGCTACGTTTGGTTAGGGTCTAACTAACCAAAAAGAGATGATTAGACTCGCAAAAGATAGGCTTGAGCCTTGTGTCAATTTTTTGTTAAATGAAGACAAGGCCTATGGTTGTAGACAAATATGTTGGCAGGTGTTTGGACGTGGGTTCGACTCCCACCGGCTCCATAAAATTTTATTAAAGATAGAGGATAGATATGACAAAAAAAGTGATGAGTTTAGCAGGTCTTGCTCTGTCAGTCATGTTATTAGCGGCTTGTTCAAGTAATCAAACTCAAAAAGTCACAACCAAGGAATCATTACAGGTTGAACAATCTTGGTTGACTGAGCCAAGCACGTCTAATCATGAAGATGTCAGAATGAAGTTTGAGCAGATTAAACTTGGTGAGGAAGCTAATGACTTTAAGGGTGGGTCGAATTTAGACGAATTGATAGCACTATTTGGTCAACCGAGCAAACATGAGACCAAAGAAGCTGGGGAAAATGTGACAGTTGATGTTTATACTTGGAATTTTGATCAAGTTGAGCTTTCTGTACAACAGTTTGAAAATAGTGCCATTTCACGCTCTATTTCTAACTTTAATTTTGTCAGAGAAGAACGTGTTACATTTGATGACTATAAATCCTTAACAGAAGGTATGAGCTTTGATCAGGCTGTTGAAAAATTGGGTCGTCCAGACGTTATGGCTCAAGTGGTGTCAACTGGTAAATCCAGTATTCAGGCTATTTGGTCTAGTGGACTGAAAAAAGGTGGCAATGCTAGTGCTGCTAATATCGAATTGATTTTTGAGCAAAATGGCTTGGTCAAAAAGACTCAAAATGGTTTAGGATAAAAAATAAAGTTAGCTCAATAGCTAACTTTATTTTATTATGGAAAACGTATCCATCCTGAGAGAATCGAACTCCCATTTCAAGAACCGGAATCTTGCGTGATATCCATTACACTAAGGATGGCTGTCTTTTATTATATCATAAAATTAAGGGATAAGGAGATTTCTCTTGATAAAAGATGAAAAAAATTATAAGATGATGAGATAGAAATTGTGTGAAAGGAGGTTAGGAAATGGCTTGGATTTTTGATGAAAAATCGCCAATTTATATCCAGTTAGCACAGCGGATCAAAATGAAAATCATCAGTGGTCAATTAACCAGTGGTGATCAATTACCGACAGTAAGAGAATTGGCTGAAGAAGTAGGAGTCAATCCTAATACGACACAAAGAGCCTACAAGGAATTGGAACAAGAAGGTTTGGTCTTTACGACACGGACCTCTGGTCGTTATGTGACTGAAAATAAGTCCTTGTTAAAAGATATTCGTCATGATGTGGCTCATACAGAAATTCAATCATTTGTAGCGAAGATGAAGGATTTCGGCTTTGTGGAAGCTGAGATTTTGAGTAAGGTTAAATCTTATTTGGGAGGGGACGATTCATGACAACTTTATTAAGTTTGCAAAATGTATCAAAATCCTATGGGAATTCTCCTGTTTTGGCGAACCTTAATTTGGAATTATCTGAAGGTAAAATCATTGGTTTATTAGGACCAAATGGTAGTGGCAAGACAACCATGATGAAGTTAATCATGGGATTGTTAACAGCAGATCAAGGTTGTATTTTAATTAAGGGACTAGCTCCGTCTGTGGCAACCAAGGCCATGGTGTCTTATTTGCCTGATCAGACCTACTTGAAAGATTATATGAAAGTGGTCGATATTATCAATTTATTTGCTGATTTCTATGTGGATTTTGACAAGGAGCGAGCAAAAGCATTGTTGAAGGATTTGGCTATTGACCAAACACAGTATCTTAAAAATTTATCCAAAGGGGATAAGGAAAAGGTTCAACTGCTTTTGGTGATGAGTCGTAAGGCGAAATTATACTTGCTAGATGAGCCGATTGCTGCAGTGGATGCTGTGACACGAGAATATATTTTAAGGACAATCATTAGTAATTATTCGAAGGACGCTTCTGTGTTGATTGCGACTCACTTGATTGCTGATGTCGAGCCTGTTTTGGATGACGTCATTTTTTTGGACAAGGGTCAAGTTCATTTACAAGGAGCTGTCGATGATTTACGTCAGACTTATGGCATGTCAATGGATAAGCTCTTTCGTGAAAGATTTAAGATTTAAGGAGAACGGTCATGTTTTTGAAACTCTTAAAGTATGAAGTAAAATCTGTGAGCAAGTGGTATCTAGGGCTTTATGCTCTATGTTTGGTCATGGCTTTTATCTTACGTTGGTTGACGCCGGAATTTCAAACTCTTGGTCAATCTATTACCTTACCTAATTGGCTATACACGGTGTATAGTTTTTCTGCTGTTGCGACTGTTTTGCTACTTGTTGCAGTGATGATTGCGACTATATTTATTATCTGTCGTCGATTTAGCCAAGATATGTTTGGTCGTCAGGCTTATTTAACGCTGACCTTGCCGGTATCAACGCATCAAATCTTGATGTCAAAAGTTTTGGTTGCCTTACTCTGGTCTTGTTTCAATGCCGTAGTGGTCTTTATTGGAATTGGACTTAGTTTTGAGTTATTTGACATTTCGACATGGACGCTATTGTGGGGGCAGATAAGTTCTGTCAACTGGACGGTTAGTCTAATCCAGTGGTTGTTGGCAATGAGTAGGGAAATCTTAACCATTTACTTGGCGATTGCTATCGGGCATTTATTTAGAAATCGTCAGATTTTGATTAGTTTTCTTGCCTATTTTTTGATTTTGGTGCTTACTGCTATAATCAATAAGTTCTTGGAAATTGCCATTCTTGATACAACGAGCTACTGGGTTGTGATGACCTTGTTTACAGTTGTTTGTATCGGGATTTATTATGGAATGACTTATTTTATTATTAAAAATCGTTTGAATTTACAGTAATAGTGGGGTGTTTGGTTACTCCACTATTTTTGTCTGCAATTAGGGAGAATTCATAGTATAATAAAAGAAATACTAATCGGAGAAAAACTTATGTTTGTGCAGTTGGATACAAAGACCGTCTATAGTTTTATGGACAGTCTGATTGACCTAAAAGGTTATTTGACAAGAGCAAAAGAGCTAGGTTATCAGCAAGTGGGTATCATGGATAAGAGCAATCTTTATGGGGCTTATCCATTTATGCAAGAAGCTAAGAAGCTGGGGCTAAGTCCTATTATTGGCATGGAGGCAGACGTGACGATAGAAGGCAGGCAGTGTGCAGTCTATCTATTGGCTCGAAATACCCGTGGCTACCATCGTTTGCTAAAATTGGCTACTCAGGTCATGACCAGTGGTTTGACTCAGGAAGACTTGGTCACTGATTTAAAAGGGTTAACGCTTATCATTCCTTATTTTGAAGGGATTGAGCAGTTGGAGCTGCCTTTTGATTATATGATTGGAGTCTTCTTGGATAGTCCACAACTCGTTTATCCTAAGCCTATTATTCCCTTACAGACAGTTCGCTATTATCAAGAATCAGAAATGGAAGTATTACAGGTTCTGCATGCCATTCGTGATAATAGCAGTCTAGCACAGGCTGGTTCTGTACAAGCTGGGCAGGTCTTGCTATCGGCACAGGAGTTGACTGAGCATTTTCAGGAGCGTTTTCCAGAAAGCCTAGTCAATTTGAAAGGATTGGTGACAGGGATAAGTTATCAGTTGAACGACCACCTAAAATTGCCTCGTTTTAATCAGCAAGTGCCAGCTCATCAAGAGTTGCGTCAAGAAGCTGAGTTGGGCTTAAAAGCCAAACAATTATGGCAACCAGTTTACCAAGAGCGTCTGGATAAGGAATTGTCGGTCATTCATAAAATGGGCTTTGATGACTATTTTTTGATTGTTTGGGATCTCTTGCGATTTGGACGCCGTCAAAAGTACTACATGGGAATGGGCCGTGGTTCAGCTGCGGGTAGTTTAGTTGCCTACGCCTTAGATATTACAGGTATTGATCCTGTGAAAAATCAACTGCTGTTTGAACGTTTTCTGAATGAAGAACGATACAGCATGCCAGATATTGACATCGATATTCCAGATATTCATCGTAATGCGTTCTTACATTATGTCAAAGAACGTTATGGTCAAGAGCATGTGGCTCAGATTGTGACCTTTTCAACCTTTGGGGCTAAACAGGCTTTGCGAGATGTCTTTAAGCGGTTTGGGGCGAGTGAGTATGATTTGACTGTCCTGAGTAAGAAAATTCGTTTCAAGGATACCTTATCTCTAGTCTATCAAAATAATCTATCGTTTCGCCAGTTGATTTTGGAGAAAAAAGAGTATCAAAAGGCATTTGCGATTGCTAAACGCATTGAAGGACAGCCACGTCAGACCTCGATTCACGCAGCAGGGATTGTGATGAGTGATGATGAATTGACCAATCATATTCCCCTAAAGTCTGGTGACGAAATGATGATCACGCAATTTGATGCCAATAGTGTGGAGGCCAATGGCCTGTTGAAGATGGACTTTTTAGGTTTGCGTAATTTAACTTTTGCTCAAAAAATGGCAGAAGAAGTAAAAAGACGCTATGGTCAGGAAATAAAGATTGCTTCTATTGATTTAGAAGATTCTAAAACATTGCAATTGTTTGCTCAAGGTCAAACCAAGGGGATTTTTCAGTTTGAAAAATCAGGAGCTATCAATCTGCTGAAACAAGTGAAGCCACATTGTTTTGAAGAAATTGTAGCGACAACTAGTCTAAACCGTCCAGGAGCAAGTGACTACATTAGCAATTTTGTCAAACGTAAGTTTGGTCAAGAACGGGTTGAAACCTTATCACCAGAGATTGATCCAATCCTACAATCGACCTATGGGATTATGCTTTATCAGGAGCAGGTCATGCAGATTGCTCAGGTCTATGCAGGCTTTAGTCTTGGCAAAGCCGATCTGCTTAGACGAGCCATGTCCAAAAAAAATCAACGAGAAATGGCAGCCATGGCTAGTGAGTTTTTGACTGGAGCCATTACAAAAGGTCATGATCAACAGACTGCCCAAGCTATTTTTGAACGCATGGCTAAGTTTGCTGGTTATGGCTTTAATCGTAGTCACGCTTATGCTTACTCGGCCTTAGCTTTTCAGTTAGCTTATTTTAAGGCACATTATCCAGATGCTTTTTACCACATTATGTTGAATTACTCAAATAGTGATTATATCAGGGACGCCTTACAACAAGGTTTTTCACTAGCTCCTATTTCAATCAATGATATTAGTGAGTATGATACAGTTACAGATGGTCGCATTTATTTAGGTTTGAAACGGATTAAGGGGCTTGGACAAGATTTAAGTCAGTGGCTGTATGCTAATCGTCCTTTTACTAGTGTTGAAGATTTTCTGATGCGTTTGCCAGAGTCGTATCATAAGATTGATTTGTTAGAAACCATCACTAAGGCAGGACTATTTGATGACTTAGAACCCAACCGTCAAAAAATTTTACAAAATTTGCCATCTCTCTTAAATTTTGTGACTCAATTAGGAAGTTTATTTGCCCAGTCATCTTATCACTGGACTGAGGCTAATGACTTTTCAAGCCAAGAAAAGTACGAGATGGAACAAGAAATTTTGGGTGTAGGGGTAAGTCCCCATCCAGTTTTTCAAATTTTAAGAGAACAAGCGGGTCACTATATCCCTTTTGATGACTTGGTCAATGAAACCACAGTAACGGTTCTAGGTCAGATAGAGAGTATCCGAGAGATTCGCACCAAGACGACAGGTCAGTTGATGGCGTTTGTTGGTTTAACTGATGGCGTGAAAAGGTTGGATGTGACTATTTTCCCAAATGATTATCAACGTTTAGCTCAACAATTAGAAAAAGGAAAGATAGTTTATATCAAAGGAAAGGTGCAAGAACGACAGGAACGTTTGCAGTTGATTGCTCAATTAGTGAGTCCTGTCATTACAGAAAAATTCTGGATTCAATTAGCTAATCATGATCATGACCGCGAAATATCAGCTATTTTAGCTCAATATCCTGGTGATTTTCCTGTTATTTTAAGATACGAGGAGGAGAAAGAAACCTTACGAAGTCGAAATTACCGTGTCTCCAAGTCAAAAGAAATGGAAGAAAAATTAAAAACTTATGTGATGAAAACGATTTTTCACTAAAAAGTGAAGAATTTTACTTGTGAATGTGCTATAATGATGTAGTTAAAAAGAAAAAGGAGTACAAAGATAAATGAAACGTATTGCTGTTTTAACCAGTGGTGGTGACGCTCCAGGAATGAATAATGCGATTCGAGCAGTTGTTCGTAAAGCAATTTCAGAAGGAATGGAAGTTTACGGTATCAATCGTGGCTATGCTGGTATGGTTGAGGGAGATATTTTCCCAATGGACGCTAAGAGTGTGTCTAATATTCTCTCACATGGTGGCACTTTCCTAAAATCTGCTCGTTATCCTGAATTTGCCAAGTTAGAAGGACAATTAGCTGGAATTGAACAATTGAAAAAACATGGTATTGAAGGTGTAGTTGTTATCGGTGGTGATGGTTCTTACCATGGTGCTATGCGTTTGACAGAGCATGGTTTCCCAGCAATTGGTATTCCAGGAACCATTGACAATGATATTGTTGGAACAGATTATACGATTGGTTTTGATACAGCTGTTCGAACAGCAACAGAAGCTATTGATAAAATTCGTGATACATCATTTAGTCATGGTCGTACCTTTATTGTTGAAGTTATGGGACGCAACGCAGGTGATATTGCTCTTTGGGCAGGTATTGCTACTGGTGCAGACATTATTGTAATCCCAGAAGAACCATTTGATATGAAAGAAGTTGTTGCCAACCTTAAAGAAGGTTATGAAGTGAAGAAAAAAGATCACTTTATTATCGTTCTTGCTGAGGGTGTGATGAGTGGTGAAGAATTTGCCAAACAGATGCGTGAAGCGGGTGACACAAGCGATCTTCGTATCACAAACTTGGGTCACATCCAACGTGGTGGTACACCATCCCCTCGTGATCGTGTCTTAGCTTCTTGGATGGGATCACATGCAGTTGAATTGCTTAAAGCTGGTAAAGGTGGTTTAGCTGTTGGTGTGAAAAATGAGCAATTGATTGAAAGTCCAATTCTTGGAACAGCAGAAGAAGGTGCTTTGTTTAGCCTAACTGAAGATGGTAAGATTGTGGTTAATAACCCACATAAAGCCCGTTTGGATTTTGCTAAATTGAATAAAGGTTTGGCGCGTTAAGCGATAAAAATATCAAATAGGAGTAAAGAATAAATGAATAAGCGTGTAAAAATTGTTGCAACCCTTGGTCCAGCGGTGGAATTCCGTGGTGGTAAAAGATTCGGTGAAGATGGTTACTGGGGTGAGAGTCTTGATGTTGAAGCGTCAGCTCAACGTATCGCTCAGTTGATTAAAGAAGGTGCCAATGTATTCCGTTTTAACTTTTCACATGGTGACCACGAAGAGCAAGGTCAACGTATGGCAGTCGTTCGTCGTGCCGAAGAAATTGCTAACCAAAAAGTTGGTTTCTTGTTAGATACTAAAGGTCCAGAAATCCGTACGGAATTATTTGAAGGTGACGCAAAAGAGTACGACTACACAACTGGTGAAAAAATCCGTGTTGCGACAAAACAAGGTATTAAATCAACTCGTGATGTGATTGCCCTCAACGTTGCTGGTGGTTTGGATATTTTTGATGATGTGGCTGTTGGTCAACAAATCCTTGTTGATGATGGTAAATTGGGCCTTCGTGTTATCGCTAAAGATAATGCCACTCGTGAATTTGAAGTAGAAGTTGAAAACGATAGTGTTATCGCTAAACAAAAAGGTGTAAACATTCCAAATACCTCAATTCCATTCCCAGCTCTTGCTGAGCGTGACAATGCTGATATTCGTTTTGGTCTTGAACAAGGTTTGAACTTTATTGCCATTTCATTTGTTCGTACAGCTAAAGACGTAGAAGAAGTCCGTGCTATCTGTGAAGAAACTGGTAACGGTCATGTTAAATTGTTTGCTAAGATTGAGAACCAACAAGGTATTGATAACCTTGATGAAATCATCGAAGCAGCAGATGGTATCATGATTGCTCGTGGAGATATGGGTATCGAAGTACCATTTGAAATGGTTCCAGTTTATCAAAAAGTCATTATCAAGAAAGTTAACGCTGCTGGTAAAGCTGTTATCACTGCAACAAACATGCTTGAAACAATGACTGAAAAACCTCGTGCTACTCGCTCTGAAGTATCAGATGTTTTCAATGCGGTTATTGATGGTACCGATGCAACAATGTTGTCAGGTGAGTCTGCAAATGGTAAATACCCAGTAGAATCAGTGCGTACAATGGCAACTGTTGCTAAAAATGGTCAAGCTCTACTTAGCGAATACGGTCGTCTTGATCCATCAAGCTACGATCGTAGCAATCAAACAGAAGTTATTGCCTCTGCTGTTAAAGATGCAACTAACTCAATGAATATCAAGTTGGTTGTGACCATTACAGAATCAGGTAATACGGCTCGTGCGATTTCTAAATACCGTCCAGATGCAGATATCTTGGCAGTGACTTTTGATGAAAAAACTCAAAAATCATTGATGATTAACTGGGGTGTCATTCCAGTTGTGACAGCTAAACCTGCATCAACTGATGATATGTTTGACTTGGCTGAGAAAATGGCACTTGAATCAGGTTTGGTTGAAACTGGTGATAATATCGTTATTGTTGCTGGTGTACCAGTTGGTTCTGGTGGTACGAACACAATGCGTATTCGCACAGTGAAATAATAAAATGATCTAAAAGTTACCAAAGTTTATTTTGGTAACTTTTTATGATTGATAAAAGGGTATTGCTTTACAATTTGTTTATTCTATTTTCAAAAATAATAAGCTAGAATATGCCATTAAAACATGATATAATGGTTAAATGGAAAAAGAATAAGGGGGCTAGGATGCTTAAACGAGATTTTATCAGAAATATATTTGGTTTACTCTTAATAGCTGGTGTTTTTCTTGGATTACGAACGTTTGTCTTTTCAACTGCCAAGATTACAGAAGCGGAGAGCAATACTTATTTAAGAACAGGTGATTTGGTACTTATCAATAAAAAGAAACAAGCAAAGTTGCGTGATTTTGTGCAATATGATGTTGAAGGTAAGACTTATATTGGTCGTCTTATTGCAGAAGCAGGCGATTCTGTTGTTTATATGGATGATATTTTCTATCGTAATAATCAAGCAGAGAACGAACCTTATTTAACCAGTTTAAGAAATCAATATGTAACCAGTGACATGTCGCCTAGCTTTACCGAGGACTTTGATTTGACGACACTGACTGGACAATCTCTAACAAATATTCCTGAAGGTTATTATCTCATTCTTAATGATAATCGTAAGAATCAAGCAGATAGTCGTCAATTTGGTTTGATCAAAAAAAGTCAGATAAAGGGCGTGGTTGAATTTAGGCTCTGGCCCATGGATGATTTTGGCTTTATTCGGACAGAATAGAAGATCAACGCTGAGTTGGTCTTTTTCTTTAAATGACTAGACCAATTGTACATACGTGAAATTCTTGACAAAGATTTTATAAAGTAATATACTGATAAGGGTTAGTTTATGATTATAAAAATGACTAGACCAATTTTATAAAGGAGAAATAGTCCGAGTGACTAGATAGAATGATATGTGTGGAATTGTAGGAGTTGTTGGAAATTCTAATGCAACTGATATTTTATTACAAGGTTTAGAAAAATTAGAGTATCGTGGCTATGACTCAGCTGGAATTTTTGTGACAGCAGGAGATAAGACTGCCTTGATTAAGTCGGTTGGTCGCATCGCTGATTTACGTGATAAAGTTGGCAATCAAGAGCTGGGAGACCGTGGTATTGGTCATACACGTTGGGCAACTCATGGTAAACCGCTAGAAGAAAATGCTCATCCTCATCAATCAGAAACAGGACGTTTGACCTTGGTTCATAATGGGGTGATTGAGAACTACGCTGAACTGAAAGAAGATTATCTAGCAGGACATCATTTTAATGGTCAAACCGATACAGAAGTGGCTGTTCACTTGATTGGTAAGTTTGTCGAAGAAGATGGCCTAGATACCTTGTCAGCCTTTCGTCAAGCTCTTCAGTTGATTAAGGGGTCTTATGCCTTTGCTTTGATTGATAAGGAAGATGCGGATACTATTTATGTGGCTAAAAATAAATCACCACTTTTAATTGGGGTTGGTCAGGGTTATAACATGGTCTGTTCAGATGCGATGGCCATGATTCGTGAAACCAATCAATACATGGAGATTCACGATCAGGAGTTGGTAGTATTGACTAAGGATAGTGTTTCTGTTCAAGACTACTCAGGTAATTCATTGGAGCGTGAGGCCTACACGGCAGAACTTGATTTGTCAGATATTGGTAAGGGAACTTATCCTCACTACATGTTAAAAGAAATTGATGAGCAACCAAGCGTGATGCGTAAGCTGATTTCGACTTACGCAGATGCAAATGGAAATATGGCAGTTGATCCAGCTATCGTTAAAGCTGTTCAAGAAGCTGACCGTCTGTATATTATTGCAGCAGGAACGTCTTACCATGCTGGTTTTGCTTCGAAACAATTTTTGGAAGAATTGACTGACACACCAGTAGAGTTGGGAATTGCTTCTGAGTGGGGTTATGGTATGCCGCTTTTGAGTCAAAAACCCTTGTTTATCTTCTTAACCCAATCTGGCGAAACCGCTGATAGCCGTCAAGTCTTGGTTAAGGTGAATGAATTAGGCTTGCCAAGTTTAACAATTACTAATGTTCCAGGTTCAACCCTATCTCGTGAAGCTAGTCATACGATGTTGCTTCATGCAGGTCCTGAGATTTCAGTAGCTTCAACCAAAGCCTATACGGCACAAATTGCGACTATGGCTTTCTTGGCTAAGGCAGTTGGTCAAGCAAACAATAATACGAAAGCAGCAGCCTTTGATGTGGTTCATGAGTTGTCACTTGTGGCACAATCTATTGAAGCCAGTCTGTCTGATAAGGAAATGATTGCCAATAAGGTGGAAGAATTGCTCTCAACAGCTCGCAATGCCTTTTATATCGGTCGTGGTAATGATTATTATGTCGCTATGGAGGCTGCCCTTAAACTGAAAGAAATTTCTTATATTCAATGTGAAGGATTTGCTGCGGGGGAATTGAAACATGGGACAATTTCACTGATTGAAGATGGAACGCCAGTGATTGCCTTGATGTCAAATAATTCAATCCTAGCACCACATGTTCGTGGTAATGTAGCAGAAGTTGCAGCTCGTGGTGCCCATGTGTTGACCATTGTTGAAGAAGGTATTAACAAAGAAGATGATGATATTGTTGTGAGTAGCGTTCACCCTTATCTATCTAGCATTGCTATGGTTATTCCAACTCAGTTAGTGGCTTACTATGCGTCACTCCAACGTGGTTTGGATGTGGATAAACCACGCAACCTTGCGAAATCAGTTACAGTAGAATAAAAAGGAGAAAATCATGCCGAATTGTCCAAAATGTCAATCAGAATATGTCTATGAAGATCGCGATCTTTACATCTGTCCAGAGTGTGCATATGAGTGGAATCCAAATGAAACGGTAGAAGATAGTGATGAATTAGTTGTTCTTGATAGCAATGGTACGCGCCTAGCAGACGGCGATAGTGTAACAGTTATTAAGGATTTGAAAGTTAAAGGAGCTCCTAAGGATATTAAACAAGGAACTCGTGTTAAAAATATTCGATTGGTTGAGGGTGACCACAATATTGACTGTAAGGTTGATGGTTTTGGTGCCATGAAATTAAAATCAGAATTTGTTAAAAAGTTATAAAAGTTAAAGAGAAGCAGGTGCTTCTCTTTCTTTTTCCTGCTTGGTAAATTATGTTATAATAATAGCATGTTAGAAAAGAAAAAATTATTACTCATTGATGGGTCATCTGTCGCGTTTAGAGCCTTTTTTGCCCTATACAATCAATTAGATCGTTTCAAAAATCAAACTGGTTTGCATACAAATGCCATTTACGGTTTTCATCTTATGCTGGATCACATGATGGAACGTTTGCAGCCAACTCACGTTCTAGTGGCTTTTGATGCTGGTAAAACGACCTTTCGGACAGACTTATTTAAAGACTATAAGGCTGGTCGGGCAAAAACGCCTGAAGAATTTCGTGAGCAGTTTCCTTATATTCGTGAGATGTTGACCCATTTGGGGATTACCTATTATGATTTGCCCAATTATGAGGCAGATGACATTATTGGTACGATGGCCAAGTTGGCAGAGGCGTCAAATCAACCTTTTGAGATTACCATTGTTAGTGGTGATAAGGACTTGATTCAGCTTACAGATCTGAATACCGTGGTTGAGATTTCTAAAAAAGGTGTGGCAGAGTTTGAAGCTTTCACACCGATCTATCTCAAGGAAAAACTAGGTTTAACACCGCAACAATTTGTGGATCTCAAAGCCCTAATGGGGGATAAGTCGGATAATATTCCTGGTGTGACTAAGATTGGTGAGAAAACTGGTCTGAAGCTCTTGCATGAATTTGGCAGTCTAGAAAATTTATATGAACGTTTGGACGAGCTAAAATCTTCTAAGATGAAAGAAAACTTAATCGCAGATAAAGAGCAGGCTTTTTTATCTAAGACCTTGGCGACCATCAACACCCAAGCACCAGTGACGATTGGCTTAGATGATTTACTTTATCAAGGGCCAAACCTAACCAGCCTTGCTACTTTCTATGAGGAAATGGACTTTAGACAGTTCCGTCAAGCCTTGGATTTGCCAGAACCAGCCGCAGAAAAGATTGCTTATCAATTAGTCACAGAAGATCTTAGTACTGAGATGTTTTCAGAGGACCAATTCTTTTACTTTGAAATCTTAAATGACAATTATCATGTAGAAGATATTGTTGGTTTTGCTTGGGGAAACGAACAAAGGATTTATGTCAGTCAAAATCTTTCTTTATTAAACACAGACTTATTTAAAAAAGTGTTATCGCAACCGATCAAAACTTATGACAGTAAGCGAACCAAAGTCTTGTTGCATCAATTAGGCATTGATTTGCCAATGGCTAGCTATGATAGCCGCTTGGCCAAGTACTTGTTATCCACCGTTGAAGATAATGACTTGGCAACCATTGCTCGTCTATACGGCAAGGGGCAACTAAGTAGTGATGAACAAGTTTATGGCAAAGGTGTCAAACGTACCTTACCAGAAGATAAACTCTTCCATGCTCATTTGGCAAGAAAGATTCAAGTTCTGATAGAAACAGAACCGATAATGAGTCAAGCTCTAAAAGATAATCAGCAGGAAGATTTATTCTACGAGATGGAATTGCCTTTGGCTTTTGTTTTGGCTAAGATGGAAATAGCAGGTATTAAGGTTGAGCAATCCAGTTTACAAGAGATGGCTTTGGAAAATCAGTTGGTGATTGATCAATTAACAGAAGAAATCTATGACTTGGCTGGTGAAATTTTTAATATCAATTCGCCCAAGCAATTGGGGATTATCTTGTTTGAAAAAATGGGGCTGCCGCTATCAGCTACCAAGAAAACCAAGACGGGTTATTCAACAGCAGCTGATGTTTTAGAGCGTTTGGCTCATCAGTCAGACTTGGTTAGAAAGATTTTAGATTATCGTCAAATTACTAAATTGCAGTCCACCTATATTCTTGGTCTACAAGATTATATTTTAGACGATCATAAAATTCATACACGTTATGTACAAGATTTAACCCAAACAGGTCGTCTGTCTAGTACTGATCCTAATTTGCAAAATATTCCTATTCGTTTAGAACAGGGGCGTTTGATTCGTAAGGCATTCAGACCGTCACATCCAGATTGGTTATTGTTGAGTTCAGATTATTCTCAAATTGAATTGCGAGTTTTGGCTCATATCTCTGGTGATGAGCATTTGATTGACGGCTTTAAGCAAGGGGTGGATATTCATACCTCAACAGCCATGCGGGTTTTTGGTATTGCCAGTCCAGATCAAGTGACCGATAATGACCGTCGCAATGCCAAGGCGGTTAATTTCGGAGTGGTTTATGGGATTTCTGATTTTGGTCTGTCTAATAACTTAGGCATTAGCCGCCAAGCAGCTAAAACTTATATCGAAACCTATTTTGCACGTTATCCAGGGATTAAGACTTACATGGATCAGATTGTCGCAGACGCTAAAACTAAAGGGTATGTTGAAACCATCTTTAAACGTCGGCGTGAATTGCCAGACATCCATTCGCGTAATTTTAATCTGCGTAGCTTTGCGGAACGAACTGCCATCAATTCTCCAATTCAAGGGAGTGCCGCTGATATTCTAAAAATAGCTATGATTGAATTAGATAAACAACTGACTGAAAGAGGGTTGAAAGCTAGAATGCTTTTGCAGGTGCATGATGAAATCGTCTTGGAGTTGCCTAAAGAAGAACTAGAAGAAGTTCAACTCTTGGTTAAGGATACTATGGAGAATGCCGTTAGTCTGGCAGTGCCACTTTTGGTTGATCAAAGTTATGGTCAAACCTGGTACGAAGCAAAATAGACCATTAGTCAGTTGTTGAAGAAATTTAGGTATCAATAAATTGGTCGATGATTGATTTACTTCACATGAAATTAAAATAAAGAGGTTGGGAGGTGTGGCTGTGATCATTTTATCAGAAACAGATCGTATGATTTATGAAGAAACATTGGAAGAGCTAAAAGAACGTCATATTCGATTGACGGATACACGAAAGGCGATTTTGGCTTATATGGTTGAGAGTCATGAACACCCAAGTGCAGAGAAGATTTATCAGGATTTACTACCAGACTATCCTAGTATGAGTTTGGCGACTGTTTACAACAATCTCAAGGTTCTGGTTGATGAGGGTTTTGTTAGTGAGTTAAAATTACCACAAGATAACACCAGCTATTATGACTTTTTAGGTCATCATCATCCCCATGTTATTTGTCAAAATTGTGGGAGAATTGTTGATGTCATGTTAACTAACCTACCTGATGTGAAATTAGCTATTCAAGCTGAAACAGGTTTTAAGATTACCAAAACGCAGACCATGATTTATGGGATTTGTCCCTTATGTCAAGAAAAAAAGGCTTAGACAGTTGTCTAAGCCTTTTATGATTGGTGATGTTTTGTGACTTGATCATAGAAGACCACTTTGGCAGTAGTATAGTAAGGTAGAATATATATCATCAAAAGATTGGCAGTTACTACACTTAAGATAAGCCAAGGCATAAAGGATAAATCTAAGAGAAAGGCTTGTTTTCGATGGCCTTTCATCAAACGACGACTGGTCATTAAAACGTGATGTGGATTTTTATAAGTATTTGATTCTAGTTGATCAGTAAGAATTAGTTCAACTTGAGAAAAGGTATAGTACCAAAATCCATACATCATTAATCCTATGATAACAACAATTAGTAAAACAAAGACAAATATAGGATCAAGAACCGTATCATTGATTTCAACTGGATATATTTTAGATATGATAAAGTAGAGTACAAAAGCAATAAGTCCTAAGATAACTATAGAAAAAAGATAAAAAAGCATGAAGTAAATATAGTGTAGTAAAGAAACAAGAAGGTATCTCCCTAGATAAGATAAAGAAAAACTTCTGGTGCTATCTGTAAATGTTGGACTGGTTTGTTTCTTACGCCAAATATCCAACATAGTTAGACTGGCTGATAGAGTAAAAAGAATGGCGAATAAAGGAATAAAACGAAAACCAGGTAAAGTAAGATTTTCTTCGTTTTGTAAAAGTATTCTTTCTATACCTGTATAGATAAGGATAAGTAAAATCGGAGTTAAGAAAATTTTGTATTTATTTGGTGTTTGTTTTAGTTGATGCCTAGCTGCTTGGCGAATAGATTTATTGGTCATCATGGTAGTAGTCTCCTTTTGTCTTATTTTCATTATATCATATCTCATGACAGTAGTTCATTTTTTTGGTAAAATATGGGAGTCAAGAAAGCCTGGAACTGTATTTTCCAGTTGCAAAGTAAAGGAGATAAGATGACGCAACATCCAATTCAATATCGTTTGATTAAAAAAGAGAAACACACGGGGGCTCGTTTGGGGGAAATTATTACTCCACATGGCACTTTTCCGACGCCTATGTTTATGCCAGTCGGAACTTTAGCAACGGTTAAAACTCAGTCACCTGAGGAATTAAAAGAAATGGGTTCAGGGATTATTTTATCGAATACCTATCACTTATGGCTACGCCCAGGTGATGAATTGGTGGCTCAAGCTGGTGGTCTGCACAAATTTATGAATTGGGATCAAGCCATTTTGACAGATAGTGGTGGTTTCCAAGTTTATTCTTTAGCAGATAGTCGTCAAATTACAGAAGAAGGAGTGACTTTTAAGAATCATCTCAATGGCTCTAAGATGTTTTTATCGCCAGAAAAGGCGATTGCCATTCAGAACAATCTTGGTAGTGACATCATGATGAGTTTTGATGAATGCCCTCAATTTTATCAGCCCTATGATTATGTGAAAAAATCTATTGAACGCACTAGTCGTTGGGCAGAGCGTGGCTTGAATGCCCACCGTCGTCCACATGACCAAGGTATTTTTGGAATCGTGCAAGGGGCTGGTTTTGAAGATCTTCGTCGTCAGTCTGCTCAAGATTTAGTCAGCATGGATTTTTCAGGTTATTCGATTGGCGGTTTGGCTGTCGGAGAAACGCATGAAGAAATGAACGCGGTCCTAGATTTCACAACGCCATTGTTACCAGAAAATAAACCACGTTATTTAATGGGAGTAGGTGCACCAGATAGCCTGATTGATGGTGTCATTCGTGGTGTTGATATGTTTGACTGCGTTTTACCAACTCGTATTGCGCGTAATGGGACCTGTATGACCAGTCAGGGACGTTTGGTTGTCAAAAATGCTCAATTTACGGAAGATTTCAGTCCACTGGATCCAAACTGTGATTGTTATACTTGCCAAAATTATACACGCGCTTACATTCGTCATCTTTTAAAAGCAGATGAAACCTTCGGTATTCGTTTAACAAGTTACCATAATCTTTATTTCTTGGTTAATTTAATGAAACGTGTGCGTCAAGCTATTTTAGATGACAATTTGCTGGAATTTAGAGAAGATTTTATAGAACAATATGGCTACAATCGTTCTAAGCGTAATTTTTAAGGTTGACTTAAGCTAAGGAAGCTATAATGTAAATATCCTAAAACTTTTCTTTTTCATAAATCTCCAAAACCACTCTTTCGTCAAAGGGTGGTTTTTTCTATTGACAACAAGTTGTAAGATGTTAAAATGATAATAAAGAAAGCGATAACATATCTTGTGGATAGGATTGATTGGAGGTGGCAAGCTATGACATTTAGATCCTTGACGGCTAATTTTTATCATTTGATATTAAGTCGGTCGAGTCGTAATATTGCAGATAGTTTTTATTGGATTGCCTTATCAATTGGTTTAATTCAAGTCTATCAGATTGATGCAGGTAGTTTATCTCTATTTGCCCTACTGGGCTTGATTCCTCAGTTGACTTCTTTTTTATATGGTCCAGTGATTGACCAGATTAAGCAAGACAAGACTTGGTTGATTACCTTTCAAGTCAGCCAGTTATTTTTGATTATCTCAATCATCTGTTGCCTGACGTTTAAGTGGCAAGTGGCCTGGATGTATGGACTTAACTTTCTATTTCATCTGGTGACTGTTTGCTTAAATACCATGCAAATGAAAATTATCCCAGACACCTTGGATAATGATGACGACTTGATTGATAAGTCAATTGATCTCCAATATGCAACGTCTAATGTGTTAGATATTTTGAGTAATTTTTTGGCGTCTTGCTTGTTAGCCGTCATTTCCTATAAGGTGCTTTTACAACTGAGCCTGCCATTTTTTATTGCTGCCATTTATTTTATTTGTCGAATACAACTCAAACCAAAGCAAACGATAGAAACGGCAGCTGACAAGGAACCTAACAAAAAAGAAAATTTGGCTCAGTCGATTGCCATTTTTCGCTCATCTCCTTATGCGTCCTTGATTGTTATGGTAGAGTCATTTCTAAGTGGAGGAACAGATTTATTGCTGACCTTGATGCCCTTATACCTTTTACAAGAAGGAATTTCCATTCAGCTAGTTGGACTGGTTTTAGCCGTTCAGCGTGGAGCGGACTTGCTTGGGGCTTTTATCGCTCCTAAACTATCGATTTCACCAAGACGATTTTTCTTTATGGACTATATTATCTCAGGCACGTGTTTATTATTGGTTTTTCTAGTAGCCAATCCCTACCTTAAACTTTTTCTCTTTTTCCTAACCTTTGTGATTATTGGGATTTCTGGTAATATTTTTGAGAAACTGATTTATGCAGAATATGATCATGATAAGATGGCAGTGGTTTATTCAACCAATTCAAGTTTGTATGCTTTTTGGGGAATTTTATTTCTGTTGATTCCAAGTGTGTATCAAAATATCTTGGTCTTAGGTATTGCTATCAATGCCTTAACCATACTTGTCGGTTTTTATTTAGCCATCAACTATAAAAAAGAGGCTTAATCTTAAGCTTCTTTTCAAATCAACTGAAATACCTTTACTTTTTAGTTGAATTATGATACATTGAACAGAAATAGAAAAACATCTGTACTTTAATCAGATAATCTTAGGGAAAGTAGGGAGAGATATGATAAAAAATAAACGGTTGTTTAGTTTATTAGGTTTAGGATTTTTAGCCCTCATTATTTTTGGGGTATTCAGTTCACAAAAAAAACAAGAGTCAGCACAAGAAGAAGTCAAGGTCGGAGTCTTGCAATATGTTACGCATGAGGCCTTAGATACTATCTATGCTGGTATTCAAGAAGGTTTGAAACAGGCGGGTTACGATGATAAACGTGTCACGATTGATTTTTTAAATGCTGAGGGCGATCAAAGTAAGGTTCAAACCATGAGTCAGACTTTGGTTAATAATGGCAATCAGGTCTTGGTTGGGATTGCAACACCAGCAGCTCAAGGTTTGGCCAATGCGACCAAAACTATTCCAGTTGTTATGGGAGCCGTCACTGATCCAGTTGGTGCTAATTTGGTCAAAGATTTGGAAAAACCAAGTGGTAATGTCACAGGGGTTTCAGATCAGACACCAATAGCTAGTCAACTAGAGTTGATTAAGACCTTGACACCATCTGTTAAAATCATTGGGATTTTATACAGTAGTAGTGAAGATAATTCCAAATCTCAAGTTGAAGAATTTGCTAACATGGCACAAACCAAGGGTTACCAAGTTGAAACCTATGCTGTTCCTTCAACCAATGAAATTGCAACGACGTTGAATGTGATGTTAGACAAGGTTGATGCCTTATGGGTGCCTTTAGACAATACCATTGCTAGTGCTTTTGCGACCGTTGTTTCAGTGACTAAGGAAGCGAAAAAACCAATTTTCCCAAGTGTGGACACTATGGTTGCAGAAGGAGGCTTGGCTTCCGTAGTTATTGATCAATATCAATTAGGTGTAGCAACTGGTCAAATGGTTGCCAAGGTACTTGATGGTGAAAAAATTGCAAATCTTCCTGTGGAGATTTTTAGTGAAGGTAAGCCAGTGATCAATAAAAAGGTTGCAGTTGAGTTAGGGATTTCAATTCCAGAAGAAGTGTTATCATCAGCTAGTCAAATCATTGAATAAAAAAGTTGGGACAATTTGTTCCAACTTTTTTATTTAGCTTAGCCATAAAACCACAAGATAGGCTAGAAAAAGAAAAGGAACAAAAGCAATACTTTTGTGCTTATTTTTGCCAATAAAATAATAAGTTAATCCTAGTAAACTAGCTAGTTGGAGTAAATAAAGTAGCTGATAAAAATCGAGAGTAAACGCTAGACTAGCCAAAAAGAGAAAGTCCCCATTGCCAATTTTAAGCGGAAGAAAAGTCGCTAAGAGAGCCAAAAATAAAAAGAATAGGCTAATTTGGTTAATAGGATGAAAGAAAAAAAGGAGACTACTACCGATAAGCCAAATACAAAGAGGATAGGCTTGCTCTTTCAAATCATATAAAGTCAGGATTAAACCGAGATAGATTAAGATGGTCTGGGCAGGACTGATGACGTCTGTATAGCAAGCTAGTGCAACGAGTCCAGACGTTAGTTCTAGTCCAGCATACCAAAGGGGGAATTTAGCATGACAAAATCGACAACAAGAGCCATTAATCAATTGTGAAAAAATTGGAATTAAGTCTCTAACAGTTAATATTTTTTTGCAATGGTTGCAGTGACTTCGGGGAAAAAGAATAGATTTTTCTGGAAAGCGATCAAAAACTAACCCTAAAAAAGAGCCTAGGCTAGCTCCAAGGAAAAAAATTAAAATAGTCTTCATACTTTTTAATTCGCTAATTCGTTTTAAAAAGTTAAATGCTTGACAAAGTTTTTTAGAACGATTATAATTAAAACATAAAATAGAAAGAGGTATAACAAATGACAACAAGATCTTATGATGGTACTAAAGAAGTTTTGAACCAAGCAGTAGCTGATATTTATAAGGCTATTTCAATTATTCGTCAGGCACATTGGTATATGCGTGGTCAAGGTTTCCTTTACCTACATAAAAAGATGGATGCTTTGATTGATGGATTAGATGGTCATTTGGATGAATTAAGTGAACGTTTGATTATGTTGGGTGGTGCACCATACTCAACTCTTGAAGAATATCATCAAGTATCTAAACTTGAAGAAGTTAAAGGTAGTTTTGATGTTCCAATGGCAGATCGTTTGACACGATTGATTGAAGTCTATACTTATCTAGCAGAACTTTATCATCAAGGTTTAGAAGTAACGGATGAAGAAGGCGAAGCCGTTGCTAATGGTCTGTTTGCAGATGCCCTAGCTGATGCAGATAAGGTCATTTGGATGCTTAAAGCTGAATTAGGTTAATAAAAGCAGTCAGTTCCTAACAAGGAGCTGGCTATTTTGGTCATTGAAAACTGTTCTTGAATTTGCTAAAATGAATAGGGTATGAAAGACTTATATGATGTTCAACAGTTGCTCAAACGATTTGGAATCTTTGTTTATTTGGGCAAACGCTTATATGATATTGAGATGATGAAGATTGAATTGGAGCGTCTTTATCAAAATGGCTTGTTAGCTAGGGAAAACTATTTGCAAGCAGAGTTGATTTTACGACGGGAGCATCGATTGGAAAAGGAGCAAGAAAATGACAAGAAAATTACTAGGAATTGATTTGGGTGGCACGAGCATTAAATTTGGTATCGTGACTCAAGAAGGAGACGTTCAGGACAAATGGTCGATTGAAACCAATAATTTAGAAGATGGGCGTCATATTCTACCAGATATTATAGCCTCTATTAAGCATCGTTGGGAACTTTATGGCTTGACCAAGGCTGATTTTATCGGTATTGGGATGGGTTCCCCAGGAGCAGTTAATCGTGAGCAAAAAACGGTTACAGGTGCTTTTAATTTGAATTGGGCAAAGACTCAAGAAATTGGTCAAGTGATTGAAACCGAATTAGGCTTACCTTTTGCTATTGATAACGATGCCAATGTTGCTGCCTTGGGAGAGGCTTGGGTCGGTGCTGGTGATAATCAATCTGATGTCGTTTTTATGACCCTTGGTACAGGTGTTGGTGGCGGCATTATCGCTGATAGCAACCTCATTCATGGTGTGGCTGGAGCAGGTGGTGAGATTGGTCACATGATTGTAGCGGCTGAAACAGGTTTTGCTTGTACATGTGGTAATACAGGTTGCTTGGAAACAGTGGCTTCAGCGACAGGTATTGTACGAGTGGCTAGGCTTTTAGCAGAAGAATATGAAGGAGTATCGCCTATTAAAGCAATGATTGACAATGGTGATGACGTGACGAGTAAGATTATCTTTGATGAAGCTAAAGCAGGTGATTACTTGTCTAATCAGATTGTGGATAAGGTGGCTAACTATCTCGGTTTAGCTGCTGCCAATCTAGGCAATATTCTTAATCCTAGTGCCATTGTTATTGGTGGTGGGGTTTCTGCAGCAGGTGATTTTTTGCTTCAACGTGTAGAAACTCAATTTAAGCGTTATGCTTTTCCACAAGTGCGTCAAACCACTCAGTTGAAATTAGCAGAGCTAGGAAATGATGCAGGTATCATTGGTGCAGCAAGTTTAGTTCGTCAGCTAGGATAGAAAATAGAAAGAGAAGAATAAGATGATAACAGCATTGGTATGGTTAATTTTGCTAGGTTTTATAGCTTGGTTGCTTTGGAATTATTTCAGGGTTCGTCAAGCAGCTCAATTTGTTGATAATGATACTTTCAAAACTCTAATGCCTAAGGGGCAGTTAATTGACTTGCGTGATGGTGAAAGTTTTAGACGTAAACATATTTTAGGAGCAAGGAATTTTCAAGCCGCTCAGTTTAAGGACTCCCTATCGGCTCTTAGAAAAGATAAGCCAGTTTTGTTGTATGAAAATGCCCGTGGTGCTAATACTGCTCGTAGTATTTTAACTTTGAAAAAAGCAGGATTTACAGATATTTATGTTCTAAAAGATGGTTTTGACTATTGGGATGGTAAGGTAAAAGAAACTAAAATTAAATCATGAAAAAGTCCAGTCTAGTCGGCTGGCTTTTATTTTTATGAAGAGAGTAAATGGACAGGATTGAAGAAATTATCGTATTTTAATTGAGTAAAAAACGTTTACAAGAGGTTTCTAGTGCTTATTTAAGAGAATTTATGATATAATACAGGGGTTAATCTAAGAATTAAGAGGAAAACATGACAAAATTAAGAGAAGATATCCGTAACGTTGCTATTATTGCCCACGTTGACCACGGAAAAACAACCCTTGTTGATGAATTATTGAAACAATCACAAACCTTGGACGAGCGTACGACCTTGGACGAGCGTGCCATGGACTCAAATGATTTAGAAAAAGAGCGTGGGATTACTATCCTTGCTAAAAATACAGCCGTTGCCTACAATGATGTTCGTATCAATATTATGGATACCCCAGGACATGCGGACTTCGGTGGAGAAGTTGAACGTATCATGAAAATGGTAGATGGTGTTGTTTTGGTTGTGGATGCCTATGAAGGGACTATGCCACAAACTCGCTTTGTATTGAAAAAAGCCTTGGAACAGAACCTAACACCAATCGTGGTAGTCAATAAAATTGATAAACCATCAGCACGTCCTGAAGAAGTTGTTGACGAAGTGCTTGAACTCTTTATTGAATTAGGAGCAGATGATGACCAATTAGAATTCCCTGTTGTTTATGCTTCAGCGATTAACGGAACATCGTCTTTATCAGATAATCCGGCTGACCAAGAAGCGACGATGGCACCAATTTTTGATACCATCATCGATCATATTCCTGCACCAGTGGATAATTCAGATGAGCCGCTACAATTCCAAGTATCACTATTGGATTACAATGACTTTGTTGGCCGTATTGGTATCGGTCGTATCTTCCGTGGAAGTGTTAAAGTTGGTGACCAAGTTACCCTTTCAAAACTTGACGGCACAACGAAAAACTTCCGTGTAACGAAACTCTTTGGTTTCTTTGGTCTTGAACGTCGTGAAATTCAAGAAGCTAAGGCGGGTGATTTGATTGCTGTATCAGGTATGGAAGACATCTTTGTTGGTGAAACAGTGACACCGACAGATGCAGTAGAACCATTGCCGGTATTGCGTATTGATGAACCAACCCTTCAAATGACTTTCTTGGTTAATAATTCGCCATTTGCCGGTCGTGAAGGAAAATGGGTAACTTCTCGTAAGGTTGAAGAACGTCTATTGGCAGAATTGCAGACAGACGTTTCCTTACGTGTTGATCCAACGGATTCGCCAGATAAATGGACTGTTTCAGGTCGTGGTGAATTGCACTTGTCCATTTTGATTGAAACCATGCGTCGTGAAGGTTATGAATTGCAAGTTTCTCGTCCAGAAGTTATCATCAAAGAAATTGATGGGGTCAAGATGGAGCCGTTTGAGCGTGTTCAAATTGATACTCCAGAAGAATATCAAGGTGCCGTGATTCAATCCTTGTCAGAGCGTAAGGGTGACATGCTTGATATGCAAATGGTTGGTAATGGTCAAACACGTTTGATTTTCCTTGTTCCAGCGCGTGGTTTGATTGGTTACTCAACTGAGTTCTTATCAATGACACGTGGTTATGGGATTATGAACCATACCTTTGATCAATATTTACCAGTCGTTCCAGGAGAAATCGGTGGACGTCACCGTGGTGCCTTGGTCTCTATTGACGCTGGTAAAGCAACAACGTACTCAATCATGCGTATTGAAGAACGTGGTACGATTTTTGTTAATCCAGGTACAGAAGTTTACGAAGGGATGATTATCGGAGAAAACTCTCGTGATAATGACTTGACAGTTAATATTACAACAGCCAAGCAGATGACAAACGTGCGTTCGGCAACTAAAGACCAAACGTCAGTAATTAAGACCCCACGTATTTTGACTTTGGAAGAATCACTTGAATTTTTGAATGATGACGAGTATATGGAAGTGACACCTGAGTCAATTCGTTTGCGTAAGCAGATTCTTGATAAACAAGGGCGTGACAAGGCTAACAAGAAGAAAAAATCTGCTGAATAAGATTTTTTATGAAGAGGTGAGCTAATGTTTTATCTCATTATTGCCTTGATGATTTTGGGTTACTATTTTTTTGCAGCACCTAAATCAATCAAGAATACCCTAAATATCATTTTTATTGTGGGTTTGGTGGGTAGTTTTGTGGTTTTAGCTATCTTGAGTTTTACCCAGTTGAGTCAATCGCCACCAGAGATTTTTGTTGGTTTGTTAATGACTTTGGTAGGTGTTTTAGCTTTAAAAGACATGTTTGCTCTGACTACTAAATCAAATCAATCGAAGAAATGAAAGGAAGACTTGTCGGGTCTTCCTTTTTCTTTAATCTTGAAAATTCCCTTAATTAAAGGTAAAATAGATAGAAATAGAAAGATTAGAATGAGATAAAAACGATATGAAAATGATTAATCGGTTTAAAAATCAGAAAGTCTTGGTACTGGGTTTGGCTCGTTCAGGACTAGCAGCTGCTAAATTGTTACACCAATTAGGTGCTTTAGTTACGGTTAATGATGGTAAAGCTTTGGAAGAAAATCCGATGGCTAAAGAGTTATTAAGCATGGGGATGAAAGTGATTTGTGGTCATCATCCAGTTGAATTATTAGAAGAAGAATTTGCCTTGATGGTTAAAAATCCAGGGATTCCTTACAGTAATCCTATGGTTGTAGCTGCCTTGGCGAAGAGTTTGCCTATTTTTACTGAAGTTGAATTAGCCTATTTGATTTCTGAGGCGTCAATTATTGGTATTACTGGTTCAAATGGCAAAACAACAACAACAACCATGATTGCTAATGTTTTTGAGTGTGCAGGGCGTTCAGGCTTATTGGCAGGAAATATTGGCTTTCCTGCTAGCGAAGTAGCTCAAACAGCAACGGCGTCTGATGTGATGATTACAGAACTGTCTAGCTTTCAACTCATGGGTGTCAAAGAGTTTAAGCCCCATATTGCCGTGATTACTAATTTTGTTGCAAGTCACTTAGACTATCACGGTGAGTTTGACGACTATGTGGCAGCAAAGTGGAAGATTCAAGAGCAAATGTCTGAAGAAGATTTTTTGATTTTGAATGTCACACAAGGGTTGACTAAGGAATTGGCTAAAAGTAGTAATGCAATGGTTATTCCTTTTTCAGTTACTGAAAAAGTGGATGGAGCCTATCTATTTGAAAACCAACTTTACTTTAAGGATGAGTTGATTATGTCAGTGGATGAGATTGGTGTTCCTGGTCTTCATAATATAGAAAATGCCTTGGCAACTATTGCAGTGGCTAAATTATCTGGTATTGACAATCAAGCGATTAAAGAAGGTATTACTCGTTTTTCTGGCGTCAAGCATCGTTTGCAAGATTTAGGAACGGTGAAACAGGTGCGTTTTTATAATGATAGTAAATCAACCAATATTCAAGCGACTCAAAAGGCCCTCTCAGGCTTTGATAACAAGCAGGTGCTTTTAATCCTAGGTGGTTTGGATCGTGGTAATGCTTTTGATGAGCTTTTGCCAGATTTACAGGGAATTAAGCAGTTAGTTTTAATCGGCGAAGTGGCTCCACGTTTGAAAGAACTGGCAGAAAAAACAGGTCTGCCTTGGGTAATGGCTGATAATGTGGCAGAAGCTACGGAATTAGCTTTTAATTTAGCTAGTGCTGATGATGTGGTTTTGCTTAGTCCTGCTAACGCGAGTTGGGACCAATACCTCAACTTCGAAGAACGTGGAGATGAGTTTATCCAAACAGTTGAAAAAATCAAGGGAGAACAAGCATGACCAAGAAAAAAATTATTTTCACAGGTGGTGGAACAGTTGGTCATGTTACCCTGAATCTACTTCTGATTCCTAAATTTTTGTCAGATGGTTGGGAAGTGCACTACATTGGTGATAAAAATGGTGTTGAATACCAAACCATTATTCAATCGGGTCTTTCAGTAACTTTCCATGGCATTGCGACAGGGAAATTACGTCGTTATTTCAGTTGGCAGAATTTTCTAGACTTATTTAAGGTAGCCTATGGTATTTTACAATCTTTAGTCATTGTAGCTAAAATCCGACCTAACGCTCTCTTTTCAAAAGGAGGCTTTGTTTCAGTTCCCCCAGTCATTGCAGCAAAAATTTTGTCTGTTCCAGTCTTTATTCATGAGTCAGATTTGTCTATGGGTTTGGCCAATAAAATCGCTTATAAATTTGCGACAAAGATGTACACAACCTTTAAACAAGCTAATTTAGCTAAGGAAGAACATGTTGGAGCAATCACAAAAATTGATCAAGACAGTGCTGACATGACCCAAGTTGATTTTATCCGCGACCAGTTTGATGCACAATTAAAAACCATTCTGTTTGTTGGCGGTTCTGGCGGAGCCAAGGTTTTTAATGAGTTTATTAGCCAAGAACCAGAATTGATTAAGCGTTATAATGTTATCAATTTATCTGGTGATGCTAGCCTTAACCAACTCACGAAAAATCTTTACCGTGTTGATTATGTAACGGATCTTTACCAACCTTTGATGGCAATGGCTGATGTTGTGGTGACTCGTGGGGGAGCCAATACCTTATTTGAGTTGTTAGCGATGAAAAAACTTCATGTGATTGTTCCTTTGGGTAAAGAGGCTAGTCGTGGAGATCAACTGGAAAATGCTGCTTATTTTGAGAAACAAGGTTATGCGAAACAGTTACTTGAAGAAGACTTGACTTTAGAGAACTTGGAATCAGCTATTGCTGAACTTTTGACCAAGCAAGCTAGTTATCAAGAAGCTATGGCAACAACCAAAGATTTGAAATCAATAGTTGATTTTTATAACGTGTTGGAAGCAGATATTAACCAAAATTAAGGGATATTATGTCAAAAAAAAATAAACATGATCAGGCAACACCTGAGAGAGAATTAAGTGATTGGCAAAAAAGAAATATTGAGTTTTTAAAGAAGAAGCAGCAAGAAGAGCAGATGAAGGCTAAAGCAGCAAAAGGTTTATTGGCCAAAAGAAAATCTTTGATGAATCAGCCAGCTTCTGAAGAAAAGCCTGCTGGTCAATTAAAACCAAAGAAGAAAATCAAAAAAGTAAGTCAGCAAACGATCAAAAAAGAAAGAACAACCTTCATTAAGGTTGTTCCCATTATCGTGACTGCTATGTTGGTGCTATTAGCTTCTGTCTTTTATTTGACACCTTATAGCCAACAAAAAGTATTGCAAGTGATAGGGGTTGATCAAACCACGGCTCAAGACGTTAACCAAGCAAGTGGGATTAAGGAAAGTGACTATTTAACCAGTGTTTTTTTGAAAACTAAGATCTATGAAAAGGCTATCACAAAGAACAATCCGTGGGTCAAAGAGACTAAGATTAGCTATCAATTTCCTAATATTTTCAACATTAAGGTCAAGGAATATCAAATTTATGCTTACGGTTTGACAGAAGAGGGCTATCGACCGATTTTAGAAAGCGGAACACGTGTTGATACTACCGATGCTGGTGCCCTAACAGGGGAGGCCTTAATTGTTGAATTGACAGATAAGAAACAAATTAAGCAATTAGTGGCAGAGTTACTGAAAGTTGACCAGCAAATTGTTAGTCAAGTGAGAAATGTGAGTTTGACACCGAGTAAAGCGACAGCTGACTTGTTACAGTTGGAAATGTATGATGGTAATTTGGTAAGGGTTCCTTTATCAGAATTGTCCAAGAAGTTGTCTTATTATAACAAGATGATTCAGCTGACTGATGTAGGTATCATTGATATGGAAGTTGGGATTTATCGCACAACGAGTGAGCTTGAAGCACAAAGTCAAAGTCGTCAAGAAGAAAACACATCGGCTAGTGAATCAAGCATTTTTTCAGATGAAACCGAAAGTAGTGACGCAAGTGAGATGAGTTCAGAGGTGTCTGTAGAGATTGCCATATCAGAAATTGAAGAAAATCTTAGTGCAGAATAGGCCTGCCTAGAGATTTTATCGAAATAAAAAACGTAAAATGATATCATTTTACGTTTTTTATGATATAATAATCACTGAGTAATTCTATTTTTGAATAGTATAAACGAATCATAGTTTTGAAAAGATAGCGAGGTCAAGTGAATGGCTAGAAATGGCTTTTTTACAGGTTTGGATATAGGGACGAGTTCAATCAAGGTTCTAGTTGCTGAGCTTGTTCAAGGAGAGATGAATGTCATCGGTGTGAGTAATGTTACCAGTACTGGTGTTAGAGATGGTATTATTGTTGATATTGAAGCGGCAGCTAATTCGATTAAATCAGCTATTGAACAGGCAGGTGAAAAAGCAGGGATTACCATTGATAAGGTTAATGTGGCACTTCCTGCTAATCTGTTACAAATCGAGCCAACTCAAGGGATGATTCCTGTTCCAAACGAATCAAAAGAAATCAAAGATGAGGATGTGGCAAGTGTTGTTCGTTCAGCATTGACCAAGAGCATTACTCCTGAGCGTGAGGTCATCTCATTGGTACCTGAAGAATTCATCGTAGATGGTTTCCAAGGGATTCGTGACCCTCGTGGAATGATGGGTGTCCGTTTGGAGATGCGTGGCTTGATTTATACTGGTCCTAATACCATCTTACATAATCTGAGAAAAACAGTGGAGCGTGCAGGGATTCAAGTTGAGAATATTATCATCTCCCCTCTAGCGATGGCGAAATCAGTCTTAAATGAAGGGGAACGTGAGTTTGGTGCGACTGTTATTGATATGGGAGCAGGGCAAACGACAGTAGCTTCTATGCGAGCACAAGAGTTGCAATATACAAACATCTATTCTGAAGGTGGTGAGTATGTTACTAAAGATATTTCTAAGGTACTCAAAACTTCTATGCAAATTGCAGAAGCCTTGAAATTTAACTTTGGTAGTGCTGATACTAATGCAACGAGTTTGACAGAAACTGTTCCTGTAGATGTTATTGGTAGTGATGAGCCTGTTGAAATTACCGAACGTTACTTGTCAGAAATCATTTCAGCTCGTATTCGCCACATTTTAGAGCGAATCAAACAAGATTTAGAACGTGGTCGTCTTCTTGATTTGCCAGGTGGTGTTGTTTTAATCGGTGGTGGCTCAATCCTTCCTGGAATTGTTGAGTTGGCACAAGATGTTTTTAAGACAAAGGTGAAATTACACGTTCCTAATCAAGTTGGTATTCGTAATCCAATGTTTGCCAATGTTATTAGTTTGGTAGAATATGTTGGAAAAATGAGCGAAGTAGAATTATTAGCTCAAGCTGCTGTAACGGGTGAAGAATTGCTAAGACGTAAACCAACTGATGTTGGACGTCCGACGATGTCAATGACTGTTCCAGCTCCAACAATGTATCAAGAAGAAACTTTGGATACTGGTGTTCGTCCACCGCTACAAGCTCCAGAAGATTTCATTCCCCAACCGATTAAAACGAAAAAAGTTAATCCAAAGAAATCAAAAGATAAACTAGGCGATCGGGTACGTGGTGTGTTTGGAAGTTTATTTGATTAAAAGTTTGATTGAAATGAGGAAATAAAATATGGTATTTTCATTTGATGCTGCGTCTGTTCAAGGGGCAGTGATAAAGGTTATTGGTGTCGGCGGAGGCGGTGGTAATGCCATCAACCGCATGATTGAAGAAGGTGTAGCAGGTGTCGAATTTATTGCAGCCAACACAGATATTCAAGCCTTGAGTGCGTCTAAGGCAGAAACAGTCATT
Source organism: Streptococcus sp. sy004 (assembly GCF_007859205.1). Classification (GTDB taxonomy): domain Bacteria; phylum Bacillota; class Bacilli; order Lactobacillales; family Streptococcaceae; genus Streptococcus. Next base: position 236,695 of record NZ_VOHP01000001.1, read on the forward strand.
CAATTAGGTCCTAAATTAACAAGAGGTCTTGGGGCTGGAGGTCAGCCTGAAGTTGGTCGTAAGGCTGCTGAAGAAAGTGAAGAAGTCATTGTTGAAGCATTGACGGGTTCTGACATGGTCTTTATCACAGCTGGTATGGGTGGAGGATCTGGTACAGGAGCTGCACCAGTGATTGCTCGTATTGCCAAAAGTTTGGGCGCTTTAACAGTAGCAGTGGTGACTCGTCCGTTTGGTTTTGAAGGAAACAAACGTGGTAATTTTGCAATCGAAGGCATCGCTGAATTGCGTGAGCAAGTAGATACGCTTTTGATTATTTCTAACAATAATTTATTGGAAATTGTTGATAAAAAGACACCACTTCTAGAAGCACTTAGTGAAGCTGATAATGTGTTGCGTCAGGGTGTTCAAGGTATCACTGATTTGATTACTAATCCTGGTTTGATTAACTTGGACTTTGCAGATGTTAAAACCGTGATGGCTAATAAGGGGAATGCTCTTATGGGTATCGGTATCGGTAGTGGAGAAGAACGCATTATTGAAGCTGCACGCAAGGCGATTTATTCTCCATTGTTGGAAACAACGATTGATGGGGCTGAAGATGTCATTGTCAATGTTACAGGTGGTTTGGACATGACCTTGACAGAAGCAGAAGAAGCATCTGAAATTGTTGGTCAAGCGGCAGGTAATGGTGTTAACATTTGGTTAGGGACATCGATTGATGATAGCATGAAAGACGAAATTCGTGTCACAGTTGTTGCAACCGGTGTTGGTAAAGACCGTGTTGAAACAGTGGCTAATTTCCGTCAGCCTCGTCAATTTACTTCAGGTCCTCAAACTCAACCTCTAGAAACACAAGAACCAGTGCAAACAGGCTTTGATCGTCGCCACAATTTTGATATGACTGAAGTTCGTGAAATGCCAACTAGTTCTGTTTCTAGTAAGCAAGTAAAACCTGCAAGTGAGCAATCATCATTTGGAAACTGGGATTTAAAACGTGATCAGATTACACGTCCTACAGAAGGAGAGTTAGATAGTCAATTAACTATGTCTAGTTTCCAACAAACTACTTTTGAAGGTGACGATGAATTAGAAATACCACCATTTTTCAAAAATCGTTAAGATGAATCTTGCTAAAAATAAACAAGAAATCATGAAGCAAGTAGCTGTCTTGGTTTCTGATGAACAAAAGGCTCAACCAGTTGAAGTGATTGCAGTAACGAAATATGTAGATGTGGCAACGACACAAGTCTTGGTTAATTTGGGTGTTCAGCATCTGGGAGAAAATCGTGTTGATAAGTTTCTCGAAAAGTATCATCAAGTTAAGGGAAAATCCTTAACTTGGCATCTAATCGGAAGCCTTCAACGGCGTAAAGTAAAAGATGTTATTGATTATGTTGATTACTTTCATGCCCTAGATTCTCTTAAATTGGCACAAGAAATTCAAAAACGTGCAACTAAGCCAGTCAAGTGTTTCTTGCAAGTTAATATTTCAAGAGAAGCAAGTAAACATGGGTTCTATGTCGAAGAATTAGATGGTTTACTAGAAGAATTAGCAAAATTAGATAAGATTATTCTAGTAGGACTGATGACAATGACACCTTTTGAGGCAAGTGATGACGAAAAACAAGCGATTTTCCATCAAGCCAGATTGATTAACGAAAACTTGGCTAAAAAGAAAATCACTCAGATGCCGTTTGAGCATTTGAGTATGGGAATGAGTGGCGATTTTGCTCTGGCCATCAAAGAAGGGGCTACCTTTGTTAGAATTGGTCAATCATTTTTCAAAGAATAGGAGATAGAAATGAGACTAAAAGATTTTACAAATAATATCATTTCTTATTTTTCAACGGATGAGGTCAGTGAACTTGAAGAATTTGAGCAGGAAAGAGAAGTCGCTCCAAAATCTTATCGTCAAGAAACTCAAGAACGTCCTCGTCCTCAAGCACCGAGACCACAGATATCTCAACCACAAAGAGAGTCAGTAACAACAATGAAAACGTCAACTCAAGAGACCGTCAGAACAAGAAGTCAAAAAGCAGATTTGAGAGCTGTTCAACATCAAAGCATGGGAGAGACAGTAACAATTGCACTCAAATATCCTCGTAAGTATGAAGATGCTCGAGAGATTGTGGCTCTATTAAATAGTAATGAATGTGTCTTGATTGATTTTCAATACATGTTGGAAACTCAAGCCAGACGTTGTCTTGATTTTATTGATGGGGCAAGTGAAGTCTTGTCTGGTAATTTGCAAAAAGTAGGCTCGTCAATGTATCTACTAACACCAGCTTCAGTTGTCGTTGATGTCGAAGAAATGCAAATTCCAAATACTGCTCAAGATCAGTCCTTTGATTATGACATGAAGAGAAGATAAAACATGGTTTTGGTTATTTTAGTAAGTTTAAGACTAATTCAAGTTTATTCTTATATTCTATTTATCTACGCGATCATGTCTTGGTTTCCAGGTGCTTATGAAACGAAACTGGGACAAATAATAGTTGGTTTAGTAGAGCCACTATTAACACCCTTCAAAAAGTTTCGTTTAGTTTTTGCAGGTCTTGATTTTACAATTTTTCTAGTCATGTTCCTACTGAATCGTTTAAGTGCCTTTTTGATTAGTTTATTGTAATGACAGATAAAAGATTGATTTATCAGCATTTTCATTCGGATGAAAAAGTATTTATTGATAAGATTAGCGATTTAATCACCAAGATGGAGAATACCTATACTTATCAATTGACAGAATTTTTAGATCCAAGGCAGTTACAAATTGCACTCAGTGTTTTAGGACAGGCTCAAGTCAAACATTTTGTTTCGACACTTATGGCACCGATGGAATATGTAAGAGTGATTATTGCTCCTGATTATTACGAGTTAGCTGTCGAAGACTTTAATTTGACTTTGGTAGAGATTGATTACCCACGAAAATTTTATACGTTATCTCATCGACAAGTTTTAGGAGCCTTGCTTAATCAATTAGGTATCAGACGTTCTCTGCTCGGAGACATTTTGCTGGTTGATAAAAGAGTTCAGATTTTTTTGGACCAAGACAAAGTGATTTATTTAAGAAATCAGGTGGAAAAAATTGCTTCTGTTCCAGTTTCTTTTCGGGAAGTTTCTCTTGAAGAACGTTTGGTAGGAGAAGGAGCAAGTGACGAACAACTTATTTTAACGATTAGTTTTCGAGCGGATACCCTATTAGCTAAGGTGATAAAGGAATCTCGAACGACGATTACACGATTGATTGAGCAAGAAAAAGTGAAGTGTAATTATCATCTCCTTCAACGTGGAAGTCAAGATTTGAAACTGGGAGATTTGATTAGTATTCGTGGGTATGGTCGTTTTCAAATAAAAGAAATTTTAGGACAGACTAAACAAGGAAAATATAAGGTGATCATTCGTCAAATGATTGCTAAATAAGGAGGAATGTATGGCGCTAACAGCATTAGAAATTAAAGAAAAAACGTTTAAAGTAAAATTTCGTGGTTATAGTGAAGACGAAGTTAATGACTTTTTAGATTTGGTTACTGATGAGTATGAGGACTTGGTACGTCTTAATCGTGAACAAGCCAATAAAATTAAGTCTTTGGAAGAAAAATTAGCTTATTTTGATGATATTAAAGAGTCTTTGAGTCAGTCCGTTATTTTGGCTCAAGAAACTTCTGAAAATATCAAATCAACAGCTCAAGTAGAAGCAGATAACATTATTGCTCAAGCAAATAATTTGTTGGAAGAATCTAAATTAAAAGGCAATCAGATTATTCGTGATGCTGCTGATGAAGCAAAAGTTGTAGCGATTGAGACTGAAGATTTGAAACGTCAAAGTCGAGTCTTTCATCAACGCTTATTGGCTGCCATTGAAGCTCAACATAGTTTGATTATGTCGCCAGAATGGAGTGAACTCTTACAACCGACAGCCGTTTATTTGCAAGATTCGACATCGGCTTTTAAAGAAGTTGTAGAAAGTGTTTTAGATGAAAAAATGGTAATGAAATCCGATGAAGACTCATTGGATGCCACACGTCAATTTACACCAGATGAGATTGCAGAATTGCAGCGTCGTATGGAAGAAAGTAATAAGCAACTTGAAACCACTCAAGAGCTTAAAACACCGGTTGCGACTGAAGACGTGGTGGTAGAAGAAGTTAAGGAAAATCCTAAGCCATCTTTTGGGGAAACACAAACATTTAAATTAAATATTGCTGATTAACAAAAACAAGATAATCTTTTGATATTTCTAGCGAATAGGAGATGGTGGAAGTCCTATAATCCCTCAACTGATTATTATCATTTTGTCGCATTCTAGCTGAACATCAGAGTAAGTTAGGACGGTTTGTTGTCGTTACTCAACAAGATGAGGGATAATACATCAGTGTATTATCTGAATTAAGGTGGTACCACGAGCTTTCGTCCTTTTTGACGGAGCTCTTTTTATATGAAAAGGAGAATGATATGAAATTAAAAGAAACTTTGAATTTAGGCAAAACGGCTTTTCCAATGCGTGCAGGCCTACCAAACAAAGAACCAGAATGGCAAAAAAAATGGCAGGAAGCAGCTATTTATCAGAAACGTCAAGAATTGAACGCAGAAAAACCAACTTTCTTTTTACATGATGGCCCTCCCTATGCAAACGGCAATATCCATGTTGGTCATGCCCTCAATAAAATTTCAAAAGATATCATCACTCGTGCTAAGTCGATGATGGGTTATCGAGCTCCCTTTGTACCAGGTTGGGATACTCATGGTTTACCAATTGAGCAAGTTTTGTCTAAACAAGGTGTCAAACGCAAAGAGATGGACTTGGTTGAGTACCTTAAAATGTGTCGTGATTATGCGCTTAGTCAAGTTGATAAACAAAGAGAAGATTTTAAGCGTTTAGGTGTAGCAGCTGATTGGGAAAATCCTTATGTCACCTTGACACCAGATTTTGAGGCCGCACAAATTCGTGTCTTTGGGGCTATGGCTGACAAAGGTTATATCTATCGTGGAGCCAAGCCTGTCTATTGGTCTTGGTCATCTGAATCAGCCTTGGCTGAAGCAGAAATTGAGTATCATGATTTAGTATCGACATCGCTGTACTATGCCAACCGTGTAAAAGACGGTAAAGGTCTTCTTGATACTAATACTTATATTGTAGTTTGGACAACAACACCATTTACAGTAACGGCTTCGCGTGGGTTGACCGTTGGTCCTGAGTTTGATTATGTAGTGGTTAAATCAGCAAATGATAGTCGAAAATTCCTGGTTGCTGCTGACTTACTTAATTCTTTAGTAGAACGTTTTGCTTGGGAAGATGTGGAAGTTTTGGCTAGCTATCAAGGTAAAGAACTAGACCGTATTGTGACAGAACATCCATGGGATCAAGAAGTGGATGAATTGGTTATGAATGGTGAACATGTGACTCTTGATTCTGGTACAGGTGTTGTCCATACGGCACCAGGTTTTGGTGAGGATGACTACAATGTCGGTATCAAGTATGGCCTAGAAGTTGCTGTGACAGTTGATGAACGTGGTATGATGACAGAAAATGCTGGCCCTGGTTTTGCTGGTCAGTTCTACGATAAAATTACACCAGTTGTTATTGAAAAATTAGGAGATTTACTTTTAGCACAAGAAGAAATTTCTCACTCTTATCCATTTGACTGGCGAACTAAAAAGCCAATCATTTGGCGTGCGGTACCACAATGGTTTGCTTCTGTTTCTCAGTTCCGCCAAGATATTTTATCAGAGATTGACAAGGTTAATTTCTATCCAGCTTGGGGTAAAACGCGTCTTTATAACATGATTCGTGACCGTGGTGACTGGGTCATTTCCCGTCAGCGTAACTGGGGTGTACCTTTACCAATCTTTTATGCTGAAGATGGTACGGCAATCATGACCAAGGAAGTAACAGACCATGTGGCTAATCTTTTTGAAGAACATGGTTCAATTATTTGGTGGGAACGTGAGGCTAAGGAACTTTTACCAGAAGGATTTAGTCACCCTGGTTCACCAAACGGTCAATTTACCAAAGAAACAGATATTATGGACGTCTGGTTTGATTCTGGTTCATCATGGAATGGCGTGATGAATACGCGTTCAAATTTGGGATATCCAGCAGATCTTTATCTTGAAGGAAGTGACCAGTACCGTGGTTGGTTTAACTCGTCTTTGATTACTTCTGTTGCGGTTAATGGTCATGCCCCATATAAATCAATTCTTTCTCAAGGTTTTGTTCTTGACGGTAAAGGCGAAAAAATGTCTAAGTCGAAAGGCAATATCATTTCACCAAATGATGTGGCCAAGCAATATGGAGCAGAGATTCTTCGTCTTTGGGTAACTTCAGTCGATACCGATAATGATGTTCGTGTGTCAATGGATATCCTAGCTCAAGTATCTGAAACTTATCGTAAAATCCGTAATACCTTACGTTTCCTTCTAGCAAATACTGCTGATTTTAATCCAGAAACAGATAGAGTAGCCTATCAAGATTTACGTTCAGTGGATCAATACATGACGATCAAATTTAATAAATTAGTGGCAAGTATCATCGCAGCTTATGAATCTTATGATTTTATAGCTATCTATAAAGCAGTTGTTAATTTTGTTACAGTTGACTTGTCAGCCTTCTATTTGGATTTTGCCAAGGATGTCGTTTACATTGAGGCAGTGGATAGCCTAGCTCGTCGCCAAATGCAAACCGTCTTTTATGATATTTTGGTTAAAATCACAAAACTTTTGACACCAATCATGCCTCATACGGCAGAAGAAATCTGGTCATATCTGGAACATGAAACAGCAGAATTTGTTCAGTTGACTGAAATGCCAGAAGTGGAAACATTTGACAACCAAGACGAGATTTTAGAGAAATGGGAAGCCTTCTTAGTTTTCCGTACCAAAACTCAAAAAGCTTTGGAAGAAGCAAGGAATGCTAAAGTTATCGGAAAATCATTAGAAGCTCATTTGACGGTTTATGCGGATGAAACTGTAAAAAACCTTTTGACATCTCTCGAATCAGATATTGCTCAATTGTTGATTGTGTCACAATTAACTCTTAGTGATCAATCAGCACCAGTAGATGCTGTTGTCGTTGATAATGTTAGCTTTAATGTAGAAGCGGCAAGTGGTCAAGTGTGTGAGCGTTGTCGTCGAGTTGACGAGTCAACACAAGAGCGTTCTTACCAAGTCAACATTTGTGCTCATTGTGCTGAGATTGTAGAAACACATTTTGTTGATGCAGTGGCTCAGGGATTTGAAAAATAAAAGAATGACCAAAAGGTCATTCTTTTTTATTAGGCAGATAATAGCAAACCAAGAACCAGTTAACTGATTCTTGGTTATTTGATTGGGATTGAAATTTCAATCAGATTAGGAGTGTGCAAGGTTTGTAATTGATCAAAAAGAGCGAGAGTTGAGTCAATTTTACGTTTCATGAAAAATTCACGAATGGCCACAATTTCTTCATCCTTGATGGCCCGATGTTTATTAGAAATTAACAACTCATAATGCTTGGGAGCTTTGGTAAAAACCACGTCTGTATTACCAGCTGAATAGACTTCAACTAATTCAGCATCAGTATTGGTGAGTTGGCTTTTAACCAAAGCGGAATGGCTACTTGTGGTATTGATTAGTCGCATAAATTAATCTCCGAATGATTTTGATAGTTTTATTATAGCATATTTTTGTGAATAAGTTAACATATTAGTGATTTTTTTGCCATTCTTTAACCCCCCATTGATGACTACCACGTTTGAGTTTGTTAATCGCTTCGTCAACAGGAAACCAAGCTAGTTGATTAAAGTCTTCTAGGGGAGATTGTGTCACTTGGAAATGGGTCACTTGATAAAGATAGGCTGGATTGTAGTAGTGTTTGTCACGGTGACTAGAATAAAAGTATTCGTCAGCTTGGCCATAGTATTGTCCAAATTCAGCTGTAAAACCTAATTCTTCAATCAATTCACGACGCAGAGCAGTCAGATGCTCTTCACCAGCTTCAATCTCTCCCCCTGGTAAAAACCAAGAACCGTTAGGGGCTTGAACAAGGATAATTTGATCATTTGTCTTATTAGGAATGATAGCATAAACACCATGTCGTGTGGTATAGTCTGTGTTTTCTTTTTTTATACCAAAGGTTGGTCTTGTGGTCATTACATTTCTCCTTTTCCTTTTATTATAACCTGTCAACGTTAAAAAATCTAGTCTAAATGACTAGATTTTTCAGTTTAATCAGTTATTTCGGAAGATTCAGTAACTTTTGTGCTATCTGCTTTTTTAGCTGATTTAATCATGATTTGACCATTGCTTGTCATCACAGCCTTGAGTTGTTTTTCGTTTGGATTTTCAAGATAGAAGTCAGTTAGTGCGTCTTCAATATAATCTTGAATGGTTCGGCGAAGTGGGCGAGCTCCCATTTTCGGATCATAGCCTAAGTCAACCAATTTTTCTTTAACCTTGTTGGTTACTTCAAGTTCAATGCCGTTATTGGCTAGGCGTTGACGAACAGTGGCAAGCATAAGGTCAACGATGGTGAGTAGGTTATCCTTGCTAAGTGCCTGAAACTCAATAATCCCATCAAAGCGATTCATAAATTCAGGACTGAAGAAATCACCTAATTGGTTGAGGACTGAATGAGTTCGTCCTTCACGGCTAGCACCAAAACCAACTGAGGCTTCTACTTTACCTGTGCCGGCATTAGAAGTCATGATGATAATGGTATCTTTAAAACTGACGGTACGCCCTTGCCCATCAGTTAGGCGACCATCATCTAAAACTTGAAGAAACATATGCATCACATCAGGGTGAGCCTTTTCCACTTCGTCAAGTAAAATGAGAGAATAAGGATTGCGACGGACTTTTTCTGTCAGTTGTCCAGCCTCATCATAGCCCACATAGCCTGGAGGGGCACCGACTAATTTAGCAACAGCATGTTTTTCCATGTATTCGCTCATGTCAAAACGAATCATGCTATCAGCCGAACCAAAGAGTTCAATGGCTAGTTGTTTAGAGAGTTCAGTTTTACCGACACCAGTTGGGCCGACAAACAAGAAACTACCAATTGGACGATTAGGGCTACCAAGGCCGACACGATTACGACGAATGGCTTTGGCAATCTTATCGACAGCTTCATCTTGACCGATGACCTGTTTTTTCAAATCATCAGCGAGATTGAGCAGTTGAGATTGTTCTTTTTCTTTCAAGTCCCCAACAGGAATATTGGTTTTTTGTTCAACAATCGCTTCAATATGCTTTTCAGTGATGATTGGCATATCTTGGTCATCAATTTTTTGTTCCTGCATTTCCTTATATTTGGCAATCTGATCTCTAAAGTAAGCCGCTTTTTCATAATCTTCATCACGAGTGGCTTGTGCTTTGAGATTTTCTGCCTCAATTAAACGCTTGTCTAATTCTTTTGGATCAACAAAATTAAGGGTAAGGTTCATTTTTGAGCCAGCTTCGTCTAGCAAATCAATTGCCTTATCTGGTAGGAAACGATCTTGGATATAGCGATTAGAAAGTCGAGCAGCCGCTTCAATGGCTTCATCTGTGTATTTGACATGATGATAGTCTTGATACTTAGGTTGGATACCACGAAGAATGGTAATGGTTTCTTCAACACTTGGTTCATCGACCTTGACTGGCTGCATACGGCGTTCAAGGGCGGCGTCTTTTTCAATGATACGATATTCGTTAAGAGTGGTAGCACCTACTAATTGTAACTCCCCACGAGCAAGAGCGGGCTTAAGAATGTTTCCGGCATCCATATTGCCATCGCCTGCAGAGCCAGCTCCGACAATTTCATGAATTTCATCAATGAAAAGAATGACATCTTGTCGCTGACGAATCTCATCCATGAGTTTTTGCATGCGTTCTTCAAATTGGCCACGAATGCCTGTTCCTTGAACAAGACTAACCACATCCAGACGGATAACTTGTTTTCCTTGAAGTTTTTGAGGGACATTGCCATCAACGATTTTTTGGGCCAAACCTTCTACAACGGCAGTTTTACCAACACCAGGCTCACCGATAAGAACAGGGTTATTCTTGGTTCTGCGATTTAGAATCTCAATAACACGAACGATTTCTTGGTCACGTCCAATAACAGGGTCGATATTTCCTTGTTTGGCTAGGTCAGTCACATTGATACCAAATTCGTCCAAGAGTCCTTTTGGCTGTTGTGGGGCTTGTTGCTTGTTGTTACGGTTGTTTCCACCGTTTCCAGAACGTCCCCCACCAGCTTGAGTTTTAGGTGCATTTGGTAAATCTTGATTGAAAGCACGGAAATTATTTAAATCACCAAAAAAATCATCAAAGAAAGGATTGAGTGAATTGCTACTCATTCCTTGCTGACTTGGTTGACTTTTCATGATTTGGTAGCAATTTTGGCAAAGGTCAATTTGTTGTTGTTTTCCATTTACACTCGTATAGAGATGAATACTTGCTTCATTTAGATTACAATTTTTACATAGCATAATCAGTACCTCTTTTCAATAGAAGTTGGTTTCAAAAGCCTGAATCTTTATTGGTCAAAAAAGGTCAAACTTTTATAGTTTTATTATACAACAATTAAGTAAATAAGCAAGTAAAAAGATTATTCCTTACCGATAGGTTAGTTATTTTTAGCTAAGATAAGGAAAAAACGCCTGTTTTTTTGCGTCTTTATTGATTTTTGTGATAAAATAGAGAAGTAGTATTTAGAAAATAGGAGAAAACCATGGAATCACATTTGGTAAGAATTATCAATCGCTTGGAATTGATGGCGACTGATGGTGGTAATTTAAAACGTAATTTTGAACGTGAAGGTGTAGTGGTTGCTGAAGTATCATTTAATCATGATCCAGAAACAGGAGCAGTATTTACCCTGCGTGATGTTGCAGCGCGTGAGACCTATACCTTTGATAGCATTGATTTGATTGCAATGGAAATTTATGACTTACTTTATTAAGCACGCACAAAAACACCGTTAGGTGTTTTTTGTTAGAAGGAGATGGAAATGGCAAGATTGATAGATGGTAAGGCGGTTGCTCAGCAGATGCAAGCAGAATTGGCTGAAAAAGTCGCTACATTAAAATCAGAAACAGGAATTGTTCCTAAACTGGTAGTAATTTTGGTTGGTGATGATCCTGCCAGTCAACTTTATGTGGGCAATAAAGAAAGAGCTGCTCTGAAAGCAGGTTTTGAGAGTGAGATTGTTCGTGTTCCAGAAACTATTAGTCAAAGTGACCTTTTGGACTTGATTGAGAACTATAATCAAGATAGGACTTGCCATGGGATTTTGGTACAACTACCCTTACCAAATCATATCAATGATCAAGACGTGTTGTTGGCAATATCGCCAGACAAGGACGTTGATGGCTTTCATCCTATGAATATGGGGCAACTCTGGTCAGGACATGGGAGTTTAATACCTTGTACACCAGCAGGCATTATCAAGTTATTGGATACTTACAAGGTCGAACTTGAAGGCAAACAAGCCTTAGTGATTGGCCGTAGTAATATCGTCGGTAAGCCTATGGCTCAACTGTTGTTAGATCGAAATGCAACGGTGACCATTGCGCATTCACGAACTAAAAATTTAGCAGAATTGGCAAGACAAGCTGATATTTTAATTGTGGCTATTGGCCGTGGTCGCTTTGTTACAAAAGAATTTGTTAAAGAAGGGGCAGTCGTGATTGATGTTGGCATGAATCGTCTAGCTGATGGCCGTTTTGTTGGAGATGTCAAGTTTGATGAGGTTAGTGAAGTGGCTAGTCTAATTACCCCAGTTCCAGGGGGAGTGGGACCTATGACCATTACTATGCTTTTGGAGCAGACCTATCAGATTGCAAAAAATAAGGGGCTTAGCTAATAGAGCTAAAAATTGCTGAGAGAGTTGAATCAACAAGTGCCTTTTGGCACTTTTTTTGTTATACTGGTATAGATTATAAAAGTCGTAGGAGTTGTCATGGCAGATTATTTATCAGTGTCATCTTTGACCAAATACTTAAAACTGAAATTTGACCGTGACCCCTATCTAGATCGGGTTTATCTAACTGGTCAAGTATCCAATTTTCGTCAACGTCCCAATCATCAATATTTTTCGCTTAAAGATGATAAGGCAGTCATTCAAGCAACCATGTGGTCTGGTATTTATCGAAATTTGGGATTTGAGTTAGAAGAAGGCATGCAAATCAATATCATCGGAAGAGTTCAGCTTTATGAACCATCTGGTTCGTATTCCATTATTGTTGAAAAGGCAGAGCCAGATGGTATGGGAGCTTTGGCTCTTCAATTTGAGCAGTTGAAAAAAAAGCTTACAGTTGTGGGGTACTTTGATAATAAGCATAAACAAGTCCTTCCTCGTTTTGTCAAAAGAGTAGGTGTCATCACAAGTCCTAGTGGGGCAGTTATCAAGGATATTATCACGACCATTTCTCGCCGTTTTGCCGGAGTAGAGGTTTTACTTTTTCCAACTAAGGTGCAAGGACAAGGGGCAGCGAAAGAAGTTGCAAACAACATTGCCTTGGCTAATCAAATAACTGACTTAGATCTCTTGATTGTTGGTCGTGGTGGTGGATCAATTGAAGACCTCTGGGCTTTCAATGAAGAAATTGTGGTTCAGGCTATTTTTGAATCTCGCTTGCCAATTATTTCTAGTGTGGGTCATGAAACAGATGTGACCTTGGCTGATTTTGTCTCAGATCAACGAGCAGCCACACCGACAGCTGCGGCTGAATTAGCTACACCAGTTACTAAGACAGATTTGCTTACAGGTTTGTTGGATTGGGAAAAACGCCTATATCAAGCCATGCAAGTTCTGTTAGAACAAGCTAATCAGCGTTTGCAGAGCTCGAGTCAATCTCTTGTTTTTCGTCAGCCTCAAAGATTGTATGATGGTTACTTACAGAAAGTGGATTATTTGACGACTCGATTGTCTGAGAAAATGGATCAGACTTTACAAATCAAGCAGCAGATTTATCAACAACTCAATCAATCTTTGACTTTTTTAGGGTTACCAGCTAAACTAGCCAGTCAAAAAGATAAGGTGACCCAATTAGAGCGTCTATTGAAAAGTAATATGGCCAATCAGTACGATAGACAGGTGGCACGCTTTGATAAAGCCCAAGATGCACTCCTGTCGTTAGATACTCAAAAAATTATTGAGCGAGGCTATGCCCTTGTCCAAAAAAATCAAGATCTTATTGATTCAGTTACCCCTATAAAAGTAGGTGACGCATTGACCATCGTGATGCGAGATGGTGATTTAGAAGTGGAGGTAAAAAATGTCAACGCAAAAAACATTTGAAGAAGACTTACAAGAATTAGAAAGTATTGTTGCCAAGTTAGAAAATGGAGATGTGCCTTTGGAAACTGCCTTGGCTGAATTTCAAAAGGGGATGAGCCTATCAAAACGTCTTCAAACAACCCTACAAGAAGCAGAAAAAACCTTGGTTAAGGTCATGCAAGCAGATGGCAGTCAGGTGGAGATGGACTAGATGGAGATGGTAAAAATTGATCAAGCTATGCTGGATTTCTATGCTCAAGCAAATGTGTCTGAGCATTTAGTAGAAGCCATCGGCTATTCGATTAAGGCAGGTGGCAAGCGAATTCGTCCCTTGCTTTGTTTGCAGGTTTTGGAAGGTTTTGGACTTGAGTTGACAAAAAGCCATTATCAAGTGGCAGTCAGTGTTGAGTTGATTCATACAGGTAGTTTGATTCATGATGACTTACCAGCTATGGATAATGATGATTTTCGTCGAGGTATGCCGACCAATCACAAACAGTTTGGTGAAGCCATGGCGATTTTAGCAGGAGATGCCCTCTTTTTAGATCCCTTTGCCCTATTGGCAGAAACTGATTTACCAGAAAAGGTTCGTTTAACTTTGATTAGTGAGTTGTCACGGGCTTCAGGTAGTTTTGGGATGGTGGCAGGTCAAGCCTTAGACATGCTTGGCGAAGGCAAAAGACCTGATTTGGAAGACTTGCGAAAAATTCATGCCAACAAGACAGGGCAACTTTTAACTTTTCCTTTTGTTGCCGCTGGTTTAATGGCTCAACAATCAGCAGAAGTTTTGGATAAGTTAAGACAGGTTGGTCAGTTGGTTGGATTAGCCTTTCAAGTAAGAGATGATATCCTTGATGTGACAGCTGATTTTGACACCTTAGGTAAGACACCGAAAAAAGACTTGTTGGCAGATAAATCAACCTATCCTAGTCTGTTAGGTCTTGAAAACTCTAAAAAAATCTTAAATGAGAGTTTGGATAGGGTGCAAGAGATTTTTGCAGAATTAAGGCAAGAACAAGGTTTTCAAGCAGATGATATCTTAAACACGATAGAAAGGTTACGATGGCATGGCTAAGGAGCGTGTAGATGTATTAGCCTATAAACAGGGCTTATTTGATACGAGAGAGCAGGCCAAGCGTGGTGTCATGGCAGGCTTGGTTGTTGCTACCGTCAATGGTCAGCGTTTTGATAAACCTGGTGAAAAAATTGATGAAAATACCGAATTAAAATTAAAGGGTGAAAAATTAAAATACGTCAGTCGTGGTGGGTTAAAGTTAGAGAAAGCCCTAGATGTTTTTGGCTTGTCTGTTGCTGACTTGACCACTTTAGACATAGGTGCCTCAACAGGTGGTTTTACCGATGTCATGCTGCAAAATGCTGCTAAATTAGTCTATGCGGTTGATGTCGGAACCAATCAGTTGGTCTGGAAATTACGTCAAGACCCACGAGTGATTAGTATGGAGCAGTATAATTTTCGCTATGCCCAGTTAACTGATTTTGTTGAAGGACAACCGAGTTTTGCTTCTATTGATGTCAGTTTTATCTCGCTAGCCTTGATTTTACCTACTTTACATGAGATTTTAGCTGATGATGGTCAAGTCGTTGCTTTGGTTAAGCCTCAATTTGAAGCAGGTCGAGAGCAGATTGGTAAAAATGGCATTGTCAAAGATCCTGCTATCCATGAACGTGTTTTACAAGAAGTGACTGAATTGGCAGTGGCGACGGGCTTTTCAGCCTGTCAGTTGGATTTTTCTCCTATTCAAGGTGGGCATGGTAATATTGAGTTTCTTCTACATTTAGAAAAGTCAGATTTGCCAACAAATCAAGTAGCTAGTCAAATAGAGGATGTGGTAGCAACAGCTCATGCCCAATTTAAGCAAGCCGAAGAGGATAAGTAGATGTTATTAAGCATTTCGATTAAAAATTTTGCGATTATCGAAGAAATTTCCCTAAACTTTGATAATGGCATGACGGTACTGACAGGGGAAACCGGTGCTGGCAAATCAATCATCATTGATGCCATGAATATGATGCTAGGAGCAAGGGCTAGCACAGAAGTCATTCGTAATGGGGCGACTAAGGCGGAAATTCAGGGATTTTTCTCTTTGGATAAAAATCCTGCCCTAAGCCAACTCTTAGCGGATAATGGAATTGAGTTGAGTGATGAATTGATTATTCGCCGAGAGATTTTTGCCAATGGTCGCAGTGTTAGTCGTGTCAATGGGCAAATGGTTAATTTGACGACATTAAAAGCTATTGGTCAGTTTTTAGTAGATATTCATGGTCAACATGACCAAGAAGAGTTGATGAAGCCACAATTGCACATTGCTCTCCTAGATAGTTTTGACAATCAAGAGTTTGTTGAGACCAAGAAACATTACCAAGAACTGTTTGATCAGTACCGTCGTTTACGTAAGCGTGTCCTCGATAAACAAAAAAACGAAGCAGAGCATAAGGCTAGAATTGAAATGTTGGAATTTCAGTTGGCTGAGATTGAAACGGCAGATTTACAAACTGGTGAAGATGATAAATTAGAGCAAGAACGTGAAAAATTACTAAATCATAAACAAATTGCAGACACTTTAACTAGTGCTTATCAACTCTTAGATGATGAAGAGTTTTCTAGCCTAGCTAATATCCGTTCTGCTATGAATGATTTGATGAGTTTGGAAGATTATGATACGGCTTATAAGGACATGTCTAGCCATTTGAGTGAAGCCTATTATGTTTTGGAAGATGTCAGTAAACGTTTGTCAGATACACTTGATCATTTAGAATTTGATGCTGAAAGACTAATGACCATTGAAACTAGACTTGACGTCATTAACAGCATTACTCGTAAATATGGTGGGAGTGTTGACGATGTTTTGACTTATTTTAGCAGTATTTCTAAGGAATATAATCATCTGACAGGTAATGATTTAGGAACGGATGACTTGGAAGGTCAGTTGAAAAGTCTTGAGAAAGAATTGGTCGCAGCGGCTAGTCAACTAAGCCAAGAACGCCACAAGATAGCTGAAGATCTAGCTCTTGACATTAAGCAAGAACTGGCAGATTTGTATATGGAAAAGGCCGATTTCAAGGTTAATTTTAGCAAAGGTAAATTCAATCGTGACGGTCATGAACAAGTAGAATTTTACATTTCAACTAATCCTGGAGAAGGTTTTAAACCCTTGGTCAAGGTAGCTTCTGGAGGAGAGTTATCTCGCTTGATGTTGGCCCTTAAATCAGCGTTTTCTCGTAAGGAAGATAAGACCAGTATTGTTTTTGACGAAGTTGACACGGGTGTGTCAGGACGAGTTGCCCAAGCTATCGCTCAAAAGATTTATAAAATTGGTCAACATGGGCAGGTGCTAGCGATTTCTCATCTACCACAAGTGATTGCTATTGCGGATTATCAATTCTTTATTGAAAAAAGAAGTAGTGAGGCCTCAACTGTTTCAGTGGTTCGTCTTTTAGAAACGGAAGAACGTGTCGAAGAAATTGCCAAGATGTTGGCAGGGCAAAATGTTACAGACGCTGCTAGGATTCAAGCCAGAGAATTATTAAAAAAATAAAAGTTAGAGAATTTTTCTCTAACTTTTATTTTTGAATTAAGGCCATTGCTTGCAACAGTTTTAGCAATATTTGACTTGATAATTAAATTCTTGAAGAGAAATTATTCGTAAATTAAAATCAATGCTTTTTAGGCTGATATGATAATAGTCGTTTGGCAAAAGATTTGATATAATGAACAGGGTAACAAAATAAAAGAAAAGCGAGTGATAAGATGAGTAATGTCAAGATTGTAACAGATTCTTCTATAACAATTGCTCCCGAAGTAATTGAGCAGTTAGGAATTATTGTGGTTCCTTTATCTGTTACTATTGGTCATACGGTTTATTCCGATAATGACTTGAAAGAAACTGGGAAATTTCTATCTTTAATGCGGTCATCACGCGAACTCCCGAAAACCAGTCAGCCACCAGTAGGCTTATTTGCTCAAGTGTATGAAGAACTAAAAGAAAAAGGAAGTGAACACATTCTTGCTATTCATTTAACCCATACCTTGTCAGGAACCAGTGAGGCTTCACGTCAAGGGGCTGCTCTTGCTGGAGCAGATGTGACAGTACTTGATTCCATGTTTACCGATCAAGCCATGGCCTTTCAAGTGATTGAAGCCGCACGATTAGCACAAGAAGGAGTTATTAGAGAAGAGATTTTAGAAAAAGTCAAGGCCATTCAAGATAAAACAGAGTTGTTTATTGGGGTATCGACCTTGGAAAATCTCGTCAAAGGTGGTCGTATCGGTCGTGTCACAGGTTTACTTAGTTCTCTACTCAATATCAAGGTTGTCATGGAATTAAAAGACCATCAATTGAACACTTTGGTGAAAGGTAGAGGTCAAAAAACTTTTACAAAATGGCTCAATCAATTGAAGGAAAATCTAGCTGAGAAAGAGATTAAAGAAATTGCCATTTCTTACGCAGGTGATATGGATTTCGCTCAACAATTAAAGGCAGAACTACAACCATTCGTAGCCCAAGAGATTTCTGTTTTAGAAACTGGATCTATTATTCAAACGCATACTGGTGAAGGAGCCTTTGCTATCATGATTCATTATGCTTAAGCCTTAGTTACCTTGGTTGATAATATTGTTAAATCAATAGCATTAAATACTTGACCCGATAGTCTTTTTAATGTATGATATAGCATGTATTACATTTATGGAGGATTTGTTTAATGGCAAACAAACAAGATTTAGTCGCAAAAGTTGCAGAAGCAACAGAATTGACAAAAAAAGATTCAGCAGTAGCAGTTGATGCAGTTTTTGCAGCAATCGAAGAATTCCTTGCGGCTGGTGAAAAAGTGCAATTGATTGGTTTTGGTAACTTTGAAGTACGTGAACGTGCAGCTCGTAAAGGTCGTAACCCACAAACCGGTA
Source organism: Streptococcus sp. sy004 (assembly GCF_007859205.1). GTDB lineage: Bacteria > Bacillota > Bacilli > Lactobacillales > Streptococcaceae > Streptococcus. Next base: position 254,856 of record NZ_VOHP01000001.1, read on the forward strand.
AAGAAATCACAATTGCAGCTTCTAAAGTTCCTGCTTTCAAAGCTGGTAAAGCCCTAAAAGACGCAGTTAAATAATGATTAACTCAAAAACAAGTCTAACGTTGCTTAGGCTTGTTTTGTCTATCTGAAAGGTTTATCTCTATTATGACCACAGAACAACTGATTATTGCAATTATTCTCTTTTTATTTATCTTTCGTATGATTATCGTTGGAATTACTAGCTATCTCATTAAACCCAAGGACATGTTGACCGATAAATCTCAAGAGTGTGATGATAAGGAAAAATAAGAAAGAAAAACAGTGATGATTTTAGAAGAATTTGACGCGAATCAACAGGCAGTACTTAATCCTTCTGATAGTATGGGGGAGAGAATGCCAGATTTTCCAAAGACCTTTGTGTCTTGCTTTGCTCGTGAAACTTTTTCACGCTTGCTCAATTCCTATCCACATCGTGAATTGTTTAGCTTGTCACTAGCCTGTATTGAAATCCCTATTTATGAATTGGACATCCAAGGTATTAAAATTGGCTTTTTCAATGCTTTTGTGGGAGCGGCAGGTTGTGTGGCAGTGCTAGAAGATTTGATTTATATGGGTATGGAAAACCTTGTTCTATTTGGGACTTGTGGTGTTTTGGAAGAAATTGAAGAAACCAGTCTCATCATTCCGACAGCCGCCCTTCGTGATGAAGGAACAAGCTACCATTATCAACCAGCTAGTCGTGAAATTCCAGTCAATCAAGATCATCTATCAGCCCTAGAAAGCTTTTTAGACCAAGGTCAGATTAGCTATACGCTGGGTAAGGCTTGGACAACGGACGGGATTTATCGAGAAACAGCAAATAAAATCACCAAGCGTCGGCAAGAAGGTGCTATTTGTGTGGATATGGAGTGTTCAGCAGTAGCAGCCTTAGCAGCTTTTCGCCAGATTCAACATGTGCATTGTTTTTATTCGGCTGATAGTTTAGCCAATGAAAGTTGGGATCCTAGAACCTTGTCTAACCATGATGATTTGGAGAAAAAGGATAAGATTGGTCATTTGATGATTGAGTTTGCCTTGACTCATTTTGAAGGCAAGAAATTCTAATATTTTTAGTAGATTTTTTCACAATTTTTTTGTATAATGAAAGGGTATTACTTTGGATTACCAAAAAATAAAGGAGAAATAACATGGTGAAATTAGTATTTGCCCGTCACGGTGAATCAGAATGGAATAAAGCTAACCTTTTCACAGGTTGGGCAGATGTTGACCTTTCAGAAAAAGGAACACAACAAGCAATTGATGCTGGTAAATTGATCAAAGAAGCTGGTATCGAATTTGATGTAGCTTTCACATCTGTACTGAAACGTGCGATTAAAACAACAAACTTGGCACTTGAGTATGCTGATCAACTTTGGGTACCAGTTGAGAAATCTTGGCGTTTGAATGAGCGTCATTATGGTGGTTTAACTGGTAAAAACAAGGCAGAAGCAGCCGCAGAATTCGGTGATGAGCAAGTTCACATTTGGCGTCGTTCATACGATACTTTGCCGCCAGAAATGGCTAAAGATGATGAGCATTCAGCACATGCAGACCGTCGCTATACTCTTCTTGATGATTCGGTTGTGCCAGACGCTGAAAACTTGAAAGTAACGCTTGAGCGTGCACTTCCATTCTGGGAAGACAAGATTGCACCAGCCCTTAAATCAGGTCAAAACGTCTTTGTTGGTGCTCACGGTAACTCAATCCGTGCCCTTGTTAAACACATCAAAGGGTTGTCAGATGATGAAATCATGGATGTGGAAATTCCAAACTTCCCACCACTTGTCTTTGAATTTGACGATAAATTGAATGTAACAGCTGAGTATTACCTTGGTAAATAATTAAAAAATAAAGGAATCTAAGTTACTACTTAGGTTCTTTTATTTTTCTGCGAATAAAAAGATAGGAGGTAGAATAATGAAAAAATATTTATTCTTATTGTTGTCGTGTTTAACCCTTATCTTTTCACAAAAAGTGTTTGCAGATTCTCTTTATCAAGATTATCAAGAGATGATTCAGGCTTACCCTAAGATAGAGCTTGGAGAAGTAAAAACCAAAATCCGACAAAAAGAGTCCTTTTATCTTTTAATCGGCCGTCCAGATAGTGATGCAGCTTTAAAGTTTGTTCCCAAATTGAAAGAGGCGACAGATACGAAGGAGTTGCCAATTTACTATCTTGAAACTGTTGGTATTGATAGCAAGCAATATAAAGCATTTTCAAAAAAATATCAGATTAAAGCCCCAGTTTATTTGGGCTATTTTGCCAATAAAAAGCAGGAATCACGTTTAGAAAATATCGAAAAAGTAGATGTTTCAGCTATCGAGAACTATCTGGCTAATTCTTAAAAAACTTGTCTGACTGACAAGTTTTTTTGTGATAATTATGATAAAATAGTCATACGATAATTCTAGAAAGTAAGGATATGGCTAGCAAACATTCAAAAGTAACTAACACCCTATTACAACGTATTTATCTTCTTTTTTTTGTTATTGTTTTTTTATTTTCAATACTGGTCTTACGCTTAGCAGATATGCAGTTATTGAATAAGGCTTTTTATCAAAAAAAATTAGTGGCTTCAACCACCTATACCGTCACTACCTCTAGTCCTAGGGGACAGATTTATGATGCTAAGGGAACGGCCTTGGTTAATAATCAGCTCAAGCAGCAACTAGCCTTTACTCGGAATAATGTCATGACTGCACAAGACATGAAAAAATTGGCTCAGGACTTGTCAAGCTATGTTGATTTGACAGAAACACAGGTATCAGACCGGGCTAAAAAAGATTATTATTTAGTGGAACAAGACCGTTTTCAAGAATTGGTTGAGCAACTCCCTAACGATAAAAAATTTGATCAATTAGGGAATTACTTGACCCAATCCACCATTTATGAAAATGTCTTGGCAGCAGTGCCAGAGTCAGCCTTAGTCTATAGTGATGAAGAATTGAAAATTATTTACATCTTTAATCAGCTGAACGGAGCAGGTATTTTTGACACCGTATTTTTGACAACAGGTGATCTATCGTCTGAACAAATTGCCTATGTGACGGCCAATAAGGCTAAATTACCAGGAATTTCAGTTCAGACCAATTGGCAAAGACAGTCTATTGAAACCTCCTTGTCTTCTATCATTGGTCGTGTATCAACAGAACAAGCAGGTTTGCCTCAAGAAGAAGCTGAAACTTACCTTAAAAAAGGTTATGCACTCAATGATCGGGTCGGAACAAGTTATTTAGAAAAGCAATATGAAGAGGTGTTACAAGGACAACGTCAAACTCGTCAGGTGACAGTAGATAAGTCAGGTCAAATTGTTTCAGATCAGCAAACGAGTCAAGGTCAAAAGGGACAAAATATTAAATTAACTATTGACCTGTCTTTCCAAGAGGGTGTTGAAGATATTCTAAAAACCTACTATGAGGAAGAGCTAGCGGCAGGTAATGTCACTAATTCTGAAGGGATATATGCTGTCGCTCTAAATCCCAATACTGGTGCAATTTTAGCGATGGCAGGTCTAGAACATAATATTCAAACAGGAGAATTGACAAGAGATGCCTTGGGAACCATTACTAAGGTGTTCACACCAGGCTCAGTCGTGAAAGGAGCTACCTTGTCAGCTGGTTGGGAAAATGGGGTGATTTCAGAGAATCAAACCCTTTATGATCAACAAATTGATACCATTAAGTCTTGGTTTACCGATTTGGCAGGTGGTAGCTTGCCAATCACAGCAGTTCAGGCTTTAGAGTATTCGTCTAATACCTATATGGTTCAGGTTGCTCTAAAGCTGGCAGGGCAAGATGGTATGACTAGCGATTTATTGAAAGCTTCGGTTTATCAAACGGCTATGGAAAAGTTACGAGCGACCTATGCTCAGTATGGACTTGGTGTCAAAACAGGGCTTGACTTGCCAGGCGAGTCGGCAGGTTTTATTCCACAAGATTATAGCTTAGCTAATATGATGACCGAGTCTTTTGGGCAGTTTGACAATTATACTACCATGCAACTGGCTCAATATGCAGCAACTGTAGCCAATGGTGGTAATCGCTTGGCGACTTATTTGGTCGAAGGAATTTATGACAATACAGACGATGGTGGTTTGGGGCAGTTAGTTCAGGCTACTGAAGTCAAGAATCTTAATACCGTTGCTATTTCAGCTCAAGAAATGGCCCTGATCCAAGAAGGATTCTATAATGTGGTTTATGGTGGCAATGGCTTTACAACTGGAAATGAAATTGGTTATGGAGCTAATGTTAGCATTTCAGCTAAAACTGGAACTGCCGAGGCTTTTGTCACTGACGCTTCTGGTAAGTCAGTCATGACCAGCAATCTAAATGTGGTAGCTTATGCCCCAAGTCAAAATCCTCAAGTTGCCGTTGCGGTTGTTTTACCTCATAGTAATGATTTGACAGGAAAAACCAGTCATCAGATTACTCGTGACATCATCAATCTTTATGTTAATACTTATGGGATTGACTAAGAAAGGAGAAAAAGATGCTTTATCCAACACCAGTTGCCAAGTTGATTGATTCATTTGCAAAATTACCTGGTATCGGAATTAAAACAGCAACAAGACTGGCTTTTTATACTTTGAACATGAGTGATGAAGAGGTCAATGAATTTGCTAAAAATCTTTTATCAGCCAAGCGTGAACTAACATATTGTCAGATTTGTGGCAATTTAACAGATGAAAATCCCTGCAATATTTGCCAAGATCACAATCGAGATGCCAGTTTGATTTTAGTGGTTGAAGAAAGTAAAGATGTGTCTGCCATGGAAAAAATTCAAGAGTACAAGGGACGTTATCATGTGCTGCATGGTTTGATTTCACCGATGAATGGAATCAGTCCAGATGATATTAACTTGAAAAGTTTAATCAATCGCTTAATGGACGAGCAAGTGGAAGAAGTAATTATCGCCACCAATGCCACAGCAGATGGTGAAGCAACAGCCATGTACCTTTCTCGATTATTAAAACCAGCAGGTATCAAGGTAACACGTCTAGCACGTGGGCTTGCAGTCGGCAGTGACATTGAATACGCAGATGAATTAACGCTTCTGAGAGCTATTGAAAATCGGACACAGTTGTAAGACTAGGTTATCCTAGTCTTTTTGATTTAGTATGAAAGGGCTTTAAAAAGTCATTTTTGAAAATCCTTTTTTTTTATGGTATGATAAAGGTAGTCGAATCAAAAAAGAAAGTGAGATAAAGATGACAAAACAAAGCTTAATTTTATTATATGGTGGTCGTTCAGCAGAGCGTGACGTTTCAGTTTTATCGGCAGAAAGTGTGATGCGAGCAGTCAATTATGATAAGTTTTCTGTAAAAACTTATTTTATTACCAAAAGTGGTCAATTTATCAAAACGCAAGAATTTACTAGTCAGCCAGGTCAAGACGAAAAATTGATGACCAATGATACGGTTAATTTAAGCCAACAAGTGAAGCCAAGTGACATTTATGAAGAAGGAGCGGTTGTTTTCCCTGTTCTTCATGGACCTATGGGCGAAGATGGCTCAGTTCAAGGTTTTCTAGAAGTGCTTGGCATGGCTTATGTCGGTACCAATGTCCTTAGTTCATCAGTAGCCATGGATAAGATTGTGACCAAACAAGTTCTAGCTACAGTGGGGATTCCTCAAGTGGCCTATGTGGTCTTTCTTGAAGGAGATGAGATAGAGGCAAAAGTGGCTGAAGTAGAAGCTAACTTGACTTATCCTGTTTTTGTCAAGCCTGCTAATATGGGATCAAGTGTTGGTATTTCAAAAGCAGACAATCAAGCTGACTTGCGTGCTGCCATTACACTCGCTCTGAAATATGACAACCGCATCTTGATTGAGCAAGGGGTTGATGCACGTGAAATTGAAGTTGGTCTTTTGGGTAATAGTGATGTGAAGACTACAGAAGCAGGTGAAGTGGTTAAAGATGTTGCCTTTTACGATTATCAAGCCAAATATATTGACAACAAGATTACCATGGAAATCCCAGCCAAGATTGATACTCAAGTTATGGAACAGATGCGAGCTTATGCAGCACAGGCCTTTCGTGCGATTGGTGGCTGCGGCTTATCTCGATGTGATTTCTTTTTGACAACAGATGGTAAGATTTATCTTAACGAATTAAACACCATGCCAGGTTTTACGCAGTGGTCAATGTATCCACTCCTCTGGGAGAATATGGGCTTGGCTTATAGCGATTTGATTGAACGCTTGGTTCAACTGGCTCAAGAAATGTTTGATAAGCGAGAAAGTCATTTGCTTTAACATAATAAAACTCAGCGTAGGGATGATACGCTGAGTTTTTTATTTAACGAGTTTTCTTAATTCAGGAATTTTTTGTAACTGTGGGATAAGTAGCATGATGGCTACAATACGCACAGGAATTTCAAAGATTTTCAACCACCGACCAGCTAAATACTGGGCGATAATAGGGGTACCAAAGTAGGTTTGAATCAAAAATGGTGTCATCAAGAAGGTGCTAAAAAGCATGATTACCAAAACTGCTAGGGTCACTCTGAACCAGTCTTGTTTTTTAGTTTTTGATAGCAAATGACCGTGGAAGAAGAGTCCATAAAGTAAGCCTTCAATGGCTTCCATGAGCGTCCACCAAATAATAAAATTACCTTGTCCACTACTAAGGTTATCGATGACATCAATCAAAGCAAGTGTGATAAAGCTCCAAATAGGGCCTGCCACCATACCGATAATGGTATTAACGATAAAGGTAAAACCTACAACCAGTTGGTTGGGGATGACCGTAATGGAAAATTTACTAATGACAATGGCAAGTGCTGCCAACATGGCTAAGGTTACCAAGCGTTGACTAGTCATTTTTGGTCTAGAAAATAAAGTGTTCATTTGTGCTCCTTTCACAAGTGGAGCTGTTATGGAAATAACAGCGGATGCAATGATTCACCGCACCAATAGGTTTCGTTGTGTGACAACATCCCATTCACACACACTTAACGCGAATCATCTACTCTGTAAGGTAGCCTTTGGCTACCGTTTAATATTATAGCAGATATTTGCCCAATGACAAGTCTAGTTTATGATATAATAAAGAGAAAGAAAAAGAAAGAATGATTGAGATGAATTTAACCTTACAAGAAATTGCTCGTGTTATTGGAGCTAAAAACGATACCAGCCGACTATCAGACTTACGAATCAATAAAATTGAGTTTGATAGTCGTTTGATTGAAAAGGGAGATTTATTTGTTCCCTTAAAAGGCTTGCGTGATGGTCATGATTTTATTGACTTAGCTATTGAAAAAGGGGCAGTTGTAACCCTATCTGAGAAAGATTTGATAGATGTTCCTTATCTTTTGGTTGATGATTGTTTGGTGGCTCTACAAACGTTGGCAAGTTACTATATCGATAAGACAGGGGTTGACGTTATTGCGGTGACAGGTTCTAATGGTAAGACCACGACCAAGGATATGATTTTTGACCTTTTGGCAACGACTTATCCAACTTATAAAACGCAAGGGAACTACAATAATGAAATAGGACTACCTTATACCATTCTTTCTATGCCAAAAGATACTCAAAAGCTAGTTTTAGAAATGGGGCAAGACCACTTAGGTGATATTGCGCTGTTGTCAGAGATTGCTCGACCAAAATTGGCAACCATTACCTTGATTGGTGAAGCGCATTTGGAGTTTTTTGGTACACGTCAAAAAATTGCTCAAGGTAAGATGCAGTTGACAAAAGGCATGGCATTGGATAGCTTGCTGTTAATCCCTAATGATGAGATTGTGGATGAGTTTATCCCTCAAGGTCAGATGGTTAAACGTTTTGGTCAAGGGGGAGATTTGTATTTGACAGATTTGATTGAAGAAAAAGAGTCCTTGACATTTAAGGTGAATTTTTTGGAGGAAGAATTAACTATTCCTGTGACGGGTAAGTATAACGCAACGAATGCCATGATCGCAGCTTATATTGCTCTAGAAGAAGGGGTTAGCCAAGACAATATTATCTCAGCTTTGGCTCACCTTAACTTAACCAAGAACCGAACAGAGTGGAAAAAGGCTAGTAATGGTGCAGACATTCTCAGTGATGTCTATAATGCCAATCCGACTGCCATGCGATTGATTCTTGAAACCTTTGCTAATATTCCTAAAAATGAAGCTGGTCGCAAGTTGGTTGTCTTAGCAGATATGAAAGAGCTTGGGCCAACATCACAAGCCCTTCATGACAGCATGATTGATAGTTTATCTCCTGATGATTTTGATCAGATTTATCTTTATGGTCAAGATATTAAGGGTCTATTTGACTTGGCGGCTGCTAAGTTTCCCCAAGGGACTGTTCATTACTTTGTTAAAAATGACCAGCAAGATGATTTTGAACAGTTAGTGGCAACTATTGTAGCAGAACTAGACAGGGATGATCAGATTCTTCTAAAGGGTAGCAACTCGATGAATTTGGCAAAAATTGTAGACGTATTAGAAAATAAGAGCTAGATTAAACTAGCTCTTATTTTTGGCAACTAAAAGAACATAAAGGATTAAATCAAGGCCATGAATGGTAGAAGTTGTCGTTTTCAAGAGATTGTTTTAGATTAACCAATCAAACAATTAGTATGACAGAATAAAAATCATGCTAACTCAGGTTTGAGATCATAAACAAATGGGATAAAATAAAGGCCAATTAAATTATAAACCAAGAGAAAATGAGAATAACCATCTAACGAGTCGTTGTAGCTTGCTAAGATAGCAACTTTCGTATCGATACCATAGCTAGTGACGGCTAGTAAAATGACTAAAACGAGCCATTGTTTTTTGGTTAAGGTCATTGTGTTATTCTCTTTTTCTAATTAATCAAGTGCATTATCTTATAGTTAGTTAGTTAGTGACAACAATAAGACTTTTATTTTATTGCGAAAAGCTAAGAGTTGGGGTATAATGACAATACAGAACACATCATTTAATGATTTGTAAAATAGGGAGAAAAGATGTCTTTACAAGATGAGATTAAAAAACGTCGAACCTTTGCCATTATCAGTCACCCGGATGCTGGTAAAACGACGATTACAGAGCAGTTGCTTTATTTTGGTGGTGAAATTCGTGAGGCAGGGACAGTCAAGGGAAAAAAGACTGGTAACTTTGCTAAATCAGATTGGATGGATATTGAAAAACAAAGAGGGATTTCAGTCACATCTTCTGTCATGCAATTTGACTATGCAGGTAAGCGAGTGAATATTCTTGATACCCCAGGGCATGAGGATTTTTCTGAGGATACCTACCGTACCTTAATGGCAGTAGATGCGGCGGTTATGGTGGTAGATTCAGCTAAGGGTATCGAGGCTCAGACCAAGAAATTATTTGAAGTCGTTAAGCATCGTAAAATTCCAGTCTTTACCTTTATCAATAAATTAGACCGTGATGGGCGTGAGCCGCTTGATTTGTTGGAAGAATTAGAAGAAGTCTTGGGTATTGCTAGTTATCCGATGAATTGGCCGATTGGCATGGGGAAGAGCTTTGAAGGTTTGTATGATTTGTATAACAAACGTTTAGAGTTATACAAAGGTGATGAACGCTTTGCTTCTTTTGACCAAGGGGCTAGTCTGTTTGCCAATAACCCTTTCTACGAACAAGTCTTAGAAGACGTGGAATTATTGGAAGAAGCTGGAAATGATTTTTCTCGTGAGGCGATTTTAGGTGGTGAGTTGACCCCTGTCTTTTTTGGTTCAGCCTTGACGAATTTTGGTGTGCAGACCTTCCTTGATTCTTTCTTGGAATTTGCACCAGAACCACACGGTCATCGAACAAAGGATGAAGAAGTCATTGATCCGCTCAATACAGACTTTTCTGGTTTTGTTTTCAAAATTCAAGCCAATATGGATCCACGTCACCGTGACCGTATTGCTTTTGTGCGAATTGTGTCAGGTCAGTTTGAAAAAGGCATGATCGTCAACCTATCTCGTACAGGTAAGTCAGCTAAGTTATCGAACGTGACACAATTTATGGCAGAAAGTCGTGAAAACGTTGAAAATGCCGTGGCTGGTGATATTATCGGTGTCTATGATACAGGTACTTATCAGGTGGGTGATACTTTGACAGTCGGCAAGAACAAATTTGAGTTTGAACCTCTGCCAACCTTTACCCCAGAGATTTTCATGAAAGTTGCTGCGAAAAATGTCATGAAACAAAAATCATTCCATAAAGGGATTGAACAACTGGTGCAAGAAGGAGCTATTCAGCTCTATAAAAACTACCAAACAGGTGAGTATATGCTGGGAGCTGTTGGGCAACTTCAATTTGAAGTGTTTAAACATCGTATGGAGGGTGAGTACAATGCTGAAGTGGTCATGACGCCGATGGGTAAAAAGACCGTGCGTTGGATTAGGGAAGAAGATTTGGATGAACGCATGAGTTCGAGTCGTAATATCTTGGCACGTGACCGTTTTGACCAACCTGTTTTTCTTTTTGAGAATGACTTTGCTCTACGTTGGTTTGCCGATAAATATCCAGATGTGCAGTTAGAAGAAAAAATGTAAGGAGAATAAGATGGGACTATTTTCAGGTTTGTTAGGCAATGCCTCGCAAAAAGATAATGATCGAGTAGAGAGAGAATTGGCTGATATTTTAGTGGCTGGTGAGCAGTTGAATTAGCCTTTAGTTTGGTGCGTGATTTGATTGTCTTTACTGAGCGTCGTTTAATCTTAGTAGATAAACAGGGTATGACAGGCAAGAAAACATCGTACAAGTCATTACCTTATCGTTCAATTTCTCGTTTTACTGTAGAAACCTCAGGGCATTTTGATCTTGATGCCGAATTAAAAATTTGGATTTCATCAGGGGTTGAACCGGCTGAAACGCTTCAATTCAAACGTGATAAAAACGTTATTCAAATTCAACAGGCTTTAGCTGAAGCGGTGTTGAAATAATATTTAGAAACCTCAGTGATACGACTGAGGTTTTTAAGAATAGCTTGTAGTTGAAAAATCACTTTTCGTGAACAAGGTGATATAATGAAAGAAAAGACACAGGGAGAAAAAAATGTTACGCAAAGCCATGGTTTGTTTATTTATTTTAGCTGCTTTATTGATCGGGGGATTTTTTACTCTCAATTATACAGGTGTCATTGGGACTACTTCGAACAATAGCTCGTCTAGTGTGGTGCAGTATATTGAAAAAGTCAAGGAGACCGTCTTTCTTAATGTGGGTGTTCAGCGTATTGAAACCCAAAAAAATAATGTTAAGCTTTTTTCCAAGTTTAATCTGCCTTTGACAGAGAAAAAAACTATTATCATCTTAAATTACCAGGCTAAGTTGGGTATTAAAAAACCTGTATCAATTCGTCAAACTAGTGATAATCGTTATCAGATTACGGTACCTAAGTTTGAAGTGATTGGTGTGGAACAAGCCAAGGTTGATCCTTATAAACTCTATGATTCGAGTGGAGAGTTGCTTAGCGTTTTTACCAAAAATGTTGACACAGGTGAGTTGGCAACAAAAGCACTGAGTAATAAGGAGCAAAAAGAGTATTTAGAGAAATACCAAGAACAGTTGCAAATCGCTGCCAAGGACTACTATCGAACTCTTTTCAAATCGATCAACCCAGGTATTGAACTGGATTTTGTTTTCAAATAAGTTATCAAGCACCCTAGAGGTGCTTTTTTCTTTGACAACGCTTTATTGACTTTTTCTCATTTTCTTTCTATCAAATTAGTTGACTTTGTGTTATACTAGATAGGTTACTTAGTTAGTGATTGAGTGTTTAGCTCTTTTGCCGACAGGGAATATTATAAAATTAAGCGTCATAAGGCAGCTTCGCACTGCCTTTTATTAGAAAAGGAAATTATGAAATTTACAGATTTAGACCTATCAGCAGACATTTTATCTGCTGTGGAAAAAGCTGGCTTTGTTGAGCCATCACCAATTCAAGAGATGACCATCCCTCTTGCACTTGCTAATAAGGATGTCATTGGTCAGGCTCAAACAGGGACTGGTAAAACAGCAGCCTTTGGTTTGCCAACCTTAAATAAGATTCATACAGAAGATAATACGATTCAAGCCTTGATTATTGCTCCAACTCGTGAATTGGCAGTACAATGTCAAGAAGAACTATTCCGTTTTGGTCGTGATAAAGGTGTTAAGGTTCGTTCAGTTTATGGTGGTTCTAGTATTGAAAAACAAATCAAGGCTCTTCGTTCAGGGGCTCATATCGTTGTTGGAACACCAGGTCGTCTTTTGGATTTGATTAAACGCAAGGCCTTGAAACTGTCTGATATTGAAACCTTGATTTTGGATGAAGCAGATGAAATGCTCAACATGGGCTTCTTGGAAGATATTGAAGCAATTATCAGCCGTGTGCCAGATAGTCGTCAGACCTTGCTCTTTTCAGCGACCATGCCAGAAGCGATTAAGCGAATCGGTGTGACCTTTATGAAAGAGCCTGAGCATGTTAAAATCGCTGCTAAGGAATTGACAACTGAGTTGGTTGACCAATACTATATTCGTGTGCGTGAGCAAGAAAAATTTGACACCATGACTCGTTTGATGGACGTTGATCAGCCAGAATTAGCCATTGTATTTGGTCGTACCAAACGCCGTGTGGATGAGTTGACTCGTGGCTTGAAATTACGTGGTTTCCGTGCGGAAGGTATCCATGGTGATCTTGATCAAGGTAAACGCCTTCGTGTTCTCCGTGATTTCAAAAATGACGAATTAGATATTTTGGTGGCAACAGATGTGGCAGCTCGTGGTTTGGATATTTCAGGAGTGACTCACGTTTACAACTATGATATTCCACAAGACCCAGAAAGCTATGTTCACCGTATCGGTCGAACAGGTCGGGCAGGTAAGCATGGTCAATCCATTACTTTTGTTTCACCAAATGAAATGGGTTACCTCTCTATCATTGAGAATCTAACCAAGAAACGCATGAAAGGTCTTAAACCAGCAACAGCTCAAGAAGCTTTCCAAGCTAAAAAGAAAGTCGCTTTGAAAAAAATTGCTCGTGATTTGGCAGATGAAAAAATCACTGCTGGATTTGATAAATTCAAGAGTGATGCCATTAAATTAGCTGGTCAATTTACGCCAGAAGAGTTAGCACTTTATATTTTGAGTTTGACGGTTCAAGACCCAGATACGATGCCAGAGATTGAGATTGCTCGTGAAAAACCATTGCCATTTAAGCCATCAGGTCATGGCTTTGGTCATAAAGGTGGTAGAAATCAACAACGTTCTGGTCGCAAATCAGATCAACGTGACGGTGGTCGCCGTGATTTCAAACGTCGTTCTAATAAAAATAGTCGTGATTTTGAAAATAAAGGCAATAAGCGTCCTCATCGTACTTCTAGTGAAAAGAAAAATGGCTTTGTTATTCGTAACAAAGGCGATAAATAAAAAGACAAGGTCTAATAGGCCTTGTCTTTTTATTTAATCTTTAAACGAAGCAGTTTTGCTAGCAATATAATCTAACTTTTGTCGCCTTGTTTTTTGTTTAAACAGGCTTTCTGCTGACATAGCTTGGGATTTGCTGTCAAAACTTTCCCAATAAATCAATTCCACTGGTAATCTACTTTTGGTGTATTTGGCTCCTTTTCCTGTTTGGTGGGTCTTTAGTCGTCTGTTTATATCGGTGGTATAGCCTGTATAAAGCGAATTATCTCGGCAACGTAGCACATAAAGATAAGCTTTAGTTTCTTTTACCATAATAAATCTCAAAAATCTCATCTGTGTAGTCGCCATTATCCTTGTGGATAATCAGTGGTGGCAAAATCTTAAAGCCATCCATTGAGCCATCTTTAATGGCTTCAATCAAGAGCATGTTAGCCTCTTTGTGATTTTTGGGATAGACAAATTGAACGCGTTTAGGGGCTAGTTTGTATGTTTTTAAGGTGTCAATAATTTCTAAAAAACGGTCAGGACGATGAACAAGGGCTAAACGACCATTGGATTTTAGCCCTTGTTGACTCACCTGACAAATTTCATCTAAGTTGGTTGTGATTTCGTGACGGGCTAAAAGATAGTGTTCAGATAGATTTTTTTTCGATGTGTCACTAGCCTTAAAGTAAGGTGGATTACACACGATTAAATCAACCTGCGAACGTGGGACGTGTTGAAGTAGATTTTTCAAATCGTCTTGAACAACAGTTACTTGTTGGTCTAGCTGATTGAGTTTAACAGAGCGTTTTGCCATGTCTGCCAAGCGTTCCTGTAATTCAATTGCCAGAATGGAACTTTTAGTCTGACTGCTGGCAAAAAGGGCAACTGCGCCATTACCACTACAAAGATCGACGATTAGACCATTTTTTTGTGGGTATTTGGGAAAGCGAGAGAGTAAGACAGAGTCAATAGAGTAACTAAAAACGTCACGATTTTGAATAATTTTCACATCAGTTGAAAAGAGTTGATCGATTCGTTCATTTTCTAGTAAATGCGGATTTTCCATGACTTTATTATATCATATTTACTTGATTGTTGTTTTATTTCAAATATGGTACAATAAAAGAATAGTTATTTCAGTAAGAAAGTAAGGAAAACCTATGTTTTATACCTATCTTCGTGGTTTAGTGGTCTTTTTACTTTGGATTATCAATGGCAACGTCCATTATCATAATCAAGATAAGATTCCTGATGCCGAGGAAAATTATATCCTAGTAGCCCCTCATCGCACTTGGTGGGATCCTGTTTTTATGGCCTTTGCTGCTCGTCCCAAACAGTTTATCTTTATGGCTAAAAAGGAATTATTTACCAATCGGATTTTTGGTTGGTGGATTCGTATGTGTGGTGCCTTTCCTATTGATCGTGAAAATCCAGGTCAAGAAGCCATTCGTTATCCTATCAATATGCTGAAAAAAAGTTCACGCTCTTTGATTATGTTTCCAAGTGGTAGCAGACATTCTAGTGATGTTAAAGGTGGTGTTGCCTTAATTGCTAAGATGGCAAAGGTTCGCATTGTACCATCAGCCTATCTTGGACCAATGACCTTAAAGGGATTGATTTCTCGTGAGCGAGTGGATATGAATTTTGGAGAACCGATTGACATTTCAGACATTAAACGTATGGATAATGTAGGTGTCGAAGAAGTGGCTAGTCGAATTCAAACGGCTTTTGATCAATTAGATCAGGAAAATCAAAATTATCATAATCCTAAAAAACCATCTGTTTTATGGTATCTGATTCGGATTCCAGCTGCTCTTGTCGCAATCATTTTAGTCTTGTCGACACTTGTTTTTAGCTGGTTAGCTAGCTTTGTTTGGAATCCTGATAAGCATCGTAACTAAATCCTTGTTGAACACCTGATGTCAGGTGTTCTTTTTTGTATGTTTGATTACGAATAAAAGGATAAGGAGGGGACTTATGGATCACATATTAACCGAAATCAAAAATAAAAAATTTTTACTAGTAGGCTTAGGTGGTGTCATCTTTTTATTCTTAGCTTATTTTAGCTTTTTTCAACCTACAAAAGAACAAGATGATCTATTGTTGACCAGTTCGAGTAATCAAGTGGTTGAACAAACGGAAGTATTAACTAGTGACCGCAGTCTTAGTTCTGAAAGTGAGCAAGATGTTTTAGTGGTTGACGTCAAGGGAGCAGTTAAAAAAGAAGGTGTTTATCAACTACCCGCAGGTAGCCGAGTAAATGATGCCATTAAGGCAGCAGGTGGTTTGACTGAATTAGCTGATAAAAAATCCGTTAATTTAGCTCAAAAGTTGACCGATGCTAGTGTTATTTATGTGGCAAGTCAAGGAGAAAATATTAGTGTTATTACACCTCAAACAAAGACTGATGAGGAAAGCCAGTTAGCTTCATCTAAGGTCAATATCAATCAAGCCAGCCTTAGTGACTTGCAGACCATTTCTGGTATCGGAGCTAAGCGAGCTCAGGATATTATTGATTATCGTGAGAGTAACGGCTCTTTTCAGACTGTGGATGATTTGAAAAAAGTATCAGGTATTGGAGAGAAAACGTTTGAAAAATTAAGGGAGTTGATTAGCGTTGATTAAATCTTTGGGACTACCTGTGATTTATTTGACTTTTTTGGTGTGTTTAAGTTACCTTATTTTAGCGTATCATTTTTTGGGTTTAGGTATTCTATTATCTATTGCCCTAATTGGTTTATGGTATTTTTATCCGTTAAAAATTTTTGTATCTAATTTAATTCTTTTAGTAGGATTTTTACTTTATTTTGTTTATCATTTTCAGCAGATGGAACTAAATGATAAGCAAGCCTCTATTCAAGTCAATCAAGTACAAGTGATTCCAGATACCATGAGTATCAATGGTGATCGGCTGACGTTTCAAGCCACAGCAGACGGCTGGCGTTATCAAGCCTTTTATACTTTAAAATCAGTTGAAGAAAAAGAATATTTTAGCCGTTTGAGTCAAACAGTGACCCTAGAAGTTGAAGGGGAATTGAGCCAAGCTAGTGAAAAAAGAAATTTCTCTGGTTTTGATTATCGTGCCTATCTTAAAAATCAAGGCATTTATCGAATTTTAAGTATCCAGTCTATTAAAAAAATGATGATTACACAAAAGATATCTCTACTTGATTACCTGCATCAATGGCGACGACAGGCTATCGTGAGCATTAAGCAAGGTTTTCCAGCTCCTATGAGTCATTACATGACAGGATTGCTATTTGGCTATTTAGATAAGGATTTTTCAGAGATGAGCGACCTTTATCAAGAGCTTGGTATTATTCATCTTTTTGCACTTTCTGGTATGCAAGTGGGCTTTTTTATCCATTATTTTCGTAAAATCTGTTTGCGTTTAGGGTTAAGGCAGGACTGGGTTGACGGGTTGCAATTACCATTTTCTTTCTTTTATGCTGGATTAACTGGTTTTTCAATTTCAGTTATTCGTAGTCTGATGCAAGCTTTTTTAGGACGTTTGGGTCTTAAAAAACTAGACAATTTTGCCTTGACCTTACTGATTTGTTTACTAGCTATGCCCAATGTTTTACTAACGACAGCAGGTGTTTTAAGTTTTGCTTATGCGTTTATCATCAGTATGATGGATTTTAGTCAATTAAATCAGATGAGAAAAAAATTAGCAGAAGTGCTAACCATTAGTCTAGGTAGTGTCCCTATTTTATTGACTTATTTTTCCGTTTTTCAACCCTGGTCGATTGTATTAACGGCTCTCTTATCCTTTGTGTTTGACCAAGTCATTTTGCCCCTGCTATCGCTAGCATTTATCATCTCTCCCATTTATAAGTTAACTTGGCTAAATCCATTATTTGTCATCTTGGAAAGCCTATTGAAAGGATTTGGTTCTTGGTTGACAAAACCACTGATTTTAGGAAGTCCAAGTGCTTGGTTATTATTTGTTGTGTTATTGATTTTAGCTTTTCTTTATGATTATTATCGAAACAAACAATTTGTCATTGTTTTTAGTATCATATTAGCTCTGCTATTTTTCTTAGTTAAAAATCCTTTGGAAAATGAAGTTACTATGGTTAATGTTGGACAAGGTGATAGTATTTTAATCAGAGATATGTCAGGTAAGACCATTTTGATTGATACTGGGGGACGTTTGACTGTAAATAAAAAAGAAGTGTGGCGTCAAGGAGTTCAATCAGTCAATGCTAAAGACAGTCTAATTCCGTACCTAAAAAGTCGAGGAATTGGACGAATCAATCAGTTAATCGTTACCCATGCTCATGAAGATCACATGGGGGATTTGGAAATGTTAACGAAAGAGCTTAAAGTCGATCAACTCTTGGTCAGTCAAGGAAGTTTAACAAAAACAGGTTTTCGTAATCGTTTAGGTCGCTTGAATAGTAAGGTAAAAACAGTAAGTGCTGGAGATAAATTACCAATTATGAACTCTGCCTTACAAGTTCTTGCTCCATTGAAACAAGGTGATGGCGGCAATGATGACTCTGTGGTTTTATATGGTCGCTTGTTGGGGTGGACTTTTCTGTTTACAGGTGATTTAGAAGAGGCAGGGGAGCAAGAGCTACTGGCAACCTATCCTAATTTACAGGTGGATGTTTTGAAAGTTGGTCATCATGGCAGTCGTGGTTCATCGTCGTCGAATTTTTTAGATAAGGTGATGCCAAAAATTGCTTTGATTTCAGCTGGTCCAAATAATCGGTATCAGCATCCTCATCAAGAAACTCTAGACCGTCTTAATGAACGAGCTATAAAAATTTATCGCACTGACCAACAGGGAGCCATTCGATTTTCTGGACAAAATAACTGGCAACTTGACACCGTTTGTTAATTTTTTGCTAATTTGCTCACTGAAAATATGTTAAAATAAAGCTATAAACTAGGTAACATAACGGAGAATGCTGATGAAACGGTTTATTAAGCCAGTGATATTTATCGTTTTTATAGCTTGTTTGCTCTTATCGACCAAGGTTACAGCCTTAACAGCACAAGATTATGAAAATATGGGGCTGTTACCCTATAAAGCAAAGCCTTATTTTAAGTTGGGAGAGTTAGACAAACTCGGTCGTCCCACTTGGGGACAGGGTCAATTAAGTATTTATACTGAGTCCAAGGCTGCTGAAACTTATCCAGCTGAATCTTCCTTGCAAGATTGTGATTTGCCAGGATATCAAGTCAATAATGATCGTTACCTAATCCCTATCGAATTAGACCAAGGTTATATACAAGAAGTGTGGTCTAAGAGGTCATTATTGAGCACTAGGGATTTTAATCTTGACAAAACAGCCATGCTTACAAGAAATCATGCTCTAATTACAAATTATACAGATAACGGTTTTCCTCTTGATAAGCGAACAGGTTTGTTTAGTATTAGCCAATATGAAAAAGCTCTTGTTGAGTGGATGAAGCAAAAGAATTCAGATAAGAAACAATTCTCCAAAAACAAATCCTATATGATCGATTACAAAATAGAGTTGATTTATCAAGGGGAAGAGCTTGTTCCACGTCAAGTGAAGCTTCGTTATGTTGGTTTGGCGCCAAAAGGTAAGCTTGAAAAAAATAGACCTTGAAGGCGAAGAAGACTTTGACGCCAATGGTATCGCAACAGTCACACTTGATAATATCGCACCACATTAACCATTGATTACCTAACTGGTGAGATTACAGGAGAGGTTTTTGTTTCGGCAAACACAGAAACAGAAAATGATGTTAAGATCGTTTATGTTGATGATAAGTCTAGTTATTATTATTTTGATGACAATAAGGAATTTGAAGAGAATGGTAATAAGTATCTTGCCATGCTAGAATCAGAAGCAATTGACAAGGGTTATGAATGGTTTTATGACGAGTATGTTTATGTAGATGCAAAAACGGGCTATTATTACTATTATGATGATGTCAAAAGCGTTACAGATATTTATGACTATATTTATATGACAGAAAGAGCAGCCATTGTAGATGGTTATGTTTGGGATGCTGCAGAAGATACGGATTATTAGTTGGTGTTTTTACTTGTGTCGAGAGTTGGAATTATGTTAAAATGAAACAAAAATTAGTGATTTAGATAAGGAAATTAATGATGTTAAAAGCAATGGAAGTTTATTTAGTAACAAATGGTGATGGCTTGAAGGCGATTGAGTTTTATAAAGAAGCCTTGGGAGCAACGGTTGAACAAGTTAATCTGTTCAAAGATTTTTTACCGGATTGCCCAGTTGAGATGCAACATTTGGTCATGAATGCTCAATTCCGTCTAAACGGCCAACGTTTTATGCTATCAGATAATGATCCTAAACTGCCTTATACCATGGGAGATAATATTTCGGTTGCGCTAGTAACGGATGATGCTCAGACAGCAGAAGAACTTTATCGCAAGTTATCGGTTAACGCTAAAGCTATTAACTTGGAATTACAAGCAACACCTTGGTCACCGGCTTATGCCAACTTAACAGATCAGTTTGGCATCACTTGGCAGATTAACGCAGAAGTTGCTGATTTTGGTCAGGAATACTACGCAGATAAATAAAGCCTTTCCCTCTATCATTAGAGGGAATTTTTATTGCATAAAATTTGTTGGTTTAGTGAAGAAAATTGTTTTGATTTTTGTTATAATGAACCCTATGATAATATTGGACAAGATAAAAAAACTCAAAGCAAGTCAATTGCCACCCATTTTAGTTTTAGCTGGTGATGATTTGGGACAATACCAAGAGTGCAAGACAGCCTTGCTTGCCAGTATTGGCTTTGAGGCGAGTGATTTGACCTATTCTTATTTTGATTTGGAGGAAACAAGTTTTGAGCAAGCAGTCTTAGATTTGGAAAGCCTTCCATTTTTTGCTGATGAGAAAATTGTTATTTTTGACAATTTTTTTGATATGACGACCAATAAGAAAAATATTTTGACGGATACGGAAATGAAACAGTTTGAGTCGTATTTGGCTAATCCAGTTGTAAGCACACGTTTGATTATTTGCTGTGCAGGAAAGTTGGATGGTAAGCGTCGTTTGGTCAAATTACTTAAACGTGATGGTTTGGTATTTGAAGCAGAAAGTCTAAAAGAGCCTGAATTAAGAGCCTATATCGATAGAGAAGCTCAAACTTTAGGTTTAACTTTTACTTCAGGAGCCTTAGAACAGTTACTATTAAAATCGAATTTTGATTTTAGTACGAGTTTGAAAAATCTACTTTTTCTAAAAACATATAAGGGGCAGGAAAAGATTACCTCAACGGATGTCAATGACTTATTACCAAAGAATTTACAGGATAATATTTTTGATTTAACCCAGTTTGTCTTACAAGCCAAATTATTGTCAGCGCGTGAATTGGCTCATGATTTGACCTTACAAGGTGAAGATGTGATTAAGTTGATTGCAGTTATGTTAGGGCAAATTCGTTTTTTTGCTCAACTTAAAACGTTGCAATCAATGGGGGAAGCGGAGAATCAGTTGATTTCAGACTTGTCTGAATATCTCGGTCGCAAGGTTAATCTTTATCAGGTCAAATTTGCTTTGCGCGATATGAGGCACTATTCGTTAGACTTTTTACAAGAAAGCATGAAAATTTTGATTGAAACGGATTATCAGATTAAGCAAGGACGCTATGAAAAAGATTATTTGTTTGACTTGGCCCTTTTGAAGATCAGTCAACTCAAGTAAGTTAAAATACTTGTCAGATGGGAAAATTTTCGGTAGTATGAAAGAGTAAATCAGAAAAGAAAAGAGGACTAATACATGGCGATTATTTTACCAGACCTTCCTTATGCTTACGATGCTTTGGAGCCTTATATTGATGCAGAAACAATGACCCTACATCATGATAAGCATCATGCGACTTATGTAGCCAATGTTAATGCAGCACTTGAAAAATATCCGGAAATTGGTGAAGACCTAGAAACTTTACTAGCAGACGTTAAGAGTATTCCAGCTGACATTCGTCAAGCAGTCATCAACAATGGTGGTGGTCATTTGAATCATGCTTTGTTTTGGGACTTGTTAACTTTAGAGAAAACAAGTCCGTCAGCTGAGTTACAAGCAGATATTGAAGCGACATTTGGATCGTTTGACGCCTTTAAAGAAGCTTTCACAACAGCGGCAACAACTCGTTTTGGTTCGGGTTGGGCATGGCTTGTGGTTAATGCTGAAGGAAAATTGGAAGTGATGTCAACAGGTAATCAGGATAATCCAATTATGGAAGGCAAACAAGCTATTCTTGGTTTAGATGTTTGGGAGCATGCTTACTACCTTAACTACCGCAATGTTCGTCCAAACTATATTAAAGCCTTCTTTGATATAGTCAATTGGACAAAGGTTAATGAACTCTACGAAGCAGCTAAGGCTTAAAATCATAATTTGTTAAAAGAGCTAATTTTGATTAGCTCTTTTTGCTTAACATGAGAGAAATATCAGAAATAAGATAGAAAATAGTTGACAAAAGATGAAAAATTAGCTATCCTATTAAGGAACGTGAAAATGTTACATTGAAATTGAGGGGAGTGAAACACATGTCAAAAACAGTTGTACGCAAGAATGAATCGCTTGACGATGCTCTTCGTCGTTTCAAACGTTCTGTTACTAAAGCTGGTACACTTCAAGAATCACGCAAGCGTGAATTCTACGAAAAACCTTCTGTAAAACGTAAACGTAAATCAGAAGCAGCTCGTAAACGTAAAAAATTCTAATCATGAGTTAGATAAAAGACAGGATTACCCTGTCTTTTTATTGTATCTTAACATCAGTTTTTTCTAAAAATACCAGATGAAGTGGTAGTTGATGAGGTTTTAAGCGTTGATTTTGATAAAATAAAAAACCCAGAACAACTGGGAGTTTTGAATCAGTTAAACTTGATTATTTTTTAGCAAGCAAGTCACGGATTTCAGCAAGAAGTTCTTCTTGACTTGGACCAGCTGGAGCTTCTTCTGCAGGAGTTTTCATGGCTTTGTTAGCAGCCTTAACGATGAAGAACATGACTGTACCAACAATAAGGAAGTTAACCACTGCATTGATGAATTTACCGATTGCGATAGAGCCAAGCATGATTCCTGAGAAATCTGGTTGACCAATAATCATACCAATGATTGGTGTGATGATGTCAGCTACCAAAGATGTCACAATAGCGCTAAATGCAGCACCGATAATCACAGCGACAGCCAAATCAACAATATTTCCTTTGAACAAAAAATCTTTAAGTTCTTTTAACATACTGATTGCAAATCTCCTTTCTTTTAACATTCTTATTTATTATACAAGAAATTGGTAGAGTGTGCAAGCCCTATGTTTGTTTTATTTTACAAGTTTTTTGCTCTATGCTATAATGAGAAGTAAAATGAAAATAAGCTAGGGTGGGGGAGGTGTTTTTAATGAATAAGGCGATGATTGAAGAGGTTAAAAGTCGAGTCAATATTGTAGAAGTTATTGGCGAAGTGGTTAATCTGTCTCGTTCTGGTCGTCATTATTTGGGAAATTGTCCATTTCATAAAGAAAAAACACCGTCCTTTAGTGTTTTGGAAGACCGACAATTTTACCACTGTTTTGGTTGTGGGAAATCTGGTGATGTTTTTCGTTTTTTAGAAGACTATCGTCAAATTACTTTTATGGAAAGTGTTCAAGTTTTAGCAGAGCGTGTTGGTATCACGACAACTGTTACAGCACAAAAACCCAAACTTCGAGCCAATCCCCAGCAAAAATTTTATGATATTCATGAAGAAGCTGTTAATTTTTATCATGCAATTTTGATGACGACCAAGGAAGGTCAAGCAGCTAAAAACTACCTTTATGAGCGTGGCTTGACTGATGAGTTGTTGGCTTATTTTAAGATTGGTTTATCGCCTAAGGCTAGTGACTACCTTTATCAAGCCCTTGCTCAAAAGTATGAAGAAAAGGTTGTTTTCCAATCTGGTCTGTTCCAGTTGACGGATAAAAACAAGGTTTTTGACAGCTTTAGAAATCGGATTATGTTTCCTTTAACCAATGATAAGGGACAGACGATTGGTTTTTCTGGTCGGATTTGGCAAGCAGAACAGACAGGAGAAGCCAAGTATAAAAATACCAGAGCGACAGTTATTTTCAACAAATCCTACGAACTTTATCATCTTGATCGAGCTAAGGCGGTGGCTAAAAAGCAAAAAGAAATCTATCTGATGGAAGGCTTCATGGATGTCATTGCAGCTTACCGTGCGGGTTTGGTCAATAGTGTTGCTTCAATGGGGACAGCTTTGACAGCAGAGCATGTTAGGCATCTAAAACCTTATGCAAAAAAGATTATTTTGACCTATGATGGTGACCAGGCAGGTCAAGAAGCAGTGGCTAAGGCCCTACCAATCTTAGAAGGTTTTAAGGTAGAAGTTGTTCATTTACCTGAGCAGATGGATCCAGATGAGTTTGTTCAAAAAAATTCACCTGAAGATTTAGCTAAGTTGTTAACGCAGAATCGAATTAGTCAGATGGAGTTTTTAATTCATCATTACTTACCTGACAATATTGATAATTTGCAAGCTCAAATTACCTATGTTGAGCGTTTAGCTAGGCTTTTGGCTAAAGAGCAGTCCATTACAGCACAAACAACTTATATTCACAAAATGGTGGAGCTTCTACCGGATTTTAATTATGAACAGGTAGAGCAGGCAGTCAATCAAGAGCGGTGGCGCTATCGAAAATCTCAAGGTAAATCTACTAGCAATGACATAGCCACCTTTGTTGAACTGCCTAAGAGCCGACAACTATCTCCCTTAATTCGAGCAGAAATGCAATTATTTCATCGCTTATTGCATCATGATTATCTGTTACAAGATTTTCGTTATCATGAGGGAGACTTATTTCAAACTAAAGAAATTCAACACTTGTATGATATTCTCTTGGCTGAGGGTGAATTGGATCGCTTGCGTTTGGAACAATTAGGACAAGCAGAACAAGATATGTATTATTATATTTTAGATCAAGAGTTGCCAGTAGCTCCTAGTGAAGAAGAATTAAGCCAGTTGGAAAAACGTTTGCATTATTACCGTCAACAAAAAGAGGTGAAAGAGCAAGAAGAACGGATTCGTCAGGCTAATCGTTATGGTAATCAAGAACAGGCAATTTTGGATTTAGAAGCCATGATTGCCCAACGACGACAAATGGAAAAAGAGGACTTATGACAGAAACAAAAGAAATCACAACTTTTAATGTGCAGGTGGCAGAGTTTATTCGTCATCATAAAAAAGCTGGTATGGCTGTTGATGATGAGATCACGGATAAATTGGTCATTCCTTTTGCTTTAAATGCGGATCAAATTGATGACTTGTTAGAGCGTTTGACAGATGGCGGTATTGCGATTACAGATAAGCAAGGTAACCCTTCAACTAAGTACGTCATAGAAGAAGTTGAACCAGAAGAATTAACAGACGAAGAGCTTTTGGGGAGTAATTCCGCTAAGGTTAATGACCCTGTTAGAATGTATTTGAAGGAAATCGGGGTTGTGCCTCTTTTGACGAATGAAGAGGAAAAAGAATTGGCTGTGGCAGTTGCTGCGGGTGATTTGTATGCCAAACAACGTCTAGCTGAGGCCAATCTACGCTTGGTTGTTTCAATTGCCAAACGCTATGTTGGTCGTGGCATGCAGTTTTTGGACTTAATCCAAGAAGGTAACATGGGCTTGATGAAAGCTGTGGATAAATTTGATTATGAAAAAGGCTTTAAGTTTTCAACCTATGCGACTTGGTGGATTCGTCAAGCCATTACGCGTGCCATTGCCGATCAAGCTCGTACCATTCGGATTCCAGTTCACATGGTTGAAACCATCAATAAGTTAGTTCGTGAACAACGTAATCTTCTACAAGAATTGGGGCAAGATCCAACGCCGGAGCAGATTGCAGAACGTATGGATATGGCACCAGATAAGGTTCGTGAGATTTTGAAAATTGCTCAAGAACCTGTATCTCTTGAAACCCCAATTGGTGAAGAAGACGATAGTCATTTGGGTGATTTCATTGAAGATGAAGTGATTGAAAATCCTGAAGACTATACGACACGTGTCGTCTTGCGTGAACAACTAGATGAGATTTTAGATACCCTGACCGATCGTGAAGAAAATGTCTTGCGTTTGCGTTTCGGGCTTGATGATGGGAAAATGCGTACTCTTGAAGATGTCGGCAAAGTCTTTAATGTCACGCGTGAACGTATTCGTCAAATTGAAGCTAAGGCCTTGCGTAAATTACGCCATCCAAGTCGTAGCAAGCAATTACGTGATTTTATGGAAGACTAATCAGTTAATTAGTGCTATCATCAATAAATTAAGGGAGAAAAATGTCAGCAAGATATACGGAAGAAGAAATTCTTCACATCAAAGATCGAATTTTAGAGCAATTAGAATTGGTCTTAGATCCAGAATTAGGAATTGATATTGTTAATCTAGGTTTAATTTATGATATTCGTTTTGAACAAAATGGTGAAACAGAAATTGACATGACCCTGACGACCATGGGATGTCCCTTGGCTGATTTGATTACTGACCAGATTTATGATGTGATGAAGGAAATTCCAGAAGTCACAAAGACAGAGGTAAAATTAGTCTGGATACCAGCTTGGTCAACTGAAAAATTGAGTCGCTATGCTCGCATTGCGTTAGGAATAAGGTAGGATGAGATGAAACGTTTATCATTAGTGGTGCCTTGTTATAATGAAGAGGCAACGATTAGAACATTTCTCTCAGCCACTCAATTGGTTGAGAAAAAAATGGAAAAAGAATTGGCTTTTGATTATATTTTCATCAATGATGGCTCAAAAGATCAGACTTTAGATGTTCTGCGTGATGTAGCTAGTCAGTTTGACAATGTTCATTATCTATCTTTTTCACGAAATTTCGGCAAAGAAGCAGCTCTATTGGCAGGTCTTGAAGTAGCAACTGGTGATTTAATTACGGTCATGGATGTGGATTTACAAGATCCGCCTGAACTATTGGTAGAGATGTATCAAAAAATCCAAGAAGGTTATGATGTGGTTGGCACTAGACGAGCAGATAGAAAGGGTGAACCACCTATTCGCTCTTTCTTTGCACGTTCTTTCTATTTTTTAATCAATAAAATTTCAGATACTGAAATGGTAGATGGAGCTCGTGACTTCCGTCTGATGACTAGACAGGTAGTCGATAGTATCCTTTCTTTGAGTGAGGTCAATCGTTTTTCTAAGGGGCTATTTTCTTGGGTCGGTTTTAAGGTAACCTATGTCAGTTATGAAAATAGGGAACGTGTAGCAGGTGAAACCTCTTGGAATTTTTGGAGTCTTTTCAAATATTCCTTGGATGGTTTTATCAACTTTTCAGAAGCCCCGCTTAATTTCTCAATGTGGACAGGAACCTTATTTTTCTTGACCTCTATTTTGGGAATTGTATTTGTGGTGATTCGTAAACTAACCATTGGTGGTAGTGTGACTGGCTGGGCTAGTTTGGTTTCCATTATTTTATTTATCGGTGGTTTACAGCTACTCAGTCTAGGAATTATTGGTAAGTATATTGCCAAGATTTTCCTTGAAACTAAAAAACGACCTGTCTATATTATTAAAGAAAAAGGATGAAAATATCCTTTTTTTAGTGTAGAATAGAAAAAAAGAGCTAAAGGAGAACATCATGATTTTAGTAACAGGTAGTAAGGGGCAATTAGGGACAGAGCTTTGTCATCTTTTAGATGAACGTCAAGCAGAGTATGTAGCAGTTGATGTGGCTGAAATGGATATTCTTGACGCAGAAAAAGTCGAAGCAGTATTTGCCCAAGTCAAACCAACGTTGGTCTATCATTGTGCAGCTTACACGGCAGTCGATGCGGCAGAAGATGAGGGAAAAGAACTCAATTATGCCATTAATGTGACGGGTACTGAAAATGTGGCTAAGGCTTGTGCCAAATTTAAGGCAACGCTAGTTTATATTTCTACGGATTATGTGTTTGATGGAGAAAAGTCGGTTGATCAAGAATGGTTGGAAACAGATCAACCAAATCCTCAAACGGAGTATGGTCGTACCAAACGTTTGGGTGAAGAGCTTGTTGAAAAATACTTGGATGATTACTACATTATCCGTACAGCTTGGGTATTTGGTCAGTATGGTAAAAACTTTGTCTTTACCATGCAGTCCTTGGCAGACAAACACCCGGAATTAACAGTGGTCAATGACCAACATGGACGTCCAACATGGACACGCACTCTGGCGGAGTTTATGACTTATTTAGCAGAAAATCGCAAGGCTTATGGTTATTACCATTTGTCAAATGATGCTAAGGAAGACACGACTTGGTATGATTTTGCTTGTGAGATTCTAAAAGATCATGATGTCAAGGTATCCCCTGTTGATTCTAGTCAGTTTCCAGCTAAAGCCAAGCGACCATTTAATTCGACGCTTAATCTTGATAAAGCTAAGGCGACAGGATTTGTGATTCCAAGCTGGCAAGATGCACTCAAAGAATTTTATCGTCAAGAGCTTAAATAATTAGTGATATTAGCTAGGGCTTAGGCTCTAGCTTTTTAGGTTTGAATCAAGATAAAATATGATATAATAGACTATGATTGTAATGAAAAAGAGGTGAGCCATGCAACACGTTTTTATTATTGGGAGTCGGGGGTTGCCAGCCCAGTATGGTGGCTTTGAAACTTTTGTGGAAGAATTAGTCAAACATCAACAAACTCCGATGATTCGTTACCATGTGGCTTGTCTAACAGATGATAAAACAGGGCATCATTTTATGTACGAAGGAGCAGACTGTTTCACCATCAAGGTTCCCAAGTTTTTTGGTCCAGCTCGAGTGATTGCCTATGACCTTAAAGCGATAGCCTACGCCTTGGATATGATTAAAGAACAAGCAATCAAAAATCCTATTTTTTATATCTTGGGAAATACCATAGGAGGAATGATAGGCCCTGTTGCACACCAGATAAAAAAAGTAGGTGGTCAGCTCTATGTTAATTCAGATGGCTTGGAGTGGAAACGTTCCAAATGGTCTAAGCCTATTCAAGCCTATCTAAAGCATGCTGAGAAAAAGATGACCCAGGCGGCAGATTTGGTCATTTGTGACAATAAAGGAATTGAAAGTTATATCAAGCAAGCATATCCTTGGGCTAAAACGACATTTATTGCTTATGGAACAGATTTGTCAGCAAGTTCCCTGACAAAAGATAGTCAAACAGTTAGAGATTTTTTTGACGACTGGTCTTGTCAGGAGAAGGAGTATTATCTGATTGTGGGGCGCTTTGTGCCAGAAAACAACTATGCCCACATGATAAAGGCTTTTATGAAGAGCAAGAATCAGCGTGATCTCTTGATTGTTTGCAATCATGAAGAAAGTCCATATTTTGAGCGTTTGCGACAAGAAACAGGCTTTGATATGGATAGAAGAATTAAGTTTGTCGGTACAGTTTATGACCGAGAATTGTTGACTTATCTTCGTCAAGAAGCCTTTGCCTATTTACATGGGCATGAAGTGGGTGGGACCAATCCAGGTTTGTTAGAGGCTCTCGCCCATACCAATCTCAACTTGGTTTTAGATGTGGATTTTAATCGCCAAGTGGCTCAAGATACGGTTTTGTATTGGAAAAAAGATAATGATAGCTTGACAGACTTACTGGATGCTTATGAGAAAGAACTTGATTTTTCAGCCTTGGGACAAAAAGCCAAGCAGTTGATGAGGGAATCTTACACTTGGGAAAGAATTGTTGAACAGTATGAGGAGTTGTTTTTAGATGAAGGTTAATATTCTTCTTGCCAGCTATAATGGTCAATCTTTCATTGGTCAACAGATTGAAAGTATTCAACAACAGACCTTTACCGATTGGACGTTATGGATTCGCGATGATGGTTCAACGGATAAAACCCTTGATGTTGTCAAATCTTATATGGCAGAAGATGAACGTATTCGTTTATTGCCAAACCCTAATCAAAAAAATCTAGGTGTTATTAAGAGTTTTCATCGGTTGCTAAAACAGGAACAGGCAGATTATTATTTTTTTAGTGACCAAGATGATGTCTGGTTGCCAGAAAAATTATCACTTTGTCTAGAAAAAGCACAAGAATTTGCCAAGGAGTGTCCTTTACTCATTTATACAGACTTGTCTGTGGTAGATGAACAGTTAAATGTCTTGTATCCTAGCATGATAAAGACACAATCTCATCATGCCAACACCAGCTTGCGACAAGAATTGACTGAAAATACGGTCACAGGTGGCACCATGATGATCAATCATGCCTTGGCTCAGAATTGGACGGAAACAGAAAATTTGCTCATGCATGATTGGTATTTGGCTCTGCTAGCTGCTGCTTTAGGACAGTTAGTCTATCTAGATACGCCGACTGAACTGTATCGTCAACATAGTGATAATGTTTTAGGAGCTAGAACTTGGTCTAAGCGGATGAGAAATTGGTTACAACCTCATAAGTTTTTTACTAAATATTGGTGGTTAATTACAGCTAGTCAAAAACAAGCTGCTCTGCTTTTGGATAAAGACTTATCTCAACCCAATCGTGACTTAATTGAAGCGTATGTTGGGTTGCTAGACAAACCGTTGGTAGAACGCATTGGTTTGTTGAAAAAATATCAATTTGCTAAGAACAGGTGGTTTCATACCTTTATTTTTAGGATGTTAATCGTTACAAAATTTGCTTACAGGAGAAAATAATGGATTTCTTTAAAAAAGAAAATCGAATTTTATTAAAAGAATTGGTCAAAACTGATTTTAAGCTACGTTATCAAGGGAGCGTGATTGGCTACCTTTGGTCTATTCTAAAACCAGTCATGCTTTTCGCTATTATGTATGTGGTTTTTATTCATTTTTTGAGATTTGGTCAAGATGTGCCACATTTTGCCGTAGCGCTTCTTCTAGGTATGGTGACTTGGTCTTTCTTTTCTGAAGCGACGAACATGGGGATGATGTCTATTGTTAGCCGTGGTGATTTGTTGAGAAAGTTAAATTTTTCAAAAAGTATCATTGTCTTATCATCAGTTGTAGGAGCCTTGATTAACTACGGTATTAACCTTTTAGTTGTCATGCTTTTTGCCTTAATTAACGGTGTTGAGTTCACATGGCCTGCCATGTTATCTATTTTTTTAGTGCTTGAAGTGGCGCTCTTGGCTATGGGAATTGCTCTCTTTTTATCAGCTCTTTTCGTTAAATTTCGTGACATTGGTCCAGTATGGGAAGTCTTGATGCAGGCAGGTATGTATGCGACACCAATTATTTACCCGCTTAGTCAAATTTCAAATACCAGTATGCTGGCAGCCAAGATTGTCATGCTCAATCCCATGGCGCAAATTATTCAAGATTTACGTTATCTGCTAATCAATCCAGCCAATACAACCGTTTGGCAGATTGTCAGACTTCCTTATTTTTTAATTCCTTACCTTTTACCAGTGGCTATTTTTGCTTTTGGTTTTTGGTATTTTAATAAACACGCTAAAACATTCGCGGAGATTCTTTAATGACAACTAAGCAAATTGCAGTAAAAGTAGAGCAGGTTAGTAAGTTTTTCAAACTTCCAACAGAAAGTACCCATAGTTTGCGAACCAGTCTGGTTAATCGTTTCAAGGGAATTAAGGGTTACAAGGAATACCATGTTCTTAAAGACATTAGCTTTGAGGTAGAAAAGGGTGATTTTTTTGGAATTGTTGGACGCAATGGGTCAGGAAAATCAACCTTACTCAAAATCATTTCACAGATTTACACACCAGAAAAGGGACAAGTAACGATTGATGGAAAGTTGGTTTCCTTTATCGAGTTGGGGGTTGGGTTTAATCCCGAATTGACTGGGCGCGAAAATGTTTATATGAATGGTGCCATGTTAGGTTTTACCACAGAAGAAGTCGATGCCATGTATGATGACATTGTTGATTTTGCTGAGTTGCGAGAATTTATGAACCAAAAGCTGAAAAACTATTCAAGTGGTATGCAGGTTCGTCTAGCATTTTCAGTAGCCATTAAGGCCCAAGGTGACATTCTCATTCTAGATGAAGTTTTAGCCGTAGGTGACGAGGCCTTTCAGCGTAAATGTAATGATTATTTCTTGGAACGAAAAGCGAGTGGCAAGACAACTATTTTAGTGACCCATGACATGGGAGCAGTAAAAAAATACTGTAATAAGGCTATTTTGATTGAAGATGGTTTGATCAAGGTTAATGGAGAACCAGATGATGTAGCCAATCAGTATAGTTTTGACAATGCCGTACAAATTGAAGTGGTGGAAATCAGTGAAGAAGAAACGGAATCAGTAGAAGAGATTTTACAAGTCGATAATCTCAAGGTTAAACTGTTGTCCCAAGCTCAAATGACCCCGAAAGATAAGATTAGCTTTGAAATTTCCTATGATGTGCTGACCGATATTGATACCCACATTGTTTTTTCCCTAACCGATATTGACCGCCAAATTTGGATTTATAATGACAATGCTTGGGATATACCGACCAAGGGAACAGGGCATAAGTCTTATCGTTACACTTGTGACATTCCCAATATTAACGATATTAAGTTGAAATTACAGGTGACCATACTTGGTCCGTCTAAGGAAATGTTGGCATTTGCTAATGCTAGTAATGCACCAATTATTATGATTAATCGTGATGATATTGCCCTAGATGATTTATCTGCTTTGGATTCTGCTTCTGGTATTATTCAACGCAACGGTTCGTGGGAAATCTTGTCAGAATAGTTGAGGAAAGTTATGAAAACATCACCTACCCTAGTTTCGATTATTTGTACCGTTTACAATAAAGCCCAGTGGTTGGAACAGACCATTGATAGTTTTTTAGGTCAAAACGAAGTTAATTATGAAATTCTTTTGGTTGATGACTGTTCAACTGATGGGTCAAGAGTGATTATTGAGTCCTATGCGAAAAAATACCCTGAGCTGATTCGAGCCTTTTATCATGAAGAAAATCAAGGGATTAACCAAACTTGGATTTCGATTTGTCAAGAAGCTAGGGGAGATTACATTGCTCGTTGTGATGGAGATGATTATTGGATTGATGACTTAAAATTGGCCAAACAAGTTCAATTACTTGAACATCAAGCAGCTAAGTGGTGTGGAACAGATATTAACTACATTGATGAGAATGGTCGTGTCTTAGCTCAAGGTGTTTTTGAACAAGGTGTGGTCGATTTGGCAGACACTTATGAAAAAATGCTGGTCACCCGTGGTTTTACAGCACCGTCTAGTTGGTTGATAGAAACCCAAGTTATGCGACAAGCTAATCAAATGTTACTAGAGGACAAAGACACAGCAGATGATACCTTTAATCTACAACTAGACTTGTTCAATCTGACTGAGTTTGTCTTTTTGCCAGAAGTGACCGTGGCTTATCGTGTCAATCAAGGCTCAGATTCACGGCCTAAGACTTTCAAGCAATTACAACAACGCTTTGATCGCCTATTACAAACACAATACTATTATTTAGATAAGTACCCTAAGCGAGATACGGTGGCTATGTTGAAATTACTGCTAGACAGACATAATGAGTTCAGTTTGGCCTTGGCTCAAAAAGACTATCCAGTGTCTCATCTAAGTACTCAAGAAATCAGCATTAGTTATATAAAAAAGGAAGCATCTGATGCTAATCAGATTTTGTCCACCACGATGTCCTATCAGGATACCTTGACCTTTACCTTGCCAGATGATGCTATCACTTTACGAATCGATTTATCTAAACTACCTAGTTTTTATCGTTATATTCGTGTTATTGATGATAGTTATCAAACAGAACTACTACCTAATTTTACAAATGGTGTTAGATTTCAAGAAACTTATTTTTTCAATCAGGGGAATGCCTATCTTTATTATGATGTAGGTCATTTACCACAAAAGCAGTTCAGCCTATCTTATCAGATGTATAATGTCGATGATGTGGCTGAAGATGACTACATTGTCAAATTACTTAGTTCAGACTTGTTGACTTATCAAGAGCTTAAACAAAATTTAGATAACAGTCAACGTCAGCTACTTATGTTGGAATCAGAAAAACAGTATTATAAAAAAGAGTTGGAGCAAATGGTTGTTCGTTATAATTCTGTCGTTCATTCTCGTCGTTGGCGTATTCCCACCAAGCTGATTAACTTTTTTAGGAGAAAATAATGAAGCGTTTGCTTTTATATGTGCATTTTAATAAATACAATCGTGTTAGCCCACATGTTTACCATCAATTAAATCAGCTTCGTCCGTTGTTTTCTAAGATTCTATTCATTTCTAATAGTCAAATTCAAGAAATGGATTATCAACAGTTAGTGGATCAAAGATTGATGGATGAGTTTATTCAGCGAGAAAATCAAGGGTTTGATTTTGCGGCTTGGCGTGATGGTATGCTGAGATTAGGGTTTGGTTATCTGACAATGTATGATAATGTGACCATTATGAACGATACTTGTTTTGGTCCTTTATGGGATTTGAAAGATTATTATCTTAAATATGAAGCAGTTTCTGAAATTGATTTTTGGGGTATGACTAACAATCGTGAGACCAAGGATTTTGCAGAACATATTCAAAGTTATTTTATCAGTTTTAAGCAAACCGTCGTTGAATCATCAGTATTTCGCAATTTTTGGTCTTCTATTAAGGATTTTACAGATGTTGCAGATGTTATCAGTCATTATGAAACACAAGTAACCACGACCTTATTAAAGGCGGGCTTCAATTATCAGACCGTTTTTGATACGGTGGAAGAAGACACGACTGGTATGTTGCATCCTGATTTTTCATACTATCATCCGACAGCTATTTTGAACAATCGTGTGCCCTTTATTAAGGTTAAAGCCATTGATGCCAATCAGCATATCAGTCCCTACTTGCTAGCAGAAATTGAACGAACAACAAGCTATCCTGTTGAACTAATTGTGACACACATGTCTGACGTTGGTTTACCAGACAGTAGCTATTTGTTGGGGCGTAAATATCTTGAGCTAACAGATGTACAAGAACCTATTCTTGAACATCAAAAAGTAGCAGTTCACCTTCATGTCTTTTATGTTGATTTATTGGCTGAATTTTTAGAAGCCTTTAAGCAATTTAGCTTTTCTTATGATTTGTTTATCACGACAGACCAGGTAGAAAAACAAGTAGACATAAAACAAGTGTTAGCGGCATTTAATCAAAAAGCTGAGATTATAGTGACTGGCAATATTGGCCGTGATGTGTTACCGATGTTAAAATTAAAAGAGCAACTATCTGCTTATGATTATGTTGGACATTTTCATACTAAAAAATCAAAAGAAGCTGATTTTTGGGCAGGACAATCTTGGCGTCAGGAATTGATTGAGATGCTCATCAAACCAGCCAATCAAATATTAGCTCAACTAAGCAAGGAAAATATCGGTTTGGTGATTGCCGATATTCCTAGTTTTTTCCGTTATAATAAGATTGTGGATGCCTGGAATGAGCATTTGATTGCCCCTGAAATGAATAATTTGTGGCAAAAAATGGGGATGAAAAAGACTATTGATTTTCAAGCCATGCAGACCTTTGTGATGAGTTATGGGACGTTTGTGTGGTTTAAGTATGATGCTTTACAACCTCTTTTTGAATTGAATTTAACAGATACGGATGTGCCAGCTGAACCCCTACCACAAAATTCTATTCTCCATGCGATTGAACGTTTGCTAGTTTATATTGCTTGGAATCAGCATTATGATTTTAGAATTGCAGCCAACCCAATGCCTTTAACTCCATTCATTGACAATAAGTTACTCAATGAGCGTCAAGGGAGTGCTCCAAGTACTTATGTTGACTTTACCTATATGGGTGGGATTAAAGGTGCTTTAAAATATATTGTGATTGGACCAGCACGCGCTGTTAAATACATTGTCAAGCGACTAATTGGGAAGTGGTCGTCATGAAGCAATTCTTAAAATCAACGGACTGGGTGTTTATCTTACATGGGCTGATTATTTTCCTACTAAGTATTTACTTCAATCTTCAACTAATTAACTTATCGGTCTTAGCAAGTAATACGGATTCTGGTCTGGTTGGCATCAAAAATTTTAGCTACTTGCTACTTTACATTTCAGGTCTAGGCTTAGTGCTTTATCTACCAAAGCTGTTGAGTTGGTCATTTTTCAAAAGTTTAAGCCTTGTTTATGTGTCCTATCTCTTCTTATCTTATTTTCTAAGAATCACTCGTCAACTTAACAATAAGGATTTTGTCTTTGGGAATTTTCAAAAAAATCAGTTTTGGCAGGGAAATTTTCTTTTACCACTTTTTGTTCTGATAGTGGCTGCCTGTCTTCTTAATTGGCTGCTAATGCGATACAATAAAAAAGAGTGGTTGCCAGATCAGACTGGTCATGAAAAGATTATGTTTTATCTTTTAGGTGCATCTTTTTTACTACAGGATAGTCAATACCGTGCTAGTTTGTTGTTGCCCTTACGACCACTGTTTGTAGCTGATGAATTAGCCAGTTATCATTTAGGGTTATTGGTACAGGTTACAAGTTCTCTGTTATGTTTTTCCTTATTGATTGTTGTTATTTCTAAAGCTTGGCAGAGTTTACGAATGGCTGTTACCACACCTTACCTAGCCATAGCTTCTAGTGCCTTTTTCGCCCTATTGTTTAACTATACTTTTCAGTTAGGTGTAAAAAAATCAGAGAGCATTGCCAATTATTATATTTTACCTGGAGCGATTAGTTTTCAACTAGTGATATTTTTTGGTATGGCCTTGCTGATTTACGTCATCGTCAATCGCTATTTGACCGGAACTTTTCTGATTTTTGCTTTGGGGAGTGGTTTATCAGTGGTCAATTCCCTTAAAGAAACGATGCGTAGTGAGCCGCTCTTATTGATTGATTTTGTTTGGTTGCGTCAATTAGGACTCTTGCTGAGTTTTGTTAATCCGACCTTGATTTGGCTAACCTGTTTAACCTTGCTTGGGCTTATTTTAGTCTATAATCAGGCAAAAAAATGTTTAGTATCCTTTCCAATATTTTCTTGGTTGCAACGATTTGTGGTAAGTAGCTTAGTCTTTGTCAGCTTTGTAGCCTTGATTTCTGGTAATGCAAGTTATCTCAATCCCCTACCTAGTCTGGTCAAGTTAGATAAGGTCTTGAATATTAACTGGTTAGGATTTTCAAGTAATGCTCGCTACAAGTCACTGGCCTATGTTTGGAGTAAGCAGTTGACGACACCTATTATGGAGAAACCAAGTCAATACAGCCAAGCTAAGATAGAAGAATTGGCTAAAAAATATAGTCAAGTAGCTGAAACTATTAACAAAGACAGGACTGAGGCGATTGATCAACAAACCATTATCTATGTTCTTAGTGAGAGTTTAGCCAATCCGGAACGTTTAGATGGTATTGATTTATCTGCCAGTGTGTTACCAAATATTGACGCTATTAAAGAAGAAACAACATCTGGCTTAATGACATCAGATGGTTATGGTGGTGGAACGGCTAATATGGAGTTTCAATCTCTAACAGGACTACCCTTGACTAATTTTTCATCATCGGTTTCTGTTCTTTATACTGAGGTGGTGCCTAAGATGAAAGTATTTCCATCGCTTAGTGACCTTTATCAAGATCAAAATAAACTGGTCATTCATCCAGAAAATAGACTTAATTATAGCCGCCATCTCATTTATCAGCAGCTAGGATTTGACCAACAAGTCTTTACCAATAGCAAAGATAAGTTAATAGACATTAGTCGTTCTGGTGTCAATATCAGTGACCAAACGGTTTATGATAATATTTTGGCACGTTTGGATACAAAAAACAGTCAATTTTTCTCTGTCATTACCATGCAAAATCATGTCCCTTGGTCAGCTAGCACACCAGAAGAAGTGATGGCGACAGGACAAAATTTTTCTGCAAAAGAAAATGCTAATCTAACCAGTTATGCTCGTTTATTAGCACAGACAGATGAAGCCACCATTGCTTTTTTAGAAGCTCTTCAAGAAATTGACAAGCCGATAACCGTTGTTTTTTATGGGGATCATTTGCCAAGTTTATATCCAGAACAAGTGTTTAGTGAGCAAGCAGATAGCAAGTATCAAACCGATTATTTTATTTGGAACAATCAAGAAAATCAACAATTAGAGTACCCACTTATTCGCTCGAATGATTTTCCAGCAGCCTTGTTAGCTCATACTAATGCCAAGGTTTCCCCTTATTATGCGTTATTGACCCAATTGCTTAATCGTGAGGAGTTGAGTGAAAAAGAGTTAGAAGAAGTGGAAGCTGACCTGAAACTATTGCAGTATGATATGACTATAGGTAAGGCTTATATTAAAGCAAGACCAAGTTTTTTTGAAATTAAATAAGGAGAGAAAATGCAAGAAAAAATTGCTGTTTTGTTGCCAGCCTATAATGAAGAAGTAACCATTCAAAAGGTTATTTCTGATTTCCAAAAGGTATTGCCACAAGCGACCATTTATGTTTATGACAATAACTCTAAGGACAAGACCAACCAATTAGCTAAAGCGTCTGGAGCAGTGGTTCGTTTTGAACCTCGTCAGGGTAAGGGAAATGTGGTGCGTTCGATGTTTCGTGAAATTGACGCGGATTACTACATCATGGTTGACGCGGATGACACTTATCCAGCAGATGAGGTCAACAAGTTGTTAGATCCTCTGCGACAAGGGCAAGCTGATATGACCATTGGTGATCGCTTATCCAATGGGAGCTATGCCAAGGAAAACAAACGTGGCTTCCATGATTTTGGCAATAATTTGGTTAAGGGTTTGATTAACCGACTTTATCAGGGAAATTACGAAGATATTATGACTGGCTATCGTGGCTTTAATCGTTTGTTTGTCAAAACCTTTCCAGTCTTGTCGCCAGGCTTTGAAATCGAAACAGAATTGTCAATTCATGCCTTGGATAAACGCTTTAAGTTGGTTGAAGTACCAATCACCTATCAAGACCGTCCAGAAGGAAGTGAATCCAAGTTAAGCACGTTTTCCGATGGTTTTAAGGTCTTACGCACTATTTTTAACCTGTTCAAAGATTACAAGCCCTTACTTTTCTTTAGTCTTTTATCTCTTATCTTTGTCATTTTGGGCTTATTGGTAGGTCTGCCTGTCATTAGCGAATTTACTCGGACAGGCTTGATTGCTAAATTCCCCTCAGCCATTTTAGCAACTGGACTGATGATTTTTGCAGGCCTCTTCTTTATTTCAGGAGTCATTTTAGATACCGTTGTTCGTCAAAATCGCATGCATTATGAATTGAAAGTGTATGAGTACTATGAAAAGTACCAGAGTGAAGAGGCATGAAAACATATTTGAAAGCAAGTCTTGACGGACTAATTAAGTGGCGGTATTATATTGCTGTTTTTGCCTTTTTACTAGGTTTAATGTTTAATCTGCACGGTAGCTCAATTAGTGTTTGGAATAAATTTGGCTTACAAGAAGCCAGTAATGGTCAAAAAATTGAAACGACAACGATTAGTGATTTGAAAGGGTGGGAAAAGGCTAACTTATGGTTACCTCAGTTCAACTCAGAAGATGGGATTATCTTGGGAGTACCAAGATTAATTCGAAGTGATGAATGGTTTGTGCAAACTAGTTTTTATTTATCTCAAGCCAATACGGGTAATCAGTTAATCAATGATCGTTATGCTCTTTCTGGTCAAAACATGATTGTAGCCTACAATGCACCTGTTTGGCACCCATCTGTAATCGGTAAACCATTTAACTGGGGCTTTCTTTTCTTGGGTAGCAGTAGGGGACTGGCTTGGTATTGGTCTTTTAAGTTAATTGCTCTATTACTTTTAGCTTTTGAGTTTGCTATGATTTTAACACGTAAAAATAAATACCTGTCCTTACTTGGTAGTTTGTGGTTGACCTTTACCCCAACGATTCAATGGTGGTTCATGCAGCACCTAGGAGATATTGTCTTTTTTGCCTTACTGATCATGGTCAGCATGTATCACTATTTTGAAGTAAAAAGTAAAAAGAAAAAAGTATTTCTTTCTGCCTGTCTAGGATCTGGTATTATTGGTTATGTTCTAGTGATTTATCCAGCTTTTCAAGTACCTTTTGCTTATCTGTTACTAGGATTTACTGTATGGTGTTTCAGAGCTGCCTATAAGAAACAAATGATAAAACGATTTGATTGGCTAATGATTGCTATTACATTAGTTTGGTCTTTAGGAATCGTTGGTCTATCTCTTTACCAAAGTAGAGACGCCATTCAAGCCAGTCTAGCAACAGTTTATCCTGGAAGTCGCATCTCAACAGGTGGTGAAATAAATCTTAGCCAACTGGTTGAAATGCTCTTAAATGTGTTTCTACCATTCAATATTCCAAGTTTTTCTAATCAGGTTGAATTAGCAAGCTCCTATCATTTTCTTCCTTTCATCTTATTATTACTTCCCTTTTATTTGAAATCGTCTAAGAAATTCTGGCAAATCAAGGAAAATCGCTTAGGTTTGTTCTTGATTGTTTTAGCAAGTTTCTTACTCTTTTATGCTTTGATTGGCTTACCTGAAATCTTAGCAAAATTAAGTCTATTTAGCTATGTAACTTCTAGTAGAGCGTGGCAGGCTATGGCCGTAATCTCTGTTTGGGTAAGTATTTGGTTTATGTCTTATATTTGGGAACAAAAAAATCAAGTCAATAGTCTGTGGGCAGGCTTACTTTTAGGTATTTGTTCAGCTCTCTCTTATTTCTTGTTACTGGGAAATAAGCTTTATCAAGATTACGTTGATTCTATTTTGCTAAGTCTGGCTTGGTTTTGGTTCATTTTTATCTTCTTCTTGATATTTTTTGGCTATAGAAAATTAGCTAGCCTTGCTTTGATGTGTCTCATTGTCTTATCAGGAATGACAGTCAATCCCTTGGTGCAAGGAACAGCCGTTATCGAGGAGAAGGCCTTATCAATTCAAGTAAAAAACCTGGTTAATCGAGATCCAAATGGTTTGTGGTTGAGTGAAAATGGTAATTTTTATAATTACCTACAAATTTTTGGTGCTAAATCTATTGATGGTGTTAGATTCTATCCTGATCGTCAACTAATGACCAAGCTAGATGAACAAAATCTCTATGAAACAGAGTGGAACCGTTATTCTCATCTACGTTATCTGTTGACAACAGAAACCACGACATTTAGCAATCCTGCACCTGATAATGTGACGATCTCACTTAATATGACAACATTAAATAATTTGGGGATTGATTATATTTTAACCAATCGCAATTTAACTGATTTATTTGGTCAATCTTTCCAAGAAATTTATCAAGATAGTGATGGGAATCGTATCTATCGTTATCAGCCCAATCTATAAAAAATCTTCCTCAAGTCTTAACTTGGGAAGTTTTTTTATTTTATTTAGCCTTCAAAATCAGCTTTTTGTTTGACATCAGCGTATTCTTGAGCAACTTCATCTTTAAGGATGTCGTCATAAGCTGGTAGCTGGATGTCTTGACCATATTTATTGCGAAGTGCAGTAGTGACTAGGCGATAGGCCAAGCGAGGATTACGAGCTAAGATTGGGCCGTGGAAGTAGCTACCATAGACGTTTTTATAGTGAACGCCCTCAGTGCCGTCTTCCTTGTTGTTGCCACAACCATAAACAACTTTACCTAGTGGTTTTTCATCATCAGAAAGAAAGGTTCGTCCTTGATGATTTTCAAAACCGTAGTAGGTTTCGTTAAATTCTTCATTGTGGATTTTAATGTCACCAATGAAACGGTTATTTTCTTGATTTAGCGTGTAGTGCCCCATGACACCAATTCCTTCAATTCTAACCCCATTAGCTTGAATATAATACTGGCCGAGTAGTTGAAAACCACCACAGATAGCTAAAATGACCTTGTTGTCTTCAATAAACTGAGCAACATCATGACGTTTGCTTGGTAAATCTTTGGCAACAAGGGTTTGTTCATAGTCCTGTCCACCACCAAAAAAGGCAAGGTCATAGTGGTCTGGGTCAAAACGGTCATCAATAGAAACAATATCAACCGTTACTGAAGCCCCTAATTTTTCACCGACATATTTCATCATCAAAACATTGCCATTGTCACCATAGGTATTCATGAGATTGCCATAAAGGTGGGCTAAATTGAGTTGGTAGGAATAATCACGGTCTGTTGGTGATTGCAAAGAAGTATAAGTCATTTAGTTCCCCTCCTTTCTGATAGCATTTTTCTTGGTCAATAGCTCACGCAATTCTAACATGGCCGTATAAGTCGCAAGGATATAGGCATTTGGTGTTTCTTGTTGGCTAATCAAGTTAACCAAGTCTTCCAGACTGTCTGTTGCTTGGATTTTTTCTGAATCATAGCCAGTGACACGTAAGCGACGAGCAATTTCTGCCTGACGAACCCCTCCTGCAAAGACTTGCGTGATGTTCATCTCAGTAATACTTTCAAAATCAGCATCCCAAATCCAGCTAGTGTCAATCCCATCAGCATAATTGGCGTTTAATAGAACAGATAGCGTAAACGGATAAGGAGCTAGTTTAATCATTTCAAGGGCTTGATTGGCTCCAACAGGATTTTTAATTAGGATAAGCGTACAATCGGTATTGCCAATCTTGAAGGTTTCTTGACGCCCAAAGACTGCCTTACTCTTTTCAAATCCAGCCTTGATTTTTTCAGGAGAAACTCCCAACTGTTCAGCAACAGCAACACTAGCTAGGGCATTATAGATATTGTAAAGCCCACCAACATTGATTTTATATTCTTGACCATCAATGATAAATTGTGACGACACATGAGTTAATTCTGTTAACTGGGTCAAGCGATAGTCAAGTTGTGGACGCTTGAAACCACAATGTTGACAGAT
Source organism: Streptococcus sp. sy004 (assembly GCF_007859205.1). Classification (GTDB taxonomy): domain Bacteria; phylum Bacillota; class Bacilli; order Lactobacillales; family Streptococcaceae; genus Streptococcus. The sequence continues at coordinate 296,921 of NZ_VOHP01000001.1, forward strand.
ATAATCCCCGAGATTAGCATAGGTATTGAGCTGATAGGTCAAAATCTGATGGCAGTCTGGGCAGACAATTCCTTCGGTGTTGTAATGAGGGAGATGAGCAGCCGTCTTTTCAGTATCAAAACCATAATATTTGACAGGATTTGTCATGCTACTAGGGTGAAAGAGTGGGCTATCCCCATTGGCTAAAATGGTTGCTTCCGGTGCATTTTTTGCTCCGTCTAAGATAAAGCGATAGGTGGTATAAATTTCACCGTAACGATCCATCTGATCCTTAAAAATATTGGTGAAGACAAACAGACTTGGTTTGATATATTGAGTAATTTTAGGCAGACTAGCCTCATCAATTTCCAAGACGGCAATTTTTTTGCCAGAAGCCCCAGTTTTAGCAGTCAAGAAAGTTGACGTAATCCCTGTAATCATGTTAGCTCCACTAGGATTGGTCAAGACTTGACCATAAGCCTCTTGTAAAATGCCAACAGTCAGAGCAGTCGTCAAGGTTTTACCATTTGAACCAGTGATAACGACGATTTCATAGTCTTTGGCTAAGTCATCCAAGAGATGCTTGTCAATCTTCAGAGCGATTTTACCTGGTAAAGTCGAACCACGACCAAGTTTATTAAGAATAAAATGGGCAGATTGCCCAGCTAATTTTGCAAAAGTTGATTTTATTGTCATGACATTATTTTATCACAAAATCTTGAATTAAGATAAGGAAAAACTCCATAGAAAATGATATAATAAGCATAATAGTGTAGATTGAAAAGAGAAAGGAAGGGTTGCATGAATAGTATATTGGCACTAGATGCTAGATTCTGGGCTGATTTGGTTACTGATCCATGGACAATTTTAGTAAACTTATTTGATATTGTCATCGTAACCTGGCTGATTTATCGTTTTATCAAAAGCCTAGCTGGAACAAAATTGATGTCCTTGATTCAAGGGATTATTCTTTTTGTTATGTTACGTTTTGTCATTGAAATTATTGGGTTTCCCACACTAGCTTGGTTAATGAATCAGGTCTTAACCTATGGGGTTATTGCCCTTGTAATCATTTTTGCTCCAGAAATTCGAGCTGGATTAGAGCGTTTTGGACGAACAACCAATATCTTGATGAAACAAAAAGTAGATAATGATGAGGATCAAATGATTGAGGCTTTTGTGAAATCAGTGGCCTATCTGAGTCCACGTAAGATAGGTGCTTTAATCGCAGTTGAACAAACTCAAACCCTACAAGAATACATTGCCTCTGGTATTGCACTTAACGCTGAGATTTCCAGCCAGCTCTTAATCAATATTTTCATTCCGAATACTCCTTTACATGATGGAGCAGTAATCATTAGGGGAAAAGAGATTGTCACAGCCTGTTCTTACCTTCCTTTGTCAGAATCTATGGACATCTCAAAAACATTTGGAACGAGACATCGAGCGGCTATTGGATTGTCAGAACTATCTGATGCCTTTACCATTGTTGTGTCTGAGGAAACGGGTGGCATTTCAGTGACCCACATGAGTCAGTTTTACCATGATTTGACTCTGACACAGTTTGAAGAGCTCTTACGAGAAACCTTTAAAACAGATAAACCTAAAAAGATAAGTTGGTTGTCTCGTTTGTTAGGAGGTTCGCATGCTTAGACGATTTTTCCAAACCAAATTTAGTATGGTTCTGTTATCGCTAGCCTTGAGCTTCTTGCTCTTTTTAACAGCGACGTCGGTACGTTATAGCAATAAGGTCAATACAACCAAAGAATCAGCAGAAACCTATACTTATACCATTGAACATGTTCCTATTGATATTCAATATGACAATAGTAAGTACTTTATCGTGGGTTATTCTTATGATGCAGAAGTCTATTTAACAGCGACCAATCGTGTGAAATTGGATTCAGAAATCAACAGTGATACGAGGAAGTTTAAGGTGGTGGCTGATTTAACTAATGTCAAAGAAGGCACGAGTAAGGTGGAATTAAAAGTTAGAAATCTACCTAGTGGAATGACAGCAAAGGTCATACCAGCCAGCATGAGTGTCACCTTAGGATTGAAGAAAACCAAAACTTTCAATGTTGAAGTTGATATGGATAGCATAAATCTAGCTCAGGGTTATCGTTTGTTAGATGTTGATATAGCTGATAAAAAGGTAGAAGTGACTAGCGATGAAAATACAATCGATCAAGTCAGTCGAGTCATTGCTAAACTACCAGAAGATGTAACTCTATCAGAAAAATATAGCGGTGCAGTGACCTTGCAGGCAGTGGCAGCTGATGGCACGGTTTTACCAAGCATCATTGAGCCGTCAAAATCAAAATTGACCGTCAATGTAGAAGCTATCACAAAGACAGTACCAATCAAGGTTGAGTTATCTGGAAAAATGGAAGAAAGTCTATCCAATGTGCTTTATAAACTAACAGAGAAACAGGTAACCATTCAAGGTAGTCAAGAACAGTTGGATACGATTAACGAGATTACAACCAAGGTAGATATTACAGGTGTGAATAAAGAAGTTATTCAGATGACATCTTTACAAGTACCAGAAGGGATAACGGCATCTATTAGTCAAGTTGAAGTGAAGTTATCACCAGTCAAAAAATAAATTTAGTAAGATAGAAAGTTGAGGAAGTGCAAGTCGCACAGTAAACAATTATGGGTAAATATTTTGGAACAGACGGTGTTCGTGGTGAAGCAAATCTGGAGTTAACACCAGAGTTAGCTTTTAAGTTGGGACGTTTTGGCGGTTATATTTTAAGTCAACATGAAGTGAATCAACCACGTGTCTTTGTCGCACGAGATACACGTATTTCAGGTCAGATGTTAGAGTCGGCTTTGATTGCAGGGCTGTTATCAGTTGGCATTGAAGTGTATCAATTAGGCGTTTTAGCTACACCAGGCGTGTCTTATCTTGTACGCACTGAAAATGCAAGTGCAGGTGTCATGATTTCAGCTAGTCACAATCCAGCTAGGGATAATGGGATTAAGTTCTTTGGTAGTGATGGTTTCAAGCTCAATGATGACGTGGAACTTGAAATCGAAGCCCTCCTAGATGCCGAACAAGATGACTTGCCACGTCCAAGTGCCCAAGGTTTGGGTCGCTTGGTCGCTTATCCTGAAGGGATTCGTAAGTATGAAAAATTCCTAACTTCGACAGGGGTTGCACTTGATGGTATGAAAGTGGCGATTGACGCTGCTAATGGTGCAGCAGTCGCTTCGGCTCGTAATGTCTTTTTGGATCTGGGAGCAGACCTTAGCATGATTGGCGAAACACCAAATGGTCTTAACATCAATGAAGCGGTTGGCTCAACTCATCCAGAACAATTGCAAGAATTGGTGCTTGCCGAACAAGCAGCAGTTGGTTTAGCTTTTGATGGAGATAGTGATCGTTTGATTGCTGTTGACGAAAAAGGGCAGTTGGTGGATGGTGATAAGATTATGTTCATCATCGGTAAGTACCTGTCTGAAAAAGGGCAACTGGCTAAAAATACCATTGTGACAACAGTTATGTCAAATTTAGGTTTCCACAAGGCCTTGGATAGTCAAGGGGTCAACAAGGTTGTTACAGCAGTTGGTGACCGTTATGTCGTTGAGGAGATGCGTCGCTCTGGCTATAATTTTGGTGGCGAACAATCAGGTCATGTGATTATCATGGATTATAATACGACTGGCGATGGTCAACTGACAGCCATTCAACTAACCAAAATTATGAAAGAAACAGGTAAGTCCTTATCAGAGTTAGCAGCTGAGGTGACGATTTACCCACAAAAATTAGTCAACATTCCTGTTGATAATCAAATGAAACATCGAGCAATGGAAGTGCCAGCTATTGCAGCCATTATTGAAAAAATGGAAACTGAGATGGCAGGTAACGGTCGCATTTTGGTACGTCCAAGTGGAACAGAGCCACTCTTACGTGTCATGGCAGAAGCACCAACAGATGATGAAGTCAATTATTACGTGGATACCATTGCCCAAGTTGTTCAAGCTGAAATTGGAAAATAAGCATAGCCCGACTAGAGAAATCTAGTGGGCTATTTTTTGTTAGTCACTAGATAAAAGAGAGATTGAAGCACCTTAAAAAGATAGGTGAGTAAACTGGTTACTGGCTAGAGTTTTTGATAAGAACTTGCTTACTCAGTAGGTGTGCTGAGGTCTGCCTTTTTTTGGACAGAGCAGCTCAAACGGTAATTCTTGAATGTTTCCAAAGTTTTTTTACTGTCTAAAAGCGTGACGGTGTTTGCCCAAAAAGGGCAAAGCAGCTCAAGCAGTAATTCCCGAACAATTCCAAAGGTTTTTTGCTGTTTAAAAGTGTGATGGTGTTTGCCCAAAAAGGGCAGACAATCTCAAGTAGTAATTTCCGAACAATTCCAAAGGTTTTTTACTGTCTAAAAGTGTGATGGTGTTTGCCCAAAAAAGCAGAGCAGTTCAAGCAGTAATTCCCGAACAATCCTAAAGTTTTTTAACTGTCTAGACTTGTGATTGGGATAAGGTCAATAGTACAAGTTTGCCAACTCAGGCTATTTTTGACAGTCTAGGAACTTAACTTAGGCAAAAAGGAGATTAACTCAAACAATTCCTTAGCATTTAGCTCTAAAAATGATAAAATAGAACTATGTTAAACAAACCAACATCAGCTTATGTCCATATTCCTTTTTGTACTCAGATTTGTTACTACTGTGATTTTTCTAAGGTATTTATCAAAAATCAGCCAGTTGATGACTACTTGGAAGCCTTGATGACTGAGTTTAGGACTTATGATATTCATGATTTAAGAACCCTTTATATCGGTGGGGGAACCCCAACAGCAATCTCTGCCGAACAATTAGACTATCTGTTGAGCAATTTAACCAAGGAGCTTAATCTTGACATGCTCGAAGAATTTACCATTGAAGCCAATCCTGGTGATTTGACACCTGACAAGATTGCAGTTATGCAAAATTCGGCAGTCAATCGAGTATCTCTTGGTGTTCAGACCTTTAATGACAAGCATTTGAAACAGATTGGTCGTAGTCATAACGAAGCTCAGATTTATAGCACCATTGACAGCCTTAAACAAGCTGGTTTTAATAACATTTCCATTGATTTAATCTATGCTCTGCCACGTCAGACCATGGAAGATGTCAAGGAAAATGTAAAAAAAGCCTTGGCCTTGGATATTCCTCACCTTAGTTTATATAGTTTGATTTTAGAGCATCACACGGTCTTTATGAACAAGATGCGTCGGGGCAAACTCAATCTCCCAACGGAAGATTTAGAAGCCGAGATGTTTGAATATATCATCGAGCAGCTAGAACTCAACGGTTTTGAGCATTATGAGATTTCTAACTTCACCAAGCCAGGTTTTGAGAGCCGCCATAATCTTGTTTATTGGGACAATGCCGAGTACTTTGCCTGTGGAGCGGGGGCGTCTGGCTACATCAATGGCATGCGTTATCGCAACCGTGGGCCAATTCAACACTATTTGAAGGCCATTCGTGAAGAAAAACATTCACGCCTGTCCGAAGAGTTTTTGACCAAAAATGAACAAATGGAAGAAGAATTTTTCCTTGGCTTGCGTAAAAAATCTGGTGTATCCATCAAGCGATTTGAGGAAAAGTTTGGCGTGTCCTTTGACGCACAATATGGTCAGATTGTTGAAGAATTGCGAGCAGATGGTCTATTGTCAGCAGACAAAGAGTTTATTCGCATGACGAAAAAGGGTCTCTTTCTGGGAGATACCGTTGCTGAAAAATTTATTTTGGAATAAGAAGATATGGGAAAACTATTTGAATACCAGTTGCAAGTGCCTTTTTATCAGATGGATTGTCATGGGAGAATGCGCCTAGCTCATCTGATTTCTTTAACCTTGCAAGTATCTACTCAACAATCAGAAGCACTGGGAATTAGCGATCAGTGGTTATTTCAAGAATACGGTCTAGTCTGGGTAGTGACAGCTTATGATGTGGTAATCAATCGTTTGCCGTCTTATCATGAACAGTTAAGGATAAAGACGGAGCCGACGGCTTATACAACCTATACTTGTTACCGTGATTTTCACATCTTATCAGAATCAGGCGAGTTATTGGTCAGTATTCAGGCGACCTTTGTTTTGTTGAATTACCAAAGTCGCCGTCCTCATCGTGTGTTAGAGGATATCATCAGCCCGTTTGGCTCAGAAAAACTGCAAAAGCGTCTGCCAACTTATACTTATCCAGAGTTAACCAAAGCTCACTCACGCTTGGTTCAAGTAGTGTATTCTGACTTGGATTTGAATGGGCATGTTAATAACACACGCTATTTGGACTGGTTCTATGATGAGCTGCCATTTGATTTTCTGACACATCATTATCCAAGTCGCATTCGTTTGAGTTATCTAAAGGAAATACAGGCACAGACAGAGCTAACCACTCACTATCAGCAAGATGGGCTGACCAGTCATTATGTCATCACCTCTCATCAAGGAACTCACGCCAAAGCAATCATAGAATGGAAAAAAGATGAACTATAAGGGTTATTTAATTGATTTAGATGGTACGATTTACACAGGCAATCAAGTGATTGAAGCCGGTCGTGACTTTGTCTATCGATTACAAGAAAAACAACTACCGCATTTATTTTTAACCAATAACACCACACGAACTCCGAAGCAAGTCCAAGAATTGCTAAACAAGACCTTTGCGATTGACACGGATTTAGATCAGATTTATACAGCAACCTTGGCGACAGTGGATTATATGGATGACCTTAATCTTGCTAAAACAGTCTATGTCATTGGCGAAGACGGGCTAAAGTCTGCCATTTTTGAGGCAGGCTATCAAGAGGATAAGGACAATCCAGCCTATGTTGTGGTTGGGCTAGATCGTCAAGTCACCTATGACAAATTGGCTCTTGCCACCCTAGCTATTCAAAAAGGTGCTAGATTTATTGGAACCAATCCAGATCTTAATATCCCAACAGAACAAGGACTTTTACCAGGTGGTGGGTCATTGCTTGCCTTACTTGAAGCAGCAACAGGAGTTGTCCCAACGGTGATTGGAAAACCCAATGCTATTATTATGGAAAAAGCCTTGCAACGCTTAGGCACACCAAAAGAAGAAACGGTCATGGTGGGTGATAATTATTTGACGGATATTCGAGCAGGTTTGGATAATGGCTTTCCTACCCTTTTAGTGACGACAGGATTTACTAAGCCAGAAGAAGTGCCAAACCTACCACAAGCACCTAGCCATGTGGTTGCTAGTCTTTCAGAATGGTCTATTGATGATGACGAGTAAGTGGCGATTTTATCTGACCTTGCTATGTTTACTGGCGAGTCTTGTTCTAGCGACCATTTATTTGGCTTGGCTGATATTTCCGTTAGAGATTGGTTGGCTAGATTTGCCTAAGCAAGTGTCGCTTAGTCCATCAGTGATTTTAAGCAATTTTAATCAACTGATGACCTATCTCACTCAATTTTGGTCGCCTAGGTTAAGCATGACGGATTTTCCATCGTCAGAAGCAGGCTTAAAGCATTTTGCAGATGTGAAAGGATTGTTTTTACTAACTCAAGGCATTTTTTTGTTAACCCTTTGGCCAGCCATACGCTTTTTTGGGCAAGATTGGCGTCAAACCAGTTTTGAATCCTATCGTCTGACCATAAAAGGCTTGGCACTTTTGCCTTTGGGTATCGCAGTTGTTGTGATGTTAGTTGGGTTTGAAACCTTCTTTTATCTTTTCCATCAAATCTTTTTTGCAGGCAAGAGCAACTGGCTATTTAATCCTTTTACAGATCCAGTGATTCTAATTTTGCCAGAAACCTTTTTCTTACATTGTTTTGTCATTTTTTTCGTCTTGTATGAATTAGTCTTTTGGGGACTGTATTTTTGGGGGCGAAAAAGATAGACTTTACTGTGTAAAGGAGTGTCATTAGGTAAGTTTTTTGATATAATAAAATGAATTGATAAGATATAGTAAAGGATAAGAAATGAATAGTAGTGATTTGAAAAAACGGCAGGAAAAAATTCGTAATTTTTCCATCATTGCCCATATTGACCATGGGAAGTCAACCTTGGCTGATCGTATTTTAGAAAAAACAGAAACGGTATCAAGTCGTGAAATGCAAGATCAACTCCTGGATAGCATGGATTTGGAGCGTGAGCGTGGAATCACCATTAAACTTAATGCGATTGAGTTGAATTACACGGCTAAAGATGGGGAAACCTATATTTTCCACTTGATTGACACACCAGGTCACGTTGACTTTACCTATGAAGTATCACGCAGTTTGGCTGCCTGTGAGGGAGCAATTTTGGTCGTTGATGCGGCTCAAGGGATTGAAGCACAAACCTTGGCCAACGTTTACTTGGCTTTGGATAATGATTTGGAAATCTTGCCAGTTATCAATAAGATTGATTTACCTGCCGCTGACCCTGAGCGTGTTCGAGCTGAGGTTGAGGATGTGATTGGTTTAGATGCCAGTGAAGCAGTTTTGGCGTCTGCCAAGGCAGGAATTGGGATTGAAGACATTTTAGAGCAGATTGTTGAAAAGGTACCAGCCCCAACTGGTGATGTGGAAGCTCCGCTGAAAGCCTTGATTTTTGACTCGGTTTATGACGCTTATCGTGGGGTTATTCTCCAAGTTCGTATCATGGATGGCATGGTCAAGCCAGGCGATAAGATTCAGATGATGTCTAATGACAAGACCTTTGATGTGACTGAAGTTGGGATTTTTACTCCTAAGGCTATGGGACGTGATTTTCTGGCAACAGGAGATGTTGGTTATATTGCAGCGTCTATTAAGACAGTCGCTGATACTCGAGTGGGTGACACAGTTACCCTAGCCAACAATCCAGCCCAAGAAGCTCTTGCAGGCTACAAGCAGATGAATCCAATGGTGTTTGCAGGGATTTATCCAATCGAATCTAATAAATACAATGATTTGCGAGAAGCCTTAGAAAAATTACAACTGAATGATGCCAGTCTGCAATTTGAACCAGAAACATCTCAAGCTCTTGGTTTTGGTTTCCGTTGTGGTTTCTTGGGCTTACTTCACATGGACGTTATTCAAGAGCGTTTGGAGCGTGAGTTTAACATTGACTTAATCATGACTGCACCATCGGTGGTTTATCATGTCAATACCACAGATGGTAATCAGATTGAAGTATCCAACCCAAGTGAGTTTCCAGATCCAACCAAGGTTGATAGCATTGAAGAACCTTACGTTAAGGCACAAATTATGGTGCCACAGGAGTTTGTTGGTGCCGTTATGGAACTTGCCCAACGTAAACGTGGTGATTTTGTGACCATGGAATACATTGATGATAATCGTGTCAATGTTATTTATCAAATTCCACTGGCTGAGATTGTCTTTGATTTCTTTGACAAGCTCAAGTCATCAACCCGTGGCTATGCCAGCTTTGACTATGAAATCTCTGAATATCGTACCTCTCGCTTGGTTAAGATGGATATTCTCCTAAATGGTGATAAGGTTGATGCCCTTAGCTTTATCGTCCACCGTGATTTTGCCTATGAACGTGGTAAAATTATCGTTGAAAAACTGAAAAAAATCATCCCTCGTCAGCAATTTGAAGTGCCAATTCAGGCAGCTATTGGTCATAAAATTGTGGCGAGAACGGACATTAAGGCCCTTCGCAAGAATGTCTTGGCTAAATGTTACGGTGGAGATGTCTCTCGTAAACGTAAACTTCTAGAAAAACAAAAAGCTGGTAAAAAACGCATGAAATCAATCGGTTCAGTAGAAGTCCCACAAGAAGCTTTCTTGAGTGTGCTTAGTATGGATGATGATAGTAAATAATATAAAAAGTCTGATTTTATTCAGACTTTTTAATTTTAGATAAGATTTTTTGATAATGAACGGGAAAGTTATATGTGATATAATGGTATTTATTTGAGGGAAATTAGGGAGAAACTAAAAAAGTGAAAGATATAAAACCTTGGCTTAAAGCATTACAATTTGAGACAGTTAAAGAAAATAAATGTTATGAATTGAAAATAGGGGCATATAAAATAGAAATTGACTTCGACAATAAAAAGATTATTTATCCCAAGCTTAAAGAAATTGGTAGGGAAACAACAACAAATTTTTCATCGGAAGAAAATTTTGTTGTTTTGGAGACTATCGTAGGTTTGTTGAAGCAAGGGTATTTACCTCATCACATTTCGATAGAAAAAGGCTATAAGCTAGGGCATAATACTAAATCAGGTAATGCAGATATTACAGTTGAAGATAATGAAGGTAATCCATTCTTAATTATTGAAGTAAAAACGTTTGGACAAGAATTTGAGAAAGAGTGGAAAAATACTTTACGGGACGGAGGGCAATTATTTTCTTATGAAAAGCAAGAAAACAAGGCACAAGTATTGGTTTTATATGCTTCTGAAATAAAGAGCAATCACATTAGCCGTACGTATCGAGCGATAACACTAAAAGATAATCATGACTATTTAGCAACCTTAGATAAGCCAAGAGGCTATAAAGACGCAAAAGGTGGAAATGATAAATTTGATATTTGGGGAGAGACCTACCAGTATGATTATGTAACAAATGGAATTTTAGAAGAAACGGTTGAGCCTTTTAAAATTTTAAAAGAAAAAGCTAAAATAAGTGATTTAAAATTGATTACTCATGATGAAGTGCAGAAGAAGTATAATGAATTTGCTACGATATTAAGAAAATATAATATTGGTGGTCGTGAAAATGCTTTTGATAAACTGGTTAATTTATTTTTAGCGAAAATAGTAGATGAACAGCAAAATCAAGATGATTTACAATTCAGTTGGAAAGGTGTTGCCAATGATACCTATTTTGCATTGGTGGACAGATTGCAACAACTGTATCAAGTTGGTATGGAGAAGTTTTTGAATGAGAAAGTTTCTTACGTGGCTGAAAAAGACGTGGAAGCTGCTTTCCGTCTTAAAAAAGATGCTGCTAAAGATGCTGTTTTGAAGTATTTTAAAGAACTAAAATACTTTTCAAATAATGATTTTACGTTTTTAGATGTTTACAATGAACAACTGTTTTACCAAAATTCAAAAGTCTTAGTTGAAATTGTTCAAATGTTTCAAGAAATGAAATTACGTACAGAAGAACAAAATCAGTTTTTAGGAGATTTATTTGAAGGTTTTTTAGATAATGGGGTAAAACAGTCAGAAGGATAATTTTTTACACCATTACCGATTGTTAAATTTATTGTTTCCAGTTTACCAATAAAGAATATTAATAAGACAACTGATATTCCAAAAGTTATTGATTATGCTTGTGGTGCAGGGCATTTTTTAACAGAATATGCTGAACAATTAAAAACAGTGATTAGTCAAAAAGAATTGAAAGACTATTATGCTCAACTTTATGGTATTGAAAAAGAATATCGCCTGTCAAAAGTGTCTAAGGTATCAGCTTTTATGTACGGTCAAGATGAAATCAATATTATCTATGGGGATGGATTAGTAGAACATTCTCAAATTGCACCAAACAGTTTTTCAGTTTTAATTGCTAATCCACCGTATTCAGTTAAAGGTTTTTTAGAAACCTTACCAGAAAAAGATAAAAACAAGTATGAATTAACTAAATCAGTGACTAATTTTGATACAAATAATAGTATTGAATTATTTTTCCTAGAAAGAGCAGAGCAATTGTTACAATCAGAAGGAGTAGCCGGTATTATTGTACCAAGTTCTATTTTATCTAACGGTAATTTGTATGTGAAAGCAAGAAAAATGATCCTAGAAAATTTTGATATTATTGCGATTACTGAATTTGGTTCTAAAACGTTTGGTTCAACTGGCACGAATACAGTTGTTCTATTTTTACAAAAGAAAAAATACCCCCCAAAAGAATTTGATAACTATAAATATGCTATTGAGCGTTGGTTTAATAATGATGATGTATTGGAAGAGGATACAAATATTGTAAAAGAATATTGTCAACACATTGCTGTTGCTTATGATAAGTATATAGAACTACAAATAGGAGAATTATCTGAACTATTAACTGTTGATTTATTTAAAGATTATATAGATGAGTTTCAGAAAACAGAGGTTGCCAAACGTATTTTAAAGAAAAAGCTAACGGATAAATATCGTAAAGAGCAACAGGCTGCTGAATTTAAGCAGGAACAATTTCAATTTATAAAAGAACGAGAACAAGATAAAGTAACATATTTTGCAGTGGCAACTTCGCAGAGAAGAGATGTTATCATTGTAAAAAGTCCAACTGGAAATAATGAAGCTAAACAATTTTTAGGCTATGAATGGTCAAAACGTAAAGGCAGTGAAGGGATAAAATATTTAGGTGTGACAATTTCTGATGATGAAATGGAAGTATCAAAAAATCAAGCATTGAATGATATTCAAACACCATTATTTAATCCACTAGATTTAGAAGATACAACTAAAATCAATACCGTCGTTAGAAATAATTTTGAAGGAAAATTCCAAGAAATTCCAGCAGAATTGGAAAAATTTGTATCAAGATTATCGCTTGTGGATATGCTTGATTTTACTCAAATCAATTTTGATGCACAGATTAAGACAAGTGTAGAGAAACAACAAGTGTTACATAGTAAATATCCTGTTGAAAAATTAGGAGATATTGTAGATGTAAAAATAGGCGGTACGCCGTCTAGAAAAAATAGAGCTTTTTATCAAGGCGGGGATAATCCATGGGTTTCTATTTCTGAAATGAATGGTAATAATATAGTTAGTACAAAGGAAATGATAACTGATGAAGCAGTAGAAAAATCAAATGTTAAACTTATACCTAAGGGTACAACACTACTGAGCTTTAAATTAAGTATTGGGAAAACAGCCATAGCAGGCGTTGACTTATATACAAATGAAGCTATAGCTGGGTTAATTCCAGTAGATAGTAGATTGCTAGATAAGTATATATTTATCTATTTTAGTTCTAAATTGTTTGATTTGGAAAATGTAGGGAATAAAGCATTTGGAAAAAGTTTGAATAGTAAATTTCTAAAAAATAATGTTCTCATTCCTGTACCACCTATTAAAGTTCAAGAACAACTGATTGCAGAAGTTGAGAAATTAGATGAGCAGTATGAAAATTCACGAATGAAAATCGAAGATTATCGTCGACAAATAGAAGAAATATTTAGAGAATTAGAAATTGTCGGGGGGGGGGGGGACCTATAGCCTAGAAAATATTAGTTTAGAGATTTTTGCAGGTGGAGATGCTCCAAAAGATTTTTCAAAAGAAAAAACACTAATTTATCAATACCCAATCTATTCTAATGGTGTAGGAGTAAACGCACTTTATGGTTTTAGTAAGACTGCAAAAGTAAAACAAAAACCTGCAATAACAGTTTCTGCGAGAGGCACTTTAGGACATGTCATGTATTTAGAAGAGAAGTTTACTCCAATTGTAAGATTGATTACAATTATCCCTAATGAAAATATGGTTAAAGGTAAATATTTAAAATATGTATTAAGCAATACTTCTTTAGAGAACACTGGAGGATTAACACCGCAGTTAACTGTTCCAAATATAAAAAAAATAAAAATCCAGCTTCCATCGATCGACAAACAAGAGCAAATAATTACTAAAATAGAAAACTTAGAAAGTTTGATAAAAATTGAAGAAGACTTTCTCAATACTATTCAACAACAAAAAGAAAGTGTTGTATCTAACTATCTTAATCCATCATAATAAGCATCAGATTTTTGATATTTCTTGTAAACTTTTTGTGACTTTTGTTTTCATTCACTTTATGATAAGATAAACATAATGGAAAGGAGCGACAGATGAGAATTGGTTTATTTACGGACACTTATTTTCCACAGGTGTCGGGTGTTGCGACTAGTATTCAAACCTTGAAACAAGTTTTGGAAGAAGCAGGTCATCAGGTTTATATTTTTACCACAACAGATAAAAATTTAGGTTCGTATAATGACCCAACCATTATCCGTTTACCAAGCGTTCCTTTTATTTCATTTACCGATAGGCGAGTGGCTTATCGTGGGCTCTTGTCATCGTATAAGATTGCTAAAAAGTATCGACTTGATATTATCCATACACAGACTGAGTTTAACGTGGGTGTTTTAGGAAAAATATTGGGCAGAGCCTTAAAAATCCCTGTAGTTCATACCTACCATACCCAGTATGAAGATTATGTTAACTATATTGCTAAAGGGATGATTATCAGACCGAGCATGGTTAAGTATATTATGCGTGGCTATTTGAAGGATCTTGATGGTTTGATTTGTCCTAGTCGTATTGTGCTTAATCTGATGAACAATTATGAGATTAAGGTGCCAAAACGTATTATTCCGACAGGGATTTATCTAGAAAACTATCGTCGTGATGATATTTCTCCACAGATGATTGCTGATTTGAGAGCGGAGCTTAATCTAAAAGCTGATGAAAAGATGTTGCTTAGCCTATCAAGAGTGTCTTATGAAAAAAATATCCAAGCGATTTTATCAAGTCTGCCTGATGTACTTTCTCAAATTCAAACTGTTAAATTAGTCGTTGTGGGCGATGGACCTTATCTTGAAACGCTGAAAGCTCAAGCTAAGGAACTAGGTATTACGGAGCATGTGGTCTTTACTGGTATGATATCCCATGAAAAAACGGCTCTTTATTATAAGGCTGCTGACTTTTTTATCAGTGCGTCAACCAGTGAAACCCAAGGACTGACCTATACAGAAAGTCTGGCCAGTGGGACGCCGATTATTGCTCAAACTAATCCCTACTTAGATGACTTGATTAGTGATTCAATGTTTGGTGTCTTGTATGCCGATCCAGAAGACTTGGCAGGTGCTATTTTAGAGGCTTTATTGGTTAAACCAGAAAAGGACATGACCCAGTGGGATGAAAAACTTTATCAGATTTCAGCACAACATTTTGGTCAGTCGATCTATCAGTTCTATTTGGATGTCTTGATTTCTAAGTCGCAAAAAACAACTCCGATTTCATTGACCATTGAAAGCAGTCGAACAGAGAAGTCAGTAAAATTAGTTCGTTCAGCCATGAGCTTACCTAAGAAAGCGGTGAAGAAAACTGCTAGAACATCTGTTAAGGTTGTCAAAGTTCCAAGACACATGATTCGTTCAATCAAAGATTTTTTAGATTAGTTCTTGCCATTTTTTTGATTGGTGTGCTATAATGTAAGTGGAAACATGTTTCTTGTGTTAGGTTTCTAAGAGAGCGTCCGTTTGCTGAGAGTGACGTAAACCTTAGCGAGTAAATACTCTTCCCTTGATTTTATGAAAACATAAAAGGGTGGTCACCTTATAACCGTTAATGAGGTGTGGACTAAGTTCACACAAATTAAGGTGGAACCACGTTACGACGTCCTTTTTGTAAGGACGTTTTTGTTTTATAAAACTAAAGGAGACGATATGGTATCAGATGATTGGATTAAGCGTTGTCAAGCTATTCGTCAAGCCTATCGGCAATTAGAAATACGTCATCATGGTCAGGAATGGTCGATAGAAGAAGATTTACTGGCATTGGGGAATGATATCGGAAACTTAAATCGTTTGGTTATGACACATCAAGGGCGATATTATGATGAAACGCCTTATCAACTAGAACAAAAACTGGTTGAAAATATTTGGTGGTTGATCACCTTGGCTGATCGATTAGATATTGATGTTCAAACAGAAATGGAAACATTCTTGAACGATAAGGAACAGTTACTACAAATTAAAAAAGATTAAGGAGGTATCTATAAATGGTACAAATTACTTTTCCAGATGGAGCGGTTCGTGAGTTTCAATCTGGTGTAACAACGTTTGAGATTGCTCAATCAATTAGTAATTCTCTCGCTAAAAAAGCTCTTGCAGGTAAATTTAATGGTAAGTTGATTGATACCACTCGTGCCATTACAGAAGATGGTAGCTTGGAAATTGTGACGCCAGATCATGAAGACGCATTTGATCTCTTGCGTCATTCAGCAGCTCACTTGTTTGCTCAAGCGGCACGTCGTCACTTCCCAGATATTCACTTAGGGGTTGGACCAGCTATTCAAGACGGTTTCTACTACGATACGGATAATGCAGCAGGGCAAATTTCTAATGAAGACTTACCGATGATTGAGGAAGAAATGCGTAAAATCGTCAAAGAAAACTTCCCAAGTATCCGTAAGGAAGTGTCTAAAGAAGAAGCGCGTGAAATCTTCAAAAATGACCCTTATAAGCTCGAATTGATTGAAGAACATTCAGAAGATGAGGGTGGCTTGACCATTTACAGCCAAGGAGAATACACAGACCTTTGCCGTGGCCCACATGTGCCAACGACAGGCCATATTCAAGTATTCCAACTGTTAAATGTTGCTGGGGCTTACTGGCGTGGTAAGAGTGAAAATCCAATGATGCAACGTGTTTATGGTACAGCTTGGTTTGATAAGAAAGATTTGAAGAAATATATTCAAATGCGTGAAGAAGCCAAGGAACGTGATCATCGTAAACTCGGTAAAGAATTGGATCTGTTCATGGTCAATCCAGAAGTTGGACAAGGTTTGCCATTCTGGTTGCCAGATGGCGCAACGATTCGTCGTACTGTAGAACGTTACATCACAGATAAAGAAATTGCGTCTGGCTACCAACATGTTTATACGCCACCGTTAGCGAACGTTAATCTTTATAAAACTTCTGGTCACTGGGATCATTACCGTGACGATATGTTTCCACCAATGGATATGGGTGAAGGGGAACATCTCGTTTTGCGTCCAATGAACTGCCCACACCATATTCAAGTTTATAAAAACCATGTTCATTCTTACCGTGAGTTGCCGATTCGTATTGCAGAACTTGGGATGATGCACCGTTATGAAAAATCAGGTTCGCTATCTGGTTTGCAACGTGTGCGTGAAATGACCCTTAATGACGGTCACATCTTTGTCACACCAGAGCAAATTCGTGAGGAATTTAAGCGTACTTTGCAACTAATCATTGATGTTTATGCAGACTTCAATTTGACTGATTATTCATTCCGTTTATCTTATCGTGATCCGGAAGATAAGGAAAAATATTTTGACAATGATGAGATGTGGGAAAATGCTCAAGCTATGCTGAAAGCTGCGATGGATGACATGGCATTAGACTACTATGAAGCAGAAGGTGAAGCGGCTTTCTATGGACCAAAATTAGATATTCAGGTTAAAACGGCTCTTGGTAATGATGAAACCCTATCAACAATTCAGCTAGATTTCTTGTTACCTGAGAAATTTGAACTATCTTATGTTGGAGCTGATGGTGAAGAACATCGTCCAGTTATGATTCACCGTGGTGTTGTATCGACCATGGAACGTTTTACAGCTTACTTGATTGAAACTTATAAAGGCGCTTTCCCAACTTGGTTGGCACCAACGCAAGTGACTGTGATTCCAATTTCTAATGAAGCTCATGCTGACTATGCTTGGCAAGTGGCTAAGACACTGCAAGATCGTGGTATTCGTGCGGTTGTTGATGAGCGTAATGAAAAAATGCAGTATAAGATTCGTCAAAGTCAAACCAAGAAGATTCCTTACCAGTTGATTGTTGGCGATAAGGAAATGGCGGATCAAGCAGTTAATGTTCGTCGCTATGGTAGCAAGGAAACCCATACAGAAGAGTTGGTTGCTTTTGTTGATAATATTTTGGCAGATATTGCTAACTATTCTCGTGTGGTTGACTAGACTTGAAGGAGCTGATTTATCAGCTCCTTTTTCTATGGTATAATAGATAAGATAGAAAGGAGAAGTTTATGTGGCGTTTACTATCAGAAACTGGACTTAACGAGTTTAATCAAAATTATCTGAAAAAGCGTTATGCCTTGGCTCAACAGTTATTGGAACTCTTGGATATGGGCTGGTCTGAAAGTAGCCTAAAAGCTCTTCTTTCATCTAAAAATGAGTTGTTGGATTTAAGGGTGGGAGCAGTTGATTTTATGACGATGTGGCAGATAGAAAAAGAAAATCTGTCAGCCAAGGAATTGTTGGGTTTATTGGTTCGACATCTTCGTTTTCCAGCAGAATTGTCAGGAACTATCTTAGAAAATCAGACGTTAGTGAATCGTTTTTCGATAAATCTAGCCCCCCATAATGCGTTCTGGTGGGACTTGGCTAATTTGGTCAATCAAGCCTTTCCAAATCAAGAGCTAGTTCAAAAAGGTTTGTTGGCTAGGCAAATTCATCAGCTTCGCTATGTTATTTCCAGTCAACAGGCCCAGTATATTCGTCACCATTTTGGTCAATCTCAAAGAACAGATGCCGAGGCTCTGGCGAGCTATCTCAAGACGACTTTTCCTTGGTGGCGACGCTTTAGTTATCGCTTGTCTTATTCAGCTCGTTTACATAATAAAATTAAGTTGAGTGATGGTAAAAAGCAGTACCCATCTGGCTATCCCTCAGTCAATATTAAGGTACTAATTAACTTTCATACGGAGTTTATCCTTGATAGTCAAGGGAATTTTCTCAATGAAGTGGATACGCAAGCAATCACTGAAAATGGTGTGGTTAATGGGGCTAGTTTTAATTATGGCAGGCCAAATAAACGGCATTGGGAACTCGATGTTAACCCTGTCAGTCCACATGACCCAAACTTTCGTAGGCAAATGAAGAAAGGTTTCAAAGCCCCTAATCGTAGTCGTAGGCGACAAGCAAATTACAGCCATAGTTACTTTAATCCCCAGGGATTTTATGCAGAAAATGGATGTTCTAATTATCAATTAGTGAAACAGGCGACTCGCCATTTTGCCAAGCTCTTACGTAGAAGTAATTGACTACTTAGTTAAATAATAGGTTTCTTGCGGTATTTTTGATATAATGTAAAAAAATAAAATCCAGTAGAAATGAGGATTTAGATGAAAAAGATTCTAATCGTTGATGATGAAAAACCGATTTCGGATATTATTAAGTTTAATCTAACCAAGGAAGGTTATGACACACTAACGGCCTTTGATGGTCGAGAAGCCTTGGAGATTTTTGCAGCTGAAGAACCTGACTTGATTGTGTTGGATTTGATGTTGCCAGAATTGGATGGCTTGGAAGTTGCTAAAGAAGTCAGAAAAACAAGCCATGTGCCGATTATCATGCTATCAGCTAAAGATAGTGAATTTGATAAGGTAATTGGACTGGAAATTGGTGCAGATGATTATGTCACCAAACCTTTCTCTAATCGTGAGTTACTTGCTCGTATCAAGGCTCATTTGCGTCGTACTGAAAATATTGAAACAGCTCTTAGTGAAGAACAAGGTGAACTTGGCGTTGACAAGATTACCATAGGTGAGTTAGAGATTATTCCTAATGCCTTTCTTGCACAAAAGCGTGGAGAAGACTTAGAATTGACGCATCGTGAGTTTGAGTTGTTGCATCACTTAGCCAACCATATTGGTCAAGTGATGACGCGTGAGCATCTTTTAGAAACTGTTTGGGGCTATGATTATTTTGGAGATGTCAGAACCGTTGATGTGACCATTCGTCGTTTGAGAGAAAAATTGGAGGATACGCCTAGCCGTCCTGACTATATTATGACGAGACGGGGTGTGGGCTATTATATGAGAATTCATGAATGATACAAATCTTGTTATTAATAATTTAACGCAGTTTGAACTAGCCTTACTATTTTTACTGAGTTTTGTAGCCTTCTATTTTATTTGGTTGGCTATTCGAGATTACCGTCACGCTCAAAATGTTAAGAGTCTAAATATTAAAGTCAAGCAAATGATTTCTGGAGATTACAGTGATACTTTGCCTAAAATTAAGGGTGATCATGAAATGGTAGATCTCGCCAATCATCTCAATGATTTGTCTAATGTTTTGAGTTATACCCACGACAGTCTGGCTCAAGAACGTAATCGCCTAGCCAGTGTTTTGGCTTATATGACCGATGGGGTGCTAGCTACCAACCGTACTGGTCGTATTATCATGATCAATGCCACAGCCGAAAAATACCTTAATATTTCTCGTGAAAAAGCTTTTGATTTGTCGATTTTAGATATTTTAGGTCGTGATAATCCTTATAGTTATCAAGATCTGATCACAAAAACACCAGAAGTGGTTTTAAATAGTCGAGATGAAAATGGCGAATTTATTACTTTACGGATTCGTTTTGCCCTCAACCGTAAGGAAAATGGCTTTGTGTCAGGCTTAATTGCGGTACTACATGATACCACCAATTTGGAAAAAGAAGAACGGGAACGTCGGATGTTTGTTTCTAATGTTAGTCATGAGTTACGAACCCCTTTAACCTCTGTTAAATCTTACTTAGAAGCCTTAGATGATGGTGCCTTAAATGAACCCGTTGCCCCAGAATTTATCAAGGTTTCCTTAGATGAAACCAATCGGATGATGCGAATGATTTCAGATTTGCTAAACTTGTCACGAATTGATAATAAGGCCAATCAATTAAATGTGGAAATGACTAATTTCACTGCCTTTGTTACAGCTATTCTTAACCGTTTTGAGCAGATAAAAAATCAAAATAATAGTGATGGCAAACGATTTGAAATCATCAGAGATTATCCCTTAAATCCTGCTTGGTTGGAAATTGATACTGATAAGATGACACAGGTTTTGGATAATTTGCTAAATAATGCCATTAAGTATTCACCAGATGGTGGTCAGATTATTGTCACCATGGCAACCAGTGAAAATCGTCTGATGCTATCAATTACCGATCAAGGCCTGGGCATTCCCAAGAAAGATTTGCCATTGATTTTTGATCGCTTTTATCGTGTTGATAAGGCACGCAGTCGTGCTCAAGGTGGGACAGGGCTTGGTTTATCAATTGCTAAAGAAATTATCAAACAACATAAGGGCTTTATTTGGGCTAAAAGTCAAGAAGGAAAGGGCTCTACGTTTAATATTATTCTACCTTATGAAAAAGCACAGACAAGTTTTGAGGAATGGGAGGATGTAGAATTAGACTAATGGAAGAAAAAGGATTTCGTTACAGTATCTTAGCTTCTGGCTCCAGTGGCAATTCTTTTTATTTGGAAAGTCCTCAAAAAAAAATCCTTGTAGATGCGGGTTTGTCAGGTAAGAAAATCACTCAGTTATTGGCAGAAATCGATCGCAAGCCAGAAGATTTAGATGCTATTTTTATTACACATGAGCATAGTGATCACATTCATGGTGTCGGGGTATTGGCTCGTAAATATCATTTAGATATTTATGCCAATCAAAAAACTTGGCAAATTATGGATGAAAATAATATGCTAGGTAAACTTGATGTGGCTCAAAAACACGTCTTTGAACAAGGACAGGTGATTACCTTTGGTGATTTGGACATTGAAAGTTTTGGCGTCAGCCATGATGCAGTAGCCCCACAATTTTATCGCTTTATGAGGGACAATAAATCCTTTGTCATGTTAACCGATACAGGTTATGTTAGTGATCGGATGGCAGATTTACTAACCAATGCAGATGCTTATCTGATTGAGTCTAATCATGATGTTGAAATTTTGCGTGCAGGTTCTTATCCTTGGCGAACCAAACAAAGAATCTTGTCAGACAAGGGTCATTTGTCAAATGAAGATGGGGCAGATAGTATTTTGCGTACCATGGGGCAACAGACTAAAAAGATTTATTTGGGACATTTGAGTAAGGAAAATAATATTAAAGAATTGGCTCACATGACGATGAAAACAGCTTTGATGCAGGCTGACGTTGCAGTTGGTCAGGATGTTAAAATCTATGACACGTCACCTGATTCAGCCAGTCCATTGACTAGAATTTAATAAAAGACTAATAAAACTAGGACTTATCCTAGTTTTTTCTGACGAATAAATCAATTAGAAGAAGTAATTTTATATGATTTTTGCTATAATGGAAATAATAGGGTATTTAGAAAGGATAAGCTATGAAAGCACTTGAACAAAAAATTGCAGATGATTTTGGTATTGTTTTTTCGGATTTAACCTTGCTAGAAACAGCCTTTACTCATACTAGCTACGCCAATGAGCACCGCCTCCTAAAGATTTCACATAATGAACGTTTGGAATTTTTAGGAGACGCTGTTTTACAGTTAATGATTTCCCAGTACCTTTTCAGTAAATATCCCAAAAAACCTGAAGGGGACTTGTCCAAATTGCGTTCAATGATTGTTCGTGAAGAGAGTTTGGCAGGCTTTTCTCGTCAGCTAGGTTTTGCGGATTACATTAAACTCGGAAAAGGAGAAGAACGTTCTGGCGGACGCGATCGTGCGACGATTTTAGGGGACTTATTCGAAGCCTTTTTAGGAGCTGTGTTATTGGATAAGGGAGTGGATGCCGTTGCCCGCTTTATCAATCAAGTGATGATTCCAGAAATTGAACGTGGTAATTTTGAACAGGTTAAGGATTATAAAACCAGTTTACAAGAGTTCCTACAAGCCAAAGGAGAAGTATCCATTGATTATCAAGTGGTTTCAGAAATAGGACCAGCCCATGCCAAGACCTTTGAGGTGACAGTTTGGGTTAATGAAGAACAGATTAGTAGTGGTTCTGGGAAATCTAAAAAATTAGCTGAGCAAGCAGCCGCAAAACAGGCTCTTGCTATCTTGGGACGAGGGTGAGCATGTTTTTAAAAGCAATTGAAATGCAAGGCTTTAAGTCTTTTGCTGACAAGACCAAGATTGAATTTGACCAAGGTGTTACTGCTATTGTCGGACCAAATGGTTCGGGTAAAAGTAACATTACAGAGAGTTTGCGATGGGCCTTAGGTGAATCGAGTGCTAAAAGTTTGCGTGGTGGCAAGATGCTCGATGTGATTTTTGCAGGAACAGAGAATCGTCATGCCTTAAATTATGCTCAAGTTGCTGTGATTTTAGATAACCAAGATGGTTTTATTGCTGATGCTGGTCAAGAAATCCGCATTGAGCGTCAGCTTTATCGCAATGGTGATAGTGACTATCTCATTGATGGTAAAAAGGTTCGTCTGCGTGATATTCATGATCTGTTTATGGATACGGGTCTTGGACGTGACTCGTTTTCTATTATTTCACAAGGACGAGTAGAAGCTATATTTAATAGCAAGCCAGAAGAACGTCGTGCTATTTTTGAAGAAGCTGCAGGTGTTTTGAAATATAAAACACGGAAAAAAGAAACCGAGCAAAAACTTAACCAAACTCAAGATAATTTGGATCGTTTGGATGATATTATTTATGAATTAGACTTGCAAGTCAAACCATTGGGTAAGCAAGCTGAGGTGGCCAAAGCATTCTTAGATCTGGATGAAAAGCGTAAACAAGTTCAATTAGATTTATTGGTTGCTGATGTTTCTACTTACAAGCAGGATTTAACTCATACCCAAAATGAGTTAGAAAAGGTTCAAAATCAGTTAGCCGTTTATTATCAAGAAAGAGAAGAACTAGAGGCTGATTATTCGACAAAGAAAGACAAGCGTCAATCCCTTTCAAGAAAGCAAGACCAGCTTCAAGATAATTTGGTAGAATTGACACGTCTGACTTCACATTTAGAAGGTCAACTTGATTTGGCTCAATTAGAACAGAGTCAACAAACCATACAAAAAGAACAACTTCAAGAACAAACAGACAAATTAACGAAACAACAAGGTCAGCTACAAGAACAGATTGATGACAAACAAGCCTTGATTACCAAATTAAAACAAAACTTAACAATTAAGCAAGCTGAATTGCATAAGCTAGTTAACCAACAGGAACAATATGCAATAAGTCCAGATCAATTGATAGAAAATCTGCGGGAAGAGTTTGTTGGTTTACTAGAGAAAGAAGCAGACCTGTCTAATGATTTAACAGCATTGCAAGCTGAAAGGGCTAGTCAAACTCAAATTTCTCAACAAAAATCAGCTGAATTAGATAAATTAAGTCAAGAATTAAAGGAAGTAGAAATTGCGAAAACTAATGCTCAAACTAAGTTAACGAAACAAGAGCATCATTTAACAGAGCTTCGTAATCGCTATCAAGTCTTAACTCAAGAGTTGAATCAAAAAAAAGCATGTTATGAAAAAGAGCAGACTAGCTTTTTTGCTCTCTTAGACCAACTTAAAGCTAAAGAAGCACGTCAATCAAGTTTGGTGAGTATCTTAAAAAATCATAGTAATTTTTATGCAGGAGTTAAGTATGTCTTGCAGCAGGCAGATCGTTTAGGTGGAATTATTGGAGCAGTTAGTGAGCATGTTAGTTTTGAGTTAACTTATCAAACTGCCATAGAAGTTGCCTTGGGGGCTAGTAGCCAGCATATTATTGTGGCTGATGAACAAGCTGCAAAACGCTCTATTGAAGCCTTGAAAACAAGTCGTCAAGGACGAGCTACCTTTTTGCCTTTAACAACGATTAAGGGGAGAAAACCTGCTCCACAACATGAACAAACCTTACGTCAAAGCCCAGGATTTTTAGGTTTTGCTAATGATTTAGTGACCTATGAGTCCAATCTAGCCAATATTTTTGCAAATCTTTTAGGGGCAACTGCTATTTTTGAAACGATTGATCAAGCCAATCAAGCAGCCAGACTTACCCATTATCAAGTGCGTCTAGTAACATTGGATGGCACAGAATTAAGAACTGGCGGTTCTTTTGCTGGGGGGGCGCAGCGTCAAAATAATATGACCTTTATCAAACCAGAATTAGAACAATTAGACCAAAAAATCAAGCAGCAAAAAGAAGAACTTGTTCTTAAAGAAGAACAATTGAAACAAGCTAAGGAGAACTTGTCAACCTTAACTGAAGAACTTCAACTGATTAAAGAAGAGGGAGAACAAGCACGTTTGGGGCATCAAAAAGCTCAATTGGAGTTAGAGCAGTTGATTAAACGTCATCAAGAACTGACTCAAATTGTGGGTGATGTCGATGCCATTACGAATCAAGATTATTTAGTATCTTTAGGAGAAAGAGAATCGTTATTAAAAACTGATTTATCAGAGCTAGCTGAGAGCAAACAAGCCCTTTCTCGACAATTAGAACAGATTAAAGAAAATCGAAATCATGTGCAAAAACAATTAGATGATCTGACTGACCAAGTCGCAGCAGCAAGACTAGCTGAACGTGATTTGCTCAATACCTTGAGGTTTGAACAAGAGGATTATAAACGATTGTTAGCTGATTTAGAGAAAGTGACCACTGAGTTATTGAAACTTCAAGGACAACTTAGTGGTAAAACACAAAAACTCAATCCAGAGAAACTAGAGCAGTTAAGAACAGATTTAGATCAAGCTTGTCATCGAAAAGAAGAAACAGAACAAGCAATTATTCGCTTAAAGTTAAATTTAGAAGATTGTGAAGCTAGTTTAGAAGAAGTGGCCGTACAATTAACCAAGATCAATCAACAACATGAAGGGCTAATTCGCCAACAGACACAATTGGAATTAACCATTGAACATTACTCTGATAAGTTACGTCAACTAGCCAAGAGTTTGGCAGAAGATTATCAAATCAGTTTTGAAGAAGCTCAAAAAATTAGTCAGCCCCTCGATAATGTGGTTGAGGCAAGGCAGATATTGGCTGATTTGATACGACAAATCAAACAGTTAGGCTCAATCAATCTAGAAGCCATTCAACAATTTGAAGAGATTTCTCAACGACTGGCTTTTCTTTCAGAACAAAAAGCTGATTTAATGGAAGCTAAAACCCTATTAACTGATACGATTAAGGAAATGAATGACGAAGTGAAAGAGCGATTCAGAGAGAGATTTGAGGCTATTCGTCATAGTTTTCACCAAACCTTTAAGCAGATGTTTGGTGGTGGTCGTAGTGATTTATTACTAACGGAAGATGATTTGCTGACGGCTGGTATTGAGATTTCGGTACAACCTCCTGGAAAAAAAATCCAATCACTGAACCTGATGAGTGGTGGTGAGAAAGCACTCACCGCCCTAGCTCTGCTTTTTGCCATTATTCGTGTGAAAACCATTCCTTTTGTTATCTTAGATGAAGTGGAAGCAGCCTTGGATGAGGCTAACGTTAAACGTTTTGGTGACTACCTTAACCGTTTTGATAAATCAAGTCAGTTTATTGTTGTCACTCATCGTAAAGGCACCATGGCTGCAGCAGATAGTATTTATGGAGTTACCATGCAGGAATCGGGTGTTTCCAAGTTAGTTTCTGTCAAACTAACTGAAGCAGAAACGATGATGAGCAAGTAGAAAGGAAGAGAAGATGACAGACATTAAATTATTAGCTTTGGATTTAGATGGCACTCTTTTGACCAGTAAAAAAGAAGTCACTCAAGCTAATCACGAAGCCCTAAAGGCAGCAAGAAAGTTGGGTGTCAAGGTTGTTATCACGACAGGGCGTCCCTTAAAGGCCATCGAACATCTCTTGACTGAACTTGATTTATTGGGGGAAAATGAGTATAGCATTACCTTTAATGGTGGTTTGGTTCAAAGCAATACAGGGAAAATTTTAGCAAAGAGTGGCTTAACAAGAAATGATTTACCCGTTATCTATCAAGCCTTGATGGACTTAGATTTACCAATGGATATTTTAAGTGGTGGCACTGTCTATAGTTTATCTAGTGCCACACGTCAGACACTTTATCCTACGGCAAATCCAATGTTGGAATTTATTTCAATTGAAAGCCTTGCTGAATTGCCTCAAGATGTTGTCATCAATAAAGTGGTATCTGTTTGTGAGCAAAGTGTCTTGGATCAGCAGATTAAGCACTTGCCAGCAGATTTGTCAGAACGATTTGAACTCTTTAAGTCACGCGATATTGTTTTTGAAATCATGCCAAAAGGCATCCATAAAGCAGTT
Organism: Streptococcus sp. sy004; assembly: GCF_007859205.1. Classification (GTDB taxonomy): domain Bacteria; phylum Bacillota; class Bacilli; order Lactobacillales; family Streptococcaceae; genus Streptococcus. The sequence continues at coordinate 323,534 of NZ_VOHP01000001.1, forward strand.
GGTTTGGAACATTTAACCAAACATTTAGGTTTAAGTTCCGATCAAGTGATGGCTATGGGGGATGAAGAAAATGATTTGACCATGCTAACCTGGGCAGGCCTAGGAATTGCCATGTCCAATGCCAGTCAAGTAGTTAAGGTTAAAGCCAATCATGTCACAACCAAGACTAATGAAGAATCAGGGGTAGCTGAAGCTGTTGAAACCTATATTTTGAAAGGAAAATAATAATGGGATTATTTGATCGATTATTTGGGAGCAGTCATCAAGACGACGTGCCAAACATGGACGAAACTATCCAAGAGGAGAGTGTAGTAGCAGAAACACCAGTGGAAACAGAAGATGTCATGGCCAAGTTGGCTCGTCTGCGTCAAGAATTTGCAGAAAAAGAGCAAGAACAAACTCAAGGTGACACCGATAGTCTAGTAACAGAAGTAAGCACATTATCTGAGCAGGAAAATTCATCTCAAGAAGCAATAGAAGTGGTTGAAGATGAGCTAAGTTCAAGAAGGGCTACGGATAATCAGGCAGCACTTGATGTGATAGAAGATGTTCAACCTAGTGAAGAAGAATCGTCATTGACAATGACCGAACCTGAAACAGAAAGTCAAAAGTATGAGCGAACTCTAGCTAAGACGAGGACTGGTTTTGGAGCAAAATTAAATAGTTTTTTTGCCCAATTTCGTCAGGTAGATGAGGAATTTTTTGAGGAACTGGAAGAACTCTTAATTCTTTCAGATGTTGGGGTAAAAGTAGCGACTAATTTAGTAGAGGAGCTACGCTTTGAAGCTAAATTGGAAAAGGCCAAGAAACCAGAAGCTCTACGACGTGTCATTATTGAAAAGTTGGTTGACATCTATGAAAAAGATGGGCAATTTAAGGAAAAAATCAACTTGCAAGAAGGCTTAACCGTCATGATGTTTGTTGGGGTGAATGGGGTCGGAAAAACTACCTCGATAGGTAAATTAGCTTACAAATACCAGGAAGAAGGTAAAAAAGTCATGTTGGTGGCAGCCGATACTTTCCGTGCAGGTGCAGTTGCCCAACTAGTAGAATGGGGCAAACGTGTTAATGTTCCAGTGGTGACAGGAAAAGAAAAATCAGATCCAGCTAGTGTGGTTTATGATGGTATGGAACAAGCCATTGACCAAGACGTTGATATTTTATTGATTGATACTGCAGGACGTTTACAAAACAAGGATAATCTGATGGCAGAATTGGAAAAAATGGGACGAATTATTAAACGTGTTCTTCCAAATGCCCCACATGAAACCCTTTTAGCACTGGATGCGTCAACAGGTCAAAACGCTCTGAGTCAAGCCAAGGAATTTTCAAAAATGACACCTTTGACTGGTTTGATTTTAACCAAGTTAGATGGAACAGCCCGAGGGGGTGTGGTCTTGGCTATTCGCGAAGAATTAGACATTCCAGTTAAATTTATCGGTTTTGGCGAAAAAATTGATGACATTGGGCAATTTAATTCAGAAGAATTTGTGAGAGGTTTGCTTGCAGGCTTAGTATAAATAAAACTCCTTGAATCATTCAAGGAGTTTTGTTGTTTAGAGAAGAAAAGAGCCTTTGTTGGCTCTCTTTAATTTTAATCTAATCCAATCAAATAATCTTCATCTTTCATAGCTTCCACCGTTCCTAGCAGGTAACCATTGCCGACTTGACTAAAGAAATCGTGGTTACTGGTTCCTGTTGAGATACCATTCATGACAATCGGATTGACATCATTAGCTGTGTCTGGAAAGAGTGGTTCTTGTCCCAGATTCATGAGAGCTTTATTAGCATTGTAACGCAAGAACGTTTTAACTTCTTCAGTCCAGCCAACAGCGTCGTAGAGATACTCGGTATAATTTGCCTCATTCTCATAAAGGGTATAAAGCAAGTCATACATCCAATTTTTCAGATTTTCTTGTTCTGATTCGCTTAATTCATTGAAACCAAGTTGGAATTTATAACCGATGTAAGTTCCGTGAACAGATTCATCACGGATAATCAGCTTGATAATCTCAGCCACATTGGGTAATTTATTATTTCCAAGATAGTAAAGGGGGGTGAAAAATCCTGAGTAGAAAAGGAAGGTTTCTAGGAAAACACTGGCAACTTTTTTTTCTAAAGGACTGCCATTTTTGTAAATCTCATTGACAATCTCAGCCTTTTTCTGTAAGTAGGGATTTTCAGCTACCCAAGCAAAGATCTCTTCAATTTCTGACTTGGTGTTAAGGGTTGAGAAGATAGATGAGTAGGACTTGGCATGGACAGACTCCATAAATTCGATGTTATTAAGCACAGCCTCTTCATGTGGGGTTCTGACATCTTTTTTTAGGGCAGACATGCCGCTTTCAGATTGAACCGTATCAAGAAGGGTCAAGCCACCAAAGACTTTTCCAACCAAATCTTTTTCAACCGCTGACAATTTACGCCAATCATCCAGGTCATTTGATAAAGGAATTCGTGTATCCAACCAAAATTGCTCGGTCAATTTCTCCCAAGTTGATTTATCAACCGAATCTTCAATCTCATTCCAGTTAATTGCATTATAATAGCTCATGACAAACTCCTTTTTAAATGACACAACTTTCACATTGGTTCGATCCGACTTCTTCGCCATCGTCTGTGAAGGTTCTAATATAGTAAATCGATTTAATTCCCTTATTAAACGCGTAATGACGGAGAATAGAAAGATCACGAGTGGTCTGTTTGGTTTCTGTTTTCCATTCGTAAAGGTCAAGTGGAATTTCGCTCCGCATAAAGAGTGTCATCGAAAGACCTTGATCAACGTGCTCTGTAGCAGCAGCATAGACATCAATCACTTTACGCATGTCCATATCGTAAGCAGACGTGTAATAAGGAATGGTATCGGTTGAAAGCCCGCTAGCAGGGTAGTAGATTTTACCAATTTTCTTTTCTTGACGTTCTTCAATACGTTGCGTAATCGGATGAATAGACGCAGAACAATCATTGATATAGCTGATTGAGCCATTAGGAGCCACAGCTAAACGATTTTGATGATAGAGACCGTCAGCCATAATCGCTTTTTTCAGTGCTTGCCAATCTTCAGCCTGTGGGATAAAGTGACCAGCAAAGAGTTCTTTAACTTGTTCAGATTTTGGCACAAATTGACCAGTGATATATTTATCAAAATAACTACCGTCAGCGTAAGCCGATTGCTCAAAATTATTGAAAGTAAGGCCACGTTCCTTGGCAATGGCATTAGACTCAACCAAAGTCCAATAATTCAATAACATGAAATAAATATGGGTAAATTCAATTGATTCTGGGCTACCATATTCCATGTGGTGTTGGGCAAAATAACTATGTAGCCCCATTGCACCTAAACCAATGGTATGGGCTTGTTCATTACCATGTTTAATAGTTGGTACGGCTTCGATACTTGATGCGTCAGTGACAAAGGTCAAGGCTCGAGTCATAGTACGCACTGAGCGACCAAAATCAGAAGATGTCATTAAATTTAAGACATTGGTTGAACCAAGGTTACATGAAATATCAGTTCCCATTTTGACAAATTCTTGGGAATCGTTAATCTCGCTTGGTGTTTGCACTTGTAAAATCTCTGAGCAGAGATTGCTCATAATGATTTTACCGTCAATGGCACTGGTCTTGTTGGCAGTATCAATATTGATGATATAAGGATAGCCAGATTCTTGTTGTAGTTTAGAAATCTCAGTTTCCAAATCACGCGCCTTGATTTTCGTCTTGTTAATCTTAGGATTGGCAACTAATTCATCATACTTTTCTGTGATGTCAATGTAGCTATATGGCACCCCATATTCACGTTCAATAGAATAAGGACTGAATAGATACATATCTTCATTTTTACGAGCTAATTCGTAAAATTTATCTGGGACAGTGATTCCTAAAGAAAGTGTTTTGACACGAATTTTTTCGTCAGCATTTTCCTTTTTGGTTGAAAGGAAGTTAAGAATGTCTGGATGAAAGACATCGAGATAGACAACACCAGCTCCTTGTCGTTGACCAAGTTGATTAGAGTAAGAAAAACTATCTTCAAACAATTTCATGACAGGCACGACACCACTAGCTGCACCAGCAAATCCTTTGATCGGCGCACCAGCTTCACGAAGATTGCTAAGAGAAATTCCAACCCCACCACCAATACGAGAAAGTTGTAGAGCTGAATTGATTGAACGTCCAATTGAATTCATGTCATCCGTGACTTGAATCAAGAAACAAGACACCAATTCACCACGACGACTACGACCAGCATTCAAAAAACTTGGTGTTGCCGGTTGATAACGTTGATGAATCATTTCCATCGCCAAGTCACGAGCTAACTCTTCCTGTCCATCAGCAAAATAAAGTACATTGAAAAGTACACGGTCTTCAATGCTTTCTAAATAATAATTACCATCATTTGTTTTTAAAGCATACTGTTGATAAAACTTATAGGCTGCCATGAAGGATTGGAAGCGGAAGTTTTGATTTTTTAGTTCTTGAGCGAGCTTTTCAATAAACTCAGGCTGATATTTTTTGATAAAGCCTTCTTCAAGGTAATCATGTTCTAAAAGATAAGTAATTTTCTCAGTCATGCTTGCAAAAGTCATGGTATTTGGTAGAACATTTTCCTTGAAAAATGCCTTCAAGGCTTCCTTATCTTTGTGGAGGGGGATTTGTCCATTGATGGGACGATTGATTTCATTATTTAATCGGAAATAAGAAACATCAGTAAGGTTTTTAAGACTCATGGGATAGTATTCCTTTTACATATTCGACATCTTGCTCGGTACCATTAAATTCAAATTCGTATAAAAGCGGTAGTTGATAGGTTTGAGCATAGCGTCGGGCTGTTTTACAAAAATCGGGACCGAAATTACGATTACCAGAACCAATGACCCCTTTACAATGAAGATAGTTGTCAGCTAAAAACTCATCAACCACTTCAACATCTCCCTGATCATAACTAGGAACAAGGAGAATAAAAGGAGTGTCAAATGTAGGATAGGGTGTCGTTGAGGTTAATTCAAGAGCAACTTGCTCCAAGCCTAGTTTTTTGACGAAACGTTGGCACTGGCCTGTCAGTGAATAAAAGACTAACTGCATCATAGTAGAGTTTTTAATTTTTCAGGTTGAAAGCCAGAAAAAACAATATCTCCAGATTCGATTACAGGAGCAGCAGTGAAGCCTAGACTTTTGACATAATCCACTTTATCTGGATGTTCTTCAATATTGATTTCTTCAAAATCAGCTCCAGCTTCTTCAAGAAAACGTTTGGTCATCTTACATTGCATGCAATTGTTTTTAGAAAAAACAGTAATTTTAGCCATGTTATTGATTCCTTTCTGTTAGGTGTGATAGCACTTTAATATCATACCTAAAAAAAAAATAAAAATCAACTAGGAAAACTAATGTTTTTGGCTTATCTTGTGGTTGGAGAGATAAATAGGCACAAGATATAGTGTTTTATCGTTACTATGCTTATTGCTAGCAAAGGTTATGATTTTTGAAAAAACACCTTGTAAAAGAATGGAAAATATTTCATTTTAAGATGATAATTTGCTTTTTCTACTTGATAAAAAAATAGCAATGTGCTATAATTTTTTTGTAAGGGTTATCATAGATAATCTGAAATTTTAGTAATAATTAAAGGAGAACCATTATGGCTTCAAAAGATTTCCACATTGTGGCAGAAACAGGTATTCACGCTCGTCCAGCAACTTTGCTTGTTCAAGCAGCTAGCAAATTTGCTTCAGATATTACACTTGATTACAAAGGTAAAGCAGTAAACCTTAAATCAATCATGGGTGTTATGAGTCTTGGTGTTGGTCAAGGTGCAGATGTAACAATTTCAGCTGAAGGTGCAGATGCTGATGAAGCTCTTGTTGCTATCGAAGAAACAATGACAAAAGAAGGTTTGGTATAATCAAAATGACAAATATGCTAAAAGGAATTGCTGCCTCTGATGGTGTTGCTGTTGCTAAGGCATATTTACTGGTTCAACCGGATTTATCATTTGAAACAGTAACTGTTTCAGATACAAGTGCAGAGGAGGCTCGTTTAGATGCAGCTCTTGAAGCTTCACAAAACGAGCTTTCTCTTATCCGTGAAAAAGCAGTAGATAGCCTAGGAGAAGAAGCGGCAGCAGTTTTCGATGCTCACCTAATGGTTCTTGCTGACCCAGAAATGATTGGTCAGATTAAAGAAACGATTCGTGCTAAGCAAGTTAATGCAGAAGCAGGTCTAAAAGAAGTGACGGACATGTTCATCATGATTTTTGAAGGTATGGAAGACAACCCATACATGCAAGAACGTGCTGCAGATATTCGTGATGTGGCAAAACGTGTTCTTTCACATCTTCTTGGTGTTAAATTACCAAATCCAGCAACAATTGCCGAAGAATCGATTGTTATCGCTCATGATTTGACGCCATCAGATACAGCTCAGCTTGATAAGAAATTCGTTAAAGCTTTTGTAACCAATATCGGTGGACGTACAAGTCACTCTGCGATTATGGCTCGTACACTTGAAATTGCAGCGGTACTAGGAACTAACAATATTACTGAACTTGTTAAAGATGGTGATGTTTTGGCGGTTAATGGTATCACTGGTGAAGTGGTTATCAATCCAAGTGAACAAGAAATCGCTGACTTTAAGGCGGCTGGTGAAGCCTATGCTAAACAAAAAGCAGAGTGGGCTCTTTTGAAAGACGCTCAGACTGTTACTGCAGATGGTAAACACTTTGAGTTGGCAGCAAATATCGGTACACCAAAAGATGTTGAAGGTGTCAATGATAATGGTGCAGAAGCTGTTGGTCTTTACCGTACAGAATTCTTATACATGGATTCTCAAGATTTTCCATCAGAAGATGAGCAGTACGAAGCCTATAAGGCTGTACTTGAAGGCATGAATGGTAAACCTGTTGTTGTTCGTACCATGGATATTGGTGGTGATAAGGAATTACCTTACTTTGACCTACCAAAAGAAATGAACCCATTCCTTGGTTTCCGTGCCCTTCGTATCTCAATTTCTGAAACGGGCGATGCTATGTTCCGTACGCAAATTCGTGCCCTTCTTCGTGCCTCAGTTCACGGTCAACTACGCATCATGTTCCCAATGGTTGCTTTACTAAAAGAATTCCGTGCAGCTAAAGCAGTATTTGATGAAGAAAAAGCTAACTTGCTAGCAGAAGGTGTGGCAGTTGCTGATGATATTCAAGTTGGTATCATGATTGAGATTCCAGCAGCAGCAATGCTAGCTGATCAATTCGCTAAAGAAGTTGATTTCTTCTCAATCGGAACAAACGACTTGATTCAATACACTATGGCTGCTGACCGTATGAATGAACAAGTATCTTATCTATACCAACCTTACAACCCATCAATTCTTCGTTTGATTGACAATGTCATCAAGGCAGCTCACGCTGAAGGTAAATGGGCAGGTATGTGTGGTGAGATGGCAGGTGATCAACAAGCTGTTCCACTTCTTGTTGGTATGGGATTAGATGAGTTCTCGATGAGTGCAACTTCTGTTCTTCGTACACGTAGCTTGATGAAGAAACTTGATACAAGCAAAATGCAAGAATATGCTCGTCGTGCTTTGACTGAATGTTCAACAGCAGAAGAAGTACTTGCTTTGGAAAAAGAATATGTCAATTTTGACTAGTCTTAAATTTATAAAAGTTTAGTTCTCAATTTAGAACTAAACTTTTTTACATTAAATAGGAAACATAATTTTATTTTTTGAAAACAAATCAAAAAAGTTTTATAATGGTAGTAGTATGACTAAAAGGAGACAATGATGTCAAAACAATATAAAAATTATGTCAATGGCGAGTGGAAACTTTCTGAAAATGAAATTGAGATTTTTGCTCCAGCAACCAATGAATCTCTAGGTACAGTTCCTGCCATGAGCCAGACAGAAGTAGATCAAGCTATGGCCAAAGCTCGTGAAGCACTACCGGCTTGGCGTGCCTTATCTTATGTTGAGCGTGCTACCTACCTTCATAAAGTAGCAGATATTTTGGTTCGTGATCAAGAAAAAATTGGAGCTATCTTATCTAAAGAAGTCGCTAAAGGCTACAAGGCAGCTATCAGTGAGGTAGTACGTACGGCTGATATTATTCGTTATGCTGCAGAAGAAGGCGTGCGTTTGTCTGGTGAGGTTTTAGAAGGTGGTAGTTTTGAAGCAGCAAGTAAGAAAAAAATTGCTATGGTTCGTCGTGAACCGGTTGGTCTTGTGTTAGCCATCTCACCGTTTAACTATCCTGTTAATTTGGCTGGTTCTAAAATTGCACCGGCTTTGATTGCTGGAAATGTGGTAATGTTCAAACCACCAACACAAGGCTCTATTTCAGGTCTTCTTCTAGCTGAAGCATTTGTCGAAGCTGGTTTACCAGCAGGTGTATTTAACACCATCACAGGTCGTGGGTCAGAAATAGGTGATTATATTGTTGAACACCCAGCAGTTAATTTTATTAACTTTACAGGATCGACCCCAGTTGGTGAGCGAATTGGTCGTTTGGCAGGCATGCGTCCAATCATGCTTGAATTGGGTGGGAAAGACTCTGCTATTGTTTTAGAAGATGCCGATTTGGAATTAGCAGCTAAGCACATTGTTTCAGGTGCTTTTGGTTATTCTGGTCAACGTTGTACGGCAGTTAAACGTATTTTGGTCATAGATAGTGTCGCTGATAAACTAGCTGCTTTTATTAAGGCAGAAGTTGAAAAGCTAAGTATCGGTATGCCAGAAGAAGATGCTGATATCACACCATTGATTGATACAGCGTCTGCTGACTTTATTCAAGGATTAGTGGAAGATGCTACTGATAAAGGAGCTAAGGCTCTCACTGAATTTAAACGTGAAGGTAATTTGATTACACCAGTTTTGTTTGATAACGTCACAAGAGAAATGCGTTTGGCTTGGGAAGAACCTTTTGGACCAGTATTACCAATCATTCGTGTATCAACTGTTGAAGAAGCTATTGCTTTATCAAATGAATCAGAATATGGGTTACAAGCTTCTGTCTTTACTCAAAACTACCCTCAAGCCTTTGCGATTGCTGAACAACTTGAGGTCGGTACAGTTCATATTAACAACAAAACTCAACGTGGTACAGATAATTTCCCATTCTTAGGGGCGAAAAAATCTGGTGCCGGTGTTCAAGGGGTCAAGTATTCCATTGAAGCGATGACTCAAGTCAAATCAGTAGTTTTTGATATTCAGTAAGAAATTGCTTATCATTAGGGAGGATTTTGGCGAATAAAAGAATGACGAGGAAATTTTAGAAGGAAAAGTAGATGAAAAAATATTTGGATATGGCTCTTGTGAGTTCTTTAGGATTACTAGCTGGCTTATTGATATGGAATGCCTTATTTACTTGGAAGGTTAATTATTCGATTAACCAAATCATCAATACGGAAAAAGTAGAAGCTAGTAAGAGTTTTCCCATTCAACTTGTTGAGCAAAATAAAGACAAAATTAATCCAGTTTATTATCTCAGTCCGACAAAAAAAGGAACCTCTGTTTATCAAAGTCTTTTACTTGATCAAAATGCCTTACCAAATAACAAAAAAAATCCCCAATTGACCTTGGTTTATCCAGTAGCCAAGGCGACTCAATTAAAAAATGTCAAAGAGGTCACGGTTAAACAGGTAAGCTATGATATTGGGGCTTTCGGTGTTAAAAATCGCCAAGAAAAAGATTTAGACAATTATCAAATCAATGGCGAAAATCAACTGTTTCAGCTTGATCAACTCTTCACAGATAGTACCACAGGAATGGAGCGTCTTAATGAAGAACTAGCAATCCTGTATCCTGAGACGGAAATGACAGTTTCTAAACTAGACAAATTTTCTTATCATAAAGGTAATCTGAATTTTACAGATGGTCGTAAGCTTCCTTTGAAAAATCTTTACGATATCATCAATAGTAACTATCTGAATGAACAAGATTTAGCAGCCTATCAGCAATATCAGAAAGAAAACAGGGTTTTTACTGAAAAAATTGTTGCTTTAACCTTTGATGATGGACCAAATGCTGAATTGACAGCTAAAACTTTAGACCTTTTAGAAAAATACAAGGCTAAGGCGACCTTTTTCCTTGTCGGTAAAAATATCGCTGGTAATGAAAAGCTTCTCAAACGAATGAAAAAATTAGGCAATGAGATTGGTAATCACAGTTGGGATCATAGCAATCTTAGCCAAATGACCTTTGAGCAAATCAAGGCTTCTGTAGATGAAACCAGTAATGCCGTAAAAGATGTTGTCGGAGAAGGTACTAAACTTGTACGCCCTCCTTATGGGTCTGATAATGACTTGGTTAAAGCAGCCTTGAAACTTCCACCAGTGATGTGGACGATTGACACTTACGATTGGCAAAATCGCAATCCGAGCATGATTTTAGAAAATGTGAAAAATGGTTTAGAGCCTGGTAGTGTGATTTTGATGCATGACATTCACCAAACGACCATTGAAGCATTGCCTGCCGTTTTAGATTATTTGACGGAGCAAGGTTATAAATTTGTCACAATTAGTGAGTTATACGGTTATTAAAAAAACAATCATGACTTCATGTCATGATTGTTTTTTATTTAATGTGTAATTCTTGATTTTTTAGAATCACTTCTTGAACCGTTGTAAATTTCTTCAGTTTTTTCAAGTCTTCTGGATGACTAATTAAGGTAATGACCATCCCTTTTTTCCCCATGCGTCCTGTTCGACCTGAGCGATGAGTGTAATCTTTTTTCTCTCTAGGAACGTCATAGTTAATCACTAATTCCAGTTGCTCAATATCAATTCCTCGACTAACCAAATCAGTCGCAAGGAGTAGGGAAATCTCATGATTTTTGAATTTTTCAAGAATCGTTTTACGGAATTTGACGTTGATGTCACTTGCAAGTGATACCACACTAGCTCCAGAGAATTGCAAACGTTCTTCAGCTGCTCCTAAATCTGCTAGACTATTGAAAAAAACTAATCCACGAAGATTCGGGATGTTGGAAAATTTTCGGAGAATGTCTAGACGTTGTCGTTTCTCTATGCTTAGGTAATAATGCTCAATCGTATCTAGTTTTTGTTGAGATAAGTCTAGCGTCAGAGTATTTTCTGACAATTTATTTGAGTCAATGGCTTGTGTAGCACTGACATAGATGAGTTGATGAGTTTTCGGAACATGATGCGTAATTTTTTGAACAAAATGTTCTTGTGAATCGCCTAATAATTGGTCAAACTCATCTAAGATAATAGTATCCACTGACATCATTTTAATCTTTTTCAATTTAATCAACTCAAAAATGCGACCAGGGGTACCAATAAGAATTTCTGGTCCTTTTTTTAATCGTTCAATCTGCCGTTTCTGACTAGAACCTGAAATAAAAAGTTGAACATTTAGATTAAGAAGTTCCGCCCAAGTTTTAGTTACGTCAAAAATCTGTCCAGATAGTTCTGTATTAGGAGCCAAAATCAACAATTGTTGGCTTTTTTTAGGCTGTAATTTAAGTAAACTAGGCAATAAATAAGCCAAGGTTTTGCCAGTACCAGTCGGGCTAACTAACAACAAATTTTGTCCTTTTTGGATAGGGGAAAAAGCTTGTTCTTGGATAGGAGTAAGTTGAGTGAAACCGAGTGAATGGATTTGCTTTTGCCAACTAGGTGGGAAAGTATCAATCATGTAAAAATCCTTATTTTTCTATTTTGTTTCTTTTATTATATCATGATTTTTGATAAAATAGAGAGAAAGATTTTAGTGTAGAGATGGAGAAGACATGAAAAAAAAGACAATTATCATTGGTGTGACAGGCGGTTCAGGTGGCGGTAAAACCAGTGTTTCTAATGCTATCTTAGAGAATTTTCCAGATGCTAAAGTGGCTATGATTCAGCATGATTCTTATTATAAAGATCAAAGTCATTTAACCTTTGAAGAAAGAATTAAAACGAATTACGATCATCCTTTAGCTTTTGATAGGGATTTGTTAATTGATCATTTAGCAGCTTTATCTCAGGGAGAATCAGTAGATATTCCAATTTATGATTATACCAAGCATACTCGGAGTGAGGAAACCTATTGTCAAGAACCTAGAGATGTCTTGATTGTTGAAGGGATTCTAGTACTTGAAGATAAGCGTCTGCGTGATTTAATGGACATTAAACTATTTGTTGATACGGATGATGACATTCGTATTATTCGTCGTATCAAGCGTGATATGCAAGAACGTGGAAGAAGTCTAGATAGTATTATTGAGCAATATACTGGTGTGGTTAAACCAATGTATCATCAATTTATTGAGCCAACCAAACGTTACGCAGATATTGTCATTCCAGAAGGGGTGTCAAATGTGGTAGCTATTGATGTGATTAATACGAAAATTGCAAGTATTCTCGCAGAATAAAAAAGGAGAGAACATGGAAAATCAAGTTAAAAAAGAAAATTACGACCTGCTTTTAGCTCAAGCGAACCTATTATTTGATACAGAAAATAATGTCCTTGCTAATTTATCAAATGCGTCTGCTATGTTAATGCAAACTTTACCTAACTCTGTTTTTACTGGTTTTTATCTTTACGATGGCAAAGAGTTGGTGTTGGGACCTTTCCAAGGCAAAGTGTCTTGTACTCGTATTGCGATGGGCAAGGGAGTTTGTGGAGAGTCGGCTGAAAAAAGAGAAACGCTCATTGTAGATAACGTGAAAGAGCATGAAAATTATATCGCTTGTGATTCAGCGGCTATGAGTGAGATTGTTTTACCTATGGTCAAAGATGGTCAGTTATTAGGTGTTTTAGATTTAGATTCTCACGAGATTGCTGATTATGATTCACTAGATCAAGAATATTTGGCAAAATTTATCGATATTCTCTTGGCTAAAACGGAGTGGAATTTTGCAATGTTTGGAGAAAAAGCTTAATGTATCAAGCCCTTTATCGCAAATATCGTAGCCAAACCTTTGCTGAAATGGTGGGGCAAGAAGTCGTGTCAACAGCCTTAAAGCAAGCTGTTGCTACTGAAAAAATCAGCCATGCCTATCTATTTTCTGGCCCAAGAGGAACAGGTAAAACCAGTGCTGCTAAGATTTTTGCCAAGGCGATGAACTGTCCAAATCAGATTGAGGGAGAGCCATGTAATCAATGTGATATTTGCCGAGATATTACAAAAGGGAATTTGGAAGATGTTATTGAAATTGACGCCGCTTCAAACAATGGTGTCGATGAAATTCGTGACATTCGAGATAAATCAACCTATGCTCCTAGTCGAGCGAGTTACAAGGTTTATATCATTGATGAGGTTCACATGCTGTCAACAGGCGCTTTCAATGCCCTCTTAAAGACCTTGGAGGAGCCGACTGAACAAGTGGTGTTTATTTTAGCAACAACTGAATTGCATAAGATTCCTGCGACGATTTTATCGCGTGTTCAACGTTTTGAGTTTAAGTCAATCAAAAGTCAGGACATCAGCCAGCATTTGGCTATGATTTTGGCTAAGGAAAACCTTGAGTATGATCCTTTGGCACTTGAAATGATTGCTAAAAGAGCAGAAGGCGGTATGAGGGATGCCTTATCTATTTTGGATCAGGCCTTGAGTTTGAGTGACGCTCAGGGCTTGATCTTATCTGTTGCAGAGGAGATAACAGGAAGTATTTCTCTTTTGGCACTTGATGAATATGTAGCTAGTTTAGCTCAAAACGATAGCTTGACAGCCCTATCAAGACTAGAAGCCATTTTTGATCAAGGAAAGAGTATGACAAGATTGGCAACTGATTTATTAGGTTATCTTAGGGATTTACTCTTGGTTAAGCAAGGTCAAGATTTAGGTGTTGTTAGTGAACGTTTTCAAGCTAATTTGCAATTGAGCAATTCCCGTCTTTTTGCCATGATTGAACAAGTAACTGACAGTTTGCAGCAGATAAAAACCAGTTCTCATCCTAAAATTTATGCTGAAATGATGACCATTCGTTTGGCTCAAGAATTGCCTAATATAGAAAAAAAAGAAGTCTTCTCAAAACTTCAAGAAGAAGTCACACAATTACGTCGAGAGCTAGCTCAGTTGAAAGTTGACATTGCTAAAGGACAAGTGAAAACTAGTACACCTTCGCCACAAAAACTGCCTTTATCAACTTTCAAGGTTGATAAGACTAAAATCATAACGATTATGACTGAAACGGTAGAAAATAGTCAGCAATCGCGTCAATATTTGGAAGCGTTGAAGGGAGCTTGGCAGGAAATATTAGAGAGTCTATCGGCTCAAGAACGTGCCCTGTTATTAGGTTCTGAACCTGTTTTAGCCAATGCAGACCATGCGATTTTAGCATTTGACGCGGCATTCAATGCTGAACAGGTGATGAAAAGAAGTGACTTAAATTTGATGTTTGGTAATATTATGAGTCAGGCGGCAGGCTTTTCTCCCCAAATTTTAGCGGTTCCTCGAGCAGATTTTAATCAAATTCGACAGGAATTTGCTCAGAAACACCGACAAGAAAAAATGAACGACCAATCAGAATCAGTTGACGAAACGCCTACGGTTCCAGATGAATTTGCCTTTCTAAAGGATAAGATTACCCTGACTGATGATTAGATAGAAGATTCGCTTTAATAAAATGAAAGAAATAGTGTATGATACTATTTCTTTTTAATTTGTCATAAAAAAAGTGACAAGATTTGAGTTTGCTTGTCATCAAGGGTTCGGTATAATAAGATTATCAAGAAAAAAGAAAGGAGAAGACATGGAAACACAATCTTCTTTTAAAGTTCGAGTTCAAAAACTCGGTACGTCCTTATCAAACATGGTGATGCCAAATATCGGGGCCTTTATTGCTTGGGGTGTTTTGACTTCACTGTTCATTCCGACAGGTTGGGTACCAAATGAACAACTTGGTGCAATGGTTGGTCCAGCGATTACTTATTTACTGCCACTTTTAATTGGTTATACAGGTGGCCACATGGTACATGGTCAACGTGGAGCAGTTGTAGGGGCCATTGCAACTTTTGGAGCGATTGCAGGAGCTTCTGTACCAATGTTTATTGGTGCTATGATTATGGGACCTCTTGGTGGTTGGTGCATCAAAAAATTTGATGAGAGCTTCCAACATAAAGTCCGTGCTGGATTTGAAATGTTGGTTAACAATTTCTCAGCAGGTTTGATTGGGTTTGTCTTAATTATTTTGGCTTATCTTGGTGTTGGGCCAATTGTGTCAAGCTTGACTGAATGGATTGGTAATGGTGTACAAGCTATTGTTGACGCAAAATTACTACCATTGGCTAATGTTTTGGTTGAGCCATCAAAAATTCTCTTCTTGAATAATGCGATTAACCACGGTATTTTCACTCCATTGGGAGCAGAACAAGTAGCTAAAACTGGTAAATCTATTCTCTTTTTGATTGAGGCTAATCCTGGTCCTGGTTTAGGTATCTTACTTGCCTATGGTCTATTTGGTAAAGGATCTGCTAAATCATCATCTTGGGGAGCTAGTGTGATTCATTTCTTAGGTGGGATTCATGAAATCTATTTCCCTTATGTGATGATGAAACCTTTGATGTTTTTAGCTGTTATTGCTGGTGGGGTGTCTGGTACCTTTGTGAATCAACTATTGGGTTCAGGTTTGACAGGTGCTGCATCGCCAGGTTCAATTATTGCCATTCTGGGAATGACAGCAAAAGGTAGCTATCTTTCAGTTATTTCCGGTGTATTGGTTGGTGCAGTTGTGGCATTCTTAGTTGCTTCAATCATTTTGAAAACAGATAAATCAGATGATGACAAACTGGCTGAAGCTCAGGCAGCAACAAAATCAGCTAAGGCTCAAGCTAAAGGTCAAGTAGTACCAATTTCAGCAGATATTTCAACAGATAATGTTAAACAAATTATTTTTGCTTGCGATGCCGGTATGGGTAGTTCAGCTATGGGAGCGTCACTCTTGCGTGATAAAGTTAAAAAAGCAGGCTTGACGATTCCTGTTACCAATAAAGCTATTTCAAATTTAACAGATGAAGCTAATGTCCTCATCGTTACCCAAGAAGAATTGGCGGCTCGTGCAGCCCAACGTACACCAAGTGCTACTCATGTGGCAGTAGATAACTTCCTAACGTCACCAAAATATGACGAAATCATCGCAAAATTATCGGGTCAGCATTTTATGACAGATGAAGTGACCACTGTAGAGTCAGTATCAGAGGTTGATTTAAATTATATCGATGAGGTAGTATTTGCTTACGGTAAAGCTCAAGGTTCTGCCACAATGGGACAAGAAATTCTTCGAGCTATTTTCAAAAATAAAGGCATTCAAATTCCAGTAGCTACGGTACCTTATGAACAATTAAACGAGCATAATGCTAAAAATATTCTAGTAGTCACAACGATTGCTAAACAGTCAGAAGTACAAGCCGCTGCCCCAAATGCTCAACTTTTAGTTGTAGATAGTTTAGTAACAACACCAGAATATGATAAAATTGTTGAGCGAATGCACAAATAATTTGATAAAAATAGTATAATAAACAATATGTTACTAACCAAAAGAGAAGAACAACTAGTGAAAGCTTTCCTCCAAGTAGGGAAGCTTTCATTGAAAGAAATCTCAGATATTTTACAAGTTTCCTCAAGAACCGTTTATCGAACGCTATCGGAGCTAACTGACACCTTAGCCAGTCAAGACATTAAAATTGTCAAGGAAGGAAAAAAATATCATCTGATAGGAGACGTTAGTCGGTTATCTGATTTACAAGCGATAGACGTTTATGATAGCCATGAACGGTTAATCTTAACCACTTATCGTTTGCTGACGAGTTCAGCTCCTATTATCAATGAAGAACTTCAAGATTTTTTTGGTGTTTCTAATGTGACAGTGATTCAAGATATATCAGAAATTGAAAAGCGATTTAAAGAGTTTGAACTTTTTATCCATCGGAAAAAAGGCTATCAAATTGAAGGGGCAACTATTCAAAAACGGCGTTGTTTAGCCATTCTCCTTAGTAACGCGATTTCTATTCAGGATTTTTGGCAAGATAACTATAGTCGATTTTCAATCTTGGATTGTCATCAAATTCAGCAGGCACGTCTTACTTTTGAAACACATCAACAGGCTCTGGGGGAGATTGATCCTAAGTTGAAACAATTTTTGATTATTCTATTAGGCTTAGCAGATAATCAAAAAGAACTGTTAACAGCTGTCAATGTTTCTAAGGAAGCTTTGGATTTTTCACAGAAAATTTTTGCTGATTTGGCTAAAGCTACCAAGAAGTTTTACAATTTACAAGAGATTATTTATTTTGCAAATTTACTTGACGAGTTAATTATTAAACGCCAAGAGGTACCTTTATTTAGAGAAAAATTTGATAGCGAGTTTTACTATAGCGTGTCTCAACTAATTGATGCCGTCTCACGTTTTACAAAGATTGATTTTTTTCGAGATAAACTTTTATTCAAATTATTGTTCAATCATCTCCGTCTCAGTCTAGCTGTTCCAATTCTATTTCCTGAACAAGTAAGACTACCTATCGCTTATTTAGAAACCCAACAAAATCAATTTTTATATCATATCATTAGCTTGGTCATGCAGGACATTTTTCCAAACTTCCTGCAAAATGAATTTGAATATGAGTTGGTGACCTTACATTTTACTTCCAGTTTAAGAAGAAGTCCAGATATTTATCCTATTCGGCTTTTACTTGTAACAGACGAACGTCCCTTGACAGTCAGTGTCTTGGTTTCCAAAATCAAAAATATTGCCCCTTTTGTTGAATTGATTGATGTCAAAAGCACAACAAGTTTATCTCAAATCGACAGAAAGCAGTATGATTATTGGTTGACGACAAAGCCACTTCCAAATCATGACATTGAGTTAATTTCTACATTTCCCAATACTCAAGAAATTCTCTCTTTACAAAAAACGCTTCAAGATATTCAGGAACATCGGACAATTTCTAGACGTCACGATCTTATTCCACAACAGGCCTATGATTTGCAAAAATACTTGGAAGCGTCTAGCCAACTGTTACAGCATTTCAAACTGTTTGTTTTAGATAGCCCAAAAGATTTTGAATCATCTGTTAAAAGAATTGTACAACATTTGGATTTTGTTGGCGATCGTCAGTACCTTGTTGATAAACTTTTATCTCGTTTTAAATTAAGTCCAATGGCTATTCCAAACACCAATCTAGCTCTAATTCATACCCAATCTCATACGGTGACAGAAAGTCAGTTTCTAATTGCTGATTTAACTGACTCAGTACCTACAGTTTCGATGAACTATCAAAATGAGAGCGTTCGACGAATTTTAGTCATGTTAACAAAAATGGGAGAAAAAGAAGAAATTCGAGAGTTAATGACTGCGATCAGTCAATCTATAATAGAAAGCAATCTTTATACAGAAATTTACCGTACCGGTAATCAAGAAATTATCTATCAGTTACTCAATACGATATTTACTGAAAAAATTAAGAAATTGGAGAATTAAAATGGAATTTCAAAAACAACTAGTTAAATTAAATCAAGCCTTTGCAACAAAAGAAGAAGCCATTCGTTACTGTGGGCGTCAACTTTTTGAAGCAGGTCATGTTAATGAATCGTATATTGAAGCCATGATTCAGCGTGATAAAGACTTATCGGTGTATATGGGGAATTTTATTGCCATTCCTCACGGAACTGATGCGGCTAAAAAAGACGTGCTATCATCGGGCATTACCATTGTTCAAGTTCCAACAGGTGTTAATTTTGGTACCGAAGATGATCCCCAAGTTGCCACTATTCTTTTTGGTATTGCAGGACTTGGAGATGAACATTTGGAAATTATTCAAAAAATTTCGATTTTCTGTGCAGATGTTGATAATGTCGTGAAATTAGCTGATGCACAATCAGCAGACGAAGTGGTTGCTCTACTCAATAGCGTCGCTTAATTGATTACCAAGAAAGAGGACAGGGAAATGAAAAAAGCAGTTCATTTTGGAGCAGGCAATATTGGCCGTGGCTTTATTGGTGAAATTTTATTTGAAAATGGATTTGAAATCGCTTTTGTTGATGTTAATGAAAAGATTATTGATGCCTTGAATGTACGTGGAACTTATGAGATTGAAGTTGCTGAAGAAGGGCAACGCCATATTATAGTGTCTGGTGTGCGTGGTATCAATAATGCGAAACATCCAGAAAAGGTTGTCGCTGCCATTGCAGAGGCATCAATTGTAACAACAGCTATTGGCCCCAATATTTTGCCGTTTATTGCTGAATTGATTGCAAAAGGTATTGAGGCTCGTCAAGCAATAGGAAATACGACACCTTTAGATATTTTAGCTTGTGAAAATATGATTGGTGGGTCTGATTTTCTAAATCAAGAAGTGCAAAAACACTTATCAGAAGATGGGTTGGCTTTTGCAAAAGACTATATTGGTTTTCCTAATTCAGCAGTGGATCGCATCGTTCCAGCTCAGAGCCACGATGATCCATTATTTGTGATTGTAGAACCTTTTAATGAATGGGTAGTAGAAACCAATCACATGAAAAATCCTGATTTAAAATTAGAGAATGTTCATTATGTGACAGATTTAGAGCCATTTATTGAACGAAAACTTTTTTCTGTTAATTCAGGCCACGCAACTGCAGCCTATACAGGTGCCTATTATGGAGCTAAGACAATCTTAGAATCCTTAAAACATGCCACTGTTAGAAGTAACGTGGAAGCTGTTTTAGCAGAAATCCGTTGTTTGTTAGTTAATAAATGGGATTTTGATGAGTCTGCTTTAGCAGACTACCACAAGGTTATCCTAACTCGGTTCGAAAATCCTTTTATTGTAGATGATATTAGTCGAGTGGCTCGTACTCCTATTCGAAAACTTGGGTTTGATGAACGGTTTATTCGTCCAATTCGCGAACTCAAGGAACGAGGATTGTCTTATCAACAATTATTACAAACGGTGGCTTATACCTTTACTTACACTGATGCTACTGACGAACAAGCTGTTCAATTGCAAAACCTTCTTGTTCAAAAACCATTAAAAGAAGTGGTTAAGGAAGTCACTCATTTAGCCGATCAAGAGTTACTTGATGAAATTGTTGCTAAAATAGAAGCTAATTAACGTTAATCATCGTCCTTTCGCATAGAAGGGCGATGGTTTGTCTTTTACGACGATAAACTAACGTTTGTTTTTTGATTGCCAGTTTTTTCTATGTTAAAATAACATTATGGAAAAAAAAATAGCAAACTTGGTAGCTCAACTAAATCGCTACGCTAAAGAATATTACACTGATGATAAGCCCAGTATTTCAGATCATGAATATGATCAACTTTATCGTCAATTAGTGGAACTCGAAGCAGCTTACCCTCAATATCAACGCTCAGACAGCCCGACTCATCGGGTAGGTGGCCCTATTTTGACGGGCTTTGAAAAATATTCTCATGAATACCCTTTGTATAGCTTACAAGATGCTTTTTCAAGAGAAGAATTAGACGCTTTTGATCAGCGAATAAAAAAAGAATTCCCCCAGGTTTCTTATTTAGCTGAATTAAAGATTGATGGCTTATCGATTTCCTTGACTTATGTGGACGGTGTGTTACAGGCAGGAGCGACTCGAGGAGATGGTGTCATTGGTGAAAACATCACTGAGAATTTACGTCGTATTCAAGATATTCCACTCAGACTTCCTCAAACGATCAATTTGACGGTGCGTGGTGAGGCTTATCTTCCCAAACTTTCTTTTGAAAAACTGAATAATGAGCGTCGTGAGCAAGGCGAACAGGAGTTTGCTAATCCGAGAAATGCAGCAGCTGGAACCTTACGTCAGTTGGATACAGGTATTGTTGCCAAACGTCAACTAGCTAGTTTTTTATATCAAGAAGCAAGTCAAACCACAAAATCAAGTCAGGAAGCAGTACTCACTGAGTTAGCCCAATACGGTTTTTCAGTCAATCAGAACTATCTTGTTTCTCAGTCCATGGATGACATTTGGCAATTTATTCAAGATATTGGTACAAAGCGTCGTCAACTCCCTTATGAGATTGATGGGATTGTTATTAAGGTCAATGAGTTAAGCATACAAGAAGAACTGGGCTTTACAGTTAAGGCTCCTCGTTGGGCGGTGGCTTATAAATTCCCGGCAGAAGAAAAAGAAGCTGTTTTAGAAAGTGTTGACTGGACAGTTGGACGTACAGGAGTTGTGACACCGACTGCTAATTTAAGTCCGGTTTCATTAGCAGGGACACGAGTTAGTAGAGCAACCTTGCATAATGTTGACTATATTAAAGATAAGGATATTCGCCTTTGGGACACTGTTTTGGTCTATAAAGCAGGTGACATTATTCCAGCAGTTCTACAAGTTGTGATGAGTAAACGGACTAATCAAGAACCGTTAGATATTCCTAAGCATTGTCCTTCTTGTGAAAGTCAGTTGGTTCATTATGAAGATGAAGTTGCCCTGCGTTGTATTAACCCTCTTTGTCCAAGTCAACTCAAGGAAGGTTTGATTCATTTTGTTAGTCGCCAAGCGATGAATATTGCAGGTATGGGACCATCAGTGATTAACAAATTATTCCAAGCTGGCTTGGTTCATGATGTAGCTGATCTTTATCAATTAACTGTGGATGATTTGATGAGCTTAGAGGGAATAAAAGATAAGTCGGCAGAGAAACTTTATCAGGCCATTCAAGCCTCTAAAACCAATTCAGCAGAAAAATTACTATTTGGCTTGGGGATTAGGCATATTGGAAGTAAGGTTAGTCAACAATTATTAGAAGTTTTTGGTGACCTGTTAAGCCTTAGTCGAGCTGATCAAGCTACTATTACTAATATTGATGGCTTGGGGCAAACGGTTGGCCAGGCACTTGTCTCCTATTTTGAAGGAGAAGGAGCAAAACAACTACTACTTGAATTAGAACAAGCTGGAGTTAATCTTCATTTCAAAGGTCAAGGCATAGTCCAAGATGCTCTCTTATCTGGTCAGACTGTTGTTTTGACTGGTAAGCTCCAAAAATTTACACGACAAGAAGCTAAAGATAAGTTGCAAGCCCTAGGTGCCAAGGTTACTGGTAGTGTTTCCAAAAAAACCGATTTGGTTATTGCTGGTGAAGATTCTGGAAGTAAGTTAGCCAAGGCACAAGAGCTAGGACTGGTCATTAAAAATGAATTATGGTTAGAGGAATTATAAAATGGTACAAGAAACCAAGCGAGCACGTTTAATCTACAATCCTGTTTCTGGACAGGAAATCATGAAAAAACATATAGCAGATGTGTTACATATTTTGGAGCAGCTTGGCTATGAAGCGTCAGCCTTTCAGACAACTGCAGAACCTAACTCTGCCATGGATGAAGCGACAAGAGCAGCTCTGACAGGTTTTGATTTAGTGATTGCAGCTGGTGGTGATGGCACAATCAATGAAGTTGTTAATGGTATTGCTCCCTTGAAACAACGCCCACATATGGCCATTATACCGACTGGAACAACCAATGATTTTGCTCGTGCCCTTAAAATTCCACGGAACAATCCGATTGAAGCCGCTAAAATCATCGGCAAACAACAACTGGTGTATCAAGATATTGGCTTAGCCTATCAAGATAGCTATTTTATCAATATTGCAGCGACAGGTAGCTTGACAGAATTGACCTATAGTGTGCCGAGTAATATGAAAACCATGTTTGGCTACCTAGCCTATTTGGCAAAAGGAGTAGAGCTGTTGCCTCAAATTAGTAATGCACCAGTCAAGATTACTTATGATGATGGTGTTTTTGAAGGAGATGTCTCTATGATTTTCGCTGCCCTGACCAATTCAGTTGGTGGCTTTGAGCAAATCGCCCCCGATGCTAAATTAGATGATGGGAATTTCACCTTAATCTTGGTTAAGACAGATAACTTTTTAGAGATTAGTCACTTGATTAGTTTGGTCATTCAAGGAGGAAAGCACATCGAAGATCCTCGTGTAGAATATATCAAGACCAGTCAGTTAACGATTGAACCACAAAGTGACCAGCGAATGATGATTAACTTAGATGGTGAATATGGTGGGGACGCACCGATTACATTGAGAAACTTAAAAAATCACATTAGTTTTTTTGCCAATACTGACGAGATTTCTGGCGAAGCTCTCAGTTTTGACCCAGAATTAAAAGAAATAGCTGAAAAATTTGCTCATAAAGTAGAAGACTTAGGCGAGACAGAGAACTAGAAAGTGTCTAGTTCTCTGTCTTTTTATCATCAAAGAGAAGATTACAGACCTTGATTTTCAAAAGGTCAGGAAAGGTTTAATATATCAAAGAAAAACGGCTTTTATTTCTCTATTTTGATTGACATTTTTAAAAAATAGGACTAGACTTAAAAGAGTAAAAAATATTATATCTAAAGGAGGATTCATAATGAATCTAGCGATTTTAGCCCTAGGGCTTGCAGTAATGGGTGTTAGTATTGGTGAAGGCTTGTTAGTAGCCAATATTGCTAAGGCAGCAGCTCGTCAACCAGAGATGTTTGACAAACTTCGTGCCTTGATGTTCTTAGGTGTAGCCTTTATTGAGGGAACATTCTTCATTCTCTTCGTCTTTACTTTCTTGGTCAAGTAAACCAAGTTTCTAGATTAACAAGGAGGGAATCAATTGGAAACATTAACCAATCCCAGTATGACCTTGTTTGGTATTGAGTTTGATTTGACCATTCTAGCCATGTCGCTAATTACAGTATTAGTCGTTTTTGGTCTAGTTGCTTGGTCCACTAGAAAATTGACCATCAAACCCAAGGGTAAGCAAAATGTCATAGAATACCTTTATGATTTTGTGCGTGAAACCATTAGTCCTAAACTGGGAAAATATACAGATAATTATAGTCTTTTCTTCTTTGTCTTGTTCTTGTTTCTCATTGTTGCCAATAATCTAGGCTTACTAGTTAAATTAGAAACGGAACATTTTAATTTATGGACCTCGCCAACTTCTGTTTTTGCAGTTGATTTGACCCTTGCCGGTATCATAGCAGTAATTTGCCATGTGGAAGGGATTCGAAAGAATGGCTTGAAGGGCTATTTAGCTGGTTTTACACAACCACATCCAGCCATGTTACCGATGAATATTCTTGAAGAAGTGACCAGCATTTTGTCTCTATCATTACGTTTGTTTGGTAATATTTTTGTTGGTGAAGTCATGACCAGTCTAATCTTACAAATGCCAAGTGCAAGTATTGTTTTGGCACCTTTTGCTTTTATTCTTAATATGCTGTGGGCAGGATTTTCGATTTTTATCTCATGCATTCAAGCATACGTCTTTATCATTCTGTCGTCAACTTATTTAGGAAATAAAATCAATTCAGAAGAAGAATAAGAAAGGAATAAACTATGTCGTTATTGTTTAATGCGACCAGTCTTGGTAACATCATCATTACGCTGGGCTCCATTCTTCTATTAGTCGTTTTAATCAAGAAATTTTCTTGGCAACAGTTGACTGCTGTTTTTAAAGAACGTGAAGAAAAGATTGCTCAAGATATTGATGGTGCGGAAACGGCACGTTGTCAGGCAGAGGTTTTTGCAGATAAACGTCAAGCTGAATTAGCTACTGCACGTCAAGAAGCAGGACGAATTATTGATAGTGCCAAGGAAACTGGTGCACTTCAAGGTGCTAAAATAATTGAGCAAGCAGAAGCAGATGCTAAGCAACTGAAAGAACAAGCCGAGCAGGATATTATTCAGTCTAAAACAGAAGCTTTGGCCGATATTAAGGGAGAAATCTCTGATTTAACCGTTGCTTTAGCTGAAAAAATGATGTTGACGCAATTAGATCAGCAAAAACAAAGTCAATTGATTGATCAATACTTGGAGCAGTTGGGAGAATAGTGAATGAAACAGGTCATTGAGCAATATGCAAAAAGTATCGTCGAGGTTGCAACAGAAAAAAATTGCTTGTCACAGCTTGATCAAGAACTGTCGAACTTTATCCAACTAGGACAAGAGCATCAATTACCGAGTTTATTAGCTAGGCAATCTTATGATCGTCAAGCTAAGATAAAGCTTGTTAGGTTATTTCAAGAGTCTAGTTCAGTATATCTGAAAAATTTTCTTGAGGTAATTTTACAAAATGAGCGAGAAGCTCTTCTTTTTCCTATTTTTGAAACGGCTCTTGCAAAAATTAATCAGCTCAGAGGTAGTTTTGATGTTCATCTAACCAGTGCTCAAGCCTTGTCTGACAAGCAAAAGCAACGTCTTTTGAAAATGGTTAAACATAAATTCGACCTGGAACCTCGTCAGTTGATTGAGCATATTGATCCAAGTTTAATTGGAGGGTTTATTGTATCAGCTAACAACAAGGTGCTTGATACAAGTATTCGTCGTCAATTACAAGACTTCAAATTAAAATTAAAATAGAAAGTGGTGTGACTTTTGGCAATTAACACACAAGAACTTAGTGCTTTAATTAAGCAACAAATAGAGAATTTTAAGCCAAATTTTGATGTCACAGAAACAGGTGTCATTACTTATGTGGGTGATGGCATTGCCCGTGCTCGTGGTTTAGATAATGCCATGAGTGGCGAGCTATTAGAATTTGCTAATGGCACCTATGGTATGGCACAAAATTTGGAATCAACGGATGTTGGTATTATTATACTTGGAGATTTTTCTGCCATTCGTGAAGGCGATATGGTTAAACGGACAGGCAAAATCATGGAGGTACCAGTTGGCCCAGAACTAATTGGTCGTGTTGTGAATCCTTTAGGGCAAGCAGTGGATGGTTTGGGAGCTATTCAAACTCAAGCGACTCGTCCTGTTGAAACCCCGGCTCCTGGAGTAATGCAACGTAAGTCAGTTTCAGAGCCTTTACAAACAGGGATTAAAGCGATTGATGCTTTGGTACCAATAGGTCGTGGGCAACGTGAATTGATTATCGGAGACCGTCAGACTGGTAAGACTTCTGTGGCGATTGATACCATTATCAATCAAAAAGGGCAAGATATTATTTGTATTTATGTTGCCATCGGTCAAAAAGAATCAACAGTTCGTTCACAAGTTGAAACCCTACGTCAGTACGGTGCGATGGATTATACAATTGTTGTGACTGCTTCAGCGTCACAGCCTTCGCCATTGCTCTACATCGCACCTTATGCTGGGGTTGCCATGGCTGAAGAATTTATGTATAATGGCCAACATGTTCTAATTGTTTATGATGATTTGTCAAAACAAGCGGTAGCTTATCGTGAACTCTCATTATTACTTCGTCGTCCACCAGGACGTGAGGCCTACCCTGGAGATGTCTTTTACTTGCATAGTCGCTTGTTAGAGCGTTCAGCTAAGGTATCTGATGCCTTGGGTGGTGGTTCAATTACTGCCTTGCCATTTATTGAAACACAAGCAGGAGATATCTCAGCTTATATTGCAACTAACGTGATTTCGATTACAGATGGTCAAATTTTCTTGCAAGAAAATCTCTTTAATTCTGGGATTCGTCCAGCTATTGATGCCGGATCTTCTGTATCTCGTGTCGGTGGTTCAGCACAGATTAAGGCCATGAAAAAAGTAGCTGGAACATTACGTTTGGACCTGGCATCTTATCGTGAATTAGAAGCCTTTACTCAATTTGGTTCAGACTTAGATTCAGCAACTCAAGCCAAATTGAATCGTGGACGTCGCACAGTTGAAGTCTTGAAACAGCCACTTCATAAGCCGCTTCCAGTTGAGAAACAAGTTTTGATTTTGTATGCTTTGACGCATGGTTTCTTAGATAGTGTTCCTGTTCAGGATATTCTAGCTTTTGAAGTGGCATTGTATGACTATTTTGATACTCATTATGAGCATCTTTTAGCGACAATTCGTGAGACTAAAGATTTGCCTGAAGAAACCAAGCTGGATGCTGCCATTCAAGAATTTAAGAATCAATCAAACTTTAACTAAGGGGGTAACAGATGGCAGGATCTCTTAGCGAAATTAAAGGAAAAATTGTTTCTACTGAAAAAACCAGTAAAATTACGAGTGCTATGCGTATGGTGTCATCTGCTAAATTGGTGAAATCAGAGCAGGCGACTAAAGATTTTCAGCTCTATGCCAGTCGAGTTCGCCAAATCACGACAGATTTGCTAAAAAGCGAGTTAATTTTTGGTTCTGATAATGCGATGTTGGTCGCTAGACCTGTTAAGAAGACGGCTTATTTAGTCATTACTTCTGACAAGGGATTGGTTGGCGGCTATAATTCAAAAATTCTTAAAGCCGTTATGGAAATGATTGCAGATTATCATGATAATAATCCTAATGAATATACCATTATTTCTATTGGTAGTGTTGGTTCAGACTTTTTTAAAGCTAGAGGAATGAATGTTAGTTTTGAACTACGTGGTTTAGAAGATCAGCCAAGCTTTGAAGAAGTCAGAAAAATTATCTCTCAATCTGTTGAGATGTATCAAGAAGAAATTTTTGATAAACTCTATGTTTGCTATAATCATCATGTCAATAGCTTGACGAGTCAAGTCAGGGTTCAACAAATGTTACCCATCGTTGATTTAATTGCAGAGGAAGCAAGAGAGAATAAAGAAGCTGTCTTTGAATTAGAACCAAGCAGAGAAGCAATTTTAAAACAATTACTCCCACAATATACAGAAAGTTTAATCTATGGTGCGATTATTGATGCTAAAACGGCAGAGCATGCAGCAGGTATGACTGCCATGCAAACAGCAACGGATAATGCCCATCAAATTATCAATGATTTAACCATTCAGTATAATCGTGCAAGGCAAGCTACTATCACTCAAGAAATTACTGAAATTGTAGCAGGTGCCAATGCCTTGGAGTAGAAGTATTAGTTAGAAGGAGAAAGACATGAGTTCAGGTAAAATTGCTCAGGTAGTCGGTCCTGTTGTTGATGTTTTATTTGAAACAGGGGATCAATTGCCCGAGATTAACAATGCCTTAATTGTCTATAAAGATAAGGATAAAACACAGAAGGTTGTTTTAGAAGTGGCTCTTGAATTAGGTGAAGGCCTTGTTAGAACCATTGCCATGGAATCAACTGATGGATTAACACGTGGTTTGGAAGTATTAGATACTGGCCGTGCTATTAGTGTACCAGTTGGTCCTAAAACCTTGGGACGCGTTTTCAATGTTTTGGGAGATACAATTGACCTTGAAGAACCATTTGATGAAGATGTTGAGCGCCATGCAATTCATAAAAAAGCTCCAACCTTTGATGAGCTATCAGCTTCATCAGAAATCTTAGAAACAGGAATTAAGGTTATCGACCTTTTAGCGCCTTATCTAAAAGGTGGAAAAGTTGGACTATTTGGTGGAGCCGGTGTAGGTAAGACCGTCTTGATTCAAGAGTTAATTCATAACATTGCTCAAGAACATGGAGGTATTTCAGTCTTTACTGGTGTTGGTGAACGTACTCGTGAAGGAAACGATCTTTACTGGGAAATGAAAGAATCTGGTGTTATTGAAAAAACAGCCATGGTTTTTGGTCAAATGAATGAACCACCTGGTGCTCGTATGCGCGTTGCCTTAACTGGTTTGACTATTGCTGAATATTTCCGTGATGTTGAAGGCCAAGATGTCTTACTATTTATTGATAACATCTTCCGATTTACTCAGGCAGGTTCAGAAGTATCAGCTCTATTGGGTCGTATGCCTTCTGCAGTGGGTTATCAGCCAACCTTAGCGACTGAGATGGGCCAACTACAAGAACGGATTACATCAACTAAAAAAGGATCTGTTACCTCAATCCAAGCCATCTACGTTCCAGCAGATGACTATACCGATCCTGCACCAGCAACAGCCTTTGCCCATCTTGATTCAACAACCAACTTGGAACGTCGTTTAACACAGATGGGAATTTATCCAGCAGTAGATCCGTTGGCATCAAGTTCGCGTGCATTATCACCTGAAATTGTTGGGGAAGAACATTATCAAGTGGCAACAGAAGTGCAACGTGTGTTACAGCGTTATCGTGAATTACAAGATATTATCGCTATCTTGGGAATGGATGAATTATCTGATGATGAAAAAGTCTTGGTCGGACGTGCACGTCGTATTCAATTCTTCCTGTCACAAAACTTTAATGTTGCTGAACAGTTTACTGGTCAACCAGGGTCTTATGTGCCTGTTGCAGAAACAGTTCGTGGCTTCAAGGAAATTTTAGAAGGCAAGCATGACGCCCTTCCAGAAGATGCTTTCCGTAATGTTGGACGTATTGAAGATGTGATTGAAAAAGCCAATAAAATGGGCTTTTAGTGAGGTAGGCTTATGGCAGAAATGACAGTACAAATTGTCACACCAGACGGTATTCGTTACAACCATAAAGCAAGCTTTATTTCCATTAGAACACCAGATGGTGAAATGGGAATTTTACCTAATCATGTTAATTTAATTGCACCGTTAGAAGTGCATGAGATGAAAATCCGTCGAACTGATCATGATAGTCATGTCGATTGGGTAGCCGTGAATAAGGGCGTTATTGAAGTAAAAGATAACGTGGTAACCATTATTGCTGATTCGGCAGAGCGTGATTGCGACATTGACTTAAGTCGGGCAAAACGTGCCAAAGTTAGAGCCGAAAAAGAATTGGCAGAAGCTGAAAAAACTCATCGAGTGGATGAGATGGAAAGAGCTAAGGTTGCTCTTCAACGTGCGATTAACCGTATTCGTGTTGGTAATCATCGTTAAAAAGAAAAGAGTAGGCAAAGTGTTGCCTACTCTTTTTAATGTCAAAAATTTTGAGAAGTTCTCTAAAACTGCTATAATAAAAACATGGAACTAATAGAAAATACCATCAATCTTTTTAGTCATTTTATTTTTATTAGCCTTTTTCATCAATTATTTTACCAATTATTTGATTGGTCGCGTATCATCAAGGTTAATCAAGATAATGGCTGGAGATTAAGGCTCTTTATTTTGCTTTTAAGTATTGCTTTAGGCTATTTAGTCAGCAATTTTGTTTTAGATGTTCTTAGTTTTAGTCGCTTAATCATGTGGCGCAATTAACTTTAAGAAAAAAGAATGGAGAAATCATGGATACGATTATTATTGAAGGTGGCTCAACTCGTCTCAAAGGCCAAGTGACGATTGAAGGGGCAAAAAATGCTGTTTTACCCTTGCTAGCTGCTACAATTTTACCACAAGAAGGTAAAACATTATTACGAAATGTCCCTATTTTATCAGATGTTTTTACCATGAACAATGTGGTTAAAGGGTTAAATATTGCCCTTGAATTTAATCAAGAAAAAAAAGAAATTTTAGTAGATGCTACTGGAGAAATTCTTGATGAAGCTCCCTATGAATATGTTAGTCAAATGAGAGCTTCTATTGTCGTTTTAGGTCCGATTTTAGCTCGTCAAGGACATGCCAAAGTATCGATGCCAGGCGGTTGCAGTATTGGTAGTCGTCCCATTGACTTGC
The DNA here is from genome assembly GCF_007859205.1 of Streptococcus sp. sy004. GTDB lineage: Bacteria > Bacillota > Bacilli > Lactobacillales > Streptococcaceae > Streptococcus. Next base: position 353,818 of record NZ_VOHP01000001.1, read on the forward strand.
ACCTTAAAGGTTTGGAATTGATGGGGGCTAAGATTTCTCAAGTGGGTGGAGATATTACTGCCACAGCAGAAAAGCTAAAAGGTGCCAATATTTATATGGACTTTCCAAGTGTTGGAGCCACACAAAATTTAATGATGGCAGCTACCTTGGCTGATGGTGTGACTGTGATTGAAAATGCTGCTCGTGAACCTGAAATTGTTGACTTGGCTGTTTTGCTCAATAAAATGGGGGCAGATGTCAAAGGAGCTGGTACAGAAACCTTAATCATCACAGGCGTAGAACGACTTCATGGTGCTGAACATGATGTGGTACAAGATCGCATTGAGGCTGGAACATTTATGGTTGCAGCGGCGATGACTTCTGGTGATGTTTTAGTTAAGGATGCGATTTGGGAACATAATCGTCCATTGCTCGCCAAACTTACAGAAATGGGAGTTGAGGCCACCGAAGAAGCAGATGGAATTCGAATCAAGTCTGATTTAACTAAATTAAAACCTGTAACCGTTAAGACCTTACCACATCCTGGTTTTCCAACTGACATGCAGGCTCAGTTTACAGCCTTAATGGCTGTGGTTAATGGAGAGTCAACCATGATTGAAACAGTTTTTGAAAATCGATTCCAGCATTTAGAAGAAATGCGTCGTATGGGACTACATTCAGAAATTCTGCGTGACACAGCCATTATTCATGGTGGACAAGATTTACAGGGAGCACCAGTAATGTCAACGGATTTGCGTGCTAGTGCAGCCTTGATTCTGACAGGGATGGTGGCTAAAGGGCAAACAAAAGTCACTAAGTTAAATCATTTAGATCGTGGTTACTACCAATTCCATGAAAAGTTAAAGGCTCTGGGAGCTAAAATTGAACGTGTTAGTGAGGTAGAACATGTCTAGAAGAAAGTATGTCAAAAAACAGTTTCGACTTCTTGGTCTCGTGTTTTTATTAAGTCTTTTATGCTTTGCTATTGGCCTAATGATTGGCTATGCTGTCTTAGGAACAGGTCGCAATCCTTTAGCTATTCTATCACCAGATAAATGGCAAGCGATTTTTGATAAATTTGCAGGGAGATAAATTAAATGGTTCAAATGAAATCTGGAAAAAAAGCCAAATCAACCTTATCGCTTATTGCTGTTTTAGCTAGTTTGGGATTAGGCTATTTAGGTGTTAATACGGACAGTGCTAGTAATCCTGTTCAAGCCATTATCAGCCAAGTAACAGGACAAACCAATAATCAATCCCTTACAAATAATGGGTCAAAAGCTAGTGAGAGTACTCCGACAGAAAGTCTAGCTCGATCTGTTCTAACTCCAGCCGTTAAAAAGCAGCTAGGAACAAAAATTAAGTTCAATGGTGCTGGGGCATTTATCATTAACGATAATAAAACCTCTTTAGAAGCAGATGTCGCTAGTTTACCCTATGCGACTAACCAAACCAAAAAAGTCCAAGGAAAAACCGTTCCAACTGTCGCCAATGCTCTCTTATCAAGAGCTACGCGTCAGTATAAAAATCGTGAAGAAACAGGCAATGGGTCAACTTCTTGGAAACCAGCAGGTTGGAACCAATTATATGATTTAGCTGGTGAATACAGTCATGCGGTCGATCGTGGTCATCTATTAGGCTATGCCATTACTGGTGGTTTGAAGGGGTTTGATGCTTCGGCTAGTAATCCTGAAAATATTGCCACTCAAGCTGCCTGGGCTAATCAAGCTGATACAGCCGATTCAACTGGACAAAATTATTATGAAACCCTTATTCGTCGTGCCTTGGACAACAATAAGCGAGTTCGTTATCGCGTAACTCTTATCTATGATGGCAACAACATTTTAGCTTCAGGTAGTCATTTGGAGGCTAAATCTTCAGATGGCAGCTTAGAATTTAATGTTTTTATTCCTAATGTTCAAAGTGGTCTGACCTTTAACTATCGAACAGGACAAGTGAGTGTTAACTCATAACTTAGGGTATATTTAGGCATTTTAATGGATTTTTTGACTTGTCAGCTTGGCTATTTTTTGATAGAATAAAAAGGAATTTAATAGTGGTCTGTGAGATTAGTAACTAAAGGGAACTTGTTAGGGAGTGTAAGCCGTGACTGAAAGCTTACTCAAGGAAAATTTAGCCAATTCACTCACATCAAAGATCAAACAAGTAAGGTCTGGCTTTATGCTAGATAAAAACGGATGGTACCGCGTGTCAACGCTCCGCTTAGGAGTTTTGGCACGTTTTTCTTGTTTAAGCCACTAAATATTTGGAGGAAATATGGATTTACAAGCACAACTAGAAGAGTTAAAACGTAGCACGCAGGAAAAATTAGCTGGTATGACTCATAAACATGTCCGTGATTTGCAAGACTTACGCGTACAGGTTTTGGGCAAAAAAGGTAGTTTAACCGAGTTACTAAAGGGCTTAAAAGATTTGCCAAATGAGTTGCGTCCTGCTGTTGGTAAACAAGTCAATGAAGTGCGTGACCTTTTGACGACAGCCTTTGATGAACGTGTTAAATTAGTTGAAGAAATGGCGATTCAAGCCCAATTAGAGCAAGAAAGCCTTGATGTGACCTTGCCAGGTCGCAAACAAAATCTAGGACACCGTCATGTTTTAACGCAGACCTGTCAAGAAATCGAAGATATTTTTCTTGGTATGGGCTATCAAATTATCGATGGTTTTGAAGTTGAGAAAGATTACTACAACTTTGAGCGAATGAATTTGCCAAAAAATCATCCAGCTCGTGACATGCAAGATAGTTTCTATATTACAGAAGAAATCTTACTTCGTACACATACCAGTCCTGTTGAAGCTCGTGCCATGGATCAGCATGATTTTAGCAAAGGACCGTTGAAAATGATTTCGCCAGGGCGAGTTTTCCGTCGTGATACCGATGATGCCACACATAGCCACCAGTTCCATCAAATTGAAGGGCTTGTTGTGGGAGAAAAGATTTCAATGGCAGACCTCAAAGGTACTTTATTGATGATTAGTCAAAAAATGTTTGGTAAAGATCGTGAAATTCGTCTGCGTCCGTCTTACTTCCCATTTACAGAACCGTCTGTTGAAGTGGATGTTTCTTGTTTTAAATGCGAAGGCAAAGGCTGTTCAGTTTGTAAAAAAACAGGATGGATTGAAATTTTAGGTGCTGGTATGACTCATCCAAGCGTTCTAGAAATGAGTGGTCTTGATAGTAACAAATATTCTGGTTTTGCTTTTGGAATGGGGCAAGAACGTATTGCTATGCTACGTTATGGTATCAATGATATTCGTGGTTTTTATCAAGGAGATAGCCGTTTTTCTGAACAATTTTAGGAGTTGAGATGATTGTTAACATTTTAGAAAAAGATGTGTCAATATTAAGAGAATTGGCAATGGAAACCTTTGCTGATACTTTTGGAGAGTCAATCAAAGACGAAGATTTACAAACTTACTTTGCAACAGACTTATCTTTAGACACCCTATCATTAGAATTAAGAAACCCAGAATCTCAATATTACTTTATACTTGTCGATCATCAACCTGTTGGTTTTGTCAAAGTCAATCAAGGTTCTGCCCAAACGGAACAAGAGTTAGACAATGCCTTTGAAATTCAACGTTTATATGTGAAAAAAGGCTATCAAGGGCTAGGTTTGGGTAAAAAATTATTTGAATTTGTTTTAGACTTGGCTAAAGCGTCTGGCTGCGACTGGGTATGGCTAGGGGTTTGGGAGCATAATTATAAAGCGCAAGCCTTTTATACCAAGTATGGTTTTGAAAAATTTAGCCAACATGAGTTTATCACAGGAGAAACCGTTGATATTGATTGGTTGTTACGCCGACCTCTCAAATAACTGTATTAAAAGAAAGGAAAAAAATGCTAGTAAATTATAAATGGTTAAAAAACTTGGTTGATATTGACGTATCAAGTCAAGACTTAGCAGATAAAATGTCAACAACAGGAATTGAAGTTGAGGGAGTTAGTCAAGCAGGGGCTGGCCTATCAAAAATCGTGGTCGGTCAAGTTGTTACTTGTGAAGACATTCCTGATACTCATCTTCATCTTTGCCAAGTGGACACAGGAGATGATGAGCCACGTCAAATTATCTGTGGTGCTCCTAATGTTGAAGCAGGAATTAAGGTCATCGTCGCCCTTTCTGGTGCTCGAATTAAAGATAATTACAAGATCAAAAAAGGAAAAATTCGCGGTTTTGAATCATTAGGGATGATTTGTTCATTGAGTGAGTTAGGCGTTTCTGATTCTGTCGTTCCGAAATCTTATGCTGATGGTATTTATCATTTGCCACTTGAAGCCAAGGTTGGAGATGATGCCCTTGCCTATCTTGATTTGCATGATGAAATTATCGAATTATCAATCACGCCTAACCGTGCAGATGCTCTTTCTATGCGAGGAGTTGCTCATGAAGTTGCAGCTATTTATGGCAAGACTGTTAAATTTCCAAAAAGAGAAATTGTCGAAAGTGAAAAGGCAGCTAATCAAGTGTTAGCAATCACTCTTGAAACTGATAAAGTGCCATTTTATTCAGCACGAGTTATTGAAAATGTCAAGATCCAACCAAGCCCACAATGGTTGCAAAATCTCTTGATGAACCAAGGCATTCGTCCAATCAACAATGTTGTCGATGTGACTAACTATTGCTTGCTTTATTTTGGTCAACCTATGCACGCCTTTGATTTTGATAAATTTGAAGGCCAAACGATTGTACCACGTCAAGCCAAAGCAGGTGAAAAAATAGTTACACTTGACGGGGAAGAACGTGAATTAGTTAGTGAAGATATTGTCATCACTGTTGCAGACAAACCAGTTGCCCTAGCTGGTGTTATGGGAGGAGCTAATACTGAAATTGACGATAACTCTCAAAGAGTGGTACTAGAAGTCGCAATTTTTGAAAAACAATCTATTCGTAAGACAAGCAGTCGTCTGGGCTTACGCTCAGAGAGTTCAACTCGTTTTGAAAAAGGTGTCAATCAGGCTGATGTTTATGAAGCATTGGACTTTGCCGCTAGTTTGTTAGCAGAACTAAGTCAAGGACAAGTATTAGCTGGTCGAGTCGAAGCAGGTCAACTCGATTTAGAACCAGTTGATGTTTCAACTGATTTAGACTATGTCAACACGCGTCTAGGTACAAAACTCAAAATGAAAGATATTGTGGCTATTTTTAGTCAGCTAGACTTTGATTTTACAGCTAATAATGAAAAAGAGTTTACAGTTTCCGTGCCAAAACGTCGTTGGGATATTAGTATTCCAGCTGATTTGGTTGAAGAAATTGCTCGTATCTATGGCTATGATAAGTTGCCAACTAAATTACCAGAAACAGATGGCACAATTGGAGAATTAACTCAAATGCAAAAACTGCGTCGTCAAGTACAAACGGTGGCAGAGGGTTTAGGTTTATCTGAAATCATTACTTATTCTTTAACGACACCTGAAAAAGCGATTAGTTTCACCCCACAACCTAGCCAATTAACTGAATTAATGTGGCCGATGACTACTGAACGTTCCGCTCTTCGTCAAAATATGATTGCTGGTATGTTAGAAACACTAGCCTACAATGTCGCTCGTAAAAATACCAATCTGTCACTTTATGAACTTGGTCGTGTTTTTGAACAAACAGGTCATGTAAAAGAGGAGTTACCAACTGAGTTGGAGCATTTTGCCCTGGCTTTAACTGGTCTAGTTCAAGATAAAGATTTCCAAACACAAGCAGTTCCTGTTGATTTCTTCTATGCGAAAGGAATGATTGAAGCCTTGGCTGAGAAATTAAATTTAACATTTGATTTTGTAGCTAGTCAAGAGTTAGCAGAGCTACATCCAGGTCGTACTGCCTTGATTTATTGTCAAGATCAATTAGTTGGTTTCCTAGGTCAAGTACATCCACAGACTGCTAAGGCCTACAATATTTCAGAAACTTATGTGGCTGAAGTAAATGTTAGCCTGTTAGAACAATTGTTACCTAACAATAAGACCTTTACCGAAATTACTAAGTATCCAGCTATTTCTCGCGATGTGGCACTCTTAGTCAAATGTGAAATAACTCATGGTGACATTATCAAAGCCATTGAAAAAGCCGGAGTCAAACGTCTTACAGCGGTTAAACTCTTTGATGTTTACACAGGACAAAATATTGATTTGGATAAAAAATCAATGGCCTATAACTTAACTTTCCAAAATCCAGAAGCAAGTCTGACAGATGAAGAAGTATTCAATTATATGAATAAGATTGTTAAATCACTCAAAGAAGAACTAGATGCTGAAATCCGCTAGTTAAAATAACTGCTAAACCGAGCTTAACCGCTCGGTTTTTTGTGATACAATAATAAGAACAAGGAATATTTCTATTTTATAGTTAGTAGTCGCATTTTTCGAGCTTTTATATTAAAATAGATAAGATCATATATAAAGAGAATGTAACAATGAAAGAACGTCTAGGAGTGGGAAAATCCCACAGTAAGATTATTTTAATGGGAGAACATGCTGTTGTTTATGGCTATCCAGCTATTGCTCTTCCCCTAACCGATATTAACGTCACTTGTCAAATCAAACCAGCTTATCAAAGTGTTCCTCAAGCAGAAAATAGTTTGGCACGAGCTATCGCCTTAGCCAAGGATTATTTAGGAAAAACAGAGTGTCAATTACGTTATGAATTGGTGTCACAAGTCCCAGAAAAAAGAGGTATGGGGTCTTCGGCGGCTGTTAGTTTAGCAGGAATACGAGCTGTTTTTGATTACTTTCAAGAGGAGTTACCAGACCATGTTTTGACCAATCTAGCTAATCAAGCAGAAAAAATAGCTCATAGCAATCCTAGTGGCTTAGATGTTAAAACTTGTATGAGTCATCAAGCTATTAAGTTTATTAAAAACCAAGGTTTTGAACCACTATCAATCGATTTAGAAGCCTATTTAGTTATTGCTGATACGGGTATTCATGGTCATACCAGTGAAGCAGTACAAAAAATCGCAGATTTAGGGAAAAAAGCTAGTCCTTACTTAGAGCAATTAGGTGATTTAACCTTAACTGCTGAAAAAGCCATTAAAGCTAAGGAGTTAGAGAGACTTGGTCATAGTATGACAAAAGCTCATAAACAACTAGCCCAATTAGGTGTGTCTTGCGAGGTTGCGGATCATCTGGTTGAAAAAGCTCTAGCCTATGGGAGCTTAGGAGCCAAAATGAGTGGTGGTGGCTTAGGTGGTTGTGTCATTGCCCTTATAAAAAATAAAACAAACGCTCAAAAATTGAGCCAATATCTCAAAAAAGAAGGAGCTTGTCAGACATGGATTCGAAATCTGTAAGTGTCAAGTCTTATGCCAATATTGCCATTATCAAATATTGGGGGAAGGAAGATGCTAAAAATATGGTGCCTGCGACCAGCAGCATTTCTTTAACACTTGAAAACATGTACACTCAAACACGCTTGACTGCCTTGGATTCCAATGCTTCAGCGGATCAATTTTATATTGATGGTATTTTGCAAAATGATCTTGAACATCAAAAAATCAGTCAAATTATTGACCGTTTTCGTCAAGATCAACCTGTTTTTGTTCGTGTTGATACTAGTAATAACATGCCTACTGCAGCAGGATTGTCATCAAGTTCCAGTGGGTTATCAGCCTTGGTTATGGCTTGTAATGATTTTTTTAAAACTGATTTAAGTCGAGCCGAATTGGCCCAAGAAGCCAAGTTTGCTTCTGGTTCATCTGCTCGTAGTTTTTTTGGTCCTTTGGCAGCTTGGGATAAGGAAACAGGTGCTATTTATCCAGTTAAGACAGATTTGAAATTAGCCATGATTATGTTGGTGTTAAATGATCAGAAAAAACCAGTCTCTAGTCGTGACGGTATGAAACGCTGTATGGATACTTCAACAAACTTTTCTGACTGGATTGAGCAATCAACTACTGACTATAAGATGATGTTAGAATTTTTGGCAACCAATGAGTTTACAAAAGTTGGTCAATTAACAGAAAAAAATGCTTTGGCGATGCACGCAACGACTACAACTGCCCATCCAGCCTTTTCTTACCTAACAGAGCAATCTTATCAGGCCATGGAGTTTGTTAAAAGCTTACGCCAAAAAGGGTACGAGTGTTATTTTACAATGGACGCTGGACCTAATGTTAAGGTTCTTTGTCTAGAAAAAGACCTTGATCAGTTAGTGCCACTCTTTGAAAAACACTATCGTATTATTGTGTCTAAAACAAAGGATTTGCCTAATGACTAAAACCTATCATGTGACTACAGGAGGTAAGTTATACTTGGCAGGTGAGTATGCCGTTTTAACACCTGGTCAAACTGCCTTGATTAAATATATTCCTATTTTGATGGAGGCAACCATACAAGCCAATCCAGATTATCAGTTGTCATCTGATCTGTTTGATTATAGTGTCGATCTATATCCAGATAAACAGTATGCCTTGATACAAGAAACCGTGTCGATTGTCAATGATTACCTGGTAAAATTAGGGCACACGCTTTCTCCTTTTCGTCTTCGAATTTCAGGTAAATTTGAAAAAAATGGTAAAAAAATTGGTATTGGATCTAGCGGTAGTGTGATTATCCTAACCATCAAAGCTATGGCGGAATTTTACAAAATCCATCTTTCAGCAGATTTACTTTTTCGTTTGGCCAGCTATGTGCTTCTAAAACGTGGAGATAATGGGTCTATGGGCGATTTGGCTTGCATTGCCTATGAAGATTTCATTGCTTTTACTAGTTTTAATCGTCAGAAAATCAGAAAATTGATTGCTGAAAACGAATTATTAACAGTTTTGACGGCAGATTGGGGGTATCAGATTAGACCAATTAAGGTGACACTTCCTTGTGAATTTTTAGTTGGTTGGACAGGAACACCTGCGATTTCCAAAGACATGATTGAGTTAGTTCAAGCATCAATTAGTTCAGATTTTCTTGAACAAACTCAAATTGTGGTTGAACAGATTGAGCAAGGCTTAAAAAAGGCTGATCAAGAACTGGTTAGTGTTGGGCTAAAAAGAGCTGGGCAACTATTGGAAAAACTTCACCCTGCTATTTATTCAAAGACTTTACAAGAACTGGTTGGGGCAACAAAAAATTTCACGGCAGTTGCTAAAAGTAGTGGAGCTGGTGGGGGTGATTGTGGCGTGGCCCTAACGTTTGATACAAAAAGTAGTTGCTGCTTAATTGAAAAGTGGCAGCAAGCTGGAATTGAGTTATTATGGCAGGAGGTGTTAGCATGACCAATAATCGTAAAGATGACCATATTCGTCACGCACTCGCGTATCAGTCACCTTATAATAGTTTTGATGATGTGGAGCTCATTCATTGTTCCTTACCAGATTATGATTTGGCAGAGATTGATTTATCTACCCATTTTGCAGGCCATGATTTTGCTTATCCATTTTATATCAATGCCATGACTGGTGGTAGCGAAAAAGCAAGAATTATCAATGAAAAATTGGCTCAAATTGCTGAAACTTGTGGGATTCTATTGGTGACAGGCTCTTACAGTGCTGCCTTAAACAATCCTTCTGATGCTTCTTTTAAATTGAAAAAGGAGAATTCTGATTTACTCTTAGCGACTAATATCGGCTTAGATAAACCGTATCAAGCCGGTTTACAAGCCCTAGAGGCCTTGCAACCTATATTTTTGCAAGTTCATGTCAATGTCATGCAAGAATTGTTAATGCCTGAAGGCGAGCGACAATTTTCACACTGGAAAAACCATTTGGCAGAATATGTAAAAAATATCCCTGTACCAATAGTCTTAAAAGAAGTCGGTTTTGGCATGGATGTTAAAACAATCCAACAGGCTTATGATTTAGGCATTAAAACCGTTGATATTTCAGGGCGTGGGGGAACTAGTTTTGCCTATATTGAAAACCAACGCAGTCAAAGGCGTCATTACCTAGACCAGTGGGGACAATCAACCGTTCAAGCCTTACTAAACGCTCATGACTTGTCTGATAAGGTGGAGCTATTGGCTAGTGGAGGGATTCGTCATCCCCTTGATATGATTAAGGCCTTGGTTTTAGGAGCTAAAGGAGTCGGGCTATCTCGACCTATCCTAGAACTTGTTGAAACAAAAGACGTAGCAGAAGTGATTGAGATTATCCAACAATGGCAAGATGACCTAAAACGCATCATGTGTGCCTTAAATTGTCGCACGATTGAAGACTTAAAAACCGTTAATTATTTACTTTACGGTAAGTTAGCCTCAGCCAATCCCAATTAGCATAAAACTGATTAACCTAAGATTTAGTTCTACTTGAATAGAAAGAACTAAATTTTTTTATACTAGACAATATTTAGAAAGAATCTGGAGTAATGCCCTTAAGGCAGGCAAGCAAGTAGAAGTTTCTATCAAACTTAGATATGATGGTGCCTCTAAACGACCTAAAGAGTTTAAAATCAGATATAAAATTGATAGTCAAGAATTTTTAGAAAATATTCCCAATATCTCAAAACCCTAGGAGAAAGTATATGACTTTACAAACAGAACTCAAATCCATTGAAAAACAGATGATTGATTTAGCATTAGATTTTGCAAATCACCAAGTGGATGGTATTTATATTTATGCTGTTTTAGAACGAACGGTACAAAGTTTTGATGCTTTTTACCGTATTCAAAATAATTACGTAGAACGACATTTTTTAAATGATTTTTTAAGTTCAGACTATCAAATAGATAAATCAAGTGATTATCAATTTGAATTTTTAGAAGATGGTTTAGATTTAATTTTTAAAATCATTGATTTACATCAATCAAGCGATAGCCCCTATCTAACTGAATTATGGGTAATCTATGACCATACATCAAATCAATGGCAAACAACCTATAGCTATGAAGCTCGTTATGAAAAAGCTCCATTGCATGTCCAAATAACACCATACGAAGAATTTTACAAATGGTTTGATCAAGTCAAATCACAAGGATTGTAAAAGCTAATCAATCTAAACTCTCTTGTGATAGTATTCCAAGAGAGTTTAGTAAATATCATTTCTTTGAGATAGCTTAGGAGCAAACAATGACTTTAGAAACAAAACTCAAATCCATTGAAAAACAGATGATTGATTTAGCATTAAATTATGCGAATCATCAAGTAGATGGTGTTTATATTTATTGTGTAACAGAAAAATATGTACAAAGTTTCGATCTTTTTTATCGAATTAAAGACACTTATATTGACAGGCATGAGTTAAATCATTTTTTTGATACAGATAAGCAAATAGATAATTCTTCTGATACCGTCTTTGATATGCTTACAAAAGGTCTTGAGTATGGAGAAGATTTACAACAATTATGTTTGAGCTATGAGCAATCCTATCCAACAGAGTTATGGATTATCTATAACCATACATCAAATCAATGGCAAACAACTTATAGCTATGAAGCTCGTTATGAAAAAGCTCCATTGCATGTTCAAATAACACCATATGAAGAAATAGAGAAGTGGTTTGAGCAAGCCAAATCACAGAGATTGTAATTTTGTATAATCACACAAAAAGTCTTATTAAAAAATAAGACTTTTTCTATTCACTATTTTTGAATTACTCTTACTAAATTCTTTCACTAGAATGTTGTCGCAGTTTTTCTAAAAGAACAGTAGCCGTATCAAGATTCATGTGTTTTTCAACTAATAATTGTTTGACAAGCGGCGTCACTTCCTTGTCATCAGCTCCTGCCAATAGGGCTAATGATTTAGCGTGTAATTTCATGTGACCATCTTGAATACCCGTATCAACCAAAGCCTTCAAGGCAGCAAAGTTTTGAGCTAGACCAATAGACACGACAAGTCTAGCCAATGATTTGGCGTCAACTTGCCCAAGTATATCATGTGCCAACTGAACACTAGGATTTAAGCCAATCGAGCCCCCCTTACTAGCCGTCGGCATAGGTAGGGTCATTTCTCCCACGAGTTGCTCTAGCTCAGGCTCATAGATCCAAGTGCTCAAGCCCTGATAAGTTCCCGTATGACTGGCATAAGCATGTCCTGCCGCCTCAATCACTCGCCAATCATTTCCTAAAGCCATAATCAGAGCATCAATTCCATTAAAAATCCCTTTATTATGAGTGGCTGCTCGATAGGGGTCGAGCTTAGCAAACTGACTCGCTAAAACGATTTTTTGGGCAATTTCTTTAGCTTTTTCCTTATTACGATTCAAAAAACGTAGGTCAACAGCACACTTTGTCGTGACTAAGGATTCTGTCGCATAATTGGACAAAATTGCCATTAAAGACTGACCTTGACTAAGGTCTGCTAGTGGCTGTTTTAGAGCTTCCATCATCGTATTGACCATATTAGCCCCCATAGCTTCTTGGGTATCGACGGTGACAAATACGGCTAAAAAGGATTGTTCAACTTGATAGGTTTCAACAGATAAATCACACGCTCCACCACCACGTTTGACAATAGAAGGATAGGCTTGATTAGCAAGCTCTAATAAGTCAGATTTATTGGCTAAAATTGTCTGACTGGCAATAGCTAAATCAGGAATATCATACAAAATCACCTGTCCAATCATTTGGCGGTTGTGCAAGATCGTTTCAAAGCCCCCCGAACGCTTAATGATTTTACTAGCAAAGCTAGCGGCTGCAACCACTGAAGGTTCTTCTGTAACAAAAGGAACTCGATAAACGTGGCCATCTACCATAACATCTGGCACCAAACTAAATGGTAGGCTAAATTGACCAAAAACGTGTTCTGTCATCTGATTGGCCACAGTAAGTGGCAGTTGTTGATTAGTGGTTAAAATATCACGACTTTGGTCAGAAAGATGAGGCAACTGCTTCATCAGTTCTTGTCGTTCTTGGGGTGTTTTTTTAGCAAATCCAGTCCAGTTCATCTTAGTCCACCTTGCTATACTGTCTTTGGTGCTGCTCGATACCAGTTAATCTAAATGTATTGGTTTGGTGCTCTGCAAAACTAACTGAGCCATTTTCATCTAACTGAGCCTGTTCAAAGAAAAGCTGTTCATACTCAGAGATAGACAAAGGAGTGCGTTGATCTAAGTCATTTTGTCTAGTCGATGAGAGTTGATTCTCAAATCCTTCAACTAACAGCCCACTAAAAATTTCAGACACAGCACCGCTACCATAGCTGAAAAAGCCAAGACGGTCACCTGCTTGTAGTGTTTTCGCATTTTCCAAAAGAGAAAGTAATCCCAAGTAAAGTGAACCGGTATAGATGTTTCCGACTTGCTTGCTATAAGCGATCGAATGCTCAAAATTTTCCTTTAATTGTTCTTGATGAGGTAAAGCTAAGTCTTTTGTCATCAATTTGTTTAAACCCTTGAGTGCTAGTTTAGGGAAGGGAAGATGGAAACAAAAAGCCGTAAAATCAGCCATGGTCAAACCAGTACGTTTTTGATACTCTGCCCAAGTAGTTGTCAAAGAATCTAAGTATTGCTTGGTCGAATACATACCATTGACAAAAGGAACCTCTGAATAATTTGGACGCCAAAAGTCCATGACATCTCTAGTTTGAGCGACATTATCATCTTTAAAAGCCAGTATTCGTGGATTGGCAGTGACCAACATAGCAAGGCTTCCTGCTCCCTGAGTTGGCTCGCCTGCTGATTGAATACCATATTTGGCAATGTCACTAGCAATAACCAAGACACGAGAAGTTGGCGACTTTTCAATGTGTAATTTAGCATAATTGAGAGCAGCAGTGGCACTATAGCAAGCTTCTTTCATCTCAAAACTTCTAGCAAACGGTTGAATGCCTAACAACGCATGAACATAAACGGCTGCCGCTTTACTTTGGTCAATACTAGACTCCGTTGCCACAATCACCATGTCAATTTTTTCTTTGTCCTCATCAGTGAGCATACTTTGAGCTGCACTGGCCGCTAACGTCACAATATCTTCACTAATTGGAGCAATGCTCAATGCGTCTAGCAACAAGCCTTCGCTATATTTGGCTGGTTCAACATCTCGAGCCATAGCCAGTTCTGTCATTTTTAATTGATATTTTGGGGTTGCAAAACCGATTTTATCAATGCCGATTAGCATGATTTTATCTCCTATCTCATTTAGGTTTATCTTTATTTAGTTGCTCTTAATTCTAACATAAAAAAGCCCATTTGCCATTGAAAAAACTTCGAGATGTCAAGCTAATTGGTAGCTATCTTTTTTACTGGATTTTTTGATTTAATTTAGGTAAAATAACTAGAAGTAATCAATACAAACGAGGTAATCATGACAAAAGCAGATCAGATATTTCAAGATAATATCAAAGAAATTATGACAACAGGTGTCTTTAGTCAACAAGCTCGTCCCCAATATAAAGATGGACGTGTTGCTCATTCTAAATATATCACAGGTGCTTTTGCCAAATATGATTTGTCACAAGGCGAATTTCCCATTACCACCTTGCGTCCTATTCCGATAAAGTCGGCTATCAAGGAAATTTTTTGGATTTACCAAGATCAGAGTAACGACTTGTCACTATTAAATGACAAATACGGGGTCAAGTATTGGAATGATTGGGAGGTTGGCAAAACGAGTACGATTGGTCAACGTTATGGTGCTGTCGTTAAAAAGCATGACATTATCAACAAACTGCTAAAACAACTCGCAGAAAATCCTTGGAATCGCCGTAATGTGATTTCTCTTTGGGACTATGAAGCATTTGAAGAATCAGAAGGGCTTTTGCCTTGTGCCTTTCAGACCATGTTTGATGTACGTCAGGTTGGAGATGTTATTTATCTGGATGCGACATTAACCCAAAGGAGTAACGATATGCTAGTTGCTCATCACATCAATGCCATGCAGTATGTGGCTTTGCAAATGATGATTGCCAAACATTTTGGTTGGCAGGTAGGAAAATTCTTCTATTTTGTTAATAATCTCCACATCTATGACAATCAATTTGAGCAGGCAGAAGAACTATTACGCCGTCAACCAAGTCAGTGTCAACCAAGATTGGTACTTAATGTTCCAGATAAAACCGACTTTTTCGCGATCAAACCAGAAGATTTTGAGTTGCTGGACTATGACCCAATCAAACCACAGTTAACATTTGACTTGGCAATTTAGAAATGAGGCCTTGATGACAAAAAAAATAAGCGCTATTTGGGCAGAAGACAACAAGGGACTAATTGGCAAAGACGGTCGCCTACCTTGGCATCTTCCTAAAGACTTAGCTCATTTTAAAGCCATAACAAGTGGACAGGCTATTCTAATGGGACGAGTTACGTTTGAAGGTTTGGGAGGACGTCCCTTACCCAATCGAACGAATTTAATTCTTAGCCGAGATAAGACATTTCAAGCTCAGGGCGTACAGATACTTCATTCCGTAGAAGAAGTTCTTGAATGGTTTGACAAACAAGATAAGAACCTCTATATTGCTGGGGGCAGTGAGATTTATCGCTTGTTTGAACCTTATTACGACCGGTTGATAGTAACCAAGGTAGATGGAGAATTTGACGGAGATACCTATTTTCCAAAGCTAGATTTAACTACCTTTGAGCAAGTATCAAATGTATTTTATGAAAAAGATGAAAAAAACGCTTATGATTTTCATATAGTTGTTTTAGAGAGAAATAAGGAGTAATTTTTAGGATGCAACGAAGTGTTTTCGGTGTCTTTACCGCCTTTTTGTGTGGCATTTGTGTTTTATGCGCCCTAGTAGCTATCAAGAAAAAACGCTATGGATTAGGGACTTTATTCTTATTAAATGCCTTTACAAATCTTGTCAACACCATTCATGCCTTTTATGGCACATTATTTAATTAGGAAAGTGAAAAATGTCTGGAGATACGATGACTGAAATTGTTAATTGTTCATTTTGCGGTAAAAATCAAAATGAAGTGAGAAAAATTGTTGCAGGTAAGCATGTTTATATCTGTAATGAGTGTGTGGCTTTATCACAAGAAATTATCAAAGAAGAGTTGGCAGAAGACATTCTAGCCGACTTGGCAGAAGTGCCAAAACCAAAAGAATTGTTAGAGATTCTAAATAACTACGTTATTGGACAAGACCGAGCTAAACGTGCCTTGGCTGTTGCCGTTTACAACCACTACAAACGAATCACCTTTACAGAAAGCCGGGAAGACGATGATGTCGATTTACAAAAATCAAATATCCTGATGATTGGCCCCACTGGTTCTGGGAAGACGTTCTTGGCTCAAACCTTGGCCAAAAGTTTGAATGTTCCTTTTGCTATTGCAGATGCAACTGCCTTAACAGAAGCCGGCTATGTAGGAGAAGATGTCGAAAATATTCTCTTAAAACTCATTCAAGCAGCAGATTATAATGTTGAACGTGCGGAACGTGGCATTATCTACGTTGATGAAATTGATAAGATTGCCAAAAAAAGTGAAAATGTTTCAATTACTCGTGACGTATCAGGTGAAGGAGTGCAACAAGCTCTTTTGAAAATCATTGAAGGAACTGTTGCCAGTGTGCCACCTCAAGGTGGGCGCAAACACCCTCAACAAGAAATGATTCAAATTGATACCAAAAATATTCTCTTCATCGTGGGTGGAGCTTTTGATGGCATTGAAGATATTGTCAAACAACGTTTAGGTGAAAAAGTCATTGGCTTTGGTCAAAATAATCGCAAGATTGCTGACGATGCCTCTTATATGCAAGAAATTATCGCTGAAGATATCCAAAAATTTGGACTGATTCCTGAATTTATCGGTCGATTACCAGTAACAGCAGCTCTAGAGCAATTAACAGTAGATGACTTGGTTAACATCTTGACTGAACCTCGCAATGCCTTGGTTAAACAATATCAAACCTTATTATCTTATGATGGTGTCACGCTAGAATTTGAACAAGCTGCCCTAGAAGCAATCGCTCAAAAGGCTATCGAACGCAAAACTGGTGCGCGTGGTTTACGTTCAATCATTGAAGAAACCATGCTAGACATCATGTTTGAGGTACCAAGTCAACAAAATGTCACAACGGTACGAATTACCAAATCAGCCGTTGAAGGTACTGATAGCCCTATCTTAGAAACGGCATAGGTGAGTTGAATGAGTGAAGTTTATTTGAATACCCATAATGCGACTATCCAACTCAGTGCTGCCAATAAATCTCATTATCCCCAAGATGATTTGCCTGAAATTGCCTTGGCTGGTCGTTCAAACGTCGGTAAGTCCAGTTTTATTAACACCTTATTAGGTCGTAAAAACCTGGCTAGAACGTCCAGTAAACCTGGAAAAACCCAGTTACTCAATTTTTATAATATTGATGATAAGTTACGCTTTGTCGATGTCCCAGGCTATGGTTATGCTAAAGTGTCCAAAGCCGAACGTGCCAAATGGGGAAGAATGATTGAAGAATATCTGGTCACAAGAGATAATCTAAGAGCCGTGGTTAGCTTAGTCGATCTTCGCCATTTGCCGACAACAGAAGACGTTCAAATGTATGAATTTCTGAAATATTATGAAATTCCAGTCATTATCGTCGCCACTAAGGCCGATAAAATTCCTCGTGGTAAGTGGAATAAACACGAATCAGAAATTAAGAAAAAATTAGATTTTGATAAAAATGATACCTTTATCGTTTTTTCATCAGAAACCAAACAAGGTTATGACCAGGCTTGGGATAGCATTTTAGAGCAATTATGAAAACTTCCTAATCTTTTAGGAAGTTTTTTCAAAAAATAAATAAAAATCCTTGACAGCTTTTACAAAGAATGATATAATAATAGAGGT
Source organism: Streptococcus sp. sy004 (assembly GCF_007859205.1). Classification (GTDB taxonomy): domain Bacteria; phylum Bacillota; class Bacilli; order Lactobacillales; family Streptococcaceae; genus Streptococcus. The sequence continues at coordinate 371,444 of NZ_VOHP01000001.1, forward strand.
TTTAAAATAAAACTGACCTAAGACAGTAGGTGAGCCTAGCTCGTAAATCCTACCGAGGCACAAAACGTGATATTTATGAGCGTATTGTACTTTCGTGTCTGGGTTTAGGCACTTTTTTTGTGCCTAGCCAAAATAAAAACGGAGGTAAAACTAATGAGTCAAGCAAGTATTGCTAAAAAAGCAGAATTGGTTGAAGTTGTTGCTGAGAAAATGAAAGCAGCAGCGTCTATCGTTGTGGTTGACGCACGTGGATTGACTGTAGATCAAGATACTGTTCTACGTCGCAATCTTCGTGAGAGTGGTGTTGAGTACAAAGTTATTAAAAACTCAATCCTACGTCGTGCTGCTGAAAAAGCTGGTCTTGAAGGTATGGAAAATGTCTTTGTAGGACCAACTGCAGTTGCATTTTCAAACGAAGATGTTATCGCACCTGCGAAAATCCTTAACGATTTCTCAAAAACTGCTGAAGCCCTTGAAATTAAAGGTGGTGCAATCGAAGGTGCTGTTGCTTCTAAGGAAGAAATCGTTGCCCTTGCGACATTGCCAAACCGCGAAGGACTTCTTTCTATGCTTCTATCTGTACTTCAAGCACCAGTTCGCAATGTGGCGTACGCGGTCAAAGCGGTTGCAGAAAGCAAAGAAGGTGCTGCTTAATTATAAGCAGTTTGGTAGCCTAGTGTTACCACAATTATCATATTTATAAAACATATTTGGAGGACATTACAATGGCATTGAACATTGAAAACATTATTGCTGAAATTAAAGAAGCTTCAATCCTTGAGCTTAACGATCTTGTAAAAGCTATCGAAGAAGAATTTGGTGTAACAGCTGCTGCTCCTGTTGCAGTTGCTGCTGCAGGTGGTGCTGATGATGCTGGTGCTAAAGATTCATTCGACGTTGAATTGACATCTGCTGGCGACAAAAAAGTTGGCGTTATCAAAGTTGTTCGTGAAATCACAGGTGAAGGCCTTAAAGAAGCTAAAGCTATCGTTGATGGTGCACCATCTATGCTTAAAGAAGGTGTTCCAGCAGCTGAAGCTGAAGAAATCAAAGCTAAACTTGAAGAAGCAGGAGCTTCAGTTACTCTTAAATAATCAATTACTGATTGTTTAAAGCTGAAAACCTAGTATTATAGCCTTTTCGTTGAGTTAAGGCGATTAAAAAATGGGAAGTTTCATTTGAAATCCCCCCATAGACACTCCCACAAATTGCTGTGGGGGTTTTTGTTTACTCTTGAGTTATAGCTTATATCCCCACCAAAAATTTTCTTGGTGGGGTTTTCTATTTTAATCTTTTTTCATTAAATAATTGATAAAATACTTTAAGTAAACATCACAAATTTTCATTTTTCAAGACTCTTTGAAAATGATTTTGTTTTAGTATTTCAGCCAATCTATTTGTTGGCTGTTTTTTATTTTCCAAAATGTAATTTTTAACAGTTTTCTCCTCTACAATTTTATAAGAAACTAAAATTGAAGACCTCTTTCGATTAAAAGAATATCTAGGTAAATCATCAAATTCATGTTCCTTTAAATCCTCTTGAGATATTTCATATTCCCAAACTGCTCTCTTAAACTCTGCAAGATACTCTTCAAAAGGCATATCTTCTTTCTTTTTTAGAATAGGCAATATATACTCGATAATTTGAAGCAAGCGTGTTTCTCTTAAATCATAACAAGTTTTTAAGAACATTTGTTCAGTTTGGTTTAATACCAAATCTGAAAAATTTTTCAAATAATACTCATTAAATAATTTTTCAGTTGCTGGCATATCACGAAAAATATCGAAATATTTAGACGGTAAACCATTTTTAAGCTGTCTTTTCCGCCACCGTCTAAATGTTCTATCATCTATGTATAAATCATTTTCAGTATTAAAATATTTTTCTCTAAATTTCTCAAGATTGGTTACCTCTCCGATTTGCTTATCCATAGCGTATTGTTTTTTTAATATCTCTGAATATTTTTTTTAATAAATCCGTTAACTGTCTTTACATTGTACTCTCTTTCTAATCTCTTATTGATGAGTTCCTGAAAATATTCTAAGTGCTCCATATTCATCCTCCATAAATCGGACATTTTTTTTGCCGTCTATCATTATAAACTTTTCTGTATTATGATTAAATCAGATAAGTTAAGTATAACTTATCATATCCTAGCCAACAAGCAAAAACTTGTTACTCGGACATTTTCTTATTGTTTTAGAATGCTGATTCTATTATTACTATCCAATTCAGCAGGTTTTACACCTATTTGGAAAACTTAAAAGCCAAAGGAGGATTATATATGGCTTTAAAAAATTTAAGTCACTTCACAGAATTTAACGTTCCCTTATTCCTATCGAATAAAGAACTTAGGTTCGTATCAGCCACTCCCTGGATTGAAAAAGGTGAGAACGAGGTCGAAAAAGGAGTAAAATTGTCTTTACTAATTTTTGCTGACGACACAAGCTATCCGAATGACAAGAATAATCTAGGAGAGCTTCTCGTCGTCAAGGTGCCATTCGCTTCAATTAGTGATTACTCTGATTTTCAACCAATGGTAACTCCTTGCGAAATTACCCAAGTGGAGAAAGCTTCAATTTATGGGGAATACCGGAATCAGCTCAGCTTAACAGGTCAAGTGGTTAGAGCCGAAGACTCTATAGAATTGTAATTTGAGAGGTTAGAAATATGAGTATAATTATCGTTATCATTTTGATAATGTTTATCACATTTCCTGACTTTAGAAAGAACTGGATATCCTCTTATCAGTGGATAGAAAAAGAGTTAGGCAATGATTTACTAGGGAAAGTTGTGGCTAGTTTGGCAGCTACTACTATAGCACCTGTGCTGACCATTATTAGTTCTATTCAAAATCAGTTAGTGAATAAGCAAGAAGTATCTGAACCCACATCACAAGAAAGGTATGACTCGTTTGTCAATTGGTTTAATGCTGTCCTAAGTGTCGATTTAAATTCAGATGAGGATTTAAAGAGTATTCTTGCAGGGTGGAATTGGTTTAATAATGGTCTTGTCCTCCATTTCAAGTATAGACCTAAAGAGAACGAACTCTCTGACATCGCAGAGAGGCTCCAATCTTATAACATGAATTTTGGTTGGGCTTTTAGAAATCTCGGAGAATTGTATTTACACAATTTTGGCACAACCTCTAATTGGTCAGTACCAGTACTATTTATCGACAAAATAGTAGAGAATGAGGCGAGCAGAGTTGCAGAGTTAGCTCGTGTTGAGCGTGAAAAAGAGCTGGAATCTCTTCCTATTTCTCTGCTCAATCGTAATAGCGAAACTCTTAGAGAACAAACGAAAGGTAAATATCCCTTATGGGCTAATCGAAAAGGGAATCATCAGTTGATTGATTTTAAGAGTCATATAGTCTTAGTTGGAAGTACTGGCGCAGGTAAAACTGGAACTTTAGCTTACTGGCTGTGGCTAATAAATTCTTTGAAAAATGAAGTTGATGAACTTTATATCCTTGACTACAAGAGGGGAAAGGACTGGGCTTCATTTTATGGCATCAGTAGTCATTATGCCTCAGCGGAAGATACTAAAATATTGTGGGAGAAACTCTATCAACAGTTCAAATCTTACCAAACTGGAGTAGAGAATATTGGCGATAAAGTCGTCTATATCATCATTGATGAGCTAGCAAGCCTTGTTGAGAGCTACACTACTAAAAAAGAACGTGACGAATTTTTAAGACAATTTAAGGATATGCTACGGCTCTCTCGTAGCCTTGGAACAGGGAAAGGTGGCTACCGGCTTATTGTAGGACTCCAACAAGCTGATTCAAGCTATTTTGGGGGTACTGAAGGACGAGGAAACCTGAGTATCAGAGTAGCTCTTGGTGGGAACATCGCTGAAGGGGCTAGGATGATTTTTGAAATTACCGATGAATCAGACAAACCTGAATCGTCTCCAGTTGGTAAGGGATTTGCTCAGGTATATGGTCAACCAGTTCAGCGTATCATGATTCCTTATGTGAAAGACAGAGAACAAGTCATGGAGGCCATTGCAAGAAGTATGGATAACGCTGAAGCGATACCAGATGATTAAATTTTTTTATGCCGTGAAAGTTTGTTGGACAGTAGGCTAAGATAAATTTAGACTGGTTGAGGCGGTGCGGTCGAACTCTGTTCGTCCGTGCCGACACAATCAGCTTAATCATCTTGGGGAACCTGTTGTCAACAAAATCATGGAATAAATCAGAATTTAATCATCGGAAATTTAACGCTTTAACTTGATAAGCGTCTCACAAAAGCACATTACATTAAAAGGAGAGCTATCATGACTCAAATAATTGATTCCGAAAAAATCGTCAAGAGTTATATCTATGGCGATACTGTTGAAATGACAACTGCTAATGGTCAACAAGAACAGACTATAAAAGTGATTGAGGGCAAACGCTACGTGAATCTTGAAACAGGAGAGATTCATGACATGGACACTTCTAATAGCACCCGTTTAGACAATCTGAAGTCAGCGAAACAAACTATGAAAAAATTGCGCCGTCTAGTTGCTCATAATTTTACTGGAGGAAACAATCAACTTTGGATAACTCTAACATATCGTGAGCATATCACGAAGCCAGATATTGTCTATAAAGATTTCAAAGCATTTATGCGCCGTCTTCGTACTGGATTTGGAAAGGTTGATTACATAGCAGTAATTGAACCACAAGCCTCACGGCGTTGGCATTTGCACGTGCTTATGAAAAACGATTCCGAACTCACTATTCCAAACGATGTATTATCACAACTATGGGCGAAAGGCTTCACTAAAACGAAGCGTCTTCGTAGCTCGGATAAGGTCGGCAACTACCTAGTAGCGTATCTCTCTAATCTTCAACTTGATTCCTCTAGTAATTCCGATAAAAAATCCATAGTGAAAGGGGCTAGGCTTTATATGTACCCAAAGGCGTTAGAATTTACCGTACCTCTAGAGGAATTGAAAAACCTTTAGAGATAACCACTTCAAAGGGAGAAATTATGAAAAAGTTTAATATTCACAGCCCGCCTAACTTTTCCAGGACTACCAGACACGAAACACCTTACGGTGAAAAGGAATATGTGACTGAGTTTTACGACAACATAAAAAGCCTGTCAGACACTTTTAGCGGAGCAACTGACAGGGCTAAAAATAGCGCAGAAGATTGATATAAAGTAGGTATCTCCTGATACCTCAATTATAACACAAGATGAGGTCTAAAAATGAAAACTATAAATCATAAAAAGTTAATGGAACTTGGTTTTTCAATGACTAGCTCAAAACAAATTATCCGAGAAGCTAAGGCTATCGCAATCCAGCGATTTAATGAAACTAGTAATTCTTCGGATAATATGCTAAAATTAAAAAAATCGCCATTTAACAACCGACGATTAGACTTGGCTCCTATTGAAATAGTCGAAGAGCTTTTAGGTTTTCAGTTGACCCAATAGAGAGGAAAACTGAAATGACTAAAAATAAAAAATATAAAGGAGTCTTTAGAGACAAAAAAGGTCGTATCTACTGCCAAACGGAATTCAAGGCTTCAGCAACTGGAAAACGTCAACGTTTCAAACGTTATCGTGATCAATGGGGAAACTCATTTAAAACAGAGAAACAGGCTTATGACGAGCTGTGTAGGGCTCGTATTGAATTTTACGATAAATTTGATTATACCGATTACAATTTAACCTTTGAACAGTATATAGTAGATATTTTCATCCCATACTATAAGCAGACAGTTCAGGAATCAACTTATCGTACTGCTATTACCCACTTTGATAGCTTCATCAAAGAATTCGGTAAGAAGAGACTTAGGGAAATCACACCACGAGATTGCGAAAGATTTCGGCTTAAGTTGGTTGAAAATTATGCCCCTAATTACGCTAAATGTGTTTGGATACGTTTTAAACAATGTTTAGGTTACGCTGAGAGAATGGAATATATAAAAACTTTCCCTTGTAAGAGTCTTGATAATCCAAAAGGTGCTAGACCTGATACAAAATTCTGGACGTTTGACGAGTTCAAGAAAGTTTTAACAACCTTTGACCTAACTGATTATGAAGACTTACTTCGATATACCACGGTTTGGCTTTATTATATGACTGGTGTCCGTGTCAGCGAGGGATTTGCATTGCTTTGGTCAGACTATGATAGAGAAAACAAGCGTATCTTTGTTCATGCCACTTTGGAAGCTAAAAAAGGTGGTATCTATCACAGAAAAGAGCAAACAAAGACAGAAGCAGGTATGCGATATGTTGACCTAGATGATGAAACAGTAAAAGTCCTAAACAGGTGGCGAGAGCTTCAAGTGGCTAATTCAGATAGTGATTACATCTTATCAAGATTCGGAGAGCCAATGGTCAAAAGTACCTTGAGTAGAATGTTGAAACGACACGCAGAAAAAGCAGGAATTCCTGTTATCACTGGCAAAGGGCTTCGCCATTCCCACGATTCATTCATGATTAACGTATTGAAAAAAGATGTCTTACTGGTGTCGCAAAGGTCAGGACGGATTGATAAGGCAACCACTCTTAACATGTATTCGCATTATTACGCTCATCAAAGTAGTATAGGGTCTGAAATTACCGACTTATTAAACAAAGAGGGGCTAAAATCTGACACCCCGTTAGACACCCCCACATTCAATTAACTAAACAGAAAAACGCTTTATACCAACGATTTCAAGGAGTAACGCCTATGTTACTCTTAAATAATAGAGTGACTACTCAAGTAGCTTGAAATGATAAATCCACTATTCTTCGGGGTAGTGGGTTTTCTTTTTGTTTGATAAGGTGCAAATTATTAATAAAGATTATCTAAAACATCAACTACTAGAAAGAACACAGAACAGACAACTAATTTTATTTTCAAATCTTGCTCAACTCGATAATGACTTGATACAAGAAGAATATGCAGCTATAAGAATATCTAATAAGATAATCAGAATGATATTAATGAAAAATTATGACAATTAAAAGTAATTTTGATACAATCTTAATGAAGAGAAGTGAAGTAGAGAATTTAGTGTCGCTACGCAGTTTTATAACATGAGATTACGGAACAGGCATACCGTCCACTACTCTTAAAGCACTTGGATTTTATCTAAGTGCTTTTTTGCTTGCTTTTTAGATTATTTGGTAATACAATGATATTACTAAAAAATTAAAAGGAGAATCGATGTGACAACAATTACCTTGAAAGTCTCTGAAGCAGATAAAACATTTATGCAAGCAATGGCTAAGTTCGAAGGAGTTTCTCTTTCAGAATTGATTCGTACAAAAACTCTTGAAGCTTTAGAAGATGAGTATGATGCTCGTGTTGGTGAGCTTGCTTATCAGGAATATCTTGAAGATATTAAGAATGGCTATGCCCCAATAACTCTAGAAGAAATGGCTAAGGAGTTAGGTGTTGACTTATAAAGTAATTTTATCTGCAAAAGTACAAAAACAATTGCAAAAATTAGATAAAGCAACAGCAAATCTGATTTTAAAATACTTGTCTAAAAATGTTGATGGACAGTCTGATCCAAAACAAAAAGGAAAAGGTTTAACCTCTAATCGTTCAGGGCAATGGCGTTATCGTATTGGTGATTATCGTGTTATTTGTGAGATTATAGACGATGAATTAGTTGTTTTGGCAATATCGGTTGGTCATCGTCGAGATATTTATTAAGGATTCGCATTTAAATGTAATAAGTTTAGAGTTACAAAATGATTTAAGAGCGTTTTCTAAAACTGTTTAAAAGTATAAAGGGTAGGGTAAAAAAATCATTTATACTTGCATCACCCAATGTTTAATGTTAGCTTCTCTTTTTTAAAATCAGCCAGTGATAAATAATTAACGAAAATAGGTTATTCAATATTTGTGCTCTTTCCGGATGAGATTAGAACTTTTAAGGATAAAAAATTCGTGGAAAACTATGTAAAAACCTATAAACTATCTTCGAAACGAGATTCAGTATATAAAATAAGAGAAGGAAGATTGGTTGATATGCTAAGAAAAAATAATCAACTGACAGCAAAGTAGTTTTTAAGGGAAACTTAATTCAGCACCTAGAGCATTCTAAGTGATTTTTATTTGTCCAAATTATTGCGGTTGTTTTAATAGTCATGATATTGTTAGCTATTCTATTCTTGGATTATTTTAATTTTTACTAACCTCTTTTTCCAAAAAATGGTCCAATTATGATAAAATATTATGGAGCATAAATGATGGAAAGGATTAGAATGAGCACCAAGAAAAATCAAAAAAACAAGAACAAACTAAAGACCAGGTATTTATTAGATAAGGGACGACGTAGTTTATTAAGAGGAATTTTTAGTCGAACAACCGTGATTGCCATTCTCTTAATTATCCAAGTTCTTTTTCTTATGGCAACATTTTCTTGGTTTAATCAATATCAAGCTTATTTCCGAGCCTTAGAAATTGTCTTAGGTTTGGCAGCTATTTTATACTTAATCAATAGTGAGATGGATGCCCTTTCTCGTCTGACTTGGTCGTTATTGATTATGTTGACGCCACTTTTAGGCGTTTTATTCCTGATTTATACCAAAGTTGATTGGGGTTATCGTGGTTTAAAAACTCGATTGGCTGAATTAACGACCATGAGTCAGCCTTATTTATCTGATAATATTAAAGTAACCAATCAATTAAAAAAAGAAAAATCGACTACCTATAATCTTGTCAAGTATTTTCAACGAACTCGAGATGGTTTTCCAGTCTATCAAGGGACTAAAGTGACTTATTTCCCTAGTGGTGAAGCTAAATTTGCTGAACTCAAACGTCAACTCTTTCAGGCTAAAAAGTATATCTTTTTAGAATACTTTATTATTGATGAAGGTCTGATGTGGGGGGAAATCTTAGCGATTTTGGAAAAAAAAGCTAGCGAAGGAGTAGAGGTCAGAGTGATGTATGATGGCATGATTGAGTTTTCAACGCTATCATTTGATTACACAAAACGTTTGGAAACCTTGGGAATCAAGGCTAAGGCCTTTCTAGGTATCTCTCCTTTTATTTCGACCTATTATAATTATCGTGATCATCGAAAAATTGTTGTGATTGATGGTAAGGTTGCGTTCACAGGTGGTGTCAATCTAGCCGATGAATACATTAACCATATTGAACGTTTTGGTCATTGGAAAGACAGTGCCATCATGTTAGAAGGTAAAGCTGTTGATACTTTTACAGTTTTATTCTTGCAAATGTGGTCAATCACAGATAGTAATCCTGATTTTTCTGCTTATCTGCCTAGGCATCAAGAAGCAAGTAAAAAAGAAGATGGCTATGTGATTCCTTATGGTGATTCCCCTCTTGACTCTGATAAGATAGGGGAAAATGTCTATATTGACCTGCTTAATCATGCTCGTGACTATGTTTATATCATGACCCCTTATTTAATCTTAAATAGTGAGCTTGAGCATGCCATTAAGTTTGCCGCTGAACGTGGTGTCGATGTTCGTTTGATTTTACCTGGTATTCCTGATAAGCAAGTACCTTATGCCTTGGCTAAGACTTATTATAAAACCTTGTTAAAATCTGGTGTTAAAATCTATGAATACACCCCTGGTTTTGTTCATGCTAAAGTGTTTGTTAGTGATCATATTAAAGCTGTTGTTGGAACTATTAACCTAGATTATCGTAGTTTGTATCACCATTTTGAATGTGCAACCTATCTTTATAAAGTCCCAGCAATCAAGCAAATTGAACAAGACGTTCAGCAAACCTTAAGTCACTGTCGTCAAGTCAGCTTAGAAAACTTAAAAGAAGAACCCTTAGCAACAAAACTAACTGGTTATGTCGTTAAAACTATTGCACCTTTACTTTAAATATGATATGATAAATAGCATGCGATGAGTCGATACATGATTTAGTTAATAAATCATTATTGAGCATGGGACGTCATAAGGCAGGAGCCGACGTTGATAGGTTGTGTGAACCTTCCTATCACATCATGATTTGATGCCCTATCCCCTCTATATCAGAGGGGATTTTTTATTGTCGAAAAATGTAATTAGTTAATAACAAGCAGAAAAATTAAGATTAAGTTTACTAGTTTTAGTCAGTTGTTTTATAAGGGAAATTTAGCAGTAAATAATTTTTGTAGATTTTATACCTTATATCTTTCCGAAAAACTATAATTTTCTTGAAAAATGATGAAGTATATGTTATACTAGCTATATAAATATGGAGGATATCTTATGCGTCGTGAACTACTACTCGAAAAAATTGATGACTTGAAACAGATGATGCCTTGGTATGTTTTGGAGTACTATCAGTCAAAATTGGCAATTCCTTATAGCTTGACAACCCTCTATGAATATTTGAAAGAATACCGACGTTTTTTTGCTTGGATTTTAGATTCTGGTTTAAGTCAGGTAGCGACTATTTCTGAGATTCCTTTAGAGACTTTGGAGCATTTGACTAAAAAAGATATGGAGGCTTTCATCCTTTATTTACGTGAACGTCCTTTGTTAAATGCCAATACCCACAAAAATGGTCTATCCCAAACGACAATCAACCGTAGCTTATCAGCCTTATCTAGCTTGTACAAGTATTTGACCGAAGAGGTTGAAAATCAAAATGGTGAACCTTATTTCTATCGAAATGTCATGAAAAAGGTTTCAACAAAGAAAAAAAAAGAAACATTAGCAGCTAGGGCTGAACAAATTAAGCAAAAATTATTTTTGGGAGACGAAACAATGGCCTTTTTAGACCATGTGGAACACGATTATGCTGTCAAGTTATCTCCTCGAGCTCGTTCTTCTTTTCAAAAAAACAAGGAGCGTGATTTGGCTATTTTAGCCCTTCTACTCGCTTCTGGTGTCCGTCTGTCAGAGGCAGTCAATCTTGATCTTAAAGATCTTAACATGAATATCATGGTGATTGATGTGATTAGAAAAGGTGGGAAACGTGATTCTGTTAATATTGCTGCTTTTGCTAAGCCTTACTTGGAAAATTACCTAGCGATTCGCCAAGTACGTTATAAAGCTGATAAAACTGACTTAGCTCTCTTTTTATCAGAATATGCAGGCAAGGTGAACCGCATGGATGCTTCAAGCATTGAAAAAATGGTGGCTAAATACTCTGCTGACTTTAAGGTTCGTGTTACCCCACATAAATTGCGTCACACGCTAGCTACTCGACTGTATGATGCGACAAAATCTCAAGTTTTGGTTAGTCATCAATTAGGCCATGCCAATACTCAAGTCACAGATCTTTATACTCATATTGTTGATGATGAGCAAAAAAATGCCTTGGACAACTTGTAAACATAATAAAATTTATGTAAAATAATTATCTGCTGCTTAGGACTGATTTTTTTTAAAAGTGGAGCACAAGAAAAGACAAAAAGACTGATATTTTGTATAATCAAGGCATAGAAAGAGGAGAATGAGATGAAAAAAACAGGAAATTTAACAAAAACCTCAGGTAAATTATTGGGAAATGTTAGTAAGGTTTTTGGGCTCTTAGATACGGTTGATATTGTGAGCAAGGTGACCGATAGTACCATTCCCTTAATTGATAAAGCCTTAGATCGTCATCATGAACATCGTCGTAGCTTAGTTCGTTTGGATAATCTAGTTCATATGGATCTCTTTGAAGCCAAGGCGCACTTAGAACAACAAGGTTTTATTGTAAGTACTATTTTAGCCAAACCTAGTAAAAAATATCAACAAGCAAAAATCAATGAAGTGGTTGAGATGTCGCCCAAATCTGGTAAATTACCAATTGGGTCTTTGATTAAACTCTACTATCTTGATCAAAATCTTTTAGCTCAAATCAAGGAAACGCTGACACTACCTGACTTAATTGGCCTACCTTTAGAGCAAGCTCAGGATATTCTTGAAGAATTGAACTTGAAACCAGTTCCACTGCTATTACCAGCAAGCAAGGAATATGCTAAATATCAGCCTAATCAAGTCATTAACATGTCACCCAAGCCAAACTTGGTTAAAAATCAAATCAAAAAAGGAAGCTTGGTTAAACTGAGTTATTTAAATGAAGAGAATTTATTAGCCAGTCAAGCATTGGCACAAGCTTGGGCAGAAAAACAGGCACACCGTCAGGAAAAAGTATTAAAGACTCTTAAACAAACAAGGAAAATCTTTAAGTAGTCTAATTTTGAAGATAATAAAAGGAGTTGTTGTGACAACTCCTTTTTGATTCTTAATAAGTTAAATAAGTTTCGAGGTCAGTCAAGGCTCGCTGGGCAATTGCTTCATAGCGTTCTTTTTTGTCACGGATGCGTGGGCCATCTAATTCTTTGATGATTCCAAAGTTAACATTCATGGGTTGGAAATGTTTACTTTCTGTATGGGTGATGTAATAAGGCAAGCTACCGATAGCCGTTGTTCGTGGAAAGACAACTTCTGCTTCTGACTTGAATAGACGAGCTGCGTTGATTCCTGCAACTAAGCCACTTGCAGCAGATTCGACATAACCTTCAACCCCTGTCATTTGTCCAGCAAAAAAGAGATTATCTTGACGTTTTGAACGGAATGTCTGGGTTAAGAGATTTGGTGAATCCATGTAAGAATTGCGATGCATCACACCATAACGAACAAAATCAGCATTTTCTAAACCAGGAATCATTGAAAAGACTCGTTTTTGTTCGCCCCACTTAAGATGGGTTTGGAATCCGACAATATTATATAGGCTACCTGCAGCATTATCTTGACGTAGTTGGACAACGGCATAAGGCGTTTTATAGTCTCCGTCACGTTTGCCAGTATAGTCTTCTGGGTATTCCAAACCAACAGGTTTCATTGGGCCATAAAGCATGGTTTTAATGCCACGTTTAGCCATGACCTCAATCGGCATACAACCTTCAAAATATTTCTCTTTTTCAAAGGAATTGAGTGGTGCTTCTTCAGCATTGACTAGGGCTTCATGAAAAGCCATAAATTCTTCCTTGGTCATAGGGCAGTTGAGATAAGCTGCTTCTCCCTTATCATAGCGAGATTTTAGATAAACCTTGTTCATGTCAATACTAGATTTATCAATAATTGGAGCTGCCGCATCATAGAAATAAAAACCAGTGCCACCATTTAAGGCATGAATTTTTTCAGCTAAACGATCACTAGTTAAAGGCCCTGTGGCAATAACGGTAATAGCATCGGTTGGTAATTCTGTAATTTCCTCACGCATTACCTCAATTAAAGGATGTTGATGTAGTTCTTCAGTGACCATCTGTGAAAAATGGTCACGATCAACAGCTAAGGCCCCACCTGCAGGAACACGGTGGGTTTCTGCAGCTTTTAGAATAAGAGAATCTAATCTTCTCATTTCTTCTTTCAAAAGACCAACAGCATTGGTTAAGGCATCGCCACGCAAAGAATTTGAACAGACTAATTCCGCAAACTGATCAGTCTTATGCTGAGGTGTTGCTTTAATCCCACGCATTTCATAGAGTTTGACAGGAATGCCACGCTTAGCAATTTGATAAGCTGCCTCACTACCTGCAAGACCAGCTCCAATAACATTGATATAAGTTGCAGTCACAATTTTTCCTCCTAGTTTTCACTTGGCTTATTATAGCAAAATTGAATCTAAAAGACCATTACTTTACAGTTTTTTAATGAGAAACTGCTAAAAAAACTTGTAAGCGATTAAATTTTAAGATATAATGGGATTATCTTAAGATTTGAAAGGACTTATTATGAAAAAACGAAATTTTTTGGCAATGTTAGGGATAACTGCCCTATTAGCAGCATGCTCTAGCCAAAGCTCAAGCAACCAGTCAACAACTTCGACTGCTTCAGAGAGTAAAACGACTTGGCAACTTATCCAAGAAAAAGGAGAACTAACAGTTGCCACACCGATGACTTATCAGCCAACTTCTTATTATAATGATAAAAAAGAATTGGTTGGTTATGAAGTTGATATGATGAAAGAGATTGCTCAACGTCTAAAAATCAAGGTTAAATTTGTTGAAACTGGTTTTGATCAGGCTTTTTCGGCTGTTGACAGTGGTCGTGTCGATGTATCACTTAACAACCTTGACATCACACCAGATCGTCTAGAAAAATATAATATTAGTGAAGCTTACAAATACAGTGTTAGTGGCATGATTGTTCGTGCCGATGGTTCTTCTGGTATTTCAGCTAAGGATTTAAGTGACTGGAAAGGCAAGAAGGCTGCTGGTGCTGCTGGGACAAACTTCATGAAGATTGCTAAAAAACAAGGGGCAGAGCTAGTGACTTATGACAACGTTGCTGGTGATGTTTATCTAAACGATGTGGCTAATGGTCGTACGGATTTTATTCCAAACGATTACATTTCTCAAAAATTGTTTGTTGAGGCAATGAAAAAGGAAAATCCAGATCTTAATGTAATGGTCAGCGATGTTCTTTATAACCCAAGTCAACAAGGGATTATTATGAGTAATAAAGATGACAGCCTAGTTGATGAAATTGATCGTGTCTTGTATGATATGAAAGCAGACGGTAGCCTTAAAAAACTAGCTGAACAGTATTATGGCGAAGATGTTAGTAAGCCTTACGAATCAGATCAAGAAATTCCAACCATTGACATCAGTGATGTTGATAGTGCAGAGTAAAAAATAGAGCCTAGAATGGCTCTGTTTTTTATTTATTAACATAAATAAAATTATGTAACATAAAAATAGGCAATAAGGCCTATTTTATTTTTGCTTCTTGATAGTCGCAGTTTTCCGTATTACTACAAATAATTTGCTTACCACCACGGATTTTCTTTTCAACCAGATAAGATTGGCATTTAGGACAAGAACGGTCAATCGGACTATCCCAAGATGTAAACTCACACTCTGGGAAACGATCGCAACCGTAGAAAATACGATTTTTCTTACTCTTTCGCTCGATAACCTGTCCTTTTTGACAAGTTGGACAAGCTACACCAATCTCCTTGGTAATAGCTTTGGTATTGCGACAGTCAGGGAAATTACTACAAGCATAGAATTTACCGTAGCGACCGAGTTTGATGACCATGTCATGTCCACAATTATCACAACTAAAGCCAGCAGGTTCATCCTTAATTTGAATTTTTTCGATTTCTTCTTCTGCCTTAGAAAGCTCCTTAGCAAAAGGATGATAGAATTGATCAATGACTTTTTGCCACTGAGCTTCTCCTAGCTCTACCTTGTCTAATTTCCCTTCCATATCGGCTGTGAATGCCACATTAACAATATCTGGGAAAAACTCGACAATCAGGTTATTAACAATCTCACCTAATTCAGTCGGTTCAAAACGCTTGGCTGCTAACTTAACGTAATAACGTCTTTGAATGGTTTCCAGAGTCGGTGCATAGGTCGAAGGACGACCAACCCCATTTTCTTCCAAGGTTTTAATCAAGGTTGCTTCTGAGTAGCGAGCTGGGGGTTGAGTAAAGTGTTGTTCAGGATTAAGTGATAATTTATGAACAATTTCTCCTTCTTCCATCTCAGGTAACATCTTATTTTTATCTGAATCATTGTAAACAGCTAAATAACCGTCAAATTTAATTTGACTACCATTAGCAGTAAAGATAACTTGATTTTGAGTTAAAGTGACTTTAACCGTATCAAAGATAGCGGCTGTCATTTGACTAGCTACAAAACGATTCCAAATTAATGTATAAAGTTTTAATTGATCTTTATCAAGGTATTTTGCGATTGATTCTGGCGTTTGATAAACATTTGATGGACGAATGGCTTCGTGGGCATCTTGAGCACCAGAAGTGTTTTTAGTTTGGTTAGTATTTTTACTATAATGTTTACCAAATTTTTCAGTAATAAATTTAGCAGCGTCAGCTTTAGCCAATGGACTGATACGAGTAGAGTCTGTACGCATATAGGTAATCAGACCTTGTTGGCCACTACTTCCAAGGTTAATTCCTTCATAAAGTTGTTGAGCAACCATCATGGTTTTACGTGTTCGGAAATTGATTTTATTTGCTGCATCTTGTTGCAATGAAGAGGTTGTATAAGGAAGAGGAGCATGACGTCGTCTTTCTTTCTTTTCAACCTTTTCGACTAAAAATTTATCAGAAGTCAGACGTGCTAAAACTAGCTTAACATCTTCATTTGTTGCCAATTTGAACTTTTTCCCATCTAGACCATAAAAATTAGCCTTGAATTTCTTAGTTCCTTTTTTGAAAATCCCATCAATAGACCAGTATTCTTCCGGTTTGAATTGTCGGATTTCTGCCTCGCGATCGATAATGAGTTTCAGAGCAACGGATTGAACTCGGCCGGCTGAAAGTCCTTTTTTAACTTTCTTCCATAATAAAGGCGAAATCGAATAACCAACAATACGGTCAAGCACGCGGCGAGCCTGTTGAGCATCAACCAAATCCATATCAATCTCTCTGGGAGCAACAAAGGCATTTTTGACGGCATCTTTGGTAATTTCATTGAAAACCACTCGGTTTTTATCGGATTTATCTAGCCCTAAAATATGAGCCAAATGCCAAGAAATCGCTTCTCCTTCTCGATCCGGGTCACTTGCCAAATAGACTTGTTTCGCATTTTTAGCTTCTTTTTTTAGAGAATTGATGAGTGGTCCTTTACCACGGATATTGATATATTCTGGTTCATAATTATTGTCAAAATCAATCGACATGGTTGATTTTTTCAAATCACGAATATGGCCAACACTAGCTACAACTTTATATTGACGGCCAAGATATTTTTCAATGGTTTTTGCCTTGGCTGGTGATTCGACAATAACTAAATTTTTTTTAGGTGTGGTCTTTTTACGACCGGTGCTTTTCTTTTTTGTTGCAAGGGTACTTGCCATAGAGTATGACTACACTTTCTTTGAAAATTAAAACTTATAGTATAATATACCACTTTTATTAAACTGTCAAGACTTACCCTAATATAGAAGAAGTCTGTTAAAAAGTGTGGACTACTATTGAATATAAAAGTGCAATCAATCAGTTTTCTTTATTGAAATCAATTACCTTTTCGCTACCAGTTATAGTGATGTTCCTACTTGTAGTTCTACTAAAATATCGCTAGCTGAGGTGGTACACTTGGCCCCTTCTTGTATGAGGTGATGGCAACCATCTGAATAGCCACTTAAAACATCACCTGGAACAGCAAAAACTTCTCGCCCTTCTTCCAAGGCACGTTCGCAAGTGATTAGACTACCAGAACGTTTTTTGGCCTCTACTACGACTAACCCTTGGGCTAGTCCTGCAATAATGCGATTTCTTTCAGGGAAATGATGGCGTAAAGGTTGCGTATTAACTGGATATTCAGATAAAATCAAATGATTTTTGCCAATATAATCCTGTAGGCTGCGATTTTCTTTTGGGTAATAAATATCCAGCCCCGAACCAATCACAGCAATGGTTGCTCCGCCATTTTTCAAACAAGCTAGATGAGCTGCAGTATCAATACCACGCGCTAAACCACTCACAATAACAAACTGATTGGCAAGTTCGCTGACCAGCTTTTTGACAATTTGAGTGCCTGATTTTGAACAGTTTCTAGCACCGACCATAGCTAATTTAGGTTTCTGTAACAGCTCTAAGTTGCCTTGATAAAAGAGTAAGACAGGTGGATTGTAAATTTCCTTCAGTGTGTCTGGATACTCCTTGTCTAAAATAGAAACACAAGGAAATTGATTAAATTCCTGTCTTAGGGACTTACTTTCTAATGTTTTATAGGCTTCGATAAATTGAATGGGTTGTTTACACTTGGCAACTACTGCCATATCACGCAAAGACAGCGATTTGTTTAGATTTTTTTGATAGGCTAAGATATTAAGAATATTGAGATTGCTTAACCCTGCTTTTTTTAGTTTATAAAGTTCAAAATTATTCATGTCTGACCTCCTTATGTTTATATTCGTAAGAAAACAATAGAAAAAGACTTCCTAAGTCACTTCTTAGAAAGTCTTTTTTGTTTATTTTACCATACTTTTAATGGGTTCAAAACTGCGACGATGAATTGGGCTAGCACCGTGTTGCTCTAAGGCTTTTAGGTGTTCAGGTGTGCCATAGCCTGCATTTTTTTCAAAATGATAGTCAGGATAAAGTTCGCTATAAGTGGTCATAATCTGATCACGCGTCACCTTAGCAACGATAGATGCTGCCGCAATTGATAAGGATTTTGCATCTCCTTTAATAATAGCTTCTTGAGGTAGATCAACTGGCAACTCCATCGCATCAATTAAGAGAGCATCTGGTTGTGGAATGGAGTTAAGAGCGTCTAGCATGGCTAACTTAGTTGCTTCATAAATATTTAGTTGATCAATAGTTTGTGATTCTTGAATACCAATGCCAACGACTAAGGCATGATCCATGATTTCTTGATATAGGGCTTGATGTTGTTTTTTAGCAATCTTTTTACTGTCGTTTAAGCCTTTGATTTGATAATTTTTTGGTAAAACAACACAGGCAGCGACTACAGGACCAGCTAATGGCCCACGTCCGACTTCATCAATCCCCGCAATCATTTCATAGCCTTTTTCCCAGTATGATTTCTCATAACTCATCATAGCCTTTAATCGCTCAAATTCTTCAGTTTCTTTGATAATAGCTTTTTTACGTTGACTAACGGCTGTTTGGACGCCCTTACGCTCATCTGCTTCAAATTCTTTCCAACGTTTATCAGTCAATGTTGTGATTTTCTTAAGTTCTTCCTTAACTTCCTTAATTGTCATCTTTACTTAAATCTCCAATTCTATCTAAGGTGTAATAACCTAATTTCCCATCCCTGACTTCTTTGACAAATAATTGATAAAAACGGTCATAATCCTCTCGAAATCCTAATTTTCGCGTTAAGTTCATAATGATTTCTGGTGTTTCTACTTCCCAATCGACTTGCTTAAAACGTTGGGTCAACCGTTCTGGATAATGCTCCTTAAAATAATTCAGACCAAAAATGGTGACTTCATCCATTGGGAGCAAGTTATCCTTAATAGCTCCTGTTAATGCCAGTTTCAAACCAACCAATTGATCTTCAAATTTTGGCCACAGAATCCCAGGTGTATCCAAAATTTCTAATTCTTTATTGGATTTCAGCCATTGTTGTCCTTTAGTGACACCAGGCTTGTTACCAACAACGGCAATCTTTTTACCAGCCAAACGATTCATCAGTGTGGATTTTCCTGCATTGGGAATACCGATAATCATCGTTCTCAGGGTTTCTTTTTTAATGCCTCGTTCCCTTAGTTTATGTAACCTATCAGCCATCAGGGCCTTTGCTGCCTCAGTTACTTTTTTAACAGTAGCTTGTTCTTTAGAGTTAATGGCTAGCGTGGTAATTCCTTGTTTTTCAAAATACTGCTGCCACTCTTTAGTTTGTGTTTTATCTGCTAAATCAGCCTTATTTAGAATCAAGAGTTTAGGCTTATCTCCAACAATCTTGGTCAACATGGGATTTTGACTGGATAGGGGCAGGCGAGCATCAACTAGAATTGTCACAAAATCTACAAATTTAAGATTTTCTTGAACTTGTCGTCTAGCCTTGGACATGTGACCAGGAAACCACTGAATCATTGCCATAACATCTTTCCTTTCACAATAATAAATAGCCATAAATCTAATTATGGATAAATTGCTTTAATATTTATGTTACTATTATAACATAAATATCCTATTTTTTGATATTAAGAAATGTGAAAACTCCTAGTCTTTCTGAAAGTTTTCCTATATTATTGTCCTAAAAGAGAAGGAATGTAATTGATAACCGACCAAATAATCAAAAGACTGTTATTTAAGATGTGGACGGCAATCGCATCCTTGATATTTCTTCGACGTGCATAAGCCAGATAGAAAATAGCTCCCAGAGCAAAATAAATGATAAACTCAATGAGATTAAAGGCCCAAAGATGAGGCCATGAAAATAAAGCTGACACCACGATTAAAGGTAAAAGAGTTTGATTATCACGGAAGAAGTACTTACTAATAAAACCACGATAGACTAGCTCTTCTAAAATAGGAGCAAAAAGCCCAATCGCTAGATGAAAACAGATAAAATAAAGGGGAATCATATCTGTCAACTGCTGAGCCGTAGCCAGCAATGCTGCATCGTTGGCTGTTGTGTCATTGCCATTGATATAAAAATTAAGCAGACTACCTGCAATGGCAACGACTCGAGTGGCAAAGAAAAATAGCAGAGCAAGTCCAAAATCCTTCCAAGTAAACGATAGTTGTTTAACGTGTTCAGATTCATAGATAGTATATTTTTTCCAGACCAGGATGATAACTAAAAGAGAGATGAGTATGTAAGCTATACCAGTTACCCATTGAAGTTGAAAAGATAAGGTGTTTTGGAGGCTCATTAAGACCAAAGGAGTACTGTTAATGACTAAGACCAATAGGAATAAGCCAAATTGCTTGGCTAGTTTTTTCATAAAATTCATCGCTTGAGTGACCTTTCTATTTTTGATGAACGATATGGCGTCTAGTCTTTGATACCTTTGTTATGCTATTATACCACATTATAATTGGGAAAAATATGATATAATGAGAGCAAAATGAGAAAAGGAGACTATTATGAAAGCTATGCTTAAACGTCAAGAAGTTGATACTCAATTAACTTGGGATACCAGTTTGATTTTTCCGACTGATGCAGATTATCAACAAGCACTAAAAGATTATGCTCAAGCAGTTGGTGAGTTTGAAAGCAACTATAAAGGAAAACTAAATCAAGCAGATGCTATTGTTGCGGCTTTGACAGACTTTGAAAACTTATCAATTTTGCGTGACCAACTGAGCCATTATGCTTTTCTTCCCTTAGAAGTGGATCGGATGAATACCGAATCAGCAAGTCTATCTAATGAATTTGATTTGTTAATGGAAGACACCCTGCCTCGTTTAGCCTTTTTAGATATTGAGCTAGGGGCTTTGGAAATAACTTTTTTAGAAGAGTTAATCTCCAAACAGCCACAATGGAAGGCTTACTTTCAACAGTTGATTGATTTTAAACCACATCAACTTCCCCCGCTTCAAGAAGAACTATTAGCGAGTCTAGCTACTGTTTGGCAACAGCCCTATAATGCTTACAATACGACCAAGTTTGAAGATTTGACTTTTGAGTCATTTGAAGTTAATGGGCAAACCTATGAAAACAGCTATGTTTATTTTGAAAATGACTATGAACTCAGTCATGATCAAGAAATTCGTCGTCAGTCGGCTAAAAGCTTCTATCGCACCTTAAAGACCTATCAGAATACCGCTGCCACAAGTTTACTTGCTCAGATGAAAAATGAACAAATTCAAGCCAAGCTGCGTGGTTTTGAATCGACGATTGATTATTTGTTATTCCAACAACAGGTATCACGAGAGTTGTTTGATCGTCAGATAGATGTTATCATGAAAGAGCTAGCCCCTCACATGCGACGCTATGTTAAGCTAGTTGCTAAGGCCCATGGTTTGAAAGAAATTACCCATGCCGATTTGAAAATCAGTATGCCGTCAAGTTTCAATCAACGCATTACTCCAGAAGAATCTAAGGCATTCTTGTTAGATTGTCTAAGTGTTTTGGGTTCAGATTATCAAAAAATGATTGAGCAATCATTTGATGAACGCTGGATTGATTTTGCACAAAATGAAGGAAAATCAACAGGTGGATTTTGTGCAACACTTTATAGTGGGCCATCTTATATTTTGCTGTCTTGGACTGGTTTGATGAATGAGGTTTTGGTATTGGCTCATGAACTGGGGCATGCAGGTCATTTCCAATTGGCTAAAAAGCAGAGTATTCTCAGTTATGAGCCGTCACTCTACTTTATTGAAGCCCCATCAACTGCCAATGAGGTGCTAACTTGTAATAGCCTACTGAAGAAAAATCAAGATCCTGATTTCCAAATTTACCTGATTAGTGAATTGATTAGTCGAACTTATTTTCATAATATGGTCACCCATTTACTTGAAGCGGCTTTTCAACGAGAAGTCTATACCCGTTTGGATAATAATGAGTATCTAAATGGTGACATACTTTGTCAAATCAAATTGGATGTGATAAAGCAATTTTGGGGAGATGAATTTGCCATTGGTGATGAAGCTGGTTTGATTTGGATGCGTCAGCCACACTATTACATTGGTCTTTATCCTTATACTTACTCAGCAGGTTTGACCATTGGAACAGCCTTGGCTAAACAACTGGAAGAGAATCCTGAACAAGTTGTTGCCAAATGGCTAGATACCCTGTCTTTAGGTGCGAGCCTATCAGCTCAAGAACTAGCACAACATGCAGGAGTTGATGTCACAACTGACCAACCACTACTTGAAACCATTGCTTATGTGGCTTCTTTGGTTGACCAATTAGAAAATCTACTTGCCTAATCAATAAAAAAAAGATTGAGATAGTTTATCTCAATCTTTTTAATTAGCGAATTTGTTCAAAAGTAAGATGAACAATAATCTTATCACCATAGCCATTACGCTCTAAATCACGTTGTAAACGATAAGAAATATAATGTTCAGCGATATTGATATAGCCTGCTTCCATCAAACGATTTTCAACCAATGATTGGACCATACTGATGGTTGGACGCTCCACTTGTGCATCTTCTAAGTCAATCACAACTTTTTTAGTCACTTGTGCTAAATCTTTTGCCAATTTATCATCAATCACATAGACGGTTTTAGCTGCTTTTAAAATTGCTTGGTAGATTTTGTCTGGATTAAACTCTACAATTTGTCCATCACGTTTTGTAATTTGCATGTTATTGTCCTCCTTTTATTTCTTTTGTAGTTTATTAGTCTGATTATACCATGTTTTTACTTATAATCAAAGAATTTCCCGAAAGAAAGCTAGTCTGCTATCGAAGCAAGCGGAATATTACATAGATTTATTTATGTAATAAAATAGGCTCCAATTACATTGGAGCCTATTTAACTATTTTCGTTTCTTCTTAGCTTTTTTGAGTTTGTTAACTTGGCGTTTCATAGCTTGTTTCATTAGGAAGTTACCTGCCTTACCTTTAAGACCACCACCAAGAAGTTGGCTCATGTCCATATCACCTAAGCCAGATAAGTCTGGCATACCACCTTGCCCCATCATACTTTCAAGAGCTGACAAGTCCATCCCATCCATATTAGGCATGTTTTTTGGCAAATTATTAGGGTTGATTCCCATTTGCTTCATCATTTTGTTCATATCACCAGACATCATCCCTTGCATCATGCCCTTGGCTTGATTGAAATCTTTGATGAATTTATTGACTTCGACAAAACTGTTTCCTGAACCAGCAGCAATCCGACGACGGCGACTTGGGGTTAAGAGTTCAGGATTTTCTCGTTCAGCTGGGGTCATTGATGACACGATAGCTCGTTTACGGGCAATGTCTTTTTCATCTACTTTGACGTTGGCAAGGGCAGGATTATTGGCCATTCCAGGTAACATTTTAAGCAAATCTTCCATTGGCCCCATATTTTGCACTTGATCTAATTGCTCAATGAAATCATTGAAATCAAAGGTATTTTCTCGCATTTTTTCAGCCAGTTCCAATGATTTTTTCTCATCATATTCTTGACTGGCTTTTTCGATAAGGGTTAAAAGGTCACCCATTCCCAAAATACGACTGGCCATACGGTCAGGGTGGAAGGTTTCGATCTCTGTAATCTTCTCTCCAGTCCCTGTAAACTTAATCGGCTTACCAGTAATTTCACGAATAGATAGGGCTGCACCACCACGAGTATCCCCGTCAATCTTGGTTAGCACTACCCCTGTAATATCTAGTTGTTGGTTGAATTCAAAAGCAACATTGGCAGCCTCTTGACCAATCATGCTATCGACAACCAGCAAGATTTCATTTGGTTGTGCAAGAGCCTTGACATCTCGCAATTCTTCCATGAGCTTTTCATCAATTTGCAATCGCCCTGCCGTATCAATGATGACATAATCATGGCGTTTTTCTTTGGCAAGGGTCAAGCCTTGAGCAACAATCTCAACAGCTGACACTTCGGTTCCCAAATCAAACACAGGAACATTGATTTGCTGACCGAGAGTTTTTAATTGATCAATGGCGGCTGGACGGTAAATATCCGCTGCAATCATCATTGGTCGAGCATTCTTTTCTTTAATTAGTTTATTGGCTAGTTTACCAGCAAAGGTAGTCTTACCTGCCCCTTGTAGCCCGACCATCATGATAATGGTTGGAATTTTATCTGAGACAGTTAATTCTGCTGTTTCAGCTCCCAAGATGGCAGTCAATTCTTCATTGACAATTTTAACAATTTGTTGAGACGCATCAAGTGTTTCAATAATCTCATGGCCCACAGCACGTTCACGCACACGTTTAATAAAAGATTTAACAACTGGTAGGGCAACGTCTGCTTCAAGAAGGGCAAGACGAATTTCCTTGGTCACTTCTTGGACGTCTTTTTCGGATAATTTACCTTTACGGCGTAAGTTTTTGAAAACACCTTGTAGGCGTTGGGTTAGATTGTCAAATGCCACGTTTTTCTCCTAATCTCTATTATCAATTTGACTCAAGGTCATAATTTGTTCTTTCAAATACGAATCGTCTGGGTATTTGGCTAACAAATCATCAAAAATCTGACTACGGACGATATAATCCGAATACATGTGCAATTTCATCTCATAGTCTTCTAAAATCTTTTCAGTTCGCTTGATATTATCATACACTGCCTGCCTACTGACCTGAAACTCTTCGGCAATCTCAGTTAAACTGTAATCATCAGCATAGTATAGCTCGATATAGTTCATCTGCTTATCTGTTAATAAGGCAGCGTAAAATTCAAATAAAGCGTTCATTCGATTGGTTTTTTCAATTTCCATAAGCCTTATTTTACCATATTTATCAAGATAATTAAACTCCTATCGTGACTTGGATCAATGGTTTTCAAGATAAAATTCAAAACGCTCGCCAACATATTGGCTACGGACATATTCAAAACAAATGCCGTCGTCCAAGTAAGAGGTTTGAATGAGGCTTAAAATAGCAGACTGTGGTTGAATATTTAGATAATGTGCCATCTCTTTGGAAGCCAATTTGGCTGAAATGGTTTGTTTACTTTTACCAATAATAAAACCTGCTTCAGTCAAGGATTGGAAAAAATGTTCACTAATGGCTTGTTTATCTAATTTTTTAGCAATCTTTTCTGGAATACTGGCAACTTCAAAAACCACAGGCAAGTCATCTGCGTAACGAACACGTTCCATACGGATAATATGGGAATTTGGTGAGATGTTAAGGTGTTTTATTTCCTGTTCATTGGGAAGAATACGTTGGTAAGACACCAAATGTGTCGAGGGCGTTTTTCCTTGCGATTTGATGATTTCTGTAAAGCTGGTGGTTCCCCTCATGCGCTCTTGTACACGTTGGTTGGCAACATAGGTACCACTGCCGACACGTCTTTCAACAATTCCTTCTTCGACCAAGACGCTAATGGCTTGTCTTAAAGTCATGCGGCTAACAGCAAAACGACTGGCTAAGTCACGTTCACTAGGTAGGCGGCTACCAATCTTCCAAGTTCCTTGATCAATTTCTGATTTTAATTCATCACGAATTTTAATATAGGCTGGTAACATTTGGCTCAAACTCCTTTACTTTCCACTTCTTATTATAGCATGTTATGGTTTGATTTAGAAAAGAGATGAAAGAAAAGCAAGAAAAGAGCTTTTTAATTGAATGAAATATGTTACAATGAGATAAGACATTTCGTCAAATGATGTAAATAAGAAAGGTTAACCATGACTGAATTTTCTCAATCAGCAGAGCTACAAAAAATTATCGTTTTGGATTATGGTAGTCAATACAACCAGCTCATTACTCGACGTATCCGTGAATTTGGGGTATTTTCTGAACTCATGAGCCATAAGATTTCAGCTCAGGAAGTTAAGGAGCTAAACCCTATCGGTATCGTCTTATCTGGAGGGCCAAACTCTGTCTATGCAGACGGTTCGTTTAGTATTGATCCAGATATTTTGGAGCTCGGCATTCCAATTTTAGGTATTTGTTATGGTATGCAGTTAATTACGCATACACTTGGTGGTCAGGTACTTCCTGCTGGTGATGCGGGAAATCGTGAATATGGTCAATCAACCCTTAGTCAAGATCAAAGCTCTCAGCTCTTTACTGATACACCGGCTGAACAATTAGTCTTGATGAGTCATGGCGATGCCGTGACCAAAATTCCAGATGGTTTTGTTCGTACTGGTCAATCTGTTGACTGTCCTTATGCAGCGATGGAAAATCCTGACAAGAAAATCTATGGTATCCAATTTCATCCAGAAGTTCGTCATTCTGTTTATGGCAATGATCTTCTCCGCAATTTTGCGATCAATATCTGTGGTGCGCGTGGGGACTGGTCTATGGATAATTTCATTGATATGGAAATTGAAAAAATTCGCCAAACTGTTGGTGATAAAAAAGTTCTGCTTGGTCTATCTGGAGGTGTGGATTCGTCTGTTGTTGGGGTACTGCTTCAACGCGCCATTGGAGACCAACTGACCTGTATCTTTGTCGATCATGGGTTGTTACGAAAAGGCGAAGCCGACCAAGTCATGAATATGCTAGGCGGTAAATTTGGCTTAAATATCATCAAGGCTGACGCAGCTGAACGCTTCTTAGACAAGCTGGCAGGTGTTTCTGATCCAGAACAAAAACGTAAAATCATTGGTAACGAATTTGTCTATGTCTTTGATGATGAAGCAAGTAAGTTAGATGATGTTGCCTTTTTGGCTCAAGGAACCCTTTACACTGATATTATCGAATCAGGTACTGAAACTGCTCAAACCATTAAATCTCACCATAATGTCGGTGGGCTTCCTGAAGACATGCAATTCAAGCTCATTGAACCCTTAAATACCCTTTTCAAAGATGAAGTAAGAGCTTTGGGAACGGCCCTAGGCATGCCAGATGAGATTGTTTGGCGACAACCCTTCCCAGGTCCAGGATTAGCCATTCGTGTCATGGGAGAAATCACCGAAGAAAAATTGGCAACTGTCCGTGAATCTGATGCCATTTTACGTGAAGAAATTGCCGCAGCTGGTCTAGATCGTGATATTTGGCAATACTTTACTGTTAATACTGGTGTGCGCTCAGTTGGTGTCATGGGAGACGGTCGTACCTATGACTATACCCTAGCTATCCGTGCAATCACTTCGGTTGATGGGATGACTGCTGACTTTGCTAAGATTCCTTGGGAAGTTTTGAAAAAAATCTCCGTTCGTATCGTCAATGAAGTTGACCACGTTAACCGTATCGTCTATGACATCACCAGCAAACCCCCAGCAACTGTCGAGTGGGAATAAAGCTATCTAGGAACTGCGATGAAATTCGCCCGTATTACTAATCCCTTGAGTAAACTCAAGGGATTTTTTGTCTTGTCAAAATCGTTTCTAACTTGCATTATCTCTTTTTATTCCAGTCCATATTTCGTTAACTGATAAATTTTCTCTTACTTCTCAGCCTAATCCAAGTGATACAATGTTTTTAGGTACAATTTGGACAAACAAAAGAGCACTTAGTATTCTAAGTGCTTAGGAATAGGTGGGACGGGACTTCCCCACTTTTCAGATACCCTGAGGGTGCGTAGTTCCCAATATTTTTCTACTTCTATTTCCCTCTTTATTATATATTGTTTTGTCTAAACTGTCACTTAAAATAATCCAAGTGCTTTACCATCCACTGTGACATCCATGTTTAAGGCGGCTGGTTCTTTGGGTAAACCTGGCATGGTTAAAACGTCACCAGTCAAGGCAACGATAAATCCTGCACCTGTTTTAGGAACAAACTCACGAATAGTGATGTCAAAATCAACTGGTGCTCCTAGAAATTGGGGATTGTCTGAAAAACTGTATTGGGTCTTAGCCATACAAAGCGGGAGATAACTTAAACCATCTTTTTCAAACTGAACCAGTTGTTTTTGAGCCTTAGCTGAAAACTGTACCGAACGACCACCATAAATTTTGGTTACAATTTTTCTTGCCTTTTCTGCCAAGTCATCTTCTGCTTGATAAATTGCTTGGTAAGAACTACTTTCTTGTTCTATCGTTTGAACAACCAGATCAGCTAGTTCAATACCACCCTTAGCACCTTCTTCCCAAACCTTAGTTAAGGCAACTGCGACACCTTGTTTTTGACAAAATGCTTTCAAACAAGCCAGTTCAGCTTGAGTATCTGAAACAAATTGATTGATGGCGACCACTACTGGAATGCCATAGGACTGCATATTTTTAATATGACGTTCCAAATTGGCACATCCTTTTTCAAGAGCAATTAGGTCTTCCTTGGTCAAGTCAGACTTATTCAAACCACCGTGCATTTTTAAAGCTCTAACCGTTGCTACAATGACAATAACATCTGGTGCCTTGGGAAGATTGGGGACTTTAATATCAAGAAATTTTTCAGCTCCTAAATCCGCCCCAAAACCAGCTTCAGTAACCGTGTAGTCTGCCAGTTGTAAGGCTGTTTTAGTTGCTAAAACGGAATTACAACCATGAGCAATATTGGCAAAAGGACCTCCGTGAACAAGAGCTGGTGTGCCATAAATTGTCTGAACCAAATTGGGTTTAAGCGCATCTTTCAAAATCAAGGTCAAGGCACCTTCAACTGCTAGATCCTTAACATATACAGGGGTCTGATCATAACGATAAGCAATAAGAATCTGACCCAAACGCTTTTTCAAATCCACCAAATCCGTCGCCAAACAAAGAATCGCCATCATTTCACTAGCAACGGTAATGTCAAAACCATCTTCTCTAGGAATACCATTCAAATGCCCTCCTAAACCAACAGTCACTTGACGCAAAGCTCGATCATTCAAATCCAGAACACGCTTCCAAATAATCCGTCTTGGATCAATATTCAAGGAATTACCTTGATGAAGATGATTATCAATCAAGGCAGACAAGGCATTATTAGCAGTTGTAATAGCGTGCATATCTCCAGTAAAATGAAGATTGATGTCCTCCATAGGCAAGACTTGTGCGTAGCCTCCACCTGCTGCACCACCTTTTACGCCCATAACAGGTCCCAAAGACGGCTCACGAAGGGCAATCATAGCTTGATGACCTTGATGGTTTAAGGCATCTGCCAAGCCAATGGTCACCGTTGATTTGCCTTCCCCTGCTGGCGTTGGATTGATGGCTGTCACCAAAATCAATTTACCCAAGGCTTGATGTTCTAAAGTCTTGATTTTATCAAAAGATAATTTGGCCTTATAAGAACCATAAAGTTCTAAATCCGCTTCCGTTAAGCCTAACTGATGAGCAATTTGGCTAATAGGCTTCAGACGACTTTCTTGTGCAATCTCAATATCTGTTTTCATGTCTAACCCATCCTTTTCCTTCAATTTAATATTGTCATTTTATCATATCCTCAGTTAAATGCCTAGATAATATCTTGCTTTCTATGTTTTACATTTACGAAACTCGCTTTTTCTTGTATAATATGGAATATGAAAATTTTGATAACATCTGGTGGCACTAGCGAACCTATTGATCGAGTGCGCAGCCTCACTAATCATGCAACTGGCCGTTTGGGACAACTCATTGCCCAAACCTTTCTAGACCATGATCATGAGGTAACCTTAATCACTAGCCCAAATAGTCATCGCCCCCAACCTCATTCTAACTTAGAACTGATTGAAGTGAAAACAGTCGCTGATTTGCAAGTTTGTTTACAAGAACAGGTTGCTAAACACGAGGTCTTAATTCATAGTATGGCAGTGTCTGATTATAGCCCTATTTATATGACTGACCTTGACGAGCTAAAACAAAATACGGATGTCGCTCGATTACTAAGCAAGAAAAATACTCAAGATAAGATTTCTTCTGCTGCTGACTATCAAGTTCTTTTTTTGAAAAAAACACCAAAGCTCATCAGTAAAGTGAAAGAGTGGAATCCTACCATTCGTCTGATTGGTTTCAAGCTCTTGGTTAATGTTTCTCAAGAAGAGCTACTCCAAATAGCCAAAAAAAGTTTGAAAATCAATCAAGCAGAATTGATTGTTGCTAATGATCTCAGTCAGATTACAGGTGATCAGCACAAGGCCTACCTGTTAGATAAAGATGGTTATCAAGAAGTTCATTCTAAACAGGAGATTGCCAAAGCAATTTACGAAAGAGTGGTGAAACAAAATGGCTAAAACCATTGTTCTAGCTTTAAGTGGCAGTATTTCAGCTTATAAGGGGGCTGATTTAGTCAGTCAACTAACCAAGAAAGGTTATGAGGTTCATGTCATCATGACCCAAGCAGCCACTCAGTTTATCACTCCCTTAACTCTACAAGTCCTATCCAAACAACCTGTTCATTTGGATATCATGGAAGAAAAGTTGGCTAATCGAATCAATCATATTGATCTTGGTAAGGAGGCAGATCTTTTCTTAATCGCTCCAGCAACCGCCAACACGATTGCACAACTGGCTCAAGGTCTGTCTGGTAATATGTTGACAGCGACTGCCTTGGCCTTACCAGCAGATACTCCTAAACTAATTGCTCCAGCCATGAATACCAAGATGTATTGCCATCCCCTTACCCAAAAAAATCTTAAAATCCTACAAGAAATTGGTTATAAGGAAATCACTCCACGCAATAGTTTATTAGCCTGTGGAGAGATTGGTCAGGGAGCTTTAGCTGACCTTGACATTATTTTACAGAAAGTTGAAGATACACTTAGTGAATAAAAAAAAATCATCTCAAATTGCTAGAATTGCTATTTTCTTTGGATTGATGCTTGTTATCCAGTATTTAACCACGACTGTTTTTAGTATTTTGCCACTACCTATTAAGCCAACATTGGTTCATATTCCAGTCATCATTGCCTCTATTGCTTATGGTTGGCGTACAGGAGTCTTACTTGGCGGTCTCATGGGCTTACTTAGCTTAATCACAAATAGTCTCGTCATTTCTCCAGCTAGCTATCTCTTTTCTCCATTTGTGGCAGGAGGAAACCTCTATTCTGCCATTATTGCCATCGTGCCACGACTACTCATCGGTCTTAGTCCTTATTTAGTCTATCGTTTAATGAAAAATAAAGTTGGACTGATCTTATCTGGAGCTCTCGGCTCATTGACCAATACCGTTTTCGTCCTATCTGGAATATTTCTGTTTTTTGCAGAACGTTATAATGGTGATGTCAAACTTCTCTTGGCAAGTATCTTAACAACCAATTCTTTGGCTGAAATGTTACTCGCTAGTTTTTTCACAGCTACTATCGTCCCACGCTTAATAAAATTAAAATAAATCGAAAAATCATGGCCAAATCCATGATTTTTTTGCTCAAATATGGTATAATGTAAGCGATTTACAATATTAAAATAGAGGAGAAATCCATGTCTTATCAAGAACAATACGACAAATGGTTGGCTGCTGCCGACCTACCAAGCTATCTTAAAGAAGAACTACTAGCTATGGATGAAAAAACAAAAGAAGATGCCTTTTATACCAACCTAGAATTTGGAACGGCTGGCATGCGTGGCTATATCGGAGCTGGAACTAATCGTATCAATACTTATGTTGTTCGTCAAGCAACTGAAGGACTAGCTAAATTGATTGAAAGTAAAGGTCAGGAAGCTAAAGAGCGTGGCGTTGCCATCGCCTATGATTCACGCCACTTCTCACCAGAATTTGCTCAAGATTCAGCACGTGTTTTGGCTCAACATGGCATCAAATCTTATGTTTTTGAAAGCCTACGTCCAACACCCGAACTATCTTTTGCAGTTCGCCATCTTAAAACCTTTGCCGGTATTATGATTACAGCGAGCCATAACCCTGCACCTTTTAATGGTTACAAGGTTTATGGTGAAGATGGTGGGCAAATGCCACCAACAGATGCAGCCACCTTAACTGATTTTATCCGTTCTATTGACGATCCGTTTACCATCAAAATCGCTGATTTTGAAACAGCTAAAGCTCAAGGACTGATTGACATACTTGGTGAAGCCATTGACGCTGAATACCTTAAGGAAGTCAAATCGGTTAACATTAACAAAAATCTCATTGAACAATATGGTAAAGACATGAAAATTGTCTATACCCCACTGCATGGAACAGGAGAAATGCTGACTCGCCGTGCATTGGCACAAGCTGGCTTTGAATCCATTGAAATCGTATCTGAACAAGCCATGCCAGATCCAGATTTTTCAACTGTAAAATCGCCAAATCCTGAAAGTCAAGCTGCCTTTACCTTAGCTGAAGAATTAGGTCGTCAAGTCAATGCGGATGTATTAGTAGCAACTGATCCTGATGCAGATCGTCTAGGCGTTGAAATTCGTCAAGCTGATGGATCTTATAAAAACCTTTCTGGAAACCAAATTGGAGCCATCATTGCCAAATATATCTTAGAAGCCCATAAGCAAGCTGGTACCCTACCTGAAAATGCTGCCTTGGCAAAATCAATTGTGTCAACAGATTTGGTAACTAAGATTGCTGAAAGCTATGGGGCAACCATGTTCAATGTTTTGACTGGTTTCAAATTTATTGCTGAGAAAATTCAAGAATTTGAAGAAAATCATAACCATACTTATATGTTTGGTTTTGAAGAGAGTTTTGGTTATCTGATCAAGCCTTTTGTACGTGATAAAGACGCTATCCAAGCTGTTCTACTCGTTGCTGAAATTGCTGCCTACTATCGTTCAAAAGGTTTAACCTTGGCTGATGGTATTGAACAAATTTATCAAAAGTACGGTTACTTTGCTGAAAAAACAATTTCTATTGAACTTTCTGGTGTTGATGGTTCTGCACAAATCAAGTCTATCATGGCTAAATTCCGTGAACAAGCACCAAGTCAGTTCAATCAAACGGCTATTCGCTTATTTGAAGACTTTGATCAACAAACAGCGACTCATGAAGATGGCACTGTAACAAGCCTAACAACGCCACCAAGTGATGTGCTCAAATATACCTTGGCCGATGATTCTTGGTTTGCTGTACGTCCGTCTGGAACAGAACCAAAAATTAAATTCTATATCGCTACAGTGAGTGATAGTTTAGCTCAAGCTGAAGAAAAAATCGCTAATATTGAACAAGAAATCAATGATTTTATCAAGTAAAAAAACTAGAAGAGTTGAAACTCTTCTAGTTTTTGATTATCAATGCCATCACTTTCAAAATGGAACGATTGAGTTTGACTTGTTCGGCATAGTAGGCATTGCCTCCGTCTTGATAGAGGCTAGGTTGGCCATACATAATCGCCAAAGGATGATAGTAAGCATAGGTGTCACCATTGGTATTACCTAAACTCGGAGCTACAACCTCTTGTGAAAATGTCCTTGCCAAATAGATTGTGCTTTTTCCTCCATTTTCAGCCACATAATCAATGTAAGTTGTGCCCATATTATAGGCCTGAACTGCGGTCCAACTGTCTGTTTGTTTCTGACTGGACAGGCTTAAATTTTGTTCAAATAAATCAATCCCCACTTCTAAACTGGCTTTGGGACTACTAATCTGACCAATTTGACCAGTCAGGCTCTCACTAGCCTGTAAAATATCCTGTCCTTTTCCCTTACTTTCGGTATAAATCATGGCCAAAACAAGCTCTTCATCAATGCTAATCTCACGATTAGTCAAAACTTCTTTCACCAAAGATCTATAAGACAGCACTCGCTGACTATCTTGATAGACTATGGCAAAGGCTATTGACATAACAAGTAAGATGAACAAGAAAGTAAGTCGTCCAAACAATTTTTTCATTTATTATTGATATCCTCAATATTTTTAATTAAAATCGAGTAGGTTCCGTTATCATTTTGGATAAATTCAACTACTTCTGCATCTTGATAGACCCTGTTTGGCACAATTAACTCAATACCGTTAGACAGAGATAATTTTTGATTTTCCAACTTTTTAATCTGACGAGAATGGTCAATATCAGCTAGTTTAACTGGCTCTGGTATTTTTTCTTTAACCTGATCAACAAAGGTCAAGCGGGCTGTTAAATTATCATCAAAGAGTTGATTAGCCAAGTCTTCTGGTGATAATTCTGCTTTTTCTTCTAGTTGATCATAAATGCTTGATTTCATCTTGGATTGAAATGCAAAATCATCTCGTTGAAACTGATTGGCTATTTTTTGTGCCGTCTGTTCCAATACTTTAATTGACTTTTTAACCGACTCTTGTGGGCTTATTTGTAAGAGATTTTCAGAAAAATAATTAGCAAATGACCCATTATACTTAACACGTTTCTCAATCAAATAATAGTCTAAACTATCAAGATTAATAACCAAGGCTTCGTCGGGCGTTTGACTAGGACTAGGAAGGTTATTTTGACTAATCTTAATCGGCTGATCTTCTTGACCAATATGTGCTAATTGTTCACGAAGGGTTAGGCGTAAAAAGGCAAAATAAGCTTGACCTTCACGATCAAATTGAATAAAGATTAAGTCGTTGACCTTTTGATCTTCACTAATGACAAATTCTTCTTTCCATACCTCACTAATCTTGACTGACGTCATTAAAAAATCATCAGATAAATAAGCAAGAAATGGACTATCAGATGAAAATCGACCTCGTTTGGCTTCATCAGAAAAAACCTTGGCAAGTTTTTTTCTAAAATAATCATCTAGTTTAGGCGTTAAAACAATTTCCTTATCTGACAAAATTAGGTCTGTGTCAGCTGTGCTAAATTGATGAATAATAATTTTTTTTAAGTAAAAATCGTCTATCTTAGTCATATAAAGGGAATTTATCAGTTAAGGTCTTAATTTCACGGCGAATTTCAAATAAGGTGTTTTCATTATCAGCTTCTTTCAAAGCCTTAATCATCAAATGGGCGATTGTCTGACTTTCTACAATCCCCATACCACGACTGGTAATGGCTGGAGTACCAATACGAATACCAGACGTTTTGAACGGTGATAAGGTTTCAAATGGAATACTATTTTTATTTAAGGTAATATTAACACTTTCTAGAATGTGCTGAGCAATTTTTCCATTCTCCACTACTTTCGTCACATCAACCAAGAAAAGATGGTTGTCACTGCCACCAGAAATCAAACGAAAATCAGAGTCTTTTTCAAAAACTTGAGCCATGGCTTGACTATTGTCCAAAACAGCTTTCATATAGTCTTTGAATGCTGGATCCAAGGCTTCTTTGAAAGCTACTGCCTTAGCTGCAATGACATGCTCCAATGGCCCTCCCTGCAAACCTGGAAAAATGGCTGAATTGATTTTCTTAGCTAAGGTTTCATCATTGGTCAAAATCAAGCCACCACGAGGTCCACGCAGGGTCTTATGAGTAGTTGAAGTTACCACATCAGCATAAGAAACAGGATTTGGATGTAAACCAGCCGCAACTAAACCTGCGATATGAGCCATATCCACCATGAGTTTTGCCCCAACCTGATCTGCAATCTCACGGAATTTAGCAAAATCAATCGTACGAGAATAGGCAGATGCTCCAGCCACAATCACTTTAGGTTGATGTGCTTTAGCCAAGGACAAGATTTCCTCATAGTCCAATTGTTCGGTCGTTTTATCAACACCATAAGCAACAAAATGATAAGTCTTACCTGAAAAATTAACCTGAGAACCATGAGTTAAATGCCCCCCAGCTGATAAATCCATTCCCAAAACCGTATCACCTGGTTCAAGCAAAGCCATATAGGCTGCTGCATTGGCTTGACTACCCGAATGGGGCTGTACATTAGCAAAATTAGCACCAAAAAGTTCCTTGGCACGTTCGATAGCTAAATTTTCCACTACATCCACCACGTCTGTGCCACCATAATAACGTTTGGCAGGATAACCTTCTGCATATTTATTCGTCAATAGAGAACCCTGGGCTGCCATCACTGCCTTAGAGACCACATTTTCCGAGGCAATCAGCTCAATATTATCTTGTTGGCGAAGTCCTTCTTGATCAATAGCCTGCCAAAGTTCCGGATCAAAATCTCGGTAATTTTCCTTATCAAAAATCATCTTTTTCTCCTAAATTCTAAAAAATTGTCTATTTAGCTGTTCACTCTTGTAATCACAAATTAGATTGATGACATAACCTTATAAACTATCTTCTTCAAAAACAAGTTCTGGTACTTTCTCAAGCAGTTGCTGCTTGGTAATACTGCCCTGTCTTAAAATACGAGCCTGTGGCCTAGACAAGTCTAAAATTGTCGAATCCACTCCCAAAATTGCAGCATCATCAGCTATACCAGTCACTTGATTAGAAAAATCCTTAATAATTTGTTCAAATACCCGACCACTGACTTGACCAGACAAATTCGCAGATGGCCCAATCAAAGGTTGTCCCACTTGTTGAATGATTTCTCGTGTGATTGGGTGACTAGGTAGTCGAAAACCAACCGTATCTAGTCCTGAGTTAATCCATGTTGGCACCGCATCGTTACTAAGTAAAATGAGCGTCAATGGACCAGGTAAAAAAGCCTGATAGAGTTTTTTTAGGTAAGCAGGTTGGTTTTTAGAATAAGCTAAAATGTCCTCTAAGCTACTAACATTAAGGTTTAAGGCCTTATCTCTTGGTCGTTTTTTTAAACGGTACACATGATTGACTGCTGTTTCATTCATGGCATTGGCAAAAAGACCATAGACTGTCTCTGTTGGTAAAACAAGAGCGTCACCTCGTTTTAACTTAGTCACCAGTTGTTCTAGTAATAAACTCATGATCAACCACCACCATTCTATCTTGACCAAATTGATCCGTTAAGACTCTAATTCTATGATTGGGAAAATATTTGGTAAACAAGTCTTTCACTGCCTGTCCTTGTTTGTAACCAATTTCTAGATAAATTTTACCTTTTGGTTTAAGGTAAGAAGCACTGATCTCAGCCAGACGACGATACAAGGCTAGTCCTTTCTCATCAGCAAAAAGTGCCAAATGCGGTTCAGAAGTCAGCACATTTAGCCCAACTTCTTCCTTATCTTCATAGGCAATATAAGGGGGATTAGAAACAATAATATCAAACTTACCTTCAATATTTGTCAGTAAATCAGACCGAACAAAAGTAAGTTCTAAGTTATTTTTTTGAGCATTCGTTTGTGCCAGATCAAGAGCGTCTTGTGAAATATCACTAGCAGTCACCTGCCAATCAGCTCTAGTCTTAGCTAAACTCAAAGCAATAGCGCCACTGCCTGTTCCAACATCTAAAACGTCTAAAATAGCAGCAGAATTCTCAGCCAAAATTAAATCCACCAATTCTTCTGTTTCTGGCCGTGGAATCAAAACACGTTCATCCACCATCAAGTCTAGCCCATAAAACTGACTTTTTCCTAAAATATATTGAGCTGGGTAGTGCCTATAAAGTTGTTCAAAAATTTCTTTTATGATAGAAGCATCTTCAAGTTCAACTTCTTGGGACAATTTAAGAACAAACTCAGTGTAAGACCAAGCTTTCATTTCTCTAAAAACAAAATTCAGAGCTTCTCTTTCTTCACCAACCAGCTCTAACTGATCACCATAATGATTTAGTAAGCTTGCATAATTCATTAGTTAGCTAATTTTTCCAATTTTTGAGTTTGATCATAAAGAACCAAGGCATCTACTACTTCATCCATCTTACCACCCAATATGGTATCTAATTTTTGTAACGTCAAACCAATACGATGGTCTGTCACACGGTTTTGTGGGAAGTTATAAGTTCGAATACGTTCTGAGCGATCACCTGTACCAATAGTTGACTTACGCTCGGCATCTTGTTCGTCTTGAGCAATCTGAGCGAAATGATCTGCAACACGAGCTCGGATAATCTTCATCGCCTTTTCACGATTTTTTTGCTGCGTTCGCTCTTCCTGCATTTCAACCTTGATATTAGTTGGCAAATGGACAATACGTACTGCTGTTGCTACCTTGTTGACGTTCTGACCACCTGCACCAGAAGCATGGTAAATATCCACGCGAAGATCTTTAGGGTCAATATCATATTCAACTTCTTCTACTTCTGGCATCACTAAAACTGTCGCCGTTGATGTGTGGACACGTCCTTGACTTTCTGTTACAGGTACTCGCTGAACACGATGGGCACCTGATTCATATTTGAGTTTTGAGTAAACAGACTGCCCTGATACCATAGCTACAACTTCTTTTAAGCCACCGACACCATTTGTTGATGCTTCCATGACTTCAAAACGCCAGCCTTGACTTTCAGCATACTTTTGATACATGGCTAAGAGATCACCAGCAAAAAGAGCCGCCTCATCACCACCTGCTGCCCCACGAATTTCCAAGATGATGTTTTTATCATCGTTAGGATCTTTTGGCAGTAGCAAGATTTTTAACTTTTCTTCATAATCTTCTTTTTCTGCTTTTGCTGTTTTCAATTCATCTTTGGCCATTTCTTCCAATTCTGCATCGCCACCAGCATCTTTAATCATCTCTTCTGCATCAGCAATATTTTGAATCACTTGTTTATATTCACGATAAGCCGTTACCGTATCACGAGTGTTAGCCTCTTCACGAGATAATTCCATAAATCGCTTAGTATCTGATACCACTTGAGGATCACTAAGCAACTCTCCCAACTCTTCATAACGGTCTTCTACTGCTTGTAATTGATCATAAATATTCATCCGTTTCTCCTTTGTAATTTAAATAGTTAATGGTTCTGGATTAAAATAATGTTTGCGGCAAACAGATGTGTAACTTTCATTACCGCCAATTTGAATTTGATTACCAACATAGACTGGTTTGCCATCTTCAGTACGTAAGACCATCGTCGCTTTTTTACTGCAAAAATGGCAAATGGTTTTTATTTCTTCAATTTTGTCTGACAACAATAACAACTGTTCTGACCCTTCAAATAAACGGTTTTGAAAATCATTTTTCAAACCAAAAGCCATAACTGGTACACCTAACTCATCTACCACACGAGCTAGTTGATAAACATGATGTTTGCCTAAAAATTGAGCCTCATCAATCAAGACACAATAAGGCTTGATTGCTAAATTTTCAATATAACTATAAATATCAGTATCATCAGCAATCGGCAGGGCCTCACGACGCATACCAATCCGACTGGAAACAATTCCAAAATCATCTCGTGTATCCAAACTACTCGTCATAATAACAACAGGTTTGCCTTGTTCTTCATAATTATGAGCCACCTTCAAAATCTCAATGGTCTTACCTGAATTCATGGTTCCATATTTGTAATATAGCTGTGCCATTTTCATTCCTATTCTAAAACATAGTTCCTTTTATTTTATCATATTTTCTGCTTTTTGGGATAAGTCAGCAAGGATAAAATAAAAAAATGCTTATCACAGAAATTCATTTTATGATACACTAAAATGTATGACACTCGCTAAAACTCGTTTATCTCTTATGGGAACACAAATTGACTTAATGATTACTGATAAATATAGTGATGAATTACTGAAAGAAACTTGCCGACAATTACATTACTATGCCCAACGGTTTAGTCCTTATGATAAGCATTCTGAGCTAACAACAATTCATAATAAAGCCTATCAGAGCCCACTTACTATCGCTCCTGACTTGTTTGACTTGATTACTATTGGAAAGCAACACAGTCTGGCACCCCAGAGCCAGTTAAATATCGCCATCGGTCCCTTGGTCAATGCTTGGCGGATTGGTTTTTCAGATGCCCATCTCCCAACTCATGACAGTATTAAAAAAGCACTACTTAATAGCCAAGCCAGTGATATATTGCTTGATTCAAACACCTCAACTATCTCTTTGAACCGTCCTAATATGTCTTTAGATTTAGGAGCTATTGCCAAGGGATACATTGCTGATCAATTGATGGCATTTTTAAAAAAAGAACAAGTCACTTCTGCCATGCTTAATTTGGGTGGTAATGTTTTGGCTCACGGACCTAATCCCAATCACCCTAGTGGATTTTGGTTCATTGGCATACAAGACCCCAAGGCAGATCGTGGTCAACATTTATTGACCCTACCTATAAAAAATCTATCTATCGTCACATCTGGTATTTATGAAAGACAATTTCAGGTTGAGGGAAAACTATATCACCATCTCTTAGATAGGCAGACAGGTTTTCCCATTGACAGTGACATGGCAAGCCTAACCATTATTAGTCCTCAATCATTTGAAGCAGATATTTGGAG
This sequence comes from Streptococcus sp. sy004, assembly GCF_007859205.1. Taxonomy (GTDB): domain Bacteria; phylum Bacillota; class Bacilli; order Lactobacillales; family Streptococcaceae; genus Streptococcus. Next base: position 411,356 of record NZ_VOHP01000001.1, read on the forward strand.
TACGCGTTTATTTGGTTTACCTATTGCTACGGCACTGAATCTTATCAATCAACACCTACAGTTAGAAGGCATTATCATTGATAAAGACAATCAACTGTATCTTTCAAATCGCCTAAAATCTTATCAAAAAAGTTCTAGACCAAGCGTCTAGAACTTTTTTATTAGTTGATTAAGTTTCTGAAAAAGGCAATGATTTGTTGCCAAATATTAGCCAAGAAATTTTTACTTTCTTCAATACTAGCATTGGCATCAAAATTCAAATTCACCTGGTCAAACAGCGAGCCTGCCTCAGCCACAATACTATCTTTCAAAGATGATAAGGTTGATTTGAAAGCTGCATCTGTAATCACGCCACTTTTTGATAGATTAAGTGCAAAATTGACAATTAAAGTAATTTGACTACTGGTCATACTTGTATTCAAGCCATAATTAGTTAAAGTATTGTTAACAATCTCTTCAATATCTTGTTTGGTTAAACTAGAACCACCATCTGCAACAGCCTGCTTAATATCTGTCAAAGCCACATTTAATTTATCAGCATCGAAATTCTCTTTATCTTGATTTTCAGCAGCAATATTAGCCAAAGTACTCAATTCTTCTTGAGCCAGTTCTTTATTTTCTGTCGCAATTTCAGCACCATTTTGCTCCAAAGAATAATAAATACCCGCTAAAGCACTTTCTCCCGTTACGGCTATAGGAGAAGCCACTGTAATTTCTGCCTTTTCAATCCCCAAAGTAACAGCTGCATTACGATACATGTTTTCTGTTACCTTGGTAATATTTTCTGGTGTCACGATATTGACTTTCAGTGTGCCTGATGAACCTAATTTTTGAATTTTCACCGAAGAATACAACTGCAAACTTGGATCATCAGCAACATTCATGATTTGAGCAAAAGCACTGGTTGTCATGGTTTTAAGTTGCTGGTCTTGACTATTGTAACCCAACAAATTCAGCGTTGTCGCCTTTTGTTCTTCAGTTAAAGAATACCCCAAGACATAGTCAGGTTGCACATAAGTTTCATCAATAACCGTTTGGACTTGACTATTTGCTTGAACATTACTGGTTGCCATGCTAGTTGTAAAAATCACTGCACTAGCCATCAAAATTTTATGCCATTTCATCATTATTCTCCTTAATCTTTCTAAATAACACTACAATAACACAATAAACTTATCTTTTTCTTAATAATCACTCATGTAATTCTAGAGGTAAGCCATCTGGATCAAAGAAAAAGGTTAATTTTTCATTAGTATAATCATCATAGCGAACTGGTTCAACAAAAATGCCCATGGCTTCCAGCTCTCTCTTGGTTTGCTCGACATCTACCACCTTAAAGCAAAGATGCCTTAACCCCGCAGCTTCTGGATAGCCTAATCTCTTTGGTGGAGATTGATAAGAGGGATCTGATAGCTTATTACCAAAAATTTCCAACTCAATCATCCCACATTTCAAATCAAGTTTATAGTCTTGCTTATGAGGACGATGATTTTCTCGAATAATCTCAAATCCCAACTTATTCACATAAAAATCTCGTGACTTGTCATAGTCAGAAACAATGATCGCCACATGATGAATTACATCTAATTTCATTCTTATTCTCCAACTTTTCTTTATTATATCATAAGTCAAAATAAAAGACTGGATTTATCCAGTCTTTTATTGATTTTACAAACTAATCTGATTGTAAGATTTTGTAAAGGAATCCTGAACATCTTGAGAAGCTTGACTAAAATCAACTTCTCCTTCATAAGTGGCATGAACAATGATCCGTCCAGTTGCTTCAGGATTTGAGCAAGTAACCAAGGTTAAATTTTTAACACCTGGTGTATCATCAATAACTTCAACATGCTCTGGTGTCACTTCTGTAATATCTGAAATCACATAAGTATAAATCTTATCCTTGTCCGTTAGATAGATTTTCATGCCTAATTTTGCACGCTCAAGTGGTGAAAAGAGCATCTCAGAAGCCCCTGTCAATCCAAAGACATTATGACTAGCCAAGGCATAGTTATTTTCTGCGCCCATAACCTGCTCTTCTTTCATGGTACCAGCTCCATAAGTCAGAGCAGTATTGTCTAAGCCCTTAAAAATTGGCAAGTTAATATTCAATTCTGGGATAGAAATACCACCAATAACTGGTAATTCTTGAGCCTCCATTTGAGCAGCCAGTACAGATTCGGTACTAATAGATTTTACTGTTGAAAAATCAAAGTTACCTTCTGATTGTTTATTTTCTTCAATTTTTTCCTTAGTTACCTTAGAAACTTGATATTTATTGGTATTGACTGCGATTAAGCTATTACGGATGGATTTGTTAAAGACCAGAGCCAATCCAACAATTAGCATCAGGCTCAATAGTAATGGACGCAGCCATTTACTAATTTTTCTTGATTTCTTTGCCATATTTTCCTCTATTCTTCACTTATTTCTACGGTTTCTTCTGCCTCAACCAAGGTAAAAGTGACAATTTTGGCTGTTTGATCCAACCGCATAACCTTGACGCCTTGCGTTGAACGACCTGTTTGAGAGATATTTTGAACATTGGTTCTGATTATCACACCAGTCGTTGTCATGACCATAACATCTTCATTCCCTGTAATCGTGACAAGACCTGCCAAATGACCATTGCGTTCGGTAATGTTAACAGTTTTAATTCCTTTACCGCCACGGCCTTTAGTTGGATATTCACTAGCTGATGTTCGTTTACCAAAACCATTTTCTGTAATAATCAACACTTCTTGGCTGTCGTTAATACGAGCGGCACCGACAACACAATCATCTTCTCTCAGACTAAGACCCTTGACCCCAGCAGCACCACGTCCCATACTTCTTACTTTTGTTTCATCAAAACGGACAGAATAACCAAATTTAGTCCCAATAATAACATTATCTTGGCCTTCTGTCAACAAAACGTTAATCAGTTCATCGTTCTCTTTCAAATTCAAGGCAATCAAACCATTTTGACGAATATTACTAAAAGCTGATAAGCTTGAGCGTTTCACAAGACCTTGTTTGGTCGTGAAGAAAAGAAACTTATTCGCAAAATCATCACTCTTCAAATTCATAATCGTTTGGATGGTTTCATTCTCCTCTAGTTTGAGCAGATTAACCACTGGAAGCCCCTTGGCAGTGCGACCATATTCAGGGATTTCATAGCCTTTCAGACGGTAGACACGTCCTTTATTTGTGAAAAAGAGCATAACGTCATGGGTACTGGTTGAGATTAAATCACGAACAAAATCATCATCATTCACTCCTGTTCCTTGAACACCACGTCCCCCACGTTTCTGACTACGGAACTCATCTTGTGGTAAACGCTTGATATAGCCCTTATTAGACAAGGTAATCAAAACATCTGTTTCTTCAATTAAGTCCTCATCCTCAATTGATAGAACTTCACCCACCATCAATTCTGTACGACGTTCATCGGCATACTTACGTTTGATTTCTTCAAGTTCTTCTTTGATAATGGCAATAACACGTTCTGGCTTAGCTAAAATATCAGCTAAATCAGCAATTAAGGCTAATAAATCCTGATATTCTGATTGAATTTTATCTCGTTCCAAGCCAGTCAAACGACGCAAACGCATGTCTAAAATGGCTTGACTTTGACGTTCCGATAAATTAAATCGCTTAATTAACTGAGCTTGAGCTAGGGCGTCAGTTTCACTATTTCGGATAATTGTAATCACTTCATCCAAATGATCTAAAGCAATCAACAAACCTTCTAAAATATGTGCTCGTTGCTCTGCCTTGGTCTTATCAAATTGTGTTCGACGTGTAATAACCTCTTTTTGATGGGCAATATAATTATCTAAAATTTGACGCAAGGAAAGAATTTTAGGAATACCATGTTCAATGGCCAGCATATTGAAACCAAAGTTTGTTTGCAGGCTGGTTAACTTGAAAAGGTTATTTAAGATAACACTCGCTGACGCATCACGTCGGACTTCAATCACTAAACGAACACCTTCACGATTAGATTCGTCACGAACTGCCGTAATTCCCTCAATACGTTTTTCTTGAGCTAAGCGAACAATATGCTCATGAACTTTATCCTTGTTGACTATGTAAGGAAACTCTGTCACGACAATCCGTTCACGACCATTGGACATCTCTTCAATCTCTGTCTTAGCTCGTAAAACAATAGACCCCTTACCTGTTTCATAAGCCTTATGAATGCCTGACTTACCCATAACCAAAGCGCCAGTCGGAAAATCAGGACCAGGTAAAACCGTCATCAAATCCCGGGTTGTTGACTCTGGCTTATCCAACACCATTTTGACCGCTTCGATCGTTTCTCCTAAGTTGTGTGGTGGGATATTGGTTGCCATACCAACTGCAATTCCTGTTGCCCCATTAACCAAAAGATTAGGGAAACGAGCAGGTAAAACTAAGGGTTCTCGCTCGCTACCATCATAGTTATCTGCAAAGTCAACCGTATTTTTGGTAATGTCACGCAGCATTTCTAAAGCAATTTTGCTCATTCTTGCCTCAGTATAACGCTGAGCCGCTGGACGATCACCATCCATTGAACCAAAATTTCCATGACCATCAACCAGCATATGTCGGTAATTCCACCACTGAGCCATACGAACCATGGCTTCATAAATAGACGAATCACCATGAGGATGGTATTTACCCATGACATCACCTGTAATACGAGCCGATTTCTTATGAGGCTTATCTGGTGTCACCCCTAGTTCATTCATCCCATATAGAATTCGACGATGAACGGGCTTAAGGCCATCACGAACATCAGGCAAGGCACGAGCCACAATTACACTCATGGCATAGTCAATAAAACTTGTTTTCATTTCACTTGTTAAATTGACATTTACTAAATTTTTATCTTGCATTTTCTGCCTCTTTTCTCACGAAACTCACCTTCTTATTATACCATAAAAAGCTAAAACCCTCGGTCTGTAAGCGTTCTCATCGAGGATTTTTCATTTTCTTAATGACATTTTTCACAAAAAGTGATAGAATAAGGTTCGTATGGAGAAATCCAATAAAATATAAAGGGAGATGTTTAGAATATGACAACTAAACAACACAAAAAAGTTATCCTTGTCGGCGATGGTGCCGTTGGTTCATCTTATGCCTTCACCTTGGTTACTCAAGGTATTGCACAAGAACTTGGAATTATTGATATTTTCAAAGAAAAAACTCAAGGTGACGCTGAAGATTTGAGCCATGCGCTTGCTTTCACATCACCTAAAAAGATTTATGCTGCTGATTATTCTGACTGTCATGACGCTGATTTAGTTGTTTTGACAGCAGGTGCTCCACAAAAACCAGGTGAAACTCGTTTAGATTTGGTAGAAAAAAACCTTCGCATCAACAAAGAAGTTGTTAATGCAATTGTTGAGTCAGGTTTCAATGGAATTTTCCTTGTTGCAGCTAACCCAGTTGACATCTTAACTTACTCGACTTGGAAGTTCTCAGGTTTCCCGAAAGAACGTGTTCTCGGTTCAGGAACTTCACTTGATTCTGCTCGTTTCCGTCAGGCCTTGGCTGAAAAAATCGGTGTTGACGCACGTTCAGTCCATGCTTATATCATGGGAGAACATGGTGATTCAGAATTTGCAGTTTGGTCACATGCTAACGTTGCCGGTGTTAAACTAGAACAATGGTTAAAAGATAACCAAGACGTTGATGAGCAAGGTTTGATTGATCTCTTTATTTCTGTGCGTGATGCCGCTTATTCAATCATCAACAAAAAAGGAGCAACTTACTATGGTATTGCCGTGGCTCTTGCTCGTATTACAAAAGCCATTCTTGACGATGAATCAGCTGTTCTTCCAATTTCAGTTTATCAAGATGGACAATACGAAGGTGTTGAAGATGTTTATATCGGTCAACCAGCTATTGTAGGTGCACACGGTGTTGTTCACCCAGTCAATATTCCATTAAACGATTCTGAACTTCAAAAAATGCAAGCTTCTGCTAAACAATTAAAAGATATTATTGATGAAGCATTTGCGAAAGAAGAATTTGCATCTGCTAGTAAAAACTAATTTAATAAAAAACATCCTTAATAATTAAGGATGTTTTTTATTAGTCATTAAACCAGAAAAAATCTCAGCTCTTTGGCTGAGATTGATTAAATTATTTTGCATTAAGAGCAGCCATTGTGATGTAGTTGTATGGCTTATTGAAATGTGGCAAGAAGAAAATATCTGTTAGTGCCAATTTCTCGATCGTTACACCTTCTTGGATAGCAAGTGAGAACATATGAATACCCATAGACATATCTTCACGAGCTACCATTTGAGCACCAAGGATACGACGTGATTCTTTATCGTAAACGATTTTTAGTGTTACTGGGAAGTTACCATGTTCCATAAACTCTGGTTTTTGATTATCAGTAAACTCAGTGACCTCAGCATCAAAACCAAGACGATTTGCTTTTTCAAGTGTCAAACCAGTTGATACCATGTGCAAGCCATAGATTGAAATACCATTTGACCCTTGTACACCAATTCCTTCAAGGTCTGTACCACAAGCGTTATGTGCTGCTACGATACCTGTACGAACAGCATTTGACGCAAGAGCGATATAGCTAGTGTCTTTAGTTGCATTGTCATAGATTGTTGCACAATCACCAATTGCATAGACATCTTTAACACTTGTTTCTTGTTTCTTGTTAACAAGGAATGCACCATTACGGAACAATTCAACTTTATCACCAGCAAGAGCTGTATTAGGACGGAAGCCAACAGCCAAAACAACCATGTCAACATCGTACTCAGCTTTATCAGTAATGATTTTTTCAACTTTACCATCACCAGCGATTTCTTTAACCGTTTGACCGAAAGCCAGTTGGATGCCATTATCTTCAAGATTCTTAGCCATCATATCAGTCAAATCTTTGTCATAGTAACCTGCAAGACATGTATCAACAACGTCAATCAAGATGACTTCTTTGCCTTTACGTTGGAAAGCTTCTGCTAACTCAACACCAATATAACCTGCACCAACAACAGCAACACGTTTAATATCAGCATCTTTTAGTTTTTCAATAACGTCTGCTGAATTTTGATACAATTTAACAAATTGCAAGTTCTTAAGTGTAGCTTCAAATTCACGAGAACCTTCTTTGATTTCAGCACCTTTGATTGGAGGAAGAATTGGTTGTGAACCTGTCGCAAAGATCAATTTGTCGTAAGTTTCAACATGTTTTGTTCCATCTTCTAGAACTGCATGAACTTCTTTTTTGTCATAGTCAATAGACTCAACAGGAGAGTTCATGTAAACTTTAGCTCCCATACTTTCCAATTGTTCTTTATCAGAATAGAACAAACCTTCTGGTCCAGCAATTTGTTCACCAATCCAAAGCGCCATTCCGCAACCTAGGAAAGAAATGTTAGAGTTTTGGTCAAAAACAACAATTTCGTTTTCACTACCATAATTTGACAACATTGTTTTAATACAAGCTGTACCTGCGTGGTTTGCACCAACAACAACAATTTTACTCATTTTAAAATCTCTACTTTCATTTTTTTCTTACTCTTTTATTATACCATTTTTTAAAAACGCTTTCCACTAATTTGACTAGATTTTACGTTATTTATTTAAAAAATAAAAAATCGGTTATGCCGATTTTTTATTTTGATTTAATGTAGTTCACTCCATCAGCTTTAGGTGCGACAGATTGTCCAAAGAAAGCTGCTAAAACCACAATAGTCAAGAGATAAGGTGCAATCTGAAGATAAACTGTTGGAATTTTTGACAAGAGTGGTAATTGACTACCAATAACCGCTAAACTTTGTGATAAACCAAAGAATAGACTAGCCAACATAGCACCTACTGGATTCCACTTACCGAAAATCATCGCCGCTAAGGAGATGAAACCTGGACCTAAGATTGTTGTAATGGCAAAGTTTACTGAAATTGATTGCGCATAAAGTGCTCCACCAACACCACCAAGGAAACCTGAAATCATAATACCAAAATAACGCATTTTGTAAACATTGATTCCCAAAGTGTCTGCTGCTTGTGGGTGCTCACCAACTGAACGCAAACGTAAACCAAAACGTGTTTTATATAGAACATACCATGCAGCAAATGAGAAAGCAATCGCTAAATAACCTAAGATACTCGTATTTGTAAAGAAAATTTCACCTAAAACAGGAATATCTGACAAAACTGGGAAAGTAAATTTTCCAAAAGATTGTTGGATATTATCTGTTTGCCCTTTAGAATAAAGAGCCTTAGTTAAGAAAATCGCTAGAGCAGGTGCTAAAAGATTGAGTACTGTACCACTTACGGTATGGTCGGCTCTAAAATTGATAGTCGCTAAGGCATGAATAAGAGAAAAAACTAACCCAACTAAACCTGCTACCAACATAGCTACCCAAGGAGTCATTTTTCCAAAACTATCAGCAAATTCTAAATTGAAAACAATTCCAGAAAAGGCTCCAACAACCATGATCCCTTCAAGACCGACATTAACCGTTCCAGAACGTTCTGAGAAAACCCCGCCAATACTAGTAAAAATTAAAGGCGCAGCATAGATTAACATAGAGGATACTAAGAGCGATAAAATTGTTACTAAACTTAATGATGGCATCCTATTTTCCTCCTTTTCCAGCTTTTCGTGAAGCCATAAATCGTTCAATTAAATAATGTGATGCAACGAAGAAGATAATTGAAGCTGTTACAATACTTACCAATTCTGGTGGAATACCAGCCACAGTCATCCCTGTCTTACCAACACTCAAAATGGCAAAAAGCAAGGCAGCAAAGAAAATACCAATTGGAGAATTCGCTGCTAACAAACTAACAGCCATCCCTTCAAAACCAATAGCAAGTGAGCTATTTTGAACAAAGACATTTTCAAACGTTCCTAGCCCTTCAACAACCCCACCCAGACCTGCTAAGGCACCTGAGATAACCATAGATAAGATAATGGTTTTTTTAGCTGACATACCTGCATATTCACTGGCATGTGAATTTAGACCAACTGAACGAATTTCAAAACCTAAAATTGTTTTGTTCAGTAAGAACCAAATAACAGCAATTGCAATCAAGGCAAAGAAAATACCAATATTCATTCGAGAATTACTAGTCATTGCTGATAGCCATTCTGTTTGATAAGAAGCATTACTACTAACTTGAATACTAGAGTCAACACTACGCATTAAATCTTTAGAAAAAGCATTTTGAATAATGGCATTACCACCGTAAAGAATGATGTAATTCATCATGATGGTTACGATAACTTCACTAGTTCCTAAATAAGCACGAAGAACACCTGGAATAGCTCCTGACAGACCTCCTGCCAACATCGCAATTACTACAGTAATTAGGATTAACAATGGACGAGACATATCAGGATTTTCCAAAGCAAACCAACCTGCAGCAATCCAACCTGCTAAAGCCTGTCCTGGCAAACCGACATTAAAGAATCCAGCACGACTGGCTACAGAGAAACCTAGACCGATTAAAATAAGTGGTCCCATCGCACGGAAAATTTCTCCAATATTTTTCAAGCTACCAAAAGCCACTTGGAAAAGACCTTCATAACCCCAGAGTGGGTCATATCCAAAAATAAGCATGACTACTGCACCTAGCAACAGGCCTAGTAGAACTGAAATTAAAGGAACAATAATTTGTTGATTTTTCTTAGACATGACTAACCTCCTTGTCAATAGCACCGCCTGCCATCAAGATACCTAACTCTTGTTTATTAGTTTCTTCTGGTTTTACAATGCCTTTAATATGGCCGTCATGGATTACAGCAATACGATCTGAAACATCTAAAATTTCATCTAATTCAAAACTCACAACAAGAACCGCCTTGCCTTTATCACGTTCAGCAATCAAACGTTTACGAATGTACTCAATCGCTCCCACATCCAAGCCACGAGTTGGTTGACTAACAATTAGTAAGTCTGGGTTACGATCAACTTCACGAGCAATAATAGCCTTTTGCTGATTACCACCTGAAAAACCTTTGGCAGGTACTAGTTCATTAGCTCCACGAACATCAAATTCTGCCATCAGTTTCTTAGCATAATCATTGATTTTCTTATAATCTAAGATACCTTTTTTACTTAAAGGTTCTTTATAATAAGTTTGAAGTGCGATATTTTCAGCCAAAGTCATAGGAAGTACCAAACCATCACGATGACGATCCTCAGGAACATGACCAACACTCAGCTCTGTAATTTGACGAGCTGTCATTTTTGTTATTTCTTGTCCTTTTATTTTAATGCTTCCTGATTTCGCCTTGCGTAATCCTGTGATTGCTTGAATCAATTCACTTTGACCATTGCCATCAATTCCAGCAATACCAATGATTTCGCCAGCTCTCACATCTAATGATAGATTTTTAACTGCTGGAATTCCCCTATTTTCATTGACAACTAAATCTTTAATTGATAACACAACGTCTTTTGGTTCAGCAGCTTTTTTAGCCGTTTTGAAAGAAACAGAACGCCCAACCATCATTTCAGCCAAATCTTCAGCAGTTGCTCCAGCAACATTAACCGTTTGAATACTCTTACCACGACGAATTACAGTAACACGATTAGCAACTGCTCTAATCTCGTCTAATTTATGTGTGATTAGGATAATAGATTTACCTTCTTTGACCAAATTACGCATGATTACCATCAATTCTTGAATTTCAGATGGGGTCAAAACGGCTGTTGGCTCATCAAAAATCAACAAATCTGCACCACGATAAAGAGTTTTCAAAATTTCAACACGTTGTTGAGCACCTACTGTAATGTCCTCTACCTTAGCAGAAGGATCTACGGCTAAACCATATTTTTCAGAAAGTTCCTTGATTTCCTTAGTCGCTTTCTTCAAATCTAAAACGCCATTTTTAACGGTTTCGTTACCAAGAATAATATTTTCAGCAACTGTAAAGGCTTCCACCAACATAAAATGTTGGTGAACCATTCCAATTCCTAAGCTGTTAGATTTAGAGGGCGAATCAATCTTAACTACTTCACCTTTAATCGCAATTTCTCCACTCGTTGGTTCAAGCAAACCTGCTAGCATATTCATCAAAGTTGATTTTCCTGCTCCATTTTCACCAAGAAGAGCATGAATCTCACCTTTTTTAACCGTTAGGTTAATGTGATCATTAGCTACAAAATCACCAAATTTTTTTGTGATTTCTCTCATTTCAATGACATTTTCAGTCATAGGAATCTTCCTTTCAACATAATATCTATCAGTCAGTAAAACTTAGCAAAATTGCTAAGCTTTACTGAGGTATAAATACCTCAGTCTCTTAAAAAGCGACCGACAATGGTCGCTTTATGCATCATTATTTTTCTGGAACAGTGATTTCACCAGAAATAATTTTAGCTTTAGCATCTTCCACTGCTTTTTTAGCCTCATCATCAAGATTAGTTGTAGCAATATTCACACCACCATCTTTAAGACCATAAACAGTTGTTTTACCACCTGGGAATTTACCATCTTTTGTCTCGTTTGTGATTGATTGTAAAGCATTACCAACTTCTTTAATAGATGATGCTAGAACAAAGTTTGATTCCTTACCATCTTTAGAAGTGTATTTACCTTCTTCAGATTGATCTCGGTCAACGCCAATAACCCAAACTTTTTCATCTTCGTTTTTAGTTTCGTTGATTGATTTAGCTTCACTAAATACGCCTGCACCAGTTCCTCCTGCTGCTTGATAGATAACATCTGCACCAGCTGCATATTGAGCAGCTGCGATTGTTTTACCTTTAGCCGCATCACCAAATGAACCAGCATATTCTACTGAAATTTTAATAGATGAATCTACAGATTTCACACCCGCTTCAAAACCTTTTTCGAAACGAGTGATAACTTCACCTTCCATACCACCGATGAAGCCAACTTGTTTAGTTTTCGTTGCTTTAGCTGCTGCAACCCCTGCCAAATATGCTGCTTCATTATCTGCAAAAACAACACTCGCTACGTTATCTTTACCTTCAATAACAGAGTCAATGATCGCAAAGTTAGTATCTGGATTATCACCAGCAACTTTATCTACTGCATCATAGAGAGCAAATCCTACACCGAAAACTAACTGATAACCACTATCTACTGCACTACTCAAGTTAGTTGTAAATTCTGATTCACCTGATGATTGGAAGTAAGTATAGCCATTATCTTTTGATAGACCATTCTCTTTACCCCAAGCTTGCAAACCTTCCCAAGCTGACTGGTTAAATGATTTGTCGTCAACTCCACCAGTATCCGTAACCATTGCAACTTTCAAATCCGTTGCTGCTTCACTAGATGACGCTGCCTTACGATTTGAACAAGCAGCCAATCCTAGTACAGCTACTGACGTTAAACCAACACCAATAAGTTTCTTGTTCATTTGAATGAACCCTCCTAAATATTTTTTTGTAACTTAACGTTACAGTAGTTAACTCAATAAACAGATCAATTAAAATCTGTGAAAGAATATGGAATTAAATCCTTGACCATCATCTCGACCGTCTTACCATTTTTAGCGACTAAGATAACCTTACTATCTGGTTCGAAAAATTCAACCATAACTTGACGACAAGCACCACAAGGTGAGATTGGTTCTTTTGTTTCTCCATAAATTGCAATCTCTGACAAGTTAGTATAGCCTTCTGAAACTGCCTTGAAGATTGCTGTGCGTTCACCACAATTTGTCAAACCATAGCTTACATTTTCTACGTTACAACCTAAAAAAACTTCTCCATCAATTGTTTTAACAGCTGCACCAACTGGAAATTTAGAATAAGGAACATACGCTTTTCCACTAGCTTTCTGAGCTAATTCTGCTAATTTAGTATCCACCATCAACTTGTTCTCCTTTGATAATCGCAACACCTGATGAGGTTCCAATGCGTGTTGCTCCTGCTTCAACAAAAGCTTGAGCATCTGCAAATGAACGAGCACCACCCGCAGCTTTTACCCCAATTTCTGGACCAACTGTTTCACGCATTAACTTAATATCTGCTACTGTTGCCCCATTTGTTGAAAAACCAGTCGATGTTTTAACAAAGTCAGCACCAGCCTTAACAGATAATTGACAAGCTAATACTTTTTCTTCATCGGTCAAGAGGCAAGTTTCAATGATAACCTTAACCAATTTATCTTGACTAGCTTCAACTACTGCACGAATATCTGCCTCTACCAAGTCTAAATCGCCAGACTTCAAAGCACCGATGTTGATAACCATATCAATTTCATCAGCACCAGCTTTAATGCTTTCAGACGTCTCAAAGGCTTTAACACTTGGTAAAGTTGCACCTAAAGGAAAACCAACCACTGTACAAACTTTAACGTCTGTACCTTCTAAGGCTTTAGCACAATGAGAAATCCAAGTTGGATTAACACAAACACTGGCAAAATCGTACTCCTTGGCTTCCTCTAACAGTTGATCAATCTGTTCACCCGTACTATCTTGTTTAAGTAATGTGTGATCAATATATTTATTAAGTTGCATAGTTACTTTTGCCTCTTTCCTAAGAAATAATTTTCAAAATTTCTTTTGGTTTTTCTTGAACGTCACCAATGGTGATATTAGCTTGACAATCAGCCAAGACAGCTTGATCTAATTCTTGGTTAGAATATACCTTAAGAACGACATCACCTTTTGAAACAAACTCGCCAACTTTCTTATCGAAAACCAAACCTGTTTCATAATCTAAAGCATCTGTTTTGACAGCTCTACCTGCCCCCAAACGCATAGCAATCAAGCCAAATTCCAAGGCTGGCAAAGCAGTGATGTAGCCATCTTTTTCAGCTTTGACTTCAGTAATGTATTGAGCTTGCGATGGACGATACAAGTCTTCCAAATCTCCACCTTGATAAGCCACCATTTCTTCGAATTTCTTCAAAGCTTGACCATTGACTAGATGTTCTTTAATCGTTGCCAATTCTTCATGACGTCCAGCCAATTCTAACATAACTTGAGCCAATTCACAGATAAACTCTGTCACATCTTCACGACCCTTGTCTTGCATAATCTCTAGTGCCTCTAACACTTCTAAGCGATTACCTACAGCACGCCCCAAAGGCTGACTCATGTTAGTTACTACTGCAACTGTCTTGCGACCGACTTCATTACCTAGGGCGACCATTGTTCGAGATAAGGTTTCAGCATCATCAAGATTTTTCATGAAGGCACCATCACCAACTGTCACATCTAGCAAAATGCTATCTGCTCCTGCAGCAATCTTTTTACTCATGACTGAACTAGCAATCAGTGGGATAATATCAACTGTTGCTGTCACATCACGCAAAGCGTAAAGTAATTTATCTGCCTTAACTAATTGGTCAGATTGACCGATAACAGAAACACCGATATCTTTCACTTGTTGAATAAACTCTTCTTGAGTACGGTCAATTTGATAACCTTTAATCGACTCTAATTTGTCTAGGGTTCCTCCTGTATGACCTAAACCACGACCACTCATCTTAGCAACTGGAACACCAAAGCTGGCAACCAGAGGAGCTAAAATCAAGGTCACCTTATCACCGACACCACCTGTCGAATGCTTATCCGTCTTAATCCCTTCAATAGAAGATAAATCAATTTCTTGTCCTGTTTTGACCATGCTCATTGTCAAATCACGGATTTCATTAACTGACATCCCTTGGAAATAAATTGCCATTGCCATTGCTGACATTTGATAATCTGGCACTTGTCCCTGAGCATAATTTGAAATCAACCAGTTGATTTCTTCCGTACTCAATTCTTTGCCATCACGTTTTTTTTGAATTAAATCTACTGCTCTCATCATTTCACACTTCTAAGTATATAATAGCCCTTATCTTTTTTAATAATGTCACAATTACCAAAAACTTCTTCCATTTTCTGCTTAGCACTAGGAGCACCTTGTTTCTTTTGAATTACAATGGTTAAATCTCCGCCCTTGTTCAGATAATGAATCGCCTCTGATAAAATAGTATGGACGACTACTTTTCCTGCCCGAATAGGAGGGTTACTGATGATATGATCAAAGTTACCGGTTACCTCCGTATAAAGATTTGATTGAAAAATATTAGGCTGAACTTGGTTTAACTGAGCATTTTGCCTTGCTAAATCTAGAGCTCGTAAATTAATATCCACCATTGTTGACTTCACTTGATAAGCTTTAGCCAAACTAATCCCTAACGGTCCGTAACCACATCCTACATCCAAGACACTTTCTCCTGGCGAAAAAGTTAAAGTAGATAGAAGCACTTGACTTCCATAATCAACCATACGCTTGGAAAAAACACCCGAGTCTGTTAAAAAATGAAATTTTTGTCCTAATAAGTCAACTTCTAGTTTTTGAATGTCGTGTTGACTATTTGGATTTTCTGTATAATACATATTTGTCATATTTATCAATACACTCTTGTATTTTTCTTACAGAATTATCTTAACATAATCTTAAGATTTTGACAAGCTTTAAATCATTTTTTCGTTAGTTTAATGACGCTTACAAAGAGATAACATTCGGCAATCAAGCGTTTTCTTTTTATTTATGCTATAATATTAGTGTTTGTAAGCCTAGACAAACCAAATATACGATTTTTATTTAAGGAATTCTCTTACACTATGGATTTAAGTAATTTTTTTACAATTTCACGTCAGAGTTGGCGACAATTACTATCCCCTACTGACCATATTCCCCTAACAACTGATGAATTAGAACGTATCAAAAGTCTTAATGATAAAATTAGTATTGCAGATGTTAAAGATATCTACCTTCCTTTGGTGAGTTTAATTCAAATTTATAAGAAAAATTTTGATGATCTTCATTTTTCGAAAAATATTTTTTTACAACAGCATACTCCCAATAAACCTTTTATCATCGGTATTTCTGGTAGTGTTGCCGTTGGCAAATCAACAACGAGTCGTCTATTAACCCTTCTATTAAAACGAACCTTTCCCAAAAGTACAGTCACCATGGTAACTACTGATGGTTTTCTCTATCCGAACGCTATTTTAAAAAAGAAACATTTACTCCAGCGTAAAGGATTCCCTGAATCCTATGATATGAAGCGTTTAATTCATTTCCTTAATGAGATAAAAAATAACCAAAAAACAACAATCCCTATTTATTCACATGATATTTATGATATTATCCCCAATCATCAAGAAGAAATTGATGTGCCTGATATTTTAATCATCGAAGGTATCAATGTTTTACAAACTCAAGAAAATCAAAATCTATACATTAGTGATTATTTTGATTTTTCAATTTATATCGACGCTGATCGTCAAGCTATTGAACGTTGGTACTTAGAACGTTTTGAAACATTATTAGATCTAGCAGTAACCAAACCAACTAACTATTATTATCAATTTACACAGATGCCTCGTCAAGAAGCCTTAGCTTTTTCAAAAAATGTTTGGCAATCGATCAATCTCATCAATCTTAAAGAATTTATCGAACCAACCAAACAACGTGCTGAACTGATTTTATACAAATCAAATAATCATGAAATTGAACAAATTTTTCTCAAAAAATAATATTCTCAGTGATAATTTTATAGAAAATGATAATTTCTGCTTGTCAAGTACATTATTTTCAGCTATAATAAGATGGTTAGTATAAATGGAGGTGAAAACATTGGCAAATATCAAATCAGCTATCAAACGTGCTGAACTTAACGTAAAACAAAACGCTAAAAACTCAGCACAAAAATCAGCTATGCGTACTGCAATCAAAGCATTCGAAGCTAACCCAACTGAAGAACTTTACCGTACTGCAAGTTCAGTTATTGATAAAGCTGAGTCAAAAGGCTTGATTCATAAAAACAAAGCAAGTCGTGACAAAGCACGTCTTGCTACAAAATTAGCAAACTAAAAAACAGTCCATAGGACTGTTTTTTTATATTCAAATGAATCACTTGACCATTTTAAGAAACAAAAAAGCCTATTCATACATAGGCTTTTAATGGTTAAAAATTAAGCAAAAATAGCCAAAATAAGCGCTAAAATCGCTGGGCCACCTTGAGTTAAAATAATTTTAGGACTGCTAGTCAAAGCACCGTAGCTAGCAACCAAAATAATGTAAATTAAAATAGCTGGAACAAAACTAATGTTAAACAATAAACCATATAGTAGGCCAACACCTAATAAGCCGTTATAGATACCTTGGTTTTTGAATAGGGTATTGAGTGATTTTTGTTTCAATTCCTCCTGTGACATGCCAAAAACTTTAGCAGTTTTGGCAGAACTGGTTATCACGGTTTCTAAATACATGATGTAAAAACATTCTAAGGCTACTAAGACAACAAAAAAATTAGCTATAATTGACATAAAAAATACTCCTTTTAGGTTAAATAGTTGATGTGCTATAATAGAATAACAAGCATCTATGAATTAAACAAGAACAAAGCAATTAGTTTTAGACAAAAAAACAAAAACTGTCTAATTAAAGGAGCATAAAATGATTAATTCAGTACAACGGAGTCAGAAAAAAATCGAAAATGCACTAAGTTTGCTATTGATGACTCAAACCTTAACAAAAATTACCAGCAGCCAAATCGCTAAAGAAGCCCAAATCAGTCGGGCTAGTTTTTATAATTACTATAAAGATAAATATGACATTATCGATTGCTGTCAACAACGTGTTTTTCAAAAACTAGAACTTGTTTTTGCTCAATTTACTACTAATCGACATCAAAATATTTGCCAAATTTTTGACATTCTAAATCAAGAAACCTTATTTTCTACTCTGTTACTACCAAATGGAAGTAAAGAAATTCATGATTTCTTGCGCTATAAATTTCAGGAACTTGTACAGGAAGATCTAGAAATACAAGGCTCTAAATTTTTAGATAGATTTGAAACACATGAAAATCATTATTGTATCGTCTATCTTTCGAGTGCTTATTTCACTGTCTGTCAAACATGGATTTCACAAGGAAAAAAAGAAAGCCCTAGCCAAATGGCAGACTTTCTCCTTAAAATGATTAAACCTTATCACTTATCTTCTTGAATATGAACTGGTAAGGCTCCGAAACTTTGTGAGGTTGGCATCATTTCCAGACGATTGATATTGATGTGCTGAGGTTGTTGAATCAACCAAATAATCGTTTTAGCAATATCTTCGGGTTGAATGCTATTTGTTCCTTCGTATAATTTTTCAGTTCGTTCCTTATCTCCCTTAAAACGAACAAAAGAAAATTCTGTGCCACCACAAAGACCTGGCTCCAAATTGGTCACTCGAACGCCTGTTCCAGCTAAATCTGCACGTAGATTAAGACTAAATTGTTTAACAAATGCCTTAGTTGCACCGTAAACATTACCACCAGGATAAGGATAAGTACCCGCAATTGAACCAATATTGATAATTTGACCGCGTTTAAGGACAAGTTTAGGTAAGAGTTGATTAGTGATGAATGACAAGCCTAAAACATTCGTCATAATCATGGTTTCCCAATCATTGAAATCTGCCTCTTGTGCTTTATCCAATCCTAATGCCAAGCCTGCATTATTGATCAAGACATCTATCATTGACCAATTTTCAGGTAATTGAGCCAATGCCTTACCAACTTCTGCTTTATTAGTAAGATCTAATGATAAGGGGTAAAAAGATTCACCTAATTCTTTTTTTAGATCTTCTAACTTTTCTTGTCGTCGAGCGGCTCCGATAACGCGATAACCTGATTGAACCAATTCTTGACAAATGGCTCGTCCAAAACCAGCCGATGCCCCTGTTACTAAAATTGTTTTCATTTTTTCTCCTTATTGAAAAAACTGGATAAATTCATCCAGTTTTTTGTTAGCTTAATTATCTAAAGCCTGTGCTGCTGTGATGATACCTAATTTATAAATATCTTCGGAATTTGATCCACGAGATAAGTCATTAACTGGTTTATTCAAACCTTGTAAAATTGGACCAATCGCCTCAAATGAACCTAGACGCTCAGCAATCTTGTAACCGATGTTCCCTGACTGAAGATCTGGGAAGATAAAGGTATTTGCCTGTCCTGCCACTTGACTATCTGGTGCCTTAATTTTAGCAGTGGCTGCTACATAAGCTGCATCAAACTGTAATTCCCCATCTAATTTTAGGTTAGGTGCCATTTCTTTAGCCAAACGTGTTGCTTCAACTACCTTATCAACATTAGGTGATTTCCCTGACCCCATCGTTGAAAAACTTAACATCGCCACATAAGGATCAATAGCAAAAATTTTAGCTGTTTCCGCTGTATTAACTGCAATTTCCGCCAATTCTTGCGCATTTGGTTCAATGTTAATCGCACAATCACCAAAAACCAAACGTTCATTCGTGCTATCACGATTCATGATGAAAATTCCTGATGTTCTTGAAACCCCTGGTTTTGTCTTGATGATTTGTAAGGCTGGTCGTACAGTATCTGCAGTCGAATGAATCGCACCACTTACCATACCAGCTGCCAAGCCCATTTGAACCAACATCACACCAAAATAATTAACATCTTTCAATAATCGGTCAGCTTGTTCTGACTCGACCTTCCCCTTACGCAAGTCAAGAAACATTTCTTTCATCACTGCTAATTGATCATAGTTTTCTGGATCAATGATTGTGACGTTTGACTGCTCATAACCAGCCTCAGCCAATAATTTTTCAACGTCACTTGTATTTCCCAAAACAATCGGTTCTAACAAACCTTCAGCTTTTAAGCGTCCAGCTGCCGTAACCACTCGCAAATCATTACCTTCTGGAAAAACAATCTTAATGTTTTTGCCGACAATTTTTTCTTTTAATGTTTCAAATAATGATGCCATAATCACTCTTTATCCTTTCATTTTCCATTTTATCATAAAATTTTCCATATCATCTGTCAAGTCACTCGTGTGTATTTGTTTTTCCTTGGTAAAAGGATTGACAAAACTTAGTTGATGACAATGTAAAGCTTGTCTAGTTAGTCCCAAATCCATACGTCCACCATAAAGATCATCTCCTAGTAGCGGGAAACCAATATGTGCGAAATGTACCCTAATTTGATGGGTGCGTCCTGTATGCAGTTTAATATCTACCAACTTGACCTCACCAAAATCTTCAACAACCTGATAACTAGTATGAGCATACTTGCCATCTGGATGCACACAACGTGTGATAATGCTATCTTCTGGTCTAGCTATTGGAACAATAATATCACCTTGACTGGCCAATTCTCCTGAGCCTGAAATTAAGGCATAATAACGTTTCTTAATTGTTTTAGCTTGTAATTGTTTATCCAAACGAGCATGAGCATAACCATGTTTAGCAAATAACATAAGACCACTGGTATCCTTATCCAATCGTGTGACAATGTGAACCTGACGATTAGGATAATCATTAGCTACATAATAATATTTAACGAAATTAGCCATTGTATTAGAATGAAGTACACTTGGAATACTGGCTACACCATGGGGCTTATTGAGAAGTAAAAAATGTTCATCTTCATAAACAATCGCCAAATCACGCGCCACAGCTTGTAAACTACCCGCTAAATCTTCTTCATTTGGAACCTCAATAGTTACCTTATCTCCAACAGCTAAAACATAGGTGGCATTTTGTTCCACATCATTAACCCAAATATTGCCCCCCTTAAACTTAACTTTAGCTAAAAGAGCCTTTGAAACATCATGCTCCTTCAGTAAACTCTTAACTTGACAGGGACGATGGGCAGTAAAATCAAACTTCATCTTCTAACTCTCCGATAAAGGCATCTCGAACACGCTCCCAGAAACTGATGTGACTGTCGGAACCAACAAAATGAATTTTTTTCTGATCTAACTCAAACTCAATCTTAACAACATCCCTATGCTTATAAGTTTTGTTATCTACAGCGATAACATACGTTCCTAAACGTTTGGGAATAATTTCTATTTTTTCTCCTTTAGGAACGATTAAAGGACTGCCTAAGGTACGAAATACACGATTATTTAAGCTGGCAATTTCTGTTAATTGTAATGCCTCGATAGTAGGGTGTAAAACAGCTCCTCCAAGTGACTTATTATAAGCTGTACTACCAGTTGGGGTTGAAACCGATAAGCCATCTCCACGAAAGCTCTCAAATTTTATTTGATTGACCAAAACATCGGCAACCATGGTCTTTTCCATACGCTTGATGGTCGCTTCATTTAAGGCACGTGAGGTCAACACACGACCATCTGATAACGTCGTTTTTACGCGTAAAATGGGATAAGAGATTTTTTCACCTCGATCTGAACGCAAATCATCTAGCAGTTTATTAACTTCAAAATCCCGATAGTCGGTATAGAATCCCAAATGCCCTGTGTGAATACCAACAAAACGAATAGTATCCAAAGAACGCTCGTACATGTGAAAGGCAGACAACAACATCCCGTCCCCACCAATAGAGATAACCACATCTGGATGACGCTTGGTCAAATAAAAATCTTGATCGTCGCGTAAAATATTAAATAATTTATGAGCTATCCCTCGGCTCTGATAATTGCCATTTGAAATAATAGCTACTTTAATAACCTTATCGGTAAAATTCATCTGTGTCATCACTATTTCCTACACCATCATTGACGCGTTTATGAATGGGATCAAATAAAAGCTGTGCTTCTTTAATCTCATCTCTAATCTTACGCATTTCTTCATCCAATTTTAACGAAATATCTGCCGTTCTTTTCAGACGTTTTTGCAAATCACTGGGAATATCCCCACCATACTTGTAATTGAGCGAATGTTCAATGGTTGCCCAAAAATTCATGGCTAAGGTTCTAATTTGAATTTCAGCCAAAACAGTCTTAGGACCAACAATTGTATCAACAGGATACTCAACAATCACATGATAAGAACGATAACCACTTTCCTTTTTGTGAGTGATATAATCACGCTCAATCACAATCTTCATATCACCGCGTTGTCGAAGCAAGGTCAAAACCTCGTCAATATCGTCCACAAACTGAACCATGATTCTCAAACCTGCAATGTCTTCAATCTCTTCACAAATTCGCTCCATGGGTACATTGCGTCTTACCATTTTTTCCTGAATGCTCTCGACTGATTTGACACGACCTGTGACAAATTCGATGGGAGAATGGCGATTTTGTTTACGGAATTGCTTGCGAATGCCTCTTAATTTAATCTTTAACTCTCCAACCGTCTGAATATAGGGGTCTAAAAAGGCTTCCCAATTTTTAATTTCCATTAAGTAGATACCTCCTTTTAACATCAGAACGTCTTGTCAGCCAACAAACTACTTTTACCATTATACCACACTTTCTGTCTAAGTTTTTTCTCTATCGTCTTGTTTTGGAAATCAAATCAATAATTCTCTAGTAAAAACATGATATTTTCTTAACTTTAAGATAAAATATGAGTAGATTAACAGCTCAAAAGAAAGGAAACCCATGAAACATCTCGAAATTGAATATAAGACCCTCTTAACCAAAGATGAGTTCAAACGGCTTGAATTGCTATTTAGCCATGTGCCTCAAATCACCCAGACCAATTATTATTTTGATACAGCTGATTTTCAACTCAAAAAACATCGACTATCACTTAGAATTAGAACCTTTAGTCAGTCTGCTGAATTAACACTTAAAATTCCCCAAGACGTTGGGAATTTAGAATTTAATGCTGAATTAAGCTTAGAAAAAGCTAAAGAACTCATTCGTACAGGGCATTTTCCAATCAATACAGTCACTCAACCTATTTTGGATGCGGGGATTGATTTAAGTAAACTTAATCTACTCGGTAACCTAACCACCATTCGCCGTGAAAGTCAGATTGACATTGGGTTGATTGCCTTAGACAGCAATCGCTATGCCCAAATCAAAGACTATGAATTAGAGTTAGAAGTTAACGATGCTAGTAAAGGCGAAGCTGATTTCCAAGCTTTTTTAGATAAATATAACATCAACTACAAATTCGCAAAAAGTAAACTCGCTCGTTTTGCAAGCACACTCCCTAAAAATTAAAATAGTTACTTACTGAAATCTTTTGCTATTTTTGATAAAATAAAATGAAGTTTTTTATAAAAGGAGCCTTTTATTGATGTCTGATCACAATCATTTTACAAAAACCGTCAAACTTTTCTCACTTTCTTCTAACACGGAAGTTGCTGAAAAAATTGCCACTGCTGCCGGTATTCCCTTAAGCAAGGTCTCTTCACGTCAATTTGCCGATGGTGAAATCATGGTCAACATTGAAGAAAGCGTCCGAGGATCTGACATATACATTATCCAGTCAACAAGTTTTCCTGTTAACGATAACTTGTGGGAATTACTGATTATGATTGATGCCTGCCTAAGAGCGAGTGCCAATACTATCAACGTTGTTATTCCTTATTTTGGGTATGCTCGTCAAGACCGTATTGCTTCTTCTCGCGAACCAATTACTGCTAAGCTTGTGGCTAATATGCTTGTTAAAGCTGGTGTTGATCGTGTCCTTACTCTTGATCTACATACAGTCCAAGTCCAAGGTTTCTTTGATATCCCAGTTGATAATCTAGTCACAACACCTCTTTTTGCCAAACGTTACATCAACCAAAACTTTTCTGAAGATGAGATTGTCGTGGTCAGTCCAAAAAATTCTGGCACTAAAAGAGCTCGTAGTTTAGCTGAATATCTCAACGCACCTATTGCCATTATCGATTATGCCAAAAATGATGACAATCGTGAAGAAGGCTACATCATTGGAGATGTTGCAGGCAAACAAGCCATTTTGATTGATGATATCTTAAACACTGGAAAAACCTTGGCTGAAGCCGCTAAAATTGTTGAACGTGGTGGAGCTACTGAAATTTATGCAGCCGTTAGTCATGCTCATCTAACGAAAAATACTGCCGAAGTCCTAAATGCTGCTCCAATTAAAGAAATTATCGCGACTGATTCCATCAAGAGTCTTTATCCAAAACCTGACCAATTGGTTTACATTTCAGCAAGCCAGTTGATTGGAGAAGCTATTATTCGTATCCAAGAGCGACAACCACTTAGCCCACTCTTTTCATATCGTGCTGACGAAAAGGACGCATAGGCTCATGGTTTATTTTGATAACGCAGCAACCAGTCCCTTAACTCCCGCAGTTATTGAAGAGATGACCCAGGTCATGACCCAAATTTTTGGAAATCCATCTAGCCTACACCAAGACGGACGTAAGGCCAATCAACTCCTTCGCCAGTGCCGTCAAGAACTAGCTCAAGCTCTGGAAGTTAAAGATAATCAACTGATTTTTACATCTGGTGGAACAGAAAGCAACAACCTTGCCATCAAAGGCTATGCTCTAGCCAATCAAGATAAGGGCAAGCACTTGATAACAACTAGTGTTGAACATCATTCGGTCTTACATACCATGAGTTACTTAGAAGAATGTGGGTTTGACGTCACGTACTTAGAACCCATCAATCAAACCATTACTGCTCAACAGATCAAAGAAGCTTTACAATCAGATACTATTTTGGTTAGTATCATGTATGCCAATAATGAAACTGGCGACCTTTATCCCATAAAAGAAATCGGAGAACTCTTGACTGAACATCAAGCAGTCTTTCATGTCGATGCCGTTCAAGTTATGGGAAAGTTGTCACTTCAACCTAATCCTCTCCATATTGACCTACTATCAGCATCAGCTCACAAGTTTCACGGCCCAAAAGGTACTGGCTTTCTCTACCACAATACCCTCAAACTAACTCCACTTCTACATGGTGGACAACAAGAATATAACAAACGTGCCAGTACAGAAAATCTCATTGGCATTGCCGGTATGACTACTGCCTTTATTGATAGTTTAGCAAGAGAAAAAGAAAGCTGGGAACATGTCACTGAATTGAAAGCTAGTTTTCTGAGTCAGTTGGAGCAACTGGGAATCAACTACTACTTAAATCAAAATCCCAACAGTCTGCCACATGTTCTTAGCCTAGGTTTTCCAGACACCAACAATGCCCTATTGCTAACGCAACTAGACTTGGCAGGTTTTTCACTCTCGGCAGGTTCAGCTTGTACGGCAGGCAATATTGAACCTAGTCATGTTATAACTAGCTACTATAGCAAGACCTCCCCACGTCTAAACGAAGTCATCAGAATTAGTTTCTCTGAATACAATACCTCTGCTGAAGTTCTCGCTTTGGCTCAAACCTTAAAGAAAGTGATAAAAAATTAGTATGGCATTTAAACAAGAAATTCATCTGGCTGATTGTCAATATAAGTATGCAATCAGCTCTAAGATTAAAAAATATACCCTGCGTGACACAACTTTCTCAGAAAATAAAATGGGACATTATGAACTGACTCGATTGTTAGAAGAAGTCCCCAATTCCAATCAAGGTTTCCCACTAAAAATCATCGTCAATAAAGAATTAACAGGTTTCAAATTGACTATTACAGATCAATCTGGTCTTCGTTCTGTTAATATTTTCAAGTCAGAACAACATAAAATTTTTCAAGATAAGTTCTACTTTCTCATGAATAGCTTGGTAGAACGTGGGATTTTTGATAAATTCACAGTCTAAAAGAGCGTTTCGGCGCTTTTTATTAAACTCAAAGCTATTTTATTGAAAAATTCACAAACTTTCATTAAAATAGAATCTAAACTAAATTACATTTCAAAGAAAGCGTATGACATTTATGACTATTGATAAAAGCATCCCAAATGCTACTGCTCGTCGTTTATCTCTTTACTATCGTATCTTCAAACGACTTAATGCAGAAAATATTGAAAAAGTTAACTCTCGTCAAATTGCTGACGCTATTGGTATTGATTCGGCAACCGTTCGTCGTGATTTTTCTTATTTTGGTGAGTTGGGACGACGTGGCTTTGGCTATGATGTCAAAAAATTGATGAATTTCTTTGCTGACATTCTCAATGATCACTCCATCACAAATGTTGTCTTAATTGGTGTCGGAAACCTTGGGCGCGCATTGCTTCACTACCGTTTTCACGAACGTAATAAAATGCAAATTGTTGCGGCTTTCGACACGGCTGAACATGAATTGATTGGACAAACGACACCTGACAATATTCCTATTTATGATATTGCTGACATCAAAGAAAAACTTGAACATTTAGCCAGTCATACAGCTATTCTTACCGTGCCTAGTGTTAAGGCTCAAGAAGTGGCTGATCTTTTAGTCGCTTCTGGAATCAAAGGCATTTTGAGTTTTTCACCAATCAACCTTAACCTCCCTAAAGATGTCTTTGTTCAATATGTTGATTTAACAAGCGAATTACAGACTCTTCTCTATTTTATGAATCAAGACGACAATGACAATAAATAACAAACAACCTATTATTGGTATTACTGGTAATCAACGGACTACCTTGGATCAAATGACCCCTGACGGCGTCAATATTTCTTATACGGCAACTGGATTTGTTGAGGGGGTGAAAAGAGTTGGTGGCCTCCCTCTTATTCTACCCATTGGTAAACCAGAACAGGCTACCCACTATATCAGCCTTATTGATAAACTTATCTTAACTGGTGGCCAAAATGTTCTACCAGAATTTTATGGTGAAACCATTCAAACTGACGATTGTGACTTTCTAAGAGAACGTGATGCATTTGAATTAGCCTTAATCAAAGAGGCCTTAGCTCAGAAAAAACCGATTTTTTCGGTTTGTAGAGGAACGCAACTGATGAACGTTGCTCTCGGTGGTAACTTAAACCAAGCTATTGAAAATCACTGGCAAGATCACCCTTCTGACTATCTCTCTCAAGAAATGCAGGTAGATTCTGATAGTATTTTAGCAGATATTTATGGAAAAACAGCTAGTATCAATTCTTTTCACCATCAAAGTATTAAAGAATTAGCACCAAATCTAAAAGTCATTGCTCGTGATCCTAAGGATGGTACCATTGAAGCAGTTCTTGCAACTGATTGTGCTTTTTTAGGTGTTCAATGGCATCCAGAATTGCTTCACAAGAGTCGTCAAGAAGATTTAGCTCTTTTTGACTATGTTGTTAACCACCTGTAAGCACGCGTTCCTTTTCACGAAAGCTATAGTAACGACGTTGGCCAACGATAATGTGATCGAGTAAAATAATCCCCAAATCTTGACAGGAACGATGAAGTTTTTCTGTAAAACTAATATCACTCTCACTTGGTTGTGGAGCACCTGACGGATGATTATGAACGATAATAAGGGAGGTCGCCATTGTTCGACAAGCATAGTGAAGAATTTCTCTTGATTCTGCAATCGAGCGTCTCACTCCCCCTATAAAAACCACTTTTTGCTGAATCACACGATTTTGTGTATCTAAATAGAGTGCCACTAGGTGCTCTTGTTTTTTATCACCAAATTCCAACATCATTTTTTTAGCAATACGTTCACTGCTTAAAATCTGATGTTCTTTTAAATATTCTGCTTGAGTAATACGTTTTCCCAACTCAATCATTGCCTTCAATTCAATCGCCTTAACTTGCCCAATTCCTGACACTTGCTGCAATTCTTGAATAGATAATTCTTTGAATTCAGCTAAATTATTAAGATTATTGATTATTTTTGTAGCTATCTCAATAACCGATGATTGTTTTGTACCTGTACGTAATAAAATAGCCAATAGTTCTTGATTACTTAGTTGAGCTGCTCCGTCGTTTAATAGACGCTCACGGGGCAAAAGAACATCTTTTCTCAACTTAATCTCATACATCACTCATCTACCTCCTATCTTATTATTCGTAAGAAAAAGCGAGCTTCCTTTTTTGGACGCTCGCTTTTTACAAATATCATCTATTTTTTCTAGCTTGAATGTTAACCACCTGATCTTTGATTAACTGATAAAAGGTTGCAGCTAGAGGTACTGCTAAAAGCATACCTAGAATACCACCCAAGGCTCCACCTACAGTAATGGATAATAGAACCCACATTCCTGGTAAACCTATAGAGCCACCTACAACTCGAGGGTAAATTAGATTGCCTTCAAACTGTTGCAAAATAATCACAAAGATAAGAAAGAAAATCGCTTGATTCACTGATTGGGTTAAAATCAAAATCGTTCCGACTGTGACCCCGATATAAGCACCTACAACTGGAATAAGCGCTGTAAAGGCAATCACAATACCTATAGTTGGAGCATAAGGTAATTTGAAAATCCACATGCCAATAGTAGTTAAAGTACCTAAAATCATTGCTTCAAGGGTTTGGCTTACAAAGAAACCACGAAAACGTTTATGTAGAATTTCTCGAACATAATGAAAACTTTTAGCAAAGCGACCTAAATAAGTATCAAGCAAAAGATTTACCTGTCTCGCTAGACTTTCCTTACTTGATAAAACATAAATAGAAAAGATAAGGCTCACAAACAAGGACATCAAACCTGAAGCAAACTTTGTCACAGATGACAGCAAGTTTGATAGTAGGCCTAAAAATTGATTAGAAATTTGTTGACTATAACTAGAAATTTGTTGACTAATAACGACTTCGCCACCTAAATAATCTAAAAGTTTCGTTACCTTATCATTTTGTTGAACTTCCATCAAAATATTTTGAATATCAGACGGTTTAATGGCTAAAAGTCGTTTCAGACTACTAATCAAATCTGGTAAAACAATTGAAAAAATAAAAACAAAGGCCCAAATAAATGTTAAATAGGCTAGCAATAAACTAAGCGCTCGTAACCCCTTAAAAGATTTTTTAAACAGCTTAGTTAACAGTTTTTCATAGCCACTCATAACAATGTTAATCACGTAGGCAATACCTGCACCTGTTATAAAAGGCATCAATGCATTTTTTAGGGTATTGATCAAAGAGGCTCCCACAGACCAGTAAGTCATTATTGCATAGCAACTTGCAAAACTAACAATAATAAAAAGAAAACGTGAACGATTGAATATCATTTTTTATCCTAAACTTCTCTCTAATAAAATAGCAAAAATAAAGGTGAGAGGTATTCTCCACCTTTATCATTATTATAACATACTGCCGTTAGTTGCGATAACTTGTTTGTATCAATCAAACGATTTTTTCTTGGAACGTTTTAGGCTACCATTTCCTTCATTATCACGATCAACATAGATAAAACCATAGCGTTTTTTCATTTCACCAGTACCGGCAGATACGAGATCGATACAACCCCAAGTCGTGTAGCCCCAGAAGTTCCACACCGTCTTGGTTAATGACATCATTCATCGCCTTAATATGCTCACGCAGGTAGTCAATACGGTAATCATCTGCCACATAGCCTGTTTCATCTGGCGTATCTACTGCTCCCAGACCATTTTCAACGATAAACATTGGTTTTTGATAACGATCCCATATGGTATTAAGGGTAATCCTTAGACCAAATGGATCAATTTGCCAACCCCACTCTGACTCTGTGAGATAAGGATTTTTGATTGAGGCAAAGATATTACCAGCCGTTTTTTCCTTGACTGCTGGATCTGCTGAAGCCACTCGACTAGAATAGTAAGAAAATGAAATAAAATCAACCGTGTTCTCTTTCAAAAGTAGCAAGTCTTTGGGTTCAATATTGACCTTAATACCTTTTTGTTCCCACTCTTTTTTAGCATAATTTGGGTACTCACCACGCGCTTGAACATCAATAAAAAAGTAGTTTTCTCTATCTAATTTCAAACTCTCCCACACATCATCTGGATGGGGTGTATTGGGATAATACTGACCTGCCGCTAACATACAACCCACTTTATTTTCTGGATCAATTTCATGAGCAATCTTAGTCGCTAAGGCTGATGCTACCAATTCATGATGGGCCGCTTGGTATTTGACTTGTTCTTGATTTTCACCATCTTCAAAGTAAAGGCCCGCCCCCATAAATAGCGCATGTAAAATCATATTGATTTCATTAAAAGTCAACCAATATTTGACCAGTCCTTTATAACGTGTGAAAAGAGTGCGACACAAACGTTCGTAAAAACCAATTAACTGACGGTTGCGCCAGCCACCATATTCTTTAATCAGGTGCATTGGACAGTCAAAGTGAGTAATGGTGACCAAGGGTTCAATGCCATACTGATGACATTCCTTGAACACTTTTTCGTAGAAGTCAAGACCTGCTTCATTTGGTTCTAATTCGTCACCTTTTGGAAAAATGCGTGACCAAGCTATTGACATGCGATAGGTTTTGAAACCCATTTCAGCAAATAAGGCAATATCTTCCTTATAGCGATGATAAAAATCAATAGATTCCTTTGCAAGCCTTCTTCAAAGTCAAACATCTTCTTTTGACCTGCTATGATGGGGAAACGGTCTTTACCGATTGGCACAACATCAACATTAGCTAAGCCACGACCATCAACATCATAAGCTCCTTCACACTGGTTAGCAGCCGTAGCACCACCCCAAAGGAAATTTTTAGGAAATTCTGGATAAATTGTCATCTCATTACTCCTTATAATTGATAAAAGATTAAATTATCTTTTGATATCAAAAAATCAATTGGTTTATAAATACAGAGCTAGTTTTTTAGAAATGATCTCATAGGCTGGCATAGTCAGATGAAGCCCATCTGTTGTCAGATTAGCTGCTAACTGCCCTTTTTGGTCTAGTAATAATGGATACAAATCAATAAACTCAGCACCTGGCAACAGGGATAAATCTTGGTTTAGAGATTGAATGGCTTGATTGTTTCTAACCTTAACCTTTTCTTTATAATCTGCTGATTCATTAACAGGGAAGATTGACAGGATATAAATTTGAACAAAGGGATTTTCAGATTTAAGCTGATTGATGATGTCAATAAAACGCTCGATAGTATCTTGTTTGTCATAACCACGTCCAATATCATTAGTACCAATAGACAAGAAAACCTTACTAGGTTCTACAGCTAAAACCTGCTCTGCTAAATGTTCTTGTAACCAAACCGTATCTGTTCCAGCAATGCCTCGGTTAATCAAATGATGGTCACGCCCTAAATATTTTTTTAAAGGGAAAAATTCAGTAATCGAATCTCCTACAAAAACAATGCCGCCTTTTTTCTCTTTCTGATTGTCTTGTATAAAGCCTTGAAAACGTTGCATGATATAATCGTTTAAAGCCTGATTTCCTGTTTCTAACATAAGTTTTCCTCTCCTTAATAAAATCATTAACATGACATCATGTTATTTCTCTATTATACAATATCAAACACTATTAAACAAAAGACCCATTTTATAGTTTTGAAGAAATCTATTGATTGGTGACTAATCTTGATACAAACTAGCTCCATTGCTGGCAATGACAGTTTTATACCAATAGAATGATTTTTTCTTATAACGTGCTAGGCTACCACTGCCATCATCATGACGGTCAACATAGATAAAACCGTAACATTTACTTAATTCAGCAGTCGATGCTGACACTAAATCAATTGGGCCCCAAGTGGTATAGCCCAACACATCAACCCCATCTTGTAGGGCTTCTCCAACTTGAACAAGATGTTGTTGTAAATAATCAATACGGTAGTCATCCTCAACCGTTGGACCATTCGAACCCGCCACTAAAACATCTTTAGCTCCAAGTCCATTTTCTACAATAAAAAGTGGCAACTGATAGCGATCATAAAAATCATTTAAAACCAGACGTAAGCCTATCATCAAGTCACACCTAGCCAATATCGAAAAAATCAACTCATCAAAAAAGCTTAGGCTAAACCTAGGCGTTTTTGGATACATCTAAGCCATAAATTAAGGTGGTGATTTGATGACCTCTAAGACTGGTCGTGTTCTCAAGAATTTCTTCCAAATTCATGCCAATGGCCTCTAGCACAGCTCGGCTAGCCTGATTGTCTTGGTTACAACTTGCTTTCAAATAATTAACCGTTGGCATACTTATCGCCAAATCTCTTAGGGCAGCAAGCGTTTCTCTAGCATAGCCTTGATGATGATAATGACGGTTTAAGGTAATTCCAATCTCTGCTTTGGTGTTTGTGTCGTCCAAGCGAATACTAGAATTACCAATAATTTTACCTTCACTCAGCAGTTCAATACCATAACGACCCAAGGGAGTTTTGAGATTCCACAGGACTAATTCTTCTAAACTCTCTTCTTTGGTGCGACTGGCCATATAACTATATTTTAACAAATCGTCATCCATATTAAATTCATGATAATCTTCTGCATCAGCTAGGGAAAGTGGACGCAAACGCAGTCGTTGTGTTTCAATAATCTGATGTTCAGCCAAAATAAGCCAAGGATTTTTACTCATCTTAACACCTCTTGTCTTTATTATAGCACTTAGTTGATTTTTTGGGTAAAAACACGTAAGATGAGATTATGAAAAGATTGAACGCTCTCGCCCTTTATAGCGATGAAAAAACATTGGCCTTTTGGCAAAACATTCAAACTTATTTTGATGATTTGTTACAACTGACTATTTCTAGTCTTGATGACTTTACGCAAAACATAACTAACACTCATCAAGCCATTTTCAGCACAAGCACAGTTGAAACTGAACTGCCTTTGCTTATACTAAATTCTGCTGAACACCCTTGGCAAATCGCAAGGCAAATTCGTCAATTTATTGACAAGCAAACGCAAGAGCTATTGAATTATCTACCTTTGCGACTAACGATTTTTGATGAAAAAGGACATGTGCTGTACAGTAATGGGCAACCTGACGGTAGTTTTTTCTTTGCCGATGATGTGGAGCCATTGGAATCTTGGATCTTATCAGATATCAAGACCAGCCAAACGGATAGCCTTCATCTGCCAATTCCACTAGATAGCTTCAACCAACGGTTGATTCAAACTTATCAAGCCCTCTATGATGACCAAAAAAAACTACGAGGCATCTTTCAATACACCCAAGATATTTCACCACTTCTAAAAGCCTATTTAGATGATAGCGGACAAGCACTGGTCGGATGGTCTGATGTGACATCTGGAGCCTCTATTTCTAACCAAGATGATAATTAAATAAGGAAAAAATATGTTAATCAAGGAACTTTGTACCGAAACGGTAGAAAATCTTTTGGAGTTAAGCCCTCATCAAGTAGCGCGTGTCGAGTTGTGCCAACATTTAGCCATTGGTGGTGTCACGCCTTTTGCTCAAACTATTGAATATGCTGCTAAAATTCTACATAGTAAGGGTATTGCATTAGCCACCATGATTCGACCACGTGGGGGAGATTTTGTCTATACTCAAGAAGAGATAGAGCTGATGAGAACTGATATTTTGAAAGCAATCAAGTTAGGAAGTGACGCTCTAGTCATGGGATTACTAACTCTAGACAATCAACTTGATTGCCTAGCCATTGAATCCTTACTCCCAAGCACTCAAAGATTGCCCCTGGTTTTTCACATGGCCTTTGACCTTATTCCTAAAGCAGATCAGCTTCAAGCCTTAGAACGACTGATTGATTATAGCTTTACTCGTGTCTTAATGCATGGTTCAGCCAATCTTAGACAGCCAATTACTGATAATATTAACTATCTCAAATCCTTAGTTGATTATGCCAATAATAGAATTGAAATCATGATTGGGGGTGGCGTTACTGCTCAAAACTGTCACAGGTTAGCTTCACAAATTGGGACACCTATCGTTCATGGCACAAAAATCATCTAAATCTTGTCTTAACTATCATATCTGATAATAGTAAAACACCTAGAATAACTATTCTAGGTGCTTTACTTATTCTTTATCTTGATGATTTTTTGCCAAACGTAATTGGCGATTAGGATTAAGGGTATTAAACAGTTCTTCTAGTTTCTCAGTCGTCCAAATATCTGCTGCTGAGATAAATTGACCTTCCTCATTCTTGAAAGATATTGGCTTATCACCCATAATCATCCTCCTTTTTAATCCACAAATTCAAACTCAAAATTGCCAATACGAACAATGTCGCCATCTTTAGCACCACGCTCACGAAGGGCCTCATCAACCCCCATACCACGCAACTGACGAGCAAATTTCATGATAGACTCATCACGTTCCATATTGGTCATAACAAAAAGTTTCTCTAACTTCTCACCAGATAGAACCCAGGCGGCGTCATCATCACGAGAAATGTCAAAGGCTTTTTCTTCACCATTGAAGCCATAATAAACTTCTTCTTCCAAATCAGCTTCTTCATAAAGCAGAAATTCATCAGTTTGATTTAGTAATTCTGCTGTAGCTTCCAATAGATTATCCAAGCCTTGATGGGCAATACTAGAAATAGGGAAAATCAGTGGTAGCTCATCAAACTCATCATAAATAGCAGCTAATTTTTCACGGAACGTGGCTAGATTTTCTTCAGATTCTGGCATATCCATCTTGTTGGCAACGATAATCTGTGGCCGTTCCAACAAACGTAAGTTATAAGTTTCCAATTCATGATTGATGGCCAAGTAATCTTCGTAAGGGTCACGCCCCTCGCTTGCTGACATATCAATGACATGCAAAATAACACGAGTTCGTTCAATATGGCGAAGAAACTGGGTACCAAGACCGACACCTTGACTGGCGCCTTCAATCAGACCTGGTAAATCAGCCATGGCAAAACCATCACCAGATTTGGTTCTTACCATTCCTAAATTAGGTACAATGGTTGTAAAATGATAAGCCCCAATCTTAGGTTTGGCTGCCGTGACCACGCTTAAAAGGGTTGATTTTCCAACTGATGGAAAACCTACTAAACCAACGTCAGCTAGGATTTTCAACTCAAGAGCCAGTTCACGTTCTTCTCCTGGTTCACCATTTTCAGCAATTTCTGGTGCTGGATTACGAGGCGTTGCAAAACGGATATTTCCACGACCACCACGACCACCTTTGGCAATGATAAATTCTTGACCATGTTCCACCAAATCCGTAATCACTTTACCTGTTTGGGCGTCACGCACTGTTGTGCCTTGAGGCACACGAACATAAAGATTGTCTGCTCCTCGTCCGTGCATGCCCTTAGTCATGCCTTTTTCGCCAGATTTAGCCTTAAATTTCCGATTGTAACGAAAATCCATCAGGGTGCGTAAGCCCTCATCAACGATGAAAATAACATCGCCACCACGGCCACCATCACCACCCCAAGGACCACCATTTGGGACATATTTTTCACGACGAAAGGCCACCATACCATCACCACCACGACCAGCCTTAACGCTGATTTTGGCAGTATCTAAAAACATACTCATTTATTTCTCCTATACAAAAAAAGAGGGACAAAACATCACTTGGTCAATTTGTCACCCTTTGTTCAAACAAGCCTAGATAAACTAGGCTGAAATCGCACTAATAGCTGTCAATACAGCAGCACCAATTGTAATCAAAAGCATGATGACAACGACAACCAATGTGATTTTTTCAAAAAGCGTTTTTTTTCTTACTTCATTATCGCCAAAAGCCATAATTTCTCACCTTTTCTTAATTTACTCTTTAACTATCCTATCATGAATGACACTTTTTTTCAAGCCTTACCCAACGCTTTCTTAATTGAGATTTCTACCAAATTATGCTATATTAAGCCTATCACATAAAAGGAGATGCTTATGACACTAGCAAATTTTGATCAATTACTCGAAAAATATGCAAAATTACTAATCGCAAAAGGAGTCAATGTTCAAAAAGGACATACCCTTTGTTTAACCATTGATGTCCGTCAATACGAGTTGGCTCGTCTATTGACAAAGGAAGCTTATGCCAAAGGAGCGAGTGAGGTCATTGTTGACTTTACTGATGAAGCCATTACTCGAGAACGTTATTTACATGCCGCTGAAGAACGCTTGACGACTGTCCCACAATACCTAGTGGATAAATCTAACTATTTTTTAGACAAAAAGGCTAGTCGTTTAGTTGTTCTATCAAATAACCCAAGTGCCTATGCTAGTGTAGATTCAACACGTCTAGCAGCCGCCACTAAAGCCATCAATACCGCTCTTGAAAAACAACGAATTGCTACTCAAGCTAATAAAATTAGCTGGAACTTAGCTGCAGCTTCTAGTCCTGAATGGGCTGCGATGGTCTTTCCTGATCTAGAAACCCGTGAAGAACAAGTGGATGCCCTTTGGGATGCTATCTTTAAGATGAATCGTATCTATGAAGCAGATCCAGTTAAGGCTTGGGATGAGCATGAAGCTAAATTAACAGAAAAAGCAAAAATCCTTAATGACATGCAGTTTGACGCCCTTCATTATCTCGCACCAGGGACCGATCTAACTCTTGGTATGCCAAAAAATCACATTTGGGAAGCTGCGGGTAGTTTCAATGCTCAAGGTGAAAAATTCATTGCCAACATGCCAACTGAAGAAATCTTTACTGCTCCAGATTATCGTCGTGCTGATGGGGTTGTCACTAGCACCAAACCACTAAGCTATGCAGGGGTTGTCATTGAAAACATGACGTTTACTTTCAAGAATGGTCAAATTGTTGATGTCAAGGCAGAAAAAGGCGAAGAAACTCTTAAACGCTTGATTGAAGAAAATGATGGAGCTCGTTCTCTTGGGGAAGTTGCCCTAGTCCCTCATAAAACACCAATCTCTCTTTCAGGATTGACCTTCTTTAATACCCTTTTCGATGAAAATGCCTCAAATCATTTGGCCATCGGTTCAGCCTATGCTCACAGTGTTGAAGGTGGAGTTGACATGACCCAAGATGAGCTGAAAACTGCTGGTCTTAACCGTTCAACAACACATGTGGATTTTATGATTGGTTCTGAACAGATGGATATTGATGGGATTACAGCTGATGGTCAGCGTGTCCCAATCTTCCGTGGTGGCGAATGGGCTATCTAAACACAAAGATTAGAAAGATAAGAATATTATGATTCAAGCAATTATTGTTGGTACTATTATTGGGGGACTGGCTGGTTTGATTACCAAACGTAACCATCGTATCGGATGTCTAACTCGCATTTTAGTCGGTTTAATTGGTGCTAGTCTAGGTCAATGGCTTTTAGGAGATTGGGGGCCATATCTTGCTGGACGACCAATCTTTCCAGCAATCCTTGGTGCTGTGATTATTCTAAGTATCTTTATTCCTAAGGATAATCGCTAACCAAAAAGGTCGATGTTAAAACGCATTGATCTTTTTTATGACAAAATAAAAAACTAGGATAATTCATCCTAGTTTTTTAATCTTCAACCAATTGAATATCTGCTCCTAGAGCTGTCAATTTTTCAATAATATTAGAATAACCTCGCAAAATAAATTCAATATTGGTAATTTCTGTTTTTCCTTGAGCCATCAAACCAGCCGTTACCAATGCCGCACCCGCTCGCAAATCCGTTGCCTTAACTGCTGCACCTGTTAGTTGATCTGGGGCATTGTAAACTGTTTTTCCACCAACAACTGAAATATCTGCACCCATACGTGCTAACTCAGCCACATGATTAACTCGTTTTTCATAAATCGTATCAATAATGCTACCACGACCTTGAGTTGTCAAAAGTAAAGGAGTGATTGGTTGCTGCAAATCGGTCGCAAAACCTGGATACGGCGATGTCTTAACTGACACTGCTTTGAGATTATCTTGTTTTTCAACAAAGACACTATCCTCATCAATGGTCATTCGCACACCCATTTCTTCCAGTTTAGCAATAAAACTTTCCAAATGTTCATATAAAACATTTGTGACACGAATACCTTGACCAATAGCTGCCGCCATAGCAATATAGGTTCCTGCCTCAATGCGATCTGGAATAACCTGATGACGTGTGCCGTGTAGGCGTTTAACACCTTCAATGGTTATGACATCTGTACCTGCGCCACGGATATTAGCCCCCATATTATTTAACAACGTTGCAACATCAATAATCTCAGGTTCACGCGCTGCATTTTCAATAACAGTCTTCCCCTGAGCCTTAGCTGCTGCAATCATGGTATTGATGGTTGCTCCAACACTCACTGTATCCATATAAATATGAGCTCCCTGAAGTGGACTACCATCTGTCGCCAAACGCATAGACTCACCTTCATAAGAAACCTTAGCTCCCATGGCTTCAAAAGCCTTCAAATGAAGATCAATCGGACGAGGACCCAAGTCACAGCCACCTGGCAAGCCAACTGTGGCTTCTGCAAAACGACCTAACAAACTCCCATAAAAATAATAAGAGGCACGCAAGCTGTTGATTTTACCATAAGGCAGAGGGATATTTTTGACACCTCGTGGGTCAATTTCAAGGGTTTCACCATCACGTTTGACCACACAGCCCATAATTTCAATAATTTCTACTAAACTGTCAACATCACTAATGGCTGGTACACCATCCAAAGTGACAATATCATCTGCTAAAATAATAGCTGGAATTAAGGCCACCACACTATTTTTGGCACCAGAAACCGCTACTTCTCCACTTAGAAGTTTACCACCATTGATTACAATCTTACGCATACGTTCTATTCTTTCTTAACACTATATTCAACTTTACTAGTTTATCATATTTCACTAATTTTTACAAATGATTTATCTAAAATAAAAGGAGGTTCTATACCTCCTTGTTTTATTTATTGAAAATAATTCTGCAAAGCTTGAACCTTATCTAAACGCTCCCATGGTAGCTCAATATCTGTTCGTCCCATGTGACCATAGGCAGCCGTTTGACGATAAATAGGACGCTTCAAATCCAACATCTTGATAATGCCTGCTGGTCGTAAATCAAACAGTTGACGTACGGCTTCTTGCAGTTTTTCTTCAGACATTTGGCTAGTTCCAAAAGTGTCTAAACGTATCGAAACAGGTTTTGCCACACCGATAGCGTAGGCCAATTGAACTTCTACTTTTTTAGCCAAATCTGCTGCAACAATATTTTTTGCAATATAACGAGCTGCGTAAGAAGCAGAGCGGTCAACCTTTGTTGCATCCTTACCTGAAAAAGCACCACCACCATGACGAGCATAGCCACCGTAAGTATCCACAATAATCTTACGACCTGTCAAGCCAGAATCTCCTTGAGGACCTCCAATAACAAATCGGCCTGTTGGATTAACCAAATAGTTAGTTTTATCGTCCAAATAATGAGCTGGAATTACTGCTCTAATGACCTTATCAATGACATCTTTGGCGATCTGGTCTTGACTGACGTCTGGGTCATGTTGTGTTGAAATCACCACCGTATCTACTCGGATTGGCTGATCATTTTCATCATACTCAACCGTTACTTGACTTTTGGCATCTGGTCTTAAATAACTCAACTGACCTGACTTCCGCAAATCAGCCAATTTTTTAACCAATTGATGAGAAAGAGAAATCGGTAAGGGCATGAATTCTGGTGTTTCATCAATGGCAAACCCAAACATCAAACCTTGATCCCCTGCGCCAATTCGATCCAGGGCATCTTCTTGACCTTGACGAGCCTCTAAGGCTTCATTAACACCTTGGGCAATATCTGGAGATTGTTCAACCAATGACGGATGAACACCAACCGTTTCAGCTGAAAAACCATACTCCGTTTTGGTGTAGCCAATCTCTGCAATGGTATCACGAACAATGCGATTGATATCAACATAAGCTGATGTCGTAACTTCACCAAAAACATGAACGGATCCTGTATAAACAACCGTTTCGGCTGCTACATGAGCATCTGGATCTTTTGCTAAAATCGCATCCAAGATAGCGTCTGAAATTTGATCAGCAATCTTATCAGGATGTCCCTCAGATACTGATTCAGAAGTGAATAGTTTACGTTCTGACATAAAAATGTCCCCCTTTTAATAAATCTTGTTAAAAAGTTACAAAGTACTAGCTGTCTATCTAGACAACTACCTTTTCGGGACTCATTAACTCTACTATTTTAACATATTTTATCAAAATTTAGCTTTCTTAGTTGCCTATTACGGTCATTTTTTATTATACTTAGAATATGAAAACGGATTATCTATCAGCCAAAGAAATTAGTCAGGCTACTGGGCTTCAGGTCTCTATCAATTCCAACAGCCAATCCACCCAATTAGATGCCAAACTAAACCTAAAAAGTGCAGAACAGCTACCAGTTCTCTACCTTGCTCCCCAACAAGAACAAGCTGTTGGACGTTTTGGTCGTCCTTTTTATACCAATCAAGGTGGCATTTATATGACTTTACACCTCAAACCAAATTGTTCCTACGATGATTTACCCGTCTATACTATGATGACAGCAACCAGTATTGTCAAGGCTATTCAGCGTCTGACTGGGATTGATTGTGGTATCAAATGGGTCAACGACATCTACTACCAGGGTAAAAAAATCGCAGGTATCTTGACCGAAAGTTTATCCTCAGAACAAGATGTGGTAACTGACCTCTTAATTGGAGTCGGAATCAATTTTTTCATTAGTGAATTTCCTTCTGAATTGAACCAAATTGCTCATTCACTTTTCCAAGAAACACCACCCATTAGTCGCAATCAGCTCATCAGTGAGATTTGGCAAATTTTCTTTAATACACCAAAACGTGATTTAATTAGGGTTTATCGTGATAAATCTTTAGTTTTGGATAAAAAAATAAGCTTTACCGACAAAGGTAAAAGCTATGAAGGACTTGTGATTGACATTAGTCAAAAAGGAGAATTAGTGGTTCAACTAACTGATAACAGCCAAAAACGTCTCTCCAGTCATCACATTAGTCTTTCTTCTTGGGAAATGTGAACAGGCTTTCCGTTAATTTTGTCACAAAATAAACCCGTCTAAGATCACGATAGAGCAAAAATCCCCAAAAGGCTGCAATCAAATACTCTCCATTAAATAAGGCTTGATTGAAAAAAATGGTTTCTAAGGCACAAAAAAATGCCACCAACAAAAATTGTAAAATTGTCATAATCCTATTCTAACAAAAAAGTAACTGGAAAACAAAAACCAGTTACTTTTTTACTAGAATTTAACGATAAAAATGGTGCCTTTAGGTTCATTATCTTGAACAGTAATCGTTCCTTTCAACGAATCTACAATTTGCTTAGCCAAAGCCAATCCTAAGCCAAAACCGCCTTGTTGCCTTGTTCTAGCCTTATCGACTCGATAAAAACGATCAAAAATATGCTTTTTATCCTCTGAGCTAATCCCAATTCCTTGATCAGCCACACTCAAATAAAAATGTTTATCTGTTGATTTTACTTCAAAAACAATTTCATCATTTTTATCGGTATATTTCATGGCATTGTCAAAAAGAATCGTCATCAACTGTTTTAATAAGGTTCTATCTGAAACAACTTGATGTTTGACTTGATTATTTACCTTAAACAATTTACCTTGTTCTTCTGCTATCATTTGATAATTAGTAAAAATGTCATTAAAAAAGTCTGATGATAAGGTTTCTAAGTCGGGTTTTATGCCATCATCACGTCGAGCCAAATTAAGTAAATTAGTTGTTAACAATTTCATATTACGAACTTCATCTAGGCTTGACGCGATATTTTCCGTATTATCCATAATACTTGAATTGGGCTTACGAAATAGAGTTTCTAAGCGATTTTGCAGAACTGCTAAAGGCGTACGTAACTCATGACTAGCATTTTCAACAAAGGCTTTTTGTTTTTCATAATTGGCCAAAATTGGACGACGACTCCATTTGGCTAGGTAAACACTGGCTCCCACTGACACTACCCAAAAAGTTATCATGACAATAACAATCATTTTAGTATAGCGATCATTAGCTTCTTCTAACTGATTGGTGTTAATGGCAATCATAGCATAGGCCACTTCAGGATAAATCACGTTCTTCACTGGCACCGTCAAAGTCCGATACTCAAGGGTTTCTCCCAAAATATTGGTTAGGGACACTTTGACAATACTATCTAAATTTTTCTTGTCCAATTTGACGTATTCAAGACCTGATAAGGTATCAAGTGTATTTAAGATATTACCATCAGAGCTATATAAAATAACATCGGTATTAGCAATCACTTCGCTAGGTGGGATTAACTTAGACTGATCGTCAGCTGTTGTTTTATTATTGTCAGTAATGGCGTTAAAGCTATTTTTTATCATAGCCAAAGTCACATAAGACGAAATATCCTTTTGTGCCGTTCTGAGATTGGAATCAACAGTGGTATAGATTCCAAAAGACATGACTTGTAAGATAATGACCGTCATGACCAAAAATATCCCTGTAAAAACACCTAAAAAGTGGAGAAAAAAGGGAAAATTTTCAGATTTGGATAACCCTTTAATTCTACTCAGCATTCTTTAAAATATACCCCACACTCCTTAGTGTTTGTAAATTATTCACAAAATCAGTTCCTTTTAGCTTTTTACGAATTTTGGAAACATAGACTTCAACCACTGAAATGGTGGTATCACTGTCAAATCCCCATATCCGATCAAAAATTTGAGATTTTGGTAAAATGACATTTTGATTTTGTAAGAAATAAATTAACAAATCAAATTCCTTACCTAAAAACTCAACTTCTTGGTTGCCAATTAAAACGGTATTGGTACTTGTATTGACTTCAAGATTGCCGTAATTCAGATTATTATCCGTCAATTTACCAGAACGTTTGAGCAAGGCTTGAATACGCATTTTCAACTCTTCTAAGTAAAAAGGTTTGGTAATATAATCATCTGCTCCTAACTCAAAACCATTGGTCTTATCATCTAGACTTTCTTTGGCTGTCATGATGATAACTGGTGTCAAGACTTCTTTTTCTCTTAACTCTTTCAGCATTTGAAAGCCATCTTTTTCAGGTAACATAAGATCCAGTAAAATCAAATCATAAACACCACTTTCAGCCTCGTAAAGACCTTCATCACCGTCAAAAACCT
This sequence comes from Streptococcus sp. sy004, assembly GCF_007859205.1. GTDB lineage: Bacteria > Bacillota > Bacilli > Lactobacillales > Streptococcaceae > Streptococcus. The sequence goes on from NZ_VOHP01000001.1 coordinate 453,823, forward strand.
GCATGACATCAGCAAAATCATCCAAAAAATCAAAAACTGAATTGGACAAACTTAAATCATCTTCAACTAATAAAATTTTAATCATGGTATCTCCTTCTAACGAGAAGTTTAACAAACTTTTCTTAAGCTAGACTAAAGAGAGAGTTCAGAAGTCAAACTCTCTCTTCTTCTACTAGGCCCTTATGTGAGCTAAAATAGCTTGTTCTAACTCGAGTTTATTTTTAGTCACTTGATCAATTCGTGATTGAATTTCACGCATACCCATTTCAATCTCACGAGTTAGTGCCAAGTCAGATAGTTCTGGTTCATAAAAAGCTTTGAATTCTGCCAAGCGTTCTTCTGACTTAAAGCAAGCAGCAGCAACACTAACAAAATCAGCATAACTCATATCACCAGCAAAGGTTTTCTTCAACCAGTACCAATTTTCTTTTGCCCATGTCCATAGGCGTTCTTGAGCAAAGTTTGACTGCAATAACGCCAAATACCAACTCGATAAATCTTGTGGTTTGATGATGTCTTTATTGTTTAGAGATGTCACTAACTGATCAAGACTAGCTTTTGATTGAGTCAAGGCTAGAGCTGCTCGTAATTCGACACGCAATACACCATCACTTGTTTGAACATACTGCTCTAAGTATTGATCCACAAGGGATTGACTTTCAGCTCGTCTTAATTGATTAGACAAAACAGCATGACGAATCCCTGCTGGAATTTCATCCAATTTATCTGCATATTGGTTAAAAACCTCTTGCAAACGAGTCGCAACTTCCGCATGATTGGCCCATGATAACATACTCAACATGATATGACGGCTTTTTTCAATAGCGTCATCTTCATCTTTTTGAGCCACCAAACCTAGTTGCTCATAGCTGGTTTGAAAACTTTTAATAACAAGTTGTTTGAGAACTTGCTCAGCTTCGGAGCCTTCATCAATGATATTTCTTAAGCTATAGACAAGTCCTTGCAAGGCTGATAGCATAGGATAAGAGCTCTCCTGACTAAAAACAGTCAAAAATGGTAGCAATTGGGTATAGGAAATCAAGCCACTAGCTGCAAGTAAACGATACTCTTGGATAATTTGCAATTTACTCATCTGATCTAACTCAGCTAAATCAGCCATCAAATCAGTCTGCAACTGCCCATCATAATAGCTAATGAAATGAGCCGTATTACCTAGGTTAAGACGAAAAGCACCTTTGTTTTTAGCTGCTAACTGACTAAAATTAGGAATTTTAATAACAGCTTTTGACAAGGTGTCTGGAATACCTGACCAGTTACTATTAAGTGGTATATGCCACAGACGACCTTTTGCTTCATGTTGACCAATAAAGAATTGGTTTTGACTAAGGATTAAGGTATCATTTTCTACCTTGGCTGTAACAACTGGAAAACCTGGCTGTTCTAGCCAACTCTCCATAAAGCTAGCTGCATCCTTGTCCGAATGACCAGATAAAGCATTCCACAAATCTTGACCAACCGTGTTACCATATTGATGTTGCTCAAAGTAATCTCGCAAACCAGCAACAAAGGCTTCTTCACCCAACCAATGATAAAGCATAAACATCAAACGGCTACCCTTAGAATAAACAATGGCACCATCAAAAATCGTTTGAATTTCATCTGGATGATTGACAGCCACATGAACAGATTGGATACCATCAATGGCATCACGATTAAGAGCAGAGGGAATTTCTTTAATTTTAAAATCATTGCTAATTTGCCAAGTAGGTTCTAGCCTATCAACAGCTAGATTTTCCATCATCATAGCAAAACTTTCATTGAGCCATAAATCATCCCACCAAGTCATTGTCACAAGGTTACCAAACCATTGATGAGCTACTTCATGCGCAATCACTAATGCAATAAGCTGACGACTCATCAAGGTTGAATTCTCATCTGACAAGAGATAAATTTCACGATAAGTAATCAAGCCCCAATTTTCCATTGCTCCTGCTGAAAAATCAGGCAAAGCAATATGATAACACTGTTTCAAAGGATAAAGGACACCAAAGTAGTCTTCATAAAACTCCAAAACTCGCTTGGCAAAATCAAGTGCAAAATCTAACGAAGAGGATTTATGTGCCTTGGTGGCAAAAATGCCAACTTCTACACCACTCTTAGTGGTTGTTAACTTGCTTTGAAGTTCACCAATCGCAAAAGCTAGTAGATAAGTTGACATACGTGGGGTTGTTTCAAAGCTCCAGATACCTGTTTCTTGACGCTTTTCTATATCAATTTCAGGCATATTGGAGAGAACAACTTCTCCTTGGCCTTGATCAAATTTAATTGATAAACTAAAAGTCGCCTTAGCCGCTGGCTCATCAAGACATGGGAAAACTTGTCTTGCAAAATGGCTTTCAAATTGAGTAGCAAGCACCTCTTTTTTAATCCCATCGATTGTATAATAAGATGGGTACATTCCTGTCATACCATCTGTAATATGACCTGAAAAAGTAAGTTCAAGCTCTTGTTGACCAACTTGCTCCACCTGGAAACGAAGCTCTTCCAAATCGTGATTAACTTCAAATTCCACTTTTTTGCCTGCTACAAGAACCGTTTCAATCTTCAAATCTTTTTGATGAAATGCAATGGTTTCTTTAATTGCCTGTCCCTTAATCGCAACTCGACCTGAGAAGCTTTTATCTTTTCGATTGATATTTAAGAAAATATCATAATGCTCAGGGACAAAACGTTTGACTAAATGCTCAACGGTTTCCATCTTTTTCTCCTTCTTTAATATAGACTGAAAGGAAGTAACCACTGTACTTCCTTACTTGTCTTTATTATATCACAATTCAATAATCTTACCAGTTTTCAAATAAACAACCCACTCACACAAGTTTTTAGCATAATCACCAATGCGCTCTAAATACAGCAAGACTTGGAAATACTCTTTACCAGCAAAAATAGTGTCTGGATTTTGACGAATTTCTTCGATAGCTTGACTTTGAATATTACGGAAATAATTGTCAATATCGGCATCAATTTTTGCTACATCACGAGCCTTATCTGCATCACCTGTGACGTAAGCATCTAGGGCATCTTCTACCATGGCCTTAACGGCACGTCCCATTTTCTTGATTTCTGCTTCAATAGCTGGCAAGTAGTTACTTTCCTCTTGCATACGCAAGGTTGCTTTTGCAACTGAAACAGCATGATCACCCATACGCTCCACATCACTTGACGCTTTCAAAACAGTAATGACATTACGCAAATCTTGAGCGATAGGTTGTTGTAAGGCAATAATTTCAAGCGATTTTTTCTCCAATTTAACCTCATAATCATTGACCACATCATCTTCTGCAATGACTTCTTGGGCCAAATCAACATCATGGCTCACAAAAGCACGAACTGTCTTATTGATTTGAGCAAGTACTTCTGTTCCCATCGAATAAAATTGATTGTGTAATTTTTCTAGTTCTTCTTCAAACTGAGTGCGTAACATAGTATTCTCCTTTTTCTAACCAAATTTACCAGTAATATAATCTTCTGTCTCTTGCTTACTTGGATTAAGGAAGATTTTTTTCGTATCATCGTATTCAACCAAATCACCATTCAAGAAGAAGGCTGTCTTGTCTGAAATTCGACTGGCTTGTTGCATACTATGGGTGACAATAATCTGTGTATAATCTGACTTCAATTCATAAAGGGTTTCCTCAACCTTACTTGAGGAAATCGGATCAAGAGCAGATGTCGGTTCATCCAGTAGGATAATTTTAGGACTGGTTGCTAGTACCCTAGCAATACAAATCCGCTGTTGCTGACCACCTGATAAGCCAAGGGCTGAATCGTGTAAGCGATCCTTAACTTCGTCCCAAATTGACGCTTGTTTGAGTGACGTTTCTACAACTTGATCAAACTTTTGTTTGTCATTTTCACCTTTCAAACGTAAGCCATAAACAACGTTTTCGTAAATCGACATTGGAAACGGATTGGGTTGTTGAAAGACCATGCCAATTTCCTTACGCAAATCAACCGTATCCATCCGAGGACTGTAAATGTTATGTCCCTTATACATAATCGATCCAGTAATGGTAACGCTTGGAATCAAGTCATTCATCCGGTTAATAGAACGCAAAAGTGTTGATTTCCCTGATCCTGATGGACCAATAAAAGCCGTGATCTCATTTGGGAAGATATCCATGGAAATATTATTTAATGATTTTTTCTTCCCATAGTAAAGGGAAATATCGCTGATATGTAAAATTGGATCTTGCATCTTATCCCCCTTCTATCCAAAACGTCCAGAAACATAGTCATTCGTTGACTGACAGTTTGCATTTTGGAAAATTTTCTTGGTTTGATCATACTCAATCAAGTCACCACTATAGAAAAACGCCGTGTAATCACTTGAACGAGCTGCTTGTTGCATATTATGAGTCACAATGATAATCGTATAATCTTTTTTCAACTCCATCATGGTTTCTTCTACCTGCATGGTTGAAATCGGATCAAGAGCACTAGCTGGTTCATCCATCAAAAGAATGTCTGGTTTAACAGCAATCGCTCTTGCAATACACAAGCGTTGTTGTTGGCCACCTGAAAGTGCCAATGCTGACTTGTGAAGATCGTCCTTAACCTGCTCCCAAAGAGCTGCTTGTTTGAGTGACGTTTCCACCAACTCATCTAAAAATGCCTTGTCTTTGACCCCTGCACGCTCATGAGCGAAAGTGATGTTACGATAAATAGACTTAGCAAAGGGATTTGGGCGTTGGAAAACCATACCAATTTGTTTTCTCATCTCATAAACGTTGATCTCAGGACGATTCACATCTAAGCCCTCATACCAAATTTCTCCTGTCACTCGAGCAATGTCAATGGTATCATTCATTCGATTCAAACTTCTTAAAAAGGTTGACTTTCCTGAACCAGATGGACCAATTAAAGCAGTTATTTTATTTTTTTCAAACTGCATATCCACGCCTTTGATTGACTCTTTTGTCCCATAAAAAACATGTAAATCTTTGGTTTCTAGAGCGACATTATCTTTATCAAAGGTGATGATATGCTTTTCATTCCAATTATATTCGACCATAATTCTCCTCTATTGTGATGTCAATTTGGCATGAAGTTTTCGACCAAGATAACGGGCCGAAAAATTAAAGATAAGGATAAAGAATAATAGGATAACTGCACTTCCCGCAGACACTTGTACTGCATCTGGTAACAGCCCCTCACCATTAACCTTCCAAATATGAACTGCCAAGGTTTCTGCTTGACGGAAAATAGAAATTGGGCTAGCTACACTTAAAGGATTCCAGTTAGACCAATCAAGTGCTGGAGCTGATTGACCAGCCGTATAGATGAGAGCTGCCGCTTCACCAAAAATACGACCACTCGCTAAGACTACCCCAGTTATGATACCTGGTAGTGCTTCTGGCACAACCACATAAATAATGGTTTCCCAACGAGAAAGTCCCAAAGCCAAGCCTGCTTCACGTTGAGTATGGTGAACAGCTTTCAAACTTTCTTCTACATTTCTGGTCATCATTGGTAGATTGAAAATAGTCAAAGCCATAGCACCTGACAAAATTGAAAAGCCATAATCCATTTGAACAACAAAGACCAAGAAACCAAAGAGACCAACCACAACAGATGGTAACGAACTAAGAATCTCAATGGCATTACGAATCAAGTTTGTGATTGGACCTGCCTTTGTGTATTCAGATAGATAAATACCTGCTCCCAGTGATAAGGGGAAAGAAATCAGAAGTGTAATCACTAAGAGAAAAATACTATTGTAGAGCTGAATCCCAATGCCTCCACCTGCCTTGTAGGCACTCGATTGACCTGTTACAAAAGACCATGAAATATGTGATAAACCACGAACTAGAATATAGCCAATTAAACCTATCAAGATAAGTAAGACAAAGCCAGCAATACCATAGAGAACACCTGTGGCAATTTTATCAGTTTTTTTAGCGTACATAGTTTTTCTTACCTTTCGGACGTGTAATTAGTTTAATCATGCTATTAAAGAACAAGCTCATCAATAAAAGAATTAGGGCTAAACTCCAAAGGGCATCATTACGGACAGTCCCCATAACCGTATTACCAATTCCCATAGTCAAAACAGAAGTCAAGGTTGAAGCCGGACTGATTAAACTAGTTGGCATCAGTGCCGCATTTCCTACTACCATTTGAATAGCCAAAGCTTCTCCGAAAGCACGCGCCATGCCAAAGACACTTGCTGTTAAAATCCCTGGCTTAGCTGCCTGTAAAATGACACGAGAAATTGTCTGCCAACGAGTTGCTCCTAAAGCCAGACTCGCCTCTTTATAGTGACGTGGAACTGCTTTTAGTGAATCAACCGTCATTGAAGTGACTGTTGGCAAAATCATGATAAAGAGTACAAAGACACCTGATAGGATACCAAATCCTGAACCGCCAAATACCGAACGAACGGCAGGCACAACAACTGTTAAGCCGATAAAACCGTAAACAACCGACGGAATACCGACCAAAAGTTCGATAGCTGGTTGCATGATTTTTGCCCCTCGCTTAGGTGAAATTTCTGTCATAAAGAGAGCCACTCCAATCGCAAATGGGGTCGCCAACAAGGCTGACAAGAAAGTGACAAAGAAAGAGCCTAAAATCATAGGTAAAGCTCCCAAGATCGGCAAACCATCTGGACCTGTTTGCGACGGATTCCAATCTGTACCAAATAAGAAGCTAATGGGATTGACACCATCCTTGATAAAAGTTGCTAAACCTTTTTGAGCGACAAAAAGGAGAATCATAGCAACCACAAAAACAATTAAAAGGAGGCAGAAAAAGGTAATGGTCTTACCAAACTTCTCCAGTTTGGAATTTTTTGAAGTTGATAATAAACGTTTTGAAATTTCATTAGACATTTTATTTCTCCGTTACGACACCTTTGGCATCTTTTTTCACTTTCATATCGTTAATGGAAATGTAACCCATATCCTTAATCACTGTATTTTGAACTTCTTCACTCATCATGTAGTCCAAAAATTCCTTCGTTAAGGCTGTTGGTTGCCCTTTGGTGTACATGTGTTCATAAGACCAAATTGGCCAATTATTAACTTGAACATTTTCTGAAGTTGGTTCATAGCCATTCAGCTTAATCTTTTTAACAGTATCATCTGTATAAGAGAAAGCTAAATAAGAGATTGCTCCAGGAGTCTGAGCTACAATACTACGCACCATACCATTTGAATCCAACTCTTGTGCTTTAAGAGGTTGGGCATCTTTCATGATTGTTGCATCAAAAGACGCTCGACTACCAGAACCAGAAGCACGGTTGATAACCGTAATCGGCAAATCTTGACCTCCAACTTCTTTCCAGTTCTTAATTTGACCCGTAAAAATTTGTTTAAGTTGTTCAACAGTCAGATTGTCAACAGTAATAGCTTTGTTAACAATTGGCACTATTCCAACAACCGCTACTTGATGATCCACCAGTGCAGCTGCGTCAATTCCTGACTTTTCCTCAGCAAAAAGGTCGCTATTCCCAATATCTACTGCACCCGATTGAACTTGTGATAAACCTGTACCAGAGCCACCACCTTGGACATTGATGTATTTACCAATATTATTTTTAGAGAATTCATCAGAAACAGCCTCAACTAGAGGTTGTAAGGCCGTTGAGCCTACAGCAGTTGTTGATTGACCTTTATCAATCCACTTAGAACACGCCGCTAGACTAAACGTTGATAGAACAATCAACGCTGTAAATGCCAATTTAAGTTGTTTTTTCATTTCTTTTTCCTTTATACCTGAAATCTTAATCCCTTAGGATAATAATTTTTAATCACTTGACCAACGACCTTAACAAAGCCCAAACCATTACCTCCCACTAACAGTTGATACCAGCCTGTTGACAAGGCTTCTTGCAAAGTCACTGTTTGCCCTGACACATATTTGCTGAAATCTGCTTCACTAATAGTTACTGTTCGTTTGACTTCATCCGAACTTAGAGCCATCCCCAATGCAAACGATGGTTCAAAGCGATTTTTCTTAAACGTTCCTAGGTGCAAGCCATTGCGTGCAATTTTTAAGGAAGATAAATCAGGCAACTCTTGAGGTAACAGATATAATTGATCACCAAAAACCTGCAACATGCCACTTAAATCCACCCTTAAATGTTCTTTGGCAAACTCTTGCCAATAGGCTTTCTGTCCCTTAGTCAAATTAGAGTGACCTGATTTAATACGGATTGATGCTGGTAGTCCTTGATCTTGAAAGTGGGCAACAAATTGTCCTTCTCCCTCAAACTGATGCGGATAAATTCGAGCCGTTTGTGGTAAATCAATGCCTTCAACCATACCATTTAATTTAGGCACATCAAGCAAAGTAAGTTCTGGGTATTCTTGTAAGAGCCAACTAACCACGCCCTCATTTTCTTCGGGAGCCCACGTACAAGTTGAATACACCAATCGCCCACCTGGAGCTAACATGGTTAAGGCATCTTGTAAAATTGACTGTTGCAAATCAGCACATTGGCTAGGGTAATCAACTGTCCAATATTGAATGGCTTCTGGATCTTTCCTAAACATACCTTCACCAGAACAAGGTCCATCAAAAACAATCAAATCAAAATAATTAGGGAAGACCTTGGCTAGACGGTCGGCACTTTCATTAAGCACCACAACATTTCTTGCTCCAAAACGCTCTATATTTTCAACCAATACTTGACTTCTTTTTTTAGAAATATCGTTACTAACTAAAATGCCTTGATTACCAAGATAAGATAACAAGTGAGTTGATTTCCCCCCTGGTGCAGCCGACAAATCCAACACGCGCATTCCAGGTTCTGGTTTTGCTACCTGTCCAACCATTTGGGCTGCTGGTTCTTGAGAATAAATCAAACCTGTCACATGTTCAGGAGATTTGCCACTAATCTTACCATAGTAGCCCCATTCTGTATTAGGAATCGGATTGGGAAAATCAATTTTTTGCTTTTTTAAGGGGTTGATGCGAAAGGCAGAGCGAGCAGGTTGATCAAAGCTAGCAAAAAAGGCGTCTGCTTCTTCTCCTAAAAGCTCACGATACTTATCAATAAAGGCCTGTGGTAATATCGTTTTCATACTTTTATTATACTATAAGAAAGGGGTTTCTGGCAAAAAAATTCCGCAAGTCGCTTACCTAATGCCCGATAAATAAGCCAAAATTTCCTCTTGCTTAACTTTTGGGATAAACATCACTTCTTGTCGTGTTTTAAAATCTGGCTCTTGACCAGATAAGGTCAATAAGCAATACCCCAACTTTTCTCCCATAATCTTGGCAGGTAAATAATCCCAAACTTGAATATTGGAAATGTAACCAGACAAACGTCCTGACAACACATAGGATAAACTGATACCTGCCCCACCATACATACGAACACCCAAGGTTTGATTGAGAAAATCAGTTAAGTGAGCAACATTATCTCGATACATTTGACTATTGCAGGCAAAAAGAGAGCGTGTTAAGGGTTTATCTTGATAAGGCAATAACTTGTCTTCATTGCAATAAACCTCAAACTCTCCACCACCATGATATAGCTTGTCAGCCATGACTTGATAAATCAAACCAAATTGTGCTTGACCCTTGTGATAATGAGCTAGAAGAATACAAAAATCATCTTTTTGAACAATAAAATTGGTCGTACCATCAATGGGATCAAGAACCCAAACCGTTCCTGTCATCAAATCATGGTAAAGATTTTTCTCTTCTGCCAAAATAGCATCTGTTGGGTAGTGGGTCTTGATCTGTTCAACTAAAAAATCTTGTATTGCTAGGTCTAAGTTCGTGACTAAATCAGCAAATCCTGATTTTTCCTCAACAATCAGCTCCTCTGATAGACGTTGCCTTAATAACTGACCTGCTTGACGAATCAGTTGACAAGCAAAACTGTACTTATTTTCCAAGCGACAATCTACCTTTCTCAAGATTTTTAGCTTCTTGAACAGCCCGATAAGTTGAATAACCACTATTTTTTTCAAACTCACGATCTAGCTGTTTTTCTTGTGCCTTACTAGGAACGACCTGCTTAAAGGCTTGATAAGCTTCCAGTAAGTTTTCAACTGTAACATGACCCTCATAGGCTTGTTCAACTAAACCTAAAAAATGAAGCACAGCAGTCAACTCGCTAGTGCTCCAAGATACATCCATCGGATAGCTATAATTTTTCATGAGTTAGCTCCCTCCTATTTCCGCACGAATAGTTGCCTGTCTTAATTCATGCTTACGGTAATCTCTTGATAAGAAGGCACGAATCTCATCTTCATTGAAACCAATCTGCATGCGTTTACTATCCATGATAATTGGACGACGCAATAGACTTGGATTCTCGGCAATCAAAGTTAGTAATTCTGTAATAGACATCTCCTCAACATCAATATTCAAACGTTGAAAAATCTTCGATCGTGTTGAAATAATATCTTCTGTTCCATTTTCTGTTAAAGATAAAATTTTAATCAATTCTTCACGACTCAAAGGACTTGTCATAATATTATGTTCTACAAAGGAGACATCATGTTTCATCAACCAAGCTCTAGCCTTACGACAACTAGTACAACTAGGAGATAAAAATAAGGTTATCATTCGATATACTCCTATAAAATAATGATTCTAGCAATTCTAAGCCCTTTCATTATATCAAATTTAACCTTAAATAGCTAGCTTTTTCCAATTTTTAGCGATTTTTTGATCGGCTTCTAATTGACAAATCAACTCTTCAATACCAGAAAATTTTTCCATTTCTCGAATTTTATCCAACCAAAAAATTTCAATGGTTTCACCATAAATCTCGCCAGTAAAATCAAACAGGTGTGATTCAATTCGTAAGTCGTTACCACCAAAAGTCACATTTTTGCCAATGCTGGTCATGGCACGATAGACTTGATTTTTCACACGCACTTCGGTTACATAAACCCCGTCGCTTGGTAAATGAACTTGATCTAGTAAGGCAATATTGGCTGTTGGAAAACCAATGGTTCTGCCCCTAGCATCCCCATGCACAACTAACCCTCTAATCGAATAGTCATAACCAAGCAAACGATTGACTTGTTGGATTTGACCTTGGGCTAATAGCTGACGAATTCTAGTCGAACTAATCTTTTGATCGCTATCTTGGACTTCTGGTACTTCAATCACTTGACATTGACGTTGACTGGCTAGGTAACTAGCTGTTTTACCATCAGAACCAAACTTATAATCAAAGCCAACCACAATGGTATGAGGGTTTAGAGCTTTCAGATAAGTCGCCATAAAATCCTTGGCCTTTAAGCTAGCAAAGTCACTCGTAAAGGGCAACAAGTATAAATCATCAACACCATACTCCGCAAACTTGGCGTAGCGTTTGGTTGGGTAACTAATATGGCGAAGCAAGTCAGGATGAAACTTAGCAAAGGCTAATTGTGGACTTTCTGGAAATGTTAGGACAACCACTTTTAGTCCTTTGTCCTTGGCAACTGTTTTTGCCTCATCAAAAAGGGCCTTATGCCCTAAATGGAGGCCGTCAAAATAGCCTAAAACCAAAATCGTTTCTTCATTTTCTTGAATTTGATGGTAATTAGTTATTTCATGAATTTTCATTGTTTAATACTTTTCTAGGTTTATAAAATTGCTCACGCTGCTCAAGAATGGCGACTAGTTGATCTTGATAAAAAGCGGCGACTAGTTGGTCTTGACAATCAAGCGTGATAAAACGACCGTAGCCAACTTCTTCTTTTTGGTCAAAAGTCAAATCAACCCTTGGTAAGCCCATTACCCCATATTCAATAGGCAGTAAAAAAGAGAGGTCATCCTTGACTAATTTGTCTTCAATCTCTGACAGGGTTAAGGCTCGGTCTAAGGTTAGTCCCGCTGAAGCCGTGCGCTCTAAATAAGACATGTGACTGGGATAGCCTAACTTAGCTCCCAAATCAACTGCCAAGGTGCGAACATAAGTCCCCTTACTACATGCCACACGAAAATGAAAACGACACAAACCTTGTTCAAAGATTAAATCACCGGTACGTTGAAAATCAATGATCTGCACCTGACGACTAGGACGTTGAACACTCTCACCAGCCCTAGCATATTCATAAAGTTTACGACCATTGACTTTAACTGCTGAATACATTGGTGGAATCTGAATAATCTCACCAATGAAACCTGCCATAGCTTGATCAATCTGCTCTGCCTTTAAAGCATCATTCACCGCTAGATAATCAACGCGTTTCCCACTAGCATCTTCTGTAGTGGTTGAAAAGCCCAAGGTAATCTCTCCCTCATAAACCTTACCACTATCTGTCATGTATTCAATAACCCTTGTCGCCTTACCAACAGCAATAGGCAAAACACCAACCACATCAGGATCTAAGGTGCCTCCATGACCAATTTTTTTCTCTCGGAGAATCTTTCTCAGTTTGAACACTGCATCATGACTGGTCATGCCTGCCTCTTTTTTTAGATTGATAATTCCGTTCATCATAACTGCTATTATATCACAAAAACAAAGGAGGGAAAAGCAGCCCTCCTTGTTACTCGCCTTATTCTTTTAGTTCAGCAAATTTTGCTCTCATCGTTGGATTTTTCCGTGTCAATTTTTGCACCGAAACATCTTCTAATTTATTATTAGCTAGACGTAATTGATTTTCGCTGGTTGTCAAAGCTGCCTTAACAGCTTCCATACGCTTGATTGATTTATCAATTTCCTCAATCGCCTTTTTGAAATTCTTACTCGCACTCTGATAATTTTTAGCAAATGCCATCTTAAAGGCATCTAAATCCTCCTCAAAATGAGTAATATCAATATTTTGTTCACGAATGATGGCTAATTCCTGTTTGTATTTCAGAGCATCCATAGCTGCATTACGCAGTAAACCAATCAACTGAATAAAGAATTGTGGACGCACCACATACATCTTTTTATATTCATGACTGACGTCAACAATACCGATATTATAATAATCATTGTCAGTCTCTAACATACTGACTAAGACAGCATATTCACAACCTTTTTCTCGTCTATCCTTATCTAATTTTTTGAAAAAATCCTTATTTTTATGCTTAGTCTTGGTCGTATCTGCTTCATTTTTCATCTCAAACATAATAGAGAGAATCTCAACCCCATGCTCATCCACTTCTCGGTAGATGTAATCTCCCTTGGAACCACTATCTGATACCTGATTATCTTTTATAAACGTCGCGTTAGGAAAGGCCAAGTGACGAATCTCATTGAACTTGTTTTCTGCGTAATGTTCTAAACTTTCACCAAGAGCCTTGGTTGATTGTTGAGCCTTGAAATTCTTGTAAAATTCTACCTGCTCATTAGCTGCTTGCAGGTCACGCTCATAATCGCCCTGTAGCTTAGCCAAAGATAGCTCCTGTTCCTTTTCTTTTAATAATAATTGATTGGCTAGGGCTTCTAGTTGCCGATCTTTGTCAGCTACAGTTTTAGCGAGTTCTGAAGCGTTTTTTTCAGCTAAATTCTCTAACTTCATCGTAAGTTGATCCCGCTCTCTTTCAACTTGAGCGAGACTGGCTTGTAATTTTACTTGATTTTCTAACTCCAACGTTTCAAGTTTTTTAGTCAGTACCTCTAGCTGCCTATCCTTATCAGCTTTAGTCTTAGCAAGCTCTGCCGCATTTTTTTCCGTTAAACGTTCCAAGTTCAAGGTCAGTTGTGAAATTTCATGGTCTTTTTTCATCAATTCTTGCTGCGATTGATTATTGAGCTTCTCCTCAATCAAACCAATCTCACGGTGTAAGCGTTCTTGAATTTCTTTGTCAAATTCCTGACCACGAACTTGATTCAAAAGTTTTTGATAGTCATTTTCATTAACCGTAAAAGTCGTTTCACAATGTGGACAAATGATCTGATTCATGTTTTCTCCTTTATGATGAGTCCTCATTTTCATTTTAACATATTTTGAGCCAAGCACTTGAAATTTGAGGTTTAACTAGGCTATAATAGTGACATTATGTTCTATTTTTGAAAGGATTTTTTATGTCACACAGACAACGTTATCGCAGCCTCTTAGCTGCTTTGGGCATTTTAGGCGTCAGCCTACAAATCGCTAAAGATGGTTGGGGAATGCTCCTTTATTACACGGTGCTTTCTAATATACTCGTTTTTAGTTTTCTCATTTTTATAGTTCTACTAGAAAGCAAACGTCACACCCTTAACCAAGACCGACTACTACGCCTCAAAGGTGGGGTCACTATGGCTATTACCATTACTTTTGTCATCTATCATTTCTTACTGGCTCCATTGGTCAAACCCGAGGATTTTTGGAATATCCGTAACTTCCTAGTTCACTATATTGTTCCCATCGGCATGATTTTAGACACCATTATCTTGGATAAAAAGAATAGCTATCGCATTTTTGATCCATTTCGTTGGACAATCGTTCCTTTATTCTATAGTTTCTTTGCCCTTTTTAACGGCTTAGTGACTAAACTACCTATTCCTGGTGCTACTGACAGTCCCTTTCCTTATTTCTTTACCAATGTCAGTAAGTATGGCTGGACAAGTGTCTTAACAAATTCATTAGCCATTTTTATTGGATACCTTTTATTTGGTTATGGCTTACTGTTACTTAAAAAATTTATCGGAAAAAAATAACAACCTAGGCTCTTTATCTTACGATGATAAAGGGTTTTATTTTTCACTAAAAAACCACCTATCTTACGATAGGTGGTTTTTGGTCGTTCAGAGACTATTTCACAAAGTTTAATCTTCCTTACGACGACGCTTACCTGCAAGACCAAGAGTTGCAAGAATCATACCGATACCTGCTGCAGTTGCTGATGCATTGCTTTCAGTACCTGTGTTAGGAAGCATAGTTGCTTTTTGACCTGAATCTTTGTCAGAATTAGCATAAGCACGAGCTGATGCATCTAATCCTCTTGCTGATGAAACAGCTTGAGTTCTTGAAGTGTTAGAGTTTGTCATTCCGTTAGAAGCAGTCGCTTTCGGAGTAACATTTACTGGCACTTCTACAATTTCTTTAGAACCATCTGGATAAGTAATTTCAACACGAACTGTTCCTTTGTTACCTGCAGTACTTGAATCTGGAATTGGATCCAATAGTGTTACCTTACTACCATCTGGAAGACCTGTTACTTTATCTGTAATGTCTTTCTCGGTGATTGGTGTACCTTCAGTTACTTCAACTGTATCTACTGTTGGTGTGTTCTTATCTGCATCCGTTGGTGTCTTCGGTGTCACAACAACTGGGACTTCAACTTCTTCTGTTGATCCATCTGGATACTCAACGATTACTGTTACTGTTCCCTTATCACCTGGTATGTCTGTACTTGGAATGCTTGATGGATCCTTAACAGTCACTTTTGTACCATCTGGAAGACCTGTTACTTTATCTGTAATGTCTTTCTCGGTGATTGGTGTACCTTCAGTTACGTCAACTGTATCTACTGTTGGTGTGTTCTTATCTGCATCCGTTGGTGTCTTCGGTGTGACAACAACTGGGACTTCAACTTCTTCTGTTGATCCATCTGGATACTCAACGATTACTGTTACTGTTCCCTTATCACCTGGTGTGTCTGTACTTGGAATGCTTGATGGATCCTTAACAGTCACTTTTGTACCATCTGGAAGACCTGTTACTTTATCTGTAATGTCTTTCTCGGTGATTGGTGTGCCTTCAACAACTTCAACTTTATCCACATTTGGATCTGTTGATGTTGCTTGGTTTGGTGTCACAACCACTGGGACTTCAACTTCTTCCGTTGAACCATCTGGATACTCAACGATTACTGTTACTGTTCCCTTATCGCCTGGCGTGTCTGTACTTGGAATGCTTGATGGATCCTTAACAGTCACTTTGGTGCCTTCTGGGATACCAGTTACTTTATCAGTGATGTCTTTCTCTGTGATTGGTGTACCTTCTGTTACTTCAACGCCACCTACGTTTGGTGTTGTCTTAGTCGCATCATTTGGTGTTACCACTACTGGTACTTCAACTTCTTCCGTTGAACCATCTGGATACTCAACGATTACCGTTACTGTACCCTTATCTCCTGGCGTGTCTGTTCCTGGGATGCTTGATGGATCCTTAACAGTCACTTTAGTGCCATCTGGAAGACCTGTTACTTTATCCGTAATGTCTTTCTCTGTGATTGGCGTACCTTCGACAACCTCAACACCACCTACGTTTGGATCTGTCGATGTTGCTTGGTTTGGTGTGTAAACCACTGTAGTATCAGTTGTTCCGTCTGTTGCTGTCGGTGGCACATAACCTTTTGTTGGATCTTATGGATCAACAGGTGTCAATGGATTACCGTTACCATCTGTTGGGATATAACCTGAAACATAAGGAATAGTTCCTGTTGGTGTTGCAACAGTTGGATCTGTTGGATCGTTGGTATACGGAATTTCTGTTGTTGAACCATCTGGGTTTGTGATAATTGTCTTACCAACTGGTTTGTAAACAATTGTTTCAACAACATCATTGCTATCTGCTGTTAAACCTGTCACCGCATCTGTCTTAGCTTTGGAAGCTACATAACCTTGAACAACCGGTGATGACTTCTCATCAAACGTTGTATCGTTATCAACAGCTGTCCATTCAGAATAAGTGATTTCCCCAGTCACCATGTTAACTGTCGCAGTACGAGTAAAGCTTACTTTATCTGTCTTAGTTTCAGCGACTGTGTTACCATTTTCATCAACATAGTTCACTGTTTGCGTCACTTCTTCTGTCAATGAAACTCCTGATTCAGGCCATTTTGGTCCATCTGGATTATTTGGATTAATTGGTTGACCTGGAACAACTTCGTTTGGATCTACAGTAACAACTTTTTCTTTGAAGACTAATTGGAAACTTTGATCTGCTGTTGAGTCCTTATCATAAGATGACTCACCTGCTTCATAAGTTGATGAAACTAGTTCATAACCTTTGTCTTCCAAGTCTTTAACTGTTGCTTTTGGAGAATACTTAATCGCAGTATTGTCTGCACCTTTAGTTTTGACTGTCTCTGCAATTGTGTTACCTGCTTCATCAACAAAGCTAATCTCTGCAACTTGTGATGGGATAACAGTTGGTGTGTAAGTTGCTGTTGCTGGCGTACCATTAGCATCCACACGTTTAACTGTCACACCTTTTGCAGTACCAGTGAAGCCTTCTTCTGGCGTAAAGGTTACTGTACCGTCTTCAGCAACTGTGTAAGTACCTTCACCTGGAACGGTTTTTTCTGTTGTACCGTCCTCAAATGTTGCTGGTCCTACCAACGGAGCAACTTTGTCACCTGCTGCAAAGTTAACTTTACCAGACTGAGTTTCACCTTCAGTACCTGTAGAGGTTGCATCAAATCCTACTGGTGTTACTGCAACGACTGTTGGCGTGTAAGTACCTGTTGCCTTAGTTCCGTTTACATCTTGACGAACAATTGTTACAGTTGGTGCCTCTCCTGTAAAGGTTTTCTCAGGAGTGAACGTTACGGTTCCATCTGCTGCAACCGTATAAGTACCAACACCTGGGACAACTTTTTCAGTCTTACCATCATCAAATGTTGCTGGAACTTTATCATCCATTGGAACATTATCATTACCGGCTGCAAAGTCAATCTTCTCTGTTTGTGATTCACCTTGTAAACCTGATGATACTTCATTAAAGCCTGTAGGAGTTGTTGAAGTCACAGTAGGAATGTATGACGCAGAATCAGTAATAGTAGTTGTTTTACCAGACTCATTAGTTACAACATAAGTTGCAACGACTTTAACACCCGGAGCAGTACCAACATAATCCGGTACTGGCTCAAAAATAACTTCACCAGTTGTTTCATTGATTGAATAAGTACCTTCTTCAGCAACAACTTTTCCTTCAGAATTTGCATTTTCTAAAGTATATTTCGTTGATTTAACTTGATTATCATTACTGATTGCGATAACTGGTGTGCCCTTTTGTGGAACTCCTTGTGGTCCACTAGATGCTGCTGGATAACTTTCTGTTTCTAGTGGCACTACTTCTGGAATATATAATGAATCCCAAGTTGACTTGCCTAAAATAGTCGAATCATTTGAGATATCAGTATCTTCGTTAGCCCAATTAGTATTTAAACCATTAGCATCTGTCGAACAAATAACTACACCAGTAGCTACTCCTGTAAAATCTGGATTTGGTACAAATTTAATAATAACTTTAGATGCACTTGACTCAGGACTTACTGTATACTTTCCTTGGCTTGTCTCTAATTCTTTTACAATATTCCCTTGAGTATCAACAATACCAAAAATACTGTTATCATCAAGTGTATTAGTAACTGAATTAATCGAATCTCCATGCTCACGAACAACAACACCTTCTTTAACTAATGTACCACGTGCAGAGAAAGAAACTGTTCCTGTTTGAGTAACACCTTGAGAGTCTTTTGACGTGTCTTTTGTACCCTTTGGAGGTAATTTCGTTAAAATTTGAAAATCTTCGACTTCACCGGTTGAAGCTATACCAGTTGGGTTAGCAATGTCATTCTCATCCATAGCAGTTCTTATGCGAACGGCTAATTTTGTTGAATCTACTAAACTAAAATCACGATTCCAGACAAAAGATAGTACTGTTTCTGATGTACCTGAGAACGTTTGAATTTCAGAAGCCTCGTCTTCATCAAATTGTCCATTACTATTAAAATCAATCCAAGCTTTGGCAGACGCAGTGCCTTCACCATTTGCTTTAGCTACTACACTTAAAGTATATGTTTGTGAATTGACATTTAATACTTCATAAGTACCTGTTGCAGATAATTGTTTCTCTCCTTCATCTGGATTAAAGTTATTATCCGCACCTTTTCCTTCTCGATCGTCATCACCATAGAAACCAGTGCGCGTTCCTTTATCAGTCATAACATCTACGTCTGGAGCAACTCTACCAAGTTGTGGTTGTTGTAAAACTTGACCAGAAGCATTCATTTCTGATATTCCATGGAAAGCTTGACCGTACGATTCATTAGCATCTGAACGATCCACTAACAAAACACCTATGAGTAATTGTTGTGCACCAGCAGAATTGATATAAAGTCCTAATTCATTAGTGTTAGCCGACATAAATATTGGAACAGAAAGTTGTTTTCTTGCACCACTATTAGAAAGCGCTCCTGGGTATGAACGAAGATAATTAACTGGACTAGAGATAATTTGAGTACCTAAACCAGCATTTGGATAAGGTGTTAATAATGCTTGAGGATTAGGCTTATTACTTTCTCCATAATATCCTGCGTTTTTACCACCTAAACCAAGACCTGAAATATACGGAGTTCCATTTTTAGCTTCTTGCTCAGCTAGAGTAATTGTACTATCATTTAACATAGTTGGAGTATTTGGTATCCAAGAATAGTCTCTTGTCTTATACTCACCTGCCAACTCCCATGGACGTCCATCTGTTGTTAATGTAATCAATTCATGACTAGTTAACTGTTCTCCATCTGTTACAATAACATCAACTGGTTGTGAAATACCTTCAACTACCTGTTCTAATTTGAATTTCACACCAATATCAGCACCAGATTGGCTTGAAGCAACGCGTGAATAACTCTCACCTGTTTTTAATCCTCCGTCACCTGATCCAACAACATTATAACTTCCTGCTTGTTTTACTATAAAACCAGCTTCTTTTCCTGTTGTATCACTGACAAATTCGGGGTTTCTAAAACCATTTGTTTGATTTGGATTATAAACAGTCGTTGCATAATCTGTTCCATTGATACGATCAATTTCAGTAGCCATTTCACGATATGCTTCTGTAGCTGTAAATGGTTTCAACTCAGTAACAGTCGCTCGTAAGACAGTGTTTGCATTAATTCTTTCTTCAAAAACCATACCTACTGTCAGCATGTTATTACTATCGAATGCCCCACTAACTAAATTAGCTTGAGTAAAATTGACAAAATGAACCATGTCTGCAAATTTACTACCATATAAGTTAGAAGTTGGTTCACCAAAAATTGATTTTTGAAGTGTACTTGTATCCGGTTGAGTCGCAAGAAACTCTTCTGGAGTTACCGTTCCCTCTGGAACAGCATTATCCACCGTATTATCATAACGTGACCCTGAACCTGTTGCAGGTTGTCCAGCTTGAACGCTTGACGAAGCAATCGGACTTAAGGCACGGAAACCAGCTAATTCTGTTTCAGTATCATTGTTACCACCAGCTGCTGCTACATCTTCTTTAACTACGTTAAAGTTAATCAAACGACTGTTACGGTCTCCATAAGTAATTACTGCCGCTTGAATCTCTGCTTGATTGGTCGCCAATTTGTAGCCTGCCAACTCTGGCAATGACATGTCAGCCTTTTCAGTCACATCAAATGTTACCTTGTCTTACTCTTCCGCTGGCAAGGTTGTTGTTGTCATAGTAGACTTGCTACGACTAGAAACCACTTCACCTGTTGTCACATCAGTGTAAGTCACTTTATAAGTTGTTGCTGTTACACGTGATGTTGTCTCAACTGTTGTGCTTGTTGCTGATGACGATGTAGATGACCCAGTCGTTGTTGCTTCTGACTTGCTTTCTTCAGTTGTTTTTTCGCTTGAAGCTTCTGTTGTTGACGCTGCAACTTCTGATGATGCAACCACTTCTGAACTTGCTACTGGTTCAGAAACTTCTTCGGCAACAACCGCTTCTGACGTAGTTAACACATCTGAAGCTGAAGCCTCTGCCACACTCTCCTCAGTCGACACTGCTGTCGCTACTGAAGGATCAGTTGACGCAACAGTTTCTTCTGCTTGGACACTACCTGCAAATACTGTACCAATCAATACTGACGCAGCTCCAAACTTAAACTTTTTAATCGTAAAGCGTTGGGCTGTGTCTTTATGCTTACTATCTTTAAACAAAAGGATTACTTCTTTTTATAATATTTGTGCATAATATGCACTACTTTATAATATACCCTCCCTATTTGTCAAGTGTTTTATGTTTTTCTATCAACTATTTGTATTAGTTACCATATACCAAATCATAGATTCTAAAACATTACTAACCCAACTACAACCATGACATCATTTAAATATAAAGAAAAAACTCTTGAAAAATCAAGAGTTTTTATCTTTGTCTAAATCTGATTAATTAGTCTAATTAATCTTCCTTACGACGACGTTTACCTGCAAGACCAAGAGCAGTCAAAATCATACCCACACCAAGAGCTGACGCTGTTGCTGTGTTTTCCGTTCCTGTATTCGGAAGAACTTCAAGTTTGTTTGTTGTCTTAGTTGCTGGTGCTGGCTTCGCCTCAGCTGGTTTAGCTAGTGTTGACGCTTTTGGAGAATTTGGTGTCACGACACTTGGTTCATCCTGCTTCACTACTTTACGGTAAGTGTGAACTGTGTTGTCATTCTCATCCGTTGTGCTTGAGACGATTTCATAACCTGGAATGTCTTTCGATGGCACGTTACCGTCTTCATTTGGAAGGATTGGGTTGCCATCACCGTCAACGAATGAGGTCGTTGTTTTCACAACTTTACGGTATGTATGCACCACATTGCCGTTTTCATCCGTGCTTGAACCAACTAACTTATAGTCTGAGATGTCCTTAGACGGTTGTTTACCATCTTCGTTTGGTGAGATGACGTTACCTTCTTCATCCACGAATGAGGTCATTGGCGTTGTCACCTTACGATAAGTGTGAATCGTGTTACCATTCGCATCCGTTGTACTTGAGACAATCTCATAACCTGAGATGTCTTTCGATGGCACGTTGCCCTCTTCATTCGGAAGGATTGGGTTACCATCACCGTCCACGAATGACGTTGTTGTTTTCACTACCTTACGATAAGTGTGAACCAAATTGCCGTTTTCATCCGTTGTGCTTGAGATGATTTCATAACCTGGGATGTCTTTTGATGGCACATTGCCCTCTTCATTCGGAAGAATTGGATTACCATCACCATCTACAAATGACGTCGTGGTCTTCACTACCTTACGATAAGTATGCACCACATTGCCATTTTCATCTGTGCTTGAACCTACTAGCTCATAGCCTGAGATGGCTTTAGATGGTTGTTTACCATCTTCGTTTGGCGAGATGACGTTGCCGTCTTCATCCACGAATGAGGTCACTGGCGTTGTTACCTTACGGTAAGTGTGAACCGTATTGCCATTCTCATCTGTTGTACTTGAGATAATCTCATAACCTGGGATATCTTTCGATGGTACGTTGCCCTCTTCATTTGGAAGGAGTGGGTTACCATCACCATCTACGAATGATGTGGTTGGCGTTGTCACCTTACGGTAAGTGTGAACCGTATTGCCATTCTCATCTGTTGTACTTGAGATAATCTCATAACCTGGGATATCTTTCGATGGTACGTTGCCCTCTTCATTTGGAAGGAGTGGGTTACCATCACCATCTACGAATGATGTGGTTGGCGTTGTCACCTTACGGTAAGTGTGAACCGTATTGCCATTCTCATCTGTTGTACTTGAGATAATCTCATAACCTGGGATATCTTTCGATGGTACGTTGCCCTCTTCATTTGGAAGGAGTGGGTTACCATCGCCGTCCACGAATGAGGTTGTTGTCGGTGTGACTGTTGGCGTGTAAGTCGCTGTGTCTGAAATCGTTGACTCACTACCATCTTGGTTACGGATCGTCGCTGTAACAGTCACTTCTACTGGCGTCGCTGTACCGGTGAAGCTTGGTTCTGGAATAAACGTCACCTTACCAGTTTCTGGGTCAATTGTATACGTTCCTTCTCCTGGAACAACCTTAGTGGTTTCACCATCAAACGTGTAAGTCGTCTTCGTCACATTATCACCATTAGTGATCTCTGACGTGATTTGACCAGTTTGGGTTGCTCCTTGAACGCCTGTTGACTCATCACCTGTTGCTGTGATTTCAGCCGGTGTGACTGTTGGCGTGTAAGTCGCTGTGTCTGAAATCGTTGACTCACTACCATCTTGGTTGCGAATAGTCGCTGTAACAGTCACTTCTACTGGCGTCGCTGTGCCGGTGAAGCTTGGTTCTGGAATAAACGTCACTTTACCAGTTTCTGGGTCAATTGTATACGTTCCTTCTCCTGGAACAACCTTAGTGGTTTCACCATCAAACGTGTAAGTGGTCTTCGTCACATTATCACCATTAGTGATCTCTGATGTGATTTGACCAGTTTGGGTTGCTCCTTGAACGCCTGTTGACTCATCACCTGTTGCTGTGATTTCAGCCGGTGTGACTGTTGGCGTGTAAGTCGCTGTGTCTGAAATCGTTGACTCACTACCATCTTGGTTGCGAATAGTCGCTGTAACAGTCACTTCTACTGGCGTCGCTGTACCGGTGAAGCTTGGTTCTGGAATAAACGTCACCTTACCAGTTTCTGGGTCAATCGTGTACGTTCCTTCTCCTGGAACAACCTTAGTGGTTTCACCATCAAACGTGTAAGTCGTCTTCGTCACATTGTCACCATTAGTGATCTCTGATGTGATTTGACCAGTTTGTGTTGCTCCTTGCACGCCTGTTGACTCATCACCTGTTGCTGTGATTTCAGCCGGTGTTACTGTTGGCGTATAAGTCGCTGTGTCTGAAATCGTTGACTCACTACCATCTTGGTTGCGAATAGTCGCTGTAACAGTCACTTCTACTGGCGTCGCTGTACCGGTGAAGCTTGGTTCTGGAATAAACGTCACCTTACCAGTTTCTGGGTCAATCGTGTACGTTCCTTCTCCTGGAACAACCTTAGTGGTTTCACCATCAAACGTGTAAGTCGTCTTCGTCACATTGTCACCATTAGTGATCTCTGATGTGATTTGACCAGTTTGTGTTGCTCCTTGCACGCCTGTTGACTCATCACCTGTTGCTGTGATTTCAGCCGGTGTTACTGTTGGCGTGTACGTTGCTGTTTGTGTTTCACCATTTGAATCTGTTGCTGTTACAGTCACGCCTGTACCGGTTCCTGTAAAGCTTGGATCTGGTACAAAGGTTACCTCACCTGTTGCCTGATCGATTGTATACGTTCCTTCTCCCTCAATAACTACTTTGCCTTCAGCATCAGCTCCAACTAAAGTATAACCTGTAACAGTTACGGATGGATCAGATGTTTCAAAAGTTGGGGTACCAGTTTGAGTTGAACCTTGAACTGCAGATGATACAGCATTTTCTGATGTCATGGTTACATCCGTCACTGTTGGAGTATAAATGTTTGTCGCTGGATCACCACTCAAATCTTGAACACGAACACGAACAGGCGTTGCCGTACCAACAAAACTTGGAAGTGGTTGGAAAGTAATCACACCATTTTCTAAAGTATAGGTTCCTTGACCGTCAACAGTGACACTTGTAGTTGGGTTGCCATTTGCATCCAACAAGGTCAAGGTTGACATATCTAAATCTTCTGTACCTGTACCATCAGTACCTGCTGTGAACATCGTTGAAGCATCTGTCGTTTGAGCTTGTCCTTGAGGACCTTCTGTTTCACGATCTTCTCCAGTTGGTGTTAGATTAATGACAGTTGGTGTATAGGTAGCCGTTGCTGGATCTCCGCTCAAATCGGCCATACGAACTGTTACTGGAGTTACATCTCCTGTGTAATTCGTATTTGGCGTGAAGGTAATTGTACCATTATCTAGAACATAAGTTCCTTCTGCTACCGTCACACTTGTCGCTGGATTACCATTTGCATCTAACAAGGTCAAGCTTGTTTCATCCAAGGCTTCCGTGCCATTACCATCTGTTCCTGCCTTGAACATGCTTGTCGCATTCGTTGTTTGAGCAACATTGATGTAATCCTCACTTGTGCGATCTTTAGCAGTTGGCGTCAAGTTGATTACACGTGGCGTGTACGTTGCTGTTGCCGTGTCACCACTCAAGTCGGCCATGCGAACCGTTACTGGAGTTACATCTCCTGTGTAATTCGTATTTGGCGTGAAGGTAATTGTACCATTTTCTAGAACATAAGTTCCTTCTGCTACCGTCACACTTGTCGCTGGATTACCATTTGCATCTAACAAGGTCAAGCTTGTTTCATCCAAGGCTTCCGTGCCATTACCATCTGTTCCTGCCTTGAACATGCTTGTTGCATCTGTT
>NZ_VOHP01000001.1:478795-534028 GCF_007859205.1 Streptococcus sp. sy004
GAACATAAGTTCCTTCTGCTACCGTCACACTTGTCGCTGGATTACCATTTGCATCTAACAAGGTCAAGCTTGTTTCATCCAAGGCTTCCGTGCCATTACCATCTGTTCCTGCCTTGAACATGCTTGTTGCATCTGTTGTTTGAGCAACATTGATGTAATCCTCACTTGTGCGATCTTTAGCAGTTGGCATCAAGTTGATTACACGTGGCGTGTACGTTGCTGTTGCCGTGTCACCACTCAAGTCGGCCATGCGAACCGTTACTGGAATTACATCTCCTGTGTAATTCGTATTTGGCGTGAAGGTAATTGTACCATTCTCTAGAACATAAGTTCCCTCAGCTACAGTGACTGTCGTTGCTGGATTACTCTCGGCATCTAACAAGGTCAAGCTTGTTTCATCCAAGGCTTCCGTGCCATTACCATCTGTTCCTGCCTTGAACATGCTCGTCGCATTCGTTGTTTGAGAAACATTGATGTAATCCTCACTTGTGCGATCTTTAGCAGTTGGCGTCAAGTTGATTACACGTGGCGTGTATGTTGCTGTTGCCGTGTCACCACTCAAATCAGCCATGCGAACCGTTACTGGAGTTACATCTCCTGTGTAATTCGTATTTGGCGTGAAGGTAATTGTGCCATTTTCCAGAACATAAGTTCCCTCAGCTACCGTTATACTTGTCGTTGGATTACCATTTGCATCTAACAAGGTCAAACTTGTTTCATCCAAGGCTTCCGTGCCATTACCATCTGTTCCTGCCTTGAACATGCTTGTCGCATTCGTTGTTTGAGAAACATTGATGTAATCCTCACTTGTGCGGTCTTTAGCAGTTGGCGTCAAGTTGATTACAGTTGGTGTATAAGTACCCGTCGCTTCAACAGTAACAGTGCTTCCTTCCTTATCTGTCGCTGTTCCTCTCACTGTAACAGATACGGTTGTCGCTGTTCCTGTAAAACTCGGTACTGGATCAAAAGTTACAACTCCTGTATCTGCGTTAATGGTATATGTCCCTTGACCATCAACAACTACCTTACCTTCAGCATCTGCATTTTCTAAACGATAAGCACCTGTTGCTGGAATCGTTACAATTGATTCATTTTGTGCTGTATCATTATAGTTAGTTGTATTATCAGCATTATTCAAGACAGTAAAACTTGGCTGACCTGTCTGATTCACATCAACATAATCACTAGATGTCACATTAGTCGCTGAAATACCGTAAACTGTTGGCGTGTAAGTTGTTGTCGCTGAATAACTAAATGATTGATTATTACGATCCACAGAAGTTGCTGTTGCTTTGACAGAAACTGCTGTTGCTGTACCTACAAAATCAGTGACAGGAATAAAGGTTACGGCTCCTGTGTTTTCATTAATCGTGTAAATTCCTTCAACAGTTGTTAAGCTAGTCACTTCTGAATTATTTGATGGATCAACAAAACGATAAACTACACTAGCATTAGTATCTGTTACAGTGAAATTATCTGCCATATTATCCGTCTGTGTTTCATTAAGTACACCTGACGTGTATTCTGGTCTCGCTTTAATATCCTGTACAGTAATATAGTAGGTCGTTGATGTCACAGCATCGTCTACCACTTCACCAGAATCAGTACCACCAACAGTTGGATTAGTTACAATACCATTTGAATCAACTGCTGTAACTGTTACGGCATATTCACCTGTTTGTGATAAAGTATAAACTTCAACTTCTGCTTTCAAGACTTCTGAAGCTGTTTTCAGAGCTTCACGTGCTGTTTCAACTTTTTGATTAGCAACTAATTCTGCTCGTTTTAATACCGTCAAGTTATCTTGACTTGTCGTTAATGCAGCCTGTTTTTCAGCTAACATCGCTTGAGCTGCAGCTAGTTTTGCTTGTGTTTCTGCCAACGCTGCCTCAGCTTTTGGAGTCCTACTTGCTGAACTATCTTGTAATTTAGAAATTTCAACAGCTTTTTGTGCATCAGCCAAATGACGCTGGGCACGAATTACTGCTTCTTCTGCTACTGCTAATTCCATTTGACTTGATGTCAGATTTTGAATTTCAGCAGCAACAGCAGCTTGAGCTGCAGCTGCATCTTTTGTTGCTTGAATAAATTTTGTTTCTTCATCTTTAGCAGAATCAAAACTCTTCACGCTTCCATCTGGATTAGTCACTGAAAATCCTGTCACAATTGTTTCCGATTGCTCATCAGATGATTGATCATCTTCTGCATCTCTAAAACTAACTGCCGCATCTGACTCATTTAACAAATCAACAGATGAGTTAATTGGTCTATTATAGCTTGTTGAATCTGACACTGGCTTTTCATTTTCAATTGATGCAACATCAGTTGCAACCAATTTACGCACAGCAACATGTCCTGAGAAACCTGAATCAGTTTCAACAGTCCAACCTTCACCATCTTCAACAGCAGTTACTGTAGAACCATCTGCTGCTGTCCATGTTTTTGTATTAGCGTCATAGTTTACTTGAGTTGTACTAGGCAATGTAGTAACTGTACGTGTAACATTTCCAACAGCTGTTACTCGACCATTTGTTTTAACTTCGTTAATTTTATCAATTAAAGTACTTGCTGATGATGTTGTATTATAGGTACGCGTAAACTCATAAACGATGTAATTATTTTGACCATTAGTGTTGTCTTCATTATAGATACGACGTTCTGTAATAGTTGAGGTATTATCTCCATTATCAACAAAAGTAAACGCCTCATCAATTGGTAATTCATACTTACCAGTTTCTTTATTTAAGATTGCTGTACGGCTAACATTGGCAGCATCTTGCAAGGTAATGCTTTTACGTGATAATATCGCAGTAACATTTTCTGTCACTGTTTCTAAAGCAATTGTATCCACACCTGCATATTGTGTTGAATTAGAAGTCACGGGAACAGTAAAGGCTATTCCTTCTGCACCCAAATCTTGTCCTGCACTAACCGCTGTATTCGTTGTGTCATCAGCCGAAACTATCCAGCGACCGTCTTGAAGTACTAAGTTAGTCACTGTACCATCTGGCATTGTTAATTTAGCTTGGTTTGTACCAGCCGAAATTTTAACTGGTACCTCTGTTGCATATACTTCAACATTTTGAACTTCAACTTTTGGCTTAACCGCAATAGTAAAGAATTCATTAGTTTCTTGACCATATTGTGTCCATTGTCTATCACGTGCATTTGCTCCATAGTCTTTACCATAAGCAGACAAGGTATAAATTCCAGATGTCGTTAATGTCCCCGAAATATTACCTGTTGTTGGATTATAAGTTGTCCCCGGAACAAGACTGTTAATTGTGTTCGCATTAGAACCTGATATTCCTGCTACACCAGTATTGGCAGCTGTGATTTGTGGACTTCTATTTGCTTTTACTACTGTACCATTTTTAGTTGTGAAACTTGCTGATGATGTTTCACTTGTTCTAGTAGCTGTTGGGCCAGTTAAAACACCACCTGCCCACTTATAATTGGCTTGTGTATCTTTTCCAACTGCATCATTATCACTATATTGAATGTTATGTGAAATAGTATCATCTATAGTATAGGCAACTGAAGTTGCAGCAATAGTTGGTGAATCACTATCAGTCCAACCAATCCAACCCGAATGTAGCCCATGAATATTGGCACGAATAACCCTACCATTAGCATCTTCTACTAACAATGTTACACGTCTTTCATATACACCGTTTTGAAGTCTACTTATGATATAGCCTTCAATCGTATCTGTGTTTGGATTGTAGCCTAGTCCTGGTGGAAGATTATCAAGCTCAACGGCTCGAAGACGATAACCTTGTGCTTTTGATTCTTCGCTAAGGTCATATTGAGATTTTACATTTTGAATATAAACATAATCTACACCTTGCTCATAAACATTACGATAAATTTCTGTCGCAATGAACTCATATCCACCAGTTGAACCATAGACTGGAGTAGTTATTGTTTGCCCAGTCGGTCTCACTTTTCCAGTCCACAACAAAGCCTCAGAAGATAATTTTTGAGTTTCTTCAGCTGACAATGGAGCATCTAAACGACCACCTCGTCCTGGAACATCTGGGGTATCAGGAACAGTGTTTTCTGAGGTACCTTGATAACTTTTAATAACCACTGTAAATGGCATAGTAGCATTAACTCTATCTAGAGTCGTATAGCTCGATCCTCCATCAATTGCAGCATCAACCGTATCGCTAGCTGCACGGAATCCTGCCAAATCTGTTTCGTTATCGTTGTTACCACCTGCCGCTGCTACATCTTCTTTAACCACGTTAAAGTTGATAAAACGACTATTACGATCACCATAAGTAATGATGGCTGCTTGAACCTCGGCTTGACCTGCTACCAACTTGTAGCCAGTCAATTCTGGTAATGACATGTTAGCTTTCTCAGTGACTTCAAACGTTACCTTGTCTGTCTCTTCAACTGGTAAACTTGTTGTAGTGACTGTTGACTTGCTACGACCATTGGCAATCACTGCACCAGTTTCAACATCTGTATAAGTCACTTTATAAGTGGTAGCTACAACACGAGAAGGTGTCGTAACTGATGCACTTGTTGAAGTTGCAGTTGTCATTGCTTCTGCTTTCGTTTCTTTAGCAGTTTCTTCGCTTGAAGATGTTGATGTTTCTGACTTGCTTTCTTCAGAAACTTCCTCACTTGATGTTGCAACTTCTGATGAAGCTACTGTTTCTTCTGAACTTGCTACGGGCTCAGAAACTACTTCTTCTGCAACAACAAGTGTTTCTACTGTTGATACTTCAGTAGATGAAACCTCAGTTTCTGACACAAGCGTCGTTGACGCTGTACTTTCAGTTACTGATGTTTCTGTTTCGGCTTGAGCACCACCTGCAAATACCGCAAATACTGTACCAATTAATACTGACGCAGCGCCAAACTTAAACTTTTTGATTGTAAAGCGTTGAGCTGTGTCTCTATGCTTATTATTTCTAAACAATAGTCCCACCTCTTTAATATTAATAATGTATATAATATATACCTATCTACATAATATCCTCCCCCCCCCCTATTTGTCAAATACTTTACTTGAAAAATTCAATTGTTTTTATCATATACATAGAAATAATTATCACTACTAAATACAAAATAATAGCATTTCTTAAGAAATGCTATTATTTATTTTATAATTTATCAGCTACTACTGATAATAATTGTGAAATAGCGTCTTTATCACTACCTCCAGCCATGGCCATGTCTGGTTTACCACCACCACGACCTGAAACAATCGGTGCTAATTCTTTAACAAGATTACCAGCATGAACTTGATTTGTCTTACTAGCAACAAGAAGATTAACCTTATCACCAATTGCTGCGACTAACACCAAGACATCTGAATAGTCTTTTTGTTTCCATGTATCAGCAAAGGTACGAAGAGCTCCTGCATCGGCTACTGTTACTTGACTTACAATATAACGAATGCCCTTGGCTTCTTGGATCGCCTTAAAGAGATCTCCAGCTTGAGCTGCTGCCGCTTTTTCTTTCAACTCAGCATTTTCTTTTTGCAACTCACGAACCTGTTCTTGAAGACTAGCTACCTTATTTGGCACATCTTTCAATTGTGGGGATTTGATACTTGTCGCAACAGCTTTCAAGCTATCTTCTTGCTCACGATAAGCAAGAAATGCTTCACGACTAGTCACTGCTAGAATACGACGAGTCCCTGAACCGATTCCCTCTTCTTTAACAATTTTGAAAATACCAATCTCACTCGTATTTTTCACATGAGTACCACCACACAGCTCAACAGAATAATCACCAATAGAAACCACACGAACTTGGTTACCATATTTTTCACCAAAGAGAGCCATAGCACCCATTGATTTAGCGGTATCAATATCTGTTTCCACTGTAGTAACTGGAAGTGCTTTCCAAATATACTCATTCACTTCTTCTTCAATCTGACGAAGTTCCTCAGCCGTAACTGCTTCAAAGTGAGTAAAGTCAAAACGCAAGAAACCTGCCTCGTTCAATGACCCTGCCTGATTGGCATGCTCACCAATAACATGATGAAGTGCTGCATGAAGCAAGTGAGTTGCGGTATGATTTTTCATCACCCGGTGACGACGACTACGATCAATTTCAAGCACATAATCATTACCTACTGCTAAACTCGCCAAGACTTCAACCGTATGCAAGGCTTGACCATTAGGTGCTTTTTGCGTATCAATCACTTTAGCAACCACATCACCTTGACTGTTTTTAATCCAACCATGGTCAGCTACCTGACCACCCATCTCAGCATAAAATGGTGTTTGCTCAAAGACAAGAAGTGCCTGACCTTCTGAAACCATCTCTGTTCGTTCATTCTCAGCTACAATCACTGAAAGTTTACTACTTAATTCTTCAACGTCATAAACAAAGTTTGATGGCTCAACAATACTCGCTAGGGTTTCATTTTGCATTCCCATCGAACCACCCTTAACCACGCTAGCACGAGCTCGGTCCTGTTGCTCTTTCATCGCTACTTTAAAACCTTCATGATCAATCGTAAACCCTGCATCTTCAGCCAATTCTTCGGTTAATTCTACTGGGAAACCATAAGTATCATAAAGTTTAAAGATGTCTTTACCGTCCAAACGTGTCTGCCCAACTGCTTTCAACTCAGCCAATAATTGATCCAAATGACCTGACCCAGCATCAATCGTACGAGCAAAGGTTTCTTCTTCACGCTTGATAATTTTCTCAATAAATTCGTGTTTTTCAAGCACTTCTGGGTAGTAGCTTTCCATAATTTGACCAACAGTTGTTACCAATTTGTATAGGAAGGCTTGATTGATTCCCAAACGACGACCGTGCATGACCGCACGACGAAGCAGACGACGAAGTACATAACCACGACCTTCATTACCAGGAAGTGCACCATCGCCAATCGCAAAAGCTAAAGAACGAATGTGGTCAGCAATGACCTTGAAACTCATGTTGTCGCCATCTTGATCATAGACTACACCAGACATTTTTTCCAATTCCTTGATAATCGGCATAAACAAATCCGTTTCAAAGTTTGTCTTAGCCCCTTGGAAAATAGATACCAAACGCTCTAAACCAGCACCCGTATCAATGTTCTTCGTTGGTAGTTCTTTATACTCACTACGTGGAACTGACGGGTCTGCATTAAACTGAGAAAGAACGACATTCCAAATCTCAATATAACGATCATTTTCGATATCCTCTTCTAAGAGTCGAATACCAATATTTTCTGGGTCAAAGGCTTCGCCACGATCAAAGAATATTTCTGTATCCGGACCAGACGGACCAGCACCAATTTCCCAGAAGTTATCTTCTAGTGGAATCAAATGGCTTGGATCAACTCCTAACTCAATCCAACGGTTATAAGAATCCTTATCATCT
Organism: Streptococcus sp. sy004; assembly: GCF_007859205.1. Classification (GTDB taxonomy): domain Bacteria; phylum Bacillota; class Bacilli; order Lactobacillales; family Streptococcaceae; genus Streptococcus. The sequence goes on from NZ_VOHP01000001.1 coordinate 486,143, forward strand.
GGGTAGTAAGTCATGTACAATTTGTCTAATGGAAAGGCAAACCATTCTGGGCTTGTCAACAATTCAAAAGCAAAGGCAATGGCTTCATCACGGAAGTAATCACCAATCGAAAAATTCCCTAACATCTCAAACATGGTGTGGTGACGTGCAGTCTTACCAACATTTTCAATATCATTGGTACGAATTGATTTTTGAGCATTGGTAATGCGTGGATTTTCTGGAATCACAGAACCATCAAAATATTTTTTCAGCGTTGCCACGCCAGAGTTAATCCATAGTAATGTTGGGTCATTTACTGGAACCAAGTTAGCTGACGGCTCCACCGCATGTCCTTTTGACGCAAAGAAGTCCAACCACATCTGACGGACTTGGGCACTTGTCATATATTTCATTTACTTTCTCCTTTTCTTTTAAGAACTTACGGCACTATAAGCCGTTCTTTCTTTAATATAGTCAATCACAATAGCTAAAGCAACCACTTCATCGCTATAACTTTCATCATGGACCTTTATTTGATAAGTAGAGGTCATCTTAAACCATTCTTGTTTAATTTGGGCAACCAACTGCCCATTTTTATACAATGAATAGTTTTTATCCCAAATATCTCCCTCTACTGACAAATCTAAACCAACAATCTGATAGCGTGCCCCAAACCATGACCAATTCTTTTTGATCATCACTTGACGACCATCTGCAAAGGTCAAGTTAAACTTGGGTAAAATAAGAGATAAGCCTTGCTTAAGTTTGGCAACGTTACGTCCCTTATGATTGGTAAATGTAAACGTTTTGAACCACTGAAAGACAGAGCCCTTGACACGATAGGCCAGTTGTCCTGTTTCATCTTCCACCTTAAAATCACAACCTAAAGACCACATTTTTTCTTTAATATAAAATGTCTTCATCATTAACCTCCAATCATAAAAAACGACAAGCCCATTAAACGAAGGGCGAAAAACCGCGGTACCACCTTCATTCAATGACCTTGTCATCCTCATTTTATTCACACTAACAGTAATCAAGTAGCATGATTTTCCCCTTGCATGGCTCGCAACAACCGCCAATTTTCTGTGCCAAAAAAGATAAAATCAATTCTTGATAAGGTTATTATACAGACTTTGAAAGATTTCGTCAACCCTCAACTATTGGGCTTGAGAACTTTCAGAACTTGTACTTTCAGAGCTTGTGCTTTCAGAACTTGCACTCTCACTACTTGTGCTTGCTTCTGTAGAGGCTTCTTCACTTGACGAACTACTTTCAGTAGTTGATGACGGTAGCGAAGAGGCTGCCGTTGAGGAAGCAAATTGAGATAAGATGCTTGAGAAGGCCTGATCTTTAATTTTGACATTAGCTTTTGTCAATGCTTCTGAAATAATTTTCTTCTGCAAACTGCCATCAGCTGTTTGTTCAGCTAGAATGATTTTTTTCAGCTGATCTTTGTAAGTCTTCCAGTTCGCATCTTTTTCTGTCTTATTGGTCACTTTGACAATGTAATAATTCGTTGTATAAGTCGAACTATCCAAGACTGTCAAAACTTCTGAAATACCATTAGTATCCAGACCAAAGGCTGCGGTTTTCACTTCGGTAGGTACTTCAGTCGATGCCGAATCAAACTTGTAATCTACTGTTTCATCTGTTGAATTATCCTTAGCAATGGCTGCAAAATCTGCCCCATCCGCTTTAACCTGTTCTAATACTGATTTAGCTTTTTCTTCATCAGACAACTTGATGATTTGTGCACTGACTTCTGGCGTGTAGCTGTCATAAGCCTTTTTGTAATTTTCATCCGTCAAAGCTTTTTCTGCTTCTTGATTGACTGCGTATTCAATCAACTTTTGCAAACGAATGGTTTGTTTGTAAGAATCTGTTGTCATTCCTGCTGCTGTCAAAGCTTGAGAGAACGAAGCACCATAAGATTCTGCTGTCTTATTATAGGCTTCAGTAATTTCTTTTTCTGATACCTTATCTCCATATTGAGCTTCAAATACTTTTGAAAGAACCAACGTTAACATCGATTGTTGGGCAGCTGAAGTTGATTTGACTTGCTCATAAAAGTCAGCGACTGTAATTGTATCACCTTTCATAGTGATCAAAGACGCATTGTCTTTAGTATTTGTACAGGCTGCTAACGTAGCAACTGACAAAAGTGTCACAAGACCTGCTGCAATTTTTTTCTTCATAATGTTTCTTAACTCCTTATTATCCATTTCACTTGTTTTAGTATATCATGTTTTCTTAAATTCTGCTTAATCGGGCAACTTGACGCTCGGGGCATTTTTACGAAGCAGCAATAAACCATCTCCCAAAGGCAACAAACTAGCTGTTAAATCTGGATTATCCAAGGTTGCCTCAAAAAGTTTTTGTAGGCCACGATAAATGGTTCGTTGACCACGACGAACTTCTTCAATCGGTTTAGCCACATCACCACCTTGAAAAATATCATCCAAAACAACTAGGCCGCCGACTGCCAAATTTTCCAACACTTGAGGGAGAAAGACAATATATTTTGACTTAGCCGAATCCATAAAGACCAAATCATAGGTTTCATCCAAATCTGCTAAAAGATCTACGGCATCTCCTTCAAGCAAGGTGATTTGTTGCCGTTTATCATATTTGGCAAAATTTTCCTTAGCCAAATCAATCATTTCTGGATTGCGATCAATTGTCGTAATCTGGCTGTTTGGTGCAAATTCCGCCATTAAAAGCGCTGAAAAGCCAATAGCCGTTCCAATCTCTAGGATTTTCTTAGGTTTTACCGTTTGCAACAATACTCGGAAATAAGCCACTGTTTCATGAGGGATAACAGGAATGTTTTCTTCCTTCGCAAAAGTAGCCAACTCTTTCAAGTGCCCTTGATTATCAGCTAGGCGCTGGCGCATTAACTCAACAATTTCTTCTTTTACCACAGGTCTGCGCATGTTGTGGTTTGCATTTTTACTATATGATTCAACCATAGGTTCTATTATAACAAAAATCAAATAAAAAAGAAGTGAAAATCACTTCTCTCTCTTATTTATTCGTAAAAAAATGGACAACATTCACTAAACCAATAACTTTTCAAGAGATTTTCCTTTGGCTAACTCATCAACCAGTTTGTCCAAGCAGCGAATCTTTCGCATCAAGGGGTCTTGAATCGTTTCTATTGACTGCCCACAAATCTTACCTGTAATTAACTGCCAATTCTGATTAAGCTGAGGCGCTTGCTCAAAAAACAAGGCCAAACTTATCTCATCGTTCACCACCTTTACCAACTCTTGTTCAGAATAACCTGTCAACCAAACAATAATATGGTCTAAATCCATTGAGTTTTTGTTTTTTCGCTCTAGTTTAGTGACATAGCAAGAATAAATCTTAGCAAAGGGCATTTGAAAAATCTTATGTGTCATCAGACTCTCTTTTCTAAATCATACAAATAAACCTGGTAAGTCAGCAAGGCTATCAATTTTCTGGTTAAATTCATTAGTTTCTTGAGAGAAATTGATGCTCTTGATACCAGCGTATCGTGCCACTTCCAAATCCATCGGACGATCGCCGATATAATAAGTTTCATTCTTGACCAATTGATATTTTTCCAACAAATAGTTCACACCTTCTGGATGCGGTTTGCGTTCAAAACCATTAACTGCCGTCACCACTTCAACAAAATACTTGGCAATTCCTAAGCGTTCCAAGACAGCTTGGGTAGTACTTCCCTTATGCGTATAAATAAAATTTTGAATTCCCATTTGTTGCGTAAACTCTAATGCGTCAATCACATGTGGAAGCAAAACCACTTGATCATCACGTTTTTCTTGCTCCTTCGTGAAAAAAACACGTAACTCATTTTGATCCAAGCCATGTTCTTCAGCCAATTGGGCAAATAAATGACCCGCAGAAGTTGCCAAAATCACCTGTTTAACTTCTTCTTCATTAAACTCCAATTGGTAACGTTCATAAAGCACAGCCATAGCTTCCATAATGGCTGTATAAGACTCTACCAAAGTGCCGTCAAAATCCCAAATAAAGTTGATTTTTTCCATTTCATCCTCCAAGTTAATCCAATAACGAGCAACTTCTTGCCCTTGATTTAAGACCACATTTTCAAACACACCACCAGCTGACTCAATGGTTCGACGACTGGCTACATTATGAACATCCGCTGTTATTAAAACGTTTTTGATCCCTTTTTTCTGATAACGTTCTAAAGCAAACCTCAACAATTCAGTCATAATCCCTTGACCACGATAATCTGTTCTAGTCGCATAACCAATATGGCCACCAACACTTGCTAATGCCCCTTTTAATTCCCAACGACATGAAATCTTAGCGACCAATTCCCCATCAAGAAAATAATAATAGGTTGTTACCTTGGACCAATTTGGATCATCCGTTTTGGTTTCCAATTGACGAGATTTTTGAACAAAAGCTGGAAAATCATCAACCAACTTCGTCTGGATAAAAGGATTTCCTGCTTCCTGTTCAGCCAACATCATGGCTTGAAACTTTTCAAACGCCTCTTGATCAGTTAGCCCAAGTCGTCTAATCTCTTTCATGGTCAAGCCTCCTACTCTAGTTTATTATAACATAAAAAGAACGAGAAAAGACGGAACTGACCGACTCACTTCTCATTCTTCTATCGCTTAGGCTAGATGAACCCCTTTGGCAACCAATTCTTCTAATTCTATTAAGCGAGCTTCAAAGACCTTAAAGGCAGCATTTAGATAATCAACCGTTGTCATATCGACACCAGCCTTGGCAATCACGTTCATTGAATAGTCTGAATTTCCTGCTTTTAGATAGTCTAGATACTTATCCTTATCTTCTTGGCTACCATGAACAATCTTTTCTGCCAAATAACTCGCTGCAGCAAAGCCTGTTGCATACTGATAGACATAGTAGTTATAGTAAAAATGCGGAATTCTTGCCCACTCATATTGGATATAGTGGTTATCTTCTTTTTTCAGACCGTAGTATTTTTCATTGATGTCTGCATAAAGTGTGTTCAAATAATCACTAGTCAAGACTTCACCATTTTGATCTGCCAGATGAATGGCATGTTCAAATTCAGCAAACTGAGTCTGACGGAAAACCGTTCCTCTAAAACCATCCAAATAGTTATTTAAAATACTAAAACGTTCCTTGTCTGTTTTAGCTTCTTTCAAAAGCGTCTCAGTTAAAATATTCTCATTTGTGGTTGAGGCAATCTCAGCTAGGAAAAGGCTATAATCTCCATAAACATAAGGTTGATTTTCACGCGTAAAGGTCGAATGTAGGCTATGACCTGTTTCATGGACAAGGGTGTAAAGATTGTCTAAATTATCTTGCCAGTTAAGGAGCATAAAGGCATTAGTATCGTAAGAACCACCAGAATAAGCTCCTGAACGCTTGCCTTTATTGACATGAACATCAATCCAACGCTCACTGAATGCTCGTTTCACTCGATCACTATAATCTTTTCCAAAAATAGCCAATACCTCTTCTGACTTAGCCAAGGCTTCCTCATAAGTAATCTTTTGTTCGTCACTTGAGAGAGGTGTCGCCAAATCGTACATTTTCAAATCAGATAGCCCCAAAACCTGTTGACGCAATTTAATGTAACGATGTAGTAGTGGCAAGTGATGATTAACTGCTTCAACAAGGGTGTCATAAACACTTTCTGGAATAAAGTTAGCTGCTAAAGCCGCCTCACGCGCCGATGAAAAACAACGACTCTTGGCCTTGAAATTTTGAACTTTAACATTGGTCTGTAAGGTCTTAGCATAGGTATGTTGGAACTGCTCATAGGTACTGTATAAGGCTTCATAAGCGTCTTTTCTGACCTGACGATCTTTTGATTCTAATAAACTAATATAATTCCCATGAGTCAGCTCAACTTCCTCACCATCTTCATCTTTGACATAGGGAAAACGAATATCAGCATTATCTAGGACACCAAAAGTTTCTCCTGCTGCACCAAAAATTTCTGAGGCACCTGCCAACAGCTCTTCTTCAACCTGCGATAGCACATGAGGTTTTCGCTTAAATAAACGTTCAAAATAATGGTGATATTTTTTCAACCCAGGTGCTTCCTTTAAAAACTCATCATAGCGTTCTTGCGATAGCGTCATAAATTCAGGTTCATAGAAAGAAAAAACCTGACCATATTTACTATAAAGCCCATTAGCTTTGGCTTCTAATTCTTGATAGTAGGCAACTGTTGTATCTTGGTCGTTTTTCATGTGGGCATAAACATAGAGTTTTTCTAAACGACGTGACAAATCCATGTAAGACTTGGTAATTTCAAGCAAGGACTGGCTCGAATCAAGCAAATGACCAGCAAATTCAGTTGCTGCTTCCACATCTTTTGTCAGCTCAGTATAGGCGTCTTCCCAGGCTTGGTCTGTTGGAAAAATGGTTGATAAATCCCAGGTGTACTTTTCTTCTAAATGGCTACGATTATCTGACATAAGTTTCTCCTTTTATCTTTTCTTTTCATTCTATCATAAATCATCTGAGAATGGCTAGCTGAAAGGCAGTGGTATCAAACTAAATAAAAAGCTGGTGGATATAAAATCTGCTGGTTTTTGTTTTTCACCCCTATATAGTAATTGGTAAAGGCTTGATAAAACTCAGATAAATCCATCTCTATCTGACAAAAACCATCCTTCGATATTAGGGGACGGATTTGAGGATAAAAGTCCTCTACTGATTTAGCCAACAGATTTTCTCCTTTTAAATAGGCTTTTTCTTGTTTTTTTAACCATTTGGGGTTGTTATGATAAAGCTGATTTTGAATATAAGTAACAATAGACGGATCCATGACACGTTGATAACAACTCAAACCCTGCTTAAGATAGGGCTGGCGCAAAAATCCTAAAATATCAGCAGCAAAAGAGCATGATTTTTCTAAATAATGAACTTTGCCTTTAACATCTTGATAAATCAAATATTTGAGTCTCAGAAGAGAAGCTTTTTCATCTAGCTCCCAAAGATGGAAACCCATATTATTGGAAAAATAAAGGAATTGTTGTTGCAGAGCAGACAAGGTGTCTTTTAACCAAAGTTTTTCTCCCAAAAGCCATCGTACCTGATAACCAGAATCACGGTAAGATTTGGTTCGATGACGCAAACGCTCTAACGATAAGCGACTGCATTGAACCTCTAAGACTAAGTTATCTGCCACTAAAAGATCGGCTATTTGATTGATTTTCGGTAAAATTGCCTCTATCTGAACAGGACAATCTCTAGACAAAGATTGATATAATTTAGCTTTTAAGGATAAATGTTCATCACTTTCATTTTCAGTGAAAAAAGAACAAGCTTGAGCTTGATAATGAGCAAAATGTGGCCGAATGATCTTTCCACATCTCGCGCGGACAGGTCGGTGACAAGCAGGACAAGTAAACACTTGAACGTCATGGCATGTCTCTACTGCTAAATTAACCAACCGTCCATCTTGATTTCTAGCCAGTAACATAATAAGCCTCCTACTTGCTTTATTCGAAAAAACAGTCATGCTTTGGCACGACTGCTAACCTAAATAGGTTTTAATCCATTCTATTTCTTGACGAGTCAAAGCACGATAATGCCCAACTGGCAAAGCATCATCCAGATGAAAGGGGCCAAAACTAATGCGTTTGAGATAAGTTACCTTAACTCCATAGGCTAAAAACATCTTCTTTACCTGATGAAACTTCCCCTCAACAATCGTGATACGAGCCTTACTCTGCTCATCCCCTGTTTCAATAATTTCTAATTGGGCTGGTTGACAGGTTTTACCATCTAAAAAGACAACCCCTTGAGCAAAAAAATCATTCGCATCTGCTAACAAAGGGCCATTGACTACTACTTCATAGGTCTTGGTCACATGGTAACTAGGATGTAGCAATTGATAACCCAAGGGGCCATTAGTCGTCAACAGTAACAATCCCTCAGTATCACGGTCCAAACGCCCAACTGGATATATCCTATCTTTTCGATCAACAGGAGCCAACAAATCCACAACCGTTTGATGTTCTTTATCTTGACAGGCAGACACCACACCTTTTGGTTTATTCAAAATAAAATAGGTTTCCTGACCAATCCTTAAAAGGTCCTGCTCTACTCTAATCTCCTGCAGTCCGGTATCGACATTGAGATGATAAGATGCCGCACGTTGCCCATCTATCGTAACCTGCCCCGTTTTAATTAAATACTTCATCTCACGCCTTGATTTGCCTACCAAACCTAATAAAACATCTAGTCTCATGTACTTAACTGACTGGCTGCTTGATGATCGACAATCACCACAACATCTGCATGCTCTTGTAAAATACTAGCCGGACAAGTTTCAGTTACTGGACCTTCTACCATCCCCTTAACTGCTGCTGCTTTTTCTACACCATAAGCCATTAACACAATCGTCTTGGCTGACATAATTGAAGCAATGCCCATAGAAATAGCTTGACGAGGAACGTGTTGGTTATTCTCAAAAAATCGAGCATTGGCTTGAATGGTACTTTCGGTTAAATTAACCACATGCGTTTGGCTGCTAAAGGCTGTCCCAGGCTCATTAAAGCCAATATGACCATTTTGCCCCAAACCTAAAACCTGTAAATCAATCGGATATTGGTCCAAAATCTGATTATAGCGACTGGTTTCTACCTCCAAATCATCAGCTAAGCCATTAGGAAGGAAATGCTGCTTAAAGGCTTTATGCTTAAACAAATGCTGATCCATGAAATAATGATAAGACTGCTCATGACTAGCTGACAAACCAATATATTCATCTAAATTAATCGTTGTCACATCTGAGAAATCATCGTTAGAAGTAACCATCGCTTGATACAGAGCAATCGGTGTACTGCCTGTGGCTAACCCCAAAACCTGACCACCTGCTTCTAACTTTTCTCTCACTAGCTCAAAGGCCACCTGAGCTCCCTGTTCTTGTGTTTCAACCTTGATAACTTTCATAGAACCCTCCTTTTTGGTATATACCATTTTGAAGATTGTATCAGTTCTACAACAGTTTGTCAATCTTTTGTCACTCATGGTATAATAAACTATGTTAAAGGAGAAAAAATGAACACAGCTGATTTTGATTTTTATTTACCAGAAGAATTGATTGCACAGACCCCTTTAGAACAAAGAGATTCTTCTCGATTATTGGTCCTAGACCGTCAGAATAAAACCATGCAAGACACTCAATTTTATAGCATTATTGACCACCTTGAAGCAGGCGATGCTTTGGTTATGAATAATACTCGAGTCCTTCCTGCTCGTCTTTATGGTCAAAAACCTGACACCAAGGGACATGTTGAATTTCTATTACTAAAAAATACCCAAGAACGCCAATGGGAAGTTCTAGCCAAACCAGCTAAACGCCTTAAGGTTGGTACAAAAGTTAACTTTGGTGATGGGCGACTAACGGCAACTATCATCAAGGAATTAGAACATGGTGGACGAATTGTCGAATTTGATTATGAAGGCATTTTTCTTGAAGTCTTAGAAAGTCTAGGCGAAATGCCTTTACCACCTTATATTCATGAAAAATTAGAGGATAAAGAACGCTACCAAACTGTCTATGCTAAGGAAAATGGCTCAGCCGCTGCTCCTACGGCTGGACTTCACTTTACCCCTCAATTGCTTGACGCCATCGAAGCAAAAGGTGTCAAACTAGTTTATCTCACCCTTCATGTTGGTCTTGGAACGTTTCGCCCAGTCTCAGTTGACAATATTGAAGACCATGACATGCACTCAGAATTTTACCAGCTCTCAGAAGAGGCTGCCCAAATACTCAATGAAACTAAAGCTTCAGGCGGACGTATTGTTGCTGTTGGCACAACTTCGATTAGAACCTTAGAAACTATCGGCTCTAAATATGAAGGGCAATTAAGAGCTGAATCTGGCTGGACCAATATCTTCATCAAGCCAGGCTATCAATTCAAAGTTGTAGATGCTTTTTCAACAAACTTCCACCTACCAAAATCAACCTTGGTCATGCTCGTTGCCGCTTTTGCTGGACGTGATTTTACCCTATCTGCTTATCAACATGCCGTTCAAGAAAGCTATCGTTTCTTTAGCTTTGGTGATGCCATGTTTATCCAATAATGAAAACCCACTGATTAACAGCAATCAGTGGGTTTTATCGTGTCTATGATGATTTTCTATGTTTTTTAGATTTTTTCTTGATGTCAAGATAATGCGTCACAACCGTTGTCATAAAACTTGCCATAATTCCTAAATCAATAATCGCATAAATCATAGTAAAGATTTTACCAATATCCGTTTAAGGTTTTTCCAAATCGACGAACCTGTAACCAAAACGTTAACATGATAGACTCTCTTGACTTAATCTTAATTCATATTGACACGATGCCATTGGTTAACCACATAAGTTAACTGGGCTAGAAGATTATAGCCTTCTGGATTGATTTCTTCTGTATTTTCATCTGCTCCACCCAGTCCAGCCGTATAAAGAGCAATCATATAAGGGGTTTCTTCCATAACAATCGCATCAATATTTAACGCTTCACGCACATAGCCTGGTTTTTGATAGATTTGGATATCTGGTAAGTAAGTTTCGTAATACTCACCTGGGAAAGACTGGTCGAGATAATTCAAAATATCAGCATATTTTTCTTGATTTTTCCAAAGGTATTGCAAAACTTGGATGTAATAATCTGACGTTGTTTTATTGCCTTTGAGCTGAATGGTTTTTACGGCAGATTTAGATTGCCCATAACGTCCAAAATCCTTATAAGCTTCGTCAACACCACCTAAAAGACTAGCCAGAGCATAGGCAGGGGTATTTTCTGAATAAACCAAAGAATACTCTTGCATCTCAGAAATGGTCATGTCATCACCAAATTGTGCTCGATAAGCCTGATATTCTCCCTCGTATTCATAGTTGATTTCTGTAATGTCGTAGGCCTTATCCATTGATAATTTACCTTTAACAACTTGATCAACGACCAGCATATTCAAGGGTAATTTGTATGTGCTACCTGCGGTCATTAACTGGGTATCATTCATGGCAAATGTTTCACCAGTTTTCATATTCTTGTAAGAAAAAGCAATGGCATTCGATTCGATGCCAAACTCTTCCATGTAAGTTTTCACAACTTCTTCCAAAGAAAGATTGGCATAATCATAGTAAAGCCCATAGCCGTCCATGGTAGCTAAATCAGCAGCCATAGCCGCTTTTTTGGCCTTGGCACTTTTATTGGTTGGAATAATTTTATCAACTGGATCTGTTTGTACAACTTCTTTTTTCTTGGCAAATAATTGAGACCAACTAATTGTCACATCTGATGTTCTAGTATAGAGCACGACTCCCAGAGCCAAAAAAAATCCTAAACCAAATCCTAATACTAATTTTTGTTTCATTATTTGTTTAACATATTTCATACCGTTAAAAATTATAACATATCTGTAACAAAACAGCTACTTATCTAACTAAAAATTTTGTGTAAAAAACTTGTTTTTTAACGTGCTTATCAAAAATGGTAAGCCCTATATTTTAATCCAAAGCCTTCAATTCTAAAATGGTATCACGAATTTCTGCTGCTAATTCAAAATCAAGAAGTTCAGCCGCCTCTTGCATCTGACCTTGAAGTTTCTTAATCATCATTTGACGCTCTGCCTTAGTTAAGGTAGATAGTTTGAGCGGCTCTTCAGCTACTTGGTTAGTTGTATCGGTCTTGCTAATTGAAATCAAATCACGAATTTCTTTCTTAATCGTCTGTGGCACAATACCGTGTTTTTCATTATAAGCCATCTGAATACGACGACGACGGGCTGTTTCATCAATAGCTTTTTGCATGGATTCCGTTATCTTATCTGCATACATAATCACATGACCGTTACTATTACGAGCGGCACGACCAATTGTTTGGATCAAACCACGTTCATTTCTAAGAAAACCTTCCTTATCCGCATCTAAAATGGCAACCAGACTAACTTCAGGAACATCAATTCCCTCACGAAGTAGGTTAATCCCAATCAATACATCAAAGACACCCAAGCGCAAATCACGAATAATTTCTGTTCTCTCCAAAGTCTTGATGTCACTATGCATATATTTAACCTTGACACCCATTTCTTTGAGGTAATCTGTCAAATCCTCTGCCATCTTCTTGGTCAAGGTGGTTATAAACGTACGCTCTCCCTTATCCACTCGTAAATTGATTTCTCCCAAAAGATCATCCATTTGACCCATGGTTGGACGCACTTCTACTTCTGGATCTAGCAAACCTGTTGGTCGAATAATCTGCTCAAGAACCGTCTCTGTTTCTGCCATTTCATAATCTCCTGGAGTGGCTGACACATAGACAATCTGATGAACATGGCTCTCAAATTCTTCTCGGCGTAGCGGACGATTATCCAAGACCGACGGCAAACGAAAACCATAATCTACCAACATCTGTTTGCGTGAACGGTCTCCATTATACATTCCCTTAATCTGACCCATGGTCATGTGACTCTCATCAATCATGATCAAAAAGTCATCAGGGAAGAAATCCAAAAGGGTATAAGGTGGCTCGCCTTCGCTACGACCGTCCATGTGTCGTGAGTAATTTTCAACACCATTTGTATAACCCATTTCTCTCAACATCTCAATATCATAATCTGTGCGTTGTTTCAGGCGTTGAGCTTCTAAGAGTTTTCCTTCTTTTTCAAAGACTTTTAGCTGCCCCTCTAATTCTTCTTGAATTTTAGCAATGGATTGTTCCATGTGTTCGTCATTAGTCACAAAGTGCGTCGCTGGAAAGAGAACCAAATGTTCAACTTCACCTAAACTTTTACCAGTCAAGCTTTCAATCTCACGAATCCGATCAATTTCATCACCGAAAAATTCAACACGAAAGGCATGCTCGTCACGGCTGGCAGGGAAAATCTCAACCACATCGCCACGCACACGAAAACGACCACGTTGAAAATCAATATCATTACGTTCAAACTGAATATCAACTAAACTATTGAGTAATTGATCACGAGAAATCTCTTGACCTGGACGCAAACTGACTGCACTATTGGCATATTCTTTGGGCGAACCCAACCCATAGATACAGCTAACCGAAGCTACTACAATAACATCGTTACGTTCCAAAAGTGCTGAAGTTGCACTATGACGTAGTTTATCAATCTCATCATTAACAGAACTATCTTTTTCGATATAAGTATCACTTGATGGCACATAGGCTTCTGGCTGATAGTAGTCATAATAGGAAACAAAGTACTCCACTGCATTGTCAGGGAAAAACTCCTTAAATTCACCATAAAGTTGACCTGCTAAAGTCTTGTTATGAGCGATAACTAATGTTGGCTTATTCACTCGTTGAATGACCTGGCTCATGGTATAGGTTTTACCTGTCCCTGTCGCCCCCATCAAAATCTGACTTTTTTCGCCATTTTCAATGTTCTCCACCAATTGTTCAATCGCCTGGGGTTGATCTCCTGAGGGAGCATACTTGGACACTAACTTAAACTGATTATCATTTTTTCTATCAATCATCTTTTCACCTCTTTTTCTATTCTATCACATTCAATCACAAAAACGGCAAAGTAAAAACACTTGACATGTTAGGTTTTATGACATAGACTTCCTGTAATGTTGCGACTTCTTCTTTTTTATGATATAATAAAAATAATTTTTAATAAAAGGAGGTTAACATGAAGAACAAAATTAAGCTTTTGATGCTAACAATTCTATCATGTTTCTTAGTATTAGGGACTGGCGTCAAGGCTGAAACCATTGATATTGTTTCAGACACTGCCTATGCCCCATTTGAATTTAAAGATTCTGATCAAGTCTATAAAGGAATTGATGTTGACATCATCGACGAAGTCACTAAACGTGCAGGGTGGGATGTTAATATGACCTTCCCTGGTTTTGATGCGGCGGTCAATGCTGTCCAGTCAGGTCAAGCTGATGCCATCATGGCGGGGATGACCGTAACAGAAGCTAGAAAGAAAGTGTTCACTTTCTCTGACACCTATTATGATACTGCCGTTGTTATCTACACTCGTGGTGATAAAACAATCAGCGATTATAGCCAACTTAAAGGCAAAACCGTTGGGGTTAAAAATGGAACGGCTGCTCAAAGCTTCCTTCAAGATAACCAAGAAAAATATGGTTACACCCTTAAAACCTTTGACACCAGTGATTTGATGAATAATAGCTTGGATTCTGGTGCTGTTGATGCCGCTATGGATGATCAACCTGTCGTTCAATACGCCATCAATCAAGGTAAAAACTACGCCATCAATATGGAGGGTGAAAAAGTTGGTAGCTTTGCCTTTGCTGTTAAAAAAGGCAGTGACTATGAGTACCTCATTGATGAGTTCAACAAAGCCTTCGCTGAAATGAAAGCTGATGGTAGCTACACTCAAATCATTGAAAAATGGACTGGTAGTAGCACTGCTTCTGCAACTGCCACACCAAACTTGACATCAACTGGTGACGCTACTGCTAAAGCAACTCCTGTTAAGAAGAGCTATAAGATTGTATCTGATTCTTCATTTGCACCATTTGAATTCCAAGATGACGCTGGTCAATATACTGGTATTGACATGAACTTGCTTGAATCTATTGCCAAACAACAAGGTTTCAACCTAGAAGTCAGCAACCCTGGTTTTGATGCCGCACTTAATGCTGTTCAATCTAGTCAAGCAGACGGTGTCATTGCTGGGATGTCAATTACAGATGCTCGTAAAGAAATCTTCGATTTTTCTGACCCTTACTATACTTCTAACGTGATTTTAGCTGTTAAAAAAGGAAGTTCTGTTAAGTCTTATGAAGACCTTAAAGGGATGACTGTTGGAGCTAAAAATGGAACGGCTTCTTATAGTTTCCTTAGCGACAATGCTAGCCAATATGGCTACACTGTTAAAGCCTTTGATGAAGGATCTACTATGTATGATAGCCTTAACTCTGGTTCAGTTGACGCCATCATGGATGACGAAGCTGTGCTTAAATACGCTATTCAACAAGGTCGTAACTTTGAAACACCAATTGCTGGTGAAAAATCTGGTGAATATGGATTTGCTGTTAAAAAAGGGAATAATCCAGAATTACTAGAAATGTTCAACAATGGTCTAGCAGCTCTGAAAGCTTCTGGCGAATATGATAAGATTATTGGTAACTATCTCGGTACAAATTCTACTAGTACTAGTGCAGCAAATACAGTAGATGAAACAACCATTGGTGGTTTATTGTCAAATAACTATAAACAATTACTAGCAGGTCTAGGAACAACTCTTAGCTTGACACTTGTTTCTTTTGCTATTGCAACACTTATCGGAATTATCTTTGGTATGATGAGTGTGGCTCCTAACAAAGCCTTACGCACGATTTCAGCTATCTTCGTTGACGTTGTGCGTGGTATCCCACTTATGATTGTAGCTGCTTTCATCTTCTGGGGAATTCCAAACCTAATTGAATCAATTACTGGTAAACAAAGCCCAATTAACGATTTTGTCGCCGCAACCATTGCCCTTTCATTAAATGGTGGTGCTTATATTGCTGAAATTGTACGTGGTGGTATCGAGGCTGTCCCAGTTGGGCAAATGGAAGCCAGCCGCAGTCTAGGCCTATCTTATGGCACTACGATGAGAAAGATTATCTTACCGCAGGCCGTTAAACTAATGTTACCAAGTTTCATCAACCAATTTGTTATTTCCTTGAAAGATACAACGATCGTTTCTGCAATCGGTTTGGTTGAGCTTTTCCAAACTGGTAAGATTATTATCGCTCGTAACTACCAAAGTTTCCGTATGTATGCGATTTTGGCGATTATGTATCTGGTCATCATTACCTTGTTGACACGCCTAGCAAAACGCTTAGAAAAGAGGGTTAACTAATGGCAGAATTAAAAATTGATGTTCAAAATTTACATAAATCTTATGGAAAGAACGAAGTCTTAAAAGGGATTGATGCCAAATTTTACGAAGGGGATGTTGTTTGTATTATCGGCCCTTCTGGTTCTGGTAAATCAACTTTCCTTCGTACCTTGAACTTACTTGAAACGATTACCAGTGGTAAGGTTGTTGTTGACGGCTTTGATTTATCTGACCCTAAGGTCAATGTTGACAAGGCGCGTGAAAATATCGGTATGGTATTCCAGCACTTCAACCTCTTCCCACACATGACGGTTCTTGAAAATATCACCTTTGCTCCAGTTCAATTGGGTAAAAAATCTCAAGCAGATGCTGAAAAACTAGCTATGGAATTGCTTGAAAAAGTTGGTTTATCTGACAAGCGTGACGCTCTACCAGATAGCTTATCTGGTGGTCAAAAACAACGTGTGGCTATCGCTCGTAGCTTGGCTATGAATCCAGACATCATGCTCTTTGATGAACCAACATCAGCCCTTGATCCTGAAATGGTCGGTGATGTGTTGAACGTTATGCGTGACCTTGCTGAACAAGGCATGACCATGTTGATTGTTACACATGAGATGGGCTTTGCTCGCCGTGTGGCCAATCGTGTCATCTTTACTGATGGGGGACAATTTATCGAAGATGGAACACCAGAACAAATCTTTGATAATCCAAAACATCCTCGCTTGAAAGACTTCCTTGATAAAGTCTTGAATGCCTAATAAAAAACCAGTGGAGTGTTCCACTGGTTTTTGTTATCGCATTAAATAATCATAAAAAGTGATTGAGATAAATTATCTCAATCACTTTTTTAGACGATACTTTCTTCAAATTGAGAATTGTAAAGATCTGCATAGAAACCATTAGCTGACATTAACTGCTCATGATTGCCTTGTTCAATGATATTACCATCTTTCATGACCAAAATTAAATCTGCATTTTTAATTGTTGATAGACGATGGGCAATGACAAAAGATGTTCGACCTTTCATGAGATGATCCATGGCTTTCTGAATCAACTCTTCTGTTCTGGTATCAACAGATGACGTTGCCTCATCCAAGATTAGAAGCGGAGCATTTTTAAGTAAAGCACGGGCTATGGTCAGCAATTGCTTTTGCCCAACCGATAGGCTGACCGACTCATCAAGGAAGGTGTCATAACCGTTTGGTAAGGTCATGATAAAATGATGGATACCAACTGCCTTAGCAGCATCTATAATGTCTTGGTCTGAAAGACCTACTTGATTATAAACTAAATTTTCCTTAATGGTTCCTTCAAACAACCAAGTATCCTGCAAAACCATGGCAAAGGCATCATGAACAGCCTCTCGACTAAGACTATTGATATCAATACCATCAATCTTGATGGCTCCTTGATTGATCGGATAAAATTTCATCAAGAGATTAACAATAGTCGTCTTACCTGCTCCAGTAGGGCCAACAATGGCTACCTTTTGCCCTGCGGCTACATCTACGGTAAAGTTGTGAATAATGGTCTTATCTGGAGTATAACCAAAGGAAACCTGATCAAAACTGACTTGTCCTGTAATCTGACTGAGACTCGTTTGTTTTTGCGTTTCAAGCGCCATTTCTTGTTCGCCTAAGAAGTCTAAAATTCGTCCTAAGGCAGCCTTGGTCATTTGCATTTGACCTGCTGCCTGAGCAATCTGGGTTAAGGGTTGAGAAAAAATTCGTACATAACTCATAAAGGCAACGATTGTACCGATTGTAATCTCACCATCCAAGGTCAATTTGGCTCCAACCACACAAATCATCACATAAGAAAAATTACCGATAAACTGCATAAGAGGCATCATAATTCCTGAAAAAAATTGTGAACGCCACATGCTATGATAAAGATTATTATTCAATCGATCAAAATCCGCTTTGACCTGTTGGTTAGCATAATAGCTGGTTACGACATGATGCCCAGAATAAATCTCTTCCACATAACCTGTCACTGCCGCCAGATTTTCTTGTTGACGACGAAAAAGTGGCTGTGATTTAGCCATAATCAAGCCAGTCAAGAAATAACCTACTAGGACAGCTCCAAGAGCCACAACAGTCATCTTAACATCTGTCTTAAACATCATCACAATGACACTAACAAGTAGAACAGATGACGATACAATTTGACCTAACCCTTGATTGAGCGATTGGGTAGTTGTATCAACATCATTAGTCACTCGAGAAAGAGTATCTCCTTGAGAATGCTTGTCAAAGTAAGCCAAGGGTAAACGATTGATTTTCTCAGCAATGCCCATACGTAAACGTTTAGCAAAAATTTGAATCATGCCTGTCATCAAAAAACTTTGACCATAATTAACCAACCAGCCCAAACCATAAAGTAAGAGTAATTGGCTGGCAATTTGACTCACTTTTTGAGTATCAATACCTTCTTGATTCCCTTGAGCTAGTCCTGCTAACCCTTCCATAATCAAATCGGTAATTTCTTTCAGGCGACTTGGACCAATCACTGTAACCACACTAGCGATCACACTCCCTAAAACAGCTGCAATAAAGGGCCACCTAAATCCTTTAAGGTAAGGACTTAATTGTGAAAAAAAGGATTTTTGAGTCTTATTTGTCATTTGCTAACTCCTCTTCAGATAATTGTGAATGAGCAATTTCTTGATAAACACTATTGTTGGCTAATAAATCTTGATGACGTCCTTGACCAACGACTTTTCCTTCTTCTAAGACTAAAATCAAGTCAGCATCCATAATTGTAGAGATTCGTTGAGCCACGATTAACTTGGTCATCTGCTTGGTTTCTTCTGCCAACACTTTTCTTAATTGGCGATCCGTTTTATAGTCCAAAGCAGAAAAGGAATCATCAAAAATTAAAATCTCTGGCTGTCGAACTAAAGCGCGAGCAATGGCTAATCGTTGGCGTTGTCCGCCAGAAAAATTGCTACCATTTTGGGCAACTTCGGTATCTAATCCTTTGTCTTTTTCTTTGACAAAGGCCTTAGCTTGAGCCAAGTCAAGAGCTGCCCAAAGCGCTTCATCAGTCACAGATTGATTGTCAGTTAGACCAAAAGTTAAATTTGAGCGAATTGTTCCACTAAATAAAACTGCTTTTTGAGGTAAATAACCTATTTTTTGCGCTAAATCTGCTTGGCTATAATCCCTTAAATCAAGACCATTCAATAAAATTTTACCCGATGTAACATCATAAAAACGGGGCAACAAATTAACCAAACTAGATTTACCTGAACCTGTTGAGCCAATAAAAGCAATGGTTTGACCTTTTGCTGCTGTAAAACTCACTTCTTGAACTACGGCTGCTGCATTGGGGCTATAGGCAAAGGTAACGTCTTCAAAGACCAGATGAGGCATGGGTTGAACTGATGGTGACTTGCTTGTAGTTTCAAAATAAACTGATGGTGTTTGATCAAGAACTTGATTGATACGACCTGCTGATACCAAAGCTCTCGGTAAAATGAAAAAGACTGCTACCATAAGCATAAAACTCATAATCACTTGCATGGCATAAGAAGAATAAACAATCATTTCACTAAATAGAGTGACTTTTTCCGTCAGAGTTGCTTGATTAATCAAATCAGCACCAATCCAGTACACCGCTAAGGTCAGACTACCAGCAATTAAGCTAAGCGTTGGGTGCATGATAGACATCAAACGACCAATAAAAAGACTGGTTTGAGTGACTTGGTTGTTGGCTGCCATAAATTTTTCACCTTGATAGGCTTCACCATTATAAGCTCGAATAACCCTTAATCCTGTCAAAATTTCTCTAGTCACACTATTCAGACGATCAGTTAATTTTTGAATCACTCGAATCTTTGGCAAAGCAAAAATCAAAAGAACAGATAACATCAAAATCATGGCGGCTACGGCAACAGCTGTTGCAATCAACCAGTCTTGACTTTTATCAATAATCTTACTAATCGCCCAAGAAGCCATAATCGGTCCTCTCGTCACCACTTGTAACCCCATGGTAATTAAGACTTGTAAATTAGTTAAGTCGTTTGTCGTTCGCGTTAACAAACTTGGCACAGAAAATTGTTTTAATTCATTCTGCGAGTAAGTTAACACTTGATTAAAAATATGTGATCTTAGACGAGTACTAAAACTAGCTGCTACCCTAGCTGCTAAAAAACCAACCAAAAGAGTTACTGCAAAACTAGCAAAGGACAAACCAATCATCTTTGAACCTGGGCTAAAAAGGTCCTCAACCTTGGTATTAGGGTTAGACAAGAGCTTAGTAATACTAGACATATAGGTCGGTACTTCTAACTCCAACCAAACACTCAAGGCAATTAAAAGAACACTCAAGCCCATTAAACTTAATTCTTTGCCTGTCATCTGCTTAAACAATTTAATCATCATTGACTCCTTTTCTCAAATTGGTTTGAATTTGGCCAATTACCCTAATCGTTGTGGCTAAATCCTCTTGTGAAATCCCTTCAAGCATGCTATCTTGAATAATTTGAAAAAATGCTTCTAGTTTTTTAGCCTTAGAAATGCCTAAATCTGTCAAAACAACCCGCTTCAAACGCTTATCTTTCTCTGAAGGTAAGAGCTGAACGAAGCAATTTTTTTCCATACGATTCATTAAGCTGCTGGCAACAGACTTTGAAATCTTGACTTGTTTCATAATGTCTTTAACAAAGATTTCCTCTTTTTGATGATGATAAAGGTAAATCACTGTCATTCCTTGAGGACCAGATAAATGCTCAACATCATAATACTTTGCTTGCTGACTAGAAAAACACTCAAAATCATGCCGTAACCGTTTCAGTTGACAAAATAAATCAGTCATTTCCACACCCCTTTCTTTAACTACATGGATTATTATAGTTTCCCTAGAAACTTTTGTCAAGAATTTACGATAAAACCTCCCAAGTCTTAACTCAAGAGGTTTTAATCATTAACTATAATTGGTTTCCGTCATTCACAAACTATTTTTTAGTAATCGGAGCCAAAGCTGTCAATAATTTTTTAAGACCAACTTCAGCAAATTTAATTTTGACTTCTTGACTCATGCCACTACCAGTCACTTCAAGAATAACACCTTCCCCCCATTTACGATGCTCAACTAAATCACCAACCTGCCAATCAACAACCTCTTGATTGGTCTTTTGATTTTTAGCAAACGAAAGAGGTTGACTGGATTTTTTACGATTTTGTAAGGCTTCGGCTAAGCTAACGCCTTGACCAAAACGCTTGTTTCCATCAGTGTAGTTTGCTTTAAAAGAACTATGAGTTGGCCGAGCCAAGCCTTCATAAGTCAATAGCTTATCAGAAATTTCTCGAATGAAACGACTTGGACGATTATAACTGGTCTTACCATAAAGGGTTCTAGCATTGGTATTAGTCAAATAGAGTTTTTCTTCTGCTCGAGTAATACCTACGTAGGCTAAGCGACGTTCTTCTTCCAGTTCTTCACGATCTTCAACAGCCTTACCTAAAGGAAAAACCCCTTCTTCCATACCAATTAAAAAGACAATTGGAAACTCTAAACCCTTAGCCGCATGCAAGGTCATCAAGGTCACTTCTGACACTTCTTGAATATTATCATCATCTGTATCCGCAATCAAGGCCAAATCATTGAGGAATCGTCCCAAACGATCCAGACCGGTCTCTTCTTCTGATTGATTATTGTCATCAAAAGCCTTGGTTACAGAAAGAAACTCTTCAATATTCTCAATTCGGGATTGACTTTCTAAGGTTTGTTGTAGCTCTAACTGCTCTAAATAACCTGTCTTTTTCAAAATGGCTTCAGTTAATGCCGTTAACGTCATCTCATCTAGTTGATCTCTTAGAGTTAAAAGTAGATTGGCTAAATCCCAAATAGCTTGAGCCGCCTTACCTTTAATTGAAGAGAAAATAATGTCTGCCGACGCTTCTAAAAGGCTCTTTTCCTGCTCAGTTGCGAACAGACGAAGTTTATCCAAAGTTCCAGGACCCACCCCTCGCTTAGGTTCATTGATAATGCGTTCATAACTGATATTATCGCTAGTATTGGCAATAACCGTCAAATAAGCAATAACATCACGGATTTCTTTACGGCTATAAAATTTGGTGCCACCAACCATGGTATAGGGAATATTAGACTTAAGGAGCGCTTCTTCAATCGTTCGAGATTGGGCATTGGTACGATAAAGGACTGCAAAATCTCTAAAGGATTTTTTACTCTTTTTACTTAGCTCATCAATCTGACTAGCAACAAAAACAGCCTCATCTCGCTCGTCATTGGCACGGTAATAAACCACGTCTTCACCTTGATCATTTTGTGTCCAAAGTTTTTTAGGACGACGTTGTTTATTATTAGCAATCACATCATTGGCCGCTTGAAGAATCGTTTTAGTTGAACGATAATTCTCTTCTAAAAGAACGACCTTGGCCTGTGGGTAATCTTTTTCAAAATCAAGGATATTCTGCATATCTGCCCCTCGCCAACCATAAATAGATTGGTCAGCGTCACCAACGACACAGATATTTTGAAAACGACTAGCCAAGAGTTTAACCAACTGGTACTGGGCATGGTTGGTGTCTTGATACTCATCCACATGAATATACTGATAACGTTGCTGATAATAAGATAAAATCTCTGGATTTTGATCAAACAATTGTAGGGTTACCATGATCAAATCATCAAAATCCATGGCCTGACTCTGACGCAATTCCTCTTGATAGGCTTTATAGCACTTAGCAACCATTTTACTATAAATATTATCTGCCTGTAAGTCATAGGCTTTTTCATCGATCAAGTCATTTTTAACATTAGAAATTGTCCCTAAAATTGTCTTCTCACTCCATGTCTTAGAATCGATATTGAACTGCTTGAAAATTCGTTTCATCAAGGTACGTTGCTCACTTGGATCAATAATTGTAAAATTACGATTATAGCCAATAGTTTCTGCTTCTCGACGTAAAATACGAACACACATGCTATGAAAAGTCGCAATCAAACAATCTTGAGTAGCTGGATTGAGTGCCAAGGCACGTTCTTTCATCTCCCTAGCTGCCTTATTGGTAAAAGTGATGGCCAAGATATTCCAAGGATTGACCCCTTTTTCGTCAATTAAATAGGCAATACGATGGGTTAAGACCCGAGTTTTACCAGAACCTGCTCCAGCCATAATCAATAAAGGACCCTCAGTTGTTTGAACAGCTTGAGCTTGCTTGTCATTCATTCCCACTAATAATGGATTCATCTTATTCTCCTTTATTTACTCTTCTCATTATTATATCATAAATCAAACTAGCACCAACGACTCGTCGATGCTAGTTTTGTCTTTTATTTAATCAATTCATAAATAGCTTCAGCATAGATAGCTGCTGAACGAAACAGATCTTCAAGTGCCATAAATTCATTAGCTTGGTGCATGGTATTAACCGAGTCAGGAAACATCGCCCCATAAGCTACACCACGTTTCAACAGACGACCAAATGTCCCGCCACCGATAACGACTTCATGTCCTTTCAGACCAGTTTGCTTTTCATAGACTGACAGCAAAGTCTTAACTAACTCATCATCCATTGGCACATAATGTGGGGTATGATGAGCTGAAGAAAGCGTTACTTTACTAACTCCGTCTAGCTTCTCTAAGCCAGTTTTAAGGACTTGTTCATCTGTCCCTTGAGGATAGCGGAAGTTAAGTGCAATGGTATTATCTACTGAGTTATCTTCAAAACGAAAAACACCTGCATTCATGCTCAAATCTCCCATGCAAGCATCCGTATAAGCCAAGCCAAGTTTTTCAGCTTTAAAGTCATCATGCAAGTTGGTTGCAATTGCTAGATAGGCTGCTGCTTCCCCTTCAAAAGCAAATTGATTCAAAAAGAGTGCCAAAAGAGTTGCTCCATTAACGCCTTCTTCAGGCGTTGAACCATGGGCTGATTTACCAAAAATGGTCACTTGATAACCCTTTTCTACAACTTCTACCTGACCACTGACGGCATATTGTTTTGTGAACTCACTTAATTTCTCAACTAGTTCTTGCTGATTTACTGCACCAGAAATCACAGCAGTCGCTGATTCTGGAACCATATTTTCTCGTAAACCACCTTTAAAACTATGAAGATGGACCTCACCTTGATTATGACCTGAAAAATGAAGGTATTCTGTAATATTTCCTTTTTCACCATTGATAATGGGAAATTCAGCATCTGGCGAAAAAGCAAAATCTGGATCTTTCAAACCGTTATTGACAAAATAGTAATCCATATCAGCCCAACCAGACTCTTCATCTGTCCCTACAATAAAACGGACTTTTTTAGAGATTGGCAGCCCCAGTTCCTTGATGATTTTCAAACCGTAATAGCAAGCCATAGTCGGCCCCTTGTCATCCGAAGAACCACGAGCATATAATTTACCATCTTTAATAACTGGCTGATAAGGATCTGTTTCCCAACCACTTCCTGCTGGCACGACATCTAAATGACCAAATATGCCAAGAACTTCTTCACCCTCACCATATTCAAAATCACCTGCATAATTATCAATGTTGCGTGTTTGATAACCATCACGTTCAGCCATTGCTAAAAAGTGTTCCAAGGCACGAACTGGACCTGGTCCAAAGGGATGTTCTTTATTGGCTTGACTATCATCACGTTCTGAATTGATTGCCAAAAGACTAATCAAGTCAGCCATAAAATCTTCTTGACGTTTGTCAAATTCTGCTCTAAAATCGATTGTCATCTAATTACCTCTCTATTAAAATTATCGGATATCCATAATTTGTTCAACAGGCAAACGATAACTCGCTAGACCTGGGACATCATTATAGCCTACTGTCACCAAAATTTCAGGGCGATAACGTGAATCAATATCCAAAACTTGATTGATTTTCTTTTTATCAAATCCTAAAATAATATTCGTCTGCATTTTTTGATCTGTCAAAGCCAAAACGAGATTCATCGTTACCAAACCAATGTTAAGAGCTAAGTAATCACTTAATTGTTGTTCGCTATAAGTTGGATACATTTTTGGAAATTCATTGACAAAACGAGATAGGGCTGCCTCTGGCATTTTATTAACCCCATGACGAGCAATGCGATTAGCACGATTGACCAAATCTGTATCGCTAAAAATCGCAATAACGTACTGAGCTTCAAGGGCTTGCTGGCGATTTGAAGCATACATCAACTCAGCCAACTCTTCTTTTTTCTCTTTAACAACAACAAACTGCCACGGTTGGATATTATGAGCACTTGGTGCTAGGGTTGCAATTTCAATCGCAGTACGAATATCTGCC
The DNA here is from genome assembly GCF_007859205.1 of Streptococcus sp. sy004. Classification (GTDB taxonomy): domain Bacteria; phylum Bacillota; class Bacilli; order Lactobacillales; family Streptococcaceae; genus Streptococcus. The sequence continues at coordinate 511,185 of NZ_VOHP01000001.1, forward strand.
AAATCAATAGATGTTTGCTCTTTAGCAAAACCCTTACTAGCATGACGTTTTTTATTTAATTCTAAAAATTTCATAAGTTCACCTTTTACTTTCCTACCTTATTTTACCATAAATTATGAGTTACTCAAATCAATAAAACACCCCGTCCTAGTTTAGGATGGGGTGTTTTTTCAAACTAATTTAAACTAAAGAATTAGTTCAATTTAGTTAAAATATTTTGGCTTAGTCTTCTTTACGACGACGTTTACCTGCAAGACCAAGAGCAGTTAAAATCATACCCACACCAAGAGCTGACGCTGTTGCCGTGTTTTCCGTTCCTGTATTTGGAAGAACGTCTAGTTTGTTTGTTGTCTTAGTTGCTGGTGCTGGCTTCGCCTCAGCTGGTTTAGCTGGATTTGGTGTTTTTGGAGAATGTGGTGTCATGACACTTGGTTCATCCTTCTTCACTACTTTACGGTAAGTGTGAACCACATTGCCATTTTCATCCGTGCTTGAACCTACTAGCTCATAGCCTGAAATAGCTTTAGATGGTTGCTTACCATCTTCGTTTGGCGAGATGACTTTGCCGTCTTCATCCACGAACGAAGTAACTGGCGTTGTCACCTTACGGTAAGTATGAACTGTGTTACCATTTTCATCTGTTGTGCTTGAGATGATTTCGTAACCTGGAATATCTTTCGATGGGACATTACCCTCTTCATTCGGAAGGATTGGGTTGCCATCACCGTCAACGAATGATGTCGTTGTTTTCACAACTTTAAGGTAAGTATGAATTGTGTTACCATTTTCATCTGTTGTGCTTGAAATAATTTCGTAACCTGGGATGTCTTTCGATGGCACATTGCCTTCTTCGTTTGGAAGAATTGGGTTACCGTCACCATCCACGAATGACGTTGTCGTCTTCACAACCTTGCGGTAAGTGTGAACTACATTGCCATTCTCATCAGTACTTGAGCCTACTAACTTATAGCCTGAAATCTCCTTCGATGGTTGTTTACCATCTTCATTTGGTGAGATTACATTACCCTCTTCATCTACGAATGATGTGATTGGTGTGCTCACTTTACGGTAAGTATGAATTGTGTTACCATTCTCATCTGTCGTGCTTGAAATAATTTCGTAACCTGGGATGTCTTTCGATGGCACATTGCCTTCTTCGTTTGGAAGAATTGGGTTACCGTCACCATCCACGAATGACGTTGTCGTCTTCACAACCTTGCGGTAAGTGTGAACTACATTGCCATTCTCATCAGTACTTGAGCCTACTAACTTATAGCCTGAAATCTCCTTCGATGGTTGTTTACCATCTTCATTTGGTGAGATTACATTACCCTCTTCATCTACGAATGATGTGATTGGTGTGCTCACTTTACGGTAAGTATGAATTGTGTTACCATTCTCATCTGTCGTGCTTGAAATAATTTCGTAACCTGGGATATCTTTCGATGGCACATTGCCTTCTTCATTTGGAAGTAGTGGGTTGCCATTAACATCTACAAATGAAGTTGTTCTTGCTGTTACTGTTGGTGTGTAAGTGCCTTTAGCTGAAATTGTTGACTCTTCACCATTACCATTAGTAATAGTTGCTGTTACAGTTACCTCAACTGGTGTCGCTTTACCAACGAAATTCGCTTCTGGTACAAATGTCACTTTACCAGTTTCTGAATCTACTGTGTAAGTGCCTTCACCTGGAACAACCTTAGTTGTTTCGCCATCAAACGTATAAGTAACTTTCGTTACATTATCACCATTCGTGATGCTTGATGTGATTTGACCTGTTTGAGTTGCTCCTTGAACTCCTGTTGACTCATCATTAGTTGCTGTAATTTCTACTGGTGTTACTGTTGGTGTGTAAGTGCCTTTAGCTGAAATTGTTGACTCTTCACCATTACCATTAGTAATAGTTGCTGTTACAGTTACCTCAACTGGTGTCGCTTTACCAACGAAATTCGCTTCTGGTACAAATGTCACTTTACCAGTTTCTGAATCTACTGTGTAAGTGCCTTCACCTGGAACAACCTTAGTTGTTTCGCCATCAAACGTATAAGTAACTTTCGTTACATTATCACCATTCGTGATGCTTGATGTGATTTGACCTGTTTGAGTTGCTCCTTGAACTCCTGTTGACTCATCATTAGTTGCTGTAATTTCTACTGGTGTTACTGTTGGTGTGTAAGTCGTTTTTACTGTTGTACCGTTCTTATCTGCTGCACGAACTTCAACTGGGGTTGCTGTTCCAACATAGCTTGGAAGTGGCGTAAACTTAATTGTGCCATTTTCCAATGTATACGTCCCTTGACCTTCAACAGTTACTGATGTTGTTGGCATACCATCAGTATCTAACAAAGTAATTGTGCTGTTGTCAATTGGTGCTACTTCGTCACCTTCTGTGAACATTGTTGTCGCATCTTGACTTTGCGTTTGACCTTGTTTACCAGTTGTTTCTGCTGGGGTCGCTGTTGGGTTTACTGGTGTTACTGTTGGTGTGTAAGTCGTTTTTACTGTTGTACCGTTCTTATCTGCTGCACGAACTTCAACTGGGGTTGCTGTTCCAACATAGCTTGGAAGTGGCGTAAACTTAATTGTGCCATTTTCCAATGTATACGTCCCTTGACCTTCAACAGTTACTGATGTTGTTGGCATACCATCAGTATCTAACAAAGTAATTGTGCTGTTGTCAATTGGTGCTACTTCGTCACCTTCTGTGAACATTGTTGTCGCATCTTGACTTTGCGTTTGACCTTGTTTACCAGTTGTTTCTGCTGGGGTCGCTGTTGGAACAATTTTTCTCAGCACTACACGGAATTTTTGAGTAATAGTTACATCATTATCATATACAGCAGTTGGTTCAAACCCATCAGCAACTAACTTATAACGTGTTGAAAATTCTTCTATACGTGATTGGGTCGAATAGTCAATATTTTCAGTTGCATAACCTTTAACAGAATCTGTTACTAATGGATTATTTTCGTCACCCTCTACAACATATTCTATTTCTGCTACTTGTAAAGCTTTATAAGTGTAGTAAACATAAATCGTATCTGATGTTAATGTTCCTGTTACATTATTAGGTGTCGTTGATGTTTTTACATATGTCACACCATCTTTTTCAATCTGATTTGGAATTTCTACACTAGTAACATCATAAGGTTGTCCAATTTTATTTGTTTTCTTAATAGTTCGATCATAAGATGTAGTTGTTTCATCTTGCAACTGAACAGTATTGTCATCTTCTAAAACATAACGAATAACAACTTCACCAAAATTCGCTTTGTCTCCACCTGAAATAACTTTTGATTCTGCTGGTCGGCTAATAGCCCAAGCAACTGAACCAGATTGTCTTTCTTCAATATCTTCCCCATTTGGACCTGTAACGGTGACAGTTGCATTTGGAGACTTAAACTCTGTTTGAGCAGCATTTAAGTAATTCAAAGTCTCAGGATCCTGATAAACTCTATCCACACCTAAATTCGCTAAATTGACTGAAAAACCTTGATCTGGATTAATAGTTCCCTCTACTATTTCAACAACAATAGTATCCTCTGTTAATGAAACAACTCTAACTTTTGCTTTATTGCCTGGATCATCTGGATACAAGTACACACCATTCTCATTCGGAATGATAGAGTCACTTGTAGCGGGATTTCCTAGACCGACTTCAACAGTATTAAAGTCACCTATTTGTTTGAAAACATTCATTGTCGTATCGTTCAATTGGAACGTTACTGTTGTACCTGCAACAATAGTACTCTTACCGGCACTTACACTAAAAGTATCATAATCGCCGGTATAATTACCCTCTTTATCAAAGTATACTACACCTGAAGTAGATGCTCCTACAGGTTGCGTTGACGGATCTGCTAAAACCGCCTTATTAACAGTATAACTTTGCTCAACAACAGGTACTCCATCTACCAAGATACGAGCTGTCACTGTCTTGTCTTCAGAAGTTTGTGGGAAACGAATACTAGTTGACGATTCTTGCCCAAAGTAAATATTATCAACTTGATTTACATTTTCATTGAACGTATAAGTATATGATGACGTAATACCAGTAGCAGGCAAATGCTGTGCTACTTTTTCATCATAAGTTGTATTACTAGATCTTTGTGCCGCATAAATATTGTCACTAATAGTACTAGACGTTAAGGTTGCATAAACAGTACCATCAGCTGATTTTAATTCTTGTAGAGGTGACACTTGCCCATTCAATTCTTCAAATGTAATTGTAATCGTATCTCCTGGTGCATAGGTGTCATTGGCAATCTTAATTCCGTATGAAAATACTGTTCTAGCGGCTAATGCTCCACCGTCAGCAATTTCAATAGCACCTTCAGCAGTTACGGCATTGCTTACAGCAACATCACTAGCACTACTTGCTGCACGGAAACCAGCTGATTCTGTTTCGTTATTGTTGTTACCACCTGCAGCTACTACATCGTCTCTAACCACGTTAAAGTTAATCGTACGGCTTTTACTATCACTACGATAAGCGATAATTGCTGATTGGATTTCTGCTTGATCTGCCGCCAACTTGTAACCTACCAACTCTGGCAATGACATGTTAGCTTTTTCAGTCACTTCAAAAGTCACTTCTGAATCAGGCAAGGTTGTCGTTACTGGCATTGTAGTCTTGTTACGACCGTTCCCAATAACGCTTCCTGTTTCAACATCTGTATAAGTCACTTTATAAGTTTCTGCTACTACACGTGGCTTCTCAGCTAGCACCGCGCTTGATGTTGCAATTGTTATTGCTTCTGACTTGCTTGCTTCTGTTGCTGAAGCAAGAGGTTCTTTTGAAGAGGACTCTTGTGTTGATGTAGCTGTCACTTCTGAACTTGCTACTGATTCAGAAACTTCTTCTGCTACTACTGGAGCAACTGATGATGCAACCACTTCTGAACTTGCTACTGGTTCAGAAACTTCTTCTGCTACAGTTGCTTCTGATGCTGGTGCAACCTCTGAAGCTGTGCTTTCCGCCACAACTTCTTCAGTTGACACTGCTGTTGCTACTGAAGAATCCGTTGATACTACTGTTTCTTCAGCTTGAGCAGCACCTGCAAATACTGCAAATACTGTACCAATTAATACTGACGCAGCACCAAACTTAAACTTCTTAATCGTGAAGCGTTGAGCTGTGTCTTTATGTTTACTATCTTTAAACAAAAGGTTTACCTCTTTTTATAATTTTTGTGTATACAATACACTCACTATATAATATACCACCCCCCCCCCCTATCTGTCAAGTATTAAATTAATTTTTATCAATTAACTCTTTATAATTACCAAAATTGTATAAAATAATAAGCTGAGCAAGATTCTTGCTCAGCTTATAAAACTTACTCATCTCACACGCTATCAAAATGAGAAAATTACCAAAAACCAAGTACTGCCTGCATAAGAAGGCTAACTGCTGTAACAGCTATCCAACAAGCCGTACCGACACCAATAGCTTGACCACCTGTTTTAACTAGCTTAACGATATTAGTATTTAGACCAATCGCTGCCATGGCCATAACAATGAAGAATTTAGATAAGAACTTAAATTGTTCAAAAACTGCCATATCCAGACCGATGGCACTAGCTAGTGTGGTTACAACTGACGCCAGTAGGAAATAAAGGATAAAGGTAGGAAAGGCTTGTTTCAAACTAAAGTTTTGTTCAGATACGTCCCCTTCTTTTGAAGCTTTGTAAGCTCGATAGAAGGATAAGCCGAAAGTAATTGGAATAATAGCTAGGGTACGAGTCAACTTAACAATGGTTGCCCCTTCTAACGTATTACTTTGATGAATAGCATCCCAAGATGTTGCCGTTGCCGTTACTGAAGACGTATCATTAACAGCTGTTCCAGAGAAAATGGCAAAACCTTCATTAGATAAACCGATCATATCTCCCAAAGTTGGAAAGATTAAGGCTGCCAAGATATTAAACAAGAAAATAACTGAAATCGCTTTGGCAACTTCATCATCTTTAGCATCAATAGCTGGTGCAGTTGCTGCAATGGCAGAACCACCACAAATTGATGAACCAACACCGACTAGTGTCGCCGTATTGACATCCATTTTCAACGCTTTTTGCAAAATATAAGCCACTAAAAGGGCAATGGTAATCGTGCTAATGATAATAGGTAGGGAAGATAAACCAACTTTCATTACTTGAGAAAGGTTAAGTCCAAAACCAAGTAAGACCACGGCAACTTGTAAAATGTATTTTGACGTAAATGCAATGCCACTACCGGTCTGATCACGGTTGAGATGCACCATACCAATTAGCATACCGATGAAAATAGCAAAAACTGGTGCACCAATAATTGGCATCCATTTACCTAAAAACCAAGCTGGTATCGCAATTACCAAGCAAAGCAACACACCAAAAAATTTATTCTTTATCGTTAACATATAAAACTCCTTTACTTAATCTTAGTATATACTTTCTGAACGATAATGTAAAATTATGATTTTTTATGATAATATAATATATAAGAATAATTAAGGAGAAAAACATGCTAGATTTTCGGGTATTTACCTTTTTGAAGGTTTGTGAAACCTTAAATTTCACACAGGCAGCAAAGGAATTACATATTACTCAACCTGCGGTCACTAAACACATTCAGATGTTAGAGTTAGAATATCAAATGAAACTCTTTCATTTTAAGGGAAAACAATGCCAACTGACGCAGGATGGTAAGGCCTTGCTTGAGTTGATCGTTACTATGAATAATGACTTAAAGCACTTCAAAAATAGACAAAGTCAAAAAAATATTCCACTGAATTTCGGTGCCACCCTGACCATTGGAGAGTTTGTTCTAACTGATGTTTTGTTAAATTTACTAGCTAAAAATAAGGCTCTCCAAGTCAAGATGTTAGTGGATAATACTGAAACACTCTTAAAATCTATCGACCAAGGCTTGATTGACTTTGCTTTGATTGAAGGATTCTTCTCTAAGGAAAAATACGATGCGCTTTCTTATCGTAAAGAACCTTTTGTCGCAGTGGCTGCACCTGATTTGATTCTTAGTCAAAAAGCCGTCACTCTAGAAAGTCTGCTTGCCTATCCTCTGATCATTCGTGAACAAGGATCTGGTACTCGTGAATTATTGGAATTAACACTCAAAGAGGCAAACTTATCCATCCATGATTTTCAGAAAGTTACTGAAATTGGTAACCTCAATATTATCAAAACTTTAGTTAAGCATCAATTAGGGATTACTTTTGTCTATCAGAGTGTGGTTCAACAGGAGTTAGACAAGGGAGAGTTGATCATCATTCCTATACAAAATTTGACCATTAGCCATGATTTTACTTTTATTTGGCGAAAAAACAGTCAGTTTAAGTCACGGTATCAGGACATTTTCAAACTTTTTAAGCCATAAGACAGTTTTAATCTTGATTGGTCTGCTCTAATTTTTCTTTCAATGCGATAGCAACCTTTTGAGGCAAGCCAAGGGCCACGATGTCTTCTAAACTGGCTTGCTTGATAGCAGTTATATTCTTAAAGGTTTTGAGCAAGACTTGTTTACGCTTAGGTCCTAGACCCGAAATATCGTCCAGTTGAGAAGAAAAGGCATTTTTTGAGCGTACTTGTCGATGAAAAGTAATGGCAAAGCGGTGCACCTCTTCTTGAATACGATGCAGTAAGAAAAATTCTTGAGATTGACGGGGCAAATCAACCACTACCAAGGGATTGCCAAAAAGTAAATCCTGTGTTTCATGCTTGTCATTTTTTTGCAAGCCAGCAATGGGAATGGCTAATCCCAGCTCTTCATAGATAACTGACTTGGCAATATTGACCTGTCCAACACCACCATCGATGAGAATCAAATCAGGTGGCGTTAAACCTTCTCGCTTTAGACGACCATAGCGACGACGCAGCACTTCTCGCATACTGGCATAATCATCAGGCCCCAAGACTGTTTTTATCCGATATTTGCGATAATCTTTCTTACTAGGCTTCCCATCCACAAAAACAACCATGGCAGAAACAGGACTGGTTCCCATAATATTAGAATTATCAAAGGCTTCAATTCGTCTAGGGGGAGCAATGCCTAGCAACTCACCGAGATTAGTAATCGCCCCCTGGCTTTTTTGATAGTCTTTTTCTAGCAAGTCGAATTTTTGTTGAAGGCTAATCTGAGCATTTTTAGTAGCCAAGTTAACCAGTTGCTTTTTCTCACCTTTTTGAGGTGTGATGATCTTACTGTTGACTAAGGCAGCCACTAGGTCGGCATCAATAGCTGCTGGAATAAAAATTTCTTGAGGTGGCATATGTTGCTGAGCTTGGTAGAATTGACCAAGATAGGTCAAGAAATCTTCTTCTGCTTCATTATAATAAGGAAAAAGATTGACATCACGTTGGATCAACTTCCCCTGGCGAACAAAGAAGACCTGAACACACATCCAACCATTCTTAACCGCATAACCAAAAATATCGCGATCCATCATGTCTTGGTGCATCACTCGTTGTTTGGTTCTTAAGGTGGCTACGGCTGAAATTAAATCACGGTATTCAGCGGCTTGCTCAAAAGCCATCTCTGCCGCTGCTTTTTGCATCTTGTCTTTCAACTGATTAACAATTTTATCATCATGACCATTCAAAAAACGACGCACATCATCAATCATAGCATCATAATAAGCCTTATCCGTCTGACAAATGGTATGAGCTGAGCATTGTCCCAAATGATAATAGAAACAAATCTTATTGGCAGGATTTTTACACTTCTTAAAGGGAAAAATACGGTCTAGTAACTTTTTAATGTCATTAGCTGCTGTGCTATCTGGATAAGGACCAAAATAAAGCCCATCATCTTTTTTCACCTGACGCGTGATTAACAAGCGAGGGTAATTTTCCTTAGTAATCTTAATAAAGGGATAGGATTTGTCGTCTTTTAACTTAATGTTGAATTTGGGTTGATGTTCTTGAATTAGGTTAATTTCAAGAAGGAGCGCTTCAATGTTAGAACCTGTTACAATATACTCAAAATCAACAATTTCTGATACCAAAAGTTCCGTTTTCGTGTCATGACTTCCGCGAAAATAAGAACGGACACGATTTTTCAAATTCTTAGCCTTGCCGACATAGATAATTGTGCCTGCTTTATCCTTATGTAAATAGCAACCCGGTTGATTGGGTAATAAGTCTAGTTTATCTTTAATCAATTGATTCATACTTTCATTGTAACAAAAAAAGTAAAATTTGTTGCCTTCTCCCAATCTTTTATCAAGAAAAAGTGACCTACTAGTAGGTCACTTTTATTTTCGATACATTTTAACTTGTAGGTACAAATCATTGTAAATCCCTAGCCAGTATTGACCAAGGTTATTGTAAACTTCGAGATTTTCCATGGTTTCTTGACTTGGATAGAAGGCCAAATCACTGGTTATCTCTTCTGGCAATAGCTCCTTTGCCTTACTATTTGGGGTGGCATAGCCGATATATTCTGCATTTTGTGCTGCATTTTCAGGTCTTAGCATAAAGTTGATAAAGGCATAAGCCTCTTTTTCATGCTTAACCGTTCTAGGAATGACAATATTATCAAACCAAAGGTTAGAGCCTTCACTTGGTACAACGTAGCGAAGATCTGGATTTTCAGACAGCATTTCACTCGCCTCACCTGAGAAGGTCACACCAATGGCCGCATCGCCTTGAATCATATATTTTTTTAATTCGTCGCCGACAATGGCTTTGACATTTGGAGTTAACTGAGTTAGCTGTTGCTCTGCTGCTTTCAGTTGATCCATCTCGATACTATTTAGACTATACCCTAGACTATTTAAGCCAAAGCCCATCACTTCTCTAGCACCGTCAACCAACAATATCTGATTGCGATAAGCCTCATTCCACAAATCTGACCAGTGAGCAGGGGCTTTATCAATCATTTTTTCATTATAGACAATGCCAACGGTTCCCCAAAAATAAGGGATGGAATAATCATTATTAGGGTCAAAGGACTTGCCAAGAAATTGAGGACTGATATTAGATAAACCTGTTAACCGAGATTTATCCAACTTGACCAACAATTGTTCCTTAATCATCTTATCAATCATGTAATCACTGGGGACAAGTATGTCATAGGTTGTGCCACCTTGTTTCAGCTTGGTGTACATGGCTTCATTAGAGTCAAAGGTTTCGTATTGTACTTTGATGCCTGTTTCTGTGGTAAATTTCTCCAAAAGATCTGGGTCGATATAATCTCCCCAATTATAAATAACTAGCTTGTCGCCAGCACCACCATCTTCTTTTTTCATGACAAATGCCGTTGCAAATAATAATAGACAGATGGTAGTCAAACCGAGCATAAAGGAATAGAGTTTACGCATGTTCTCCCTCCTTATCTTGTGAAATCAAATAATAACCTATCACCAAAAGAATACTAAAGAGAAAAACAACCGTTGATAAGGCATTGATCTCTAAAGAAATCCCCTTTCTTGCCCGTGAGTAAATCTCAACTGACAAGGTTGAAAAGCTATTTCCAGTCACAAAGAAGGTCACCGCAAAATCATCAAGTGAATAAGTAAATGCCATGAAATATCCTGCAATGATACCTGGTGTTAAATAAGGCAACATGACTTCACGCAACATTTGAGTTGGAGTCGCACCTAAATCATAAGCCGCATTGATCATGTCATGGTTCATCTCTTGTAAGCGAGGCAACACCATCAAAACCACAATGGGAATCGAAAATGCCACATGGCTTAACAGAACAGAAACCATACCTAGCTGAAATCCTAGTACACTAAAGAGAATGAGAAAACTCGCACCAATCATCACGTCAGGGGCAACAATCAAGACATTGTTCAAGGACAATAATGCTGTCCGCCAACGTTGATGGACTTGATGAATATAGATAGCTCCAAAAGTACCGACAACAGTTGCCAAGAGACTGGATAAAAAGGCGAGAAAGAAGGTCTCTACTAAAATCAACATCAACCGTTTATCGCCAAAAAGAGCCGCATAATTATCCCAGGTAAAGCCTGTGAAATCATTCATATCCCCACCACTATTGAATGAATAAATAATCAGATAAATAATAGGGAGATACAAAATAAGAAAGATTAGAGTCAAATAAAGATTGGCAAATTTTTTCATTTTTCTCTCTCCTTTGTTACCAACATGACCACCAACATGGCTAGAATCAGAATCACTCCAATAGTTGCTCCCATTCCCTTATTTTGAGTGGTTAGAAAATGTTGCTCAATAGCTGTTCCCAAGGTAATCACACGATTTCCACCAATCAAACGCGTTAGCATAAACAGACTAAGACTAGGGATAAAAACTGATTGAATACCGCTTCTGACCCCATTAAGTGAAAGGGGAAAAATAACCTGACTAAAGGTCTGCCAACTGTTTGCTCCTAAGTCCTTACTTGCATTGATGACATTTTGATCAATATCATCTAGGGCGTTAAAGACTGGTAAAATCATAAAGGGCAGCTCGATATAACTGGCGACAAAGATAAATGAAAAATCGGTGAAGAGAATTTGCTGAGGGCCAATGCCAATTAAGGTTAAAAAGCTATTGATTCCTCCTTGTTGACTGAAAATCCCCATGAAAGCATAGGCTTTGAGCAAGAGATTGATCCAAGTGGGTAAGACCACCAACATCAGCCACAGTTGCTTGTGCTTGAGTTGAGCCAAAAAAAAGGCAGTTGGATAGCTGATTAGGAGGGTCACTAGGGTAATGATACCTGCATAAATAACAGAATTGGCACTCATTCGTAAATAAGTCCAACTACTAAAAAACGTTTGATAATTGATTAGACTGGCTCTGCCTTCCATATCAAAGAAGGATTGATAAACAATCAAGGCAACAGGTGCAATGATAAATAGTAGTAGCCAAAGAAAGTAAGGAAGAGAAAAGAGGTTAGTCGTTTTCTTCATGACGTTCCTCCTCGATAGCATGAATCAAGCCGTCCTCCACTTCTTCAACTTCCACATATTCTTCAATCCGTGCGTCAAACTCTTCTTCGGTTTCATTTAGACGCATGATGTGAATGTCTTCTGGCGTAAAGTCTAAACCGATGACCTCACCAACAATGGCCTTTCTCGTCGAATGAATCATCCATTCATTGCCAAAATCATCATAAGCAATAATCTCATAGTGAACGCCACGAAAGAGCTGGGTATCCACCTTAACTTGCAACTTGCCTTCTTCTGGTAGGGTAATTTGCAAGTCTTCTGGACGAATCACCACTTCAACTGGCTCATTTGGTCGCATACCACCATCAACCGATTCAAAACGTTTGCCATTAAATTCCACCAAATAATCTTCAATCATGGTGCCATTTAAAATGTTAGACTCGCCAATAAAGGTTGCTACAAAATGATTGATTGGCTCATCATAAATATCTACAGGGGTTCCTGATTGGACGATTTCACCGTCATTCATGACAAAAATCCAGTCACTCATAGCTAGGGCTTCTTCTTGGTCATGGGTAACAAAGACAAAAGTAATCCCTAAACGTTGTTGCAATTCACGCAGTTCGTACTGCATTTCTGTGCGTAATTTCAAATCCAAGGCTGACAAAGGCTCATCAAGTAAGACCACCTTGGGTTGATTGATAATGGCACGCGCAATCGCGACACGCTGACGCTGACCACCCGACAATTTTTGAATACGTCGTTTAGCATAGCCTTCCAAACGTACCATTCGGAGTGCTTCTTGAACACGACGGTCAATCTCAGCTTTATCCACTTTTTTTAATTTCAAGGGAAAGGCGACATTTTCAAAAACCGTCATGTGAGGAAAGAGGGCGTAATTTTGGAAAACGGTATGCACATCTCGTTGGTTAATCGGCACGTCATTGATTCGCTTACCATCCAAGTAAATGTCACCTGTCGTTGCTTGTAATAAACCTGCAATCAAGTTCAAAATGGTTGATTTACCAGATCCAGACGCTCCTAAAAGTGTGTAAAATTTACCTTCTTCCAACTCGAAGTTAATATTTTTTAAGACAACTGTCCCACTGTCCTCAAAGGTCTTTGTGACCTGTTTAAATTCAATAATTGGATTTGCCAATTCTCATAAATCTCCTAATTTTTCTCTAAACTCTCACCAATAATACGAACTTCTGGTTCCAAGGTTACCTGTGTCTGTGCTTCAACAGTTTGAATAACATGGGCAATCAAGGCTTCATAATCACTGGCTGTTCCCTGAGCTACATTGACCATAAAACCAGCATGCTTGGTTGACACTTCCACACCACCAATGCGATAACCTTTAAGCCCTGCTTCCATAATCAACTGACCGGCAAAATGACCAGGTGGGCGTTTGAATACCGAACCACAAGAGGGATATTCTAGGGGCTGCTTGAGTTCTCTCAAATGATTCAGACGAGCCATTTCTTGACCAATCTGCTGATGATCTCCTGGCTTGAGAGCAAACTTAGCTGAAATCACCACTGCTCCGCTGTCTTGAATCGCTGAGCTACGATAACCAAAACGCAACTCTCGTGCGTCCAGAGTTTTAATTTCACCATCACGCGTCATAATCTGTGCAGATACTAAGACATGGGCAATCTCCCCACCATAAGCTCCTGCATTCATAAAGACGGCACCACCAACACTACCTGGAATACCACAAGCAAATTCAAAACCAGTCAGACTGTGATGCAGAGCTACCTTACTGGTTTCAACTAACTTAGCACCTGCCTCTGCTTCTAGGGTATAGCCATTAACCGTAATGGTATTCAAACGGTCAAACATAATGACAAAACCTCTAATCCCACCATCACGAACAATTAAGTTACTGGCATTTCCCAACACGAGCCAAGGAATCTGTTCTTGATTAGCAAAGGCAACTACCTTCTTCAATTCTGACTTATTGCGTGGAAAAACCAGATAGTCAGCTGGGCCACCGACCTTGGTATAGGTATAATTTTTCAATGGCTCATCAAAACGAATATCTAAGCCTACCAAAGCCGTTTTTATTTTAGTTATTATTTCTGTCATTTCTTATACGTTACCTGTTCTATAAAATCGGCAAAAGCCTCCTTACATTATAGCAAAAAAGCTGACCCTTGACGATAATAAAATCTACTTTATTTCCCTTTGACTAATAGCTTACGAACCTGAGAAATAAAATACAAGGATCCTGTCACCACATAAAGAGCTTCTGGATCTGACTGATGTCTATTCAACCAAGTTCTAAAATCCATCACTTGTGTATAAGTTGAGGGATAGGCAGACAAGGGCAAGGCCTTATCAAAATCAAAACTGGTCACTGTCAGACTGTTAAAAATCGACAAAGCCTCTAACATCTTTTCGACTGGTTTATTGGCAATGGCAGCAAAGAGAATATGGATCGGACGATGGTCATAAGTTTCTTTCAAGACTGTCACCAAGGCAGCGACACTTTCTTGATTGTGGGCACCATCCAGCATTAGATTGTCCTCAATCATTTCCAAACGTCCTGCCCATTTGGCTTGTGCTAGGGCTTGACGAACGATTTCTAGGCTTAACTTAGGATAAGACTGTTGTAAAATCAGACTCGTCATCAGTGCTAGACTAGCATTGGCAACTTGGTGTTGACCTAGCATGTTTAACGATAGGTTAGAAAGAGTCGCTAGATCCGAAGTAAAATCAAATTCTTTGCCTTTTAACTCATAAGAAAAATCAAGGCCCAATTCAAACAGCGGACTTTGGCTTTTTTTAGCATAGGTCTGAAAAACCGTCCTAACTTCTTCCTTATCCGTCGCAAAAATAAAAGGCTCGCCATTTTTCAAAACAGCTGCTTTTTCAGCAGCAATATCAGCGTAGGTTTGACCTAAAATCTCTTGATGATCTAATCCAATAGACGGGCAAACCACAGCCAAGGCTTGAAAAACATTGGTTGAATCATAACGACCACCTAGACCTGCCTCGATAATCGCAATATCTACGATTTGATAACGACTAAAATAAAGAATCATGATTAGCGTGATGATTTCAAATTCCGTTGCAGTTCCCAGAGATGTTTCTTTAGGCAGACGCTCAACAATTGGCTTGACTAAATCCACCATAAATAAGAGGTCTTTTTTCGATATCATTTGACCATTTAAGCTAATTCGTTCACGAAAGTCCATCAAATAAGGTGAAGTAAAGGTCCCAACCTGATAGCCTGCCTGACTAAATATTTCTTGTAGGTAATTAACAGTTGAGCCTTTACCGTTCGTTCCTACTACATGGACAGCTTTCAGCTCTTTTTGTGGATTGTCAAATTGCTCCAAAAGCCAAGTCATTCGTTTAATACCTGGTTTCATACCAAATTTTAATTGGTCATGAATCCAAGCTACTGCTTGGTCATAAGTCATCTTAGTCATAGTCAACCCTTCTATATTCTTTCTCAAATCTTTTTCACATGAAAATCAGTTGGCAAATCAAGAACAGCTAGGCTAAATCAACCAGTAATTGCCCACCTGATAAATCAATGGTTTCAGCCAAGGGTAGGTAGGCCAATTCATTTAAGATTAAAATATCAACTTGATTATAAGAAGCTTCTTCAAAAGACACTTGACCATACTGGACTAGGTAATCAATGATATTGGCCATTTTTACGCCTTCCCATCAAATAAAGGCTTATAGTCACCATAACCAGCTTCTTCTAACTGATCATAGGGAATAAATTTTAACGCTGCTGAATTGATACAGTAACGCAAGCCCCCTTCACTAATTGGACCATCATTAAAGACATGACCAAGGTGGGACTGGGCCTTACGACTTTTCACTTCAATGCGTCGCATATTATAAGATAAATCTTCATGATTGGTCACTAGACGATTATGAATGGGCTTGGTAAAGGCAGGCCAACCACAGCCTGAATTGTACTTATCTAAAGATGAAAACAAGGGCTCTCCACTAACCACATCAACGTAGATTCCCTTATCAAAAAACTGATCATATTGACCAGTAAAAGCAGGTTCCGTGGCAGCATACTGGGTCACTTCATAGGCTAAATCTCCAAGGCGTTTTCTAAGTTCTTCTTTTGTTTCTGTCATCTTTGTCCCCTTTTCGTTTATTATCTATTCTAAAATCCCTACTTCACTTTGTCAACACTAATTTTATTATAAAAAACCACCCTAGCTTACAATCTAGGGTGAACAGTTTAATGATTAGCTAAACGAATCACTTCTACTTTATAACCATCTGGATCAACCACAAAATAATAGTGTGGTGCTTGACCTGGCAAACCTTTGAGGTCTGTTACTTCATAGCCTGCTTCTTGATGTGCCTGGTGAGTCGCCTCAAGATCCTCAACACCGACAGCCAAATGACCATAGCCATTACCCAAATCATAACCTGGATGATCATAATTATAGGTCAATTCTAATTCAAAATCTTCCCCTTCTGTTTTAAGAAAAGCCAAAGTAAATTTATGGTCAGGAAAGTCTTTACGACGGTCTTCTTTGAATGGAAAAGCCTTCGTGTAAAAAGCGATTGATTCTTCCAAGTTTTTCACTCGAATACAAGTATGTAATAATTTCATCATCTTCCTCCTATAGCTATTATCTACTAATTAGTTCTATTTTTCAAGTGAAAGCATTTTATTCCGCTTTTCTTGCGATTGATAAAAAGTCATAAAAAGCTGAACTAAGGCCAGTCCCATCAGAAAAACACTTAATAAAACGATTAAAGAATCATGTATAAACCATAAACTTATCCCAGCTGAAGTAAGAAAAATCAAGACACTTTTTAAGACGTAAGCAGAAGAAAACTGTAAATGTGGTTTATTATAATGTCCCAAACATAACATCGAACCATAAAAACTAGCTAAGCCTAGATAAAACAAGACAAAGACAAAATAAGGATTGGCAGCTTTTTCTGCTAAAAAACTAAGAGATACTGTTATCAGACCAATACTCATGATAATAGGATAATGCAAATAAACCATCTTCATGCCTAAGGTTTCTCTAGATTCATCAACAGCAAGGTCCATTTCTCCAAAATAATAAAGGAAAATCATTCCGATAATCGCAAAATTCAAAATAGCAGACCAAGACAAGTGTTCTTTTGTCATGAAAGGAGCTGCTCCTGAAATAATCATCTCACCTAGGGCAATAATGACAATTAAAGATAATCGCTCAACCAGATGAGGAAAGTTGACTGGAACCGCTGCCGCCTGCTTCCTATAAAATAAGGGGAAAATGATACTGATTATCATGCCGATTGAATAGATATTGATACCAATCTCATAAGGCAATAAGACACCGACAAAGACAAAGACGATACGAAGCCCTAGTGTTTTCAAAAACACAGTAATCACTTCTTGATTGGCCTTGTCTGCATGCCGATATTCTAAAAAATATTGGATAAACAGACTTATAGACAAGGTACCCACCATTAAAGAAAACGGCACAAAATTGCTTTCCCAATCCGTTGTAAAAGAATTGGAAATTAGGAGTAGAATCCCCATGTTAATCAACATAATAAACAAATTCTTCAACGAATTTTGACCATAACGATTGGTAAATAACGTTTGATGTATCCAGGTATTGATTAAAATAATCATAGCCCAAAGAAATGTTAGAAAACTTCCCAAACTAATCACACCACCTTCTAAATGATGGATCAAATTAGTACTTTTTGATAAGGCATAGACAAATACCAAGTCAAAAAAAAGTTCAGTAAATTCTACTTTTTTATGTGGCAAGTGGATTTTCCTCCTTCTTCTCTTGATTAAATTGACTCATGTAAAGATCATAATAAAATCCTTTGTCTGCCAAAAGACTCTCATGGTTACCCTGCTCGATAATCTGCCCATCTTTTAAGACCAGAATCTTATCCGCTTCTTGAATGGTTGATAGACGATGAGCAATGACAAAACTAGTACGACCTTCCATCAAGCGTTTCATCGCACGCTGAATCAGGAGTTCCAAGCGAGTATCAACAGATGAGGTCGCTTCATCCAAAATCAAAATCTTAGGATCGGCCAACAAGGCACGTGCAATGGTCAATAACTGTTTCTGACCAAGTGAGATATTACTTGATTCTTGATTCATTTCCATATTATAACCATTTGGCAAGGTACGGATAAAATGATCCACATTGGCAGTTTTAGCAGCGTTCACGATTTCTTCATCCGTAGCATCAAGACGGGCAAAGCGTAGGTTATCCTTGATACTCCCCTCATAGAGCCAAGCGTCTTGTAAAACCATGCCAAATTGTTGACGATAGGCTTGACGAGATAGGTGACGAATGTCTTGACCATCTACCTTAATCGCCCCTGCTGTCACATCATAAAAGCGCATTAACAAGTTAATCAAGGTCGTCTTACCAGCTCCTGTAGGACCAACGATAGCCACCATTTCACCTGGTTTGACATCCAGATTAAAGTCACGAATCAAAGGACGATCCTCACTATATTGAAAATGAACCCCTTCAAAACTCACTTGACCAGTTAGGGCATTTGTCAAGCTGACTTGCTCACCATTAACTTCATCAGCCTCGTCTAGAACTTGGAAAATTCTCTCCAAAGAGGACTTGGCACTCTGTAAGGTTGAAGCTAGCTGCGTTAAGGTTTGAATGGGCTGACTAATCTGCCAAATGTACTGAACAAAAGCCTGCATGTTACCGATACTCAATTTACCTGCGATAACTTGTAAACCACCTAAAAATGCTAGGACTAGATACAACAGATCAGATAAGCCATTAAGAACTGGCATCATGACACCTGACATAAAACTAGCCTTGAACCCAACCCTTTGTAGTTTTTCTGTGATACGGCGAAATTCTTCTTGGGAACTGTCTTCACGACCATAGAGTTTGATGATGTTAAAACCTGTCAGATTTTCTTGAACAAAACCATTCATCTCACCCAAGGTATCAGCTTGCTCCTTAAAGTAAGGTTGAGATTTTTTAAGAATAAAACTAGCACTAAAATAAGTAATAGGAATACTAATCAAGACCACTAGGGCTAATTGAACATTGAGATAAAAGACCATCCCCATGACCATAAGCAGTGTAAAAATAGCATTGATGACTTGAAGAAAACTCTGTTGTAGAGCATTTGAAGTTGCTTCAACGTCACTGGTAAAGCGTCCCAACAAATCGCCAAACTGGTGTTTATCAAAATAAGAAACTGGCAGGGTATTGATTTTTTGACTCAAATCTCGACGTAAGTCACGCGTACTGGCCTGAACTACATTGGTCATGTAATAGTTGGCACCATAAGACCCTGCACTATACAACAAGGCTCTGATACCATAGACAAGTAGCACCCAAGCAACATAGCTGACATTGATGTTGGCACCCGCTACGCCTTTGGCCATGGCAAGTAAGTTACTGGTCAATTCTGTGATAATTAAACCCAAAATAAACGGCTCTAAGACACTCATGACAACACTTATAATCTTTAGAAAAATAGCTAGGTAGAGTTGCCCTTGATAGGCTTTTAAGTAACCCCAAATTCGAATAAAAACATTTTCTTGGCGCATCTTATCTCCTATTCTTCTGTTAAACTCTGATTGTTCAGTTGCGAGTTGGCAATTTCACGATAAATGTCATTCGATGCCACCAATTCTTCGTGCTTGCCTCGGCCAACGATTTTTCCTTTATCCAAAACAATGATTTGATCTGCATCCATAATAGTCCCAACACGTTGAGCAATAATAAGAACAGTCGCTTCCTTGGTCACTTCCTTCAAACGACGACGAAGTTCCGCATCCGTCTTATAATCCAAGGCAGAAAAAGAATCATCAAAAATATAAATATCAGGTTTTTTCACAACTGCACGAGCAATAGACAGACGTTGTTTTTGCCCACCGGATAGATTGCTTCCTCCTTCTGCCAAATGCGTGGCATAGCCTGTTTCACGGCTAGCAATAAATTCACTGGCTTGAGCAACATCGGTCGCCTGGTCTAGCTCTTTTACCGTGGCATTTTCCTTACCATACTTCAAGTTTTCTTCAATGGTTCCTGTGAAAAGCAAGGCTTTTTGAGGAATAAAACCAATCTTAGCACGCAAGGCCTTGAGATTATATTGACGCACGTCAACCCCATCAACTAGAATTCGTCCTAAGGTCACATCAAAAAAGCGAGGAATCAAATTAACCAAAGACGACTTCCCTGAGCCTGTTGAACCAATAAAAGCAATAGTTTGACCTGGCTCTGTCTTAAAACTAATATCATGTAAGACAGGACTCTCTGTTTCACCTGGATAGGCAAAAGTAACATTGTCAAATTCAAGATAACCTCGTGTTGATGTCTCAGTAACACCATCCTCGTTCAAACTAATGGAAATTGGCATGTCTAAAACATCCTTAATCCGATGACTGGACACAGCAGTCTTAGGATACATGGTAAAGAGATTTGAAAACATCAAGAAAGAAAAGAGTGCATGAAAACTATATTCGATAAAAGCTACTAAGTCACCAATCTGTAATTGTCCTAAACCAAGTGGTTTCAAGGCAAACCAAATAATCGCAATAATCAAGGCGATAATGATTTGAACAAAAAAGACTTCCGTTAGGGCAGTCAACTTAAAAACTTGACTAGCCGTTTGTCGATAGGCGTCATTTTCTTTGTCAAAACGTTGTTCTTGAAACTCTTCACGAGCAAAGGCTCTAATAACCCTAAGACCTGTTAAGTTTTCTCGAGCATACTGGTTGATTTTATCCAAGGTTGCCTGTTGCTTTTCAGATAAGGGTGCCGTCTTAACCGCCACATACCAAACTGCCCAAGCTAAAAATGGAAGGGAAACCGCGACTGTCCAAGCTAGAGAAGGACTGGTCAAGAGTACCATGACAATACTAGATACCATCATCATTGGGGTAATCGCTCCAACCCTTAGACTTTGTTCAGCAAACTGCATCAAGACATAAGCGTCGCTTGTCATTCTAGTCACTAGAGAGGACACACCGATTTTTTCATATTCTGCATGAGAATAGGTTTGTAGTTTCGCATACATATCATTTCTCATGTCCTTAATCATTGTCGTGGTCAATTTTCCTGAAGCATAAATCAACATCACGCGCCCCAAAATGCCAAGAAGAACTAAGGCAAACATTATCCAAGCCCAAAAATAAAGCTGGTCCAAACGATTAACCGTAATCGCCTCATCAATCATCTTCGCCAGGACCGTTGGCAGACCTAAAATCGACACAATAAACAATAAAGCACCAATAAAATCCAAGATAAGCCATTTGGGATAGTGCTTTAAATAAGACCAAATTAATCTCATTTTTCCTCCATATACTTAAAAAGGCATAGAACACTTTCTAAGCCTAATCTAATTGCTCTTTCTGAGCTCCCGTTAGCTGTTCTATTATAGCATAGAAATACTCAAGCGACAAGAATATGCTATAATAAAGAAAAACTAGAGGAGATTTCCATGCCCTACCGAAACCGACGAACCAAACGGATTTTGACTATTGTCAATATTGTTTTACTACTTGCTATTTTTCTTATCTTAAGCTTAATAGCTTGGTATTGGTTTGATAAATCAAGTCATACGACTCTTCAATCAATAACACCCACTATTCAAGAAGAAAAAGTAAAAGAATCAGAAAACAGTGATACGGTCACTTGGGTCACAAAAGACGACCCCGTTCAAATTCCTATTTTAATGTATCACGCCATTCATGTAATGGCTCCCGAAGAAGAAAATAATGCCAATCTCATCTTAGATCCAACTATTTTTGAAGAACAAATTAAAGCCATGATTGAGGCTGGTTATTATTTCCTCAGTCCTGAAGAAGCCTACCAAGCCCTCACCAAAAATCAAGTACCCCAAGAAAAAGTGGTTTGGCTGACTTTTGATGATAGCCTGATTGACTTTTATACCATTGCTTTTCCTATTTTAGAAAAATATGGTGTCAAGGCAACAAATAATGTGATTACATCCTATACAGAAGAACAACGGGCAGCTAATCTCAGTGTAGAACAAATGCAAGAAATGAAAGCTAAAGGCATTTCCTTTCAAAGTCATAGTGCCAGCCATCCTGATTTAGAATATGCTGACAGTAGCATTCAAACACAGGAACTAACTAACTCTAAAGATTTTTTAGATCAAGCATTAAACCAAAATACCATGACGCTTGCCTACCCTGCTGGTCGCTATTCTGATGACTTGCTCACCTTAGTTAATCAATCTTATCAGCTTGGTCTAACCACTAACGAAGGAATCGCTAGTTTGGCTAATGGACTACTCACCCTCAATCGCATCCGTATTCTTCCTACCACAAGTGCTGAAATACTACTAACCCAACTACAACCATGACATCATTTCAATATAAAGAAAAAACTCTTGAAAAATCAAGAGTTTTTATCTTTGTCTAAATCTGATTAATTAGTCTAATTAATCCTCTTTACGACGACGTTTGCCTGCAAGACCAAGAGCAGTCAAAATCATACCCACACCAAGAGCTGACGCTGTTGCTGTGTTTTCCGTTCCTGTATTTGGAAGAACTTCTAGTTTGTTTGTTGTCTTAGTTACTGGTGCTGGCTTCGCCTCAGCTGATTTAGTTGGATTTGGTGTTTTTGGAGAATGTGGTGTCATAACACTTGGTTCATCCTCCTTCACAACCTTACGATAAGTATGGACTGGGTTACCATTCTCATCTGTTGTACTTGAGACAATCTCGTAATCTGGAATGTCCTTAGATGGCACATTACCTTCTTCATTAGGAAGGATTGGGTTACCATCGCCGTCTACGAATGAGGTTGTTGTTTTCACAACTTTACGGTAAGTGTAAACCACATTGCCGTTTTCATCCGTGCTTGAACCTACTAGCTCATAGCCTGAGATATCCTTAGATGGCACATTACCTTCTTCATTAGGAAGGATTGGGTTACCATCGCCGTCTACGAATGAGGTTGTTGTTTTCACAACTTTACGGTAAGTGTAAACCACATTGCCGTTTTCATCTGTGCTTG
>NZ_VOHP01000010.1 GCF_007859205.1 Streptococcus sp. sy004
GGTGACGTTAAGACCTTTGAGAACTGAATAAGACGAACCAAGTGCGGGTTATGAAAATAACCTGTTAATAAACAATAAGTCAGTGAAAACTGAGCATCAAATTTAAATGAGAGTTTGATCCTGGCTCAGGACGAACGCTGGCGGCGTGCCTAATACATGCAAGTAGAACGCTGAGGTTTAGTGCTTGCACTAGACTGAGGAGTTGCGAACGGGTGAGTAACGCGTAGGTAACCTACCTTATAGCGGGGGATAACTATTGGAAACGATAGCTAATACCGCATAACAGGAGATGTTGCATGACATCACTTTGAAAGGTGCAATTGCATCACTATAAGATGGACCTGCGTTGTATTAGCTAGTTGGTGAGGTAAAGGCTCACCAAGGCGACGATACATAGCCGACCTGAGAGGGTGATCGGCCACACTGGGACTGAGACACGGCCCAGACTCCTACGGGAGGCAGCAGTAGGGAATCTTCGGCAATGGGGGCAACCCTGACCGAGCAACGCCGCGTGAGTGAAGAAGGTTTTCGGATCGTAAAGCTCTGTTGTAAGAGAAGAACGGGTATGAGAGTGGAAAGTTCATACTGTGACGGTATCTTACCAGAAAGGGACGGCTAACTACGTGCCAGCAGCCGCGGTAATACGTAGGTCCCGAGCGTTGTCCGGATTTATTGGGCGTAAAGCGAGCGCAGGCGGTTTTGTAAGTCTGAAGTAAAAGGCAGTGGCTCAACCATTGTATGCTTTGGAAACTGCGAGACTTGAGTGCAGAAGGGGAGAGTGGAATTCCATGTGTAGCGGTGAAATGCGTAGATATATGGAGGAACACCGGTGGCGAAAGCGGCTCTCTGGTCTGTAACTGACGCTGAGGCTCGAAAGCGTGGGTAGCGAACAGGATTAGATACCCTGGTAGTCCACGCCGTAAACGATGAGTGCTAGGTGTTAGGTCCTATCCGGGACTTAGTGCCGTAGCTAACGCATTAAGCACTCCGCCTGGGGAGTACGACCGCAAGGTTGAAACTCAAAGGAATTGACGGGGGCCCGCACAAGCGGTGGAGCATGTGGTTTAATTCGAAGCAACGCGAAGAACCTTACCAGGTCTTGACATCCCGGTGATCGTCCTAGAGATAGGATTTTTCTTCGGAACACTGGAGACAGGTGGTGCATGGTTGTCGTCAGCTCGTGTCGTGAGATGTTGGGTTAAGTCCCGCAACGAGCGCAACCCCTATTGTTAGTTGCCATCATTAAGTTGGGCACTCTAGCGAGACTGCCGGTAATAAACCGGAGGAAGGTGGGGATGACGTCAAATCATCATGCCCCTTATGACCTGGGCTACACACGTGCTACAATGGTTGGTACAACGAGTCGCAAGCCGGTGACGGCAAGCTAATCTCTTAAAGCCAATCTCAGTTCGGATTGTAGGCTGCAACTCGCCTACATGAAGTCGGAATCGCTAGTAATCGCGGATCAGCACGCCGCGGTGAATACGTTCCCGGGCCTTGTACACACCGCCCGTCACACCACGAGAGTTTGTAACACCCGAAGTCGGTGAGGTAACCGTAAGGAGCCAGCCGCCTAAGGTGGGATAGATGATTGGGGTGAAGTCGTAACAAGGTAGCCGTATCGGAAGGTGCGGCTGGATCACCTCCTTTCTAAGGAAAAAGTAAGTTAATTACTTTCGGATACTTGGTTTGTCTTATTTAGTTTTGAGAGGTCTTGTGGGGCCTTAGCTCAGCTGGGAGAGCGCCTGCTTTGCACGCAGGAGGTCAGCGGTTCGATCCCGCTAGGCTCCATTGGTAATTTAATTATTACCAATGATTGTCCATTGAAAATTGAATATCTATTATTATCAAATAAATAGTAACAAGAAATAAACCGAAACGCTGTAGAAAATTAAATTAATAAGGTTAAGTTAATAAGGGCGCACGGTGGATGCCTTGGCACTAGGAGCCGACGAAGGACGTGACTAACGACGAAATGCTTTGGGGAGCTGTAAGTAAGCGCTGATCCAGAGATGTCCGAATGGGGGAACCCAACAGGTTGATGCCTGTTATCCCTACCTGTTAAGGGTAGAGGAGGGAAGACGCAGTGAACTGAAACATCTAAGTAGCTGCAGGAAGAGAAAGCAAAAGCGATTGCCTGAGTAGCGGCGAGCGAAACGGCAGGAGGGCAAACCGAGGAGTTTACTCTTCGGGGTTGTAGGACTGCAATGTGGACTCAATTTTTGTAGAAGAAGACATTGGGAAGTGTCGCCAAAGAGAGTAAAAGCCTCGTATTCGAAACAGAGATTGTACCTAGCAGTATCCTGAGTACGGCGAGACACGCGAAATCTCGTCGGAATCTGGGAGGACCATCTCCCAACCCTAAATACTCCCTAGTGACCGATAGTGAACCAGTACCGTGAGGGAAAGGTGAAAAGCACCCCGGGAGGGGAGTGAAATAGAACCTGAAACCGTGTGCCTACAACAAGTTCGAGCCCGTTAATGGGTGAGAGCGTGCCTTTTGTAGAATGAACCGGCGAGTTACGTTATGATGCGAGGTTAAGTTGAAGAGACGGAGCCGTAGGGAAACCGAGTCTGAATAGGGCGGATTAGTATTATGATGTAGACCCGAAACCATGTGACCTACCCATGAGCAGGGTGAAGGTGCGGTAAGACGCACTGGAGGCCCGAACCAGGGCACGTTGAAAAGTGCTTGGATGACTTGTGGGTAGCGGAGAAATTCCAAACGAACTTGGAGATAGCTGGTTCTCTCCGAAATAGCTTTAGGGCTAGCGTCGATGTTAAGTCTCTTGGAGGTAGAGCACTGTTTGGGTGAGGGGTCCATCTCGGATTACCAATCTCAGATAAACTCCGAATGCCAACGAGATATAATCGGCAGTCAGACTGCGAGTGCTAAGATCCGTAGTCGAAAGGGAAACAGCCCAGACCACCAGCTAAGGTCCCAAAATAATTGTTAAGTGGAAAAGGATGTGGGGTTGCACAGACAACTAGGATGTTAGCTTAGAAGCAGCTATTCATTCAAAGAGTGCGTAATAGCTCACTAGTCGAGTGACCCTGCGCCGAAAATGTACCGGGGCTAAAACAATTTACCGAAGCTGTGGATACCAATATGGTATGGTAGGAGAGCGTTCTATATGTGACGAAGGTGTACCGTGAGGAGCGCTGGAACGTATAGAAGTGAGAATGCCGGTATGAGTAGCGAAAGATGGGTGAGAATCCCATCCACCGTAAGACTAAGGTTTCCAGGGGAAGGCTCGTCCGCCCTGGGTTAGTCGGGACCTAAGGAGAGACGTAAACGTGTATCCGATGGCCAACAGGTTGATATTCCTGTACTAGAGTATGAAGTGATGGAGGGACGCAGTAGGCTAACTCAACCAGACGGATGGAAGTGTCTGGCTAAGCAGTGAGGCGTGGTATGAGTCAAATGCTTGTACCTATAACGTTGAGCTGTGATGGGGAGCGAAGTTTAGTAGTGAAGTGAGTGATGTCACACTGCCGAGAAAAGCTTCTAGCGTTGTATCATACTCTACCCGTACCGCAAACCGACACAGGTAGTCGAGGCGAGTAGCCTCAGGTGAGCGAGAGAACTCTCGTTAAGGAACTCGGCAAAATGACCCCGTAACTTCGGGAGAAGGGGTGCTGACTTTATGGTCAGCCGCAGTGAATAGGCCCAAGCAACTGTTTATCAAAAACACAGCTCTCTGCGAAATCGTAAGATGAAGTATAGGGGGTGACGCCTGCCCGGTGCTGGAAGGTTAAGAGGAGGGTTTAGCGTAAGCGACGATCTGAATTGAAGCCCCAGTAAACGGCGGCCGTAACTATAACGGTCCTAAGGTAGCGAAATTCCTTGTCGGGTAAGTTCCGACCCGCACGAAAGGCGTAATGATTTGGGCACTGTCTCAACGAGAGACTCGGTGAAATTTTAGTACCTGTGAAGATGCAGGTTACCCGCGACAGGACGGAAAGACCCCATGGAGCTTTACTGCAGTTTGATATTGAGTATCTGTACCACATGTACAGGATAGGTAGGAGCCGATGATGTTGGGACGCCAGTTTCAGCGGAGGCGTTGTTGGGATACTACCCTTGTGTTATGGCTACTCTAACCCGGATAGGTTATCCCTATCGGAGACAGTGTCTGACGGGCAGTTTGACTGGGGCGGTCGCCTCCTAAAAGGTAACGGAGGCGCCCAAAGGTTCCCTCAGATTGGTTGGAAATCAATCGCAGAGTGTAAAGGTATAAGGGAGCTTGACTGCGAGAGCAACAACTCGAGCAGGGACGAAAGTCGGGCTTAGTGATCCGGTGGTTCCGCATGGAAGGGCCATCGCTCAACGGATAAAAGCTACCCTGGGGATAACAGGCTTATCTCCCCCAAGAGTTCACATCGACGGGGAGGTTTGGCACCTCGATGTCGGCTCGTCGCATCCTGGGGCTGTAGTCGGTCCCAAGGGTTGGGCTGTTCGCCCATTAAAGCGGCACGCGAGCTGGGTTCAGAACGTCGTGAGACAGTTCGGTCCCTATCCGTCGCGGGCGTAGGAAATTTGAGAGGATCTGCTCCTAGTACGAGAGGACCAGAGTGGACATACCGCTGGTGTACCAGTTGTTCTGCCAAGAGCATCGCTGGGTAGCTATGTATGGAAGGGATAAGCGCTGAAAGCATCTAAGTGCGAAGCCTCCCTCAAGATGAGATTTCCCATGATTTTATATCAGTAAGAGCCCTGAGAGAAGATCAGGTAGATAGGTTAGGAGTGTAAGTGTGGTGACATATTAAGCGGACTAATACTAATAGCTCGAGGACTTATCCGAAGTCAGTCAGTGTTGACAGTTTATTTAAGTTATGATAAGATAAGTAGGTATTCAATTTTGATTGGATAATCAATCAGAGTAGTTAAGTGATGATAGCCTAGGAGATACACCTGTACCCATGCCGAACACAGCAGTTAAGCCCTAGCACGCCTGAAGTAGTTGGGGGTTGCCCCCTGTGAGATAAGGTAGTCGCTTAGC
>NZ_VOHP01000002.1 GCF_007859205.1 Streptococcus sp. sy004
TGACTACGAATCAGGCGGTTAGAGGTTCGACTCCTCTAGGGTGCATAGTTATCGGGAAGTAGCTCAGCTTGGTAGAGTACTTGGTTTGGGACCAAGGGGTCGCAGGTTCGAATCCTGTCTTCCCGATATAAAATGATGGCGGTGTAGCTCAGCTGGCTAGAGCGTCCGGTTCATACCCGGGAGGTCGGGGGTTCGATCCCCTTCGCCGCTATGTTTTTAATATATGATTTTGGATGACTTGAGGACCTTTAGCTCAACTGGTTAGAGCACTCGGCTCATAACCGAGCGGTCGTAGGTTCGAGTCCTACAAGGTCCATGTTGTTATATTTTGGAGGATTACCCAAGTCTGGCTGAAGGGAACGGTCTTGAAAACCGTCAGGCGTGTAAAAGCGTGCGTGGGTTCGAATCCCACATCCTCCTTTAATTTTATAGAATATCGCGGGATGGAGCAGCTAGGTAGCTCGTCGGGCTCATAACCCGAAGGTCGTAGGTTCAAATCCTGCTCCCGCAATTATGGCTCGGTAGCTCAGTTGGTAGAGCAATGGATTGAAGCTCCATGTGTCGGCGGTTCGATTCCGTCTCGCGCCATTATTCATATGCGGGTGTAGTTTAGTGGTAAAACTACAGCCTTCCAAGCTGTTGTCGCGAGTTCGATTCTCGTCACCCGCTTTTATCTTTTATAGATATATTTGGGCGCGTAGCTCAGGTGGTTAGAGCGCACGCCTGATAAGCGTGAGGTCGGTGGTTCGAGTCCACTCGTGCCCATAATTATATGTTGGAGAATTACTCAAGAGGCTGAAGAGGACGGTTTGCTAAATCGTTAGGTCGGGTAACTGGCGCAAGGGTTCGAATCCCTTATTCTCCGTTTTAGAACGATGTTATCAGTGGATAGCTCGTTTTCTTTTTACATAAAAATAGTAGAAATTGGGTTGATGTGATGCAGAATAAGTGGTCTAAGGTTATGTTAAAGGTGATTGTGGTAGGAATTATGGCTATAACCTTTCTTTTTTTTGTAATAACAAATAGAGAAGCAATCAATCAAGGGTTATCTCCGGTAGCGAGTGTAATGTCGAGAATAGATAACGTTTTATCTTTACCTTTTCGTTGGGGGAAAAATTTGTCGGACTCACTTAATAATCTATTAACAACTTATGAAGAAAATGAAAAGTTGAAAGCCTCTTTAGCTACTTTATCGGATCAAAAGGAAGAATTATTTGCGGTAAAAAATGAAAATGAGCAATTAAGAAAGACTTTAGGGATGCAGGAGAAGTTGACAGCTCCGAAGAAAATCTCTGCAGAAGTTGTGACACGTTCACCCTTACTTTGGTGGGATGAGTTAACATTAAACGTGGGTCAAAATCAGCAAGTAAGTACTCAAATGTTGGCTGTATCTGATAAAGGCTTGATTGGTAAAATTGCTGGTGTCAATCAAAGTAGTAGTAAACTTAGCTTGTTGACAAGGCAAGATGTGGAACTTGCTATTCCAGTGAAATGGATAGTTTCAGATAAAGTGATTTATGGCTTGTTATCTGGTTATGATCAAAAAGGAGGTCTGCTTTTGATTTCTGACATCAATAGTCAGGAAGAATTGAAAGCAGAAGGCGATGTTTTAACAAGTGGATTAGATGGTGAAACAGTAGCAGATATTCCAGTTGGTCAAGTGTTGGCTGTTGATAACAAGGCTCGAACAGCGAAAGTAAAGCCATGGGCAGATTTTTCTAATTTATCTATTATTGTATTGGTGGGGAGATAAGCTGTTGTTAAAAAATAAGTGGTTAAATCTGTTTTTCTTGCTTTTTATTTTACTTGTAGATGTTCATTTATCAAATAGTTTGAGTCGATTATTTCATGATGAGTTTAGAATAGTTTCTCGAATTCTGCTGTTTATTTTTGTCTGTCAAGTCAGATATGACAAGTCTGCCTTGCTTTATTGCTTGTATGCCTTAGTTGGTTTTCTAGGGGATATCTATTATTTTGGTACAATTGGATTAACTGTTCTCTTATTTCCTGTCATTCTCTATGTTTTAAGACGATTTCCAAAATTTTACGAAATCAATTTATTTCAGTTGTTTTTAGTGATTCTTTTAGTGAATTTCTTTTTTGAAACAAGTCTATACCTGTTAGCTCATCTATACCAATTAATAACCTATCCTATCGTTGACTTTATTGCCTTCAGTCTGGCACCAAGTTTGCTTTATAATAGCTTGATTAGTTTACTATTACTGCTTGGTTTATCAAAGCGTAATAACTGGTAAGTAATTTTAACATCAAAGTGTAATAATAGCGTAACATAGCAACTCTCATTATTTGCTATAATAATAAGTGTCGAATTGATAAGGAGAGTAATACTATTATGAAAAAACGTATTTTATCAGCAGTTTTAGTCAGTGGGGTTACCTTGACGACAACAGCAACAGTAAGTGCAGAAGATTATGAATCACAAATTGCTGCACAAGATAATGTGATTAGTAATTTAACAGAACAACAAGTTTTAACACAAGGTCAAGTAGCTAGTATTCAAGCTCAAGTTAGTTCTCTTCAAGTAGAGCAAGCAAATCTAGTTGCTGAAAATGATCGCTTACAAACAGAATCTCAAGCATTGACTGAGCAAATCCAATCTTTATCAAATAAAATTGTAGCTCGTAATGAATCTTTGAAAAAACAAGCTCGTAGTGCACAAAAGAATAATACTGCAACAAACTACATCAATACAATTCTTAATTCAAAATCTGTTTCAGAAGCAATTAACCGTATTGTAGCTATTCGTGAAATCGTAGTAGCGAGTGACAATATGTTGTCACAACAAAAAGCTGACAAAGTAACGTTGGAAGCTAAACAAGCTAAAAACCAAGAAGCTCAACATCAAGTGGCAGCTAACCAAGCAATTATTGCTGAAAACACGGTTGCTTTGTCTAATCAACAAGCAGAATTGGAAGCTGTTCAAGCAACTCTTGCAACGGAAATTGCTAATGCTGAAGGTCAAAAAGTAGCTATTGTTGCTGAAAAACAAGCACAAGAAGCGGCTGTAGCAGCTCAACTTCAAGCTGAATTAGAGGCTCAAGCATTGGCTCAACAAGCTGTAGTAGAATCAACCCCAGTGATAGAAGAAGTTTCAGCACCAGTAGTGGAATCAACTCCAGTGGTAGAAGAAGTTTCAGCACCAGTAGTGGAATCAACTCCAGTGGTAGAAGAAGTTTCAGCACCAGTAGTTGAGTCAACTCCAGTGGTAGAAGAAGTTTCAGCACCAGTAGTGGAATCAACTCCAGTGGTAGAAGAAGTTTCAGCACCAGTAGTTGAGTCAACTCCAGTGGTAGAAGAAGTTTCAGCGCCAGTAGTGGAATCAACGCCAGTGGTAGAAGAAGTTTCAGCGCCAATAGTGGAATCAACTCCAGTGGTAGAAGAAATTTCAGCACCAGTAGTGGAATCAACGCCAGTGGTAGAAGAAGTTTCAGCACCAGTAGTTGAGTCAACTCCAGTGGTAGAAGAAGTTTCAGCACCAGTAGTTGAGTCAACTCCAGTGGTAGAAGAAGTTTCAGCACCAGTAGTTGAGTCAACTCCAGTGGTAGAAGAAGTTGTTGCAACATCAACGACAGTTAAGGAAACTTATGATGCAACTAATACTTATCCTGTTGGTCAATGTACATGGGGAGTTAAGGCTTTGGCTCCTTGGGTTGGTAACTATTGGGGTAATGGTAATCAGTGGATTGCTAGTGCTCAAGCAGCAGGTTATTCAGTTGGAACAACACCAACAGTGGGTTCTATTGCAGTATGGCCTTACGATGGTGGTGGTTATGGACACGTTGCCTTGGTAACAGCTGTTAATAGTCCAACAAGTATTCAAGTAATGGAATCGAACTATAATGGTAATCAAACAATCGGTAACTACCGTGGTACATTCAACCCTTATGAAAGTTATTGGGGTGGTACAGTAATGTATATTTATCCTTAAAATAAATGAATGACAGTCTTTAGATTTTATTCTAAAGACTTTTCTTTTATTTAGTCTTATGGTTTTGATTGAAAAACTAAGGAAAAAAAGCTAAAATAGTAGTGGATTAAAACTTTGGAGGAAGTCATGTCGTTTTCAAACCTAAAATTATTCGCTTTGTCGTCTAATCAGGAATTAGCCAAAAGAGTAGCAGATACTATTGGGATTTCTTTGGGTAAATCAAGTGTACGTCAGTTTTCAGATGGTGAATTGCAGGTTAATATTGAAGAATCAATTCGTGGTCATCATGTCTTTATTTTACAATCGACTAGCTCACCAGTTAATGATAATTTGATGGAAATTTTGATAATGGTTGATGCGCTGAAGCGAGCGAGTGCAGAGTCTGTTAGCGTGGTTATGCCTTATTATGGTTATGCTCGTCAGGATCGTAAAGCACGTTCTCGTGAGCCGATTACATCAAAATTAGTGGCTAATATGTTACAGGTGGCTGGTGTTGATCGTTTGTTGACGGTTGATTTGCATGCCGCACAAATTCAAGGTTTCTTTGATATCCCTGTGGATCACTTAATGGGAGCTCCTTTGATTGCGGATTATTTTGTTCGTCGTGAGATGACTGGTGACGATTACGTCGTGGTGAGTCCTGACCATGGGGGCGTGACGCGTGCTCGTAAATTAGCTCAATTTTTGAAAACGCCAATTGCGATTATTGATAAACGTCGTAGTGTCGATAAGATGAACACCAGTGAAGTGATGAATATCATCGGAAATGTTTCTGGTAAGACCTGTATTTTGATTGATGACATGATCGATACGGCAGGTACGATTGCCCATGCAGCTGATGCCTTGGCAGAAGCAGGAGCAACTTGTGTTTATGCTTCATGTACTCATCCAGTCTTATCTGGTCCAGCCCTTGATAATATCCAAAATTCAGCCATTAAAAAATTGGTGGTTCTGGATACGATTTATCTACCAGAAGAGCGTTTAATTGATAAGATTGAACAAATTTCGATTAGTCAGTTAATAGCAGATGCGATTATCCGTATTCATGAAAAACGACCACTTTCTCCCTTATTTGAATTAGATAAAAGAAAATAAAATAATCGTTAGCTTAGACTAACGATTTTTGATTTTGGTATAATATTTTTATGGTACTTCAAGAAACAAGAGGATTAATTCTTTATAATCAAAATTTTCGTGAAGATGATAAGCTGGTTAAGATTTTTACTGAGCAAGCAGGCAAACGTATGTTTTTTGTGAAGCATGCCAGTCGTTCTAAACTAGCTCCTGTTATTCAACCCTTGACTTTGGCTGAATTTATTCTTAATATCAATACACAAGGTTTGTCTTATATTAGAGATTATCATGAAATTAAAGTTTTTTCGCAAATCAATAGTGATATTTTTGGTCTGTCTTATGCTAGTTATATTGTAGCTTTATCTGATGCTGCCATTAGTGATGGCACTCATGATCCTCATCTTTTTGCCTTTTTGACGAAGACCTTGGAGCTGATGGATGACGGGATTGATTATGAAATATTAACCAATATTTTTGAGATACAAATCCTATCTCGTTTTGGTATTGACTTAAATTTTAGTGAATGTGTGATTTGTCGAAGGAAAGAGCAAGCATTTGATTTTTCTTTTAAATATGCAGGTGTATTGTGTCCCAAACATTATCATGAAGATCAGCGTCGTAGCCATTTAGATCCCAATGTCCCTTTTTTATTAAATAAGTTTCAGGCAGTTAATTTTTCTGAGTTACAGAGTATTTCTCTTAAGAAAGAGATTAAGTCGAAATTGCGTTTGTTTATCGATCAGCTTTATGAAGAATATGTCGGGATTCAACTAAAAAGTAAGAAATTTCTGGATCAATTAGAGGATTGGGGCCAAATCATGCGAGAATCAGACGATGGGTGAGGAACTGAAAAACTGGTGGAATCATGTTATAATAGCAGTATT
This sequence comes from Streptococcus sp. sy004, assembly GCF_007859205.1. Classification (GTDB taxonomy): domain Bacteria; phylum Bacillota; class Bacilli; order Lactobacillales; family Streptococcaceae; genus Streptococcus. The sequence goes on from NZ_VOHP01000002.1 coordinate 5,908, forward strand.
GCTATCTATTAAAAAGGAGAAAAAATGAAACGTATTGCAGTAGATGCTATGGGTGGAGATTATGCCCCACAAGCTTTAGTTGAAGGTGTTAATCAAGCTTTAGCTGAGTTTCAGGATGTTGAAATTCAACTATATGGTGATGAAGCAGCTATTCGACCTCATTTGACAGTGACAGAACGTGTTAGTATCATTCATACCACTGAAAAAATTGCTTCAGATGATGAGCCAGCTAAGGCGATTCGACAAAAAAAGGAAGCGAGTATGGTCTTAGCCGCTAAGGCAGTTAAGGAAAATCAAGCTGATGCTGTCCTATCTGCAGGTAATACAGGGGCTCTTTTGGCGGCAGGTCTTTTTGTGGTTGGTCGAATTAAAGGCATTGATCGTCCAGGTCTATTATCTACTCTACCAACCGTAGATGGCAAGGGATTTGATATGTTGGATTTGGGAGCAAATGCTGAAAATACCGCTAAGCACTTACATCAATATGCGGTTTTGGGGAGTTTTTATGCTAAGTTTGTGCGCAATATTGACAAACCTCGTGTGGGCTTGTTGAATAACGGAACAGAGGCTAGTAAAGGGGATCCTTTGCGTAAGGAAACCTATGAGCTTTTGGCCAATGATGATCAGTTGACTTTTGTTGGTAATGTTGAGGCTCGTGACTTAATGACTGGTGTAGCGGATGTGGTCGTGGCAGATGGTTTTACTGGTAATGCAGTGCTGAAAACCATGGAAGGAACAGCCATGGCTATTATGGGACAACTAAAATCAGCCTTGACAACAGGTGGTGTTAAAACAAAACTAGGTGCCTTAATGATTAAAGATAGTCTGCGTGGCATGAAAGACAGTTTAGATTACTCGAGTGCTGGTGGTGCGGTTCTTTTTGGAGTAAAGGCACCTGTTATTAAGGCTCATGGTTCTAGTGATAGTAAGGCGATTTATCATACTATTAGGCAGATTAGAAAGATGTTAGAAACCGAAGTGGTTAAGGAATTGGTTCGTAATTTTGACCAAAATCGTCAATAAGTATGGTGATTAACGTAACAAAACAATTCTTGCGACAGAGCATGATTAAAGGTTTGAAACAAATGCCTGTTGAACAAAAGAGGCAAGCCAATCGAAGATTACTAGATGCTTTCTTAGCTCATCCTGTTTATCAAAAGGTTGATTGTTTAGCAACGTACCTATCTTTTGATTTTGAATATGATACGAGTGATTTGATTAAATCAGCTCAGGCGGCAGGAAAGCAAGTGCTTGTGCCAAAGACGTTTGCTGATGGTAAAATGATATTTTTGCCTTATGATAAAGATAATTTAGTGCGAACAAGTTTTGGCTTGTTAGAGCCGAGAATGGATAAATCAGTGGCAGAAGTTAAGGTTGATTTAATTCATGTACCAACCCTAGCCATCAATCATCAGGGCTATCGTATTGGTTTTGGTGGAGGTTATTATGACCGTTATTTAGCTGATTTTTCTGGCGATACTTTGGTGACAGCTTATACTTGCCAGTTACAAGAATTTTTACCAGAAAAACATGATGTAAGAGTGAAAGAGGTAGTGATTGATGAAGGCTGAATGGCGAACCTATCCAGCAACAAGTTTTTTATTAGCAGTAACTGTACTAGTCTTTTTATTGATGCAGTTGCGTTATTTGGGGCAGGCTAGTTCTGGTCAAGCTGTATTTGATTTTGGTGGGATGTACGGTGATTGGGTGAAGATCAGACCTAGCCAACTTTGGAGGCTCATTATGCCGATTTTTGTGCATATTGGCTGGCAACATTTTATAATGAATAGCGTTACCCTTTACTTTTTAGGTCATTTAGTAGAAAAGTTATGGGGGTCAAAATCTTTCTTAATCTTGTATTTGTTAGCTGGTGGCTTTGGTAATTTACTAACCATGTTTGTCACTCCAAGTGTATTAGCTGCTGGAGCCTCAACGTCTTTGTTTGGTCTTTTTGCAGCTGTGGTTGTCGTTGGTTATGCTAGTAAAAATCCTTATCTAAAACAATTAGGACGCTCCTACCAAAGTTTATTGGTCTTGAATCTTTTATTTAATCTTTTCATGCCAGACGTTAGCTTGGTTGGTCATCTTGGTGGTTTAATTGGTGGTGCCTTAGCAGGTATATTTATCTCGCTCCCTCAACCTGTTTTTAGCTTAAGAAGTCGTTGGTTAGCAGGGTTGAGCTATCTAAGTTTAACATTATTGTTATTAGTGTTGTTTTATGTTTCAGTAACAAAATAACCGTAGCACTGTTGTTAAAAAAACACCTGAGGCTAACTCAGGTGTTTTAATTATTTGCTTTTCTTATCAGATTTTTCTAATTTTTTACCAAGATCAATGATGTATTGTTTTAGGTTATCTTTGACTTGTGGGTGTTTAAGGGCATAATCAATAGAAGTTGTCATGAAGCCGAACTTATCACCAACATCATAGCGGTTACCCGTAAAGACGCGTGCAAAAACACGTTGCGTTTTGTTAAGGGTATCGATAGCATCAGTCAATTGAATTTCATTTCCAGCTCCAGGTGCTTGGTTTTCTAGGATATCAAAAATTTCTGGAGTTAATAAGTAACGACCAATGATCGCTAAATCACTTGGAGCATCTTCTGGTGCTGGTTTTTCGACAAAGGTATCAACACTATAAAGACCGTTAGTTGCTTCGCCATGGGGGGCAATCACACCGTAGGCAGAAACTTCTTCGTGTGGTACAGGCATAACTGCAATGGTTGAAGCGTGTGTTGTTTCATAGTCATCCATCAATTGTTTGGTTAATGGCACAGCTTTTTCGTCTGTAATGTCCATCAAATCATCGCCAAGCATAACAACGAATGGTTCGTTACCAACAAAGGCTTTGGCTTGTAAAACGGCATCTCCAAGACCACGAGGATGACTTTGGCGGATAAAGTGCAAGCGAATCCCAGTTGTTTCATCAACTAATTTGAGCAGGTCATTTTTCCCTTTTTCTTTAAGGTTATACTCCAACTCAAAGTTTGAATCAAAGTGGTCTTCGATTGAACGCTTAGCCTTACCAGTTACAACAAGAATGTCTTCAATTCCTGATTTTAGGGCTTCTTCAACGATAAACTGAATGGTTGGTTTATCAACGATAGGAAGCATTTCTTTGGCTAAGGCTTTGGTTGCTGGAAGGAAACGTGTTCCTAAACCAGCAGCAGGGATAACGGCTTTTCTTACTTTTTTCATGATTAACTCCTTTAATTTAGTTTACCACTCGTTTTCAGGGCGGAATTCATTAGACATCATATTGAGAATAGACGTTTTGATGTCAGCATTTTCATAGATAACACGATAGATGGCTGTAGTGATTGGCATATAGACACCCAGTTCTTGAGCCAGTTCATAGGCGACCTTAGTGGTTGAAAGACCTTCAATCACCATCCCCATGTCTTGCTCGATACTAGCTAGGTCTTGACCTTTACCAAGTGCATGTCCTGCTCGCCAGTTACGCGAGTGAACAGAGGTACCTGTGACGATTAAATCTCCAACACCAGATAGGCCACTATAGGTTAGAGGATCAGCTCCTAGCTTAACACCTAATCGTGTGATTTCAGCTAGTCCCCTAGTAATGATAGCAGCCTTAGCATTATCACCATAGCCTAAGCCATGTAAAATACCAGCACCAACGGCAATAATATTTTTTAAGGCACCTGCCGTCTCTACGCCAATGACATCGGTATTGGTGTAAAGACGGAAGTAGTGATTACTGAAAAGTTTTTGCACATATTTGGCCTGTGTTAAATCTTTAGAGGCTGATGTGATTAAGGTGATATCACGTACAATGGTTTCCTCAGCATGACTAGGACCAGATACGACAACAACATCATGACGGAGATGTTTAGGGATTTCTTCTTCTAAAATCTCAGACAGGCGTTTGTGGGTATCTGGTTCTAACCCCTTGGAAGCATGCATGATTGTCACTTGATGATCAAGAACTTGAGCCACTTGTTTGGCAACCAAACGGGTAACCTTGGTTGGTACAACAAAAAGAACTGCTGTTACTTGATCTAAAGCCTCTTTCAAATCCTTATAGGCTTTGATGTTATCATCTAGAACCACATCCTTAAAATAACGAGTATTGGTGTGGTTTTGATTGATTTCGTCAATTTGCTCAGGAATGTTTCCCCAAATTCTGACGTCGTGCCCATTGTCATTTAAGACTTGGGCAAGAGCTGTTCCCCATGAGCCTGGCCCTAGAACAGCGATACGTTGCTTAGTCATAGTTTCTCCTTTGAGAACATATTGTCTTTTTAATTATATCATAAAGTAAGCGAATTTACTATTGAATGATGCTTTGATAAGTTTTGAAATTCAAGTCATTCTTGTGTATAATAAAAAGACTAGAAAAGAGGTTAATATGACAAAAATTCGTGGTTTTGAGTTGGTATCGTCTTTCACAAATATAGAGTTATTGCCTAAAAGAGAAACGGCGCAAGCCGCAGGCTATGATTTGAAAGTTGCTAAGGAGATGGTGATTCTTCCTGGAGAAATTCAGCTAGTTCCAACAGGGGTGAAAGCTTATATGCAGTCAAACGAAGTACTCTATCTCTATGACCGCTCTTCCAATCCTCGTAAAAAAGGCTTGGTGTTAATCAATTCAGTAGGAGTCATTGACGGCGATTACTATAATAATCCTGCTAATGAGGGTCATATTTTTGCCCAAATGAAAAATATAAGCGATCAACCAGTCGAGTTGATAGAGGGTGAACGCTTGGTGCAGGCTGTGTTTGCTCCGTTTTTATTGGCTGATAGTGATGTGGCGACTGGTGTTCGAACAGGTGGCTTTGGCAGTACGGGGTCTTAATTGATTAAGGGGAGATAGGCTATGGCTAAGAAAAAAATGACATTTATTTGTCAAGAATGTGGCTACCATTCGCCCAAGTACTTAGGTCGTTGTCCTAATTGTTCGGAATGGTCGTCTTTTGTTGAAGAAGTTGAAGTAGCTGAAGTTAAGAATGCGCGTGTGTCTTTAACTGGCGAAAAAACTAAGCCTATGAAGTTAAATGAAGTAGATTCCATTCGGGTCAAACGGACGAAAACTGAAATGGATGAATTTAACCGTGTGCTTGGTGGTGGCGTTGTTCCAGGTAGTTTGGTTTTAATTGGGGGAGATCCAGGTATTGGTAAATCTACCCTACTCCTACAAGTGTCTGCTCAACTAGCTGATCAAGGCATAGTATTGTATGTTTCTGGGGAAGAGTCTGCCCAGCAAATCAAACTCCGTAGCGAACGTTTGGGTAAGATTGACAATGATTTTTACCTTTACGCTGAAACCAATATGCAGAGTGTGCGAGCAGAAATTGAAAAATTGAAGCCAGATTTCTTGGTTATTGATTCCATTCAGACCATTATGAGCCCAGAAATTTCAGGAGTTCAGGGTTCTGTTAGTCAAGTTCGAGAAGTGACGGCAGAGCTGATGCAGCTAGCGAAAACAAATAATCTTGCCATTTTTATTGTTGGCCATGTCACTAAAGAAGGCACTTTGGCAGGCCCTCGGATGCTGGAACACATGGTGGATACGGTGCTTTATTTTGAAGGAGAGCGCCATCATACTTTTAGAATTTTACGAGCAGTTAAAAATCGTTTTGGTTCGACAAATGAGATTGGAATTTTTGAAATGCAATCAAGTGGCTTGGTTGAGGTGTTAAATCCAAGTCAAGTGTTTTTGGAAGAGCGTTTGGACGGAGCAACTGGTTCAGCTATTGTTGTGACCATGGAGGGCACTCGTCCTATTTTGGCAGAGGTGCAGGCCTTAGTGACGCCGACTGTTTTTGGCAATGCCAAGCGAACCACTACTGGTTTGGATTTCAATCGTGTGAGTTTAATTATGGCAGTTTTGGAAAAACGTTGTGGCTTGTTACTACAAAATCAAGATGCCTATCTGAAGTCAGCAGGTGGTGTCAAACTAGATGAACCAGCCATTGACTTAGCTGTTGCAGTAGCGATTGCGTCCAGCTATAAAGAGCAACCAACCAATCCTCAAGAAGCTTTTATTGGAGAAATTGGTCTGACAGGTGAGATTCGTCGAGTGACACGTATCGAACAACGTATCAATGAAGCAGCTAAACTAGGCTTTACAAAGATTTATGCTCCGAAAAATTCATTAACAGGTATTGAGATTCCAAAAGGGATTCAAGTGATTGGTGTGGCAAGAGTCAAGGACGTTTTGACCCAAGTGTTTAATTAAAAAAATCTGTTGGTATTTTCCAACAGATTTTTTTGTTAATCCACATAGATTTCTGATGAGTTATTAAGCCAGCTATAAAGTAAGCCAATAATGAGACCACCACCGATATAGTTACCTAGTCCAGCAAAGAAAAGATTGGAAAGGACACTAGCAACGGTCATGCCCTCAACAGGTCCACCGTTGGCAAAGAAGGCTAGTGGGAAAGAAACGAAGTTGGCGATAACGTGTTCAAAACCAAGAAAGGCAAAGATGTAAATGATAAAAATCATTGAAAAGACCTTGCCAATATCATCTTTCATTCGTAGGGCAACAAAAACAGCAGTATTAACAACGATATTGGCAAAAATTCCTTCAATCAATTGGGTCATCGGAGATTTAGCTAGTTTAGCACTAACAGCTTCAAAGAGATAGTTGTCAGGAGCAAGGTGGTTAAACGGTGTTGTTTTTGACATGAGCCAAGAAAACAAAAGAGCCCCGACTAAGTTAAAGAAGATACAGGTCACAAGGATTTTCCCTGCTGTTAAAAGACGCAATTTTTTATTGTAAACAGCACTGGTCATATACATCATGTTAGAAGTACCCAATTCAGCATTCATATAGACAATTATCACCAGCGACCAGCTAAACATAAAGGCAAAAAGGAATTTACCAGAATGTGGCACGAGATTATCGCTATATGAGGCGATATAAAAGGCAACAGCTGTTCCCAAGGTTAAAAACATGGTTGCTAGCATAGACCTCACAGCATATTTGAGGTAATTATGACGTGACAGGTCGTCTTTTTTTTCGATACTCTTAGCAAGGTTGTTAATCAATTCACTGTTATAACCAGTGTAGTTGTTTTTCATCTCTATTCTCCTATTTTATTTTGATAAAGCATAGCTATTATAACATATTTGCTAAGGAGAAAAAGATGATTTAGTAAAAAACTTCACATTTTTATAAAGTTAACGTTTTCATAGAAAAAATGAAAAAGTCTCAATTAAAGAGAGATTAGAAAGGTTTGTTTTTCGCCATTTATGATATAATGAAATGGATTGAACTATTAGAGGTCTTAGACCCTCAATAACAGGAGAGTAAAATGTCAAAACCAATTCGTGTGCGTTACGCACCAAGTCCAACGGGTTTGCTTCATATTGGTAATGCCCGTACTGCTTTGTTTAATTATCTCTATGCCCGTCATCATGGTGGTCAATTTATCATTCGTATTGAAGACACAGATCGTAAACGTCATGTTGAAGATGGTGAGCGCTCGCAACTAGAAAATCTACGCTGGTTGGGGATTGATTGGGATGAAAGCCCAGAAACTCATGAACAATACCGTCAATCAGAACGCCTAGCAATCTATCAGCAATATGTAGATGAACTTTTAGAAAAGGGATTGGCTTACAAATCTTATGTGACTGAAGAAGAACTGGCTGCTGAGCGTGAGCGTCAAGAGGCCGCTGGAGAAACCCCACGTTACGTCAATGAGTTTTTAGGCATGACGGAAACGGAAAAAGCAGCCTACATTGCTGAACGTGAAGCTAAGGGGGTTATCCCAACCGTTCGTTTGGCTGTCAATGAATCTGGTATTTATAAATGGACAGATATGGTCAAGGGTGAAATTGAGTTTGAAGGTGGCAACATTGGTGGTGATTGGGTGATTCAGAAAAAAGATGGCTACCCAACTTATAATTTTGCCGTGGTTGTTGATGATCATCTGATGGAAATTTCTCATGTTATCCGAGGAGATGACCATATCGCTAATACACCTAAGCAGTTGATGATTTATGAGGCCCTTGGTTGGGAAGCTCCAGAATTTGGGCACATGACCTTGATTATCAATTCTGAAACCGGTAAAAAATTGTCAAAACGTGACACAAACACTTTGCAATTTATTGAAGATTATCGTAAGAAAGGCTACCTGCCTGAAGCAGTCTTTAACTTTATCTCACTATTGGGTTGGAACCCAGGTGGTGAAGAAGAAATCTTCTCTCGTCAAGAGTTGATTGAGCTATTTGATGAAAATCGTTTGAGCAAGTCACCAGCAGCTTTTGATCAGAAAAAAATGGATTGGATGAGCAATGACTACATCAAAAAAGCTGATTCAGCTAAGATTTTTGATATGGCTAAGCCTTATCTTGAAGAGGCAGGTCGTTTCACAGATAAAGCAGCTGATATGGTGGCTCTTTATCAACCACAATTAAATTCTGTTGATGAAATTGTAGGCTTGACGGATCTTTTCTTTACAGAGTTCCCAACTTTATCTGAACAAGCCAAAGAAGTTATGGCGGCTGAAACAGTTCCAACAGTTCTAACTAACTTTAAGGAAAAACTAAGTCAGTTGTCATCAGAAGAATTTTTGGCAGACAATATTGCCCCACAAATCAAGGCAGTTCAAAAAGAAACAGGAATCAAAGGGAAAAATCTCTTCATGCCAATTCGTATTGCAGTTTCAGGTGAAATGCATGGTCCAGACCTACCAAATACGATCTATTTGTTGGGTCAAGAGAAATCAATCCAACACCTAGAACAAATGCTAGCAAAAATTAGCTAGTTTTAGAGGCACTTCCAAAGGAAGTGTCCTTTTTTGACGTATAATCTGACTTGCTAAAAAGGATAAGTCATGGTAAAATGTAGGTTACGGAGGCGTTATGGCACAAAAAAAAGCGAGTTTAGCCTGTGTTGATTGCGGTAGTCGAAACTATTCGATTGGTTTAAGTAGCAATCCTAAGATGACACGGTTAGAAGTTAATAAATTTTGTAAACATTGTAAAAAGTACACCTTACACAAGGAAACAAGATAAAAGGAGAATGGTGTGAAATTCAGTATTTTTAAGGTTTTGAAAGATACCAGCTGGCCAGATCGCAAACAACGTTGGAAGGATTTCTTGTCAGTCATTGAATACACAGCGTTTTTTGCTTTGATTATTTTTATCTTTGATAAGTTATTATCATTGGGTATTCTTGATTTAATTAAACGATTTTAATCAAAGGGACAGTAAAAAGTTAGTCTGACTTTTTCTGATGAAAGGATAAAAAATGTTAGATAGTTTTGATAAGGGCTGGTTTGTTTTACAGACCTATTCAGGTTATGAAAATAAGGTAAAAGAAAACCTAATTCAGCGAGCTCAAACTTATAATATGTTGGAAAACATCTTGCGTGTTGAGATTCCAACTCAGACAGTGAATGTTGAAAAAAATGGTCAAACCAAGGAAGTGGAAGAAAATCGCTTTCCAGGTTATGTTTTGGTTGAGATGGTCATGACAGACGAGGCATGGTTTGTGGTGCGTAACACACCAAATGTCACAGGTTTTGTGGGGTCACATGGTAACCGTTCAAAACCAACACCATTATTGGAAGAAGAGATTCGTTCGATTCTCTTGTCAATGGGTCAAACGATTGATGTGATTGATACCAATATCAAGGTAGGAGATACCGTACAAATCATTGATGGTGCCTTTATGGGACAAGAAGGTCGAGTTATCGAGATTGAAAATAACAAAGTGAAAATCATGATTAGCATGTTTGGTTCAGAAACCCAAGCTGAACTAGGCCTATATCAGATTGCTGAAATCAATTAAAGGTTAAGTAACAGGACACGGATGTCCTGTTATTTTTTATTTTCTTTGCTATACTAAAGTTGTAAGAAATAAAGTCTAGGAGATGTCTTATGTTAAAAAACAAGAAAGTGATACTCTTATTTGGTTTGGTTTATTGGCATTAAGAGTAGTTTTGTCCTTACTTGAAACCTTGAAAAATTTTGGAGTCGTAACATTAAAGAGTTCTCAAAATTTAATGACTTTGTCAGATTACTTGTCAATGCCGATTTTATTGCTGATTATTTATATCGCCTATGACCACTATCGTTCAGAAAAGAGATAGTCAGGATGTCATCACTATTTCTTAAAAATCCCACTCATTTTTAGGTAAATATCCTTGACAAGTTAGAGCCGTCGTGCTAAGATAATGGGAGTACTTTTTACTTTTGGTCTCTCCAAAGTGTACAGAGACGTGCTGACAAATAGTTGCAAAGTACACACTGTTCTAGACTGTCACCAAGTGCTAGAACAACCAAAAATAAAATCTTACAGGAGAATGTAGATGCCTACAATTAACCAGTTGGTACGTAAACCACGTAAATCTAAAGTAGAAAAATCTAAATCACCAGCTTTGAACGTTGGTTACAACAGCCATAAAAAAGTTCAAACTAACGTGTCATCACCACAAAAACGTGGAGTTGCAACTCGTGTTGGAACAATGACACCTAAAAAACCTAACTCTGCCCTTCGTAAATTTGCCCGTGTACGTTTGAGCAACCTTATCGAAGTAACTGCTTACATCCCAGGTATCGGCCACAACTTGCAAGAGCATAGCGTGGTACTTATCCGTGGTGGACGTGTAAAAGACCTTCCAGGGGTACGTTACCATATCGTTCGTGGTGCACTTGATACAGCAGGTGTTGCTGACCGTAAGCAAGGCCGTTCTAAATACGGTGCAAAACGTCCTAAAGGATAATAGAAGGGAGATAAGAAAATATGAGTCGTAAAAATAGAGCGCCTAAGCGCGAAGTATTGGCAGATCCATTGTACAATTCACAACTTGTAACACGTCTTATCAACCGTGTTATGCTTGATGGAAAACGTGGAGTAGCAGCAAGCATCGTTTACGGTGCCTTTGAACAAATCGCTGAAGCAACTGGTGAAAACGCACTTGAAGTTTTTGAAACAGCTATGGAAAACATCATGCCTGTTCTTGAAGTTCGTGCACGCCGTGTTGGTGGTTCTAACTACCAAGTTCCAGTTGAAGTTCGTCCAGAGCGTCGTACAACATTAGGTCTTCGTTGGTTGGTCAATGCATCACGTTTGCGTGGTGAACACACGATGAAAGACCGTTTGGCTAAAGAAATCATGGATGCTGCTAACAACACTGGTGCGTCTGTTAAAAAACGTGAAGACACTCACAAAATGGCAGAAGCAAACCGTGCATTCGCACACTTCCGCTGGTAAGAATAAGAGGTTTAAGACGATTAAAAGACAATTTCAAAAAGTTGATAATAACCAATCTTTTCAAATTGTCAGTCTTTACTCAAGCTGGAGGTTTGTTCTCAAATTAAATAGCATTTGAGTTGAAGCATCTGGTTAAGATTTAAGAAATAGCAAGAACGGGTAGGTCCTGCCTATCCGTTTTTGACAAATTTATGCTATAATAAAAAAGTAAATAAAAATTTATTAGGAGAAACTAATGGCACGCGAATTTTCACTTGAAAAAACTCGTAATATCGGAATCATGGCTCACGTTGATGCTGGTAAGACAACAACAACTGAGCGTATTCTTTACTACACTGGTAAAATCCATAAAATTGGTGAAACGCATGAAGGTGCATCACAAATGGACTGGATGGAGCAAGAGCAAGAACGTGGTATCACAATCACATCTGCAGCAACAACAGCTCAATGGAACGACCATCGTGTAAATATCATCGACACACCAGGACACGTAGATTTCACAATTGAAGTACAACGTTCTCTTCGTGTTCTTGATGGTGCAGTTACCGTTCTTGACTCACAATCAGGTGTTGAGCCACAAACAGAAACTGTATGGCGTCAAGCAACTGAGTACGGCGTTCCTCGTATCGTATTTGCCAACAAAATGGATAAAATCGGTGCTGACTTCCTTTACTCAGTAAGCACACTTCATGATCGTTTGCAAGCAAATGCTCACCCAATTCAATTGCCAATCGGTGCAGAAGATGACTTCCGTGGTATCATTGACTTGATCAAGATGAAAGCTGAGATCTACACTAACGACCTTGGTACTGACATCTTGGAAGAAGATATTCCTGCTGAATACCTTGAGCAAGCTGAAGAGTACCGTGAAAAATTGGTTGAAGCAGTAGCTGAAACAAACGAAGACTTGATGATGAAATACCTTGAAGGTGAAGAAATCACTAACGACGAATTGAAAGAAGCAATCCGTCAAGCAACAATCAACGTTGAGTTCTTCCCTGTACTTTGTGGTTCTGCCTTCAAAAACAAGGGTGTTCAATTGATGCTTGATGCAGTTATCGATTACCTACCAAGCCCACTTGATATCCCAGCAATCAAAGGTATCAACCCAGATACTGACGAAGAAGAAACTCGTCCAGCATCTGATGAAGAGCCATTTGCAGCCCTTGCCTTCAAGATCATGACAGACCCATTCGTAGGTCGTTTGACATTCTTCCGTGTGTACTCAGGTGTTCTTAACTCAGGTTCATACGTTTTGAATACATCAAAAGGTAAACGTGAGCGTATCGGACGTATCCTTCAAATGCACGCAAACAGCCGTGAAGAAATCCAAACAGTTTACTCTGGAGATATCGCTGCCGCTGTTGGTTTGAAAGATACAACAACTGGTGACTCATTGACTGATGAGAAAGCTAAAGTAATCCTTGAGTCAATCAACGTTCCAGAACCAGTTATCCAATTGATGGTTGAGCCAAAATCTAAAGCTGACCAAGACAAGATGGGTATTGCCCTTCAAAAACTTGCTGAAGAAGATCCAACATTCCGTGTTGAAACTAACGTTGAAACTGGTGAAACAGTTATCTCTGGTATGGGTGAGCTTCACTTGGATGTCCTTGTTGACCGTATGCGTCGTGAGTTCAAGGTTGAAGCTAACGTAGGTGCTCCTCAAGTATCTTACCGTGAAACATTCCGTGCTTCAACTCAAGCTCGTGGATTCTTCAAACGCCAATCTGGTGGTAAAGGTCAATTCGGTGACGTTTGGATTGAATTTACACCAAACGAAGAAGGTAAAGGTTTCGAGTTTGAAAATGCTATCGTCGGTGGTGTGGTTCCTCGTGAATTTATCCCAGCGGTTGAAAAAGGTTTGGTTGAGTCTATGGCTAACGGTGTCCTTGCCGGCTACCCAATGGTTGACGTAAAAGCTAAACTTTACGATGGTTCATACCATGATGTTGACTCATCTGAAACTGCCTTCAAGATTGCGGCTTCTCTTGCCCTTAAAGAAGCTGCTAAATCAGCTCAACCAGCTATCCTTGAGCCAATGATGCTTGTAACCATTACTGCTCCAGAAGATAACCTTGGAGATGTTATGGGACATGTGACGGCTCGTCGTGGTCGTGTAGATGGTATGGAAGCTCGTGGTAATACACAAGTGGTTCGTGCCTTTGTACCATTGGCTGAAATGTTCGGTTATGCAACAGTTCTTCGTTCTGCAACTCAAGGACGTGGTACGTTCATGATGGTATTTGACCACTATGAAGATGTTCCTAAGTCAGTTCAAGAAGAAATTATCAAAAAAAATAAAGGTGAAGACTAATTATTTTCAATAGACAGAGTGATGAGCTCTGTCTTTTTTGTTAAAAATACTTCAAAGCTGCGAAAAGTATTTGCAATTCAAATTAAATAGTTATATAATAGACATGTTGAAGGATTCTTGTAACTAATCAAGTTAATCTTTTCACAAAAGGGACTTCCCTTAAAAATATTAAGTATTGATTTTCATAAGGAGGAAATCACAAATGGTAGTTAAAGTTGGTATTAACGGTTTCGGACGTATCGGTCGTCTTGCTTTCCGTCGTATCCAAAACGTAGAAGGTGTTGAAGTGACTCGTATCAACGACCTTACAGATCCTAACATGCTTGCACACTTGTTGAAATACGACACAACTCAAGGTCGTTTCGACGGTACTGTGGAAGTTAAAGAAGGTGGATTCGAAGTTAACGGTAAATTCATCAAAGTTTCTGCAGAGCGTGAGCCAGGTAACATTGACTGGGCTACAGATGGTGTAGAAATCGTTCTTGAAGCGACTGGTTTCTTTGCTTCTAAATCAGCAGCTGAGCAACATATCCATGAAAATGGTGCGAAAAAAGTTGTTATCACAGCTCCTGGTGGAAATGATGTTAAAACAGTTGTATTTAACACTAACCATGACATCCTTGACGGTAGCGAAACAGTTATCTCAGGTGCTTCATGTACTACAAACTGCTTGGCACCAATGGCTAAAGCTCTTCATGACGCATACGGTGTTCAAAAAGGTTTGATGACGACAATCCATGGTTACACTGGTGACCAAATGGTTCTTGATGGTCCACACCGTGGTGGTGACCTTCGTCGTGCTCGTGCAGCAGCAGCAAACATCGTACCTAACTCAACAGGTGCTGCTAAAGCTATCGGTCTTGTTATCCCAGAATTGAACGGTAAACTTGACGGTGCTGCACAACGTGTTCCAGTTCCAACAGGTTCTGTAACTGAATTGGTTGTAACACTTGATAAGAAAGTAACTGCTGACGAAATCAACGCAATGATGAAATCAGTTGCAAACGAGTCTTACGGTTATACTGAAGATGCAATCGTATCATCAGATATCGTTGGTATGGCTTACGGTTCATTGTTTGACGCAACTCAAACTAAAGTTCTTGACGTTGACGGTGAGCAATTGGTTAAAGTTGTTTCATGGTATGACAACGAAATGTCTTACACTGCACAACTTGTTCGTACACTTGAGTACTTTGCAAAATTGGCAAAATAATTAGGTGATTAGGGAGGTCGTTTGACCTTCCTTTTTTGTCAAATAAGGATCTGATATTTTGTTAAATCCTTAACATTTTCAAAAATTATGATATAATAAGAGAGTACAAAAAAGAAGGAGTCTTAAAAATGGCTAAATTAACTGTAAAAGATGTGAATGTAAAAGGTAAAAAAGTCCTTGTTCGTGTGGATTTTAATGTGCCTTTGAAAGATGGTGTGATTACAAATGATAACCGTATCACAGCTGCACTTCCAACAATCAAGCATATTATTGAGCAAGGTGGACGTGCGATTCTGTTCTCACATTTAGGACGTGTTAAAGAAGAAGCAGATAAAGAAGGGAAATCATTGGCACCAGTAGCGGCTGATTTGTCAGCTAAACTTGGTCAAGAAGTTGTCTTTATTGCGGGAGCTACTCGTGGTGCAGAACTAGAGGCTGCAATCAATGCTCTTGAAGATGGTCAAGTACTTTTGGTTGAAAACACTCGTTTTGAAGATGTTGACGGTAAGAAAGAATCTAAAAACGATGCTGAACTTGGTCAATACTGGGCAAGTCTAGGTGACGGTATCTTCGTTAATGATGCTTTTGGTACAGCTCACCGTGCTCATGCGTCAAACGTTGGTATTTCAGCAAACGTTGAGCAAGCAGTGGCAGGTTTCCTTTTGGAAAATGAAATTGCTTATATCCAAGAAGCAGTTGAAACACCAGAACGTCCATTTGTTGCTATTCTTGGTGGTTCAAAAGTATCTGATAAGATTGGTGTTATCGAGAACCTTTTAGAAAAAGCTGATAAGGTACTTATCGGTGGTGGTATGACTTATACTTTCTACAAAGCACAAGGTATTGAGATTGGTAATTCATTGGTTGAAGAAGATAAACTTGATGTAGCTAAGGCTCTTCTTGAAAAATCAAATGGTAAATTGATTTTGCCAGTTGATTCAAAAGAGGCGAATGCTTTTGCAGGTTATGATGTTGTTCGTGATACTGATGGTGAAGCAGTTTCTGAAGGTTTCCTAGGTCTTGATATCGGACCAAAATCAATTGAGAAATTTGATGCTGAGCTAACAGGTGCTAAGACAGTTGTTTGGAATGGTCCAATGGGTGTCTTTGAAAATCCTGATTTCCAAGCTGGTACAATCAGTGTGATGGACGCTATCGTTAAACAACCTGATGTGAAATCAATCATCGGTGGTGGTGACTCAGCAGCCGCAGCTATCAATCTTGGTCGTGCTGATAAATTCTCATGGATTTCAACTGGTGGTGGAGCAAGTATGGAATTGCTTGAAGGAAAAGTTCTTCCAGGTCTTGCTGCCCTAACAGAAAAATAAGACTGAATGATTGATGGGAAAGGGTATCGCAGTTGGCGGTATCCTTTTCTTTGAGATTGAGAAAGATATAAGATGGATTTTAGACAATTTAAATTTGATAAGAAGCAGTTTCGTTTGGGGTTGAGGACTTTTAAGACAGGCTTGTCAGTTTTTTTGGTTTTGTTATTATTTAAGTTATTTGGTTGGGAAGGAACGCAAATCGCTGCCTTGACAGCCGTTTTTAGCCTGAGAGAAGATTTTGGGACGAGTTTGCAATTTGGGATTTCTCGGATTTTAGCCAATAGTATCGGTGGTTTTTTTGCAGTTATTTTCTTTTCCTTGACTAATTTGTTGGGAGGATCTTACTGGCTGACGCTTTTTACCTTACCGATTTTGACCATGCTGACCATTATGACCAATGTTGCCATGAATAATAAGGCGGGTGTGATTGGTGGTGTTGCTGCCTTGCTAATCATTACCCTGTCTATCCCAGATGGGGATACTATTTTATATGTTTTCGTGCGAATTTTTGAAACCTTTGTTGGTGTTTTTATTGCCATTATGGTTAATGCTGATGTGGATTGGCTTAAGAACCGCTTAAAAAAGAAATCCATGTGATAAAATCTAACATTTGGTCTTGACAGTGCTTGTTTTTCTTTTTATAATGTAAGAAATAAAGGAGAAGTGGTGATGAGAGAAAAGGAATTACGACGACATATGGCAGTTTTTCCTATTGGTTCGGTAATGACCTTGACTGACCTGACGGCTAGACAGATTCGCTATTATGAAGAACAGGGTTTGATTCTGCCCAAACGAAGTAAGGGTAATCGTCGTCTTTATTCACTGAATGATATGGATAGGTTATTGGAGATTAAAGATTTTCTAGATGATGGCTTAAATATGGCAGCTATTAAGGCTCACTATGCCCAAGAAAAGCCCGTTTCTACTAGAAGTAAGTCCAAGAAACCCTTATCTGACGCTGATGTTAGGCAGATTTTACACGATGATTTGCTGCGTCAAGGACGTTTCAATCAGCCCACTCAGCACTTGGGTGGTCACCGTTTAGGACGATAGTTTAGACAAGAAGGAGAGCAACATGTCAATTACTGCAGAAGATATTCGTCGTGATATTCGTGATAAAAATGTGACTTTTTTACGCCTCATGTTTACTGATATTATGGGAATCATGAAAAATGTTGAAATTCCAGCTACCAGTGAGCAATTAGAGAAGATTCTATCTAATAAAGCCATGTTTGATGGGTCTTCCATTGAGGGATTTGTTCGCATCAATGAGTCGGACATGTATCTTTATCCTGATTTGAACACTTGGACGGTTTTTCCTTGGGGAGATGAACATGGTGCAGTCGGTGGCTTGATTTGTGATATTTATACGGCTGAAGGTAAGCCATTTGCAGGTGATCCTCGTGGCAATCTCAAGCGTGCCTTGGCAAATATGGAAGAAATGGGTTTCAAATCTTTTAATCTGGGACCAGAACCAGAGTTCTTTCTCTTTAAATTAGATGAAACAGGCAATCCAACTCTAGAAGTCAATGATAAGGGGGGCTATTTCGACTTAGCTCCAACGGATTTGGCTGATAATACCCGTCGGGAAATTGCTGCGGTGTTAACCAAAATGGGTTTTGAAGTTGAGGCCTGTCACCACGAGGTAGCAGCAGGTCAGCATGAGATTGATTTCAAATACACGGACGCTTTGAGAGCCTGTGATAATATTCAACTGTTTAAGTTGGTGGTTAAGACCATTGCTCGTAAGCATGGTTTGTATGCGACCTTTATGGCCAAGCCAAAGTATGGTATCGCAGGGTCTGGCATGCACTGCAATATGTCCTTGTTTGATGAAACAGGTAATGTGTTTTACGATGTTAATGACCCAAGGGGGATGCAATTATCAAAAACTGCCTACTATTTCTTGGGTGGGTTGATGAAACATGCCTATGGCTATACCGCTATCACCAATCCAACTGTTAATTCCTATAAACGTTTGGTGCCAGGCTATGAAGCTCCTGTTTATGTGGCTTGGGCTGGGCAAAATCGTTCGCCTTTGATTCGAGTGCCGGCTTCACGAGGGATGGGAACACGCTTGGAGTTGCGTTCAGTTGATCCCATGGCCAATCCTTATTTGGCTCTGGCGGTACTTTTAGCGTCCGGTTTGGATGGCATTAGCAATAAAATTGTGGCACCCGCTCCTGTGGAGAGTAATATCTATGTCATGACACCAGAGGAACGTCAGGCAGCAGACATTATTGATTTGCCGTCAACCCTACACAATGCCCTTAAAGCCTTGCAAAAAGATGAAGTGGTCAAAGAGGCTTTGGGAGAGCACATCTATACCAATTTCTTAGAAGCCAAGCGAATCGAGTGGGCTAGCTATGCCGCTTATGTTTCCCAATGGGAAATCGACAACTATCTGGACAGTTATTAGCGCTTACTAAAAGATTTGGTCTGTCTGCCAAGTCTTTTGTTTATCAGCTCAGCCTTTGTCAAGGAAAGTAGATAATATAAGCAAATTACTTGATAAATAGGGGGAGGGGGGAAAACTAGTTAAGTGAATAAAAAAAGAAACGGAGTATTTATGAAAAAGTATCTTACCTTATTTTCTTTCCTGTTGTTGACAGCTTGTTCGGTAAAAGAGAGTAAAGAAAGCACAACGACGATTATCGAAACAGCAAACGGCTCGTCAAGTCAGTCAAGTACAAGTCAGAATGCGTCAAGTTCTTCTTCAGTAGGAGCGTCGTCATCAACCGTGGCGAAAGAGAGCAGTTCATCAAATCAGAGTGAGTCATCATCGTCAGAAGACAAGAAAGCTAACACATCAAGTCAATCAAGTTCAAGTCAAACGGAATCAAGCAACCCTAGCTCTACTGTAGTAGTGGATTATTCACTCTATGACAGTGTGATTTCAGCCTATATTCCAGTAGTAAATGGAGAAATGGTTCCATCTCTTGGTGAAGCAAACCAAGTTCATACGAGTTCTTACTATACAGACATTGAGTATAGTCTATACGACTTTGATCAGAATGGCGTGGATGAGTTGACGGTTTCTTTAATCGCAAAAGATGGCTACTGTGCTCTTCTTGATATTTTTACTATCAAAGATAACCAAGCGATTATATTGACCAATGATAGTAATCTTGCTATGCTAGGTAATCGTATGCGGTTGATTCCCTTACAGGATGGTTCTTTCTACTATAAAGGGTCAGGGTCTGCCTCGTCGGCTGTTTATGCTCATTATCGCTTAACTGCTGATGGTGGAGCTTTAGAAAAAGTTACTGAAAGCATGTCTGAGTCTGACCTTGGCAAATTGCCAGAAGCCATGGACTTAACTACCTTAACATGGCAATCAGTCCAAAATAAAGATTCTCAGACATCAGACAGTCAAACTGAAACAGCTACAGGTAGTTCAATGGACTTACAAGCTATTATGGCAGGTGATTATTCATCGATTGCAGGGACATGGCTCAATGGAAAAAGTAATAAAATTGAGATTACGACTACTGATATGATTTTCGATTATCCACCAAAAAGTATTTCTCCATGGAAAGAATTTAATGGTTATTTAGTAGGTGGCTTAGCTTACGAAAATTCTGGTGTTGGTATGGCCATTATTCCAGCAGGAGTTACTGGACCAAGTAATGATTCCATGCCAGATGTATCTGATAAAACTAAAAATAGAATTAGTATCGGTCAAGCCATTTCAACAGATCCCAATGAATTTTACTACAAGGTTTCAGACTAAGTATAATAAGAAAAATCCACCTACTTGGTGGATTTTTCTTATTTATGATTGTTTTTATCTGGTGTTAAGACCATAGGGATGATGATGGGTTCACGTTCGGTCTTTTCATATAGGAATGGTCTTAGGGCATTGACAATCGCTCCATTGACAGACTGAACAGTTGCTTCCTTGTTTTTCAGAGCGATACGAATGGCGTTAAAGAGCAAGCGTTGACTTTCTCGAATCAACTCGCCAGATTCTCGCATATAGATGAAGCCGCGACTAAGAATGTCAGGTCCTGCCAAAATCATCTTAGATTTGAAGTCAACAGTTGCTACAGCAAGCACGACACCATCTTCTGATAGGTCATGACGATCACGAAGGACGGCAGCTCCAATATCACCGACCCCACTACCATCAACATAGATGTCTTGGGCGTTGAATTTACCAGAAATACGAGCCGAATCCTTGGTCAAGGCCAAGACGTCACCATTTTCCATGATGAAAATATTATCTTTTTCCACCCCTGTATCAACTGCCAAGCTAGCATGTACCTTTTGCATACGGTATTCACCATGAACAGGCATGAAGTATTTAGGTTTCATCAGACGGAGCATGAGTTTTTGCTCTTGCTGACCACCGTGACCAGATGTGTGAATATTGTTGATTTTACCGTGGATAACAGAAACACCTGCTTCTTGAATGGTGTTAATCAATTTATTAACACTGGTGGTATTACCAGGGATTGGACTAGATGAGAAGATAACAGTATCGCCTGGTTGCAGCGTTACTTGACGATGGGTGCCGTTGGCGATACGAGCCAAGGCAGCCATCGATTCGCCCTGACTTCCCGTACACATGATTAAAATCTCACTGGCGTGGTAGTTTTTGATTTCGGTAGGTTCGATAAATGTGTCTTTTGGCACTTTGATATAGCCGAGTTCGATACCGTTGACAATGGCTTTTTCCATGGAACGACCAAAAACGGCAATCTTACGTCCTGTCTTAACGGCAGCTTCGGCAGCCTGTTGCAGACGGAAGATATTTGAGGCAAAAGAGGCAAAGATGATGCGTCCTTCAATACCTTCGATAATCTTCATGATAGATTGCCCAACCATTTGTTCAGAGTTGGTAAAGGTTGGCACTTCAGCATTGGTCGAATCTGACAAAAGAAGTAAGACGCCATCTTCGCCCAAGGCAGCCATACGGTGAAGATCAGCAGGCTCACCAACAGGTGTGAAGTCGAACTTGAAGTCACCCGTGCAGACGACTTTGCCTTGTGGGGTATGGATAACGATTCCTAATGGTTCTGGAATCGAGTGGGTCGTGCGAAAGAAGGTAACACTTAGATTTTTGAAAGTCAGTTCGGTATTGTGGTTGATTTCGTGTAATTTAGCCTCACGCAAGATACCATGTTCTTCCAATTTGCCACGAATCAGTGACAAGGCTAATGGCCCGGCATAGATAGGGATATTGGCTTGTTTGAGAAGAAAGGGAATCCCACCGATATGATCTTCGTGACCATGGGTGATAACCAAGGCTTTGACACGCTTAATGTTGTCAACGATGTAAGAGTAATCTGGAATAACGTAGTCGATACCGAGAAGATCGTCTTCTGGAAACTTGATCCCAGCGTCAACGATGATAATCTCGTCTTGATATTCAATGCCGTAGGTATTTTTACCGATTTCTCCCAGACCGCCGATGGCGAAAACGCCAACTTCTTCTGATTTGAGATTGATACTTGACATATTAAAACTCCGTTAAGACAAAGGCACCAGATTCTTTTTCGTATTCAAGGTGCTTTTCAGATAAACGTTCAATGTGTTCGATGTTATAGGCAGTGTGTTGTTCAACTAATTCACGAGCCATAATACGCCCTGCCAGTTCATCTTTACTATCAATGTCAAGGTAGAGTGCCTTAGTTTGTTCTCGACGTGGATTGCGATCCTTGGTTTCTTGGTAAAAAATTTTGTAAATCATAAAAATCCTTTCTTTTGTCATCCTGTTAAATCAATGGTGTGAAAAAGCTATCAGATAAGCACTAGATGGAGCTAGACCTGAGGTTTCTTTTCTTCAATTTTTGTGTAATAGATTTAACCGTGATTCGTTGCAATTATAATAATTATATCATAAAATAAAAGGGAGAATCAAGTAAGGAAGTAAGAAAGATGAAAGTTTTAGCGTTTGATAGTTCTAGTCAAGCCTTATCTGTTGCTTTATTAGAAAATCAAAACATAGTGGCACAAACTAACCTTGATATGAAAAAAAATCATAGTGTGACCTTGATGCCAACTATCGATTTTTTGATGACTTTAGTGGGTTGGCAACCAAGTGATCTAGAGCGTATTGTGGTGGCTCAGGGGCCTGGTTCTTATACTGGCTTGAGAATGGCAGTGGCAACAGCCAAGACTTTAGCCTATGCCTTACAGATTGATGTTGTTGGTTTATCTAGTCTGTTAGCGTTAACCGCTGTTGATTTTTCTGGTTTAGTGATTCCCTTGATTGACGCTAGACGCAATCATGTTTATGCTGGTTTTTATCTTGACGGAAACCGTCAACAAGCTGATGCCTATATGAGTTTTGAAACGGTTTTGACCATTGCTCAAGATTGGCAAGGTGAGGTCTGTTTTGTTGGTGAGGTGGAAGCTTTTCGCCAACAGATAGAAGAAACTATGCCAACAGCTAAGATTAAAGCCAGTCTGCCATCAGCGAGTTTATTAGGCCAATTGGGTCAAAAAATGCCTGCCCTTAACACCTATGATTTAGTTCCTAATTATCTCAAACGCGTTGAAGCTGAAGAAAACTGGTTGAAAGAACACGATGACACAGACGATCACTATATTAAATGGGTCTAAGTACGACCAAGAAATTCTTGCCGAAATCATCTTTGAGATTTTAACCGATGTGTATGCTAAATCACCTTGGAGTCTGCCACAAATTCAAGTAGATTTACGTCGAGAAGATGTGACCTATTTAGTGGCAGTCCAAGAAGGTGAAGTGCTTGGTTTTTTGACTTGGCAGGACTTGTTTGGTGAGATTGAAGTGACTAATTTAGCGGTGAAAACTACCTACGGTGGTCAAGGAATAGGTAGTCGGTTGTTGGCGCATTTACCAAAAGAAATGGGGTCGATTTTTTTAGAAGTGCGTCAGTCAAATACAGTCGCCCAACATCTCTATAAAAAGTTTGGGTTTGTTGAACTTGGTGTGAGAAAAAATTATTATCATCAGCCAAGAGAAGACGCTGTAATCATGAAACGATAGGAAGAAAACATGACAGAAAAGATTTTTTTAGCCATTGAGTCATCTTGCGATGAAACGAGCGTGGCAATTTTGAAAAATAATCAACTGGTCAGCAATGTGATTGCTAGTCAAGTGGCTAGTCATGAGCGATTTGGTGGGGTAGTGCCAGAGGTGGCTAGTCGTCATCATGTAGAGGTCATTACGACTTGTATTGAACAAGCCTTGTCTGAGGCTGAGATAACTGCTAAGGATTTGACAGCAGTAGCGGTTACTTATGGTCCTGGTTTGGTTGGTGCTCTGTTGGTTGGATTGTCGGCAGCTAAGGCTTTTGCTTGGGCTAATCAGTTGCCTTTAATTCCAGTTAATCACATGGCAGGTCATCTGATGGCTGCTCAAAGTGTAGAGCCATTGCAGTATCCATTGATGGCTTTGCTAGTTAGTGGGGGGCATACCGAACTGGTCTATGTGGCGACAGAAGGTGACTATAAGATTATTGGGGAAACGCGTGACGATGCAGTGGGTGAAGCCTACGACAAGGTGGGACGTGTCATGGGCTTGCCTTATCCTGCTGGTCGTTTGATTGATGAGTTGGCTCATCAAGGAGAGGATACCTATCATTTTCCTCGTGCCATGATTAAGGAAGATCATCTAGAATTTTCCTTTTCTGGTCTTAAATCAGCTTTTATCAATCTTCATCATAATGTTCAGCAAAAAGGCGAGGAATTGATTTTGGAAGATTTGTGTGCGTCCTTTCAAGAAGCTGTTCTAGACATTTTATTAGCCAAGGTAAAAAAAGCCCTAGCAACCTATCCTGTCAAGAGTTTGGTTGTGGCTGGAGGAGTGGCAGCCAATCAAGGTTTGCGTGAACGTTTGGCAGCTGAACTGACTGAAACCAAGGTGATTATCCCACCTTTGCGTCTATGTGGAGATAATGCCGGTATGATTGCTTATGCTGCTCAGGTGGAATACGATAAAGGTCATTTTGCTGATTTGACTCTTAATGCTAAACCTAGTTTGACTTTTGACAGTTTATAGGAGTAGATGATGTTACATTTTGAAAATGATTATAATGAAGGCGTTCATCCAGAACTTTTAAAATCCTTAATAACTACCAATGAAGAAAATTTAGCAGGCTATGGTGCAGATTTTTATTGTCAGCGTGCCAGTGAAAAAATTCGTCAAGCCACGGCTTGCCCTCATGCAGAAGTGGATTTTTTAACAGGTGGCACTCAAACCAATCAAGTGGTAATCGCTAGTCTTTTAGCTTCTTATGAAGGAGTGATTGCTGCAGACACGGGTCATATTGCTGTTCATGAGGCTGGGGCGATTGAATATACTGGGCATAAGGTGATAACCTTACCTGCTAGTGAAGGAAAACTTCAGGTAGCGGATGTGGCCAGTTATCTGGCTGATTTTTATCAAGATGAGTCACATGCTCACATGGTATTTCCTGGCATGGTTTACATTTCTCATCCGACAGAATACGGTACTCTGTACACGAAACAAGAGCTTGGTGAGTTGGCTGAGGTTTGTCATCGCTATCAGTTGCCATTGTTTTTGGATGGTGCTCGCCTAGGTTATGGTTTAGTGGCTAAGGGGAATGATGTGGATTTGCCGACCATTGCTGAATTGACCGATGTTTTCTATATTGGTGGAACAAAGTTAGGAGCTTTGGCAGGGGAAGCGGTTGTTTTTACGAAAAATAATCGTCCCAAACATTTTACAACAGTGATGAAACATCACGGGGCTTTGGTTGCTAAAGGCCGTTTATTTGGTGTTCAATTTGATCGCTTCTTTACCGATGATTTGTATTGGAAAATTGGTCAGGAGGCCATTGATTTGGCAGAGCAACTGAAACAAATCTTGACAGATAAGGGCTACCGTTTTTATCTGGAAAGTCCAACCAATCAGCAATTTGTCATTTTGGAAAATAACCGGTTGTCAGAATTGGCAAAAAACGTGGTGTTCAGTAGTTGGAAAAAATATGATGAAGAACATACCGTTGTCCGACTGGCAACCAGCTGGTCTACAACACAGGCTGATATTGATGAAGTATTAAATATTATGTAAAAACCCTTGTCTTTCAAGACAAGGGTTTTTACATATCGCTTTGAATCTGTCTAAAATTTATTGTTTTAGAGCGGGTCGCTTACCGGTTGCAATAGCATCAGCTTCTGTCATTGAAACGACTCTATCGAATCTGGTATTATTAGGCATACTATCTATGCTATACCAATAGACATTAGCATTTCCCCAGCGTGCAATATAAACAGTTCGTTGTTGAGTTGCTATTTCTTCAGCAGCTCTAGCTTCTTCAGCAGCTCTAGCTTCTTCAGCAGCTCTAGCTTCTTCAGCGGCTCTAGCTTCTTCAGCAGCTCTAGCTTCTTCAGCAGCTCTAGCTTCTTCAGCAGCTCTAGCTTCTTCAGCAGCTCTAGCTTCTTCAGCGGCTCTAGCTTCTTCAGCGGCTCTAGCTTCTTCAGCAGCTTTAGCTTCTTCGGCAGCTTTAGCTTCTTCGGCAGCTTTATCGTCTGACAAAGTCTTTGTATCTGTAGCTTGGCTTGAATTGTTTGATTGCTTAATACTAGAAGCCAATTCATAATTATTGGAGTCTTTATTGGATGAGGTGGTAGAGTTACTATTAAAAAGAGTAAAAACATGAGAATACAGCCAACTAAGCTTACAAGACTTATGTTAGTAGCGATTTTCTTTTTCTTTTGATTTGGAGTTTTTTTGGAAAAGTACCACCGACTGATAAGTCCTATTAGCAGAAATAGTGGAGGTATGGTAAATATAGAAATACCAATTAGTATGAATATAAAAATTTTTAAACAACCTTTCATGAGGCAAAATCTCCTTTTAATGTATTTATCAATATAAAATCTGCCTATAACTCGATATGATATTGCTTATTTTGGTTTTTGTCAAGTAGACTTATAAAATTACTTTGAATTTATTTTCAGAAAATCTTTACATTTTTAGTCAGACTTGATAAAATGAAGACTGTTGTAAATTTTACTTATTGGAGGATGTTAAGATGGATGTGACTTGGGTACTCAAGTATATCACAGAATTTATCGCCACTGCTTTTCTTGTTTTACTAGGAAATGGTGTTGTGGCTAACGTTAGTTTGAAGGGAACTAAGGGAAATGGTCAAGGCTTGACCTTGGTTGCTCTTGGTTATGGTTTAGGTTTGATGTTGCCAGCCTTGATGTTTGGTAATGTTTCAGGTAATCACGTGAATCCAGCCATTACAATCGGTTTGGCAGTTTCTGGGCTTTTCCCATGGGCTCATGTGGCTCCTTATATCTTGGCTCAATTTTTAGGAGCGATGTTTGCACAATTGGTCGTTGTTAGCATGTATGCGCCATTTTTCAAACAAACCGACGATGCTAATGCGATTTTAGGGTCATTTGCTATTATCAATAACTTAGATGATAACACAGTCGAAAGTCGTAAAGCTGCCACTCGCAATGGTTTTATCAGCGAATTTATTGGTTCGTTTGTTCTTTTCTTTGGGGTTCTAGCTTTAACTAAGAATTTCTTCGGTGCAGAATTGGTTGGTAAATTGGTTACGGCTGGCTATGAACAAACAGTCGCTGAAACACAAGTTGCTCCTTTTGTAACTGGTAGCTTGTCAGTTGCTCACATGGCGATTGGTTTCTTGTTGATGGCTCTTATTGCTGGTCTAGGTGGCCCAACAGGAGCAGGACTTAACCCAGCGCGTGATTTGGGGCCTCGTTTGGTCCACCATTTCTTGCCAAAATCAGTTCTTGGTTCAGCTAAGGGTGATTCAAAATGGTGGTACGCTTGGGTTGGTGTGGTTGCACCTATCTTAGCAGGTGTCTTGGCAGTTGCCTTGTTCAAATACCTTTATCTAGGATAAGAAAAAAGAGGGATATCCTCTTTTTTTTGTTTATAAGGAGTCTTTAATCACAGCAATTAAGTCGTTACGGTCTAAAATCCATTGTTCACGCTCATCCTTTTCATAGGTACGATTGGTTAGGAAGATAGCAGCCTTGTGTTGCTTGCGGTTAAAGAGAATAAAGGTACCTGTGTAACCTGTATGGAGAAGCCAGTCGCCTTGTAAATCCCAAGCAAGAGAGCGTTCTTTTTCGCCTAAACTATAATTTTGATCTAATTGTTTGGCAAACTCATCCTGTAAATAATGCTCTAAAAATTGCTCAAGGTCAGCAAGATTTGAAAACAATCCAGCACTGCCTGCGTGTTCTTTAAGCACTCGTGCTTTTGGGTCATGAACGTAACCGTCTGTCACATTTTTGACAGTAGGCACTGCCTGACTAATAGGGCCAAAAGATGTATTGGGCATCTGCCAAGGGCTAAAAATTTCCTTTTGGAAAATGGTAGCCAAGTCCTGACCATAAATTTCTTCAATTAAGAAACCAAGAAGAATGAAGTTGATGTCAGTATAAAGGAAAGGTTTATCGGTTGATATAGTAATGTGATTGATGGCCTCAATCAACTCCTTAGCGTTTAGCTGATCACGATTAGCAATAAAAGGATTGATGCCAGAATGGTGGGTTAACAGCTCTCTAATTGTCACTTGATTACTGTGAAAGGCGGGATAGTAGTCTTTGAGTGGTCTATCCAGTTCGACTTGGCCAGTTTGCAATAAAAAAATCATGATGGTACCGACGCCAACAACCTTGGAGACACTCGCGAGGTCATAGATTAAATCATTCTTGACAGGATTTTTACCATCAATAGTACCTAGATAATGACGTGTCCATTTGCCGTCATAGAGTGAAAGACTGGCACCATGGTAGATGTTTTCTTTAATTTGCGACTGGATTTTCGTTAAAATCTTATCTGTCATTTTTGAAACCATACTTCAATATTGCTTGGATCTGAAACGACAAGAATCGTTTCCTTCTTATCTGGAAAAATGTCAACGCCTTTATCTGTGAAAAAATGGGCTAGCATTTTAAGGTCATAATCTTTTGCTACCTCGAAGTGAATGATTTCTAAATCCCATGTTTCATTAGGATTGACTGACAAATCTTGATCTTGACTTTGTTTCAAATCAAGCCTTAGAGGTAGTTGTTGATAAAAAGCACGGGTGTTTTCTAGATTGGTCACATTAAGGCTTAAACCATCAATACGATAGTCGGTTAACCCCTTAAAGTCAGCTTGTTTTTGGTAATCTCTGTGACTGATGGGACTCAACTTGGCTAAGTCATCTTCTGAATGCAGTAGAACCAAGTCGCCTTGAGGTGAACGCGCTTCAAAAGCGTAGCCTTTTTCCCCTAAGAAGACCTGTTCTGTTTTAATAGATTGAGCCAAAAGGCTTTCAATCTCTCGAGGGTCTAGAACTTTAATCATGAGCTTGGCTAGTTTTTTATGACCTCTAGTCTCCCTTGTGCGATAATCTGGGGATTCTTCGAGAGTAAAAAGAGGGCGATTCTGTTTTAGTGAACCAAAGAGGGCTAGGGCATTTTCCTCACGCAAAAGTGTTAGTCCAAGCGTCTTTTGATAAAAAGTGATGTTGGCATCTTTATCTTTGACGCGTAGAGCAACTCCTTGAAAATTGATTTGATCAAATATTGTCATCTTTATCTCCTTTAGCTATCTCTCTTATTCTAGATAAATTTCAGTCATTTCGCAAGAATTTATATATGACTTATTTACAAGATTAGAAAATTACGGTAAACTAGATGACATGGACAATAATCTTATTTTACGAACAATTCAAGTTTTACTTGTAGTCACTATTATTTTTGTAACAGGCTATATTATCCAACATACACGTCGTCATAAAATCAATATGTTTGAACGTTTTGGCACAGGTTTTTGGATTGGTCTGGTTACAGACTGCTTGGATGCGATTGGTATTGGTTCTTTTGCAACAACCACAACTTTCTTTAAGATGACAAAGTTGGTGGATGATGATAGCAAGATTCCTGGAACGATGAACGCCGTGCATCTGATACCAACCCTTGTTCAAGCACTTTGCTTTATTTTGGCCGTTAAGGTTGATATGACAACCCTTTTGTCAATGGCTGTGGCTTCTATTTTTGGGGCAATTGCAGGGACGCGTATCACGAGAAATTGGAAAACATCAACGGTGCAATTAGTTTTGGGGACGCTCTTAATTATCGCCTCTTGCTTTACCGTTTACCGCTTATTGACTAATCCGGGTGAGGGCTTGACTGACAATGTTACTGGTTTGACAGGCATTTGGTTGATTATTGGTATTATCTTTAACTTCCTATGTGGTGCCTTGATGACGATTGGTCTAGGTAACTATGCACCAGAGTTGATTTTCTTCTCGATGCTAGGTATTAATCCAACAGTTGCCATGCCAGTTATGATGCTTAATGCGGCGGTGGTAATGACAACGTCAACCATCCCTTTCATCAAGGCAGATCGTGTTAACTGGACAGGCTTTGCAGGTATGGTTATCGGTGGGGTTATCGGTGTTATCATCGCAGTACTCTTCCTAACTAATATTCCAATTACCGTACTTAAATGGCTAGTAGTCTTTGTTGTTATCTACACAGGTATCAGCATGATTAAGGCTTCACGTCAAGCCAAAGCATAATAAACATAATCATCTCAGTTCTTAGTAAAGGGCTGAGATTTTTTACAACCCTCTATTTCAATCATGACTAGGGTTTGTGCTATAATAAAAGCATGAACACAAAAATTTTAGAAGCTTTGGAATTTAACAAGGTCAAAAAACAATTTGAAGTCTATATACAAACCGCTTTGGGCCAGCGTGAATTATTAGAATTAGGTCCGATGACGTCAAGAGAGAAAATCGAGCGAGCCTTTGCTGAATTGCGAGATATGCAAGAAATTTTTCAGGAATATCATCAGTTTAATCTGGGGAGTTTACCAGATTTATCAGAAAGTCTGACTCGTTTAGAGTTATCTGCGGATTTGAATACGGCAGAATTGGTGGAAATTAAGCGTCTATTACAAGTATCGGCGACCTTGAATCGTTTTTATCAAGATTTAGAAAATGTGACATTAAAGGCACTTGACCGCATTTTTGGTCATATCGAAAGTTTCCCCAACTTACAAGGAGCCTTACAAGTCATTAACGATGCAGGTTTTGTTGAACCGTTTGCCAGTCCTACCTTGGAAAAAATTCGCCGTCAAATCACTAGCAATGAACGTGAGATGCGACAGGTTTTGCAAGATATTTTGAAAAAACAGGCAGACTACCTATCAGAACCTTTGATTGCCAATCGTAATGGTCGGAGTGTCTTACCTATCAAAAATACTCATCGTAATCGTGTTGCAGGTGTGGTTCATGATATTTCAAGCTCTGGGGCAACGGTTTATATCGAACCACGAGCAGTTGTGTCGCTCAATGAGGATATCACGCAATTACAGGCAGCCGAGCGTCATGAAATTGCTAAAATTTTACATGATTTGTCAGCCTTAATTCGTCCTCATGTGACTAGTTTGCGTAATAATACTTGGCTGATTGGTCACTTGGATTTGGTTCGTGCCAAGCACTTGTATATGCGTGATCGTCAAGCGGTTGTGCCTGAGTTGACAAGTAATCAAAGTCTAAGGCTCTTGCAAGTTCGTCACCCACTTTTGGAAAAACCAGTTGCCAATGATTTGCATTTTGTGGATGACCTATCCGTTATTGTGATTACCGGTCCTAATACAGGTGGTAAGACCATTATGCTTAAAACTTTGGGCTTGACCCAACTCATGGCTCAGTCTGGGCTTCCTATCTTAGCTGATACCGGTAGTCAAATGGCAATTTTCAAAGAAATCTTTGCAGACATTGGTGATGAGCAGTCCATTGAGCAGAGTCTATCGACGTTTTCTAGCCACATGACTCATATTGTGTCTATTTTAGAAGAGGCAGATCAGGACAGTCTTTTGCTATTTGATGAATTGGGAGCAGGAACGGATCCACAAGAGGGAGCGAGCTTGGCCATTAGTATTTTGGATTACTTGCGACTGCACAAGATTAAGACAATGGCGACCACCCATTACCCTGAACTCAAGGCTTATGGCTTAGAAACGACTGGTGTGGAAAATGCCAGTATGGCCTTTGACAGTCAAAGTTTGTCGCCGACCTATCGTTTTATGCAAGGTGTACCAGGGCGTTCCAATGCCTTTGACATTGCTAGACGACTAGGTTTGATTGAAGAGGTAGTGGCTCGAGCAGAAAGCATGACGGACACTAACGGTGATGTGACGCAAATGATTGAGCAATTAGAGCGTCAAACCTTGGAAAGTCGTAAACGCTTGGAGCATATTCGAGAGGTGGAAACGGAAAATCTCAAATTTAACCGTGCCGTGAAACGCTTGTATAATGAATTTTCTCATGCCAAGGATAAAGAATTGGTTAAGGCACAAGCGCAGGCTCAAGAAATTGTTGATTTGGCCTTGGCTGAAAGTGATGTGATTCTAAAAAATCTTCATCAGAAAGCTCAATTGAAACCTCATGAAATTATTGAAGCTAAAGGGAAACTGAAACAATTAGCTCCACAAGTAGATTTGTCTAAAAATAAGGTGCTGAAAAAGGCGAAAAAAGCACGAGCAGCTAGGGTTGGTGATGATATTTTGGTAAGCAGTTATGGGCAGCGTGGCACCTTGATCAAACAGTTGAAAGATGGTCGTTGGGAAGCTCAAGTCGGTTTGATTAAAATGACCTTAAAAGCAGATGAGTTTAGTTTGCAACGCCTAAATGAACCAGAACAAAAGCCTGCTCAAAAGCGTGTGAATGTGGTTAAAAAAGCTAAGACATCATCAGGGCCACGAGCTCGTTTGGATTTGCGTGGTAAACGTTATGAAGAGGCCATGCAGGAGTTGGATGCCTTTATTGATCAGGCCTTGTTGAACAACATGGCTCAGGTAGATATTATTCATGGGATTGGAACAGGGGTTATTCGTGATGGTGTGACTAAGTACCTGCGTCGTAATAAGCATGTTAAGAGCTTTGGCTATGCCCCACAAAATGCCGGTGGTTCTGGAGCGACCATTGCCAATTTAGGTTGACCAATTCTTTTATTAGACAAATCAAATCAATCGGAGTACAATAAGTATCATCATTTGAAAAAGGAGAGAGAAAATGGTACAAAGTCTAACAGATGCAAACTTTGAAACAGAAACAAAAGACGGTTTAGTCTTGGTTGATTTTTGGGCAACATGGTGTGGTCCATGCTTGATGCAGGCACCTATCTTGGAACAATTGGCTGAAGAATTTGATGAAGACGAATTGAAAATTGTGAAAATGGATGTGGATGAAAATCCAGAAACCGCTAAGCAATTTGGCATCATGTCTATTCCAACCCTACTTTTCAAAAAAGACGGTCAAGTCGTGAAACAAGTGGCAGGTGTGCATACTAAGGATCAAATCAAAGCAATTGTGGCAGAATTAAGCTAAACTAAAAGGCATTGCTAGGCAATGCTTTTTTCTATTGTCAGATAGCTTTCTTTTAGGCTATAATAGGGATTATGAAATGAGAGGTTAAACCAATGAAAGTTTTTAATAAATCAGCCAAACTTGAACATGTGGCTTATGATATTCGTGGTCCAGTCTTGGATGAGGCCAATCGCATGCTAGCAAATGGTGAAAAAATTCTTAGACTAAATACAGGTAATCCAGCAGCTTTTGGCTTTACAGCACCTGATGAGGTTATTCATGACCTGATTGTCAATGCTAGAAACAGTGAGGGCTACTCAGACAGTAAGGGTATTTTCAGTGCCAGAAAGGCGATCATGCAATATTGCCAGCTGAAAGACTTTCCTGAAGTGAGTATTGACGATATTTATATTGGCAATGGAGTCAGTGAATTGATTACCATGTCCATGCAAGGTCTTTTGGATAATGGGGATGAGGTTTTAGTGCCAATGCCAGACTATCCTTTATGGACAGCAGCTGTTAGTTTGGCAGGTGGTCAGGCAGTACATTACATCTGTGATGAGGCAGCCGAATGGTACCCAGACTTAGACGACATCAAATCTAAAATCACCTCAAAAACAAAGGCTATCGTCATCATCAATCCCAATAATCCCACAGGGGCACTCTATCCTAAGGAGGTTTTGGAGGAGATTGTCGAAATTGCTCGCCAGCATGAGTTGATTATCTATTCTGACGAAATTTATGACCGTTTGGTGATGGATGGTCTGACCCATATTCCGATTGCAAGCCTTGCACCAGATGTTTTTGTTGTTACCATGAATGGCTTGTCTAAATCTCATCGTATTGCTGGGTTTAGAGTAGGCTGGATGGTCTTGTCAGGGCCAAAAGCACATGTTAAAGATTACATTGCCGGGCTTGATATGTTGGCCAATATGCGTCTATGTTCGAATGTTCTCGCTCAACAAGTTGTTCAGACGTCGCTAGGTGGTTATCAGTCTGTTGATAAATTGCTCCTACCAGGTGGTCGTATTTATGAACAACGTGAATTTATCACTAAGGCGATTGACAATATTCCAGGTTTGTCAGTGGTTAAGCCCAAGGCAGGATTATATGTGTTTCCTAAGATTGATCAGACCATGTATAATATCACGGACGATGAGCAGTTTGTCTTAGAGTTTCTCAAGCAAGAAAAAATCATGTTGGTTCATGGACGAGGCTTTAATTGGAAGGAGCCAGATCATTTCCGTATCGTGTATTTGCCAAGGGTTTCTGAGTTAGCAGAAGTTGAAGAAAAATTAACTCGCTTTTTGCACCAATACCGTTGTTAAGCTAAAAATACTTTGTTTCATAAAAGTTTTCAAAAATAAGGTGCAAACGCTTTATATTTTTGGTATAATAGTAAAGAACGTGCAAAATTAGAAAAA
The DNA here is from genome assembly GCF_007859205.1 of Streptococcus sp. sy004. Lineage (GTDB taxonomy): Bacteria > Bacillota > Bacilli > Lactobacillales > Streptococcaceae > Streptococcus. The sequence continues at coordinate 39,690 of NZ_VOHP01000002.1, forward strand.
TAGAAAGAGTGGACTTATGGTTGACTTATTAACAAAAACACGCAAAATCACCTCTATTTTACAACGGACGGTTGAGCGATTGGAAAACGAGTTACCTTATAATATGATTGCAGCACAACTGGCAGATATCATTGATTGCAATGTCTGTATTGTTGATGAAAAAGGTGCCTTCTTAGGTTATGTGATGAAGCATAAAACGCATAATGATCGCACAGAAAAATTGTTCAATACTCATCAGTTCCCAGCAGATTATGTTAGTGGTATCAATCGTATGTTTGATACAGAAGCTAATTTGCCAATTAGTCATGACTTAACCATTTTTCCCTATGAATCTCATGAAGTTTATCCAAATGGTGTAACCACGATTGTTCCGATTTATAGTGGTGGCATGCGTCTTGGAACCTTTATTATTTGGAAAAATGAAGAAGCCTTCCACGATGATGATTTGATTCTGGCTGAGATTTCATCGACAGTAGTTGGCTTGCAGCTCCTTAATCATCAATCAGAGAATTTAGAAGAAGCCATTCGCCAGCAAACAGCTGTGACCATGGCTGTCAGTGCCTTGTCTTATTCTGAATTAAAAGCAGTAGATGCGATTTTAAATGAACTAGATGGCAATGAAGGACGCTTGACGGCGTCATCAGTTGCTGATCGGATTGGAATCACTCGCTCTGTCATTGTTAATGCCCTTCGTAAACTTGAGAGTGCAGGTGTGATTGAAAGTCGTTCATTGGGAATGAAGGGAACCTACATTCGTGTCTTAAATGAAGGTTTGTTTGCCGAGGTTGATCAACGTAAATAATGATGACCAAGGCTTTAATTTCTATTGACTATACAGTTGACTTTGTGGCAGATGAGGGGCGTTTGACCGCAGGAGCAGCAGCCCAAGCCATTGAGTCAGATTTGACCAAGCTCACTAAAAAGGCTTACGATGATGGGCATGTGATTGTTTTCGCTATTGATGGGCATGAAAAAGAAGATATCTATCATCCAGAAAGTCGCTTGTTTCCCCCACATAATCTTTTGGGAAGCAGTGGGCGAAAACTCTATGGGCAACTAGATCAGCTTTATCAAGATATTAAAGATGATCAGCGTGTGCTTTGGTTGGATAAGCGGTATTACTCTGCCTTTGCAGGTACGAGTTTGGATGCTCGTCTGCGTGAGCGAGGCATTCGTTCCTTGATTTTGACTGGGGTTTTGACAGATATTTGCGTCTTGCATACGGCGATTGATGCTTATCATCTAGGTTATCAGCTTGAAATACCAAAATCCGCTGTTGCCACCTTATCAGAAGCTAGACAAAAATGGGCCTTAGAGCATTTTCAAACGGTTTTAGGAGCTACTATTTTAGATTAGAGAACTGATTATTAGTTCTCTTTTTTCTTCTAAATTGACAGAGTAGTTGAAATAAGATATAGTGTGATTAAGTATCGGAAGGAGCTAGTCATGCAGATTTCTAGTCGTTTTACCATTGCCAGTCACATTTTGGTATATGTTGCCACTTATCATGAAGAAGAAAAAATCACCAGTGACGTTTTGGCAACCAGTATTCAAGTCAATCCAGTGATTATTCGTAATATCCTTAGCCAGTTGAAAAAAGCTGGTCTGATTGCAGTCAAACGTGGCCAAGGGGGCGTGACAATCTTAAAGCCCTATGACCAAATCTCGCTCTTTGATCTTTATCAAGCCGTGGAGAGCGTGAAAAATAACCAACTTTTTCATTTTCACCAACAACCTAGTCAGGATTGTCCTGTCGGTCGGAATATTCACTTACTTTTAGATGATAAGTTACAACGAGTACAAACGGCCATGGAAAAGGAATTATCCCAAATCAGTCTAGCTCAAATTTTGGCAGACGGACGTGCTTATCTTAGCTGACAAAAAGCTAAGATTTTTTTATAAAATAAAATGTAATGGTTGACATTACATCAGAAATGCAGTATTCTTTTAATGTAATAATAAAACTTACAACAAAAGGAGAAAAGAAATGGCAAAGATTGCAGTAATTAGTTCTAACGGTCAAGCAGGTCAACATATTGTAGCAGAATTGGTGGCGCGTGGTCATGAGGTGACAGGATTTGCTCGTGGTCTTGACAATCAATCACTGGCTCAAACCTACATTCAAAAAGATTTGTTTGACTTGACCAAGGAAGATTTGAGAGATTTTGAAGCAGTTGTGGATGCTTTTGGGACATTTTCATCTGAAACCTTACACTTACATGTTAAGGTGGTCGAACATTTGGCTAATCTTTTGACTGGAACGCAGACACGTCTATTGGTTGTTGGTGGGGCAGGTAGTTTGTATGTTGATGCCAGTCATCAACAACAATTATTTGAAACCCCAGATTTTCCAGAAGAATTTTATCCACTAGCTAAGGCGCAAGCTCAAGCACTTGATAGCCTACGTCAAACCAAGAATTTGGTATGGACTTTTATTAGTCCAGCTGCAGAGTTTGAAGTGGATTTGCCAAAAACTGGTCACTATATCCTAGCCGGTGAGGAATTTACCCTTAATGATAAAGGAGTCAGCGAGATTAGCTATGCCGATTATGCGATTGGTCTAGTGGATATTTTAGAAAGTGGTCAGCATGTCGGCAAACGTGTGAGCCTATTAGGTCAATAGACAAAAGAGATGGTTAAATGACCATCTCTTTTTCTTAATAAGTCTTGTAAAATGTGGTAAAATAGTAGGGACTATAAATTTTAAGGAGAAACTGATGAAGATTTCTGAAGCCGAAGTGCGTCATGTCGCCAATCTCTCAAAATTGTCTTTTTCAGAAGAAGAAACCAGTCAATTTGCAGAGAGTTTGACCAAGATTGTTGACATGATTGAACTCTTAAATGAAGTGGATACGACAGGTGTTGCCGTCACAACAACGATGGCAGATACTATCAATATCATGCGTGAAGACGTGGCTGAAAAAGGAGAAGATCGTAAGCTCTTGTTCCAAAATGTACCTGAACATGAAAATAACTATATCAAAGTACCAGCTATCTTAGAAGATGGAGGAGATGCCTAATGACTTTTAATCATAAAACCATTGATGAGTTGCATCATCTTCTTGTTAAAAAGGAAATTTCTGCTCTTGAATTGACCAAGGCGACTTTGGAGGATATTAAAGAGCGTGAAGAGGCAGTTGGCTCTTTCATTAGTTTGGCTGAAAATGAAGCGCTAGCTCAAGCGGAAGCCCTTGATAAACGTGGGATTGATTCAGAAAATGTCATGAGCGGTATTCCTTTGGCTGTTAAGGATAACATTTCAACTAAGGGGATTTTAACAACTGCTGCCTCAAAAATGCTTCACAATTACACACCAATTTTTGATGCGACCAGTGTCAGCAAGGCTTATGACAAGGACATGATTGTGATTGGTAAGACCAACATGGATGAATTTGCCATGGGTGGATCTACAGAAACGTCTTATTTCAAGAAAACAAAAAATGCTTGGGATCAGAGCAAAGTCCCAGGTGGGTCATCTGGTGGTTCTGCCTCAGCTGTGGCGGCTGGTCAAGTGCGTCTGTCACTTGGTTCTGATACAGGTGGATCAATCCGTCAGCCAGCAGCCTTCAATGGCATTGTGGGCATAAAACCAAGCTATGGTCGTGTCTCACGTTATGGCTTGATTGCCTTTGGTAGTTCCTTGGATCAAATTGGGCCATTTGCCCCAACCGTCAAAGAAAATGCCCAACTACTAGACGTAATTTCTGGTTATGATGCCAAAGATTCAACATCAGCCAATCAGCCCTTGGACTTTACAAGTAAGATTGGTCAAGAGATTAAGGGGATGAAAATTGCCTTACCTAAAGAATACTTGGGTGAAGGTATCGATCCAGAGATTAAGGACAATATTTTAGCGGCAGCTAAACATCTTGAAAGTCTGGGAGCAATCGTTGAAGAAGTGAGCCTGCCTCATAGCAAGTATGGTGTTGCAGTGTACTATATCATCGCCTCATCAGAAGCCTCATCTAACCTGCAACGTTTTGACGGTATTCGTTATGGCTACCGCACCGAAAATGTCAATAACCTAGAGGACGTTTATGTCAATACACGCAGTGAAGGTTTTGGTGAAGAAGTTAAGCGTCGTATCATGCTAGGAACCTTTAGCCTGTCGTCTGGTTACTATGATGCTTATTTCAAAAAAGCAGGTCAGGTTAGAACCTTGATTATTGATGATTTTGCCAAGGTCTTTGCCAAGTATGATTTGATTTTGGGGCCAACAACGACAACGGTGGCTTATGACCTTGATTCTAAACATCATGACCCTGTTGCCATGTATTTGAGTGATTTGCTGACAATTCCAGTCAATTTGGCAGGTTTGCCAGCTATCTCAATCCCATCAGGTTTTGTTCAAGGTTTGCCAGTCGGTTTACAATTGATTGGACCAAAATATAGCGAAGCGACCATTTATCAAGTGGCAGCAGCTTTTGAGGCGACAACAGATTATCATAAACAACAACCGGTGATTTTTGGAGGTGCTAAGTAATGAATTTTGAAACCATTATCGGCTTGGAAGTCCATGTCGAATTAAAAACGAATTCTAAAATTTTCTCGCCATCTCCAGCCCACTTTGGTGAAGAAGCCAATGCTAACACCAATGTCATTGACTGGTCTTTCCCAGGGGTCTTGCCAGTGATTAACAAGGGTGTGATTGACGCAGGGATTAAGGCAGCCTTAGCCTTGAATATGGACATTCATAAAACCATGCACTTTGATCGCAAGAACTATTTTTATCCAGACAATCCCAAGGCTTATCAGATTTCTCAATTTGATGAACCGATTGGCTATAATGGTTCGATTGAGATTGAACTGCCAGATGGTTCGACCAAGACCATCCGTATTGAACGCGCTCACTTAGAAGAAGATGCTGGTAAAAATACTCATGGCACGGATGGTTACTCTTATGTCGATTTGAATCGTCAAGGGGTGCCTTTGATTGAGATTGTGTCAGAAGCAGACATGCGTAGCCCAGAAGAGGCCTATGCTTACCTCACTGCCTTGAAAGAAATTATCCAATATACAGGTATTTCTGACGTGAAGATGGAAGAAGGTTCGATGCGTGTCGATGCCAATATCTCTTTGCGTCCTTATGGTCAAGAAGCATTTGGTACTAAGACAGAATTGAAAAACCTTAACTCGTTCAATTATGTCCGCAAGGGCTTGGCTTATGAACAAAAACGCCAAGCAGACATCCTACGTTCTGGTGGTCGTATTCAACAAGAAACTCGTCGTTATGATGAGGCAACTGGTGAAACCATTTTGATGCGTGTCAAAGAAGGGGCTAGTGATTACCGTTACTTCCCAGAGCCAGATTTGCCAATCTTTGAAATTGACGACTCTTGGATTCAAGCTGTTAAAAGTGAATTGCCAGAATTTCCAAAAGAGCGTCGTGCCAAATATGTTAGCATGGGCTTGACAGACTATGATGCAGGGCAATTAACAGCTAGTAAGGTGACGTCAGACTTTTTTGAGGCAGCCATTGCACTAGGTGGCGATGCCAAACAAGTGTCTAACTGGTTGCAAGGTGAGGTAGCTCAGTATCTCAATACGGAAAGCAAAACCTTGGATCAAATTGCCCTTAGTCCAGAGAATTTAGTTGAGATGATTGGTTTGATTGCTGATGGAACGATTTCATCTAAAATCGCCAAGAAAGTCTTTGTTCATCTGGCTAAAAATGGTGGTTCGGCTAAGGCTTATGTGGAAAAAGCAGGGCTGGTACAGATTTCTGATCCAAACGTTTTGATTCCAATTATCCACCAAGTCTTTGCAGATCATGAAGCAGCTGTTCTTGATTTCAAGTCAGGCAAGCGTAATGCTGACAAGGCCTTTACAGGTTTCCTTATGAAAGCGACCAAAGGACAAGCCAATCCACAGGTCGCACAACAACTCCTTGCCCAAGAATTGCAGAAGTTGTTAGATTGATTTTGATTCCCCAAAGCAAGTTACTTGCCTTGGGGTTCTTTTTATCCTTAGTCTGTCTAGGGAACTTTGCTTATTTTTCATGCATTTTTTTGAAATTGTGCTATAATAAAAAAGACTATGTAGATGTGGAGAATGATGTGAGTATCGAAGATTATAGGCCCACCTTTGCGGTTGAGGCTGTTTATGATTTGACCCCTGAGAGTTTGCGTCGTAATGGGATTAAGGCGGTCTTGGTTGATTTGGACAATACCTTGATTGCTTGGAATAATCCTGATGGCACGCCAGAATTGCGTGCTTGGTTAGATGAAATGACCACTGCTGATATTCCTGTAGTGGTGGTATCCAATAACAAACATGCCAGAGTCAAGCGAGCGGTTGAAAAATTTGGGGTAGATTTTGTTAGTCGTGCCATGAAGCCCTTTACCAAAGGCATTGACCAAGCGATTGAACGTTATGGTTTCCATCGTGAAGAAGTAGTCATGGTTGGTGATCAGTTGATGACTGACATCAGAGCCAGTCATCGAGCAGGTATTCGATCGATTTTGGTTAAGCCCTTGGTCAATTCTGATGCTTGGAATACTAAATTTAACCGTGCTAGAGAACGTCGCATGTTGGCGAAGATTGAAGCCAAATATGGCAAGTTAGATTATCAGAAGGATATTTAAGTGGAAAGTTTACATTGTATTGGTTGTGGTATTGCGATTCAAACTCAAGATAAGGATAAAGCAGGTTTTACGCCTCAAGCAGCCTTGGACAAGGGAATGGCGGCAGGTCAGATTTACTGTCAACGTTGCTTTCGCTTGCGACACTATAATGAAATCACAGATGTCAATATCTCAGATGACGATTTTTTGAGTCTTTTACATAGTGTTGGTGACAGTCAAGCCTTGGTAGTCAATGTAGTTGATATTTTTGACTTTAATGGATCGGTTATTCCAGGTTTGTCACGCTTTGTGGCAGGCAATGATATTTTATTGGTCGGCAATAAAAAGGACATTCTACCTAAGTCCGTTAAAGACAATAAGATTAATCAATGGTTAGTGGAACGCGCTCATGAAGAAGGCTTACGTCCCTTAGACGTTGTCTTGACCAGTGCCCAAAATCAACAAGCCATTAAAGACTTGATTGATAAAATTGAGTACTATCGTAAAGGACGAGATGTCTATGTGGTTGGCGTGACAAATGTTGGCAAATCAACCTTGATCAATGCGATTATCCAAGAGATTACAGGCAATAAAGATCTGATTACCACATCACGCTTTCCGGGAACAACCTTGGATAAGATTGAGATTCCCTTGGACGACGGGTCTTATATTTTTGACACCCCAGGAATTATCCATCGTCACCAAATGGCCCACTACTTGACAGCTAAAAATCTCAAATATGTCAGTCCTAAAAAAGAAATCAAACCCAAGACCTATCAGCTAAATAGTGGTCAGACTCTCTTTTTATCTGGATTGGCACGTTTTGACTATGTGTTAGGTGATAAACAAGGCTTTACAGGATTTTTTGATAATAATTTAAGTATTCACCGTACCAAGTTAGAGGGAGCAGATGACTTTTATGCCAAGCATAAGGGTGGCTTGCTCAATCCACCAAACCAAGAGGAATTGGCTAGTTTTCCAGACCTTGTGCCTCATGAATTTACTATCACTGAAAAAACGGATCTTGTTTTTTCAGGTCTAGGATGGATTCGAGTGGGTCATCCAGCCAAGGTAGTTGCTTGGGCACCTAAGGGTGTGGCAGTTGTGACGCGTAAAGCCATTATTTAAGTAAAGGAAAGAGAAAATGTTAACCAGTAAACAACGTGCTTTTTTGAAAAGTCAGGCTCATAGCTTAAAACCAATTATTCAGATTGGTAAAAATGGTTTAAATGATCAGATTAAAACGAGTGTCCGTCATGCACTAGATGCTAGGGAATTGATTAAGGTGACACTGTTACAGAACACTGATGAGGATATTCATGAGGTCGCAGAGATTTTAGAAGAAGAAATTGGTGTGGATACAGTCCTAAAGATTGGTCGTATCTTAATCTTATATAAAGAATCGAGTCGCAAAGAAAATCGTAAATTATCTCCTAAGGTTAAAGCTATCTAGGAGTAAATTCAAGGAGGAACTATGGCAATTGAACTACTAACTCCTTTTACCAAGGTAGAATTAGAAGTTGAGCAAAAAGATCGTAATCGTCGCCAGATTGGGATTCTAGGTGGGAATTTTAATCCTGTACACAATGCCCATCTGGTAGTGGCGGATCAGGTTAGACAACAGTTAGGCCTAGATCAAGTTTTGTTAATGCCAGAATATTTGCCTCCTCATGTTGATAAAAAAGAAACCATTGATGAGAAGCATCGCTTAAAGATGCTTAATTTAGCCATTGAAGGAATAAAAGGCCTAGCCATTGAAACCTTGGAATTGGACCGTAAAGGCATCAGTTATACTTATGACAGCATGAAGCTGTTGACTGAACAAAATCCAGATGTGGATTATTATTTTATCATTGGAGCAGACATGGTAGAGTATCTGCCTAAATGGCATCGCATTGATGAATTGCTTCAATTGGTTCAGTTTGTCGGTGTGCAACGTCCCAAGTATAAGGCAGGGACTAGCTACCCAGTAATCTGGGTTGATGTGCCCTTGATGGATATTTCGTCTAGTATGGTTAGAGATTTTATCAAGAAACAGCGTCAACCTAATTTCCTCTTGCCACAATCGGTACTGTCTTATATTGAGAAAGAAGGGCTTTACCAATGATCTATGAGCGTTACATTTCAGGAGGGCGTGTTGCTCTTTTGGAAAAAATGGCAGAGCAGCTTAGCTCTAAACGTTTCACCCATTGTCTAGGTGTAGAAAAGGCCAGTATTGAATTGGCAGAGCGATATGGTGTTGACAAGGAGCAAGCAGGTTTGGCAGGTCTGTTGCATGATTATACCAAGGAATTACCTGATCAGGAATTTCTAGACTTAATTGAACGCTATCAGTTGGATTCCCAACTTAAACAGTGGAACAATAATGTTTGGCACGGCCTAGTCGGTATTTATAAAATTCAAGAAGATTTAGGTTTGACTGATACAGCTATTTTGAGAGCTATCGAAATTCACACCGTAGGTAGTGCAGATATGTCTGATTTGGATAAGGTGGTCTATGTGGCGGATTATATCGAATGTGGGCGTGATTTTCCAGGTGTGGAAAAGGCACGAGAACTCGCTTATCAATCACTCAATCGAGCCGTAGCCTATGAAACAGCGTCAACCATTAGCCATTTGATTCGACAAGGCCTAGCCGTTTATCCACAAACCTTGGCAACCTATAATGCCTATGTAAATTATTTGTAAAGAGAAAGATGATGACAGAAAAAGATTTATTAAAATTGATTGTAAAAGCCTGTGATGAAAAACGGGCAGAAGACCTAGTCATTATGGACTTGCGTCAGCTAACAACCATGACAGATTATTTTGTGATTGCCAGTAGCACCAATAGCCGTCAATTAGAAGCGATTTGTGACAATGTGCGTGACAAAATGAAGGAAGAAGAAATTGTTAGTCATGTTGAAGGTGACAGCAAGGCAGGTTGGGTCTTACTAGACTTAAACAGTGTGATTTTACACGTCTTCTCAGAAGATGAGCGCTTGCACTATAATTTGGAAAAACTTTGGCATGAAGCACCCCTGCTTGATGTGGAAGAATTTTTAGCATAAGAAAAAGACCTTGTTCATCGAACAAGGTTTTCATAAAGGAGAAATCATGGCAACTTATGAAACCTTTGCATCAGTCTATGATGCCATTATGGATGATAGCCTCTATGACAAGTGGACTGATTTTAGTTTGCGTCATTTTCCAAAAGGGAAAAAGAAATTGTTAGAATTGGCCTGTGGAACAGGAACTCAGTCAGTACGTTTTGCTCAAGCAGGTTACGAGGTGACAGGATTAGATCTTAGTCAAGACATGCTTGATTTGGCAAAAAAACGAGCCAAATCAGCCAAACAGTCAGTGACCTTTATTCAAGGTAATATGCTAGATTTATCACAAGTTGGGCAGTTTGATCTAGTCACTTGTTATTCAGACTCGATTTGCTATATGGCAGATGAAGTTGAAGTTGGGGATGTTTTTGCACAAGTTTCGGCTTGTTTAGCAGATGATGGGGTCTTTATTTTTGATGTACATTCAACCTATCAGATGGAGCAAGTTTTTCCAGGTTACACCTACCATGAAAATCGTGAAGATTTTGCATTTGTTTGGGATACTTATGCGGACGAAGCACCGTATTCAGTGGTGCATGAGTTGACTTTTTTTGTTCAGGATGAAGATGGTCGTTTCACACGATTTGACGAAATTCATGAAGAGAGAACCTATGAAATCTTAACTTATGATATTCTTTTAGAGCAAGCCGGTTTTACAGATGTCAAGGTTTATGCTGATTTTGAAGATAAATCTCCTAATGAAAGCTCTGCTCGCTGGTTTTTTGTGGCTAAAAAATGACAGTTACAGGTATCATTGCAGAATTTAATCCCTTTCATCATGGTCATGCCTACCTGCTTAGTCAGGCACAAGGTCTAAAAGTTGTGGTCATGTCAGGTAATTTTATGCAGCGTGGCGAGCCTGCCATTATTGATAAATGGACAAGAACGCAAATGGCTTTGGCTCATGGCGCTGATATTGTTCTTGAGTTACCATTTTTGGTGGCTGTCCAGTCTGCTGATTATTTTGCCAAAGGAGCGATTGACATTTTGGAGCAAGTTGGGATTGACCATTTGACGTTTGGTACAGAAGACGTGTTAGACTATAATCATTTAGCCAATCTTTATCAAGAAAAAAAGACAGAGATGGACTTGTTTATCAGCCAACTTCCCAAGTCTTTATCCTATCCTCAAAAGGCACAAGCCATGTGGTCAGCGTTTGCTCAGATTGATTTTTCTGGTAGTAGTCCAAATCATATTCTGGCTCTGGCTTATACCAAGGCAGTTGCTGGAAAAAAAATAAGATTGTGTCCCATAAAACGATTGGGCGCGGGTTTTCATGATGAACATAAGGCTGATTTTATGGCGTCCGCGACAGCCATTCGTCAACATCAAGCTGATTTGGACTTTGTTAATCAAGCCATGCCAGATCCAGCCTTGTTTATCCAGTCAGCCAAGGTTAGTTGGGATAATTATTTTAATCTCTTACGTTATCAGATTTTAACGCAAGACGATTTAACCCAGATTTATCAAGTCAATGAAGAATTGGCTAGTCGGTTGAAAAAGGGGGTTCGAAAGGCTAATAATTTTACAGAGTTATTGGAAAACCTGGCTACAAAACGTTACACCAAAGCTCGCTTACGACGCATTTTAACCTATATTTTAGTTAATGCGAGAGAAACGAACTTGCCAGATGGTCTTCGGCTTTTGGGATTTTCTCAGGCTGGTCGAGATCATCTATCTCAATTAAAAAAAGACATCAAACTTATTAGTCGCATTGGTCAAACCAAGTGGGATCCACTGAGTCAACAAGCGGATCAGATTTACCAACTTGGTCACGCTGAGATTGTTGAACAAAACTGGGGACAAATCCCGATTTATTATCATTAGGAGGATGGATGTTGTCATGTTAGAAAGAAAAGATTGGTCTAGCTGGCAAAAAAGATTACTGACTGTAGTGATTTTGGCAAGTTTTTCTTTTCTTCTTTGTTTGCCTCAAGCCCTAACTAGAGAAGTGACGATGGGCGCAGATTCAATTTTTCATTATAATCGCTTTTATGAAGCGGCTATGCAGATTAAAAATCATAATTTTTCCTATTTTATTAGCTTGTATGGTTATCAGCAGTCTGGACGGATTGTTAATGCCTTATATGGCCCTTATTTTGCCTATTTTCAGGGGTTCTTGGTTTTACTAGGTCGAACATGGTTTGGTTATCACATTTTATCACGAACCTTACTAGGTTTTATTGCAGGCTCTTCTCTTTATCTCTTGATGAGACGTTTGCAAGTTGCTAAACCCTATGCGCTGCTTTTATCTTTGTTTTTCATGACCACCTATGCTATCCAATATTGGACCATTTTACAAGGTTTTTCAAGTTGGGGAGCGGCCTTTTTTCCTTTGGGGCTTTTGGGAGTTGTGGATCTTTTTAAACATCGTAAGGCCAACCTAGTCTTGATTGCCTCTTCTATGGGGTTAATGCTACAGATTCATGTGCTATCAACTCTTTTCTTGTCTGTGATTTATATGGGGGTTGGAACTTACATACTGCTAGTGACTAAGAATAAATGGCATTTTATCAAAACGGTTATCGGATCTATTTTTCTCTTTTTAGTGATGACCACTAATGTTTGGCTACCGCTTATTCAACTCAATTTAGCCAATGAGCTTATTCAACCTTATATCAATAAAAAAATGGTAGAACAGACCATTACTGGTTTAGATCGTGCAGTGCTAGTCTCTCCATGGAGTCTCTTAGTTCTGTTGGTTGCTCAAGTGATTCACTTTATTTGCTATTATAAGCGTTGGTCAAGTATCACTAAGGCTTTGATGTGGATTTACCTAAGTTTTCTCATCCTGTCGTCAGGTTTGTTCCCTTGGTTTTTATTAGCAGGACGTCAGATTGCCATTGTTGATTTGATTCAATTTCCCACTCGCTTTTTCTTTTATGCCATTCCCTTATTATTAGTGGTTGTTGGTTTACAATTAAGCCAAAGTCCTCAAAAGTACTTCAAAACGTATCGGATGTTTTTACTGGCTTGTTTAGTTATTGGTTTATTTTATACTTGGAAAGCTAGTTGGGATAATGTCGTCAAGAATTATCGCAGCGATACTTTTCTTCAAACCAAGGTTCATACCACCTTATTTGGAGAGAGTGAAGCTATTCGTAGAGCCTATCATGATGAGAATTTGAAAAAATTATTAGAATTAGTTAATCGCTCAACGCCAGATTATTTACCCAAAATTAAGAAACCAACGACACCAGATGGTCTTCGTTATATTAAGGAAAGTCGCTATGATCTTTATGAGAAATTTATCATATTAGACAACTTAAGATTTGATAAGGCAGTAGAGGGAAAAAATCTGATAGTGACTTGGCAGACCAATAACCAACAGTCACTTAATTTACCTGTGGTTGTTTATCGAGATACGCAATTAACCCTAAATGGCAAAAAACTTGCTACTAAAGATTACCAACTTAATGTAATTGGGACGCCGACCGTTTTGTCTCAAAAAGGAACGAATCAACTCTTGCTCAGCTATCAAGAACCATGGTGGCTATGGCCAAGTTTAGTATTATCCAGTAGCAGTTGCATCATGCTTATCCTGATGCAGTTTAAAAAAATAAGATTTACCAATTCCTAACAAAATGCTATAATATAGAAGATTGATAAATAAAAAGGAGAACACTTATGGGACGCAAATGGGCAAATATCGTTGCCAAAAAAACCGCTAAAGACGGTGCTAACTCAAAAGTTTATGCTAAATTTGGTGTTGAGATTTATGTTGCTGCTAAACAAGGCGATCCAGATCCAGAAACTAACTCAGCCCTAAAATTTGTCTTGGATCGAGCAAAACAAGCTCAAGTGCCAAAACATGTTATTGATAAAGCGATTGACAAGGCTAAGGGTAATACTGATGAAACCTTTGTAGAAGGTCGCTATGAAGGCTTTGGGCCAAATGGTTCAATGATTATCGTAGATACCTTGACTAGTAATGTCAACCGTACAGCAGCTAATGTACGTACAGCCTATGGTAAAAACGGTGGTAACATGGGAGCAGCAGGTTCTGTTTCTTACATGTTTGATAAAAAAGGTGTTATTGTTTTTGCAGGTGACGACGCAGACAAGATTTTTGAATTGCTTTTAGAAGCAGATGTAGAAGTTGATGATGTGGAAGCTGAAGAAGGAACAGTTACTGTTTATACAGCACCAACTGACCTACATAAAGGCCTAGAAGCTCTTCGTCAAGCAGGCATTAACGAGTTTCAAGTCACTGAGCTAGAAATGATTCCACAATCAGAAGTGACCCTTGAAGGGGATGATCTGGCAACCTTTGAAAAACTTATTGACGCTCTTGAAAGCGATGATGACGTGCAAAAGGTTTATCATAACGTGGCAGACATGTAAACAGAGAGTTTTTCTCTGTTTTTTCTATTCATTTGACTTGATAGAAGTAAACTATCAAGACGATAAAAACCAAGTATTAGGAAAATCATTTGAATCATGATAGAATAAATTTATCAGATAAAAGGAGAATAAAAGCATGAAAAAATTATTAACACTAGGTCTTTTAGCAGCCTCTGCTCTTACCTTGGCAGCATGTGGTTCTAAAACAAGTGATAGTGCATCAGAAACATCAGGTAAAGAAAAAATTACTCTTGCAACGGTTGGTACAACTCGTCCGTTCTCTTATGAAGATGACAAGGGAAATTTGACAGGTTATGATATTGAAGTTGCAAAAGCTGTTTTTGAAGGCAGCGATAAGTATGAAGTGACCTATCAAAAAACAGAGTGGTCATCGATCTTTACAGGTTTAGATAGCGATAAGTTCCAGATCGGAGCAAACAACATCAGCTACACTGCCGAGCGTGCTAATAAGTACCTGTACTCAAATCCAATTGCCTCAAATCCAAGTGTTTTAGTGGTACAAAAAGGTAGTGATATTAAAAGTTATGACGATATCGCAGGTCGTACAACCCAAGTCGTTCAAGGAACTACATCGGCTGCTCAGCTAGAAACCTACAACGAAGAAAACAAAGACAAGCCAGTTGAATTGAGTTATACAAACGAAAACATCACAACCATTCTTCGTAATGTGAATGAAGGTAAATTTGATTTCAAGATTTTTGATAAAATCGCAGTGAACTCAATTGTCAAGAGCCAAGGTTTGGACAATGTTGAAGTGATTGAATTGCCAAGCGATCAACAACCGTATGTGTATATGATTTTTGGTCAAGATCAAACAGACCTGCAAACCTTTGTCAATAAACGTATTAAAGAACTTTATGACAACGGCACACTTGAAAAAATCTCACAAGAATACCTAGAAGGTAGCTACCTACCAGCAAGTGCGGATGTGAAATAATTCATATAGCAATAAACGATCTCATTAGAGGTCGTTTTTTATCGTTTAACATATAGTTAAAAACTATATATTAGACAAGTTTTTAACAGTTTGATTTTTATAACAGGCTATGGGATAATAAATTCATCAAAACAAAAGAGGTATTTATTGATGAAATTGAAAAAGATTTTAGGTATTGCCAGTTTGGCACTTGTATCAGGTTTTGTCTTGGCTGCTTGTGGTCAAAAATCAACTAGCTCAGATGACGCTAAAACAGTAACCGTTGGTGTGATGACAAAAACAGAATCTGATGATGCACGTTGGAGTAAAATTCAAGAACTTCTTAAAGCAGATGGTATCACTTTGGAGTATAAGGAATTTACAGACTACTCACAACCTAACAAGGCTTTAGCTAACGGTGAGGTTGATATCAATGCTTTCCAACATTACAACTTCTTGGATAATTGGAATGAAGAAAACAAGGGAGATTTGGTTGCGATTGCGGAAACTTATATCAGTCCAATTCATCTCTTCTCAGGAACTGACAGTTCAGGTAAGGCTAAGTACACTGAACTTAGTCAACTACCAGACAATGCAACGATTGCTGTACCAAACGATGCCACTAACGAAAGTCGTGTCCTATACGTTCTTGAATCAGCAGGTTTGATTAAATTGAACGTTTCAGGTAAAGAATTTGCGACAGTAGCTAATATTACTGAAAACAAAAAGAACTTACAAATCAAGGAAGTTGACGCGTCACAAACGGCTCGTTCATTGACATCAGTTGATGCAGCCTTTGTAAACAATAGCTACGCTGTCCCAGCAGGTATTGACTACTCAACATCATTGCTTAAAGAAGAAGTAAACGATAACTCTAAACAATGGATTAACATCTTGGCTGGTCAAAAAGACTGGGAATCTTCAGCTAAGGCTGATGCCATCAAGAAAATCATTGAAGCTTATCATACAGATGACGTGAAAAAAGTTATCGATGAAACTTCAGATGGTGTTGATGTTCCAGTTTGGTAGAATGATATGAGATTAAGGAGTGAGGAAAAGCTAGGTTGTTGCTAGTTTTCCTGCTCCTTTCTTTACGAATATAAGGAAAAGATAAATATGACAAGTGAAAAAGCTGATATTCAGGCCTTTTGGTCAGATTCAATTGTTCAAGATTATTTGATGGTTTTACGCGATTTGATTGCCAAAAAATCAATCTATGCTCAAGGTATTGGCCTTTTAGAAGTGGCCCACTTTTTAGCAGAAACTTTTCGTAAAGCAGGTGCTCAAGTGACCCTTGATGATAGCTATGCTGCCCCTTTTGTGATGGCAGAGTTTAAGAGTGAGCAAGCAGATGCCAAGACCGTCATTTTCTACAACCATTATGACACTGTTCCAGCTGACGCTGACCAAATCTGGACGAGCGATCCGTTTACCATGACCATACGAGATGATATTATCTACGGACGGGGTGTTGATGATGACAAGGGGCATATCACAGCTCGCTTGACAGCTATGATGAAGGTTCTACAAGAAGGCCAAGGCTTGCCAGTTAATGTCATTTTTATCATGGAAGGGGCTGAAGAATCAGCTTCTGTTGACTTGGATAAGTATCTAGCTAAATATAGTGCCAAGTTGTCTAAGGCAGATTTATTGATTTGGGAACAGGGAAATCGCAACAATCTAGGACAGCTTGAAATCTACGGTGGCAACAAAGGGATTTTGACCTTTGATGCGTATGTTAAGAGTGCAGATTTGGATATTCATTCTAGCTATGGTGGTGTCGTGGAATCAAGTATTTGGTACTTGATTCGGGCACTTAATAGTTTACGAGAAGCAGATGGTTCCTTGTTAATTGAGGGCTTGACAGATGAGTTACTTGAACCAAATGAGCGAGAAATGGCTCTTATTCAGAAACATGCCCAACTAAGTCCAGAAAAATTACAGGCTATCTACGGCTTGGAGTTACCTATTTTGGTTGAAGAGCGTGAAGTATTCTTGAAACGTTTTTATTTTGAACCGTCGATTGCTATTGAAGGCTTATGGTCGGGCTATCAAGGAAGTGGTGTCAAGACAATTTTGCCAGGTCAAGCCCATGCAAAATTGGAGATTCGTCTAGTTCCTAATCTCAGTCCGCAGGATGTCTTTGACAAGGTCAAAAAACAATTGGTCAAAAATGGCTTTTCTCAAGTGGAATTGACCTATACTTTGGGCGAAAAGAGCTATCGCAGTGATATGAGTCATGATGCCATTATCCGAGTGATAGAACTGGCTAAGGCTCACTATGAAGAGGGTGTGGCTATCTTGCCAACTTCAGCAGGTACAGGTCCTATGCACACGGTTTTTGATGCCCTAGGCGTGCCGATTGCTGCTTTTGGAATGGGGAATCCCAATAGTCGAGACCATGCTGGAGATGAAAATGTAACGGTAGCGGATTACTACCGTCATGTAAAACTAATAGAGGAGTTAATCAGAAGTTATGGCAAATGAAATTATTAACTTAGAACATATTGATATTACCTTTCATCAGAAGAAACGAGTGATTGAAGCCGTTAAAGATGTCAGTATCACAATTAATCAAGGGGATATTTATGGTATTGTTGGTTATTCTGGTGCTGGGAAATCAACCTTGGTTCGTGTCATCAACCTGTTGCAAAAACCGACCAAGGGTCGTGTGGTCATTGATAGTGATGTGATTTTTGATAATGACAAACCTGTTTTGACGGCGACTCAGTTGCGAGAGAAACGTCGTGATATTGGCATGATTTTCCAACACTTTAACCTAATGTCACAAAAAACTGCTCGAGAAAATGTCGCTTTTGCTCTGAAACATTCTGACTTGAGTAAGGAAGAAAAAGATAAAAAAGTGACAGAACTCTTGGGTCTGGTTGGCTTGGCAGATCGTGCTGACAATTACCCCTCACAACTGTCTGGTGGGCAAAAACAACGTGTCGCCATCGCTCGTGCCCTTGCTAATGATCCTAAGATTTTGATTTCAGATGAATCAACCAGTGCCTTGGATCCAAAAACCACCAAGCAAATTTTGAGTCTTTTACAAAATCTGAATGAAAAATTAGGTTTGACCATTGTCATGATTACCCATGAAATGCAGATTGTTAAAGACATTTGTAATCGTGTTGCGGTTATGCAAAATGGTGTGCTGATTGAAGAAGGCAGTGTGCTGGATATTTTCTCTAACCCACAGCAAGTCTTAACTCAGGAATTTATCCAAACGGCTACTGGCTTAGATGAAGCTCTTCTCAAGATTGAAAAGCAAGACATTGTTGCTAATCTAGCGGATGATTCGATTTTAGTTGAGTTAAAATATGCGGGAACGTCAACCGATGAGCCGATTCTTAATCAGATTTATAAAGAATTTGATGTCAGTGCCAATATCCTTTATGGCAATATTGAAATTCTAGACCATGTGCCAGTTGGTGAATTGGTCGTTATCCTATCTGGTCAAACGGACAATTTGGCTAGTGCATTAACTGCCCTAGAAAAAGCTGGGGTATCTGTTGTTGTATTGAAAAGAGGTGCCTAGATGAATGAATTGATTCAAACCTATTTGCCTAACGTCTATGCGTTGGGGTGGTCTGGTGATGCAGGTTGGGGAACTGCCCTGTTTAACACCCTTTATATGACCTTAATTCCTTTTGTTATCGGTGGCATTTTGGGCTTGGTTGCCGGTTTATTATTGGTAATGACTAAACCAGGTGGTGTTATTGAAAATAAATTAGTTTTTTGGGTTTTGGATAAGGTGACATCGGTCTTTCGTGCCATTCCCTTTATTCTTTTGTTAGCTATTATGTTCCCTGTTGCCCTTCTTTTGGTTGGAACCATGCTTGGACCTGATGCAGCCAATGTTTCGCTGTCTGTGGCAGTATTTCCTTTTTTTGCTCGTCAAGTACAGGTGGTTCTGTCTGAGTTGGACAAGGGAATTATTGAAGCAGCTCAAGCGTCTGGTGCGACCACATGGGATATTGTTTGGGTGTATTTAACGGAAGGGCTACCAGATTTGATTCGTGTGTCAACGGTGACCTTGATTTCCTTGGTTGGTGAAACAGCCATGGCTGGCGCAATCGGAGCTGGTGGTCTTGGAAATGTTGCTATTTCTTATGGTTATAATCGTTATAATAATGATGTGACTTGGGTGGCAACTCTGATGATTTTGATTTTGATTTTTGCCATTCAGTTCCTAGGGGATTTCTTAACCAAAAAGGTAAGTCATAAATAGATTTTAGATAAAGAAAATACGCTTAGTCAGGACTAAGCGTATGATTTTTTATGATTTGATTTTATCTAAGATAAGACCTAGAACAAAACCAATAAGAGCAAAGCAGGTCCAACCGAGTTGGAATTGCCCAAGGGGCACAACTTGCGTAAAGAAGTGATTGATACCAGCTGGGATAAAGTCAATACCTAACTGACCAGCTAGGGTAGATAATGAATCGTAAAGGGCAGCAACAGAAGCCCAAATTAAAGTTGAAACATAAACGATTTTTTTATCTTTAAACCATTTGCCTGTTAAGGTCAGTACAATCAAGCTAATCGCAATAGGATAAAGGAAGAAGAGCATGGCAAGAGAAGCTTTAATGATGCCATTTAGACCACTAAAGTAAAGAAAAGTACCAATTAAGGTCATTATAGCAGACCAGCGAGCATGAGATAGTTTTGGTAACAAAGTGTGGAAATAATCTGCACTAGCCACCACTAAACCTGACGATGTTGATAGACAGGCTAGAAAAACAGCAAGTGATAGCGTTAATTGACCAAAAGTTCCGAAATAATTTCTTGCTGCAATACTAAGCACATTACCACCGTCAACGCCGACACCATTGAGAACAAATAGACCGTCTTGCATGTCAAAGAGTCCTTGAGAAACAGATCCTAGACGAGCAATAAAGATATAGATGATGGCAAGAAAGGCAGTTGTAATAAGCCCTGCTTTGAGTGAAATCGTTGCGATGTCACGTTTAGATTTAGCCCCAAATTGTTTTGCCGAGTTGATCACAACATTGATAAACATGAAGGCGGCAAGGGCATCAAGTGTCCCATAACCTTGTAATAAACCAGCGATGAAAGGAACATCAGCAAAAGCATTAGACAAGTCGCTTGCGGCATTATAGCTCTGGCTAGCAGGAGCGGCAGCTGGACTGATATAAGAACCAATGATTAAGGTTAGGATAACCAAGAGTAGAGCTGGTGTTAGGTATTTACCAATATAGTCAGCAATTTTACTTGGTTTAACAGCGATTAAATAAGTCAAACCAAAGAAAATAACACCATAGATGAGTTTGCTGATGAGATCATTGCCAAAGAAAGGGGCGACTCCAACAGAGAAAGAAACAGCTCCGGTTCTTGAGATAGAAAATAGAGGGCCAATAGCCAGATTAAGCACAGTCATGAAAACAACGGCAAAACCTTTAGACACTCGTTTTTCAATCATATCTTGGGCATTGTCACTACCAGAATACGAAATAGCAATGACTGCCAATAACGGTAGAGTGACGGCTGATAAACAGAAACCTAGGACGGCAAGCCAAAGACTACTACCAGAGTAAATGCCAAGAAAGGCAGGATAGGTTAGGTTTGATGCTCCAAAAAACATGGCAAAAAGCATCAAACCAATAATTAGATATTTATTTTGAGTGGACTTCATTGATATTTCCTCGTTTACGTAAATTGAAGTGAAAATAATCATTTCACTTGTTCTATCATTGTACCCCAGTTCTAAATATTCGTCAATAGCTTAAAAAATTAGAGAAATCTAAGGTAAATTTACAGAAATAGCCTTGAATTTTTGTTCCTTTTAAGATAATATAGTGATATTACTATTTTTAAAGGAGTAAAATAGATGAAAGAAATGAATTTTTGGAATCGACTGAGTTTGATTCAGCGAATTATTATTGGTGTGGCAATTGGAGCGATTTTAGGACTTCTAGTGCCATCATGGTCAGTGATTGGCTTGTTCGGTACCGTTTTTGTTGGTGCCTTGAAGGGTGTAGCTCCTGTCTTAGTATTTGTTTTGGTTGTGCATGCGCTATCACAAACCCGTCAAGGTCAGCAAAGTAATATGAAAGGCGTTATCAGCCTATACCTTTTAGTAACCTTTGCAGCCGCCTTTGTAGCTGTTTTAGCAAGTTTTGCCTTTCCTGTAACCCTTAATCTGTCAGGGGGGGCAACAGATACATCATCAGCCCCTCAAGGGATTGCAGAAGTATTTAACACCTTTATCACAAATATCGTGGATAACCCACTAAATGCAATTGCAACAGCTAATTATATTGGTGTTTTGTCATGGGCTGTTTTATTTGGTTTGGCTTTACGTCAAGCAAGCGATGCTATTAAGGATGGTCTAGGACAAATCTCAGATGCCACATCAAAAGTGGTGACATGGGTCATTGAAATGGCACCATTCGGTATTATGGGATTGGTGTTCTCGACAATCTCACAAAATGGTTTGGATATCTTGACAACTTATGGTCGCCTATTGATGGTCTTGGTAGGTACCATGGCAGTAGTAGCCCTTGTGGTTAATCCGTTGATTGCCTTTATCGTCATGAAGAAAAATCCATATCCATTGGTTTTCCGTTGTTTGAAAGAAAGTGGTATCTCAGCCTTCTTCACGCGTAGTTCAGCAGCTAACATTCCTGTTAACATGCGTTTGTGTAAAGAGCTGGGCTTGAACGAAGATACTTATTCAGTATCAATTCCACTAGGAGCAACTATCAACATGGGTGGTGCAGCCATTACAATCACGGTTTTGACCTTGGCTGCAGTGAATACCTTGGGAATTTCTGTAGATTTCCCAACGGCTTTCTTGCTTAGTGTAGTTGCTGCCCTGTCAGCGTGTGGTGCGTCAGGAGTGGCAGGTGGTTCATTACTTTTGATTCCTTTGGCTTGTAGTTTGTTTGGTATTGATGGTAATATCGCTGCAGAAGTTGTTGGTGTTGGTTTCATCATCGGTGTGATTCAAGATTCATGTGAAACAGCAATCAACTCATCAACAGACGTTCTCTTTACTGCCGTAGCTGAAAAATCAGCTTGGGGTAAGAATAAGTAAGAACTATTTATTGTTAATCAAAGGACAGGTTGAACAGATCATGTTTCAACCTGTTTTTATCTTTTTTTGATATAGTTTGTAACTATGGATATTCCTTGTTAAGTATAGCCTACAAAAATAGTGTAACTTATGATAAAATAAATACTATCTTAGTTAGAAAAAGGAAAGATAAATGAGTAATCAATTACTAGTGTTACAATCAGATTTTGGTTTGGTTGATGGGGCAGTCTCGGCCATGATTGGTGTAGCATTGCAAGAATCACCCAACTTAGGTATTCACCATTTGACGCATGACATTACACCTTATAACATCTTTGAAGGCAGCTATCGTCTGTTCCAAACGGTTGAGTATTGGCCGAAAGGAACAACCTTTGTTTCGGTTGTTGATCCAGGTGTGGGGTCTAAACGTAAAAGTGTCGTTGCCTTAACAGAACAAGACCACTATATCGTGACACCAGACAATGGTACCCTATCTTACATTAAAAAACATGTTGGTATTAAGGCTGTTCGTGAGATTTCTGAAGTGAAAAATCGTCGTCAAAATACAGAGCATTCTTATACCTTCCATGGTCGCGATGTCTATGCCTATACAGGAGCAAAATTAGCTAGTGGGCATATTAGCTTTGAAGAAGTTGGCCCTGTCTTGTCAGTGAATGATATTGTGGAATTGCCAGTAGTAGAAACCCAAGTTACTGACAATCAGGTTAGGGGAGCTATTGACATTTTGGATGTTCGCTTTGGATCTTTGTGGACTTCGATTACTCGTGAGGAGTTTTATCAATTAAACCCAGAATTTAACGACCGTTTTGAAGTGACGATTTATAACAATGATATGTTGGTGTATCAAAATCAAGTGACGTATGGTAAATCTTTTGCAGATGTCCGTATTGGTCAGCCAATTTTGTATATTAACTCTCTCTATCGTCTAGGTTTAGCGATTAACCAAGGGTCGTTTGCCAAGGCATATAATGTGGGAGTGGGTTCGAACTGGCATATTGAAGTGAAGAAAATTTAGGAGATGTCTATGAAAAATAACTCAATTAAAAAAGTTGTCGCAACGGGAATTGGTGCCGCACTCTTTGTGATTATTGGAATTTTGGTGAATATTCCTGTACCAGTACCCAATACCAGTATCCAGTTACAGTATGCTGTTTTAGCTTTGTTTGCCTTGATTTATGGGCCAAGCGTTGGTTTCTTTGCAGGTTTTATTGGTCATGCACTCAAGGATGCCATTCAATACGGCTCAGTTTGGTGGACTTGGGTCTTGGTCAGTGGTTTGATTGGTTTGGGCCTTGGTTTCTTGTCTGGTGTGATTAAGCTGGATAAAGGGCAATTGCAAACCAAAGACTATCTGGTGTTCAACCTTACTCAACTAGTAGTAAACTTTATTGGCTGGGGGTTGATTGCACCTTATGCAGATGTTTTGATTTACAAGGAAATTGCTAGTAAAGTCTATGTTCAAGGGATTTGGTCAGCAGGAGTTAATGCCCTAACAGTTGGTTTGGGTGGTAGCTTGTTGATTGGGCTTTATGCTCGGACTCGAATTAAAGCTGGTAGTCTTTCTAAGGATTGATAGAAATGATGACAGACTTGATTGTATTTGATGATTTTAGTTTTCAATATGAAACACAAGCAGAGCCTACTCTGAAAAATATTAACCTAAGTATCCAAGAAGGTGAAAAAATCTTATTGGTTGGGCCGTCTGGTTCAGGCAAATCAACCTTAGGACAGTTAATTAACGGCTTGATTCCTAATCATCACAAGGGAAAAATGACAGGTCGTTTTCTAATGGCGGGTCAGCCTAGCTTTGAACAATCGATTTATGATAAGTCAAAACTGGTCAGTACGGTATTGCAGGATACCGATGGCCAGTTTATTGGCTTGTCTGTGGCAGAAGATATAGCCTTTGCTTTAGAAAATGATCAAGTACCTGAAAAAGAGATGAAAGAAAAGGTCGAGGTGTGGAGCAAACGACTAGGTTTGGAAGATTTGCTACAACACCGTCCACAAGATTTATCAGGTGGGCAAAAGCAAAGAGTGAGCTTAGCAGGTGTTCTAATTGATGAAAGTCCGATTTTAGTGTTTGACGAGCCTTTGGCTAATTTAGATCCTAAATCCAGTCAGGATATGTTGGCTCTTATTGACAGTATTCATAAGAGTGAGAAAGTCACAACCTTGATTATTGAACATCGCTTAGAGGAAGTGCTAGCTGCTTCTGTTGATCGAGTGATTTTGATGGCGGAAGGTGAGGTTATTTTTGATGGGCAACCAGATGACTTATTGCTTACGACTTTATTAAAAGAGCAAGGGATTCGTGAGCCGCTGTATCTTGGTTTTTTGTGTGAACAAGGATTGGACTTGACCTCACTAAGTTCTTTGTCGCAGTTGGAAGGTATGGATTTGCCCAAGTTATCCTTGCCAACGATTGACTCTTATCAATCTTCAAAGCCAAGTGAAGATGTGTTGGTTGTCAAGGATTTAGAAGTGAATTATGGAGAGGCTCGGCCGATTCTATCTGATATTTCCTTTACCGTTAAAAAAGGTGAGCGTCTGGCCTTGATTGGTCAAAACGGGGCTGGGAAGTCCACTTTAGCTAAAGCACTCTGCCAATTTGTTGAATCTAGCCAAGGTCAAATCTTTTATCAAGGTCAAGACATTTCAGCAGATACGATTAAGGAGCGAGCAGAGCGTATTGGTTATGTCTTGCAAAATCCTAATCAAATGATTAGTCAGACCATGATTTTTGATGAGGTAGCCTTAGGTTTACGTTTGCGTCAAGTGAATGAGGCAGACGTAAAGGAACGTGTAGAAAAAACCTTAAAAATTTGTGGCTTGTATCCTTATCGCCACTGGCCGATTGCAGCCTTGTCTTTTGGTCAAAAGAAACGAGTGACCATTGCGTCTATTTTGGTCTTGAATCCAGAAATTATCTTGTTAGATGAGCCAACAGCAGGTCAAGATTTCCGTCATTATAATGAGATTATGGCGTTTTTGGATCAGCTTAATCAAGCAGGCCATACGATTATCATGATTACTCATGATATGCAGTTGATGTTGGAACATAGTGATCGAGCTTTAGTTTTAGCCAAGGGGCAAATTTTGGCTGACGACCAACCAATTCAGATTTTAAAACAAAAAGATGTCTTAACACAAGCCAATCTTTGTCAGCCAAGTCTGTTTGCTTTGGCGGATAAACTTGAGCTTGATGTTGAGCAAGTGGTTCATCATTATATATTGCGCAATAAAGGAGAGCATCATGCAGACAAATAAACTCTTGGGTTACCAACCAGGAACTAGTCCGATTCATCGTTTGTCAGGTGCTAGCAAATTAGTCTTTTTTATCCTTGTTTCAATAGCAGTAATGATTAGTTATGACACACGTTTGCTTGCTTTTGTGGGTTTTGGTTCCTTATTGCTTTTCAAGCTAGCTAATATCAAATGGCGACAGGTGTCTTTTGTGATTTATTTGGTCTTATTCTTTGCATTTTTGAATTTGCTCATGGTTTATCTCTTTGCTCCCAATTATGGGGTCGAGATTTATGGGCAAAAGACTTTACTTTGGGCTGGAATCGGTGCTTATGGCATAAGCAGTCAAGAACTTTTTTATTTATTTAATCTTGCTCTGAAGTATTTCTCAACAGTGCCTATGGCTATTGTCTTTTTGTTGACGACTCATCCTAGCCAATTTGCAGCCAGCCTTAATCAAATTGGTGTCCCTTATAAGATTGCTTATGCTGTTAGTCTGACTTTACGTTATATTCCAGATTTACAAGAGGAATTTTATCTCATTAAGTTATCACAAAATGCGCGTGGATTGGAATTATCTCAAAAAGCTAAATTGTTAGAACGTATTAAAGGGAACTTGTTGATTTTAACCCCCTTGATTTTTAGCTCCTTAGAACGAATTGACACCGTTGCAACGGCTATGGAGTTACGTCGTTTTGGTAAGGGAAAAAAACGAACTTGGTACCAAAAACAAGACTTGAAAGCTGGCGATTATGGCGTCATTGCCTTGGCAATTCTTATCCTAGTGCTTAGTTTTGTGTTGATTTGGCTCAATCAAGGACGGTTTTATAACCCTTGGACTTAAATGACTTAGAAAGAAATGAGTATGTTTAATCAAAAAAGACCGATGTCTGCTTATGTTAAATATTTGTTGCTTGCTTTGTTAGGGTTTGTGTTCGCTTGTGGTCTGATAGTTATGATCAAAAATCAGCAAACCTCAACGGTTTCTACGGCAAGTAGTAGCCAATCCAGTCGTCATCCGACTCAAGATAGTCAAACTCAACAACTCGAGCAATACCAAGTTAGCAGTGAAGAAAAGACTTATCTGAAAGAGCGTTTTGCTAAATTATCAGCAATCAATCCAGAAGTCATTGGTTACATCTATATTCCAGGAACTAAGTTGGATGAACCTGTTGTGCAAACAGGAGATAATGCGACTTATTTGGAAAAAACTTTTGAAGGCACTTATGAACCTTATATGGGGGCAGTCTTTATGGATACCAACAATCAAAAAGATTTCACGGATTCATTGACTTGGCTTTTTGGGCATGCTAGGGGGAGTCTTGTTTCAGATAATCGCATGTTTAACGATGTGAATTTTTATGATGATCAAGCATTTTTTGATCAAAATCCCTATCTGGTATTAGAAACACCTGAGCGCAACTATTATTATGAAGCGACCTATTTTATCATTGTTCCTGAAGCGACTCCGTTATATCGGACATCTTTTGAGAGTAAGGAAGATTTTCGTAAGCAGTTAGAAACAGTGGCAGCAGAATCCAAAGTAAAAAAAGCAGATGCGGTGATTGATCCGCTTGACAAGTATTTGGTATTGTCAACCTGTCGTGAAGAAGACGGCAGTTTGAGAGCCAATCTCTATTTACGTCAAATTCCTGATGAGGAACTCCCACAATTTTTAGCTGAAAATGGAAATAAACTCACCTATGTTCCAACTCGTTAATAAAGAAGAACAACCTAATCATTGGGTTGTTTTTATGGTCAAAAAAGGTCAAAAAAGTTGATGAAAATTTGAAAAAAACGTGCAAAAAACTTGACAAAACGGGGGGGGGGTGCGTTACAATATAAATAGAATCCTATGGGGAATTCTATAAAAAATCGGAGGAGTTCGTTTATGAACAAGAAATTGAAATTAATGTCAACATCACTATTGGCAAGCGTTGCCTTGTCAGTTGCAGCGCCAGCATTTGCACAAGATAACGTTATGGTTGGTGACCAAAACACTGACGTAGCTGCATGGTTAAAATCAGAAGTTGCTAAAGAAACAGCAAAAGAAGAAGCTGTTAAAGCTGAGGTGAAAGCGGCAGAAGATGCAGCAGCAATCATTAAAGAAAAATTGGCTCAACCAGTTCCTTCAGCAGTAGAGGGAGCCGTTAACAATAACGATGCAGCTGTTGATGTTCGTAACCTTGAAGGTGTAGGAAACACAGTTGTTGAAAATGGTTCAGCAAAAGTACTTGATACGAATGAAGTTGATACACGCAACTTTGACGGTGTAGGTAACACAGTTGTTGAAAATACTAAAACAGGTTCAAAAGTAACTGTTAAAGGTGACTCAACAACTTCTGAAACGGCTTCAAGCGAAACAGTAGCAAGCTCAGAAACTAAAAAAGAAACAACAAGTTCAGATAAAAAAGAGTCTGCTAAATCAGATAAGAAGTCAGCAACAGTAGCTAAAGCTGCTTCATCTAAAGCTGGTTCAGCAGTTGCACCTTCTGGTAAATCAAGTTCAGCAAAAGTATCGCCAGCAGCTGCAGCGAAATCTGGTGAGAAAACATTGCCAAAAACATCAGCAGTAAAATAATCTATTTGCTGTCGAAGTAAGGTTAAAGGTTATTCGATAGAATAGCCTTTTCTTTATTAAATAATGGAGGATAATATGTTTTATCAAAATGAACGAAGAAAGCACAGGCAACTCAAATACTTATTAGCAAGCTTATTGGTTGTGGCTGTAGCGATCGGTACATGGTTTGCCTTTGGTGTTAAAAATCCAGTGTCTAATGTGGCTAGCTCTCAAGACACACCAGCACAGACAGTGACCAATCAAGTCACTTATCAACCAAGTGCAGAAGAGCAAGCCTATTTGAAAGAACGTTTTGATGCTCTTTCAGCGATCAATCCTGAAGTGATTGGTTATATCTATGCTCCTGGAACGAAATTAGACGAACCAGTCGTCCAGACAGGTGATAATGCCACTTATCTGGATAAGACATTTGAGGGTAACAATGAGCCTTTAATGGGTGCTGTTTTTATGGATACGGATAATAATAAGGATTGGAATGACAGTTTGACTTGGTTGTTTGGACATGCTAGAGGTAGCCAGGTGCCAGATAATCGTATGTTTAATGATGTTAATTTTTATGAAGATCAAACTTTCTTCGATCAGAATCGTTACCTTGTTCTTGAAACGGCAGAGCGGAAGTATTACTATGAAGCGATGTTCTTTATTATTGTTCCAGAAACGACTGCCTTTTATCGAACTTCTTTTGACAGTGAAGAATCGTTTGCTGAGCAGCTGAATGCAGTGGCTACAGATGCAGTCAGCAAAAAAGAAGGAGCCGTAGTTGAGCCAACAGATAAATATTTGGTGTTATCAACCTGTCGTGAAGATGATGATACCATTCGCTCAAATCTCTATATGAGACGCATCCCAGATAGTGAATTGGAGCAGTTCTTAGCTGAAAATGGTGACAAACTTACTTATGTTCCAACACGCTAAATCAAGGGGGTGGTTACTAAAAATCTATATTCAACACTAACCAGACTTGTGTTCATCAAGTCTGGTTTTTTGTGTCTGGAGTATTGACTGGATTTTTCAGTAAAAGAAAGAGAAATTTGATATAATGAAGGGATAAGGAGGACTGTAAACTATGGTGCGAATGATTCCGAGTCGTGTGAGAAATGAAGGGATATCCCTTTATGAGAAAGGTTTAGTGACGTTTGAAAAAGAAGAAGCGAAAAGTTTATTGTTTCAAGTGGATCAGATGGCCCTTCGATTTTCTTCACAAGAGAGTGAGACGCACTGTCAATGTGATTGTTTTTTACAAAAACAATATTGTCAACATCTAGCAGCTGTGGAACATGCACTTAAAAATGATAAATTGCTACAACCTCTTGTAGAGCAAGAAAAACCTACTCCAGAGTCCGTAGAAGTGGTATCATCACTTGGTAAATTATTTTTGGATCAGCTGGACTTGACTCAAGATAGTGAGAGGTATTATCGCTTGTCAGCATTTGGCGAACCTAGTCCTTATTCTTCTGATTTTTGGTGGACTTTGAAAATCAATCGTTTACCAGATAACCGTCAATATATTATTCGTGATATCAAAAGTTTTTTGCAAGGTCTTCGTCGAAAATCTCATTATCAACTTGGCAAACAGTATTTTGAGCCTTTGTCTTTGGAAAACTTTGATCAAGCAAGTCAACGATTGATTGAGTTTCTTTGGCGCTTACTACCACAAGGTCAGTCTGTACTAGTGGACTATTATTTTCCTAATCAAGCGCGTCACCTTAGCTTGCCTGTTAGTGTCTTTGAACAAGGGTTGCTTTTTTTAGCAGATTTGTACGATTTTTCTTTAGAAATGGATCAGACTAATTATAGTCGAATCACTTTTGCTGAGTTGACTGGAAAGGATGGATTTTATCTCTTTAGGGTAAATAATCAAGAAAATCAGATTGAGCTGATTTGTGAAGCACTGACAGAACAACTGTTTTTTGATAAGGAATACTTGTGGCATCAAGGAACTTTTTATCGTTTAAACAATAAGCAAATGCGTCTATTGACAGCAATACAGAGTTTGCCTGTGATAGATGACAAAAAGAGAATAATTAGTTTTCTAAAATCAGAACAGGCTCAGCTAGCAGCTAGTCTATTGGCGTTTCAAAGTTTGGGTCAGGTAATTGCACCAGAAGAATTTGTGATTAAGGATTTTGTGCCAAGTTTTGATTTGGATATAGCAAATGATGGTCGTCTTGTGTTGAGAACGGTTTTTGATTACGGTCAAGCAGTGGTTCATAATCGTCAAGAATTATCGGCTTTGCCTTTTACCAGTCATTTTGAACATGAACAGGCAGTTTTTCAGACGATTAAGACATGTGGTTTTATTGGTGATTTTATCGCCTATCATCCACCATTAAGGTCATCTCATTTGCATCAATTTTTTCATCAAACCTTACCACAACTACAACAATTGGGATTGGTAAGATTAGCAGAAGACTTAGACAGGCGAAAAAAAGAACTTGCCCCTAACGTTTTAATTGACTATCAAGAAGGGTTGCTTGCGATTTCCTTTGATTTTACAGGTATTACCGAAGATGATGTTGAGTTAGCCATGTCAGCTCTCTTGGCAAATGAGTCTTTTTTTATCAATCAATCAGGTCAATTAGTTGAGTTTGATGACATGACGCAGAAAATTAGTCAAGCCTTGCAAGTTACATCAGTAGAAACGATTGAGCCGGGGAAATTGAGCCTTCCTATTTTAAGTGCTTTTCAACTAGAAAGTCTAACTCGGTCCATGTCGTGCGTGAATTTTTCAGCACCATTTGAACAGTTAGCCTATGATTTAAGGCATCCAGAAGAATTGGAATTACCTGAATTAAACATCAAGGCGAATTTACGTGACTACCAGCAAACTGGGGTTAAGTGGTTAAGTATGCTTGATCGTTATGGGTTTGGTGGTGTCTTAGCCGATGACATGGGTTTGGGAAAAACCTTGCAGACCATTGCCTTTTTGACTTCTCGAATGACTGCAAATACAAGGGTTTTGATTCTTGCACCGTCTAGCTTGATTTATAATTGGCAGGAAGAATGGACAAGGTTTGCTCCAGACGTAGATGTGGCAGTGGCTTATGGTCCCAAATCCTTGCGAGATAAGATCATTGCTGAAGACCATCAAGTAATTATCAGCAGTTATTCTGCCTTTCGTCAGGATGTTTTGACTTATCAAGCCAAGCAGTTTGATTATTTGATTTTGGATGAAGCCCAAATGATGAAAAATAATCAGAGTAAACTAGCACAACAGTTGCGTCAATTTGAAGTCAAACGTTGTTTTGCCTTGTCTGGAACACCAATTGAAAATAAACTGTTGGAAATCTGGTCTATTTTTCAAATTGTTATGCCAGGGCTTTTGCCTAGTCGGTCTAAGTTTTTAAGCTGGTCTGCTCAAATGGTTGCAACAAGAATTTCTCCTTTTATTTTGCGACGAAAAAAAGAAGATGTCTTGCCAGAATTACCAAACTTGATTGAAATCACACATTATAACGAATTGGCTGATGAGCAAAAAAGTATCTATTTGGCACAATTAAGGCAAATGCAAGATCAGGTTGCACACACCTCGACTCAGGAATTTCAAGCTAAAAAAATGGAAATTTTATCAGGTTTGATGAGGTTACGTCAAATCTGTGATACCCCAGCGCTTTTTATGGATTATCAAGGTTCTAGTGGTAAAATCGATAGCCTAATCGAACTGCTCATACAGTTAAAGAAAAACCAACGACGTGTTTTGATTTTTTCTCAATTTAAGGGGATGCTAGACATTATTGAGGGCCTTCTTCAAGACTTGTCTTTGAGTAGTTTTAAGTTGACAGGATCAACCCCGTCAGATAAAAGACAAAACATGACCCAACAATTTAATGCGGGTCAAAGAGATGTTTTTCTCATTTCCTTAAAAGCTGGTGGGGTAGGTCTTAATTTAACAGGGGCAGATACGGTAATTCTAGTAGATTTATGGTGGAATCCTGCCGTTGAGATGCAGGCGATTGGTCGTGCACATCGTTTGGGACAAGAACGACCTGTAGCGGTTTATCGTTTGATAACCCGAGGAAGTATTGAAGAAAAAATTTTAGCTTTACAAGACCGTAAGCGTCATCTGATTACAACGGTTCTAGATGGTCAAGATAGTAAAACTAATCTAAGTTTGGCTGAAATCAAGGAAATTTTAGGGTTGGATTAGCTGAGAGAATGGTTAAGAGCCATTCTTTTTCTCAGTCAAGAAGGCTTTGAAAAAAACTTGGTTTTAGGGTATAATAAACAAGCATAGAAAGGAGGTTTTCTTGATGAAACAAAAAAGATCCTATCCCTTGGTGGCAGATAATGAACCGATTATCACACCAGCCCCTGCCATGAATTTATATGAAAAGGAAGATTTAATCAGTCAAATTCACGGTAGTTATATGGAAAAGTATGATACTAATCCAGTGGTCAATCAACAGCCAATGCAGATGACAAAACAGGTCAACTTGTCTGATGACAAAAGTGGTACTTATTTGGAAGCCATGCGTCAACAGGCTAGGGAAGATGTTAGAAAAAAACGTCAGACCATGATGGCTCAGGAGCTTAAATTAGCACCCAAGTCAAGTTTTACATCAAGTGTTAAGCCTTTAGACAAGGCTAAGGAAACAAAACCCTTAACAACCTTGGGTAAACTAGCACAAGTCTTGCATCAGACAGATTATATCTTGGCTGAGTTACCAACTGTTTATCAAGAACCTAAAAATCTTTCTAGCAAGAATAAACCGAAAAAAAATAATTATGACTTTTTGAAAACCAGTCAAATTTATAATAGAACGATGAATCAAGTTCAAAAAGAGCGTCAGGTGGCACAAGAATTGAATTTGACACGATTTGATGATTAAAAAATGAGGAGAAAATCATGACAAAAATCTATCACTTTATTGGGATTAAAGGAGCGGGTATGAGTGCCTTGGCCTTGATGTTGCATCAAATGGGCCACAAGGTGCAAGGAAGCGATGTGGACAAGTACTACTTCACCCAATATGGTTTAGAAGAAGCAGGCATTACGGTACTACCTTTTGCTGAAGAAAACATTACTGCTGATTTAGAATTGATTGCCGGTAATGCCTTTCGTGAAGATAACAATATTGAACTAGCTAAGGCGATTAAAGAAGGTATTCCCTTCAAACGTTACCATGAGTTTTTAGGTGAATTCATGCGTCAATTTACCAGTCTAGGTGTGGCAGGAGCACATGGCAAGACCTCAACGACTGGTTTGTTGTCTCATGTTTTGAAGAATATTACAGACACGTCTTATCTTATCGGTGATGGAACAGGTCGTGGTTCAGCCAATAGTGAGTATTTTGTTTTTGAATCGGACGAATATGAGCGTCATTTTGCACCTTATCATCCTGAGTACAGCATTATCACCAATATTGATTTTGATCACCCAGATTATTTCACGAGCTTAGATGATGTCTTTAATGCCTTTGATGACTATGCCAAACAAGTGACTAAGGGTCTCTTTATCTTTGGTGGCGATCCACTATTGCGTCGTTTGACGGCTAATGCTCCTATTTACTATTATGGTTTTGAAGAGGATTGCGATTTTATCGCCTATGATTTGGTTAGAACGACTAATGGATCGGATTTCAAGGTGCGTTATGGTCAAAGAGAATTGGGTAACTTCCATGTGCCTGCCTTTGGTCGCCATAATATTTTGAATGCCACGGCGGTTATTGGTAACCTATACATTGCAGGGTTTGATATGAGCCTAGTAGCTGAACATCTTAAAACCTTTGCAGGCGTAAAACGTCGTTTCACAGAAAAGATTGTTAATGATAAAATCATTATTGATGATTTTGCTCATCACCCAACAGAAATCATTGCAACCTTAGACGCTGCACGCCAAAAATATCCAGCTAAGCAGGTTGTGGCCATTTTCCAACCTCATACCTTTACTCGCACGATTGCCTTGTTAGATGAGTTTGCAGTTGCACTTAATGATGCAGATGCAGTTTATTTGGCAGAAATTTATGGGTCAGCGCGTGAAGTGGATAATGGTCAAGTTAAGATTGATGATTTGGCCGCTAATATCACAAAACCCGTTCAAATCATCACGGCTGATAATGTGTCACCTCTTTTGAAACATGACAATGCCGTCTATGTCTTTATGGGAGCAGGTGATATTCAAACCTATGAACATGCCTTTGAACAATTGGTGTCTAGCTTGGCAACAAATACCCAATAATAAGATATGGTTATGCAGATTAGACAAGTTAGGCTAGACGATTTAGAGCGTTTAATGTTTCTGGAAAGAGAGAATTTTCTACCTAATGAGGCTATTACAGAAACAGCCATGCGTGAGCAGATTAAAACGATCAGCGATAGTTTTCTAGTAGCAGAAATAGATAATCAAGTGGTGGGTTATATTACGGCTCATGCTCGTCAAGATAAATATCTAAAAGATGACGTTTTTATGGGAGCAGTTCCCAATCAAGTTGATGGTGGTTATTTCATCATTAGTGCCTTATCGGTAGCTAAAAGTCATCAAGGGCAAGGGATTGGCAGTAGCCTATTAGCAACAATGAAAGATTTGGCAGTGGCCCAAGATCGCCAAGGGCTGAGTTTAACCTGTCATGACCATTTAATTAGTTATTATGTCATGAATGGTTTTGTTGACGAGGGCGAATCAAACACGTCAAATTTAGGTGGTTATCAATGGTATAATCTGGTTTGGTATGCTCCTGCTTGATTTTCCTTGATTTTTAAGGTATAATGGCCTTTGATAAAAATGGGAGGTTGAGAATTTGACTGATAATGATAAGCCAAAAGCTCAAACAGGCCACTCTTTCAAAGAACAGATTTTAGCTGAATTGGAAGAAGCCAATCGTTTGCGTAAGATTCGAGAAGAAGAACTACGACAAAAACAGTTAGAAGCAGAAGAAGCTGCCAAACGCACAGCTCAGCTTTTAGCAGAATATGAAGAACAAAAACGTTTAGAAGAACTACGAACAACAGAAGAAAGGGAAGAGTTAGAGCGTCAAGCACAGGCTGCCCTTGAGGATATTCGTGTTGAAAACTTAGTGACTGACCAAGAGATTGAACTTGAACCAGATCTTTCAGAAACGATTGATTTCAATCGAGATCAAGACTTCTCTCAATTTGTGCCACAAGATGAACCGTTAGAGTTAGTTCAAACACAAAATCTATCTGACCTAGTCGGTCTAGCTGATTTACAGGAAGAAGAGTTATCTGCTTCAGAAGTATCAACTAATCACGGACTAGGCTTGGCACCAGAAGCACAAACAAATCCTGAGATTTTTTCAAGCTCAAATAGAGATGATATGGTGGAACAAGAGGAAGTCGTTGCCTTTGAAGATGAGGATGTCCTTGAAGAAGAACCTGTTTATTTAAGTAAACAGGAACGAACAGATCATTTGGCCAGACGTATTTCTCGTGGCTTGATTGTAGCTATTTTGTTGGTCTTGTTAATCACGGCTTTCTTTGGTTATCGTTATGTTCAATCAGGTATCAATCCGGCTGATAAAACATCAACTGACTATGTTCAGGTTGAAATTCCATCAGGTTCTGGTAACAAAATGATTGGTCAGGTTTTAGAACAATCTGGTGTGATTAAGAGTGGAACAATTTTTAATTATTATACCAAGTTTCGTAATTATACCAACTTCCAAAGTGGTTATTACAATCTTCAAAAGAGCATGTCTTTAGATGAAATTGTAGCAGAACTACAAAAAGGTGGGACAGCAGAACCAACTCGTCCAGCTCTTGGTAAAATTTTGGTCACAGAAGGTTACACCATTGATCAGATTGCTCAAGCGATTACTAGTAATGCCAATACCAAGGACACGACAGATAAAACACCATTTAGCAAGGAAGATTTTCTTGCTTTGATGACAGATAGTAGCTTTATCAATAAAATGGTGCAAAAATATCCGAATTTGTTAGCTGACTTGCCATCAACCACTGATGCTCGTTACCAACTGGAAGGTTATCTTTTCCCAGCGACTTATAACTACTATGAAGAAACAACCTTGGAAGAAGTTGTTGAGGACATGATTGCGACGATGGATAGTCAACTATCGCCTTACTATGATCAGATTGCCGCTTCTGGTAAGACCGTCAATGAAGTTTTAACACTGGCTTCTCTGGTTGAAAAAGAAGGCTCAACAGATGACGATCGTAAGATGATTGCTAGCGTATTCTATAATCGTTTGGCTGAAAATATGCCTTTGCAAAGTAACATCGCTATCTTGTATGCTATGGGCAAATTGGGTCAAAAAACGACTTTGGCAGAAGATGCTGCAATCGATACTGGTATTGCGTCGCCTTATAATATCTATCAAAATCCAGGTTTGATGCCAGGGCCAGTAGATAGTCCAAGCTTATCAGCAATTAAAGCGACCATTGCTCCAGCCAATACGAATTATCTCTACTTTGTAGCAGATGTTAAGACTGGTAGTGTTTATTATGCTGAAACTTATGAAGAACATTCAGCTAATGTTGAAAAATATGTCAATAGTCAGTTAAACTAATGACAAAATAGTAACCATAAAAAGAGCGTAGGGGTTGCCCTGCTGCTCTTTGGTTTTTGAAGAATAAAAAATCAGAAAAGGAAGTGAAATATTATGGCAGAAAAAACCTATCAAATGACCCTAGCTGAAAAAGAACAGCTAGAAAAAGAACTGGAAGAACTAAAACTTGTCCGTCGTCCTGAAGTTGTTGAACGAATTAAAATTGCTCGTTCTTATGGTGATTTGTCAGAAAACAGTGAGTACGATGCAGCAAAAGATGAACAGGCTTTTGTGGAAGATCAAATTTCAACTCTAGAAACCAAGATTCGTTATGCTGAAATTATCGATAGTGATGCTGTTGCAAAGGATGAGGTAGCTATTGGTCGAACTGTTGTGGTAAAACAACTGGATAGTGGTAAAGAAGTAACCTACTCAATCGTTGGTGCTGCCAGTGCAGATATTTTTTCAGGGAAAATTTCTAATGAAAGCCCCGTAGCTCAAGCCCTTATTGGTAAAAAAGTTGGGGATGTGACTAAGATTGAAGCGCCAGGTGGAGCCTACCAATTAGAAATTGTTAGTGTGATTAAAACAGCCTAATCAAAAAGACTGAAGCCCTTAGGTTTTAGTCTTTTTAGTTATTAAAAAAGCCATCTAAATGATTAGATAGCTTTTTACTTTAACGTTTATTACGTTGTTTACCGGCATTACGATTGCTTGGTTGATGAATAGCTTGTGTCATTTGTGGTGTCACATCTTTACGCGTCTTTGGAGCTTGGTAAGCTTTGGGTGGGTTTTTAGCAAATTCTGCCTCTACCTTTTGGCGAAGTTTAGGTTTAAGAATATACATGGTAATGAGTTGTTGGAGGATTGAGAAAATACCACCGACAAACCAGTAAAGTGTCACCCCTGCTGGCATACTAAATGACATCATGACCATCATTAGAGGCGTCATATACATCATGGTTTGCATTTGTTTACCTTGTTCAGGTGACATATTTTGCATGCCTTGCATAGATAACCACGATTGAGCAAAGTACAGTGCACCGACAATTAAGACCAAAATTAAGTCTGGTTGGTCAAGTCGGAACCAAAGGAATGTTTTTCCAGCAATACCTTCAGTAAAGCGAGCAGCATAGAAAAGAGCAGAAAAGAAAGGTAGTTGAATCAAGAGTGGCATACAGCCGATACCACCCAGCATGCTAACGCCATTCTCACGTTGGGCAGCCATAAAGGCTGTTTGGGCAGCTAATTTTTCTTCTTGGGTACTTGCTTCTTGCATGCGTTTTTGCAAAGGCTCAAAAATAGGTTTGAGATAAGCCATTTTTTCAGACTGGTAGCTCGCTTTCCAACTTTGATAAAGTCCTAGTGGTAAAATTAGAAAACGCACAACAATGGTGACAAGGATAATGGCAATGCCAAAACCAAGTCCCATATCATTAGCAAAATATTGGATAAAGCGTCCCATAGGTTCAACTAGTAGGTTATAGACCCAACCTTCTCCTGTTGGGACACCATTTTTTTGTTGGACACAGCCAGCTAAAAGAAACAGAAGGCTCAAGCCGAGTCCTGACTGGAGTAATCGTTTTTGTTTTTTGTTCACTATCATTTCCTCGATTTTTAAGATACCCTTTATTTTACCTTTTTTTATTAAATTTCTCAATAGTTCCTTAGTTGGAATTTAAGAAATGATTTGAAAATCGCTGAATGAAGAAAAATTGGCTGTAGTCACATCCACATAAGTGACCTTAGATAAGGGGGAGGGATTTTTCCGGATTTCTTGGGTAAATTTGGCTAGGAGTTGAGGGTTGTCAGATTGAGCTAAAATTTCAACCGTGCCGTCACTATTATTCCAGACTCGACCAGTGATTCCTTCTAGTTCTAAAGCAAGTCCAAGAACAGCGTAGCGAAAGCCGACTCCTTGAACTCGACCAGAAACTAAGAGACGTAGTTTGTGCATGATGTTCTCCTTTGATTTGTTAATGTTATTATAACATAGCTTGGTCTTAAATATGATATAATGTAAACATGATTGAGATAACATCAAAGGCTAATCCTTTAATCAAGCAAACCAAGAAATTATTACAAAAAAAACATCGCCAATCGTCTTATTTGATTGAGGGTTGGCATTTATTTGAAGAAGCAGTGCGGGCGAAGGCAGAGATTCTCAGGGTATTTGTTGTTGCTGATCAAATTAGCCAGCTAAGAGATTATGAGGGGCAACTGATTCTTGTTTCACCCGAAATTCTTAAAGACTTGTCAACCTCACCAACTCCTCAAGGTATTGTCGCGGAAATAGCTCTACCTAATATGATGCTCCCAAGTCAGTTTAAAGGTAAGTATCTGATTTTGGAAGATGTCCAAGATCCAGGTAATCTAGGAACAATGATACGAACGGCTGATGCCGCAGGTTTTGATGCAGTTTTTATTTCAGAAAAGTCAGCTGATATTTATAATGCTAAGACCTTACGTTCTATGCAAGGTAGTCATTTTCATCTTCCCATTTATCGTGGGAATGTCTTGACTTATCTTAACCAAATGCAAGCAAGTGGTGTAACCTGCCTAGCAACAACCTTGTCAAAAAAATCCGTGGATTATCGCAGTCTGTCTGACTTGAGTAATTTTGCCCTGGTTTTTGGTAATGAAGGTCAAGGGATTTCGCAAGACATGACCAACCAAGCCGATTTGTTAGTTCATATTAACATGCCTGGTCAAGCAGAAAGTCTGAATGTAGCTGTTGCTGCGGGCATTTTGATGTTTAGTTTTATTTAAGACCGATAGACTAAAATTAGCGACAGAGGTTTAATAATGACAAAAAATTATCAAAAAGATCGAGAATTTATGGACTACGTGGGTCATTTGATTGCTCATCCGAGATTTCAAAAGTTGGCACCGATTGTCCAACATCAGCATTCGACACGATTAGAGCATTCGATTAACGTTGCCTATACGAGTTATAAAATTGCTAAAAAATTTGGTTGGGATGCGAAAAGTACGGCTCGTGGTGGTCTTTTGCATGATTTCTTTTATTATGATTGGCGAGTGACAAAATTTAATAAAAGTCATGCTTGGGTTCATCCTCGAATTGCTGTTCGCAATGCTAGAAAACTCATCAATCTCAACAAACGTGAAGAAGATATTATCTTGAAGCACATGTGGGGAGCAACGCTGGCTTTTCCTCGTTATAAGGAAAGCTATATTGTGACCATGGTTGATAAATATTGGGCAGTTAAGGAGGCCTTAACTCCTTTTAGAAAATACTTGGCTAAAAAATGACCAAGAATATTGAAAAAGTAAAATTTTAGGAGAAGTAAGATGAATCAAACCATTACTTATACACAAACAGATACCGGCTTGGCTACTTTTTATGCCAAAATTTATGGTTTAGTTGGCATGGGAATAGGCTTATCTGCAGCAGTGGCAGGACTAATGTTGTATGTTTTTCCTGCCAATATGCAGGTGATTTTGACAAACTACCCTTGGCTTTATTATGGGGGGATGTTTCTTGAAGTTGCTCTTGTTTTTATTGCTAGTGGGGCAGCTCGTAAAAATACTCCGATGGCTTTACCTATTTTCTTGGGCTATTCTGCTTTAAATGGTTTTACCATGAGCTTTATGCTATTAGCCTACGCTCAAGCAACAGTTTTTCAAGCTCTATTATCGTCAGCTCTTGTTTTCATGGTGATGGCCGTTCTTGGTCGTACCATTAAAAAAGACTTGTCGGGCATGAGAAAGGCGACAATGGCAGCCTTAATTGGTATTATGATTGCTAGCTTGGTGAATATTTTCTTTGCTAGCAGTTTGATGTCTTACGTGGTGAGTATTATCTCTGTCTTTGTTTTTTCTGGCTTGATTGCTTATGACAATCAATTGATTAAACGTGTTTACCTTCAACAACAAGGACAAGTAACAGATGGTTGGGCGATTTCGATGGCTCTAAGCCTTTATTTAGACTTTATCAACCTGTTTCTCAGCCTGTTGCGTATTATGGGTAGAAATGATTGATGTTTAATAAATAATAGTCACTGGAAGATGCTTCCAGTGATTTTGTTTGGAGATAAATTTTGTTATTTTACTGAATTTTTGATATAATGGGTTGGTAAAAAAATTAGGAGAGAAAAGATGTCAACATTTCTTTGGATTGTAATTGTAATCATTGCTTTTTTTGGAGGGCTTGTAGGTGGAACCTTTATCGCTCGTAAGCAAATGGAAAAATATTTGGAAGAAAACCCACCACTTAATGCTGATGTGATT
The DNA here is from genome assembly GCF_007859205.1 of Streptococcus sp. sy004. Lineage (GTDB taxonomy): Bacteria > Bacillota > Bacilli > Lactobacillales > Streptococcaceae > Streptococcus. The sequence goes on from NZ_VOHP01000002.1 coordinate 80,229, forward strand.
CGTACCATGATGAGCCAAATGGGTCAAAAACCAAGTGAAGCTAAGGTGCAACAAGTTGTCCGTCAAATGAACAAGCAACAACAAGCTGCTAAAACAAAGGCTAAGAAAAAATAACTGATGGGGAGCAGGGAAGGGATTTTCTGCTCTTTCTTTGTAGTAGCAAGTAAGACATAAAGTGGAGGTCCTATGGATAATCGGCCGATTGGTTTTTTAGATTCTGGTGTGGGTGGTCTAACGGTAGTGAAAGAGTTGATAAGGCAGCTACCTCAAGAAGAGGTTGTCTATATTGGTGACTCAGCTAGGGCACCTTATGGGCCTAGATCTGCTGAACAAATTCGTGACTTTACTTGGGACTTGGTTAGATTTCTTTTAACCAAAGATGTTAAAATGATCGTTATTGCCTGTAATACAGCAACTGCTGTTGTCTGGGAAGACATTAAGGCAAAATTAGAAATACCTGTTATCGGAGTTATTTTACCTGGAGCAAGTGCTGCTATTCAGACCAATCAAGGTGGTAAAATCGGAGTGATTGGCACCCCTATGACCATTCAATCAGATATTTATCGTGAAAAAATCCAATTACTTTCTCCACAAACAGAGGTGATGAGCCTATCTTGCCCACGATTTGCTCCCTTGGTTGAGTCCAATGAAATTAGTTCTAACTTAGCCAAACAAGTGGTTTATGAAAGCTTGATTCCGATGATTGATCAAGGAGTGGATACCTTGGTTTTGGGGTGTACACACTATCCCTTGTTAAGACCGCTTATTCAAGAAGCAGTAGGAGATGGGGTAAGTCTAATTGATAGTGGGGCAGAATGTATTCGTGATGTGTCTGTCTTGTTGAATTATTTCCAACTAAATCGCAGTTGGCAAGAGGGAGAACCCAATCACCGTTTTTATACGACGGCCAGTGCTAAAATTTTCAAAGAAATTGCTGAAAATTGGTTAAAAATCGAGATAAATGTGGAGCATGTTGACCTATGAGTGAAAAATTATATGAGTATAAGACAGAAGAAGACTGGTTTGTTGCCAAATGGGGAGTTGCAGGTCCCTCAATCCATTCTTTTGTTGATTATCCAAAAACGATGTATGATAACTTAAACCATATCTTATTGGGAGAAGAATCTTCTGTTGCTTATGATCTGTTTGTCATCAAACTATCCTCAAATTTGGCTTTAGTTCAGTTTATCTTGGATATGCTCAATCAAGAGCAAGGACGTCAGTTGACTTTGACTTCTTTTAAGGGGTTAATGGTCATCTCCGAGCAAGATAAGATTTTATGGATTCAGCCGGCTAAGTCAACGGTCAAGCTGTCAGAGTTATTGGCTGGTGAAACAAGGGGATTGGATAGTAATCTCTTAATTGCAACTCGTAATGAGGGCAAAACCAAGGAATTCCGTGACTTGTTTGCTCCTTTGGGCATATCTGTGCAGAATCTCAATGATTATCCTGATCTACCTGAAGTGGCAGAAACTGGGATGACCTTTGAAGAAAATGCTCGTTTGAAAGCCGAAACCATTGCCAATTTGACTGGTCAAATGGTCTTGGCTGATGATTCTGGCTTAAAGGTTGATCTGCTAGGCGGTTTACCTGGGGTCTGGTCGGCTCGATTTGCTGGTCAAGATGCTGATGATCAGGCTAATAATGCCAAACTTTTACATGAACTAGCTGTGATTACAGACTTGAAGCGACGTTCAGCCCAATTTCACACCACCTTGGTTGTTGCAGTGCCAGAGCGTGACAGTTTGGTCGTGTCAGCCGAGTGGGAGGGCTATATTGCCTTTAGACCAAAGGGGGAGAATGGTTTTGGCTATGATCCAATCTTTTTGGTGGGAGAAACAGGGCAAACAGCCGCTCAATTATCAGCTACAGAAAAAAATCAGCAATCTCATCGTGGGCAGGCTGTGAAAAAACTAATGGAGGTCTTTCCAAAATGGCAACTTACACTCTAATTGTGATGAGTGATTCTCATGGCAATAAAGCCGTTGTGCAAAGTATCAAAGACTATTATCAAGGTAAGGTGGACGCTATTTTCCACAATGGGGACTCGGAACTACCTAGCAACTTGCCCTTATGGGAGGGGATTCAAGTCGTTGGTGGAAATTGTGATGGCGGAGATTATCCGGAACGTTTGGTGACGGATTTTGATGGATTAAGGGTAGCTCAAACTCATGGCCATCATCATTTGATTAACTTATTTTGGGATCGTTTGAATCTATGGGCTCAAGAAGAAAGAGCAGACATTTGTCTTTATGGTCATCTGCATCAGGCGAGTGCTTGGCAGGAAGGGCAGATTGTTTTTGTTAATCCTGGCAGTGTTGAGCAACCTCGTGGAGAGGTTAGAGAAAAGCTTTATGCTAAGATTGAGGTGACAGGAGATAAGATTAAGGTGGATTTTTTTGATTTGAATCACCAGCTTTATGCTCCTTTATCAAAGGAATTTCAACGATGATTGCAAAAGAATTTGAAGAATTTTTATTGGCTCACATGGAAACCTATCTGACGCCAGAAGAAGAATTGGCCCTTTTTATCGATACGCATAATGTGGGTCATGTTCTACTCTTGTTGAGTAATAACGGTTTTTCTCGTGTGCCAGTTATGACTAAGGATAAAATCTATGTTGGCACCATCAGCATGTCAGACATTATCCACTATCAAAAGGAACATGAGCTGTCTGAGATAGAAATGGCTGATTTGAATATTGGCTTGATGGTCAATAAGGAACTGCCGACTGTGGCTTTGAATGCTAATCTGACAGAGGTCATGCACAAATTGGTAGATGCGTCCTTTCTGCCCGTTTTACAAGACCATACCCTTGTTGGGATTATTACGCGTAAGTCGATTCTCAAGGCTCTAAATAGCCTGCTTCATGATTTCAAACATTATTATGACATTAGCCCAAAATCACCTCAAGAATGAGATTGCCCAGTTTTTGAATCAACGACAACTGGCTAAAAATTCCTATCAGGCCTATGCTTATGATTTAGACCAGTTTTGCCAAGTGGTTGCTGAACAGATTGATAGAAGTAGCTTATCGCGTTATGAGCAGTTTTTATTACCCCTCAAGGCTTCAGCTAAAAATCGTAAGTTGTCTGTTGTCAATCAGTTTTTATATTACCTTTATCAATCAGGTCAACTCCAAACGTTTTATCGCTTGACCAGTCAAGAAAAATTACCAAAACCAAGTAAAGAGACAAAACAAGTGGACTTGTCTGGTCTTTATCAGGAAAAAGAGAAAGACATTGGTCAACTGTTAGCCCTATTTATTGTAGAGCTTGGTTTGACGCCAAGTCAGATTTTGTCCTTGGAAGTAGGATGGTTTGAGCTTGAGTTGAGAATTTTACGCTTGGTCAATAAACAACAGGTGAGAATTTTACTCTTGTCTGAACGATTTTTGACTTATTTTTCCCTGCCACAAAATCAAACCTATGTTTTTGAACATGGAGGGAAGCCCTATTCACGGCAATGGTTTCATCGTGTGTTGACGACATATCTTAAAAACAAGGGTTTAACAAGCCTGACGGCTCATTCTTTGCGTGAAGAACACATCAAACGGCAACTGGCAGCAGGACTTGATTTGTCAACCCTAGCCAAGCGTCTAGGACTAAAATCCCCCATCACTCTGGAGAAGTATTATCACTAATGGACATAAAACTAAAAGATTTTGAAGGCCCCTTAGATTTGCTTTTGCACTTGGTTTCCAAGTATGAGGTGGATATTTATGATGTGCCTATCGTTGAAGTGATTGAGCAATATCTGACCTATTTAGCCACGTTGAAAACACTGAAATTAGAGATTGCTGGTGACTATATGGTGATGGCCAGTCAGCTTATGTTAATCAAGAGTCGTAAGTTGCTACCTAAGGTGGTAGAAAGTCAGCCTGTTGAAGAAACGCCTGAGTATGAACTTTTGAGTCAGATTGAAGAATATGCTCGTTTTAAGGAGCTAAGTCAAGAGTTGGCTGCCCAGCATGAGCAGCGAGCCCGTCATTTTTCAAAAGCCAAGCAAGAATTGATTCATGAAGAAATCAGTTTGAAACAAGATAAGACACCGCTAGATTTGTACCTTGCTTTTGCCAAGATTATGGCTAAAAAACAGGAAGAATTTAAAACTAGTCATACTTTGATTGAAGCTGAGGATTATCGGATTGAAGACATGATGGTTTGGTTGGAAGAAAGATTTGCGCAAGCCAAAAAACTGAGTCTGTCACAATTGTTTTCGCAAACGACAGCTGTCAATGAGTTGATTACCTTATTTTTAGCCTGTTTGGAATTGATAAAAATTGGTCAGCTATCCTTTAGCCAAGCGGTCAATTTTGGTGAGATTTATTTGGAGAAGGAGTGAACATGGCAAATGATTTAGCAGCTTTAGAAGCACTCTTGTTTGTGGCTGGAGAAGATGGTCTTAGTTTAAGACAGTTGACAGAATTATTAGATGTGCTTCCCTCAGCTCTTTTGCAACAACTAGATCAACTAAGTGACAAATATCAAAATGATGAAACATCAAGTTTGTCTTTGTTACTCTCAGCCAATCGTTATAAGTTGGTCACAAAAGACGTGCATGCGGACTTACTTGGTCGTTATGCCCAAACACCAATCAATCAAAGTCTATCACGAGCTAGTCTAGAAGTTTTATCAATCATTGCTTATAAACAACCGATTACTCGGGTGGAAGTAGATGCGATTAGAGGGGTCAATTCCAGTGGAGCTATTAGCAAGTTACAGGCTTTTAACTTGATTGAAGAAGCTGGAAAAAAAGATGTCTTGGGTCGTCCCAATCTCTATCGGACCACGGCTTATTTCCTAGATTACTTGGGAATCAATGAGTTATCGGAATTGATAGATGTGTCAGATTTAGCTGTGACGGAAGAGCCAATTTCGCTTTTTAATACAGAAGATTTAGCAGAAGAATAAGGAAAAGAAGATGAGAATTAACAAATACATGGCCCATGCCGGAGTGAGCAGTCGCCGTAAGGCAGAAGAATTGATTAAAAAGGGGTTGGTAACGCTCAATGGTCAAGTGATCACTGACCTAGCTACTCAAGTCAAATCTGGAGATGTAGTAGAAGTGAGTGGTAGCCCCATTTATAACGAAGAAAAGGTGTACTACCTGCTCAATAAACCTCGTGGGGTCATTTCCAGTGTGTCAGATGATAAGGGCAGACAGACCGTGATTGATTTACTCCCTCAAGTCAAGGAGCGTATCTACCCTGTTGGTCGTTTGGATTGGGATACGACGGGCCTTTTGATTTTGACCAATGACGGTGATTTTACCGATAAGATGATTCATCCTCGCAATGAGATTGACAAGGTCTATGTGGCTCGTCTAAAGGGGATTGCAACCAAGGACAATTTACGTCCCCTAACTCGTGGTGTGGTGATTGACGGTAAAAAAACTAAGCCAGCTCGTTATTCAATCATTAAGGTTGATCCTGAAAAAAATCGTTCCGTTGTTGAATTGATTATCCATGAAGGGCGTCATCATCAGGTTAAAAAGATGTTTGAAAGTGTAGGGCTTTTGGTTGATAAATTGTCACGAACACGCTTTGGAACGCTTGATTTGACTGGCTTACGCCCAGGTCAATCTCGCCGTTTGAACAAAAAAGAAATCAGCCAGCTACATAATGCAGCTATCAACAAGGTCAAATGAAGCAGCTAATCATTTATATGGTTAGGGCGTATCAGCGTTTGATTTCGCCCTTGTTTCCACCCTCATGTGTCTATCGTCCAACGTGTTCTGCCTATATGATTGAAGCAGTTGAGCGTCATGGTATCAAGGGTCTTATTATGGGCTTGGCAAGGATTTGCCGCTGCCATCCCTTTGTCAAAGGTGGCTGGGATCCTGTACCGGATAAGTTTTCACTGAGAGCCAATCAAACAGAATCAGATGGTGAGTTGTAGAAGTTTTTCTGATGAAAGGAGTAAGCATGTTTATCAAAGCTGATGGGTTTATTTACCCTTATGAAGAAAAAGTCGGTGGCTTTTTAGCGATTGAAAATGGTCGATTTGGTCAGTGGCAAGAGCAGGTGCCAGAAGGGGCGGAGATTTTAGATTATAGTGGCTATATGATTGCTCCTGGTTTGTTTGATACCCATATTCATGGGTATGCAGGAGCCGATGTCATGGATTGTCAACTAGAGAGTTTAGAACGTATGAGTCAGTCCTTGTTAGAAACAGGGGTGACCAGCTTTTTACCAACTGCTCTAACGGCTGATTTTGACACCTTGAACAAGGTTTGTCAGTTGGTAGTGACAGCCAAAGATACAGTTCAAGGCAGTAAAATTCAAGGACTTTATTTTGAAGGGCCTTATTTTACCGAAACGTATAAGGGAGCACAAAATCCTAGTTACATGCGAAATCCAAGTATTGCTGAATTGGATCAGTGGTTGGCGAGTTCACAAGGGCTTTTGTCCAAAATAGCCCTAGCTCCTGAACGTGAAGGAACAGTCGAATTTATCAAATATGCGACAGAACAAGGTGTGACAGTAGCCTTGGGGCATTCTGATGCTACCTATGACGAGGCAGAAAAAGCCGTAGAAGCAGGAGCTTCTATCTGGGTTCATGCTTATAATGGCATGAGAGGACTCAACCATCGTGAACTGGGCATGTTAGGAGCTGTTTATCATCTGCCAAATACTTATGCCGAGTTAATCTGTGACGGTCATCATGTTCATCCTAAGGCCTGTGACTTGTTAATGAAACAAAAAGGCTATGATGGTGTGGCTCTGATTACGGACTGTATGAGTGCAGGTGGTATGGCAGATGGTGACTACATGCTAGGGGAGTTTCCTGTTCGTGTTGAAGCTGGGACGGCTAGATTAAAGGATGGTGGTAATCTGGCTGGCTCTATCTTGCAGCTAAAAGATGCCGTCAAACATGTGGTTGAGTGGGGCTTGGCAGATGTGGTGACAGCTATTCGCATGGCTAGCTACATTCCAGCTAAATCCTTGAACTTGCTAGATGAGTGCGGTCAAATCAAAGCCGGTTTGCCTGCTGATTTTATCGTCTTAAACAAGGAAATGACCTTGCAAGCAACTTATCTCAATGGTCAAAAAGTTTGGTCACAAGATAAGTAAGATTAGACAGGCCAATCAATTTATGATAAGATAAAAGGTGTTGAAAGAGATTTTATTGAACCCTAAAAGCGAGTCTAGGTTGGTGGAAGCTAGGCAGGAAAACAATAAATGGTGGCGATTCAATACTTTAATCAATACAAATGAAGTCATAAAATAGGGTGGAACCGCGTTGCTACGCCCCTGTTATCAACAGGGGCTAGTGCGTGGTTTTTCTTGTCTAATAACGGTCTTTGTTTACTAAGTTGATGTCAACGAGCTATCGCCACCACATTAAAGCAATAGAAAGAGGAAACTATGTCTAAAAAATTAACCTTTCAAGAGATTATCTTGACCTTACAACAATTTTGGAATGACCAAGGATGCCTGCTCATGCAAGCCTATGATAATGAAAAAGGAGCCGGAACCATGAGTCCATACACCTTTTTGCGTGCGATTGGGCCTGAGCCTTGGAATGCGGCTTATGTAGAGCCAAGTCGTCGCCCAGCCGATGGTCGCTATGGTGAAAACCCAAACCGTTTGTACCAACACCATCAATTCCAAGTGGTTATGAAACCAAGCCCAAGCAATATCCAAGAGCTTTACTTGGAAAGTTTGGAGTTGTTGGGAATCAATCCTTTAGAACACGATATTCGTTTTGTTGAGGACAACTGGGAAAATCCATCAACAGGTTCTGCTGGTCTAGGTTGGGAAGTTTGGCTTGATGGTATGGAAATTACTCAATTTACTTACTTCCAACAGGTCGGTGGTTTGGAAACAGGGCCAGTCACTGCTGAGGTGACCTATGGTTTGGAGCGTCTAGCGTCTTACATTCAAGAAGTGGAGTCTGTCTATGACATTGAGTGGGCAGATGGCGTGAAATATGGTGAAATCTTCATCCAACCCGAGTATGAGCATTCAAAATATAGCTTTGAATTGAGTGACCAAGATATGCTTCTATCTAATTTTGAAAAATTTGAGCAAGAAGCCAAAAACTGTCTGGCTGAAAACTTGGTGCATCCTGCCTATGATTATGTCTTGAAATGTTCGCACACCTTCAACCTTTTAGATGCCAGAGGAGCCGTATCAGTAACAGAACGTGCTGGCTATATCGCTCGCATTCGTAACCTAGCCCGTAACGTAGCCAAAACCTTTGTTGCAGAACGCAAACGCCTAGGTTATCCTTTACTAGATGACGAAACACGTCAAGCATTGTTAGCAGAGGAGAAATAACATGGTAAAAAATTTATTAGTAGAAATTGGCTTGGAAGAGTTGCCAGCTTATGTGGTAACGCCAAGTATGGAACAACTTGAAAATCGCATGGCGACTTTTCTAACAGACAACCGTTTGACATTTGATAAGATTGAACTTTTTTCAACGCCTCGTCGCTTAGCGGTTCGTGTTGTTGGTTTGGCAGATGAGCAAAGTGATTTGACAGAAGATTTTAAGGGGCCTGCGAAAAAGATTGCCCTTGATGCGTCTGGTCATTTTACCAAGGCAGCCGAAGGCTTTGTGCGTGGTAAAGGTTTGACCACAGACGATATTCGCTTTGAAACCATCAAGGGAGAAGACTACGTATATGTGACCAAGACCGAAAAAGGTCAGCCTGTTGAGCAAGTGTTGGCAGAACTTCCTAAGGTGTTGGAGAGCTTGAGTTTCCCTGTCAGCATGGCTTGGGCATCTAATTCTTTCAAGTACATTCGTCCAGTTCACACCTTGACGGTGCTTTTGGACGACAAAGCCTTGGATTTAGATTTCTTTGACATCAAGAGTGGTCGCGTGAGTCGTGGTCATCGTTTCCTTGGCCATGACGTAGAAATCGCAACTAGTGATCGTTATGAAGCTACCTTGAGTTCGGTTTTTGTTATTGCAAGTCCACTTGAGCGTCAGCAAATGATTTTTGATCAAATCAAGGCCTTAGAAGAAAAGCATGACATTCAAGTTGACATTGATGAAGACCTTCTAAACGAAGTGCTAAACTTGGTTGAATACCCAACAGCCTTTATGGGACAATTTGACGAAAAATATCTAGACGTTCCAGAAGAAGTCCTAGTCACATCAATGAAAAATCACCAACGTTACTTTGTCGTGCGTGATAAAAAAGGTCAACTCTTACCAGCCTTTATCTCAGTTCGTAACGGTAATGCTGAGCATCTTGAAAATGTCATCAAGGGTAACCAAAAAGTGCTTCTAGCTCGCTTGGAAGATGCTGAGTTTTTCTGGCGTGAAGATCAAAAACTTTCGATTGCCGATTTAGTGGAAAAACTAGATAAGGTAACCTTCCATGAAAAGATTGGTTCTCTGGCAGAGCACATGAAACGCACAGGCTTGATTGCGGATAAGTTGGCTACTGAATTGGGCTTATCTGAAACAGATAAAAGCAAGTTAGAGCGAGCAGCAGCCATTTATAAATTTGACTTGATGACTGGCATGGTGGGTGAATTTGACGAACTTCAAGGCTTAATGGGGGAAAAATATGCCCTACTTGCAGGTGAAGATAAGGCTGTTGCCCAAGCCATTCGTGAGCATTATTTGCCAACAAGTAGTGATGGCGAATTACCAGCTAGCCAGCTCGGAGCGATTTTAGCCGTGGCTGATAAATTGGATACCCTGTTGTCATTCTTTAGTGTGGGCTTGATTCCAAGTGGGTCAAATGACCCCTATGCTCTTCGCCGTGCGACACAAGGTTTGGTTAAGATTCTCGATCAAGAAGAGTGGAAACTTGATTTGGCAGAGTTTGTCAATAACCTGTATCAAAAAACGTTCTCACCCCAGACTTATGCGAATAAAGACGACGTTATGAGCTTTATCAAAGCCCGTTTGGATAGGTTGATGGCAGATGAGGGTATTACAAAAGATATTCGTGAAGCTGTTCTTGCTAGTTCAAGCCTGATTGTGAGCAATCTTTTTGCAACCGCTAAAGCCTTGCTTGCAAAATCAGAACAAACTGACTATAAGGTAGCCGTAGAAAGTTTAGCTCGTGTCTTTAATTTGGCAGAAAAAGCAGAAGGTCAGACGGTTGAGTCAGCATTATTTGAAAATGAGGCAGAAAAAGCACTCTATCAAGCGATTCAAGACCTACAATTAACTGACGATGTCGCAGCTAATCTAGACCAGCTATTTGGCCTGAGTCCTGTCATTACTAAGTTCTTTGATCAAACTATGGTTATGGTTGACGATGAAGCTGTCAAAAACAATCGTTTGAGCTTATTGGCTAGTCTAGCCCGTTACGCTTGCCAAATGGCAGCCTTTAACCAACTAAATACAAAGTAGGAGATAAGATGGAACAAGCAAAAATTGATCGCATCAATGAACTAGCCCGTAAGAAGAAAGCAGAAGGTTTGACTGAGGCAGAATTGGCTGAACAAAAACTCTTGCGTGAGGAGTATATCGAGGGTTATCGCAGAGCCGTCCGTCATCATATCGAAGGGATTAAGATCGTTGATGAAGAAGGTAATGACTTGACCCCAGAAAAATTAAAACAAATTCAACGTGAAAAAGGCCTACATGGTCGTTCGCTTGATGATAAAGACTAAGACTTATCATAAAACTAGGTTGGGGAATCAATCTAGTTTTATTCTGGTCAAATTTCTTGACAGTTTTTTCAAGATAGACTAGAATGATTAAGTAATAAAAAAGGAGATAAAGTTATTATGAAAAAACTTTTAGTCGCGGCAGTGGTCGCTATCTTGGCTCTACTAGGCCTTTCTACTTGTGCGGGTTCATTTTTGAACGGTAGCAATAACAACACGGCAACTACTTCTTCAAGTAGTTCAGCAAGTTCATCAGAAGCATCAACTTCATCAGACAAGTCTGCTTCATCAACAACGTCATCATCTTCGTCTGATAAGACAGCTTCATCATCAACTGATGCCTCAGCAAGCACGGCAACAGAAACTTTGACTAAAGACACAGCTTTTGCAGCAGCCTTAGCAGCAGCAGGTATTTCTGAAGCAGATGCAGTTTTGACCTCAGTGGAAAAAGATGTTGAAAACGGTGTGAATGTCTTTAAAGTGGATTTCACAAGTGCTGGTCAAGAGTATGAGTACACGTTGAATGCTGAAACAGGAGAAGTGATTGAAAATGCTTCTGAGATGGTTGATTCAAAAGACGCATCAACATCTACAGCGACAGTATCTTCAGCAGATCAAAATAAACTTGTAGCAGCAGCTTTGGCTGACGCAGGTATTACTGAAGCAGATGCAGAAGTTGTTGGTAGCGAGTTAGAAACTGAAGATGGTGTTCAACAGTTTGATGTGGACTTTGTTAGCAATGGTACACGTTACCACTACATTCTTAATGCAGAAACAAAAGAAGTTATCGAAACTGAAACAAGCCCAGCAGAATAAGTTCTTAATGGCAAAATACCAGTTAGCTAAATGCAGCTGGTATTTTTCTTTTGATTTATTAAATGACTAAAATATGGTAAAATAGAGATATGACTAAAGATTTTCATCATGTAACCGTATTACTACATGAAACGGTTGATCAGTTAAAGATTAAACCAAATGGGATTTATGTTGACGCGACCTTAGGGGGAGCAGGACATAGTGAGTATTTACTGTCACAATTGGGCGATCAAGGTCACCTTTATTGTTTTGATCAGGATCAAACAGCTATTGATCATGCTCAAGTGAGGTTAAAAAAATTTGTTGAGCGTGGACAGGTGACCTTTATCAAGGATAATTTTAGGCATTTGTCAAGTCGGCTTGCCCAACATGGTGTCAGTGAAATTGACGGTATTATTTATGATTTAGGTGTTTCCAGTCCGCAGTTAGACCAAGGTGAGCGTGGTTTTTCTTATAAACAGGAAGCTCCTTTGGATATGCGGATGAATCAAGATGCAACCTTAACAGCCTATGAGGTAGTCAATGCTTATGACTACCATGATTTAGTGCGGATTTTTTTCCGTTATGGTGAAGATAAATTTTCTAAACAGGTAGCTAGGAAAATAGAACAGGCTCGTCAAGCAGCACCCATTGAAACAACGACTCAGCTTGCTGAATTGATTAAGGCGGCGAAACCTGCTAAAGAGCTTAAGAAAAAGGGACATCCAGCTAAACAAATTTTTCAGGCTATTCGTATTGAGGTAAATGATGAATTGGGAGCTGCAGAAGATTCTTTACAGCAGGCTTTAGATTTGTTGGTAGTGGGAGGACGTATTTCAGTGATTACTTTTCATTCTTTAGAGGATCGCTTGACTAAGCAACTGTTTAAGGAAGTGAGTCGTCTTGATATTCCAAAAGGGTTACCTTTTATCCCTGATGAATTACAGGCTCAGTATCAACTGATTACCAGAAAACCGATTTTGCCAAGTCAAACCGAGTTGACAGATAATAATCGTGCTCATTCGGCAAAATTACGTGTGATTGAGAGAATTAGGAAAGACATATGACCAGAGAGAAACGGCAGGAAGCCTTGTCACAAGCAGTGCAGGCTCATATCCGTACCCTATCAAGAATAGAAAAGGCTTTTTATGCATCGATTGTATTGACAGCAGTGATGATGGCAGTTAGCATTGTCTATCTTCAAAGTCGGATGTTACAACTGCAACAGGAAGTGACAATTTTGAATAATCAAATTAGTGAAAAAGAAACTGAGCTTAATGACGCCAAACAAGAGGTCAACGAGCTTAATCGTTTTGATCGCATTTCAAAGATTGCAACAGAAGCTGGTTTGAGTATCCAGCATGATAATATTGGTAAGGTGGAGTAGGCATGAAAGAGTTACGAAATCTTTTTTTGCGTTATGTCGTAACAGATAGAAAAACGCCAGAAGAAAACCGTGTTCATGTTGGGCAAAACCTGATGTTGCTAGCTATTTTCATGTTTTTTATCTTTATCATCAATTTTGTGGTGATTATTGGAACGGATAAAAAATTTGGAGTAGATTTATCAGAAGGGGCAAAACAGGTTTATCAAAGAACCCAAACAGTTGCTGCCAAGCGTGGGACTATTTATGACCGTAATGGTAATGTGATTGCAGAAGATTCGACCACTTATACGGTATATGCCATTCTTGATCAAAACTATGTGACAGCCAGTGGCGAAGAATTATTTATCAAATCTAGTCAATATGACAAAGTGGCTGACATTTTCAAAAAGTATTTGAAGTTGGAAAAAGACTATGTCCTTAAACAACTCAATCAAGAAGGACTGGTTCAAGTTTATTTTGGTATTAAGGGGTCTAATCTGACTTATAGCACCATGAGTAGTATCAAAAAAGCTGCAGAAGCCGCTGATATTAAGGGGCTTTCTTTTGAAACCAGTACCAGTAGGATGTATCCTAATGGAACCTTTGCCTCTCAGTTTATCGGCTTGGCTCAAACTCAAGAAGATGATAATGGTAATAAAAAATTAGTCGGAACAACTGGTCTTGAAGCTGCTTTCAATGATATTTTGTCTGGAACAGACGGTCAAATTACTTATCAAAAAGATAAAAATGGCAATACCTTATTAGGAACAGGTGTTCAGGTGAGTAAGGCAATAGACGGTCGAGATGTTTACACGACAATTTCAGAGCCAATTCAACGCTATCTAGAAACACAGATGGATGTTTTTCAATCCAAGGCACAAGGGGTGGAAGCCAGTGCGACCTTGGTTCATGCTAAGACAGGTGAGATTTTAGCAACGACCCAGCGACCAACCTTTAATGCGGATACTAAAGAGGGTTTAACTGAGGACTTTACTTGGCGTAGTTCCCTTTATCAAACTAACTACGAGCCGGGTTCGACCATGAAAGTCATGACCCTAGCTTCAGCTATTGATGCCGGTGTCTTTAATCCAAATGAAATTTATGACAATACCAAATTGACCATTATTGATGCAACTATTCAAGATTGGTCAATCAATGACGGAACATCAACAGGGGGCTATATGTCCTTTGCTCAAGGATTTGCTTACTCTAGTAACGTCGGTATGGCTCTTCTTGAACAAAAAATGGGTGACGATCAGTGGCTTAATTACTTAGCTAAATTCCGCTTTGGTTTCCCAACACGTTTTGGAATGGGGAGCGAGGCAACAGGTCTTTTGCCATCAGATAACATTGTTAGTATTGCCATGAGTTCTTTTGGTCAAGGGATTGCCGTTACCCAAACTCAGATGTTAAGAGCTTTTACGGCAATTTCTAACGATGGAATCATGCTGGAGCCACAGTTTATTAGCAAAATCTATGATCCAAACACGAAAACCACACGAACAGCACAAAAAGAAGTTGTGGGTAATCCAGTTTCTGAAACAGCAGCCAAGCAAACTCGTGATTACATGGTAACGGTTGGTACTGATCCAGATTTTGGTACGCTTTATTCAAAATCAGAAGGTCCTATTATCCAAGTTGGCAATCAATCCGTTGCCGTTAAGTCTGGGACGGCTGAGATTGCAGCAGAAGATGGTTCGGGTTACTTGACTGGAGCAACAGATTATATTTATTCGGTGGTGGCCATGGTCCCGTCTGATAATCCAGATTTTGTCATGTATGTGACCCTTCAACAACCAAAAGAATGGTCAGGTCTTTTCTGGCGTGATGTGATCAATCCAGTCTTAGAAGAAGCAGTGTTGATGAAAGATACCATTTTAGAGGCTGTGCCAAACGGTAAGAAAAATCAAACACCTTATAAACTAGGTGAAATTATCGGTACAAATCCTGGTGATACTGCAGATGAGCTGCGTCGTAACCTAGTCCAACCCGTTGTTCTAGGAACAGGAAGTAAGATTAACAAGGTATCAACCAAGATTGGCAGCAATCTCAATGAAAATCAGCAAATTCTGCTCTTGACCAGTAATTTGGAGAATCTACCAGATATGTATGGTTGGACTCGTCAAAATGTTGAAGTCTTTGCCAAATGGTTGAATCTTGAAATCACTTATAAAGGCAGTCAATCTGCCTCAGCTCGAGTGACCAAGCAAAGTGTCAATCCAGGTGAGCTGATTAGTAAAGTTAAAAAAATAACAATAAGGTTAGGAGAATAACATGTTGATAAGCCTGATGGCAGGAGGGTTAACCTTCGTTTTGACAGTGGTAGCCATGCCACATTTTATGGCTTTTTTCCAAAAGAAAAAAATTGCAGGTCAGCAAATGCATGAGGACGTCAAACAGCATGTCGCCAAAGCAGGTACCCCAACAATGGGGGGTGTGGTTTTTTTGACAACAACGGTGCTAGTGAGTTTGTTCTTTACCCTATTGTTCAATCAAGGAACAAACTTAGCCAAGCCACTAGCTATTTTATTGGTTGTGGTCATCTATGGTACCGTTGGTTTTTTAGATGATTTTTTGAAAATTTTCAAGAAAATCAATGAAGGTCTGACTCCTAAGCAAAAAATGCTAGCACAGATTTTAGCTGGTTTACTATTTTACTTTGTTTATGTTCGTCCGAGTGGAGCAGAGTCGCTCAATTTCTTTGGTTGGGAATTAAATTTAGGCGTTTTCTATCTCGCCTTTGTGCTATTTTGGATTGTTGGCTTTTCAAATGCAGTCAATCTAACCGATGGTCTTGACGGTCTAGCGTCGATTTCAGTGGTCATTAGTTTAGCTGCCTATGGGGTCATTTCTGTGGTACAAAAACAGTATGATGTTCTTCTCTTGATTCTTAGTACCATTGGTGGCCTACTTGGTTTCTTCCTTTACAATAAAAAACCAGCCAAAATTTTTATGGGAGATGTTGGTAGCTTAGCTCTAGGTGCCTTGTTGGCAACCATTTCCATTGCCCTTAATCAAGAATGGACGCTACTATTGATTGGTTTTGTCTATGTGTGTGAAACTAGTTCAGTGATGTTACAGGTGGCTTACTTCAAATATACCAAGAAAAAATATGGTCAAGGTCGTCGTATTTTCCGTATGACACCGTTACACCATCATTTTGAATTGGGTGGTTTTTCTGGTAAAGAACAGCCATGGAGCGAATGGAAAGTTGATGCTTTCTTTTGGTCAGTTGGTTTTGTAATGAGTAGCTTGGCGTTACTGATTTTATATGTTTTTAAGTAAGCTGTGGATACAATAAAAAGCTAAGAAAATATCTTAGCTTTTTAGTTATTAGAAAATAGGAAGTAAGAAATGAAAAATAAAGTGATTTTCAACTGCTTCATTAAAATCTTTAGGTTTGGTATCTGTTACTGTTGAAAATCCTGACTTTCGCTATTCAAAACCAGATACTAAGATTTTGATTGGGGATAAGGCGTATAGGTTTCATCATATTGTTACTAGGAAGAGGACTTAAAATGTTAGATACTTTTACAATAGAATATATGGAGGATAATTTAATTTATAAACAAGTTATTTTTAGTAAATCAAGAGAAGAGTAGTCATGATACGATTAGAAAAAATAAAAAATTCTAGTGTTCAAAGATATTTTTACCATCCAGAAAATACTGCTGATGTAGGTATGATTGAAATTAAAGAAAACGAAGTTGTCATTGCAGTTCAAGTCAATCGTGACAAGGAATTTGGAGCACCATACTATGCTAACAAGGCACGCGCAGAAGTACTACGATTGTTGAAAACTAGTAATTTAGTTGAATCAAAACTTTTTGTGTTTTATCCTGCTTTATCTGCTTAAAAAAATAAAAAAGCCCGATTTTAAGGGCTTTTTAAGCGGATAAAACCTGATAAAACAGGAAATGAAAGGCGGTAGACGGATTTGAACCGACGATCAAGCTTTTGCAGAGCCGTGCCTTACCACTTGGCTATACCGCCATAACTTCTACCATTCTATCGTAAAAATGTAGAACTGTCAAGTCACTTACTATAATTTCTCATCAACCAATTAGGTAGGTTTTTTATTGTAGAAACTTATTATAATATTTGGATAGTTAATCATAGAGGAAAGCAATAGAAAAATAGCAGATTTATGAAGCATTGCTAGGCTTGTAAAAAATGTTATTGAAATTATTTTATAAGTTCCATATATATTAAACAAAAGCACCTAGGACATACATATGTCCTAGGTGCTTTTGTTTAATTATTTAACTTCTGTAAAGGTTAGAAATCTTATTTTAGCGTGCTAGAAATGTTGATATATCAGTATTTTTAATTTTTTTACTAAGAAAATGTAGTCAAAAATGTAGTCATAAAATCAACTTGTAAGTCTAGCAATTTCTTGAAGATAAATATCAACTGCTTCAGCCTTCTTTTTAGGAGCTAGTTCAGCATAGGTATCCATTGTAGTTTTGATTGACTTATGTCCCATTCTTGTTTGAAGTTCTTTCCAATTTGCACCAGCATTTAGCATTAAAGAAGCGTGTGTGTGTCGGAAAAGGTGAAAACCATAATTTGGTAACCCTAACTCACTTAAACGCTTTTTCAGAGTTGCTCGTTCATTTCTATCACACATATAGTTACCATAGATAGTTGGAAAAATCAAATCAACACAAGGTAAATTATGTTCTTTGAAGTAATTGCTCATTTCATTGTAAAAAGTTTGTAAATCTATAAGAATTTGTCGAGGAACAGCAACTCGACGATTTCCTGAATCAGTTTTAGCACTATTTTTACAAATCATTTCCCCTTTAATACCGAGTTTTTGATTTCCTGCTCGCCACATGAGAGTTTTATTAACGATAATTTCATTTGTTTCAAAGTCTAAATCGTGAATAGTTAGAGCGAGAAGTTCGTTAATACGTAGTGCTGAAGCTAAGAGTGTATCACAAATAATTCTGAAACGCCTATTAGCTCGCGTGTCTGGTAGATCGTTTAAAAAATTAAGCCATCTTGATAATTCCTGTTCATGTAAGACTCGTACCCGTTCTTTAGATGACTTTGGTTTTGGTGGAATTTTGATTGTTCTTACAGGATTATGAGAAAGTTCAAAGTTGGTTATACCAAAATCAAAAATATCACTCATCTTATGAATAACTGCTCCAAAGTCCTTGGCGTGCCCCTTTTTTGATTTTTTTACTCCAGATTCAACTGATTTTTTTGATTGTTGAGCGAGTTTATTGACCCATAGTTGAATATCAGCAGATTTGATGGCATCAGGTCTGTATTCTCCAAATTTAGGGATGATATAAGTGTCAAGATAGCTTCTAACACGATTGATAGTATTTTGAGAAGAAACCCAAGTGACGAAACTAATAAACCACGCTTCAGCCAGTTCTTCAAAATTATTGATGACTACTGTTTCTTTTAATGTTGACCCTTTTGCTTCAAAATCCAATCTAGCTTGGATAATTTTTCGGTCAAGACTTCTTAAAGTTTTGGCAGTGAGAGATGATGTCACCTTTTTATTTGTTTTCACATCAATTCCTATATAAACGCCTCTTTGAGTGTAGCTTACAGAACCGTTGTTTTTAGTTGTCTTGATAATCTTACGATTGTTATGGATGATAATTTCTTTTTTCACGTTAGCCTTCTTTATCGGATATATAAAAGGCTAAAATAAGACCTTCACATTTCTTTTAATGTGATAGTTTTATTTTAGCATATTTTAGATTAAGGAGTTAAATAATTGATCACATCTTCCATTTTATAATAGACAGTTCGGGTGTTTTCAATGGGAGGTTCTAGTCGTCTAAGACCTGTATTTTCCCATGATTTTAGTGTGTTCGGGGAGATATTGAGAATTTTTAATAATTCCTTTTGAGTAACCAGTCCATTGCTTTTTAATTCTTGTTGTTGAGTTTGTATTAGGGTAATGAGATAATTTAGAAGTTGTTCAATTTGATTTAACTTTATATGTTCGTTAGTTTTTGTCATGTTAGTAATCCTCTTTTCTATTATCATGTCTCCTAGAATCCAAATATCGAGAGAAAAAATAGGTCTTCTCCATTATGAATTCTAAGAGTTTAGCATCTTCACGTCGTGCATAGAGCACCAAATTTTTAAATTCCGTAAAATTATTCTCTTCAATAATATCAATGACTGAGGTAATAAATCCATCAGTATTATTGCTAATTAAAAACTTGTCTAAGTCGAAGCCACAACCGAATTCAATATCGTTAATATCATAAGGTGTCTTATTAGGGTCGTTAGCGTGGATAAAATAGTCATACATCCCTTTTGGGCTCATGACGATTTCGATATGAGCTGGCGTGTTTAATTTCTCAGTTAATAACTCAGATACTTGTGAATAGCTTTTCAGTGAGTCAAAGAATAATGCACCATGCTTATGTGCTTTTTTGAATTCTCCTGTTTGTCGATTGATGTCCTTGTCGTGCCAAGGACTCAGGATAAATGGGATGTGCATATCTTCAAGAATATCAAGGTAGTTTTTAGGGGTACTATCTTGATAAAGTAGAAATGCCCATTTGTTTGAACGTTTTTCTTTTGTCATAGAATATTTGCCTTTCTAGATTGAATTTTGCTGATTGTTGATTATTGATGTTATGGGGGGTCGTAGTAACCCCCATAACATCCCGAATATAGAACAGTGCTGTTTGGCTTTCACTTCGTGAGCCACAGCACTGTTCTTTATATCTATTTTCGCTTAGTACCGATAAAATACAGATAGTTACCTTGACGCTCAGATTGTGAGAAGTAATAATCAGGTAAACGATTTGAGATTTCATTATGAATCGCAGAGTCTATATTATTAAGAATGTCTAAAGCCTCTTGGGTTTTTGGCACTCTGATTAATAATACAACCTTATCTTCTCGAATATCTACAACAGTTTTTTGAATTGCCTTATTGAATAGCTTAATTTTAGAGTTATAATGTGGTGTTTTTACTTGCCCTACTGTTGTTATGGTTTTAGAGTGATCATGTTTTGTCAAAAATTGCCTCATAGTGATAGTATGCCAAATGGATTTCAGAAGATTTGTTAAACTGTCTTGTTCTATCCGTAAAGATATTTCACGACCAACTAACAATATGAAGATCAAAATTGAGAGAAAAGCAAGGAGAGCACTAACTATATAGATTGTCGTTAGAAATTGAGTTAGAACTGTTAAATAAGTAATGCCTTGCAATAAATCGATACTAATATAAAAAACTATTGAACCTATAGTAAATATTATTCCTAAAATAAATAGTTTTACGCAAATGTTGAATGTTTTTTGATAATAAGTTTTTTTCATAATATGCCTTTCTTTGTATAGTATGTAGGACATAATAGCGGTAATACTTGATAAGGGTGCTCGCTATCAATAATTTGTATCAGACCTGTCCCTTTACCGACTGGAATTACAATCCCTTCTGGGTCTAAATCAGGAAAGAGGAACTGCGTGGTCTTTCGATTTATATTGCCAATCTGTATTACAACGTTAAGTTGCTCTCTGACGGAAATTGGAATAGTAGTATGGTCGAACCGTTGACTGACAAGGAGTAAATGGATTTTAGTACTCCTTCCAAGTAAGGCGATTTCTGATAAGAGGCTGAAAAAGGATTCCTTGATATTCTTATTGACGCCTTCTGACAGGGCAAGCACTTCATCAATAACAATAGTTAGATGTTTAAACTCATGATGTGGATTTTCAAATAGAATTCCTTGACGTTTATGTATGAGATTTAAGCATTGACTCAAACTTTCATTGATTTCGGATAAGAAGTCAGATTTAGAACGATTCTCTACGGGGTGGATAACTCCAATTTTGTGTTCACGTGCCCAACGGCTCGGGGAATCGAACTTAGGGTCAATAATAATTAAGTCAGAGATGTTTTGTAACACACTTAATAAATAAGTAAGAGCGTAGGATTTGCCAGAACCTGAGTTACCAGCAATAGCAAGAGAAGTGACTTTATTATAATCAATTGTAAGGTTTTTCATAATTGGAATTCGATGTTTTGGCAAGTGAGCAGTGTACTTATCCAGATCAGCAATTACTAAACGTTCTGATATTCCTTTTTTCCAAGGAAAAAATAAACCACGTTGAGCATGAATATCATCTGTTTCTAAAGGAATGAAGTAAGCAGTTGTTTGCTTTAATAACGTATATCTAGGATACAGTGAAGCATTAGCAATCAAGAAGATTTTATTGTAAAGTTCATCGTCAATGATATAAGCACAAGGCATCCTTGGTATAAAGATAAATCCATCTTCTCTAATAACAATATTGAAGCTATTAGTATAACTTGTTTCTCCTTGGATTCCCAGAGCCATATTGAGACTCTGGAGCAAATAAGATTGCAAGTGGGTCGTGTCTGTAGTAGAAACCATTATTTAACCTCTTTCAATCCGTCAGCTTTGAAGTAAACATTATAGCTTACTTCACATGCCTGTAAGTTATCAAAACTAACAAGAGAAAGATATTCAGGAAGGTCAGGCTTTTCAAGGAATTTCACTTGAAATGGTGGTAGTCCTTTTTGACCAAACCATGTTTTGTAGGCGACAATTTCACTTGTTGGTCTTCCATCTTCAAATTTTTGTTGGGGTTCAAGCTCGTTACTAAGCAAGTGGATAGGAGCTTGAAGGTCAACATATTGTTCTGCTGTTTGGTTTGAGTATCCGCTTTTGCGGTATTGTGGTCTCATTTTCATAGTTTAAATACCTCGTGTATTATTTATTGTTTGTTTAGTGTAGAGCGACATGCTCGGTTTAATGTCATGAGCTGGACAATAGATTAAGTCATACATTTTTACCTCCTTATCTATCAGGAGAAATAATTAGAGTAATTGGTAATTATTTTTAAATTTTTTAGAAATAATCTTTTAACTCTTGTTTTAAAACATCTAGAGCTTTTTGATAATGGCTCTTAACCGTTTTATGACTCTTGAATCGAGTTTCTTTGGTTAATTGAAGTGTAGAGGTGTTGTAAATAGCGATTTCGATGACAATATGTAAATCATCTATTGACAGTGTTGATAAAGCTCGGCAAATCCGTTCATTTTGTTCTTTTAGAAGTAAATGTTTCAGAGGTTCATGGCGATAATCTGAATACATGTCAATAATATTAGTAGGTCTTCCTAATCGTTCAATAGTTGCATCCAAACTAAGTAAGTGATATTTGCGATCTTGACGTTTAAGATTGTCTAATGGTTGATTAAGTAAGTGTGAGACTGTTTTCCAATCATCATTATTTGCAGCTTCTATTATTTTTTGATGACGGCGTTCTGTTACTTTAGACATACTATGCCTCTTTCTAACAGTTTCTTTATAGGACAAATAGAAACAGTTATGAGCAGTAGTTTTGAACGCCTTGGCATAAAAGTACGCCAAATAAACGGCAAAACCATTTATGCAAGATATGACCGTTATCGTCATATCATCATAATTAGTTTCAATCCGTCCATTTGATGCGCATCATATAGAACTGTGATTATTTTTTATCAAGAATAATTCCTTGATGTTTTCATCATAAAACAGATAAGAAAAGAAGACCATGACCTCTCAGGTCATGGTCTATAAAGCGTATAACTAAACGATTTATAAGCTTTTAGTCAGGTTATAAAAAGTTAAAATCTTTATTTTTACAGTAGAAAAATGACCTCACAGGTCAAAAAATAAGAAAAAAAATTTAATTATTTTTTAAAAAAGAAGTAGATATGTACTTTGACAAGAAAAAACAACCCAGCTTTTGCTAGGTTGTTAGAGGTAGATATGGAGCTAAAAAACAAAGAGTTCAAAAAGTATTCTGACAAGAAAAGAGTTGACTAGTTTTTCATAGTAATAGAAAAAAGACCATTAAGGTCTTTTTTTGTCAGTTTTTGATTTAAAGAATTTGTAATATATCATGGAAATATTTTAAAGTTGAATAAGCATATCTTTTTTGATATTTTTGTTTATTTAATGTGATATGATGCTGATTATGATTGATATAATCATCTAAATATCTTGTCATTTCAGAAATAATACGTTTTGATTGACTCATTGCTTCAATATATTCATCTTTATCGATAAGCACATGGCTTGTACTTAAATATCTAGCTGAATTTTGTATGATTACCATTTTTGAATAATCTAGACCAGAGAGAGAACGACGTGAGCGACTTGTATTTCTAAAATGATAACCATTTCGATGTTTCATCTGACTGCGAAATGGAACACAAATAAAATAATCTTTATACTCAACAACAATACAGTTATAAGTACGATTTCCACTAGGTTTTAGAATTTCAGGAAATCTATTGTGTGGATAATCTTTGTAAAAATCACTTGTTAAAGTATATAGTTCTTGTTCATATTGAAGTGTCAACTTTATTACTCCTTATGTAAAAAATGATAGAGAGGAACTCTCTATCATTAACATCGTTTCGGTCAATTTTTATTTGGTAAAGGAGTCAGAACCGTCACTCCTATCATCGTTTCGGTCAATTTTTATTTGGTAAAGGAGTCAGAACCGTCACTCCTATCATCGTTAACGATGTTTACTATCTTAAGTATAGATTACAAATGATACTTTGTCAAATAAAACTCTCTTATCCATACAATTCTTTTCCGGTATAATTGAGTTCTTGTACTTTTTGATGAAATAAGGCTAATTCTTCTCGGTAATGGGGTTCAAACTGTTGACTTAATGTTAACCACTCGATAATCACCCGAGCTTTTGAAAGTCCTTCTACTTTGTTTTGACGTAATAGATGATAAGTTTCTTCCATCTCAAGACAAATCATTTCATAGGTTTGCTGATATTTAAAAAGATAAGGTTTTGACCTAATTTTTTTAATTAACAAGTCTGCTCGTAAATAATAACCACGTTTAGAAAAATAGCCCACAGTCGCAATCAGGATTCGTTGAGCACTTTTTACTTGTTCAAGTGTACTTTGTTTGGAATAAACCTCAAGAAAGTGTTTAGTCATTCGTTTGACAAACTGGTAAGGACAGGCTTCAATAATACACAAGTAAAAATCTGTTTCAATATGATTCAGTAAGCTAAGGTATTCTCGACTTTCTATCTCATTGATAAAGTGTCTAATTTCTTTTTCATAAGTCTTAAAGTTTTCAACTTGTCCCCTAGCCTTTAAATAAAAGAGTTTTTGTTCCAAGTCATACTGGAAAGGATTGTCTTGTCTAATGTTCTCCATATCAGAACTGACTTTTTTGGCTTGTTGTTGAACTTCAATTGGGCTAATCGCTAACTTTTCCATAGCAATTCTACCTTGATAGAGTCTATCCTGATGATGAATTTGAGCAAAATCCACCCAATCAAGACCAATAGTAATCAAAAGACGTGAGAAGTTCTCTAAGCTAATACTACTTTCTCCTCTTTCAAAGCGTCCTAAAAATTGAGCAGAAACGACTTCTCCAGCGGCAGCTTTGATTGATAAGTCTCTTTTTTCTCTCAACTGACGAAAAACTTTTCCAAAATGATGAGGCATCATTTCCTCCTGTTGTTCTTTTTTTCATCATATCATATTTAAGCCTCAACCAAAAATAGAGACAACCTATAGGTAGCAAAAATCAAAAATCGGGGGGGGGGGGGGGGGTACCCCTTTTAGATGTATTTTGAACCTATATGCACCACCTTTAACAAGGGGTCATGTGCCTATGATAAACTGATGATGTAAGACTTAAGTGAGATAGATCTTTGACAATTGAATAGCTGATAGAGAGGGAGGAGAGTAGGCCAATCTATCAGAAAAAGTAGGCAAAGGTCTAAATCTGACATTAAGTGCTTACGCAAACATTTTTTAAAATCATCATGTTGAAAGGAGTAAAGGATGATCACAAAAAAAACAAAAACAATCCTAGCTGCTGGTACCATCGCAACACTTGGCTTAGCAAGTAATGTAAAAGCCGAAGAAGTAGCAGTACCTACTAGCCAACCAGTCGCTGAAACCCAAACGCAAGAAGCTGTAGTGACTGCTGAGCAGGTCACAGAAGCACAAACGACGGTTGACACCGCAAGCAACCAAGTTATGGTCGCAACAACAGCCGTTGATACCGCTCAAACGGCTGTCGATACGGCTCAAGCTGATAGCACACAAGCCGCTACCAATCTTGAAACGGCGCAAACCCTTCTTGCTCAAGCTGAAGAACAAGCCACTCAAATAGAAACAGCACCAACAGTAGAAGAAACCCTTATGGTTAAGGATTCAGTATCCCTACCACAAGAGGAGTTTTCAAAAGCCCAAGGTGTCACCATCAAAACAGAAGATGAAGAGTACATGGGCGTAACTATCAAAGGTAGTGATGTTGTTGGCGACCCTAACAACTCATGGTCATACTCGGGCGAGGTTGAAGAAGTGGTTGAATTAACCCCCGAACAAGCCAAGTCACTTAAAGAAACTGGTGATTTTGAGTACACCCCAGATATGGAAAAAGTATCTGAGTATATGGCCAAGTACATCAACGAGTTTAACGAAGCGAACGGTATTACGGCAAATGTTGTCGCAGATAGTGACGCCATTCGTGCTGCTCAAGCCCGTGCTGAAGAAAACGCTGAGCGTAATGAAATGACGCATTCATCAAAACTATACGTGAGAAACACAGACAATGATGAAGTCGGTAACTACTGGATGACTGATCGTTCCGGTGAAATTATCACTAAAGATAAAGTGAAGTCTACAGAAAACGCCAGTCAGGGTGTTCTTTTTTTTGAAAAAAATGAAAACGCCTACAGTGACGGATTAGCTGCACATGTTGCTGGTAAAAAGCTTAATCAATTATCTGCAACGGACACATCATACAGTAACATTCGCTCAGACAAAGAATTAGCTAATTATCTATTCCTAGGATGGTTTGCTGATACACGTAATGTTGAATTAAAGTCAAACGAGCGTCGCCAACAACTCATTGATATGACAACTGGTAAGACGGAAAGCAACCCATTCACTCAAGCACGCGCTGTCGGTCACCGCACAGCCATGATGGGTCGTGTGGGTTATGTTGGCGTAGGTCTAGCTAAAAATGCTAACGAAGACCAAACTAATCCAAATGGTATTTACCAAGCTATTATGACCTTCATGTATGATAATACACTAGAGGCTCGCCGTAAGGATGAAGACTTCACAAATAACAAAGTTAATGGTGGTAGTCGCTTTGACGCCAACTTCAACAAATTGTCTTACGCCATGGTTGACAAAAACCTGACAGCAACTACCTACAACATGGATGGTTCTGTTAACTCAACAGCTAAAGTTGACCCAACTTTTGTGCAATACTACAAGGGTAAAGAAGTAGTCGCAGGTCCACGCCGCACTTACCGTTTTGTGGTTAAGTCAGACACTGAAACTCTAAAAGCTGAAACACAGGCAAACCTTACCAAAGCTAAAGCATTAGTTGCTAAAGCTAGTGAGCAAAAAGTCGCAGCAGACGCTAGCCTAACCGCAGCCCTAGCTAGTCTTGAAGCTAAGCGTCAAACCTTAAAAGAAGCCCTTCTTGCGCGTGATGAGGCAGTTAACACCTACAACAAGCTTAAAGGCATCTATGACGCACAAGCCCTGTTAGCTGACAGTAAGGGTGAAGAAGTTGTTGAAACTAAACCAGTTGAATCAGCTAAACCAACTGAAACTAAACCAGTTGAATCAACTAAACCAACTGAAACTAAACCAGTTGAAACACCAGCTAAACCAACTGAAGTAAAACCAGTTGAAGTACCAGCTAAACAAACTGAAACAAAACCAGTTGAAACCCCAGCTAAACCAACTGAAGCAAAACCAGTTGAACCAGCTAAACCAACGGAAACTAAACCAGTTGATGTACCAGCTAAACCAACTGAAACTAAACCAGTTGAAACACCAGCTAAACCAACTGAAGTAAAACCAGTTGAAACCCCAGCTAAGCCAACTGAAGCAAAACCAGTTGAAACAGTGAAACCAACTGAAACTAAACCAGTTGAAGTACCAACTACACCAACGGAAACTAAACCAGTTGAGACATTACGTCATAAACCTATAATGAACTCTTTTGCTCAAAGCAACCCACAAGACTATCAAAAATTAGTCAATAAAGTGAATCAAGCAATGAGTAAGCCAGTAACTGATGATACAAACACAGAAAAACGTTTGCCACAAACAGGAGTAAAAGAAACTAGTTTCCTTGCTCTTATTGGAGTTACACTCCTTGGTCTAGTCGGATTAAAACAAAAGAAAGCACGTTGGGAGGAATAACAATGGCGAAAAATAGATACTACGCAGTAAGAAACGGAAGAAAACCTGGAATCTATACTAGTTGGCCAGAAGCTGAACAAGAAGTGAAAAGCTTCTCTAATGCAGAGTTTAAAGGCTTTCCTACTTTGGAAGAGGCAGAAGCCTACATGTTGCCAAAAGATGCACAAATGATTGACATGACAAGTAAAGAATTAGAAATCTATGTAGATGGTTCTTTTGATTCAGAATCTCAAATCTATGGTAGTGGAATTGTTATCCTAAAAGACGACCAAGTCATTGAAGAATTAGCGATTCCAAGTCAAGACGATAGCTTTGTAGAGAGTTATCAAGTTGCAGGTGAAGTGCTCTCTGTTATTCATGCGCTAACATGGATGAAAGAACAGGGTTATACAAGTGCAGCCATCTATTATGACTATATAGGAATTGAAGAATGGGTAACTGGAGGTTGGAAGGCAGAAAAACCAATTTCCAAATACTACGTTAAACGTTATCAAGAACTTGTAGATGGCTTAGATATTGATTTCATCAAGGTTAAAGCACATTCTGGCGTGACTTATAATGATCGAGCAGATAACTTAGCTAATCAGGCGATTGCATCAAGGAGGTCTCTTTGAAGAGCAACGTCAAGAACTTTTAGCCCGATTTGAAAATGGAAGTGCTCAACCCTTAAAAGAAAATCAAGAACTGAAACGCACGTTAAAAGAAAAGTATCATCAAGCTCTTAGAACTTGTTTAGATGAGTATTCTCTATCAGAAAAATATGTGATTGAAGGAGCAAGCTACGAATCAGTAACTTGCTTGCAATCAACTTTAGAAACAATTACTCTTGATTTGGAAATTGAGTGCTACCTATATAATCGTGAGACGTATCAACCAAATACAGATGCTGCCATGCGACGTTGCCTACTGAAAGTTGTCTTAGATTTGAACGTAAGTCAGCCGATTGAAAAAAGTGAGATTAAATCTGTCTATGAAAAAAGACAAGGTCAGTTTAAACTCGCTTCAGATGAACTGGAGTGGGTAGCAGAGCGATTTGTTAGTCGTTATTTCCCCGAAAACCCAGTAACCCCTCAACCGTTGGATTACATGGCTTTAGTTGATAAAATGAACTTAACGTTAGTTGAAACAGATACACTAGATGTTCTTGGAAAGATTTATATTGTAGATGATCCTGAAACACAATTTAAGGCAGGAACAATCTTAATCAACAAATCTCATTCTCGTCATCAGAAACAAGGTGTTTTGGCAAATACAATTGTGCACGAATGTTTACATTGGCATTTGCACCGTGTAGCTCATAAGGACTTAGAAGTCGCAAGTCATCAAATTGAGGCTGATAGCCATAGCTATATTGAATATCAAGCTAATAGTATTGCAAATAAAGTTCTTTTGCCTAAAACAAGCTTTATCAAAAAGGTTGAAGAAGTCACTGAAGAGCAAAAACAACTCTATCCAGAGGCAGATGAACTGCTTATAATGAAGAAAGTCATTAATCAATTGAAAGACTTTTTTGGAGTCTCTCGACAAGCAGTTAAAATTCGTTTGACACACTTAGGTTATGAGTTGGCTAGAGGAGTTTATGAGTGGGTAGATTCAGCCTATGTACCAGCTCATAGTTGGAAATCAGGTTTTCTAAATGCTAAGCAAACGTTTTGCATTAGTGAAAAAGAATTGGAAAAACTAAAGCAAGAAAACCCTAAATTACGTCAAGCCTTAGAATATGGAGCCTTGGTTTATGTTGAATCTCATCTTTGTAAAAATCACCCTGACTATTTAAGAATAAAGGCACAAAAGGGTGACTTTAAAATGGTATTGACTGACTATGCCAGAAAGCACATGGATGAAGCTTGTATAGTTCTCACTAAAAATTATGCTCAGACTGAAATAGCTATTGAGATGATGACTTCATTAAATCGTCCAGCTTTGCTAGAAAAAGTTATTATCAAAAATGTAAATTTAGATAGTTTACAACTAAAGGATTACGAAGAAGTGGGTCAGTTATTGCAAAAGATGCCATATCAACTTGGTGAGGCACTTAAATATTTGATGAAAGAATTCGATGTTAAAAATGAAGAACTAGCGGCTGATATAGGTGTGGCTACTGAGACCATCTCTAAGATTAGAAATGATAAGATGAAACCTACTATAGAAATGGTGGTTGCTATTTGTATTGGTCTTTCTCTTCCATACCGGTTTAGTGAGCGCTTATTACAATCAGCGTTTCATAGTTTATGGATGGGTAATCCATTACATTTATTGTATGAGGAATTTTTGCGTATAGCAACATCACCAAATGTAACGGTTGAATCTTGTAATCGATTATTAAAAAATAATGGTCGTTCTCCTCTTACCGAAGGTATTTGATTAAAGAAACAATTCACTTAATTAGGAATATGTTTTTAAGTGATATTAAAACCCTTAACTAGATAGTTAAGGGTTTTTTATATGTTAAAATGTGACTTTAATTGTTCATATAGATGGATATTCAAGTCAAAATTTGATTTGTCTAAATTCAATTTATTTTAGTAAAATAACTAATGTATAGAGGGATAATCTAATTATAAAAGTAGAAATTAAAACAAGCTCTAGTAATTACTAGAGCTTGTTTTCTTTTATATATCCGAATGTCTAAATTTATTTCACAAAAAATGTAGTCAAAAATGTAGTCATTCGATTGATTTTTATTGAAATACAGTGAAATTTGAAATTTCAAGAATCCCTTTAAATCAAGGTTTTTACCGTCCTATTGACGTGTACTGACCCATTACTTAACTTCTGTAAATACAACGTGTTTGCGAAGTTTTGGTGAGTATTTTTTCAATTGAAGACGATCTGGTGTGTTACGCTTGTTCTTAGAAGTAAGGTACAAACGCTCACCTGATTCTTTATGTTCAAGAGTGATATTAACGCGCATGATAACTCCCTTCTAATTAGTTAGCGTTTTTAGCAACTTTACGTCCTTTGTAATATCCTTTAAGAGATACACGGTGAGAACGTGAATAGTCACCAGTTGTTTGATCGAATGCTACGTTAGGAGCAGCCAATTTATAGTGAGTACGACGTTTGTTTTTCTTAGCTTTTGACGTACGACGTGCAGGAACAGCCATGATAGACTCCTTTCAAAGATTAAAATATATTAGACTATCTTAGTCAACTTTTACTATGATAACATAATCTTTTTGTAAAGTAAAGTCCCTTGACAGCTTTTTTTAATTTTTTTCTAAAAGATTGAGAAACTATTCACTCACTATCTTTGAACACTTGCTTGTGTACTTCTTGGTCTTTTTGTTTACGCTTACAAAAGATATAATAGGACTGTAAATAAGAAAAATAAAAAGAAAAGGAGTTTTAAAATGGAAGTCATTTTTAACCTATTAAACTGGTTCTCGCAAAATATTTTGCAGAATCCAGCGTTCTTTGTCGGTTTGCTCGTTCTAGTCGGTTACCTACTTTTGAAAAAACCGTTGCATGATGTTTATGCAGGATTTGTTAAAGCAACAGTTGGTTACCTTATTCTGAACGTTGGTGCAGGAGGATTGGTTACTACATTCCGTCCAATCTTGGCAGCCCTAAACTATAAATTTAAGATTGGTGCGGCAGTTATTGACCCTTACTTTGGTTTGACTGCGGCAAATACTAAAATTGCTGAGCAATTCCCAGACTTCGTTGGTGCGGCAACAACAGCTCTTTTGATTGGTTTTGGGGTTAACATTCTTTTAGTTGCTTTGCGTAAATTGACTAAAGTTAGAACCCTTTTCATTACTGGTCATATCATGGTACAACAAGCAGCAACCGTTTCTTTGATTGTTTTGTTACTTGTGCCACAACTTCGTAGTAGTGCAGGTGTTATCGCTATCGGTGTGATTTGTGGTCTTTATTGGGCAGTCAGCTCAAATATGACTGTTGAAGCAACACAACGCTTGACAGGTGGTGGTGGTTTTGCCATCGGTCACCAACAACAATTTGCAATTTGGTTTGTTGATAAAGTTGCTCCAAAACTTGGTAAAAAAGAAGACAACTTGGATAATCTTAAATTACCAACTTTCTTGAACATCTTCCATGATACAGTAGTTGCCTCAGCAACATTGATGTTAATCTTCTTCGGAGTGATCTTAACTATCTTGGGTCCAGATGTAATGTCTAATGCAGAAGTCATCACATCAGGTACACCATTTAACCCAGCGAAACAATCATTCTTCATGTATGTTATCCAAACAGCATTTACTTTCTCAGTGTATCTCTTTGTCTTGATGCAAGGGGTTCGCATGTTCGTTGGTGAGTTGACTAATGCCTTCCAAGGTATCTCATCTAAATTACTTCCAGGTTCATTCCCAGCGGTTGACGTTGCAGCATCTTATGGTTTTGGTTCACCAAACGCAGTTCTTTCAGGATTTGCAGTTGGTTTGATTGGTCAATTGATCACAATCGTTCTCTTGATTGTCTTCAAAAACCCAGTATTGATCATCACAGGTTTCGTTCCAGTATTCTTTGATAATGCGGCAATCGCAGTTTACGCAGACAAGCGTGGAGGTTGGAAAGCAGCAGTTATTCTATCATTTATCTCTGGTGTGCTTCAAGTAGCTCTTGGTGCAGTTGCAGTAGGCCTACTTGACTTGGCAGCATACGGTGGTTATCACGGAAATATCGACTTTGAATTCCCATGGTTGCCATTTGCATACCTATTCAAATATCTTGGCTTGGCTGGTTATGTATTGGTTTGTGTATTCTTATTGGTTATCCCACAACTTCAATTTGCCAAAGCGAAAGATAAAGAAGCTTACTATCGTGGTGAAGCTCAAGGCGAATAATTTAATAAACGATTAGAAATTGATTTGACAGGAGGAAAATACAATGGTTAAAGTTCTTACAGCATGTGGTAATGGTATGGGATCATCAATGGTGATCAAAATGAAAGTAGAAAATGCTCTTCGTGGTCTAGGCGTAACTAACTTTGAGTCTGCATCATGTTCAGTTGGTGAAGCTAAAGGATTAGCTGGTGGTTATGATATTATCGTCGCTTCAAATCACCTCATTAGCGAGTTAGAAGGTCGCACCAATGGTAAATTGATTGGTCTTGACAATTTGATGGATGATAATGAAATCAAAACAAAATTGGAAGCAGCATTGAAATAATAGAGATGGCGGGGGCTTTCATGAAACGAAAGCCCCTCTGTTAATGGGAGGAAATACTTATGAACTTGAAAAAATCATTCACTGAAAATAATTCGATTCGTCTTGGTTTGACAGCTACAACTTGGCAAGAGGCTGTTAAGTTGGCAGTTAACCCTTTGATTGAGAGTGGTGCTGTTACAGAAACCTACTATGAAAATATCATTGCGTCAACAGAAGAGCATGGCCCTTATTATATCCTAATGCCAGGTATGGCAATGCCACATGCTCAGGCAGGTGAAGGTGTTAATCGTGATTCATTCTCTTTGATTACCTTGACAGAGCCAGTAACCTTCTCAGACGGTAAGGAAGTATCAGTCCTTCTCACACTTGCTGCAACATCAGCAGCGATTCACACATCCGTAGCGATTCCACAAATCATTGCTCTTTTTGAATTGGAAAATTCAATCGAGCGTCTAGTGGCATGCCAAAGTCCTGAAGAAGTGCTAGCTATGGTTGAAGAATCAAAAAATAGCCCATATCTTGAAGGTCTTGACTTGGATAGCTAAGATAGGCTTGTTGAATAAATAGAAAAGAGGAGAAAAAATGACAAAACATATTCCAAATTTACAAGTTGCCCTTGACCACTCTGACTTGAAAGGTGCTGTTAAGGCTGCCGTTGCAGTTGGTACAGAAGTTGATATTATTGAGGCAGGAACAGTTTGCTTACTTCAAGTGGGAAGTGAGTTGGTAGAAGTTCTTCGCAATCTGTTTCCAGATAAGATTATTGTGGCAGATACCAAGTGTGCAGACGCTGGTGGCACGATTGCTAAAAACAATGCCGTGCGTGGTGCTGACTGGATGACGTGTATCTGTTCAGCAACCATTCCAACCATGTCAGCAGCCCTTAAAGCCATCCAAGAAGTAAATGGCGATAAGGGAGAAATTCAAATTGAGTTGTATGGTGACTGGACTTATGAACAAGCTCAATTATGGTTGGATGCAGGCATTTCTCAAGCCATTTACCATCAATCTCGTGACGCCCTTCTTGCCGGTGAAACTTGGGGTGAAAAAGACCTTAACAAAGTTAAGAAATTGATTGACATGGGCTTCCGTGTATCAGTTACAGGTGGTCTTGATGTGGATACCTTGAAATTGTTTGAAGGTGTTGATGTTTATACCTTTATCGCTGGTCGTGGTATTACCGAAGCAGAAAATCCTGCACAAGCAGCTCGTGAATTCAAGGATGAAATCCGTCGTATTTGGGGGTAGGCCATGAAACGTCCAATTGGTATTTATGAAAAAGCAACGCCAAAACAGTTTACTTGGTTAGAGCGTTTGAATTTTGCTAAAGAACTCGGTTTTGATTTTGTTGAAATGTCTGTGGATGAATCAGACGATCGTTTGGCTCGCCTAAATTGGAGTAAAGAAGAGCGTTTGGAAGTTGTTAAGGCCATTTATGAAACAGGCGTGCGTATTCCAACCATCTGTTTCTCAGGTCATCGTCGTTACCCACTAGGTTCAAACGATCCAGAACTGGAAGCCAAATCACTGGAAACTATGAAACAATGTATTGAGTTGGCTCAAGATTTGGGTGTTCGTACCATTCAGTTGGCTGGTTATGACGTTTACTACGAAAAAAAATCGCCAGAAACCAGAGCACGTTTCTTGAAAAACCTACGCTTGGCGTGTGACTGGGCTGAAGCAGCTCAAGTTATGCTAGCCATCGAGATTATGGATGATCCATTTATTAACTCGATTGAAAAGTACCTAGCCATTGAAAAAGAAATTGATTCGCCATATCTCTTTGTTTACCCAGATACTGGAAATGTGTCTGCTTGGCATAATGATATTTATAGTGAATTTTTACTTGGTCATCGTTCAATTGCAGCCCTTCATCTAAAAGACACTTATGCTGTCACAGAAAGCTCTAAGGGGCAATTCCGTGATGTGCCGTTTGGTCAAGGTTGCGTTGATTGGGAAAATATGTTTGCCGTTTTGAAAGAAACCAATTATAATGGCCCATTCTTGATTGAAATGTGGTCTGAAAATTGTGAAACAGTGGAAGAAACGCGTGCAGCAATTAAAGAAGCACAAGAGTTTCTATACCCATTGATTGAGAAAGCGGGGTTATTCTAATATGCCAAAATCATTAGCAGAAATGCGTCAACGTGTTTATGAAGCCAATGTTTCCCTACCAGAACATGGTCTAGTGAAGTTTACTTGGGGTAATGTTTCTGAAGTTTGCCGTGAACTTGGTCGTATTGTGATCAAACCTTCTGGTGTGGATTATGACAAACTCAGCCCAGAAAATATGGTAGTCACTGACTTGGATGGTAATGTGGTTGAGGGTGACTTGAATCCATCGTCTGACCTGGCGACCCATGTTGCTCTCTATAAGGCTTGGCCAGAAATTGGAGCAGTGGTTCACACGCACTCAACAGAAGCAGTGGGCTGGGCACAAGCAGGTCGTGATATTCCTTTTTATGGGACAACTCATGCGGATTACTTCTACGGACCTGTTCCATGTGCACGTTCGTTAACGGCTGATGAAGTTAATTCAGCCTATGAAAAAGAAACAGGTGCAGTGATTGTTGAAACCTTTGCAGAGCGTGGCATTGACCCAGTTGCCGTACCAGGTATTGTGGTGCGTAATCATGGCCCATTTACCTGGGGGAAAGATCCTGCACAAGCAGTATATCATTCAGTCGTGCTAGAAGAAGTGGCACGCATGAATCGCTACACTGAACAAATCAATCCACAAGTGGAACCAGCTCCGCAATATATCATGGATAAGCATTATCTGCGTAAACATGGTCCTAATGCTTATTATGGGCAAAAAGGAGATGCACATTAAAAAAATGAAAAGTCTAGTGTAATCGACTAGGCTTTTTTGTGGATTTGCTAAGTGATGGTCCTTAGCGTTATAAAATTTAGTATCTATGCTATAATGGAGATGAAAGAGAAAGGAAATCACTTATGATTTTATTGGATAAAAGTAGTTGCGATTTATTACGCTACCTCATTCAGCTTGATCATCCAGAAACGGTTATGGCCATTAGTCGTGCGATGGAGCAGTCACGGCGAAAGATTTATTATCACTTAGAAAAAATCAATGACGCCTTGCCAGAAACGGTTAATCCGCTTGTCAGTCAACCTCGGATTGGCTTGTTATTGGATGCCAATCAAAAGAAAGCTTGTCAAAAACTTTTGGATGAGGTGGCGGCAGATAGTTATATCATGAGTATTGACGAACGTATTCAGTTGATGCTAGTTTATATTGCCGTGTCTCCAGCTCGTGTCACCATTGAAAAATTGATGGAATTAACCGATGTGTCACGCAATACAGTTCTTAATGACCTCAATGACATTCGCTATCGTCTGTCACAAGAGCAGTATAAGGTTAACCTTTATGCCAACAAATCGCAAGGCTATTTTCTTCAATGTCACCCAATCAATAAAATCCAATATGTTCATTCCTTTCTTTATGATATTTTTAATGAAGCCAGTGATAGCTTTATCAATATTTTACGAGAAAAATTAGCTTTGATTTTTGGTCAAGAAGAGCTTTTGTCCGATCAAGTGCAAGATTTTCTATTGATAGAACTGAGCCAGAGAGAACATGAATTGGGTAAAAAAATCAACCGTTCAGAAGTCAAGATGATGTTACGCATTTTGCCTTATCTACTCTTGTCTTATCACAATATGGATTTGACCACAGAAGATATGGCAGATATTGAACAAAAATTTTCTCCTGTCTATGAGAGAATTGAGTATCAAGTGGCTAAGGCCCTAAGCCAGTCCATTTGGGAGCGAATAGGTATTGCTTTAGATGATGTTGATACTTGCCTGATAGCAGTTTTACTATTATCTTATCGAAAGGATAAGGATACCCATATTAGCAGCAAGGATTTCTTGGAAATGACCAAGACCTTAACTACCTTCATTGAAGCCTTTGAAGAAGCTTGTGGTACAATTATTTTGAATCAAGAAGATTTAAATAAACGTTTGTTGACGCATGTTAAGTCTCTCATTTTTCGTAAACAATATGGTATTTTATCTAAAAATCCGCTCACCAAACACATCAAAGAAAAATATCAACAAGTTTTTCAAGCAGTGAAAAAAGTATCTGCCATTTTAGAAGAAGCCTGGCAACTTGAATTGAATGATGATGATTTGGCTTACCTTACCATTCATTTTGGTGGGTATATCAACCATTTTCAACTAACGTCTGGTCCAGTCTTACCCAAGCAAGTTTATATCATTTGTGACGACGGGGTTGCCATGCAAAAATTGCTCCTAAAACAGTGTCAAGATTACTTACCAGTCAATAGTATTCAGGCGATTTTTACTAGCGAGCAATTCAAAAGTGTTGAAGATTTATTGGTGGCAGATGTTTTGATTTCAACCAGTGATGCTTTTGAAACACAGTTTCCTTTAATTCAAGTACATCCTATTTTATCGCCTGAGGACGTTAGAAAACTTCAACAATTTTCTCGCCAACATGATTTTAGTCATCGCTTGCCTTATTTTGAAGAACAAATCAATCAATTATTACTCCCCCATTTATCTCAATCAGACCAAGCTCAAAACCTAAGTCAAGCCATTTGTCGTTTGTTTGAAGATCAAGTTTTAGCAAGTCATTTTCAAGGTGTGACAAGTGAACACTGACTTGTGTAAGACTTGGTCTTTTTCTTTTTCTTGTCATTTACTATAATAAAAAAGTAAAGAAACTTATTTATTATTGTTTTGAGGAGGAACACAAATGGCTAATGTAAAAGATATTACAAGAGAATCTTGGATTTTAAGCACTTTCCCAGAATGGGGCACATGGTTAAATGAAGAAATTGAAGAAGAAGTTGTCCCAGCAGATAATTTTGCGATGTGGTGGCTAGGAAACTGTGGAGTTTGGGTGAAAACACCAGGTGGCGCTAACTTAGTTATGGATTTATGGTCAGCTCGTGGCAAATCAACTAAAAAAGTAAAAGACATGGTTCGTGGTCACCAAATGGCTAATATGGCAGGTGTGCGTAAATTGCAACCAAACCTCCGTGTGCAACCAATGGTTATTGATCCATTTGCTATTAACGAGTTGGATTACTATTTGGTTTCTCATTTCCATAGTGATCATATTGATATCAATACAGCAGCGGCAATTATCAACAATCCAAAACTTGATCATGTTAAATTTGTTGGTCCTTACGAATGTGGTGAGATTTGGAAAAAATGGGGTGTTCCAGAAGATCGTATCATCGTTGTGAAACCAGGTGATAGCTTCGAGTTTAAAGATGTCAAAGTTCATGCCGTTGAATCATTTGACCGTACTTGCTTGGTAACTCTACCAGTAGAAGGTGCAGAAGAAGCTGGTGGTGAATTGAGTGGACTTGCTGTTACTGATGAAGAAATGGCCCGTAAGGCAGTTAACTATGTCTTTGAAACACCAGGTGGAACAATCTACCATGGAGCAGACTCTCACTTCTCTAATTACTTTGCTAAACATGGTAAAGACTTTGAGATTGACGTTGCCCTAAATAACTACGGTGAAAACCCAATCGGTATCCAAGACAAGATGACTTCTGTTGACCTTCTTCGTATGGCAGAAAATCTTCGTGCTAAAGTAATTATCCCAGTTCACTATGACATCTGGTCAAACTTTATGGCGTCAACCGATGAAATCTTAGAATTGTGGAAAATGCGTAAAGAACGTTTACAATACAAATTCCATCCATTTATTTGGGAAGTTGGTGGTAAATACACTTATCCACAAGATAAAGATATTATCGAATACCATCACCCACGCGGATTTGATGATTGCTTCGAACAAGATTCTAATATCCAATTCAAAGCTTTACTATAATCAATTGGTTTGAAAACCATATCCGCCTATCCTTGCGATAAGCGGATATTTTTGTTAATATTAAAATGTAAGAGCTTACCAAGTTGTAGCTTAAAATAGAAAGGAATTTTACATGTCTAACTTATCAGTTAATGCCATCCGCTTTTTAGGAGTTGATGCGATTGAAAAATCAAAATCAGGTCACCCAGGTGTTGTCATGGGGGCAGCTCCAATGGCTTATAGTCTTTATACTAAGCATTTACGTGTCACACCAAATCAACCAGATTGGGCTAACCGTGATCGCTTTGTCCTATCAGCAGGTCATGGATCAATGTTGCTTTATGCCCTCTTGCACCTATCAGGTTATCAAGACGTTAGTATGGAAGAAATTAAAAACTTCCGTCAATGGAATTCAAAAACACCTGGTCATCCAGAATTTGGTCATACCCAAGGTGTGGATGCCACAACAGGACCATTGGGTCAAGGTATTGCAACAGCTGTCGGTATGGCTCAAGCTGAGCGTTTCCTTGCTGCAAAATATAATAAAGAAGGTTACCCAATCTTTGACCACTACACTTATGTTATCTGTGGTGACGGAGATTTGATGGAGGGGGTATCAGCAGAAGCAGCTTCTTATGCTGGTAAACAAAACCTTGACAAGTTGGTTGTCCTTTATGATTCAAATGACATCTGTTTGGATGGAGAAACAAAAGATGCCTTTTCTGAAAATATCCGTGCTCGCTATGAGGCTTATGGCTGGCATACAAGTTTAGTTGAAGATGGCAATGATTTGGCAGCTATTTCAAAAGCCCTTGAAGAAGCTAAGGCAACTAAAAAACCAAGCTTGATTGAAGTAAAAACCGTTATCGGTTTTGGTTCACCAAACAAACAAGGAACGAACGGTGTCCATGGTGCCCCACTTGGTGAAGAAGAAACAAAAGCAACTCGTCAAGCTCTTGGATGGGATTATGCCCCATTTGAAGTTCCAGCAGAAGTTTATGCTGATTTCAAAGAACAAGTGGCAGATCGTGGTCAAGCAGCCTATGACACTTGGGAAAAATTAGTCAACGACTATAAAATAGCTTATCCAGAAATGGCAGCTGAGTTAACAGCCGTTTTAGCTAACGAACCAGTTGCTGAATTGACAGGAAAAGACTTCCCAGCTTATGAAGATGGTTTTTCACAAGCAACGCGTAATTCATCACAAGATGCCATCAATGCCGTAGCTAAGGTCTTGCCAAACTTCCTTGGTGGTTCAGCAGACTTGGCTCACTCTAACATGACTTACATCAAAGAAGATGGTTTGCAAGATGCTCAAAATCCACTTAACCGTAATATCCAATTTGGTGTGCGTGAGTTTGCTATGGGGACTGTCCTAAACGGTATGGCACTTCATGGCGGTGTTCGTGTCTTTGGTGGAACATTCTTCGTCTTTTCAGACTATGTTAAGGCAGCAATGCGTCTATCAGCCCTTCAAGGTTTACCAGTAACTTATGTCTTTACTCATGATTCGATTGCCGTTGGTGAAGATGGGCCAACTCACGAGCCAATCGAACATTTAGCAGCCCTTCGTGCTTTGCCAAACTTGACTGTTCTTCGTCCAGCAGATGCGCGTGAAACACAAGCGGCTTGGCATTATGCTTTAACCAGTAAGACCACACCAACTGCCCTTGTTTTAACACGTCAAAATCTAGAAGTTGAAGCAGGCAGTCAATTCAATGAAGTAGCTAAGGGTGCTTATGTAACTTA
This sequence comes from Streptococcus sp. sy004, assembly GCF_007859205.1. Classification (GTDB taxonomy): domain Bacteria; phylum Bacillota; class Bacilli; order Lactobacillales; family Streptococcaceae; genus Streptococcus. The sequence continues at coordinate 119,890 of NZ_VOHP01000002.1, forward strand.
TGAAACATCGAGTGATTTTGATACCATTCTTTTGGCATCTGGTTCAGAAGTTAACCTAGCTGTTAAAGTGGCTAAGGAACTTGAAAAATCAGGTACTAAGGTTCGTGTGGTTTCAGTACCATCAACTGACTTGTTCGACCAACAATCAGCAGAATACAAAGAAAGTATCTTGCCAAGTCAAGTGCGTCGTCGTGTTGCGATTGAGATGGCAGCAAGCCAAAGCTGGTATAAATATGTTGGCTTAGATGGAGCAGTTCTTGGTATTGATCAATTTGGTGCGTCAGCTCCAGCTAATAAAGTGATCGAAGAATATGGCTTCACTGTGGAAAAAGTTGTTGAACTTGTTAATAACTTGAAATAAGAGACAAATAGAAGAAATCATTGATTTCTTCTATTTTTTATCTACTTTTACGAAATAATAAAGTAGGAGGAACTCATCATGAAACAAGTAGAACAAGAGATTAAAGAGTTAACAGAAGTCAGCAAGGCATCAACTAATGTTTCAGCAGACTTGATTGCTAAGTTATGGTTTTCTCTAGCAACAACTTTGTTGTTAATTTTTGCATGTTTATCCAATTTAACGCTAACCAGTGTATCTGGTATTTTGGTTTTGTTACTCATCTTGTGTCTATTTGTTCTTGGTTTTATTTTTCTTCAATTATCTTAATCATCACCTTGAAATCTGTAATAAAAGATTTCAAGGTCTTTTTGTCAAGCTATGATATAATGGTAGAAAAAGTGACGAAGGGAAATGTCTAAATGAAATTACAAACTTTGGGTTGTTGGGGTGGTTATCCTTATCAAGATGCTGGAACAACCAGTTATTTGTTGACCAGTCAAGATGGGTTTAATCTGCTAATTGATGCAGGTAGTCGAGCTGTGACAGAGTTGGAAAAAATTCTTAATCCCTTAGATCTAGATGCGGTGATTATTAGTCACTATCATCCAGACCATATTGCAGACTTGGGTGTCTTGGGTCATTATCGTTTGCTTCATCCCCAAACCTCTCCGACCTTGTTGGTCTATGGTCATGATGAGGATGAACATGAATTTGCCAAGTTAAACATGGGAACAGCCTTAAAAGGACAAGCCTATCAAGTTGATCGTGTCAATCAGATAGGCCCTTTTGAAATCAGTTTCATCAAGACGGTACATCCGGTGGTTTGTTATGCTATGTGTATTCGTGAAGTTGCAACTAATCAAGTCTTAGTTTTTACTGGTGACACAGGCTATTTTGAAGGCTTAGCAGAATTTACCAAAGATGCCGATTTGTTTTTGGCAGATGTGTATTTCTTTGAAGGTCGCGAAAATCACCCAGCTCATTTGACTAGTAAGGAAGCGGGGCAGATTGCCAAACAAGCTCAAGTGAAACGCTTAGTCTTGACCCATCTTCCTCAGTTTGCAGAAGAAGGCATTGATTCAGACAATCACTTAGAAGTCTTGCGTCAGCAAGCTCAGACCTATGCCGGACAGATTCCAGTGGACTTGGCTCAACCCAAACGTTCTTGGGAATTTGGAGAATTGTAATGACGTATTCGCAAGCTGAAAAAGAATACTTCATGACCCAAGCTCTGCTTGAAGCTGAAAAATCTCTTGCTAAAAATGAAATTCCTATTGGTTGTGTAATTGTGAAGGACGGTCAAATTATCGGACGTGGTCACAATGCTCGTGAAGAGCTAGGACAGGCCATTATGCACGCTGAAATCATGGCCATTCAAGAAGCTAACCAAACTCTTGGAAATTGGCGTTTGTTGGATTGTACACTCTTTGTGACCATTGAACCTTGTATCATGTGCAGTGGAGCTATTGGTTTAGCTCGTCTGCCTGAAGTGGTTTATGGTGCAGCCAATCAAAAATTTGGAGCGGCGGGTAGTCTTTATGATATTTTGTCTGATAGCCGACTCAATCATCGTGTAGAAGTTGAATCAGGTCTAATGGCAGAAGCCTGTGCAGAGATCATGCAAACCTTTTTCCGCCAAAGACGACTTGAAAAAAAGCAAGGCTAGTTCTTGCCAAATAGCTCTCTTATTGATATAATAAGAAATGGAGCAACAACTGTGCGTGAAGCGGGTCAGGGGAGGAATCCAGCAGCCCTAAGCGATGTCGGTTGTGTGCTCTTTTTATTGTCTATGGATAAACAAGCCAGTTAGTCGATTACCTATGATGTTTTGTCTATCAAAGTTTTTCTAATTTTTAATGGTGAGATATGGTACAATAGATATAGTGAATGCGTTAACAGAGAGGGGTTTCAATGAGAAAATTTTTACAAACCAGTTTATACGAGATTTCTTTTTATGTGGAGATTGTTATTTCTATTATCTTGGTCTTGGTTTTAATGTCCTTGACCATGCGTCTGTTGGTTGGAGCAGTGGATCTTTGGACAGCAACTCAAACTATTGAAGATTATTTACAAACCTTTCTGACCCAAGCCATGACGATAGCAGTCGGTGTGGAGTTAATTAAAATGCTTTGTAAACACACGTCTGGCACGATTGTCGAAGTCTTGCTCTTTGCCGTTGCTAGACAGATTGTGGTATCTCATGGGACGGCACTTGATACGCTTTTAGGGGTTATTGCGATTGGTGCTCTTTTTGCCACGAGAAAATACCTCTTTACTAGTTTTGATGATTCCAATAATATCATCTTGCGTGGTAGCCAAAAGGTACAGATTGCTGGAATTTTGGCGCGGGTAAAGTTACCCAATAAAAAAGGGGAATTGTTACGTGATTTTATGGAACGCCATTTGGAAGAAGAGGATAAAAGTGTTGCAGTAGGCTCAACCATTTACATTAAAGATGTGGCCTTACGAGTTGACAGCATGCGTGGCGATCAGATTACTCGTGTAGAAATTATCAAATCATTATATTAGTTAAATAAGGGGTAAGCCCCTTTTTTTGTGGTATAATAAAGTCATGACAAATGAAGATATCATCTATGGCGTACATGCCGTTATTGAAAGTTTAGAAGCTGATTTAGGCAATAAACTTTATGTGCAAGAAGATTTGCGTGGAAAAAATGTCGATAAAATCAAATCCTTGGCTCGAGATAAAAAAGTTTCGATTTCTTGGACATCTAAAAAAGAGTTAAACGACATGACTCAAGGAGCAGTTCACCAAGGCTTTGTGCTTCGCGTGGCAGCTTTTCCTTATGCGTCGTTGGAAACCATTCTAGCCAAGTCAGAAGAAACAGACAATCCATTGATTCTCATCTTGGATGGCTTGACCGATCCCCATAATTTTGGTTCAATTTTACGAACAGCAGATGCGACCAATGTGACTGGTGTCATCATTCCCAAACATCGTGCCGTTGGTGTGACACCTGTAGTGGCTAAAACCTCAACAGGAGCAGTTGCCCACGTTCCTATTACCCGTGTGACCAATCTCAGTCGCACGATTGAGCAGCTCAAAGCACAAGGGTTTTGGATTTTTGGGACAGACATGTCAGGCACGCCGAGTCATCAATGGAATACTTCTGGCAAACTGGCTCTGATTATTGGTAATGAAGGTCGCGGTATGTCAGTCAATCTTAAAAAACAAGTAGATGAAATGATTACCATTCCCATGAAAGGCCATGTTCAAAGCTTGAATGCTAGTGTTGCGGCAGCCCTACTTATGTACGAAGTCTTTCGTAATCGTTTCTAGTTGAGAATAACAGAATCGTTCTATCAGATGATTTTTAACAAATTAGGCCATCAAAAAAACTAGAGTTCTTAGTGACTCTAGTTTTTATTTTGTCTAATCAGTGTTAAACTGATTTTTTGTTTTTCTAGCTTTCATAAATCCCAACAGACCAAGTCCTAGGAATGTAAGTAGCTTACTGTCTCGACTGGCTGTTTTTGGAAGTTCCCTTCTTTCAGCTTGAGAGACAGTGGCTTGCTTTAAGTCAGTCGTAGCACTTGGCTGACTGCTATCAACTGTCATAGCTTGATTGACCTTAGCTACTAACTTAGCGTAGTCTTTAGGGTCACGCTGAGCTAAGTGGTTGGGATTAGCTACAGTTTCTTTGTTAATGTTGCTAGTATTCTCTTTGTCAGCAGATTCTTTGCTAGTGTTGCTAGTATTCTCTTTGTCAGCAGATTCTTCGTTAGTGTTGCTAGTATTCTCTTTGTCAGCAGATTCTTCGTTAGTGTTGCTAGTATTCTCTTTGTCAGCAGATTCTTCGTTAGTGTTGCTAGCATTATCTTTGTCTGCAATTTCCTCGGTGATTATAGCAGGTTGATTTTCAGTGTTTTTATTATTTTCTGCTATAGTTTCTGCTTTTTCTAAAGCCAACTGAGCCTGTTTTTGTTGTTCTTTAGCTTGGTTGAGGTTTTTTTGGATAGAATTTAATTCTTGAAGTTTAGAATTATATTGTTGACTGCTCAAAGTTAAGCGTTCTTGTGCTTGACGATAGCTTTCCTCAAGTTCTTTAATGTTATCAAATTCTTTAATATTGTAGCTAGAATTGACGCCATAACGTTCTTCATATTCTAAATAAATTTTCTCACTAAGTTCTTCTAATTTTTGGAGATAAGGTTCATATTGTTTAGCACCTTTAAGTCTATAAAATTCATTTTCATAGACACTAATTTCTTCGTTAAGGTTTTTTAATTGTTCTCTCAATTCGTATCTTTGATCAAATAGACTTTTATAGTAATCATAGTTAGGTTCATCAGAGGAGAAGCGACTAGGTATTTGTTTAGTTAGTTGATCGATTTGTTCGGCTAGAGTCAGTCTTTCGTCTCTAAGGCGAATATAGGTTTCATTATTATAAACCTCTTGAGCTTTTTGTTCATTTGTCTCTTCAAGAGCACGATACTCTTTAGTTAGAGATACATACTCGTTACCATAAGTACCCAAGAATAACGATTTTGAACCAGAAATTGCTGATAGAGTTGTATTAAGTATTTTGTTATTCCAAGCAACACTAATTCCTTGTGTGTCATTACGAATCAGACTTAAAGCATGTCCGAATTCAGAACCTCCATCTTTTCTTTCTCCCCCATCATGAAGGAAGAATCCTTTTACAGCACTGTAAACCCAACTAAATAAAAATTCTTCGGTTACTTTATCATTAACTATCCAAGCGTCATGACCAGGAGAAGAACTTAAATTTTCGTAGTAGTTCCAATGTCCCCCATTTTGAAATCCAAATTTTTCTGCTCCTGTATTGATACTTAATGTATGGTGGCCACCAGTTCTTTTATCCCATTCATCTCGATTGTTTTTATTTTCTAATGTTAGATTAGCATATCCATTAGAAACTACATCAGCAAATCCCATTAAATTTTTATTGATTTGCATTTTTTGATCATCACCTAGTTGCTCATGGATGCTGTTGACTAGCTTGGCAAAGTAGAGATTGAGACGAATTTTTAGTTCATCAGGTAGATTATTCATATCATAAATGGCTTTATCTTCACTAATAAGGTATTGATAAGTGGGTTTTTCACCAAAAACAGTAAATGGATTTTGCTCTTCACTGGAATCTTCGAGTGTATTTAGTTTATCAAATGCTTGTTTTATTTCAGGTTTATTAAGATTAATTAAATTAGAGTTAGTGGAATCTCTAAGAATTTTGAAATTGTCTAGCCAGTCTTGGCTTAGTTTGATTTGACTAGGGTATTTATTATCATCTGTGCTGTTGAGAGCAGTTTGAGCAATTTCAAACTCTTTTTCAGCTTGTGTTTTGCTAGTGAGAGCCTTTGTTACTTGAGTTTGGTAGTCTTCGAGTTTTGTTTCTAAAATGTTAACAAGATCTGTGGCGTCAGTTAGGTTTGTTTGAGCTGTTGCAACAGCAGTTTCCTGCTCAACTGACTCAACTTGACTAGAAATAGTTTCAGCTTCAAGTAGCTGCTCGGAGATATTGTCTGAGGAGCTAGAACTTAATTCGGTTGATTTTCCGTTAGAATTAGTCATTTGTTCGACAGTTGTTGAGGTTTGTTCTGTAGCAATCGAGGTGTTTTCTGAGAGTATTTCATTTGTGGTTGATGTACTGGTATCTAGTGCTTCATCGGCATATACAGTATTAGTTAGAGCAAGACTGAGACTAGCTAAAGCACTGGTAGCGATAAGGGTTTTGGCTGATTTAAGTTGTTTGGTCATGATTTTTCTCCTTTTGTGTATCTATGTCGTACTGATTATAATGACGAGTAATGAGTAGATAGTAAACTTGTTTTCTAGTTCGTTTATCTACATCTAATCCACGGAAATGTTTAAAGAGCTTAATTACTATAAAAATCAATAATATAATTGGAGGAATAAGTATAGAGACGGAAATAAATTGTTGAATAAACCTATCTTTTCCTATTTGTTCTTGTATGTCAGCAATAAGTTTAGAAGATAACATCGAAAAAATAGTTAAATTTAAGATAGTTTCTACAATGGGCTTTAAAGAAGAACTACTACTTTCAACTAGTTCAATTTCCTTGATTAGTCCTTGACAGACTTCATCAGGTAGTTTTTGAATCGTTTTTTCAAACTCTATCTTATCGACCTTATCATAAAATCTTTCAGGAATTCCAAATATTTTTATCAAAGATATAATAATAGTTGTAATTAGAGCTGTAAGAGAAATATATTGATCGAACTCTTTACATGGTGAAAATTTAAACGAAGCGATTAGTGGACTTGATAAAAGAAATATTAAACTAATGATAGTTATAACTTTTTCTTTATAAGATAAATTAGAGAATTTTGATGAGCTTTTAAATAAACCATTATAAAATGAACTCATCTGTTTATCCCACTTATATTTTGACAAAATAGTTGTCTCCTTTCTTCTTCAAAAAATCGCTATACCACTCTCCTGTCAAGTGGTATGGATGGTATTATAGCTGTTTACCAACGCCTATAATACCTATAAACAAATAACCAGCCCTTACTCTCTCAAGAAGTTAAGACAGACGAAAGTTAGGGCAGGAGTAACAGACTTGCCCCGGCGTGAAAGCGTTTAGGCAACCGGTTAAGTATCTTGGCAACAAAAAAGACTAGAAGGGTAGTCTTCTAGTCAGTTTTTTCTTTTAGCTCCAGCTGTTAGGATACTGGCTACCAGCCACCCAGCCAGTGCAAAGGGCAGAAGTGATGTTAAAGCCCCCTGTGTGGGCGTTGATGTCCAGCACCTCGCCAGCAAAGTGCAGCCCAGCAACCTTTTTACTTTCAAGAGTTTTGGGATTGATTTCCTTAAGGTCAACCCCACCCTTTGTGACAAAGGACTTGGCAAGGGACATCTTACCAGTCACAGGGATTGGCATGGCCTTAATCTTATCAACCAAGTCAAGCAACTGCTTGGGGTCTAGTTGTTTGACCTTTTCTGGTAGGTCTTGGGCTAAAAAGTCAGCCAGACGCTCAGGCAGTTTTGCCTTGAGGGCATTTTTGAGTGATTTTTCCCTTTCTTTTTCTAAATAGCCGAGCAGGTCATCTGATGTGACTTGGGGGAGAAGATCCAGTCGGAGTTCTTCGCCACCCTTGACAAAACTAGACATGCGAAGGGCAGCAGGGCCAGACAAGCCAAAGTGGGTAAAGAGTAGGTCATGGGTGATGACATGCTTGTCATAGCTTAGAGTAACCTCGTCCAAGGAAATGCCCTGTAATGCCTTGTGGTTGAAGTCGGTCAAAAGAGGGCTTTCAGCCGACTCAAGAGGCGTGACTGCCAGTTTGAAGTGGCGAGCCAGGTCATGCCCAAACCCCGTTGAGCCAGTTGAAGGGTAGGTCTTGCCACCAGTCGTCACAACCACCTGATGACTGGTTAGGCTCTCATCAGACGACTTGACATGAAAGAGGTCGTCCATCTTTTTGACCGAAACCACTTCGGTTTGGGTCTTAATCGTGGCACCGAGTTCTTGTATCTTGTCTTCCAAGCAAGCGATAATGCTGCGTGACTTATCTGTGACAGGAAACATACGCCCATGATCTTCGACCTTGAGAGCACAGCCATTGTCCTCAAAAAAGTTGATAATGTCATGATTATCAAACTGAGAAAAAACGCTATACAAGAAGCGGCCATTGCCAGGGATACCAGCTAGAAGGTCGTCCAAACTACCGTTGTTGGTGACGTTGCAACGTCCACCACCGGTACCTGCCAGCTTTTTACCCAAGCGTTTGTTTTTTTCGATAAGGAGGGTTTTCTTGCCATGAAAGGCAGAAGAAATCGTCGCCATCATACCAGCCGGCCCTCCACCAATAACAATCGTATCATAATGTGTCATGCTTTCATTTTACCATAAAGAAAGAGCAACCGCCATCTTTTGCAAAATTGACATAGACAGGCTCTTATGGTAGTATGAATAGTAAGAAAAGTGCAAGAAGAGGAAAAAAATGGGAGTAGAAAAAACCGTCAGCGAGCTGGCTGAAATCTTGGGTGTCAGTCGCCAAGCTGTCAATAATCGTGTGAAAAATCTACCAGATGAAGACCTTGAAAAAAATGAAAAAGGGGTCACTGTGGTCAAGCGTAGTGGCTTGATTAAGCTAGAAGAAATTTACAAAAAGACGATTTTTGAAGATGAGCCAGTTAGTGAGGAAACCAAGCAGCGTGAACTGATGGAGATTCTTGTCGATGAGAAAAATGATGAGATTGCAAGGCTCTATGAACAACTCAAGGCCAAGGACATCCAGATTGAGAAAAAAGATGAGCAGATTCGTGTCAAGGATGTTCAGATTGCTGAAAAAGACAAGCAACTGGATCAGCAGCAGCAACTAACTGCCAAGGCGATGGCTGACAAGGACACGCTCAAGTTAGAATTAGACGAAGCCAAGGCAGAAGTGGATCAGGCTAGAACGCAAGTGGAAGAGATTCAGACCAAGGTTGAGGAGAAAAAAGGCTTTTTCGGTCGTTTGTTTGGTCGTAAGAAGTAAAAGACTGGGTAAAGCTAGTCTTTTTTGATTAAAAAGGAGAAACCCATGCAGAAACTAAGTGAGTATGTTGCTTTTGATTTAGAATTTAATACGGTAGATGGTGTCAGTCATATCATTCAATTGTCTGCGGTTGCCATGCTTGACGGTCGGGAACTTGCTCAGTTTGATTCCTATGTCTATTCTGAAGTGCCTTTGCAGAGTTTTATCAATGGCTTGACAGGTATCACCCAGGAGAAGATTGAACAAGCACCGACCTTGGAGCAGGTCTTGGCTGATTTTGCTGACTTTGTCGGGGAGAAGGCTTTGATCGGCTACAATGCTCATAAGAGTGATTTGCCCCTTTTGTTGGAAAATGGTTTGGACTTAAGTCACCAATATGCCCTTGATGTCTTTGACCAAGCCTTTGATAGACGCAGTAGTGACTTGAATGGCATTGCCAATTTGAAATTGCAAACGGTCGCTGAGCAATTAGGCATTTCTGGGAAAGGGCATGATAGCTTGGAGGACGCAAGAATGACGGCTCTTATCTATGAAAAATTTTTAGAATTTGATGAGAATAAGGCGCTGCTTGAACGACAAGAAACAGCAGTCAGTCATCCCTTTGCTGGTTTAGATTTGAGTTCATGGTTGGACTAAAAAACTCACCTGTTATCAGGTGAGTTTTTATGTGGGCTTAAAATGGTAATTTACCGGCAAAAGCACCCAGTGTTTTTTGAGTTGCGGCATCAATCTGTTGCAGAGCGTCATTGACAGCTTGTGTGGTCATGTCTTGTAAGGTTTCAAGATCGTCTGGGTCAACCACATCAGCCTTGAAGTCAATGCTCACTAGTTTTTTATCACCAGTAAAGGTTGCAACCACCAAATCCTGAGCAGACTTGCCAGTGAAACTGGTTGCAGCAAGCTCAGCTTGGCTCTTTTCCATTTGCTTTTGTAGTTTTTGTGCCTGACGCATCATGTTTTGCATATTCATCATAAGATTTCTAAAATTCCTTTCTTAGTAAGGGATTAAGCCTTGTTGGTTAGTGATAGTACACTACTGGATGAACAACATCAGTCATCTAGTCGCATACTTTACTGTTATCATTATATCATGTTTAGGGTGTAACTCAAACTCTAGGCTAGTTTTTGTTTTTTCATCAATTTAGTTTATTCTGTCTAATTAGACTATTTACCTCTGCCCAAAAGTCGCAAGCTAGTCTGACGAGCTAAGGCCTGTCTGCCCAAAATGGGCAGACGTCCTCACAGTTGTGAGGACCTTATTTCCAAAGGAGGTTGTCCTCATCACAAGATTTTTTAGGCCTGCCCCTTTTGGGCAGAGTAGCTCACAAGGTTTTTGTGTTTGTTCCAAAAGGGAATCAATTGTTCGATGGGCTTTTTGGTAAAAATTCTTAGATGCTATTCGCTGTTTATCAGAAACGATGGCAGAGAGAAGAGTGATTTCAAAAGAGTTAACAAAACTCCCTATCGGAATGATAGGAAGTTTATGGTTAGAAACGGTATTTTTTAATTTAATATGTTAAGGAGCTCCAAAGCCGCCACGTCCGCCAGGGCCAGTTGCGATAATCTCTGTTTGTTTTTCTCCGTTAACGATAACAGTCCCACCAGTCATCTCGGCTTGAACATCGTAGTCAAAGGCAGATTGGGCAGTAATGTTAAGTTGTCCACCTGAGATGTAAATGCTGCCGTTGGCATCAATAGCGTCTGTATCTCCTGAACCAACTTCAACAGTGACATCACCACCAGTGATTTTGATAAAGACATCAGATGTGAGCGTACTTGAGGCATTGATGGCATCATCAGTGGCATAAAGTTTCAAGGTGCCACCGTTTATGGTTACGGTTGCTCCTTCTAGAGCTTCCGTGGCATTTTGCACAAGGATGTTACCACTATCAATGGTCAAGTGCGACTCAGCCTTAATGGCATCGTCACCTGCCGTCACGCTAATGTCGCTATTTGCAATATAGGTAATTCCCTTACTCAAATCTTCGTCATTAGTGGCTTTTAGGCCGTCGCCTCCAGCAGTGACTTGAATCTTTCCGCCTGTAATTGTCAATTCATCTTTACCACGGATACCGTCATCAGCCGCCTCAACAGTGATTTGACCAGATAAGATGGCCAGACGATCGTTAGACACAATCCCGTCTTGATAGTTTCCCTTGACGGTCAAGCTACCATTTCCTGTAATCGTCAAATCATCCTTAGAATAAAGAGCTCCCTCAATGCTGCTATCTGAATGTTTACTGCTATCAGTGATGGTGTTTTCGGTATTATCTTGTAATTCCACGACAAGATTGTCAGCCGATTGAACATAAAGGGCAGCATTGTCCTGACTTGAAATATTGGCACCTGCTAATATCAAACGAACATTTCCAGTGGTATTGACAATCACCCCATTGGTTGTCGTTCCTGTCAGTGTATAGGTTCCAGGTTCTGTGATGGTGAGTGTGTCTTGTCCAAGTTCAATTGTTTTAGAAGGGAGAGAGTCCCAAGCAATCTCGCTCACACTAGTTTGTAAGGTTGTTTGTTGAGTGGAAGTTGCTGTCGTTGTTGCCGTTGATTGTGCTTGACAGGCTGCGAGGGTCAAGGTTGAGGTCAATAATAGACTGGCTAGGGCTTTTTTAGTTCGATGTGATAATGGTAAAAACATGATAATCTCCTTGTGTTCTAGTGATATTCTATAAGCCAGCCTTGTTGGGGTTGGTGCCAAGAATAATGGCTAAGTTGCGATTGCGAATGCGTAGGTCATTGATAAAGGCTCTACGATCCATTTGTTTAGGCAATTCCAAATGGTAATTTAATTCAAAAATTGACCCCATATTTTTCAGCCGAATGCTTTCTAAAGTTGCTTTCACCTGATATTGTTCAAAGACAGGTTGTAAGACAGTTTCGTGTTCAAGATCTTCTGGCATCGAAATGGTTAGGTATTGGCTGCTATTGCTTGGATCAAAAAGGGCGAGATGATGAAGTAGCAATAACACGATAGACACAAAGCAGGCCGCAAATAGTGCCACAAAGACATAACCTGTTCCGATAACCAAGCCCATAGTCATGGCCGCAAAAACACTGATTAGCTCACGAGAAGTCCCTGGCATGGAACGAAAACGAATCAAGCTGAATGTTCCCATAATAGCCACACCAGTTCCTAGATTGCCTGATGTCATCATAATCACGAACTGAACCAAAATAGGTAGGGTGACAAGGGTAATGGCAAAGTTTTTCGAGTAATGTGTGGTTTTAGCATGTACCCCTGCCACCATAACGCCTACCAAAAGAGCAACGGTAGAAGTGATGGTTAAAGATGACAAGGTCACTCCTTGAGCTAAGATTGAATCAAACATGAATGAGTTCTTCCTTTCTTGCTTTAGTAAAAATCTTTCCATACTTAGAAAAAGATTGTGGGTAAATACAATGTTGCGAGAGGTAGTTAACCAACCAGTCAGGCAGGCCTTCTTTGGTTTTGATTTCCATGATAATTCGTGGTTCATCAAAATGAGGCGTCATACTAGTATCAGAAAATAAATCTAGATTGGTCGTTGATGAGCGTAGTCGTTCATCAAAGGTAATGCGTAGGTCAGAAGACGCCTCTTTAGCCATATAAGACGTTCGATTGTAAATAATGAAAATCTTTGGAGCGAGTTGTTTTTCTTGAAATAAATGGAGGAGTTCTCTAGCGATTTGACTATCAGGGAGCTGCTTTTTATCAAGAAAAGTTTGGTAGTCGTCTTGACTGATAATAATACGACGTTTGAAGACCGTGCCATAAATTTTTGATTTGATTTCTAAAAAGACTTGGTCAGTCCCGGCATAGTGGCGAGCTCTGACCTTGCATTTATAATCTGTTCCATGAATCGAATTGATAATCATCTCGTCATGGACATTATCAAAATAAACCGTGTTATTTTGTGTCTTGAAGTAAGGGTCAGGTAGCATGCGTTCCTGTAAAAAGAGCGTAAGCTGTTCATATTCTGCTTGATTTAGTAGGTACTTTTTTTCTTTTCGCTTAAAAAAATCTTTTGCCATATACGACTTTCTATGATTAAGATAACTCAAGCATAGCAACGAAAACTTTAACTTATCTTAATCTTTCTGAAAGAAACGGAAAAATTTTCATATTTTCGACATATTACTGAAAATATGGGGGGGGGGGTAAGTGTTTTTTTGATATTTTTAGGAGATTAGACTGCGTAATAATAGCTTTTTGAGTGGGTCTATGCTATAATAAAAATATAAAGAAAGCGATTACACAAAAGAAGAGGAGATTATGAGTAGAGATTCTCCAAAAGATAAATCGATAGCAGTTTCGTTACAAATATGGTGGAACACCTAATTCATGTAATGGTTACTAAGGAAACAACATAATATGAAAGCACGTTATAACGGAAAAATTGTAGATGTTTGGGAAATTGGTAGAGATACTGAGCAACCTGAATGGGTACAAGACGCTTTTACAAAAAAATACATTTGCTGGATAGATAATCATGTGAGAATTTTAATGGCTGGCTTAAAACCTTCTTTGAGAACTAACTTCAAAATTGGGGCAACAGGAACAGCTGGGGGTGCTTTACGTAAGATGCCAGCACATCACTATGGAGCAATTTTCGGAGATAAAGCTCCAACAGGGTTAGTGTATGCTAGTCGATTGATGAATTAGTCATAACAAAGATAATAGTTTTACTAACAATTTTATATTTTCTTAATTAAGAATTAAAAAACAATGAATTTAAAAAGTGGAGGAATGAGATGAAACAAAATGATACAACTTTTTTATTTATTCTTTTCAGCATTTATTCTGTACTTGTTATTTTATTTGATGCAGGGCTTTTAAATTTTAACTTAGAATATTATTTACCATTACCTTTAGCCATTATATTTTATTGTCTAAGTTTAACAATGACTTCGATTAAAAAATAAGGAGAAATTAACCTAGGTTTAGAAGTAGCTATACTTATGGTTTCATATAATATTGGTAAAGGTTTGAGAAGAAAGTTTGGAAGATAAGTCAAATTTTTAGATGATAATAAAGGTATAAAGAAAGCGAATATATAAGTAGGAGGGGAACTTATGACAATCACAGGTAAAAAAGTATTTCAGGTAATTTATGTTTTAAATTTATTATTCCATTGTGTTTTTCTTACCTATCAGTTTCGTCAGATGGGCAACGTTGAGCCTAATTATCTACTAGTAGCAATCATGAGTGTGATTAGTACAACAGTGATTTTAATATCAATTAAACATACAGAAAAGTCATAAAAAACTATTGCTCTTGAAAAAGGATAACTTCATAATGGTAATTATATCTTTATAACAATTGTATTGGTTCAATTCTATATCATTTATAAAACGGTAAAACAATCTAAACAAAGCGAAAATTTTTATTCTCTATTTAGTATTAACGCATTTCTATTATTATTTCTGGCCTCTAAAAATTTAGTATTTGTTTGGCTTGCTTATTTGGTCTTTATGTTAATCATTTTGTTTTCAAATGACAATTGTTCCTAATATGTTATTGTGACGTATTCTATTATGGTAAACAGTTAGACGGTGTATTAGTTATGGGACAAATTGATTATTTTAAATGGATTTTAATCGCTATTGTTGTGGTCTTTTGGATTTATACGATTATTTGTGACATTATTCTTCAAAAGAATTATCAAAAAACAGCTTTTTTTCAAGCGTTTATTTCTGCTTTTATTGTTGAACATAATGTGAGTGATAAAGTTAATTCTTTTTCGATTATTGTGTTTTTAATTTTTATTCTGATCTACTTTGATTTTAAAAAGAATAATAAGTATTGATTTGGATAAAATTTTGCCTAGATAAAGGGAGAAAAGAGGTGAAAATGAAATACTTACCAGAATTACTTGCTTTTATCATCATGTTAGCGTATCTAGTGTTAACCGTTTTGAATGATACAAAGATCTATCCAATGTCTCAATGGCTACAAGTTTTTGATCCAACGTTACTGATACTAAATGGGGTGTTGTTGATTATGATTAGTAGAGAAATACGGGGGAAATGATGTCACTTGATTTGAAATTCTTTACGCTACTAGTTGTGGTAGTCTATTTAATATTTAGGTTAAAAAATTCGGCCGAGTCAGAGTTATTCATCTCTAAGTTTGCCATTGCCTTTCTAGTGGGTTTTACTATTATTAATGAAGTAATTTCGATGATTTATCAATTAACTCATTAGTAAAAAAGCTGAGCAGAAAAGCTTGGCTTTTTTTGTTTTATCTTTGGTTTTTACTATAAAAAAGCGAATAGATAGAAAGGAGAAATAAAATGAATACATTAGAAACGTTAAATCATGTCAATACAAATGTTTTAAATCTTTCAGATCAGGAATTGATGAAAGTGGAAGGTGGTATTCTTCCAATTGCTGTAGCAGCAACAATTATTTCTGGTTCAGCTTTTGCTGGTTTTAGTGCAGGAATTGCTGTTGGTTTATCATAAAATAAACATTAATTAAGAGGTGCATTATGACAAAAGAGATTAAGCCAAATATTTCAGCAGTGATTATTGCTGTAGCATCATGGATTGGATTACTTGTAGGTGTGTTTTTGGGATTAAATTAAATGATTTAAATAACAGGCTCATAAAGGAGTTAAATCATGGAATTAATGAATAAATTTGAAGAAATGACGACGGAAGAACTTGCAACTGTTGATGGTGGAATGGGCGTTTTGGCAGTTATTGGCTATTCTGTTCTAGCCGGAACAGGAGTGGGTATTGTCGGCTATGGAGTGGCTAGAATTTTTGGGTAAATGATTTATTTTGATAAGAATTTAGCAACCTGACTTCCACGTCATGTTGCTTTTTATGGTATGGAAGGTACTGTGACTATTGTGACAGGTCAATCAACATATTTTTATTATTATGTCAATCGATTTTTTAATCAATAAGAAAAGCAACACCATAAAAACACGCTATTTTACATTAAAAAAATTGCAATTCTTGAAGTAATGTGGTATCATATAAAGGTCGGTGTTTTCCGATAATACTCATCTCAAATGGATTGTGGGTCTGTTGCCGTTATGGTGGATTTGCGAGTTTAAGTTTGGGAGAGGCAAAAACATATTAAAAGGAGAAATACTCATGGCAGTAATTTCAATGAAACAACTTCTTGAGGCTGGTGTTCACTTTGGTCACCAAACTCGTCGCTGGAATCCTAAGATGGCTAAATACATCTTTACGGAACGTAATGGTATTCACGTTATCGACCTTCAACAAACTGTAAAATTGGCTGATCAAGCATACGACTTCATGCGTGATGCAGCAGCAAATGATGCAGTTGTTTTGTTTGTTGGAACGAAAAAACAAGCAGCAGAAGCTGTAGCAGAAGAAGCAACTCGTGCAGGTCAATACTTTATCAACCATCGTTGGTTGGGTGGAACCCTTACTAACTGGGGAACAATTCAAAAACGTATTGCACGCCTTAAAGAAATCAAACGTATGGAAGAAGAAGGAACTTTTGACCTACTTCCTAAGAAAGAAGTTGCACTTCTTAACAAACAACGTGCTCGTCTTGAGAAATTCTTGGGTGGTATCGAAGATATGCCACGCATTCCAGATGTAATGTACGTTGTTGACCCACATAAAGAACAAATCGCTGTTAAAGAAGCTAAAAAACTTGGTATTCCAGTTGTAGCTATGGTTGATACAAACGCTGATCCAGATGATATCGATGTAATCATCCCAGCTAACGATGATGCAATCCGTGCTGTTAAATTGATTACAGCTAAATTGGCTGATGCTATCATCGAAGGTCGTCAAGGTGAGGATGCAGTTGTTGAATTTGAAACAGCAGCAGAAGCTGATTCAATCGAAGAAATCGTTGAAGTTGTTGAAGGCGACAACGCTTAATCAGCTCGATAAAATTTGAAATTAGACCAAACGGGGCAAAGCTAACCGCTCTGTCTCCGTTTTTTATTGAAACAATATTTGGAGGATGAAAAATGGCAATTACAGCAGCTCTCGTAAAAGAATTGCGTGAAAAATCAGGTGCTGGCGTTATGGACGCTAAGAAAGCCCTTGTTGAAACTGATGGTGACATTGATAAAGCGATTGAATTGCTTCGTGAAAAAGGAATGGCTAAGGCAGCTAAAAAAGCTGACCGTGTAGCGGCTGAAGGTTTGACAGGTGTTTATGTTAACGGTAATGTTGCAGCAGTTGTTGAAGTGAATGCTGAAACAGACTTCGTTGCTAAAAATGCTCAATTCGTTGAGTTGGTTAACACAACAGCTAAAGTTATCGCAGAAGGTCAACCTGCTGACAATGAAGCAGCTCTTAAATTGGTAATGCCTTCAGGTGAAACGCTTGAGGAAGCTTATGTGAACGCAACTGCAACAATCGGTGAAAAAATTTCATTCCGTCGTTTTGCCTTGGTTGAAAAAACAGACGCTCAAGCCTTTGGTGCTTACCAACATAATGGTGGTCGTATCGGTGTTATCACTGTTATCGAAGGTGGTGACGAAACACTTGCTAAACAAGTATCAATGCACGTTGCAGCAATGAAACCAACTGTTTTGTCTTACACTGAACTTGACCCACAATTTGTTAAAGATGAGTTGGCTCAATTGAACCATAAGATTGAACAAGATAATGAAAGTCGTGCGATGGTTGACAAACCAGCTCTTCCACTTCTTCAATATGGTTCAAAAGCTCAATTGACTGATGAAGTCATTGCTCAAGCAGAAGAAAGCATCAAGGCTGAATTGGCGGCAGAAGGTAAACCAGAGCAAATCTGGGATAAAATCTTGCCAGGTAAAATGGATCGCTTCATGCTTGACAATACACAAGTTGACCAAGCTTACACACTTCTTGCACAAGTTTATATCATGGACGACAGCAAGACAGTTGAAGCTTACCTTGAGTCAGTAAATGCTAAGGCTGTTTCATTTGCTCGTTTTGAAGTAGGTGAAGGCATCGAGAAAGCATCTAACGACTTTGAAGCAGAAGTTGCAGCAACTATGGCAGCAGCCCTAAATAACTAGGAAAACTAAAAGTTCTAGCTTAGCTAGGACTTTTTGATTTATTGGCGTAAAATACGAATTTATGATAGAATAGTCAAATAAGGTCAAGTTCTTAGAAAGAGGGACGTATGGTAAATAAAAGCACATCTGATAATATTGAAGAATACATAAAGAAAATATTACTCCAAGAAGGAATTGCTGAAATTCGTCGTTCTAGCTTGGCAGATTTTTTTCAAGTTGTCCCTAGTCAGATTAACTATGTCATTAAAACTCGTTTTACCGAAAATCGTGGTTACATGGTAGAAAGTAAGCGTGGTGGTGGTGGCTATATTCGAATTGCCAAGGTCACTTTTTCAGATAAACATAAATTGTTGAGTAATCTGAGAGAATCTCTAGGACTGAGAGTTAGTCAAACAGTTTTTGCGGATTTGATACAGTATCTTTTTGATGAAAAAATCATTAGTCAACGTGAAGGTGAAATGCTATTAGCAACCAGTTGTGATGAAGTGTTAGGTCAAGATGCTCCAGCAATTCGTGCACGTATGTTAGACAAACTATTACAACGATTAGATAGAAAAGGACAATAATAAGTGATGACACATCAGTATTCACTAAAAATGCAGGAAATTTTTGGCTTGGGTCAATTTATTGCGGTCAGTTTTAAGAGTAAATTTTTAGAAAGTTGGCATATTCTTTTGGCAATGACCGCAACAGAAGGTTCTGTTGCTGCACTTAGTTTTTTAGAATATGATCAAGAAGTTCCTCTTGAGCGTTATCAAGATGCCGCGATTGAAATGATAGGACAAGAACCTGAGGAAGCGAATCTTGGTTTTTCTTTTGTGCCTCAATCTCAAGCCTTGAGTCGTCTGTTGGATTATGCTAGTGAGATTTGTGCAGTGACCTCAAACAAAGAGATTGGTTCAGAGCATGTCTTGGAAGCAATTTTACTAAGTGAGGATACAGTTGCTTTTAGATTGCTGCAATTGGTTGGTTTTGATCGTAATGTTGAACAAGGTGAAATGGTTAAAATCCATGATTTGCGAAAGACTGTTGAAGCCTATGCTGGCTTTACTAAGGATCAGATCAAAGCAATTCGTGAGTTAAAGGTACCAAAAAAAGCTAAAAAAGGTGGCTTTTCAGAGATGATGAAGCCAGTGTCAACGGCAGGTGAATTAGAAGAGTTTACTCGTGATTTAACAGCTTTAGCTCAAGCAGGTAGGCTGGATCCAGTTATTGGTCGTCAAGAAGAAATTACTCGCATGATTCGTGTGCTTAGTCGTAAAAGCAAGAACAATCCTGTTCTCGTTGGTGAAGCGGGAGTGGGTAAAACCGCTTTAGCTTATGGTTTGGCACAACGTATTGTGGCAGGTGAAATTTCTTATGAATTACAAGATTTTCGTGTTTTAGAATTAGATATGATGACCGTTTTGGCTGGAACTCGTTTTCGTGGTGATTTTGAAGAACGCATGAATAAGATTATTGCGGATGTTGAGACAGACGGCAAGATCATTCTTTTTATTGATGAGCTGCATACCATTATGGGTTCAGGTAGTGGCATGGAAGGTACTTTAGATGCGGCAAATATTCTTAAGCCAGCTCTTTCTCGTGGGTATCTTCGTTTGGTAGGGGCAACTACTCAAGATGAATATCAAAAACATATTGAAAAAGATGCGGCACTTTCTCGTCGTTTTGCTAAGATTACTTTGGAAGAGCCAAGCATTGAAGAAGCTTATCAGATTCTTTTAGGTGTTAAAGAAACTTATGAAAGTTATCATCGGGTTGTTTTATCTGATGATGTGGTGTTAACAGCTGTTAAGGCAGCCCACCGTTACCTAACAAGCAAGAGATTACCTGATTCGGCCTTGGATTTGTTGGATGAAACCAGTGCAACTGTCCAAACCATGATTAAAAAAGAATTAGGTAGTCATTTAACGGCTTTAGATCAGGCCTTTTTAGCGGCAGATATGAAACAAGCTAAGGCTCTATTTAAGCAAGTAGATAAGCAAGATAAGTTGATGAAGCCAATTGAAGTGACATCAGTTGATGTGATGAAAACTTTAAGTCGTTTGTCGGGTATCCCTGTTCAAAAATTAAGCCAAGCAGATAACAAACGCTACTTAACTCTCGAAAAAGAGTTGCATAAGCGAGTGATTGGTCAAGAACAAGCCGTTTCAGCTATTGCTCGTGCCATTCGTCGTAATCAGTCTGGAATCCGAACAGGTAAGCGACCGATTGGCTCTTTCATGTTTTTGGGGCCGACAGGTGTTGGTAAAACAGAATTGGCTAAGGCCTTGGCTGCCTTATTGTTCGATGATGAATCAGCTCTTATTCGTTTTGACATGAGTGAATACATGGAAAAATTTGCAGCTAGTCGTTTGAATGGGGCGCCACCAGGTTATGTTGGCTATAATGAAGGTGGAGAGTTGACAGAAAAAGTGAAAAATAAACCTTATTCTGTTTTACTTTTTGATGAGATTGAAAAAGCTCATCCAGATGTGTTTAACTTGCTGCTACAAGTTCTAGATGATGGTGTCTTGACAGATAGCCGTGGTCGTCGAGTTGATTTTTCAAATACCTTGATTATCATGACCAGTAATTTGGGAGCGACTGCTCTGCGTGATGATAAAACCGTTGGTTTTGGGGCAAGGGATTTGAGTCAAAACCATACAGCTATGGAAAAACGTATTTTGGAAGAGTTGAAAACGTCTTATCGTCCAGAATTTTTGAATCGTATTGATGACAAATTGGTTTTCCATAGTTTGACGGAAGATAATCTTTTTGCGATTGCTAAATTGTTGATTCAGCCTTTGGTAGTTCATCTAGCAGAACAAAATATTGTGCTTAAAGTCCAACCTGCTGCCTTGAAACATTTGGCTAAAGATGGTTATGATGTGGAGATGGGAGCTCGCCCTCTACGACGTACTATTCAAACTCAGGTGGAAGATAGGCTGGCAGAATTGATTCTAGGCGGAGAGTTAACGGCTGGTCAAACGCTGAAAGTTGGCTTGAGCAAGAATAAATTAAAATTTGATATCGTATAGGTAAAAACTGGGATGCTATCCCAGTTTTTTTGTGATAAGTATGTTGTTCTAAACTAGAAAAAGAGTGCCAAGTGGCACTCTTTTGGAGATCTATGAAAAACAAATAATATTTCGGATGAGCTTAGTATAAGTGATGAAACTTAAGTCTAACTAAAACTAACCTACCGACGCGCTGAAGCAAAAATCTCATCAACTTCTGCTAAACTTTCTGCACGAGAAACAGCCCCACGGATCTTGGCAGCTCCTGACGTTCCTCGCAGATAGTGTGGTGCAAGCCCACGAAATTCACGAACGGCAATGTGCTCGCCTTTAAGTTTAACAAGGCGACGTAGGTGTTCATAGGCGATGTCCAATTTCTTTTCAAAAGGTAAATCTGGTAGGATTTCCCCTGTTTCAAAATAGTGGTTGATCTGAGTGAAGATGTAAGGGTTGTTCATGGCAGCTCGGCCAATCATAACAGCGTCGGCACCGATTTCCTCAATCATAAATTTAGCTTCTTCAACGCTACGAATGTCTCCATTAGCCATAAAAGGAATCTTAGTTAGGGCTTTGGCAACCTTGGCTAAGGTTTCGTGGTCACAAGTGCCAGTGTACATCTGTTCGCGTGTGCGTCCGTGCATGGCAAGGGCAGACACACCAGCAGATTCGGCAGCAAGTGCGTTTTCAACTGCTAAAGAAGCGTCAGCCCAACCTGTTCGCATTTTGACCGTTAGAGGAATGTCAAGCACAGATTGAACCTTGTTGATAACAGAATAAATTTTTTCAGGGTCTTTGAGCCATTTAGCACCAGCTTCATTTTTAACAATCTTATTCACAGGGCATCCCATGTTGATGTCAACAATATCTGTTTTGGTATTTTCTTGGATGAATTCGGCTGCACGAGCTAGACTGTCGCCGTCACTACCAAATAGCTGAATAGAAACTGGATTTTCCCCATCTTCGATATGAAGCATGTGCAAGGTTTTTTCATTGTTGTACTGGATTCCTTTGTCTGACACCATTTCCATAACGACTAGACCAGCACCAAATTCCTTCGCGATGGTACGAAAGGCAGAGTTAGTCACGCCAGCCATTGGGGCAAGTACTGTCCGATGAGGGATTTCTACATTGCCAATCATAAATGATGAATTAAGCTTTGTCATTGATTAAATTCTCCAAATCTGTTTCGGTAAAGTAATAATTTGTGCCACAGAATTGACAGTTGATTTCTGCTCCGTGGTCTTCGTCTTTCATCTCTTGTAAATCTGTTTTTGGCAGGGTGATGAGGGCTTGCTCAAAACGCTCTCTAGAGCAATCACAAACAAAAGCAAGCTCGCTTTCTGTAAGACGCTTGTATTCGTCTTCGCCGTAAATGGCATCGAGCAGAGCAGTCAGGGGATCTTCTGCAGCTAGTAGATTTGAGATAGCAGGCATAGATTGAATACGGTCTTCATAACGCTTGATTTCAGTTTCGGGTGCACCAGGTAAAACTTGTAGCATAAAGCCACCTGCAACTTTTACTTGATCCTGTTCATCAAGCAAAACATTAAGCCCAACAGCAGAAGGAGTTTGCTCGCTCTCTGTCAAATAATAGGCCAAATCTTCGCCGATTTCTCCACTAATCAAAGGAGTGGTTGAGGTATAAGGATTACCGGTTCCGTAGTCAACAATGGTAATAAAATGCCCTTGTCCCATAAAAGGACCGACCAGCACTTCGCCTGTGGCAGTTTTTTTGATGTCAACGCCCTTGTTTTGAATATAACCTTTGACCTGTCCTTTGGTATTAGCGACGGAAATGACATGGCCAAAAGAACTATTACCAATAACTTTGACGGTCACTTTACTATCACCTTTTTGATTGGCCGCTAAAATAAGGTTGGCAATTAAGGTGCGTCCTAAAGCCACAGTAGAGCTAGCTTGTGTTTGATGTTTTTCTTGGGCAGTACGGACTGTTTCGGTACAATCAAGCACGAAAGCACGGAAATAGCCAGAACTTGCTATTGATTTAACTATTTTATCCATTTTTTCATTATATCATAAAGGTTAAAAAATAAGTGAGAAAAGGAATTCTTTTGACAGACTTCTTATGATGAGGTTATATTGGTTTTAATCTTATTGCGAGGAGAAAGAGTGTGTTCAAGTTAACTCAAGACGGAAAACTAGAGATTAATTGCCAAAAACAAGCCAGAGTTGTTTTGATAGTTGAGGGCGAAAGTCAAGGATTTTTAGTTAGTCCACCTCTTGCAAATGAGCGAATAGTTAATCTTGGAGTGTCTTCTAACGGAGAATTGCTTGAGTTGCTAGATGCCCACTTATTGTTAGTCAAACAGGGGAAGTGTCTTTTGATGACGTCTGATTTGCAACAGACTAGATTCAGATTGGCAGATTTTTGGTCGGCGGATCAGCGTTATCTTGTGACGAAAGATGGCAGTTGTGTGGATTTAGTTGTGGATCAAAAATGGCCTGAGCATATTTATGGTGATGTGGTTGATTTGGAAACACGGTGCCTACATTATCATAGTGCTAGGGACATCGTGGCACTTAGGTGTTTTTCTTGTCGTCGTTACTATCCGTGTTACCATTGCCATGACACCTATGAGCAACATACTTATCAAGCCTACTCTAGTCAATCAGAAGATGAGGTTGTTTTTTGTGGAGCTTGTCAGATAGGTATGACAGCTCTGGCTTATCGTCAGGGGAAAAGTGTCTGTCCTAATTGTTCTGCAGCGTTTAACCCGGCCTGTAAGGAACATGAGAGTATTTATTTTAGTGATTAAGAGTAATAACAATCTTTCTCAAAATTATTAAAAAAATAAAGTATAAATACTTGACGATAGTCTATATGATTTGATAGAATAATAAGCGGTATTGTTTACCCCATTTGAAAGGCCCCGGAACCCTTCAAATAACTTGTGGACTGGAACATCCACACTAGTAAACAAAAACGATTCGTATAGGAGAAATCATGAACAAAACAACATACATGGCTAAGCCAGGTGAAGTTGAACGTAAATGGTACGTGGTTGACGCAACTGATGTACCTCTTGGACGTCTTTCTGCAGTAGTTGCTAGCGTACTTCGAGGTAAAAACAAACCAACTTTCACACCCCACACTGATACAGGTGATTTTGTCATTGTTATCAACGCTGAAAAAGTTAAATTAACTGGTAAAAAAGCGACTGATAAAATTTACTACACTCACTCATTGTATCCAGGTGGTTTGAAACAAATCTCTGCAGGTGAGTTGCGTTCTAAAAACGCTGTTCGTTTGATTGAAAAATCAGTTAAAGGCATGCTTCCACATAACACTCTTGGACGTGCTCAAGGAATGAAATTGAAAGTATTTGTTGGCGGTGAGCATACTCATGCTGCACAACAACCAGAAGTACTTGACATCTCAGGACTTATCTAAGAGGAAAGGAGCAAATAAATTATGGCACAAGCACAATATGCAGGTACAGGCCGTCGTAAAAACGCAGTTGCGCGTGTACGTTTGGTTCCAGGTACTGGTAAAATTACTGTAAACAAAAAAGACGTTGAAGAGTATATTCCACATGCTGATCTTCGTCTTGTTATCAACCAACCTTTTGCGGTAACATCTACTGAAGGTTCATACGATGTTTTCGTTAACGTTGTTGGTGGTGGTTACGCTGGTCAATCAGGTGCAATTCGTCATGGTATCGCCCGTGCATTGCTTCAAGTTGACCCAGATTTCCGTGATTCATTGAAACGTGCAGGTCTATTGACTCGTGACGCACGTATGGTTGAACGTAAAAAACCAGGTCTTAAGAAAGCTCGTAAAGCTAGCCAGTTCTCAAAACGTTAATCTTTTATTTGGATTATGTTACAGAAAAACATTTCTCAGTGTTGAGAGATGTTTTTTTATCAAAATATAAGATAATTGGCTAATTATAATTCAAGTGAAACTTATTAATAAAGTCAACTGAAGAGACAGTAAATTGATAGAAAGGTTAAGAATTGCCTAATGACTAGAAAGATTGATTTTCATATCCACACTGTTTCAAGTATAAAGGATTCTAAATTTGTATTTTCGTTAGAGTGGTTAAAAAAATATGTTGAAACAACAAAACTAGATGCAATAGCAATAACAAACCATGACTTATTTGACAAGGAAAATTTTGAAGAAATTAAGGAAGCCTTAGAAGGAATTATGGTTTATCCTGGGATTGAGCTTACCTTAGATGTTGGACATGTAAATATAGTTTTTCCTGTTGATTGCATTGATGAATTATCAAACTTTTCAAATTGGTTGTCTGAAATTCATCAAACCCAGTCAGAAAGTATCACAAGTGAGAAGTTATGTGAACAATTACCTTGCTGGAATAAGGGGATTTACATATTTGAGCTTGGAAAAAGTAAAGGAGTAAAAGAAATACCCAGTGTATTAAATAGCGTTGTACATGTTGGTGGTGTCCCTAACCAACTAAGATTTAATATCGCTCATAAGAATTCTGAAACTTTAATTCCTTGTTTGTTTAGTGACGCTCACGCCACAGATAGTGACACCAACGACAGAAATAATATTCAAAAATTACAAAACAAACAGACGTATCTACAGATTGACTCATGTGAATTTGAGGATATAAAAAGATGTTTGCGTGATAGAAGTAAAATAAGTATAAATAAGGATAATTTACAAAGTGTTATCAACGTTAATGGAGTAAATATTTCTTCAGGTCTTAACTTGGTAGTAGGAAAACGTGGAACTGGCAAAACTCATTTTTTGGAAAAAATAAAGGAGGAGTATGGCGAAAATGAATGCTATGAAATAAAACAATTTGAAACCGCTCGAGCTGATGAATATATTGAGAAACAAAGAAAAGAACAAGGTTTATCGGCTCTACATTTGTGGCAGGAAAAATATGAAACTCAATTTTCGAAAGTTAAGGATTATTTAAATAATGATGCAACGGAACAAGAAAATATTGAAGGATTTTTAGATGACGTTAAAAAATATGCTAATGAAATGGCTATAAGTAAATCAAGTAAAAAATATGTATTATTTCAAGAATCTGAATATGAACTATCCGAGATAGGTTATCTAGAAAATGCACTCGTAAATATTAAAGAAGTTATTGAAAAAACTGAAATTTGGAACTTATTAGAAAATAGGATCCAAAAGAAAAATAATTTTATTGATGTTTATTCAGAGCTCAGAGGGGTATACTTGAAATTCAGACAAGAGAATGACATTAAGGAAAAAGTTAATGAAATTATGGATGAAGTTAAAACTACTCTTACAGCTCGTACTGGAATTTCAAATGTTCAACAATGCAGTATTAACAAAGTTATCCGTAGGATACAATTAGAGAAAAAAATAAATGAGTTTCTAAAAGATATTATTACTGAGACTTCGCTAAAAAATGAACGTTTGCATGGTTATCAGATACAAGTAAATTTAGTTCCATATGAATTGGCTAGTCAGTTTCAAAAAGAGGTTGGGACGAGAGAAGCTGTTAACGATGATTTAATGGAAGCTTACAAAAAGAAAGAGTTTACTACTTTTTTAAACATTTTAAAAGGTAAGAAGTTTTATAATGAAGTAAATCTTGCAGAATATCTAGTGCGTAAAGAAGTTAAACTTCTTGATTCAGATGGGATTCCTGCTTCGGGTGGGCAAGCTGTAGGATTTGCTCTTATGTTAAGGCTAAATGAAGCTAAAAATAAGCCAATTATACTAATAGACGAGCCAGAATCATCTTTAGATAATGCTTATATAAGAAACGAGTTAAATAAAGAACTGAAGCAACTTGCAAGAAATAGTATGGTTATTGTTATAACACATAATTCTACATTAGGTACATTACTAGAGCCAGATTATCTGATTGTCACTTCAAAAGACAATGACGGAAATTATTCTATTATGTCGGGGGAATTCAGTTCTACTAAAATAAGGGATTCTATAAAAAGGATCGAAGAAAAAAGCTACGATAAATTTATTGAAGCAATGGAATCTGGAATAGAGTCTTATGCTAAGAAGGGAGAAGTATATGCAACTCTTAACAGTTGATGATGAAGGGTGTTATTTTTTGATAGATGGTGATGAAATAAAACCAGAAGAATTGTCTAAAGATAATCTATTGAAATTATTTAATAAAATGTATGAGGAAGGTATAAGCGAAGTTCAAATTCCTGAGGTTGAAGAAATTAATAGTATCAGAAATCCAGTGGAGAAAGAAATTGTTAAACAAATTATTGAAAAAGTAAAAGAATTTGTTAGTAATCTAGAGCAAATGAAAAAAGATATTGAATCTTCATTTCCAAGTTTAAATCCTGAAGACTAACAAAGCGTTATTTTGATTTATAACAAGATCTAACATTGAACTAGATCTCAAAAAAGCACTCGAGAGTTTATCTCTTGGGTGTTTTTTGATGATTTTTTGAAAAGGTTACTTGTATCTATCATGATAATCTATTGTATAAGATAGCTAGTTATTTCCAAGAGTCATGGGATAGTCTAACCAAATAAATGAGGTCTGTCCAAAATAGGTAGATATACTGACAACTGTGAGGAGCTTTTCCCAAAAAGGGCAGATATGCTCACAGTCTTGAGCTTGCTTGCCCAAAAGGGATTGATTTCCTCACGGTTGTGACGAGCTGTTTTCCAAATGGATTTGTTCTCCTCACAAACTTTTTTGGTTCAGCCCATTTTGGGAAAACTTCCTCACAACAGATTTTTTCTGATTTTCTTTTGGAGCAGACTGATCTCGCGTGTGTTTTTATTGGCTCTAAAAAGAAAGTATCACTTAGATTGTGAGATCTAAAAATTCTGGGAGTCTTTGATGAGTAGTCAACAGTAAGTAGGACAATAGCCTTTTTATTAAGTCTATGTTATAATGAGTGGCACTAATATGATAAGGAGATGACTGATGAAAGTTGCTATTTTTGAAAAAGCAGGGTCGATGATTGTCGAGGAGCGTGATAAGCCGACTATTCAAGCAGCGGATGATGCCATTATTAAAATTGTGCGTGCTTGTGTTTGTGGGTCTGATCTGTGGTCATACTCACATGGTGATGCTCGTGAGCACAACTCAATCAATAGTGGTCATGAGGCACTTGGTATTGTAGAAGAAGTCGGACCTGACATCACGACAGTGAAACCAGGAGATTTTGTCATTGTTCCTTTTACTCACGGTTGTGGTGAGTGCGATGCTTGTCGTTCAGGATTTGATGGCACTTGTGATAATCATCCTGTCCCAACGAATTGGGGTGGTGGTTTCCAAGCAGAATACTTGCGTTTTCATTATGCTAATTGGGCGCTTGTTAAAGTGCCAGGCCAACCGTCAGATTATTCTGAAGGGATGTTAAAATCTCTCTTGACCTTGGCAGATGTGATGCCAACAGGTTATCATGCTGCACGGGTAGCCAATGTTCAACCAGGCGATAAGGTTGTTGTCATTGGTGATGGCGCAGTTGGTCAATGTGCTGTAATCGCAGCTAAAATGCGTGGAGCTTCTCAAATTATCATGATGAGTCGTCATGAAGATCGCCAACAAATGGCACTCTCGTCTGGTGCGACAGCCGTGGTTGCCGAACGTGGTGAAGAAGGTATCCAAAAGGTTCGTGAGATTCTAAACGGCGGTGCAGATGTTGCCCTTGAATGTGTCGGAACAGAAGCAGCCCTTGAGCAAGCCTTGGGAGTTCTCCACAATGGTGGACGTATCGGAGCAGTCGGTGTCCCTCACTATGGCGATCGGAAAATTGGATCGACCTTTGCTCAAAACATCACGATTGGTGGCGGTTCTGCCTCAGTTACCACTTATGACAAGCAGTTCTTGCTCAAAGAGGTGTTAGATGGCAATATCAATCCTGGAAAAGTCTTTACGCATACTTATGACTTAGCAGAGGTTAATCAGGCCTATCAAGATATGGCAGACCGTAAGGCGATTAAGTCAATGCTCGTTGTCGCTGAATAAGGTGTTTGCTGGTTTAGTTAAGCTAGAAAAGAACAAAAATAAAAGACAGTAGCTTACTACTGTCTTTTATTTTACTTTCTCTTTAATCACAAATCCTAAAATTGACGTGGCTAACATATCTAGGGCGGAACCCAGTCCCCTTAGTCTGTGTAATTCTTTTTGGGTTTTAGTGGCAAAGTCAAGCACAATCTTAGGGGCAATGTAGTTATTTAAGATTAAGTAATAGGAGATGTCATTAACAAGATAAGCGATTTCTGTTCGATCGTGATTTTTTAAGTATCGTGATAATGATTTAGAAAACAAGGTATGGAGTTGCTGATTTTGTTTGACTTCTGGATCGTTTAGAACATCAGTTATCATTTTCTCATAATTCATCATAGGCAAATCACTCCTAATCTAAGCAGACGGCATAGTAGATAGACATGTCTTATCTTTACTTGCGACTGGTCAATAATGCCTCAAAAGAAAGATTGATCTTGCTTTGAAGAGCTTTCTGTTGTTGAGAACTACTTATCAAGGGATTATAATGGTTTTTTATTTGGTAGCCCTGCTTTTCTAGGGTATTTGTTGGGAGTCTCTTTTTTCTTGACCACGATAGTCAAATTACGGTCATCACCGTTTGGTAGTTGGTAGTTGATTGTGTCATCAACTTGAGCAAAGAGAAGATTTAGAGCGTTTTTAGCTTGATCTAATTCTTCTTCGGCAGAGCTAGCCTTGAGAGCGATGAGCTGCCCCTTGATTTTGAGAAAGGGAATGGTCAACTCAGATAAGATTTGCATGCGAGCCACGGCACGTGCCGTAACGATGTCAAATTGTCCCCTAAATGCCTTGTCTTGACCAAAATCTTCGGCACGTCCGTGATAAAACTGCACGTTTGTCAGACCAAGGTCTTGGGCGAGTAGGTTCAGAAAGTTAATACGTTTGTTGAGCGAATCAATAATGGTGACATTTAACTGAGGAAAGAGGATTTTCATAGGGAGACTAGGAAAACCTGCCCCAGCCCCAATATCTAAGATTTTTAAGGCTTGGTCGGTGATTTTTCCTTGGAGAATCGGTGCCAAAGAATCGTAAAAGTGTTTCAGATAGACCTCGTTTTTCTCAGTAATGGCAGTCAGGTTGATTTTTTCATTCCATTCAACCAATCGCTCAAAATAGGTTTCAAATTGCTCTTTTTGTTGGTCTGATAGGGCAAAGCCAGCCTCAGCCAAGAGTTGGTAAAATACATCAGGTGTCATAAGTGTTTCTTTTCTCCTTGACTTTATTGTACCATAAAAATAAGGGGAAAAAAAGTGAGCTAGTCGCTCGCTAACTAGCTCAAACTGGTATAATGACAGGATTTTTGGTATAATGTTCAAAACAAGAAAGGATGGTAAGAAACATGTGGATTATGATTATTGTTGTGGTCTTTTTGGCTCTATTTGGAATTTCGGCTTACAATGGTTTGGTAAAGAGTCGAATGCAAACGCAGGAGGCTTGGAGTCAGATTGATGTCCAACTCAAACGCCGTAATGATTTGATTCCCAATCTGATTGAAACGGTTAAGGGTTATGCAGACTACGAAGAAAAGACCTTTGAAAAAATTACACAACTTCGTACACAAGTCTTGAGTGCTGGAACACCAAACGAAGCTATGCAAGCCAGTGATGCCTTGTCTAAGCAAGTGTCAGGTCTGTTTGCAGTAGCAGAAAATTATCCTGACTTGAAAGCCAATGCTAGCTTTGTTAAACTACAGGACGAGTTGACCAACACTGAAAATAAAATTTCTTATTCGCGTCAGCTTTACAATACAACAACAGCAAATTACAATACTAGGTTGCAAACTTTCCCAACTAATCTGTTTGCAAGAATTTTTGGTTTTAAGGCCAGTGAATTTTTACAAACACCAGAGGAAGAAAAAGCAGTACCTAAAGTGGAATTTAACTTCTAATTAAAGAAAGGTCAATATGCTATATCAACAAATTGCAAGTAATAAGCGTCGGACTGTCTTGCTTTTGATTGCCTTTTTTGCGTTGCTAGCCCTATTGGGAGCAGGTGTCGGTTATCTCATGTGGGGGAGTTTAGGTGGCGGAGCCGTGATTGCTCTTATCATTGGCGCCATCTATGCCATGAGCATGCTTTTCCAATCAACTAACGTGGTCATGTCTATGAATAATGCTCGTGAGGTTACGGAAAATGAAGCTCCAGAACTCTATCGAATCGTCGAAGACATGGCTATGGTCGCTCAGATTCCGATGCCACGTGTCTTCATCATTGAAGATAGGGCATTAAATGCCTTTGCGACAGGGTCTAAGCCTGAAAATGCTGCGGTAGCTGCAACCACAGGACTTCTAGCCGTCATGAATCGTGAAGAGTTAGAGGGCGTTATGGGACATGAGGTCAGCCATATCCGAAATTATGACATTCGTATTTCAACGATTGCGGTTGCCTTAACCAGTGCAATAACTCTGATTGGTAGTATGAGTGGTCGCATGATGTGGTATGGTGGGGGACGTCGTCGTCAAAATAATCGTGACAACAGTGGTGCCTCTGCCTTAATTCTAGTTTTTGCGATATTATCTATTATGCTAGCACCAATGGCAGCCACCTTGGTTCGTCTGGCCATTTCTCGCCAACGTGAGTATTTGGCTGATGCAAGTTCTGTTGAGCTAACTCGTAATCCTCAAGGGATGATCAATGCCCTACAAAAATTAGATCAATCTGCTCCTATGAGTCAGCAGGTAGATGATGCTAGTGCGGCACTTTATATTAGTGATCCTCGTAAGTCAAAGGATTTTCAAGCACTTTTTCAAACCCATCCACCAATTGCTGATCGAATTGAACGTTTGAGACAGATGTAGTAAGACAAGGAGAAAGCAGTGTTTAATCTTAATGAGATCAAGAAAAGTCAAGAAGGTCTTTCTTTTGAAAAAAGTTTAGATGTCACAATAGCTCTTCAAGATAGACAGCCAGAGATTTTGAAAGTAGCAGCTCTTGTTGCCAAGGGACGTGTGGTTTACGAAGATGGCTTGTATCATCTGAGTTATGACTTGTCTTATGTCATCACTCTGCCGTCTAGTCGTTCTTTAGTGCCAGTTGATTTGACTGAGCAACTTTTGGTTGATGAGATTTTTATCGAAGCCAGTCAAGTCGCAGACAAAAAAGACTTGGTTGAAGACCATCTTGTTTTGGTTGTTGAAGGTGATGCGATTGATTTAGCTGAGAGTGTGATTGATAATATCTTGTTAAACATCCCTCTAAAAGTTTTGACGGAAGAAGAGGCTAAGGAAGAACAGTTACCATCAGGTAATGATTGGGTCGTGTTGACGGAAAGTCAATATCAGAACCTCAAAGCTGAAGAAAAAGAGGCTAACAATCCTTTTGCAGCTTTAGATGGTTTATTTGATGATTAGAATTTAAGGAAGGGTTGGCCCTTCCTTTTATAATTACCTAAAATATGGTAGAATAAATAGATAAGCAAAGAATGATTGGAGTAAG
The DNA here is from genome assembly GCF_007859205.1 of Streptococcus sp. sy004. GTDB lineage: Bacteria > Bacillota > Bacilli > Lactobacillales > Streptococcaceae > Streptococcus. The sequence goes on from NZ_VOHP01000002.1 coordinate 152,123, forward strand.
AAAATGCGGTGCCCTAAGTGTCAAGGTAATAAATCTAGTGTTGTTGATAGCCGTCAAGCAGAAGACGGTCAGGCTATTCGTCGTCGCCGTGTTTGTGATGATTGTCAGGCACGTTTTACGACCTTTGAACGTGTGGAGGACTCGCCTTTATTGGTGATTAAAAAGGATGGAACAAGAGAGCAGTTTTCTCGAGATAAGATTTTAAATGGGATTATTCAAAGTGCTCAAAAGCGTCCTGTTTCAAGTAATGACATTGATAAGGCGATTAACCGAATTGAGCGAAAAATTCGTATGGATTATGACAGTGAAGTCTCTAGTGTGGTTATCGGTAATTTGGTTATGGATGAGCTAGCAGAGTTGGATGAGATTACTTATGTTCGTTTTGCCAGTGTTTATCGAAGCTTCAAGGATGTGGATGAAATTGAAGAACTCTTGAAACAAATTACTAAAAAAGTTCGCAGTAAAGGCAAGTCTAGTCAGGTAGCAGATGAAACCGACTGATCGCTTTTCTTATTTGGCACATAACTGGTTGAGTCCCAATCATCAGAGTTTGCATCGCCTTTATCTACCAGTTATGGGACAAAAAGCCCTAGGTCTTTATTATTATTTTGTCACATTTTTTGATGATGGTCGTAGCCAATGGTCGGTGAGTCATTTGCTCGATCAGCTTCAATTGACACCACAAGAGTTGACCCAAGCCTTGGATCGTTTAATGGCGATTAAGCTATTAGACCTTTATCAAGATTCAGAGAAAGAGGCTTATTTAGTTCATTTAAAAGAACCGTTACCGACAGAGGATTTTTTAAAAAATGCAGCTTTTCGTGCCTTGTTGGAAAAGGCCTTAGGGGGGCAAGCAGTCTCTAGTTTGCAGGTTAAGTTGCCCACAGGTTTGACTAAACTCACTAAATCTTTCTCAGCTGTTTTTTCTACCTCGTTAGAACCACAACTTGAAGTCAAACAAACTGCCTTTGATTTAGAACATTTTAAGAAGCGAATGTTTAATGATGGGTTACGCTTTGAAAAGGAACAAGACGACATTTTGGCCCTTTATGAATTGGCTGAGCGATTTAATTTGGACTGGTTGTCGCTCTATCGCTTAGCCAAAGAAACATCTTATCAGGGGATGATCTATCCCAAACGAATTTGGGCTAAGAAAACACAGCAAGATCAGAAATTAACAGGGGAATTTTCTCAAGAAGAAAAGGAAATGTTACAAGTCTTCAAAGTTACGACGCCAAGAGACCTATTAGAGCAACTCAAAAAAATTTATAAGGCGAGTTTGTTAGATAGTGAGCGTCACTTACTTGATGAATTGGTCGCTAAGAACTTACTGGATGAAGTCATTAATGTCATCATCATGTATAGTTTAAAAAAGACTAATTCAACTAATTTGAATCGGAATTATGTCTTGAAATTAGCCAATGATTTTGCCTATAAAAAGATTAACAGTGCAGAAGCCGCTTTGATGTATCTGAAAATCGGCATGAAACCGTCTAGTCAGTCTAAGGTGTCGGCTAAAAAAATGACTAAACCTAATATTCCCCAGTGGAGTAATCAAGATTACCAAAATCAAACCAGTGATGAAGAGAAAGCTAGGTTAAAAAATATTAAGCAGGACCTTTTAGCCCAGTTGAGAAAGGAGGACTAGATGAAAAAGATTAGTCAAACCCTGAACCGTGATGGTTTTCAAAAGGTTGAAACAAGACAACTGTTACAAGTTATATTGGCTGATAGTGATATTGCTCAATTTATTAGCCGGGAGGGCTTGTCACAGGAAGAAATCAAACGCAGTTTACCTAAGTTTAATCAGTATCTGATTGAACGACAACGTTTTTTAAGTAAGGACTCTGCTTATGTGGCAAAGGGCTATCAGCCCATATTGGTCATGAATGAAGGCTATGCGGATGTGTCTTATCTGGAAACAGCAGAGCTTAAAGCACAGCAAGAAGAACGAGAAATCACAGGTCGTGTAAAATTGTTGAATCTCCCAAAAGCCTATCGTCATATTAGTTTTGAAAATGATGTTCATTTGGATGACCATAAACGTTTGACTGTTCTTAAATCTCTAGTTGATTTTGTCAAGGCTTATCCAGAAAAACAGGCCAAAGGACTTTACCTTTATGGCGATATGGGAATTGGGAAGTCCTTTCTCATGGCAGCTCTAGCTTATGAACTATCTGAAAAAAAACAGGTGAGTACAACCTTGGTTCACTACCCAAGTTTTGCCATTGACATTAAGCATGCCATTAAAACTGCTAGTGTTAAGGAAGAAATTGATGTGCTAAAAACAGCTCAAGTGTTAGTTCTAGATGATATTGGAGCAGAGCAGGCTAGTTCTTGGTTACGAGATGAAGTTTTACAGGTGATTTTACAATATCGTATGCAAGAAGAATTGCCTACCTTTTTCACGTCTAATTATAGCATGGCAGACTTGGAGAACAAGCTAGCCTTGGTTAAAGATCAAGATGAGCGTTGGCAGACTAAGCGAGTCATGGAACGCATACGTTATTTAGCAAGTGAATTACATTTAGAAGGCGAAAATCGCCGTTTATCATAAAAAGAAAGCGAAGAAATCAAAATGGCTTTACCAACAGTTGCTATTGTCGGACGTCCTAACGTTGGCAAATCAACTTTATTTAATCGGATTGCAGGAGAGCGAATCTCTATCGTTGAAGATGTGGAAGGGGTCACTCGTGACCGTATCTATACTAGTGCCGAATGGCTTAATCGCCAGTTCAGTCTAATTGATACTGGGGGAATTGATGATGTCGATGCGCCATTTATGGAGCAAATCAAACATCAGGCAGATATTGCCATGACCGAAGCAGATGTGATTGTTTTTGTCGTTTCAGCCAAGGAAGGCGTCACCGATGCGGATGAGTATGTAGCAAAGATTCTCTATCGAACTAACAAACCGGTGATTTTGGCAGTTAATAAGGTCGATAATCCAGAAATGCGTAGTGAAATCTATGATTTTTATTCACTCGGTTTGGGCGATCCTTATCCAGTATCTTCTGTTCATGGTATTGGAACAGGTGATGTGCTAGATGCGATTGTCAATCACTTGCCAACTGAACACGAAGAGGACAATCCTGATGTCATCAAGTTTAGTTTGATTGGTCGTCCTAATGTCGGTAAGTCTAGTTTGATCAATGCAATTTTGGGCGAAGAACGAGTGATTGCTAGTCCAATCGCAGGCACAACGCGTGACGCTATTGATACCAGTTTTACGGATAGCAGTGGTCAAGAATATGTCATGATTGATACCGCTGGAATGCGTAAGTCAGGTAAGGTCTATGAAAATACAGAAAAATATTCTGTCATGCGTTCTATGCGGGCCATTGATCGTTCTGATGTGGTCTTAATGGTTATCAATGCAGAAGAAGGGATTCGAGAGTACGACAAGCGAATTGCTGGTTTTGCCCATGAAGCAGGTAAAGGAATTATTATCGTTGTCAACAAATGGGACACGCTTGAAAAAGATAATCATACGGTTAGTCAATGGGAAGCAGATATTCGTGACAATTTCCAATATATCTCTTATGCACCAATTATCTTTGTGTCTGCCGTAACTAAGCAGCGCCTACACAAATTACCAGAGATGATTAAGACCATTAGTGAGAATCAAAATCTGCGTATTCCATCGGCAGTGCTTAATGATGTCATCATGGATGCCATTGCCATTAACCCGACACCGACTGATAAAGGTAAACGTTTGAAGATTTTCTATGCCACCCAAGTGGCTGTCAAACCACCAACCTTTGTGATTTTTGTCAATGAAGAAGAATTGATGCATTTTTCTTACCTACGCTTTTTAGAGAATCAAATCCGTCAAGCCTTTGTGTTTGAAGGAACACCAATCCATCTCATTGCCCGTAAACGAAAATAAGAAAAAACCAAGTCGAGTTCATCTCAACTTGGTTTTTATGTGTCGTTATATCTAGCTTATTTGCGTGGCGGAGCAAAAGCACTTTGCACCTTGTAGTGACGGCGAAGATAGTAGCAGACCAAAAAGGCACACGCAGATAATAGGAGTAAGCCCCAAACAGGTAGGCTAGGATTAAGTGCACTTGGCAATAGTGGTGTGAGTGTGTAAAGAATCATCCAAACAAGCGTTGCCAAAAAGATAATTCCCAGAGATTTCCAAGTACTTGGACGTTCGCTACGAGGTTTATTGGCATGACGGTAAATATAATAGTACATCATGTAAAAGGCCAAGCCCCCAACAAAGGCAAGGGTAAGTAGCGTGGTTAAACCTGAAGAAATAGTGTTGACTGATTTAGGATTGAAAATAGCCATCATACCATTGATCAGGCAGACAATAGCTAATAAAAAGAAGGAACTATCCAACCACATGAGTAGTGGCTTGGTGTTTTTTTCTTCAGCAACAGTTTCTTGTTCTGTTTCGGTCGGTTGGCTAAAGCTAGCAGCCCAAACAGTTGGTGCACCAAGGAAGTTACGGGCAGGAACGCCCTTACCTTGTTGTTCCAAAATACTTGGTAAAACTTCTTCAAGAATAACTTTAATCTCGTTGTCTGTTTTACCATCTTTCATGAGTTGATGAGTGGCAATGTTAATAAAATCTTGATTTTTCTTAGTTAAATTTTGGATAGACATAAATACTCCTTGGGGTTAGAACCATTTTTTACGGAAAAAGTAGAGGACGACAGATGAACTGCCAAGAGCAGCGATTAAGACAATAATCCAAAAAGCCTTAGGCATATCATTGAGTGGCAGCCAATTGTCTTGGAAATTCATGCCATAGGCTGAAAAGATAACGGTTGGAATGTTGAGAGCCATGGTCATTAGAGCCAATGATTTCATAATCGTATTTTGATTGTTTGAAATGATAGAAGCTGAGGTTTCTGTCATGACATTCAAGACATTTTCATAGATACTAGCCATTTCAATGGCCTGTTGGGTTTCAATCAAGGTATCTTCTAGTAAATCCTCGTCATCAATATATTTTTGCAAACTAGAGGCGTTGCTAGACAGTTTTTTGACGATTCGTTCATTGATTTTAAGCGAAGCCTTTAAGTAGATGATAGACTTCTCCAACTCCATCATGTCAATCAATTGAGCATTTTTGGTAGCTGCTTCCAGTTCGGCTTCGATTTTATCACTTTGGCGGTCAATGGAACGTAAGGCAGTTAGAAAGAGTTCGGCATTACGATAGAGTAATTGAAAGACAAAGCGAGTTTTCATAAAAGTATAGAAATTACGAATCCGTCGATTGAGAAAGTAATCAAAGAGAGAAAGAGGTTCTAAGCAAGTCGTGATAACTGCTTCTTTTGTGACAATAATTCCCAAAGGCATGGTTACATAGTAACTCTTTCCATTACGTTCTTCTTGGGTAGGCACGTCAACGATAATCAAGGTATAGTTGTCCTCAGAAGCAATACGTGAGCTTTCTTCGGCATCAAGAGGTGCTCTTAGGTCAGTGATGTCGATATTAAATTGCTCAGCCAACTGGACAGACTCTTCCTGGGAAGGATTGACAAGATTGATCCATGCTCCAGGTTGGAATGTGTCAATTTCCTTGAATTCTCTTGCATTTGAAAGAAACATTTGTTTCATCTTCAAGCCCTCCCTTACGTTGTCAATACATACTCCTTCTATTATACTATAAAAAGACAGGTTTTGGGGAGACTGGTTAAAAAAAGTTGAATCTTAGCAAATCAAGAGAGCTTGTGACTTTATCAAGGTACAGAAGATGAGCTTTGTGTTATAATGAAAGCAGCCTAATCACAAATAAAGAAGTTGAGAAAGATGCAAGATAAATTAGTTATTCGTGGGGCACGCGCCCATAATTTGAAAAATATTGATATTGAAATCCCTCGTGATCAGTTAGTGGTCGTGACAGGTTTATCGGGTTCTGGTAAATCTAGTCTGGCTTTCGATACGATTTATGCAGAAGGGCAACGCCGTTATGTTGAGAGCTTGTCAGCTTATGCTCGTCAATTCTTGGGGAATATGGAAAAACCGGATGTTGACTCTATTGAAGGCTTGAGTCCAGCTATTTCGATTGACCAAAAGACAACTAGTAAGAACCCACGTTCAACCGTAGGAACAGTGACAGAAATCAGTGACTACCTTCGCTTGCTTTACGCTCGTGTTGGGACTCCATATTGTCCTAATGGTCATGGGGCGATTACAGCATCTTCAGTTGAGCAGATTGTTAATCAGGTATTGGAGTTGCCTGAACGAACCAGAATGCAAATTTTAGCCCCGATTATCCGACGCAAAAAAGGTCAACATAAAGGCATACTGGAACGTGTTCAAAAAGATGGTTATGTTCGTGTACGAGTAGATAGTGAGATTTATGATTTGGCAGACGTCCCAGAATTGTCTAAGAGTAAACTGCATAATATTGAAGTGGTCATTGATCGTTTAATCAATAAAGAGGGTATCCGTAGCCGTTTATTTGACTCGGTTGAAGCAGCCTTACGCTTGGGTGATGGCTATGTCATTATCGACACTATGGACGGTAAGGAATTACTCTTTTCTGAGCATTACTCTTGCCCAGTTTGCCACTTTACTGTGCCAGAATTAGAACCTCGTCTGTTTTCTTTTAATGCTCCTTTTGGCTCTTGTGCCACCTGTGATGGTTTGGGTAATAAACTAGAAGTTGATTTAGACTTGGTTGTTCCTGATGGTACAAAAACATTGCGTGAGGGAGCTCTAGCTCCGTGGAATCCCATTTCGTCTAATTATTATCCTTTGATGTTGGAACAAGCCATGGATCAATTTGGCATTAGCATGGACACGCCTTTCGAGGAATTGGCCAAGGAAGATCAGGACTTAATTTTTTACGGTTCAGGTGAGCGTGAGTTTCATTTTCATTATGAAAATGAATTTGGTGGCATACGTGATATTGATATTGTTTTTGAAGGTGTGGTGACCAATATTAATCGTCGCTATCGTGAAACGAACAGTGATTATACGCGTAATGTCATGCGAGCTTATATGAACGAGTTGCCTTGTTTGACCTGTCGAGGTTACCGTCTGAATGATCAAGCCTTATCTGTTCATTTAGGTGGGGAAAAAGGTCTTCATATCGGACAACTAGCAGAGCTGTCCATTTCAGATCATTTGCTTTGGGCAAATCAGTTGGAGCTGAATGAGAATCAAGCAGCTATTGCCAGACCGATTCTTAAAGAAATCACCGATCGCTTGACCTTCCTTAATAATGTTGGTTTAAACTACCTAACCCTGTCACGCATGGCTGGAACTCTTTCTGGTGGTGAGAGTCAACGCATTCGTTTAGCGACTCAGATTGGCTCTAACCTAAGTGGTGTCCTCTATGTCCTAGACGAGCCGTCAATTGGTCTGCATCAGCGAGATAATGACCGTTTGATTGCTAGTCTTAAAAAAATGAGGGATTTAGGCAATACCTTGATTGTAGTTGAGCATGATGAAGATACCATGAGAGAAGCCGACTGGTTAATTGACGTTGGTCCTGGGGCAGGTCAATTTGGTGGTCAAATTATTGCGTCAGGAACTCCCAAGCAAGTTGCTAAAAATAAGTCGTCTATCACAGGTCAATACCTCTCTGGTAAGAAAGTGATTCCTGTTCCAACAGAACGACGAGTTGGTAATGGTCGTTTTATTGAGGTTAAGGGAGCTAGTGAAAATAATCTTCAAGATGTCAATGTCAAATTCCCTCTAGGTAAATTTATTGCCGTAACAGGTGTATCTGGCTCAGGGAAATCAACCCTAGTTAATAGCGTCTTGAAAAAAGCTCTAGCCCAAGCCCTCAACCGTAATTCTGAAAAACCAGGTAAGCATAAAGGGGTAACTGGAATTGAACATATCGATCGTTTGATTGATATTGATCAGAGTCCAATTGGACGGACGCCACGTTCTAATCCTGCAACTTATACGGGTGTTTTTGATGATATTCGTGACCTTTTTGCCCAAACCAATGAAGCCAAGATTCGTGGCTACAAAAAAGGACGTTTTAGTTTCAATGTTAAGGGTGGTCGCTGTGAAGCTTGTTCAGGTGATGGGATTATCAAGATTGAGATGCACTTTTTACCAGATGTTTATGTCCCTTGTGAAGTTTGTCATGGCACTCGCTATAATAGCGAAACCTTAGAAGTTCACTATAAGGACAAAAATATCGCTCAAATCCTTGAGATGACGGTCAATGATGCCCTTGATTTCTTTGCAGCCATTCCTAAAATTGCTCGCAAATTACAGACCATTCAAGATGTGGGCTTGGGTTATGTCACTCTGGGGCAATCAGCAACCACTCTCTCAGGTGGTGAAGCCCAACGTATGAAATTAGCCAGTGAACTTCATAAACGTTCCACAGGTAAGAGTTTTTACATTCTTGACGAACCAACCACAGGCCTACATACCGATGACATTGCTCGTCTATTGAAGGTTTTAGAGCGTTTTGTTGATGATGGCAATACCGTCCTAGTGATCGAGCATAATCTAGATGTCATCAAGACTGCCGATCATCTGATTGACTTAGGTCCAGAAGGTGGCGTTGGCGGTGGTTTGATTATTGCCACTGGTACACCAGAAGAAGTCGCCCAAGTTGCCGAAAGCTATACTGGACACTATTTGAAAACAAAATTATAAAAAGGAGATAACCCATGCAAGAACGTTTAGCAAGATTTGAAAGCAAATTAGCTCAGACTGATGTTGACGCTGTATTAGTCACAGGTCAAAACAATGTTTATTACCTTACAGGTTTTTGGGGGACAGAAGGTACGGTTTTTATTAGTGAAAATCGCCGTCTTTTCCTAACGGATTCACGTTATACCTTGATGGCAAAAGAATCAATTAAGGGCTTTGATATTGTAGAAACACGTCAAGCCTTGGCAGAGATTGCTAAGATTATCAAAGATGATGGCTTGACAAGTATTGGTTTTGATAGCCAGGTGTCGTATCAGTTTTATCAAGCCTTACAAACGGTATTTGAGGCTTACGAGCTTAAACCATTAACCAATTTCGTTGAAGAGTTACGAATTATCAAGGATGCCAGTGAGATTGCGACAATTCGCCGAGCCTGTCAAATTTCAGACCAAGCCTTTCTAGATGTGTTGGACTTTATTAAACCAAATGTTACAACAGAGATGGAAGTTAATCATTTCCTAGACCAACGTATGCGAGCTCTGGGTGCAGCAGGTGCTTCCTTTGAATTTATCGTGGCGAGTGGCTATCGCTCAGCCATGCCCCATGGTGTTGCCAGTAATAAGGTGATTAAATCTGGTGAAAGTTTGACTCTGGACTTTGGTTGCTACTATCAGCACTATGTCAGTGATATGACAAGAACCATTCACATCGGTCATGTGACTGATGAAGAGCGTGAGATTTATGATATTGTTCTTCGTAGTAATAAAACTTTGATTGACCAAGCCAAGGCTGGCATGACTTATCTTGATTTTGATGGTGTGGCTCGTCGTGTGATTGATGAGGCTGGTTATGGCGATAACTTTACACACTCGATTGGACATGGTATGGGCTTGGATATTCACGAACTACCATTTTTCACTAAAACAAAAGACACTCTTCAAGCAGGTATGGTGGTAACAGATGAGCCAGGTATTTACTTGGATAACAAATATGGTGTTCGTATTGAAGATGACCTGCTCATTACCGAAACAGGTTGTGAAGTGCTAACCAGTGCACCAAAAGAATTGATTGTTTTATAGGAGTTGAGTGATGGCTGAACGTCTATCTTGGCAGGATTATTTTATGGCAAATGCAGAGCTGATTTCTAAGCGTTCGACCTGTAATCGTGCCTATGTTGGAGCAGTCTTGGTCAAAGACAAGCGTATTATTGCAACAGGTTACAATGGTGGTGTGTCAAAAACAGCAAATTGTGATGATATTGGTCATCAGATGGATAGCGGCCACTGTATCCGAACGGTGCATGCTGAGATGAATGCCCTTATCCAATGTGCCAAAGAAGGGATTTCAACGGCAGAAACAGAACTTTATGTCACACATTTTCCTTGTGTCAACTGTACCAAGGCTCTTTTACAGGCAGGTATTGGCAAGATTACCTATAAAACAGAGTATCGGCCCCATCCCTTTGCTATTAAACTGTTAGAGGATAAGCAAATCCCCTATATCAAGCATGAGGTGCCTAAGCTGAGTTTGGGAATTGATTAAATGAAAAAAGTCCTAGAAAATTCTAGGACTTTTTGATTATAAGGCAGAATCCATAGATAGGACTTCGTGGAAGACACGTTGTGTCAACTCAGTTTTTTGTTCCTTAGTGAGATACTTGGTATTGACACAGTAACCAGAGATACGAACGATAACATCTTGTCCGCTCATGATTTGTTCATAGACATCGTTAAGGTCCATAACATTGAGGTTGACATGCTGCCCACCATTTTCAAAGTAGCCATCTAGGATAGTGACGAGGTTATTAACCTGTTCATCTCTTGTTTTTCCAAGGGCACGTGGCGATACTTGGGTTGTTAGAGAGATACCATCATTAGCATGAGAGAATTCAAGTTTTGAAAGGGAATTAAGGTTTTGTAACCAACCACCACGAGATTTGCTAGTTGGGTTAGCTCCAGGTGGGAAGAATTCAACTTGGCTAGTGTTTACAGTACCATCTTCATTTAGAAAGACACCACGATGAACTGGAGAATTACCAGTTTGTTTAGAATAAGCAACGTTTGATGTGATGGTCAAAAGTGACACAGTCGCTTCAGCGTTTTTATAAAGTTTGTGGCGAGCTAAACGAGTATAGAAGGCTTCCATGAGCCATTTAGCCAAGTCATCTACTCGGTCATCATCTTCACCATATCGAGGGAAATCACCAATTGTTTCATAATCGTAGATGTAGCCATCTTCATCACGGATTGGTTTAACGGTCGCATACTTAATCGCTGATAGGGTATCAACGGTATTAGCGAAACCACAGATACCAAATCCCATATTAGCACGTTGATGAGTTGGTAAAAAGGCCATTTGAACAGCTTCGTAGTTGTACTTGTCTGTCATGTAGTGGATGATGTTTAGAGCGTCAACATAGGTATCAGTCAACCAATCCAATGATTTTTCAAAGTTTTCTTTCACTTCATCAAAATCTAGAACTTCTGAAGTAATTGGTTCAACAACGTTAAAGACCTTGTAATCCTTGTGGACATCATCATAACCACCGTTTAATCCAGTGAGAAGGGTCTTCATGACATTAACACGAGCACCAAAGTACTGAATGTTGTGGCGTTTTTCTTCATTTTCTGGGTCAAGCGGTGACACACAGCAAGAGATACAGCTCATCTCGCCATAGCCTTCTTGAGCCATGGTTGACACACCTTCATATTGGATAGAAGAATGTTTGTGGCTCATGTGCATACAATAACGACGGAAAGCGTATGGGAGTTCACTAGACCAAAGAACTGTCAAGTTAGGCTCTGGTGAATTGCCGATATTATCAAGCGTGTTAAGGAAACGGTAGTCCATTTTTGTCACACGGTGACGACCGTCATTCCCCATACCAGCCATAGAGGTTGTGATGAAGGTTGGGTCACCAGAGTAAAGTTGGTCATAGGCTTTAGTACGAGCGAATTTAACCGTACGAAGTTTCATGACAAAGTCATCAACAAATTCTTGGATTTCAGACTCGGTATAAGTACCACGAGCCAAATCACGCTCAGCGTAAATATCTAAAACAATTGGTACACGACCAAGTGAAGTGGCAGCACCATTGATAACACGAGCAGCAGCCATAAAGGCGATATTGGTCCACTGGATAGCTTCTTTGGTATCAAAGGCTGGGCGACGAACATCAAGACCATAAAGTTCACCAAACTTGATGACTTCAGCAAGGGCTTGATATTGCAAGTTAATCTCTTCACGCAGACGGATAGTTTCTTCGTTAATCTCAGTTAAGGCATTCCAGTCATTAACTTTTTCTTGCATGAGGTAATCAGCACCGTACAATGCCAATCGAGCATAGACACCAATGATACGACCGCGTGAATAAGCGTCTGGCAGACCAGTTACCGTATGGGCGTGGCGAGCCCGACGAATATTTGACGTATAAGCACGGAAAATACCATCATTTACTGTTGTAGTGTGTTTGGTATAAATGTCATGTAGGATAGGGTCAGGCTCATAACCATTTTCAACCAAGGTCGTTTCTGCCATACGAATACCACCTTTTGGCATGAAGCTCAAACGGAAAAGTTCAGAGTTTTGTAAGCCAAAAATGAGTTCATTTTCCTTATCAATATAGCCTGCTGGAATATCCGCAATAGAAGCGACACGGTCAGTATCCATAGGGAAACGGGTTGCTTCGTAACCTGCCTTGGTTTCTTCAACGATTTTCTTGATACGAAGTGAGCGTTCAGTTGGACCAGCCAAAAAACTTTCATCACCATCATAAGGGGTGTAGTTGGCATTGACAAAGCGTGAAACACTAGCTTTTTCTTTCCAGTCAGTTCCTTTAAAGCCTTCCCAAGCTTTTTCAAAAATATCAGTGCTAGTTTTAACAGTTACCATAGACGTCCTCCTTAATATCTTTTGGTCTATCCTTATTATATCGCAAAAGTAAGCGTTTGCAATAAGTGGAGTGCTTTTTTTGAAAAATTCTTTTATAAAACAGTTGTCAACTTTTTATAAACTGTATTATAATGATGTTGGATTGGAATGAAAAAGGAGAAGCGATGTTAATTTTCCCTTTGAAACAAGACACATCAAGAAAGATTATTCATATTGATATGGATGCTTTTTTTGCAGCCATTGAAGAAAGAGATCAGCCGCATTTGGTAGGAAAACCCGTTGTAATTGGTGCAGATCCTCGTCTGACAGGTGGTCGAGGAGTCGTATCAACCTGTAATTATGTGGCTAGAACCTTTGGTATTCACTCGGCAATGAGTTCCAAGGAAGCCTATGAACGTTGTCCACAAGCCGTCTTTATTTCTGGTCATTATGAAAAATATCGACAAGTTGGTCTGCAAGCAAGGGAAATTTTTAAGCGTTATACAGACTTGGTTGAGCCAATGAGTATTGATGAAGCTTATCTAGATGTGACAGAAAATAAACTTGGTATCAAGTCTGCCATTAAGATTGCTAAGCTAATTCAGCATGATATTTGGCAAGAATTGCAGTTAACCTGCTCGGCAGGTGTTTCTTACAATAAATTTTTGGCCAAATTGGCTAGTGATTTTGAGAAACCCAGAGGTTTGACAGTCATTTTACCAGAAGAGGCACAGGCATTTTTAGCTGACTTACCCATTGAGAAATTTCACGGGGTGGGCAAGAAATCTGTCCAACGCATGAATGATTTAGGGGTTTTTACAGGAAAAGACTTACTAGACTTGCCTGAGATGACCTTGATTGACCAATTTGGTCGTTTTGGTTATGATTTGTACCGTAAGGCTAGGGGGATTAGTCACTCTCCAGTCAAGCCTGATCGGGTACGCAAATCAATCGGTAGTGAAAGAACCTACGCCAAGCTGCTTTACAATGAAGAAGATATTCAGGCAGAAATCAATAAGAATGCACGGCGTGTGGCCAATTTGTTAATTAAAAATGGAAAATTGGCTAAAACGATTGTGTTAAAGATTCGCTATGCAGATTTTTCGACCTTGACTAGACGGCATAGTTTGGAGCAAGCAAGGCAAGATGTTGAGAGTATTCAACAACATGCTTGGCAGATTTTTACAGAAATGGAAGAAAACAATTCAGGTATCCGTCTGCTTGGGGTAACAGCCATTGGCTTATCAGATCAAGGTCAAGATATTCTACTGGATTTGGAGAATTAAACTAGCTCTAGTAAGCAAATTTAATGCAATAAAAAGAGGACTTGGTTTCGGGTCCTCTTTTGTTTGCTAAGAATTTTTGAAAAAAAGATCAATGTCAGCCTGTTCCAAACCAATCATGGGATTGATGTTTTGCCAGTTGTCCTCAGTTAGACGATAGTTTTCTTGTTTATCCACAGCCTTATCCACATCTTGTGGAAAAGTTTCTCTTTGTTTGGGAACATCTGGACTTTCAAAACGTTCCTTGAGATAGGTTAAACGCTGTGTGCCTTCGTTGCTAACGGCATAGTCAAAGGCGGAAATTTGTCCTAGCATAACGAGTTTACTTTTAGCTCTGGTAATGGCAGTGTAGAGGAGGTTACGTTGGAGCATACGTCCACTTTGCTGCGTCAATGGTAGGATAATGACAGGAAATTCACTACCTTGTGACTTGTGGATACTTATGGCATAGGCTAGGGTAATCTTGTGCCAATCTTTTCTTGGATAAGAGGTTTCAATACCGTCAAACTCTAAAATAATCTCATCTTGCTTGCTGTCAGTATATTTGGCAGGAACTAAATCCCTAATATAACCAATATCGCCATTAAAGACATTGATTTCGGTGTCATTCACAAGATGGAGAATTTTATCATGACGACGAAAACTGGTGTCGTTGAAGATGAATTCAGGTTCATCATCTAAAGGATTGAGAAGATTTTGCAGTAGCTTATTTAGGGTATTGATACCAGCAAGTCCACGATACATGGGAGCTAGGATTTGAATGTCTTGGGGGGCAATGCCAGTTTTAATAGCTGCTTGCACAATACGTTCAATCATTTGGGGGATATGCTGAGGGTTAGCCTCGAAATAAGAACGGTCTGGCTTTTTCTCACTAAAATCACTAGGCAGGTAACCGTCTCTGATTTGGCTAGCAAGGGTCACAATGGTTGATTGGTCAGATTGACGGAAAATGCGAGTCAGACGAATTTTTGGAATTTGTGTAATCTGAAGAAGGTCGGCTAAGACTTGTCCAGGCCCTACTGAGGGCAGTTGGTCGCTATCCCCCACGATGATTATTTGGGTGTTAGATGAAATAGCAGACAGCAGTTGATTGGCTAACCAGGTATCCACCATTGAAAATTCATCAATAATAATTAAATCACCATCTAAATAATCATCAATGCTTTGGTAGTCGCTATCTTCAGACGTCAATCCCAAATGACGATGGACGGTGGCACTAGGTAAGCCAGTCAATTCATTCATGCGTCTAGCCGCTCGTCCAGTTGGAGCTGCTAGGATAATTGGTAGGTCTTGTTTTTTCAACTCGAGACCATTAAGACGGGCATAGATGTTAATAATGCCATTGATAATTGTCGTTTTTCCAGTCCCAGGCCCACCAGTTAAAATGAATACTTTCTGACTAAGGGCTTGATAAATGGCCTCTTTTTGTTGCTGATCATAGGAAATCCCCAGTTCTTTTTCTGTTGTTTGGATTTCTTCTTCAAATTTTTCTGTTGTCAGTTTTTCAGGCAAGTCCTCTTTTAACAAGCGATTGAGATGCTTGTGGATACCAACTTCAGCATAGAAAAGACTATTGTCAAAAATTTTAGTGTCAACATGTTGCACCTTTTCTTCAGTAATGAGTTGACTAAGTTGTTCTGCAACCAAGCTAGGATCTAACTCGGTTTGCCTAGCTTCTTGGAGCAATGTCAGACTTGTTTCGAGTAGTTCTTTTGCTTCAACATAGGTGTCGCCTTTATCTAAGCAAAGTTGGATAAGACAGTGAATAAGAGCTGCTCGAAAGCGTTCTGGTGCATCATCAGCAATACCAATTTCTTTGGCTAGTTGGTCGGCTAGCTTAAAGCCAATTCCCTTGATATCTTCGACTAGCTGATAAGGATTTTCCGAAATGATTTGCAGGGTTGCTTCTTTATATTGTTCAAAAATGGCAACTGCTAGTTGATTACCTAAACCATAATTGGCGAGTTGCGTAAGAATTTGCTCGGTACCATAGTTTGATTTGAGCTTGGCAACAAAGGCCTCACGGCTAGTTTGTGATAGTCCAGAAATTGTTTTGAGGGCATCTGGATTTTCCAAAATTTTATCAATGGGATTATCACCGTACAGCTCAACAATCTTAGTAGCTGTTTTTTTACCGATTCCCTTGAACTGTTGGCTAGAAAAGTAGTTAATAAGACAAGATGAAGACGGCTTGGTTTTTTCATATCGACTAACTTGTAATTGTTCACCATACTTGGGATGGGTTGTTAACTGACCCCAAAAAGTGTAGTCTTGTTCCTCGATAATATCAGCCATAGTACCTGTGACGATGATGTCACTATCAGGAAAATCACTATCACTGTCGTCAATTGTTAATAAAAGAATCTTAAAGAAATTATTGGCATTTTCAAAAATAATTCGTTCGACCCTACCTGAAAAATAATAATCCATATCTATTTCCTTATTTATCAAAAAGAGTGGTAGAATCTCATTTTCAACCACTCAGCAGCATCATTTATTTAACCGTTCCAAGATTACTTACAGGCCAAAAACGAAAGGCCACTTCTCCAATGAGTTGTTCTTCACTAAAGGTACCCACAGCACGACTATCTTTGGACACCAGTCGGTCATCACCTAAGAGATAATATTGTCCTTGAGGGACAGTTACAGAAAACTCAGCCGATCCATTCGCATCAACCGTAAAAGCACTGGCTTGGTTGGCTAGTTGTTGGAACATGCTATTGTAAGAGTAGGTTGCTTGTAGCTTGTCCTTTTGAAACGCTGTGACATACTCATTCAGGTAATCTTCTTGAACTTCTTGACCATTGACAGATAGTTTATCATTACTATAGGTGATAGTATCACCTGGCATACCGATAACGCGTTTAACCACTTTTTTATTGCCATCTTGGGCCACCACAATATCAAAACGATCGATTGGAGTGACCTTTAGGACAAACAAACGTTGTCCGTCTTTAAGAGTGGGATCCATCGAATGTCCTTCAACGCGAACATTGAACCAGATAAACATCCAAGATAAAAAGAAGAGAGTGAGAATGAGGGTAAAACTTCCCCATTCTTTGATAAAAGATTTAACTGTTTTCATGATAAGACCTTATTTTTTTAGTAGATTTAATGCTTTATTCGTATTCGCAAAATGTAATTTAGCAACTTTTGCAAGAGTTGCTTGTCCTTGTTGAGCTAGGATATGGCTAGCAACTTGATCTGATTGAGCTCCAGCGCCACTTGGGAGTTGATGTCCGACTTTTTGTCCTAATTGCTCTAAATTTTCCAAAAAAAGTTGACGGGCAATAATTGAGCTAACTGCAACTGCCAAATAATTATCCTCTGCCTTGGTTTCGAGATGAAACTCGCGCTGAATGGGATTTTTTTCCTGTTTCAAATATTTTTGATAATTTGCCATTGTTGTGAATGCATCAATAACAATTTTATCAGGCTGGATACCTTGTTGCAAAAGAAGAAAAATAGTTTGATTGTGTAGAGCGACCTTAACAGAAACAGCATTATAAGGTTTTCCTTGACCAATCAATTCATTGTATTTTTTTGGTGTTAAAAGTAAGGCTTTGTGACGAATTTTTTCTTTTAGGATAGGGGCGAGTGCTTTAATCTTAGCATCGTTTAATTGCTTAGAATCAGCTACTCCTAATTTTTTTAGAAATTCTTCATCTTGGGCAGTGACAAAACTAGCCACAACAGCCAAGCCACCAAAGTAAGAACCATTTCCAACCTCATCAGTGCCAATCATACTAGTAACCTGACGGGTTTGACTAGCTGGCTTGGGCGTATGGTCTTGGTAACCAAATGTTTTTGCCACAGAGAGTGCCTCTTTTCCTTGAAAGACAATCTTTCCTGAATGATAAAGTTGAACAGTCACGCCTTGATATTTTGCAGTGAATTGGACATATGCTTGTTTATTTGGAATTTGGTATTCGTATAAACGGGTCGTCAACTGATTTGTTGCGCCATCTCCTAGGGTCATAACAACTGTATTCATGTCTTTTATTCTATCATAATCAAGAGGAGTTTTCATTAAATAAAAGTTTTCTTCTATTTTACGAAAAGCTACTTTTAAGGTATAATGGAAACAAACGAGGAGAAAACGATGAGTAAGAATCGCTATAAATTTACTTTTGGCAAAAAAGCCTTGACCTTAACGATGGATCATGACAATTTGTTCATGGAAGAAGTCGAACGTTTGGCTCGCGAGAAATATGAAGCTTTAAAGGAGCGTTTACCGCAAGCCGATGATGAAACCATTGCTATTTTATTGGCAGTTAATAGTTTGGCTTTACAGTTAAGTCGAGAACAAGAGTTTGACAAAGAACGTAAAGAATGGGAAAAATGGACAAGTGTGGCACAAAGCCGTCTTGAAGATAAAGGAGATAGCAAAAAGTGATCAGTTTAATCATTGCTCTAATCTTGGTTTGGGCTTTTTACATTGGTTATGCGCGTGGCATATTTTTACAAGCCTACTATAGTTTAACCAGTTTATTAGGCTTGTTTGTCGCCAATCTTTTTTATCGCCAAGTGGCTCAAGCCCTCACTTTGTGGGTACCCTATTCTAATCCTAGTCAAGATGCTCAAGTCAGATTTTTCACTAATCGAGATATTTTTTCTCTAGATGATGTCTTTTATGCAGGTGTAGCTTTCTTTTTGCTTTATTTATCCGTCTATTTAACAGGACGTATTTTAGGGTTGTTTGTTCATTTATTTAAGGTAGATAGTTTAACTAGTGCTTTTAGAAATATCTTGGCAGGTGGTTTATCTGTCTTAGTGACTTTATTAGGCATTAGTATGGTTTTGACGATTTTAGCAACTGTACCTTTGACCAGTTTACAAGAAAGATTATATAGTAGTGGATTTGTCAGAGTTCTGGTCAATCTTGTTCCGCTTTTTAGCACTTGGTGGAGTTAATAGTTGTGGTTATTAAAAAGGCTAGAACGATCCTAAGCCTTTTTTTGATTACAGATTTTTAGATAACTTGCTAGCATCTTTTTTTGAGCGGTTGCCATGGGATATTGCTCAAGCTGCTCAAGATCCACCCAAGTCAAAGTTGCTGATTGATTTACTGCCTCGGTTTCAACTTGTCCACTATGTAGTTCAATATGCCATTTTTGATGACTAAAGGTATGAGAAATAGCTGGAAATGTTTCAGATGACCAGTCTGGATGTAGTTGATAGTTTTGGTTGAAAGTAGCTTTGGGGTCGTAATTTTCCAACACGTCCTCTTTATTTTGATCAAACAGGTCTAATTGATGTTTGAATTGACTTTCCAATAAAGGAAAAGACCAGAAGCCAGCGAGCAAGGTTTGTTCAGTATTTTTTTCAAGCAGTAATTGTCCTACGTCATTACTAATAATAAAAGCATCTAGTCGAAGAGGGCGAGGCTTTTTCTTAGGTTTTTTAATAGGATACTTATCCATCGTACCGTGTAGATAAGCCGCACTGAAAAAACGGATTGGACTTTCTTCAGGTCGTGGATTTTTTGCAGACTCAATGTCAGTCCCCAAATCCATTAAAGCTTGATTGAAATCTCCAGGTCGATTAGGATCGATGAGAATTTTCATGATATGTTGAAAGATTTTACGATTTTTGGGATCTCCAATATCGTAATCAACTTCAAAAAGCCGAGCGATTACTCGCATCACATTGCCATCAACAGCTGGCTCTGGCAAATCAAAAGCAATACTAGCAATGGCACCAGCTGTATAGGGACCGATTCCCTTTAATCCTCTAATATCGTCATAAGTCGTAGGAAATTGACCAGAGAACTCGGTCATAATCTGTTGAGCGGCAGCTTGCATATTACGCACACGAGAGTAGTAGCCCAGACCTTCCCAAGCCTTTAACAAGAGTTCTTCCTCAGCATGGGCTAAATCACTAATTGTGGGAAACCATTTTAAAAAGCGTTGATAGTAGGGAATAACCGTGATAACTTGAGTTTGCTGAAGCATAATCTCAGAAATCCAAATGTGATAAGGATTCTTACTACGTCGCCAAGGTAAATCACGTTTTTCTTTGTCATACCAAGCCAGTAAGGTCTTTCTAAACGATACGATTTTATCAGTATCCCACATGTCAATGCCATAATCTGCTAGATTCATCCTTTTCCCCAATCTATAATTTTCTTCATTATAGCATAAGCTAGGATAGAAAAATAAAATTATGATAGTTTTTTCTTGCTATTTTAATCGAAAGGTAATATAATAATATCTTGTGAGAATACCTCACTTACTCGTGGCAAAAGTCATGAGTCATTAGACCAAAAGGAGGAAATACATCAATGGCTAAATACGAAATTCTTTATATCATTCGTCCAAACATTGAAGAAGAAGCGAAAAACGCCTTGGTAACACGTTTTGACACAATTTTGACTGACAACGGTGCAACTATCCTTGAATCAAAAGCTTGGGAAAAACGTCGTCTTGCTTACGAAATCAAAGATTTCCGTGAAGGACTTTACCATATCGTAACTGTTGAAGCGACTAACGATGCAGCTCTTAACGAGTTTGACCGTTTATCAAAAATCAACAATGACATTCTTCGTCACATGATTGTAAAACTTGACGCTTAAGAAGGTAGTTTATGATAAATAATGTAGTACTAGTCGGGCGTATGACCCGTGATGCTGAACTTCGTTACACACCAAATAACCAAGCAGTGGCTACGTTTAGCTTAGCAGTTAATCGTAACTTTAAGAATCAGGCAGGTGAGCGAGAGGCTGACTTTATCAATGTTGTCATCTGGCGTCAACAGGCTGAAAACTTAGCTAACTGGGCTAAAAAAGGCACACTTTTGGGGATTACTGGCCGCATTCAAACACGCAACTATGATAATGCTCAAGGTCAGCGTGTTTATGTAACTGAAGTAGTGGCAGACAACTTTCAAATTTTAGAAAGTCGTGCTACACGAGATGCTGGTTCAGCTACTAGCTATGATTCACCTTATGGTTCGGCCCCAACTAATTTCGGGAATGAATCAGGTGGATTTCAATCGCAAACACCAAACTTTGGTCGAGATGAGAGTCCCTTTGGAGCAAGTAATCCTATGGATATCTCAGATGACGATTTACCATTTTAATGGGAAAGACTATATAAAGGAGAAATATAATGGCTCAACAACGTCGTGGCGGATTCAAACGCCGTAAAAAAGTTGACTATATCGCAGCTAACAAAATTGAATATGTTGATTACAAAGATACAGAATTGCTTAGTCGTTTCGTATCAGAACGTGGTAAAATTTTACCACGTCGTGTGACTGGAACATCAGCGAAAAATCAACGTAAAGTAACAACAGCAATTAAACGTGCTCGTGTTATGGCTCTTATGCCGTTCGTTAACGAAGATTAAAAATTGTCCGTCCTCTTAGGACGGATTTTAATTCACTTTGGATTAAGTCAAAAAGACTTTTCAAAAACGTCACTAAGAGTGATCAAACAGAGCGGTAAAATAAAGCTTGTCAATTTTTTTTTAATTTTTTTTTTGACAAAGTAGTTGACAGGGGATGTATAGTTTGATAGAATGTAA
This sequence comes from Streptococcus sp. sy004, assembly GCF_007859205.1. GTDB lineage: Bacteria > Bacillota > Bacilli > Lactobacillales > Streptococcaceae > Streptococcus. Next base: position 173,391 of record NZ_VOHP01000002.1, read on the forward strand.
TAGTTGTCGCCTGAGAGGTGACGTTAAGACCTTTGAGAACTGAATAAGACGAACCAAGTGCGGGTTATGAAAATAACCTGTTAATAAACAATAAGTCAGTGAAAACTGAGCATCAAATTTAAATGAGAGTTTGATCCTGGCTC
>NZ_VOHP01000003.1 GCF_007859205.1 Streptococcus sp. sy004
GAGCCAGGATCAAACTCTCATTTAAATTTGATGCTCAGTTTTCACTGACTTATTGTTTATTAACAGGTTATTTTCATAACCCGCACTTGGTTCGTCTTATTCAGTTCTCAAAGGTCTTAACGTCACCATCAGGCGACAACTATTACATTCTATCAAACTATACACACACTGTCAACTACTTTGTCAAAAAAAATTAAGGTTTTTTAAAAAAGGTTTTAAGACCTTGGATTATCATGAAAAATAGACTTTCCCTCGACATGAAGGAAAGCCTAAAACCTAATTGATTTTACCGTAGCTAGACATTAGAACACCATTTTGTTCTGGCCCTTGGGCAACATAGCGACGAACACCACTATGAGAAACATAAGATAGCCACAAATAACCGTCACCTTGATACACACTATCGTAATTAAAATATTGACCACTGCTGTAAGTAGCAACAGGTGAACCTGATGTACTTGGACTATTACGAACATTTAGTTGACTGACTGTTACTGTAAAACGACCGCTTTCGTTACGAACTTTTTTATAAGTTGTTGATATAGGGTAACTTTCCGTGCTTTGAATACTTGTTGTACTAGCATTTAACGACGGACTAGCTTGACTACTATCAGTATAAGGAGGACGAATCCAACCGATGATATTGCCATATTGACTAGATAGACTGCGATTAAGTTGACGGGCTGGACCACCCAAGGTTAGAGCCGTTGCTCCACCATCAACATTTTGCTCAATGGTACGATAGGTGCCATTTCCATTATCTGCGACCACTAAACCTGCATGCCCATAACTATGGGCGAATGTTTGCATCACAAACAAGTCACCTGCTTGAGGTTTAACTTTTCCATTATTCCTTATAACGGTGTAACCTGCCTGTTGGGCAGAGTCCAATAAATTGATGGCATTACCCCATATGGGCTTGCCAAATTGGCGTCCTAAGACCCAATTAACAATATCGACACACTGCCAACCATAAACACCATCATAATCAACACCTTGACCACTACGAGCTAGATTTTCAGCCCAAGTAATCACATTGGTTTTGCTAGTTGCAGAAACTGGATTCACCAAGACAAAAGATAAGACAACTAACAGTGGTAATAAATGAAACTTGATTTTGTTCATTAAAAATCCTCCTTAATAATTGTTACATTTATCTATTCGTAGTCATCTTTTGTAATCAAGACTTCCTTCTTGTCATCAAATGAAAAACCTGTTCACACTGAACAGGTCATCACTAATAACTAGATTACTCAATACGGAAACGCTGACGAAGTGTATTTGCTTTATTGCCGATCATACTATCAACAAGACGAGTTTTTAGGGCAAGATAAGCGTAAACTAACAACCCCAAACCACCAATCATTGCAATTATTACGAAAGCATATAGGCGACCATTTGTTGGCAAAAACAAATACCAAGCTACTGTTAGTGGTGCGATGATACAGAACATGATCATGGTCATTAGGTTGATTTGTAAAATCTTTGTCATCACCAAACGACGATTAAATGATGATACTTGGTGAATACGACGATAACTTAGGACAATAGGAACTAACAAACCAATGGTTGTTGACCAAATCGGTCCATAAGCCTGAAATTGGTAAATAAATGGTACTTGTAGAATTATTTTTGCAATTAAACCATAAACAAAGTACAAAATGGAACGTTTGGTTTCAAAAAATGCCTGCAAAATCGGAGATAAGACCGTATAAAGTGCCAAAATCAAGGTTTGTAAGAGAGAGGCGATAAACAAGCCCAAGGCTAAATTTTCTGTTTGACCATAGAAAACCTCATATAGTGGTTTGGCTAAGACAATTCCTCCAATAACAGCTGGTGTCATAAATAACATGAGCATGACTAGATTGTCAATCACTAGACTAGCTGTTTCTTGACGATTTTTCTTAATAAAACTTTCGGTCAGTAGAGGAATCGACGTTGCTCCAATAGAAGTCGCTACAGCAATAATAATCATGGTTAATTTTCCAGGATTAGAAGCAAAATAGGCAAACTGGACGGTTAGCTCTGTTGGAGAAAAATCCGTGAACAAAGACATGGTATTGATATAGGTCATTTGGTCAATTAAACGGAAAATTTGAACGGCTGAACCCATGATAATAAAGGGAATGGCTTCCTTGACAGTCTCTAACAAGAGAGCTGTTGTCGAAATCGTTATTTTTTCAGGAGTGGAACGAAAAAGGGGGAATAGAAAATCTTCTCGCCATAAGAAATAAAAGAGGGTGGCAAAACTAGCCAGCATACCGACAAAGGCAGCAAAGGTGGATTGAGTGACAGCTTCCACATAGTTACCAGAACCCATTTTCATGATTAGAAATGCCGTTAATAGCATCCATACCACACGAATCAACTGCTCTGCCACTTGACTGACAGCACTTGGATAAAGTTTATTAAAACCTTGAAAGAAGCCACGCAAGACACTCATTGATGGAAAGACCAACACTGCCAAAGTTAAACTACGCATGACAGGAATTAGTGCAGCACCACCACCACTCATATCCGCTAAAACAGGAGCTAAACCAAACATTAGGCTGGCAAAAATAAAACCTAAGATGAGCATGAGTTGCAAAACTTTTCGCACCAGATAAAAACTCATTTCCATCTGATCTAAAGTATTGTATTTGGCAATTTGCTTGGCTACTGCAACAGGAATCCCGACGGTTGAAATCAATAAAAATAGGGCATAAATTTCATAGCCCATACCAAAAAGAGCATTAGCTTCTGGTGCAAAACGTCCCATCCAAGCATACCAAGGAATAATATAAAGCGCTCCCAAAAGACGACTGATAAAATTACCTGCTGTTAACCAAGCAGTTCCTTGAACTAATTGTTCTTGTTGAGTCAATTGTTTTTGTTTTTTTGTCATAATTTGTTCTTTCAAGATTTTTTACCACTTTATTATAAACTTTTCCCTGCCACTTGTAAAATGAGAACGTTAGATATAAAATAGAAATATGATTACATTAAAACAAGTTTTAGATATTCTTAAACAGGATAATAATTTTCGCAGTATCAATCATCAGGAAACTTACGCTTGGAATTGGCTAGAAAATCCTAGCTTTTCCAAATTGAGTTATGATAGCAGACAGACAGACGCTGACACACTCTTTTTTGCCAAGGGTCAACAGTTCAAAAAAGAATTTTTAGCACATGCCTTGGACAATGGTCTTACTTTTTATATTTCAGAAATCGACTATGGTGTCGATATTCCTGTTATTTTAGTTAATTGTGTCAAGCAAGCAATGAGTCTAGTGGCCATGGCCTTCTACGATAACCCTCAAGAGAAATTAAAACTTCTTGCCTTTACTGGCACCAAAGGGAAAACAACCGCTGCTTATTTTGCTTACAGCATTCTTTCTCAAGAATTTCCAACAGCTATGCTATCGACTATGAATACTACCCTCGATGGCAAAACCTTTTTCAAATCTACTCTTAGCACGCCTGAAAGCCTAGACCTCATGCGAATGATGGCTGAAGCAGTGCAAAATGGCATGACACATCTTGTCATGGAAGTATCTAGCCAAGCCTATTTGGTTAAGCGGGTTTATGGTCTAACCTTTGATGTTGGAGTTTTTCTAAACATCAGCCCTGACCATATCGGACCGATCGAACACCCTACTTTCGAGGATTACTTTTACCATAAAAGACAATTATTGGCTAATAGCCGAGCCGTTGTCATCAATAGCCAAATGATGCATTTTGAACTGATTAAAGAGCAAGTTGAAAATCAAGATTACGATTTTTATGGTGCTAATAGTGATAACCAAATCATCAATAGTCAAGCCTTTTCTTTCGAATTGAGTGGTAAACTAACTGGCTCTTATGACTGTCAATTACTTGGTGAGTTTAACCAAGAAAATGCTCTGGCTGCTGGATTGGCCTGCTTACGTCTGAGAGCTAGTCAAGCAGCAATCCAAACAGGAATTGCCAAAGCCCATGTTCCTGGTCGCATGGAGGTTCTCACCCAAACAAATGGTGCCAAGGTTTTTGTCGATTACGCCCATAATCAAGATAGCCTAACAAAATTAATTCAGGTGGTCAAAACCTACCAAAAAGGAAAAATTATTCTCATCCTTGGTGCTCCGGGTAACAAGGGGGAAAGTAGGCGAGCAGATTTTGCTCAAGTCATTAACGATTACTCTGATTTAACCGTTATTCTAACAGCAGATGATCCCAATTTTGAAGACCCCTTAGCAATTTGTCAAGAAATTGCCAAACCAATTACTAGGGCGGTCGATATGATCATCGATCGTGAAGAAGCCATTAAACAAGCCCTTTCTTTGACTACAGGCGAAGAAGATGCAGTGATTATTGCTGGTAAGGGAGCTGACGCTTTTCAAATTGTTAAAGGAGAACGTACGGCATACGCTGGTGATTTGGCACTTGCTAAAAAATACCGCTAAATCTCTGTTATTTTAACATCACTAATAAATGAAACTGCTAGACTAATACGGTCTAGCAGTTTTATGTCTTCATAAAACGATAACGATAATAAAACAGGAGATAAGCCAGTCGCCAAGAATTATCCAACAAGGTCGCTAACCACAAACCTGTCAAACCTAGCCCATAATGGTAAATAAAAAGATAGCCTAATCCTATCCGAATCAACCACATCCCTATACTTGTTGCATAAAAAGGAAGCTGACTTTGACTAAGAGCTTGCCAAAATCCTGTGAGTACTAGAACTCCTGCCGTAATTGGACTACCTAAAAATGAATATAGAAGAACAATCTTACCCTCAGTTAAAACCTGTCGGTCTTGCGTAAATAACCCAAGGAGAAAATTTCCAAAAACGTAGATACTACCACTCATAACTAGCATGGCAGCAGCCGCTAGAAAATACCCCTGTTTCAAGTAGTCTGATTGATTTTGTTTATCCTGATTTTCTTCGGCCACCAAAATCAAAACAGCCGTTGATAGCCCTAAAGCTGGCAAATAATTAAATTGGCTAAGCGTTTCACCTAAACTACTGGCAGCAAGAGTTTTTGTGCCAAGACTTGTGACCATTGCTAAAGTAACCACATCACCAAAACGCATCATCAATCGTTCTGCTAAAGCTGGGAGAAACTGGGAGAGTAACTGTCGAGTTATTACTGGTTTACAAAATAACCAATTAAGTGTTAAATCTAGTTTTCTTAACATTAGGACTAAACCCAAAATGCGAGCCAGCATCGTTGCCAAGGCAACACCAATCACTCCCTGCTTCAATCCAAAAATCGCCCAAGATGATAAGAATAAATTGATAAAGTTAGTTAAAAAGCTAACCCATAAAGGAAAATTGACCAAGCCCCTAACCCGAGCAATCGCTGACAAAGTTAAATTTAGCCCTAATAACACGCTAGAACCACCAACGTAAAGCAGATAAGTTCTTCCCAACTGTTTAACCTCACTAGTTGTCCCTAATAAACCTAACAAGGCATCGCCTGCAAAAACAGATAAAAGACCAAAAAACAGACCTAAGATAAGGGTCAACATCACGCCTTGTCGAATCAAGTCATCTTCCTTGCTTGACTGGTGTTGTCCCTTGGCTTGAGCTAATAAACCTGAAAAGACGCCTACTAAAGCCATAAATACAGCTTGATAAAGGATCATGATTTGATTGGCCACTGCAACACCTGAAATAGCAACTAAGCCTATTTGAGCGACCAAATAACCGTCAACCAGACCCAGAGCAGCCTGTAAAAAATTTTCTAAAACAACTGGTAAGGCAATTGTCAACAAGCGTTTTTGTATTGTTCTCAGCTCCTTTCTACATTAAGAAAGAGAGCACAGTTGCTCTCTTATCTATAAAATCATCATTTGTTTCTCTCAACAAGTCATTATTTGGCTGGATTTTTAGCCGCTTTTTTAATGGCTTTTTGAATGGTTTCCACATACAGTTTAGCTCCGTCTGTTCCTGTATCTGAGTAGTGAACACCATCAGTACCACGCCAAATCGTTGGATTTTCAACTGCTGTTTTATACCAGTCAGCAACGGTGACATACTTGTATTTTTTAGCAAGAGTCAATTCATAGTCACGCATACTTGCCACACGACTATCTTTGGCATTATAAGCTGTTACCAAGACAAGACGATAGCCTTTGGGTAACTCATCAATGAAGGGCTGAATCGCACTAGCATAACCATCAACAGAGTTCACACCAACCGCTAAAACAACTGTTTTAGAAAGGGTATTATTTTTCACATGATTTTGGAAAATACTGTAGGCATCCGTGAAATTACGACTTACTGCCGCATCCAACTGCACCTCTGGTAACAATTCAGTAAAGGTATCACTAGAACGTAAGGCAACCGAATCACCAATCACCATGACATCACTCATGGCATTGGCATCACCTGCAATTAGTGTATGAGTTCGATTGACATTGGCTTGAGCTTGATTAAGTGAGTTGACCAAAAGATTTTTTTCAAAATCACCTATTTTAGGAGCTCTAATGACAATCACCATCATCACTAGCACTAGCAAACCAGCTAAACCGTACAACCATTTCTTGAAGCCTTGCAAATCAAGTTCATAATCAAAAAGCACAACGGGCTTCCCTGCAATAAAAGGCTCTAAAACATAGAATGACAGGCTTGAAAAAATAGCAGAAAACAAAATAGTCAAGAAAACTGCTAGATTATTTGGCATGAGCTGAGTAAAGATCACATAAAACGGCCAATGGAAAAGATACATGCCATAACTAATGTCAGCCAAATAAGTCACAAAAACAGGCTCTTTAATAGTTGGCGTTTGATCATTCAAAACACGTGCCGAATAAATCATCACGGCACTAAAAAGACTAGCCAAGACAAAACCAAACAGATAGGTCAACAGTTGATTAAAGTCTAAAACCACACTCAAAAGAAAGAGTAAAGAAGCTGAACCAATAAAATAAAAGAGTGTTCGACTCTTAGGCCAACGTTCAACATTCTTTCTAAAACGAACTGTCGTTTCTTTAATTCCTGTCAAAGTAGCAAACATGGCGCCTAAGAAAAAGGCAAAACTATGATTGACACTAGAAAAATAGATGGTTGAAAAATTATCAACGAAAAAGGCACGGACAAACATGCTCAGAAAGCCAACCACAAACAGAATACTTGAAACAACAAATACAGTTCCACGAAACTTTTGTGTGCTTAGTTTTTTCTTAGCCAATAGCCACAAGATAAAAGCCCAAAGTAAATAGAATTGAACTTCAATCGCCAAGCTCCATGTATGCACAAAGAGATGAGGGATAAACTGACTCTCGTAACTACTACCTGTGAAAATTTCATAAAAGTTAGTAGTAAAACCTAGAGCCGCTCCTATCTGTTGACCAATATCAGCCACGAAATCTTGCTTGACCAAGAAGGTAAAGGGTAGAACCACTAAAATCATCAAGACTAAAGGAGGAACAATCCGATAAAATCGGCGTCGATAAAACTCTAACAAATCAATTCGCTGCTTGTTGGCATACTGGTCCAACAAAAGTCCAGTAATCAGATAGCCTGAAAAGGTATAAAAGACATCTACACCAATAAAACCACCTGTATATCTGGTCTTATAAAAGTGATAGAGAAGAACTAAAAGCAGTCCAACTATCCTAACCAAAGAAAACCATTTTATTCTCATTTTTGATAAATCCCCTGCTTAAACGTTCCCTTATAAACCTTCTTGTCCTTTGTTGTCAAAACACCTTGACCCTCAGGTTGTCCAGCCTTGAACATCCCTTCATAGCTCCAGCCTGTTGACGCTACAAACTTACCTTGACCATTAAAAACACCATTGATAAAATGCCCCTCATAGACATCACCATTATCATAAGTTAGTTTTCCTTGACCATTGAAACGGCTATTGATGACCTGACCTGAGTAAATCAAGCGTCCCTCATCATACGTCAATGCTGCTTGACTTTTAATTGGGATGAAAAAAGTCGCTGCTCCCAATATCAAAATGATTAGACAAGCTAAAATTTCCAGCATCCCTCTACTAATCTTTTGCTTTTTCATTCCTTAACATCTCCTGTTTAATTGGCTCATGTTTCTCAACTGACTTAGTTGGTCACCACCTCATCTGAAAGCTGAGCAAGCAAATCCTTGCAACCTTGACTCACCAAATCATAAGTTTGATCGAAGTCCCCTGTGTACCAAGGATCTGGCACACCATCTGGTACAAGCAAACTAATTTTATCATCAAAACGTCCACCTGACAAGGCTTTAAGGTCTTTGACATTTTGCTCATCCATGGCTACCACAAGGTCAAAATCAGCTAAATCTTTCACACTAATCTGTTGGGACGTTTTGGCTTGATCAAAAGTAATCGCATGCTTCTTTAAGATAGCCTGTGTCCCTTGATGAATCGAATTACCATGCTCCCAAGAAGACGTTGCACGGCTTTCAACCACGACATCATCCCTATCTGCCAACAAATCTTTCATGACAAATTCTGCCATAGGACTGCGACAAATGTTACCTAAACACACAAAACAAATCCTTGTCATCCTATTCTCCTTCTCCTATAGGGGCATAACCTAAATGTTCATAGGCTTTCTGAGTCGCCACTCGACCAGAACGTGTTCGCATGATAAAACCTTTTTGAATCAAATAAGGTTCGTACATGTCCTCTACGGTTTCTCGTTCTTCAGCAATATTGATAGCCAAAGTTCCTAGACCAACTGGACCTCCTCCATAAACCTCAATCATGGTTTTCAGGATTTTTTGGTCAATATAATCCAAACCTTCATTATCAACATCAAGTAGAGCCAAACCTTTAATGGTCAATTCACGATCTATCTGACCATCGCCCATGATTTGAGCATAATCTCGCACTCGTTTCAACAAACGATTGGCAATCCTTGGTGTTCCTCTGCTACGACGAGCTAACTCAATAGCTGCTTCATGACTAATTGCAGTGTCAAAAATGGTAGCTGTCCGTTCAACAATCTCCGTCAAATCAGCCAATTCATAATATTCCATATGGCCATTGATCCCAAAACGAGCTCGTAAAGGATTACTCAACATACCTGCTCGTGTTGTTGCCCCAATCAAGGTAAAGGGAGGAAGCTCCAAATGAACACTGCGACTGGTTTCACCAGACCCAATCATGATATCAATATAAAAGTCTTCCATGGCACTATAAAGCACTTCTTCAACCGCCATTGGCATACGATGGATTTCATCAATAAAAAGTACGTCCCCAGGTTCTAGATCATTGAGAATGGCAACCAAGTCGCCAGCTTTCTCAATAGCTGGCCCAGAAGTTTGTTTCAGATTCACACCCAGTTCATTGGCAATCACAAAAGCCATAGTGGTCTTACCCAAACCGGGAGGCCCAAACAACAAAACATGATCTAATGCTTCATCTCGTAATTTGGCTGCTTCAATAAATATTTGTAATTGATCTTTAACCTTATCTTGACCGATGTATTCTTTGAAACGCTGAGGTCGTAAACTACGTTCTATCTGTTCCTCATCTGGCAAAAGGTCTTTATCTACAAGTCTATTCATGTTTCTATTATAGCAAAAAATTAACACAATTTCGGTGAGAATGCCATATTGACTACTATTTTGCCCATTTTTTCTGACATTTACACCCTGAATGCCCCATGATTTCTATCAAATCACAACAATCTTTTCGGTATCAAATAAGAACCCAGTTAATACTAGGTTCTTTTCTTACTCAAATTAGTTCGATTGATTTGCTACGGCAGCCGTCACAAAAGCAGTGTAAAGTTCTTCTGAACGGTTTGGACGACTTGATAGCTCTGGATGGTATTGAGCTGCCACAAAAAATTTCTTATCAGGAAGTTCCACAATCTCCATTAAACGATTATCCGGAGAAACTCCTGAAAAGACTAAACCTGCCTCTTCCATCTGAGTACGGAATGTCGTGTTGACTTCATAGCGATGGCGATGGCGGCGTTGAACGACTTCTTGATTATTATAAGCTGCTGCCGCCTTACTACCTGGTTTAAGTTTACATGGATAAAGACCAAGACGAAGCGTCCCACCCATGTCCTCAATATCAATCTGATCACGCATGATGTCAATGATTGGATACGGTGTTTCTGGATTTAATTCTGCTGAATTAGCATTTTCTAAACCAAGCACATGACGGGCAAACTCGACACAAGTTAGTTGCATACCCAGACAAACACCTAGCATTGGCACGTCATTTTCACGCGCATAACGAATGGCTTGAATCTTACCCTCTGTTCCTCTATGACCAAAGCCACCTGGTACAATAATCCCATCAGCACCTGCTAGACGTTCAGCAACATTGTCTGCCGTCAAATCATTGGCATTAACCCAATCAAGATCTAGGGCTGCATCGTTAACGTAACCTGAATGTTTCAAGGCTTCAACCACTGACAGATAGGCATCTGGCAATTCCACATACTTACCAACCAAGGCAATTTTGACCGTCTTTTTAAGGTTGAGTACCTTATCTACCATATTAGACCATTCTGTCATATCAGCTGATGGCACATCTAGTTTAAGATGGTCACAAACAATTTGATCCATGCCCTGTGCTTGCAAGTTCAAAGGCACTTGATAGATATGCTCCACATCCATCGACTCAATAACCGCTTCTGGTTGCACATCACAAAATTGAGCCAGTTTGTTTTTCACCCCTTGCTCAACTGGTTGCTCCGTACGAATGACCAACATGTTAGGCTGAATTCCTAGACCACGCAATTCTTTAACCGAGTGTTGCGTTGGCTTGGTTTTCATCTCACCTGCTGCTTTCAAATACGGCAACAAGGTAGTATGGATATACATCACATTATCAGAACCCACATCAGCCTTCATCTGACGTAGGGCTTCAAGAAATGGTAGGCTTTCAATATCACCTACTGTTCCCCCAACTTCAGTAATGACAACATCTGAATCAGTCGTTACTGCCGCACGTTTGATTTTTTCTTTAAGGGCATCCGTAATATGAGGAATCACCTGAACCGTTGCTCCTAGATACTCACCTTTACGTTCCTTACGCAAAACCTCACTATAAATCTTACCTGTTGTGACATTTGAATATTGATTGAGGTTAATGTCAATAAAACGTTCATAGTGACCAAGGTCCAAATCAGTTTCTGCCCCATCATCTGTGACATAGACTTCCCCGTGTTGATAAGGACTCATGGTTCCTGGGTCAATATTGATATAAGGGTCAAACTTTTGAATGGTGACTTTCAAGCCACGATTTTTCAATAGACGACCAAGACTGGCTGCAACAATACCTTTACCAATCGAACTGACAACACCACCTGTGACAAAGATATACTTAGTCATATAAACTCCTTTTACTAAAAACAAAAAATGCTCCCCATGATAGAGGAGCTTCCGTCTTGTCTCAAAAAGAGACGCCCACTAGTTATTATAGCCTATCCCATACAATCGGTCAAGAAACAACTGTTAGACTTCCTCTTCCGTCTCATCTGAATAATCTTCATCTTCTTCATTGAGTTCGACTTCTTCATCCAAATCCGCATCTGGCACAATCTCATTCAATTCTGAATCGTAAGATTCCACTTCTGATTTTTCATCATCAGGATTTTCAGCATCGTACTCAATACCTGCTGGTAAATCATAGGCTTCATCTTCTGGATCATCATCTGAATAGTCAATATCGTCTTCATTAACCATAAAGGCATTCACGCGTTTCTTCTTGCGTTTTGGCTGACCTTCTTCTTCATCTTCTAAAGTGATAATCTCTTCATCAATTTCATCAATCGCATACCATGAACGAAGCCCCCACTTATTTTCACCAAGTGGAATAAAACTACCGTCGGTATTTAATTCAGTGTAAAAATCTGGCAATGCTTCACGAATATCGGCATCTGATTTCTCAAGAAAAATCTGAACCTCGTTTACCAAATCACTAAAATACATTTCCTTGTCACGTCCACGACTTTCCAAAATGGCACGTGCTACTTCAATCAAAGATAATTCACTTTTTTCTTGACCTGCAAATACTGCTAATTCCAAAGCATTTCTCCTTACATTATCGTTCTTTTCTATTTTACGCTAAAAAAGGCATTTCGTCAAAGGATTTATGACGGTTTCAGGCTTAATCAAGTAAAAAGAACAAAAGGTAAAGCTACCTTCTGCTCTTTTAAGTCAATTATTTCACGCTTGCTGAACTAGTAATCACTTCAACAGCTTTTTTCATTGAGATGTCATGTTTCAACATATCTGCTGATAGAAGGTTACGCACTTGATCTGCTTCCATGTTATATTCTGTTGCCAAGTCAGTGATTTCTTTTTCAACTTCAGCATCAGATACTTCAAAACCTTCTGCCTTAGCAATCGCTTCGATCACAAGGTTAGTTCGAACACGTTTTTCTGCCTCTGCTGCGTATTGGTTGTGAAGGTCGTCTTGGTTAGTACCTGTCAATTGGAAGTACATTTCTGGTGAAATTCCTTGACGTTGCATGTTGCTCATGAACTCATTCATCGCACGATGAGTTTCTGCTTCAAGCATTTCTTCTGGAAGTTCAACAATCTCAGCATTTTCTACAGCTAATTCAAGAGCTGCTGCTTCTACTGCGTCATCAAAAGCAATCGCTTTAGCTGCTTCTAATTCCTTACGGTATTTAGCTTTCAAATCAGCCAAAGTTTCTACTTCTTCATCGATGTCTTTAGCCAATTCATCATCAAGAGCTGGAACTTCTTTTGTTTTCACTTCATGAACTGTTGTCACAAAAAGAGCATCCTTGCCAGCCAAATCAGCTGCTTGATAATCTTCTGGGAATGTTACGTTAACATTGACCGTTTCACCAGCTTTAGCACCAACCAATTGGTCTTCAAAACCTGGGATGAATTGACCAGAACCAAGTTCAAGTGAGAAGTTATCACCTTTACCACCGTCAAATTCAATACCGTCAACTGAACCAACAAAGTCGATAACAACTGTATCACCCTTAGCTGCTGCATCTTCTTTGATGACTAATTCCGCCAAGTTTTGACGCTCACGTTCAACCTTAGCATCAACTTCTTCATCAGTCACTTCTTTAGACGCTTCAACTGATACTGCTAGATTTTTGTAATCACCCAATTTTACTTCAGGTTTTGTCACTACTTCAGCAGTAATAACCCAGTCTTGACCTTTTTCCATTGATGTCACGTCAATTTTTGGTTGCGCAACAACATCCAAGTCTAGTTCTTTAACTGCTGCTTCATAAGCTGTTGGCAAGACACGGTTCAAAGCATCTTCATAAAGTGCTTCTTCACCAAATTTTTGATTGAAAACGGCGCGTGGCATGTGACCTTTACGGAAACCTGGCACGTTGATTTCTTTTTTAACTTTGTTAAAAGCAGCATCCAAGGCTGGTTTGATGGTTTCTTGGCTAATCGTGAACGTCATCACACCACGGTTAGTTTCTTTATTTTCAAATGATACAGACATCGCGTCTTTCTCCTTATTACATTTTATATTTCTATTCATTCTATCATATTTCAACGGATTTTCAAAGATTTTATCGCTATAATTTTTATTTGTCAGGAAATCTCCTACTTTTGTCACTAGATTTCCTTAACTTTTTTTGTTAGACTAGCCTCATGATTCCATTTAATTCTTATCTAAAGACAGTTGAGTGGTCAAGTGTCATCAATCTGGTGGGGCAAAAATGCCTAGCTCTTGTCAGTTTAGCCTTGGCTTGTTGGTTACTTAAAAAGCTCATTCATGCAATAGCTCACCGTTTCATTTGGAAATCCCTTCGTGTCACCCAACAAGACATTAACCGACAACAGACCCTAGCATCACTGCTGACCAATAGTTTGGATTATTTGCTTTATTTCTTTACAGGTTACTGGGCATTAGCTATCTTGGGAGTGCCAATCTCAAGTTTACTAGCAGGGGCTGGACTGGCTGGTTTGGCTTTTGGGCTAGGGGCACAGGGGTTTTTAACCGATGTGATCAACGGCTTTTTCATCCTTTTGGAAAGGCAATACGATGTCGGTGACCGAGTAACAATCAACACGATTTCTGGTACGGTCAAGCAAATCGGCATTCGTACCACACAAATTCTTGATAAGGATGGCACGCTCCACACCCTGCCCAATCGTCAAGTCACTCTAGTGAGCAATCGCTCCTTACAAGCTATCCGATTACAAGTGGATCTTCCTATCTCTCTGGAAACAGATGTCGCACAATTAAGGCAAGCTGTTTTGGCAATCCATGACAAGGAACAACATTTTCTGCGTCAGCATTCTCTAACTCCTGATATTAAAGGTGCTTGTCTGAACCCACTCAGTCACTTGGTTTTTCGTGTCGAGTTTTGGGCAAGACTTGACCAACATGACAGCATTTATTTCCACTTTTTCCCAAAATATCAGCAAGCCTTGACTAAAATAAAAACAGATGATTGAGTATCATCTGTTTTTACTTACTAGCGTCTGAGCGGAAGCATTATCATCTTTCTGTTCATGATAAAACCATGAACAATGACTTGGGCTAGATTAAAATAAGTGATAAATCAATCTAACATAATGGTTTAACTAAATAAAATACCACTGATAAATAACGGATAGCGATCGCCTTTTTCTACTTCTCCAGACATACCTATATTCCTAAGCTGATGGAAAGCCACCAAAGTAATACCAATTATATTAGATACCATTTCATTTATTGAACAGCTTCTTAACACGTTGATCCATATTGAAGCGTTGCATTTCTTTAGCTTCAAAAGGATATTTGGTTGCTGTATTTGGTAGGACTTTATAGGTCATCCAATTTAATAAAATTAAAAATGCTGAAATCGTATAAGTAAAGCCAAAAAACCAATCCCAACCTGTTGCTAAATGGTTACTCGTTACATAATAAATATAATAGATACCAATCGGTAAATGAAGCAATAAACAGGCTGCAAGACCTGGATTATAGTAAGTTTTCAAGAGCTTATTAGCAACAATACCATGAAGTAAACACTGAGCCAAGCCCAAAAGAATAGGCATCATTCCAAACCATATCACGTTTGGAATAAAAGCTGGTAGAAAATAGAGAACAAACGTATATAAAGAGTTCACCAACATGGCTGAAAATTGATTTAAAGGATAACGATCCTCTAATCCTGGAATCGTATTTTTATGTTGAAAGACACGATTGATAATCGCTGGTTCACCACCAGGGAAATGATATTCTTCAAACTGATGAAAACATAAAGCCATAAAACTTAGTAATTGAATACGCACCATGACATCCAACTGTGACCAATTAAAGACTAAAAAAACAATGGTCAAAAGTCCTGCAACAAAACCAAAATCATACCAACGACGGATAAATAAACGAATCATAATGATACCTTCTTTCATAAGATAATGGCATTATACGAGACTTTTTTCACTCTTTCAATCAATAAAACGATCCAAATTATTGCTTATGCAACAGTTTGCCTAATTTTGTTTTATATTGACAGTATTTTTTATTTTTGTCATAATGTGACCTATGAATAATCAGGATTTACGAGTCATAAAAACCAAAAAAAATATTATTGACAGCTTTATTGTCCTATTAAACGAAAAACCATTTTCTAAAATTACTATCCAAGATATTCTAGATAGGGCCTTAATCAATCGTGCGACCTTTTATCGTCATTATTTAGATAAATATGACTTGGCACAACAACTTAATCAACAACTGATTGAACAAATCAAGCAATTATTGGATGCTAGATACCATCAAACATCTGACAAAATTAATCTTTTTGAGACGGTTAATCAGCAGCTAGATATTTTTGCTCAACATCGAACATTATTTTTAGCCTTACTAACCATTCAAACAGAAGAAATCAATCTCAAGCAAGACTTATTAACAACTATTGAAAAGGACTACTACAAAACGATTTCTTCTCAAAACCAATCACATCAAGCACTAAAAGCAAAATTATTTGCCAGTATCATTTTGACTGTTCTGATTGATATGGTTGAAACTCAGCAAATCTTAACCTTGGAAGAGATTAAACTTCTCATGGAAAATCTACTAGATGATTTCAAACAAAAATAACAGGTAGTTAATAACTACCTGTTATTTTTTTATCTGATTAGGATGATAAACGGCACGCTCACCACCTATCAGTTTTGGGCGACTGGTTAGGGCGGTGATATGGGCCTGTCCTAGTTCACGCAGACAGGGACGTAAAGGCACCTGAACTCGCCTGACGTGCATGCCGATAGACGTGTCGCCAATATCTAGACCTGCGTGGGTCACAATTTCTTCAACCACCACTGGATCTTTCATCAATTCGTAGGCTGCCAACATGCCACTGCCCCCTGCATGAAGTTGGGGAATGACATTGACTTCTTCCAAACCGTAGGTGTGGACAAGATCACGCTCGACTACCAAGGCACGATTGAGGTGTTCACATCCCTGTACCGCCAGATGAGCACCTATCTTTGTCACTTCTTCTAAAATGGTCGCCACAAGCCACTGCCCTACTTCTTTACTGGACTCCTGACCAATCACACCACCAACAACCTCACTACTTGACAGACCTAGCACAAAAATCTGCCCCTTTTTTAATCCACTTTGCTCCAAAATATCTCTGATAACCAATCTCGTATCTGCGATTAGCTGTTCTTTTTCCATCAAATCCCCTCCAACCTATGTTCTGTTTATTATAACAAAAAAAGAGTTCCTGCGATGATTTTTACTAATACTCTCAAGCCCAAAAGAAATTAACCTGTCTAACTAGCTTGGTCTAGTTTGCCCAAAAAAGGCTGACGTCCTCACAAGAGTGATGAATCCCAAAAGGAATTGACCTGCTCACAAGGTTTTTTAGCTTATTCCTAAAAAATAAAACTCAAACCTTTTATGATATAATAGAATTATTAAAAAGATAGTAAAGATCACTTTATTTTTTCTATCAATAGCCCTTTTCACAAAATGTAAAGAGTATCATATGGAGCTAATTATGAATTCACCTATTGAAAATTTTATGAGAGTATATATGTTTGCATTAGAAAAGCATTTGCAGTCGAAAAAAGAGGAAATAGCTGAAATTCCATTTCAATCAGATGAAGCAAATACTGATAGACCACTAAAAGAGTATTTAAAACAAGAAATTGAATCTAACTTTTCTTCAATTCCAGAAACATTTGATATTGCTACTGTCACTACAAATACTAATAATTATAATGTGAAATCCCTTAAAAACATATCAATAAACTCTGTTTTATTACCTGACGAAATATCCGACGAAGTAAAACAAAATATTAAAGAAAAAAAGCAGTCAATTTATACTAATCCTGACCTATGTTTTGAATTAAATATAAATAATAGTATTGAATATATACCTATTGAACTAAAATCAACCAAAAAAAATACTATTCCTGGATCTAGTGTCCAACAAATTGATCCAAATGAATGGGTAATATTTATTAAACGCTCATCAACTATAAATATTACAACTGGACAATATATCAATGCTATTACTACTAAAATACCATTTCCTGATAGAAGTCCTAGACCAGAAGTTTCTTTTGACTCATTATGTAATTGGAACAAGAAGCATAGAATTGTTAGCAATGATAATTTAAGATTTAATCAAGATAATGATTTAATATCAAAACAAAGTATTATCTATGATTGGCAAAGTTTTCTTTCAAATAATTGGATTGATATTCTTTTTACTTCCTCTAGAGTAAAAGATAACGAACCATGGTTCAATAATAATCTTAGAAAATTTATTCTTTTATTCTTAGATAAATATGAGTCGCTTTCTAAAGAACAACAAAGTAACTTTAAAAACAAAGTTAAAAATTTAATAAAAAAATAACACAATCTCAAAAACAATTTTCATTATTAATAAGTAAAATTTAATGCTATTTAAAATATTTATTCCAATTTTTAGATAATCTCATTGCAATATTATAAGCTAAAACGCATGGAACTGCGTTACCAATAAGCTTATAAGCTGAACTTGCGCTTACTGCAACATTATTTTTTGTTTTATCTAAAATAAATTGATAGTCATTTGGGAAAGTTTGTATTCTAGCACACTCTCTTATTGTCAATCTTCTTTGATGCATTCCTAAGTCTAATTCATCAAAATTTAATCCACCATTTTCTTTACTCAATCTTCTGAATTCTATATTTCCATGATGCTCTGCTCTTATTGTTGGAGCAATATTATCAAGTTTAATCTCAGTATTACCTTGTCCTTTTGATAAATATTTTGCTTTCGAATATTTCATTTGAGATAAATCATTTGTCTTATCAGGCTCTAATAAATCGTCTAAAATTTCTCTATTTGTTACAAAATCATATAAATTATCTATACCTACATTATAATTATGCGTAGGATATGGATATGGGTCATAGTCTGGAAAAAATTGAATATTTTCTAGTGCTAAAATAGCTTCTGGTTTTAATGCACTCTTCTTAAAACCATAAAAAAACACACGTTCACGAGATTGTGGTACCCCGTAATTAGCTGAGTGTAAAACTCTTGCAGGTAAAACTATATATCCTCCTTCAGCAGCTGTTGAAAAATCATTTTCAATTATTTCTTTTACATCTTCCAACATTACTAATCCCTTAACATTTTCAGCAATAAAGATCTTTGGTTTTACTAAATTTATAACTTCTTTCATCCAAATGTAAAGTTGTCCTCTATTTTCTACTGTTGGTTTTTCAATCTCCCATTTACCACCATCATGGCTTTTCTCAGAATTAAAACCTTTTCGTTTACCTGCTATAGAAAAATCTTGACATGGAAACCCTCCTGTAACTACATCAATATTATTAGGAAAAATATTATTTTCTGCTTTAGCTTTTTTTACAATGTCAACTATACTTTCTACATGATAAATATCATTAGCATTATCATATTTTTTATTAAAATATGATACCCATGCTGCTTTTGCATCTGGTCTAATATCATTTGCAAATACTGTTTCAAATCCTGTTTCTTCTAACTTAACCCATTTTTCTGAGTCTACTTTAATCCAATTAGGATGCATAGTTTCATTAATTGACTTTTTAAAACATTCAAAACCACCCTCGAACCCTATATCCATCCCTCCACATCCACTAAATAATGAAAGTACTCTTTTCTTTTTATATGTAGCAATTTTTACAACATCTTCAATATTACATTCTAAAGTTCCACAAATATTGCTTATAGTTTCTATTGTTACATTTTGATTATTAATGAGTTTTGAATAGGTACTTGAAGCAATTTTGGTTCTATTTCTAAATTCTTTCTTTGAAATCTTTTTTAATATTAATAATTCCCAAAGTGGACTATAATCTATTTGCATTGTTTTCCTCACTGATTTTAGTTTTTATTATTATAACATAAAAGTACTCTAAAAGGAACACTTCATTTTTTATTTTTCTTTTTAAAACTAGGAAAAACTCCCAACTAGAAAACTAGCTGGGAGTTGATTGTTATTATCTGCTTTCTCTACAAGACTACTTCACAACGATATTAACCAACTTGTTTGGTACGGCAATAGCTTTGACGATAGTCTTACCTGCAAGAGTTTCTTGTACCTTGTCATCTGTTTGAGCTAGCTCGATAAGGGCATCACGCTCCATGTCTTTTGCTACAATCAACTTGGTTTTTACCTTACCATTGAGTTGAACGACAATCTCAATCTCATCTTCGACTAAGTACTTGTCATCCCAAACAGGAAACGGTTCATAAGAAATAGACTGACCTGAAGACGTCAGAGCCTGCCACAACTCTTCACCCAAGTGAGGGGCAAATGGAGCAATCAACTGCACAAAACCTTTGGCATAGTCAAGGTAGAGCTTGTCTTCCTTGTTTGCAGCATTGACAAAAATCATCATCTGAGCAATCGCCGTGTTAAATTTAAGGGTTTCAACCTGCTCGGTTACTGCTTTAACGGTTTCATGATAAACCTTGTCAAGTTTTCCATTGTTTTCAGTTGTGGTTTCCTTGGTCATAATCAAACGATAGACACGATCAAGGAACTTACGAGCACCTTCTAACCCTTCTTCTGACCAAGCAATCGACGCATCAAGTGGTCCCATAAACATCTCATAGACACGAAGGGTGTCAGCACCATAGGCTTCAATGACATCATCTGGATTGACGACATTTTTCAAGGACTTCGACATCTTAGCTGGTGCCTGCTCTAGTGCTTCGCCAGTTTCAACATGGAAGAAGGCACCCTCGCGTTTTTCAACCTTGTCCGTAGCGACCAAGGCACCACGACCATCACGATAGCTTGTTCCCAAAATCATCCCTTGGTTAAAGAGTTTTTGGAACGGCTCTTTAGTAGGCACAACTCCCAAATCATAAAGGAATTTATGCCAGAAACGAGCATACAAGAGATGAAGGACTGCATGTTCTGCACCACCAATATAAACATCAACTGGCAACCATGCCTTGAGCAAGTCCTCGTCAGCTAGTTTGTCATTATTTTTTGGATCAATATAACGCAAATAATACCAGCTTGAACCAGCCCACTGTGGCATGGTGTTGGTTTCACGACGACCCTTAACACCGTCTGCACGCGTCACACTCAACCAGTCAGTCAGATTGGCTAGTGGGCTTTCTCCTGTACCTGACGGTTTGATATTATCTGTTTTTGGCAAAACAAGTGGTAGTTCATCTTCTGATAGGGCAGTACTTGTCCCATCTTCCCAATGAACAATTGGAATTGGTTCACCCCAATAGCGTTGACGACTGAAGAGCCAATCACGCAAGCGATAAGTGACTTGTTTTTGACCAAGACCTTTTTCTTCCAACCAAGTCAACATGCTATCAATCGCTGCTGCCTTATCCAATCCATTTAGGAAATCTGAATTGATATGGATACCATCTTCAGTGTAAGCTCCTTGGCTAATATCGCCACCCTCAATCACTGGAAGGATTGGTAGGTCAAATTGATTGGCAAACTGCCAATCACGCTCATCATGGGCTGGTACCCCCATAACTGCCCCTGTTCCATAACTAGCCAGTACATAGTCTGAAATCCAAACTGGCACTGCTTGATTATTGGCTGGGTTGATAGCATAAGCTCCTGTCCAAACACCTGTCTTATCCTTAGCAAGATCGGTACGCGCCAAGTCAGATTTTAAGCTGGCTTGATGCTTGTAGTCAGCAACCAATTCTTTTTGCTCTGGACTGGTGATGATATCTACCAATTCATGCTCTGGTGACAAGACCGCATAACTCACACCAAATAGGGTGTCAGGACGAGTTGTAAAGACGGTAAAGCTATGATCGGTGTCTTTAATCTTAAAGGTAACGTTCGCCCCTGTTGATTTCCCAATCCAGTTGCGTTGCATGTCTTTGATTGATTCTGGCCAGTCAAGGTCTTCTAAATCTTCTAACAAACGCTCCGCATAGGCAGTGATTTTCAACATCCATTGACGCATTGGCTTACGCACCACAGGGTAGCCACCACGCTCAGAAGTGCCATCTGGCAAGACTTCTTCATTGGCAATAGCAGTGCCTAGCTCCTCAACCCAGTTAACAGGAACTTCTGCTTCATAGGCCAAGCCTTTTTCATAAAGTTTAGTAAAAATCCACTGCGTCCACTTATAGTAGTTGGGATCAGTTGTGTTGATTTCACGCTCCCAATCGTAAGAAAAACCAAGGGCATTGATTTGACGCTTGAAGTTGGCAATATTTTGAGCGGTAAACTCTGCTGGGTCATTTCCTGTATCCATAGCATACTGTTCAGCAGGTAAGCCAAAAGCGTCCCATCCCATAGGATGAAGCACATTATACCCCTTAGCACGTTTATAACGACTTAAAATATCCGTTGCCGTATAGCCTTCTGGATGCCCAACATGAAGCCCTGCTCCACTTGGGTACGGAAACATATCCAAGGCATAAAAATTTGGTTTATTGGGGTCATTGGTGGTCTTAAAGGTTTGGTTTTCTGCCCAAAAAGCCTGCCACTTAGGCTCGACAGATTTGTGATTGTAGTAAGACATAAATTTCTCCTGTGACTTGGTCTTTATCTAAATAGCCCTAAACGGTCATTAGGGCTAAAATATCTTTTATTATAACATGTTTTACTTGAAAAGAGTAGGGAGCTATTGTAAATAATTCAGCACACGATTCCACAAGTCTTGAGCTTTCTGTGGAAGATTGGCTTCTTCAACAGCTTGGCTGATTTGTTCTTGAGCTTGCTTGGCTGAATCTCTCAAACTATCAATAATAGATTGTGAATTGCTTTCTGTTTCTGTATCAATACTGTAAACAGGCGAAATCCCATTTTGCTCATAGACATTTCTCACACTAAAGGACGTGCCATCGGTGTAAGGTAGAATATAGCTTGCTAGATTACTGAAAATATAGGATGCCGTTCCGGCACTTGAATCGCTCAAATAATGGCTCTCATCGGTTTCACTAAAACCGACCCATTGGCTAATTACCACATCTGGTGTGTAACCAATCACCCACTGGTCACTCGCCAAGTCAGGATTGAAATCCGTTTCTGTCGTTCCTGTCTTACCAGCCAAGGTATAGCCATAAGCATTAGCATTGACTGCTGTACCATTAGAGAAGGTTCCAAGCAACATGCTAGTCATCTTATCTGCAACTGATTTACTCATCACTCGCTTAGCACTTGGTTTATACTCTTTAAGCAACTCGCCACTGGCGGTTTCAATTCGTGTAATCAAATGAGCCTTGTTCATGACCCCATCATTAGCAAAGGCAGCATAGGCTTGAGCCATTTCTAGTGGGTTAGTGGTCACGCTACCACCAAGAGCAACTCCTAGCTCTTTCTGAGTCTGACTAAAATCAAGGCCGAACTTTTTCCCATAACTGAACATCTGATCAACTCCCAGTTGATTGGCCAAATAAACGGCTGGAATATTGTAGGAATTGGCCAGAGCTTGATACATCGGTACATCGTCACTGGTATAGCCACCATAGTTATTGGGTTGATAACCATTAAAATCTATTGGGCTATTAGGTAATTCCGTCGTCATCGACCAACCTGTTGCTATGGCAGGACTATAAACGACCAAGGGCTTAATGGTTGAGCCAGGACTTCTTGCTGATTGAGTGGCATAGTTAAAACTCCTAAAGGTCGGATCAATTGTCGAATTAACACGACCAACTAGACCACGAACACCACCTGTTTTAGGATCAAGGGCAACACTGGCTGCTTGAGCACTACTACCATCAGCAGCCACTGGGAACAAACTCGTATTATTAAAGGTTGTTTGCATGCCCACTTGATAGTTCTGATCTAACTCAGTATAAATCTTATAGCCATTATTAACAATATCTTCTTCTTTCAAGCCATATACTGAGATGGCTTCATTGATTACGGCATCAAAATAAGATGGGTATTGGTAATTATCAGCCTTACCTGTATAGGTATCAGCAAGGCGACTGTCCATGCCAACTTCTGCCGACTGATCTGCCACTTCCTGCCCAATCATACCAGCAGCTACCATGTTTTGTAAAACGGTGTTACGACGGTTGGTTGACCTTTCCAGAGAATAGTAGGGATTGAAAATCTCAGGCCCTTTGAGCATACCTGCCAAAGTAGCTGCTTCATCTAAGCTCAAATTGGCTGCACTTGTGCCAAAGTACTTTTGACTGGCATCTTCAACACCCCAAACACCATTACCAAAGTAAGCATTATTCAGATACATGGTTAAGATTTCTTGCTTGGTATATTTTTTGGTCAACTCCAAAGCTAAAAAGAACTCTCTCGCCTTACGTTTGATAGTTTGGTCTTGGGTTAGATAGGCATTTTTAGCTAGCTGTTGCGTGATGGTTGACCCACCACCTGAACGTCCCAAGGTCAATAAGGCAAGAAGGGTTCGCTTGTAGTTAATGCCATCATTCTGATAAAAACTACGGTCTTCTGTTGCAATAACCGCATTTTCCAAATCATCAGAAATCGCATCTAACTCAACATAACTCCCCTTCTGTCCATAAAGCGTTCCTGCCTGCTCACCGTTTTTATCATAGATAAGTGTTGTCGCTTTAAGTGCTTCTTGTAAGTCACGCACATTGGCTGTTTTAGCCAGATAAAAGAGGTAACTACCTGCCAAAAGAGCAAAACTGACCGTAAAAATCAGCAATATCTTACCTAAGCGATAACGTCGCCAAAAGCGACGAAGTGGGTGACGAGGAGATGGCATTAAACGTTTGAATCGTTTAAACCACGCTGGTTGATGCATTTCCTTTTCTTGATAAGACTGGCTACGTTGATAAGCCGAAGACGTCACATCGTTTTCTTGCTCTCTGTCTTGATAAGAAGCATCTTCAATTTGCCTTTCTTCAATATCTGAAACTTGTTTTGTTGATTTTTTTCTAAGTAATTGCATTATTTTCATGTTTACATTATACCAAGTTTCCTTAAAATCAGCAGAAGAAAACCATTCTGGACAAAATATAGGACGATAGGCACAATCGTGCTATAATAAAAACATGACATTTACAGTAACACTAACCAGTCCATTTCCCACCTGCACTGTCAAAGAATTGCTAGAGAACCATCTGCTAGTTCCACGTAAGATTCGACATTTTCTTCGCACCAAAAAGCACTTGCTTATCAATGGACAACAAATCAACTGGCAAAGCCCTGTTCAGATGGGAGATGTGATTACATTAACATTTGATGAAGAAGATTACCCTCAAAAAAATATCCTGTTTGGAGATAAGAAATTAGTTGATTGTGTTTACCAAGATGAGCATTTGATCGTGGTCAATAAACCTGAAAAGATGAAAACCCATGCCAATCAACCTGATGAACTGGCCCTACTTAACCATGTGTCAGCTTATGCTGGACAGACCTGTTATGTTGTTCATCGCTTAGATAGTGAAACCAGTGGACTGATTCTTTTTGCCAAAAATCCCTTTATTCTACCAATTCTCAATCAGCTCTTAGAAAAACGACAGATTTCTAGGCAATATTGGGCATTAGTTGAAGGACAATTTCCACATAAAACCATAACTTACACTGACAAAATCGGACGTGACCGTCATGACAGGCGTAAGCGTCTAGTCGATAAAAAACATGGGCAAACAGCTAAAACCCATGTTAGCAGACTAAAACAGTTTGAAAAAAGCTGCTTAGTTAACTGCCAACTTGAATCTGGTCGTACCCACCAAATTAGAGTGCACCTTAGTCATCATGGCTTCGCCTTGGTTGGCGACCCCCTTTATGGAAAAGAAAGCAAGCGACTCATGCTACATGCCCATAAACTAGCATTTACCCACCCCCTAACCAGAGAAAAAATCACCCTAACCACCACGTCCAAAACTTTTGAAGCACATTTTAAAACGACATCAAAAAGAGAGTAGTCAACTACTCTCTTTTATCATTTCTTACATCATCATTGATGGATCCATGGCTGGCATAGCAGGTGCTGCTGGCTCTGGTTTATTGGCAACAACAGCTTCTGTTGTTAAAATCAAGCTCGCTACAGACGCTGCATTTTGAAGGGCTGAACGACTAACTTTGACAGGGTCGATAATACCTGTTTCCACCATGTTAACCCACTCACCATTAGCTGCATTAAATCCTGTACCTGCTGGGCTATTTTTCAAACGATCAATAATCACTGATCCTTCATAACCTGCGTTAAGCGCAATCTGACGAACTGGCTCTTCCAAGGCACGAAGAACGATATTGCGACCTGTCGCCTCATCACCTTCAAGATCCAATTCGCCTACCTTAGCAATCACATTAACAAAGGCTGTTCCACCACCAGAAACAATACCTTCTTCAACTGCTGCACGCGTTGCATTAAGAGCATCTTCAATACGAAGTTTCATCTCTTTCAGTTCAGTTTCTGTTGCCGCACCGACCTTAATCACTGCGACACCACCTGACAATTTAGCCAAGCGTTCTTGTAATTTTTCACGGTCAAAATCTGACGTTGTTGTTTCGATATGTGATTTAATCAAATTCACACGGTTAAGAATATCTGCCTCTTGACCTGCACCCTCAACAATAACAGTCTTGTCTTTATCAACAGTAACACGCGCAGCTTGTCCCAAATGAGTCAAATTAGCATCTTTCAAGTCCAAACCAAGGTCTTCTGTCAAGACTGTACCACCAGTTAGGATAGCAATGTCTTCCAACATAGCTTTACGACGATCACCAAAACCAGGTGCCTTAACCGCAACAACATTGAACGTTCCACGAATCTTGTTCAAAACAAGGGTTGGTAGAGCCTCACCGTCAACATCGTCAGCAACAATCAAAAGCGGACGACTGGTTTTCAACACTTCTTCCAAAAGTGGCAGAATATCTTGGATATTAGAAATCTTTTTGTCTGTAATCAGGATGAATGGATTTTCAAGATCTGCTACCATTTTCTCGTTGTCTGTCACCATGTATTGTGATAGGTAACCACGCTCAAATTGCATCCCTTCAACCACGTCAAGCTCAGTTTCCATACCACGAGATTCTTCGATGGTGATAACGCCATCCTTACCAACACGCTCCATAGCTTCACTGATGTACTCACCAACTTTTTGACTACGAGATGATACAGCAGCAACTTGGGCAATGGCTTCCTTATTCGCAACTGGTTGGGCAATGGCTTTTAATTCATCGACAGCAGTTGAAACTGCCATCTCAATCCCACGACGGATACCGATTGGATTAGCTCCAGCAGTAACGTTTTTCAAGCCCTCACGCACAATAGCCTGAGTCAAAACAGTTGCTGTGGTTGTCCCGTCACCTGCGATGTCATTAGTTTTTGACGCTACTTCTGACACCAATTTTGCACCCATATTTTCAAAATGATCTTCTAACTCAATCTCTTTGGCAATGGTTACCCCATCATTAGTAATCAAAGGTGACCCAAAAGATTTTTCTAAAACCACATTACGACCTTTAGGCCCTAAGGTTACCTTGACTGTATCAGCCAAAATATCTACACCACGAACCATGCTAGTTCGTGCATCTGACGAAAATTTAATTTCTTTTGCCATTATCATCTACTCCTTTTACTCTACAATCGCTAGAATATCTGCCTCACGAATGATGAGAAGATCCTCATCTCCATCTTTGACATCGATACCTGCCATTTGCTCAAACAAAACCACTTGACCTACGGCTACGCTAGGAGTAACCAAGTCACCATTGATGGTGCGTGGCCCTTCTCCAACGGCTAAAATTTCGGCTTTTTTAGGTTTGTTGGTCGATTTTGTTGCCATAACAAAGCCGCCAATCATTTCTTCTTTTTCTTCTAATACTTTTACGATAACACGATCGCCTAAGGGTTTTAACATAACTACCTCCATTTTTAGCACTCTTTTATATAGAGTGCTAATTGATACTTCTATTTTATCACTTAGTCAGAATTAGTCAAGAATAAAGTCTTCTTTTTTGTAACGTTTTCAAAAAAACGAAGACAGCTAAATTTAGCTGCTTAAATTTATTAAAAAGGTAGGGGTTCTTCATCTAAAACTAAATCGGTCAAGTCATTCGATTGGTTGTTTTCACGAATAGCTCGCTGAGCACGACTCTCCAATAATTGTAAAGCTGTCACTAACACTTCTGTCATATAATGGGTAGAGCCATTTTTTTCATACTTACGGGTACGCAATTCACCATCAACAGAAATTAAACTACCTTTATTGGCATAGCTAGCTAAGGTTTCAGCCAAGCGACCCCAAATTACTAGATTGATAAAATCAGCTTGTCGTTCCCCTTCTTGATTCTTAAATCGGCGATTGACTGCCAAACTCACTCGTGTTAGGTATTTATCTGTTGGCGTCTTAATCAATTCTGGACTAGCCGTCAAGCGCCCAATTAAAATCACTTTATTATACATTTTCTTACCTCCTTATCTTATTATTCGACAAATATAATAAAAAAGAGCAAGCTAACTTGCTCTTTAATTTTATCCCTGCCAATGAATCTTAGCATCAAAGGCCTGACCAACTGGTGTGCTTGGTGCTAACTCGATAATCCCTCGTTTTTCTGGAGCATTAGGAAGTGCGAGTTCTCTAGGCGAACACATCATGCCATGACTTGCCACACCACGCAAGCTACCTGGGAAAATCAGACTACCCTTTGGCATCATCGCTCCTGGCAGAGCCACAATCGTTTTCAAACCTTTCGCTGCATTTGGAGCCCCTGCCACAATCTGTACAATCTGATCTTGGCCAATCGCTACTTGACAGATATTTAAGTGGTCACTATCTGGATGTGCTTCCATGGCGACAATTTCACCAACTACAAATTTGGGGCTTAAATCATTAACCAAGACTTCGGTAAAACCTTGAGAGGTTAATTCTTGATTTAATTTTGCGATTTTCTCATCGCTAAGAAAAACTTGACCATTTCCTTCTATATCAATCAGACTAGATACTTCAAAAATATTCCAAGCAACCGTTTGACCACCGTCAACTTGAAATACTCTAGCAATCTTGCCCTTTTTCTCAACCGCTACTAGCTGACCTTGGTCATCAGCCACAATCACCATTAACACATCTCCGACTTGTTCTTTATTATAGGTATAAATCATATCTACTTCCTTATCTTAAATCTCTGCTAAAAATTGATTGATTTCAGCCTTACTCTTACGTTGTTTATTTACCAGACGAGCCAATTCTTGTCCATTTTGACGTACCACTAAGCTAGGAATGCCAAAAATATCCCATTCTCTAGCCAAGTCTAGATAACGATCACGATCAACTTGAACAAATCTAAAAGCTGTATTTTCTGCCTCAATCTCTGGCAAGCTCGGATACAGCACTTGGCAATCTGGACACCAATCTGCCGTAAAGAGAAAAACTGTTTTTTGCTCACTAGCCAAATAGCTCGTCAATTCTTCCAAGGTCTTAGGTTGTAACATCTGCCACCTCCTGATAGGTAAAGTCTCCTTGATAATAGCTAAATTCATAACTTTGACCAGTTGCCATCACTACACCACCTGTTCGTGCTTCATCATCTAGCTGATAATCATTAAAGTAAAGCACCTCGATTTGACCAAATTGACTGAAAAACTGACGAAGGTAATCCGTCATTTCTTTTTCTTCAACTTGTTGGGTCGTTTGTTTTTGCCAATTATGATAAACTAACCAAGCAGCTAGACCGGTTAGACCTAGTAAGGCTATCTTTTTTTGTTTCATACTCTCTATTTTATCATAAATCAATCTAAAAGACCCTGCTTTATCTGATACTCTAACAAATTTTTGCTATAATGAAGAAAAGGAGGCAGCTATGTCAGATTTATTTTCAAAGATTAAAGAAGTAACCGAATTACAAGCCATTTCAGGTCATGAAGCTCCAGTGAGAAATCACTTACGTTGCAAAATGCAACCTTTTGTTGACCGAGTAGAAACTGATGGATTGGGTGGAGTGTTTGGCATTAAAAATAGTCAGTTAGCAGATGCTCCCAAGGTAATGGTGGCAGCCCACATGGACGAGGTTGGGTTTATGGTGAGCCATATCCAAGCAGATGGCACACTCCGTGTGGTGGAAATTGGTGGCTGGAATCCTTTGACAGTCAGCTCTCAACGTTTCACTCTTTATACGAGACAGGGAAACAAAATCCCAGTGATTTCTGGTGCCATGCCACCACATTTAATCAAAGGAACTGCTAGCTTGCCAGCTATTTCTGATATTATTTTTGACGGTGGATTTACTGATAAGGCTGAAGCAGAAGCCTTTGGCATTCGACCTGGTGATGTTATCATTCCACAAAGCGAAACCATCCTATCTGCTAATCAAAAATATGTTATGGGTAAAAGTTGGGACAATCGCTTTGGCATCTTGATGGTAACTGAACTGCTAGAAAAACTGCAAGATACCCCACTTCCCAATCAGCTAATCGCAGGGGCAACCGTTCAAGAAGAAGTCGGCCTGCGTGGTGCCAAGGTTGCTACCAATCAATTTGATCCAGATCTCTTTTTTGCTGTGGATTGTTCACCTGCTGGTGATGTCTATGGCGACCAAGGCAAAGTTGGCGATGGCACCCTCATTCGTTTCTACGATCCAGGCCATCTATTGCTACCAAATCTCAAAGACTTCCTGCTTAATACGGCTGAAGAGGCTGGGATTAAATACCAATATTATTGTGGTAAGGGAGGAACTGACGCTGGGGCTTCTCATTTACAAAATGCAGGAGTTCCATCAACAACTATTGGTGTCTGTGCTCGTTATATCCACTCCCATCAAACCCTGTATGCCCTTGATGACTTCCTAGAAGCTCAAGCGTTTTTACAGGCTTTGATTAAAAAACTGGATAAAAGCACTCTAGACTTGATTAAATCTTATTAAGCAAACATAAAAGGTATGATTGTCATCATACCTTTTTTAATCGTCAAATAAAATGTTATTTCAAACGCTCAACATCACGAGCAATCACTAATTCTTCGTCCGTTGGGATAACCAAAATCTTAACTTTAGAATCAGCACTTGAAATGTCACCCTTGAAGCCAAAAACATTCTTCTCTGGGTCAACACCCATACCAAACCAACTCATGCCGTTAATCACATCACGACGAATCATCCAGCCGTTTTCACCCATACCAGCAGTAAAGACAATAGCGTCTGCACCATCAAGCACTGCAAGATATTGACCGATAAATTTCTTAACGCGATCAACAAACATGTTATAAGCAAGAATAGCACCTTGGTGACCTTCTTCCATGGCATTTTCAATGTCACGCATGTCACTTGACAGACCTGATACACTTGCTAACCCTGATTCTTTGTTCAAAACATTAACCACATCAGCGGCATCTTTCAGTTCTGGAACATGTTCAACCAAATAAGGAATGATAGCCGGATCAATATCTCCTGTGCGTGTTCCCATCATCAAACCAGCTAGTGGTGTGAAGCCCATTGAGGTGTCGATAGACTTACCGTGTAGGTTGGCAGTAATTGATACACCGTTACCAATATGAGCAGTAATAATCTTCAACTCCTCAATTGGTTTACCTAGCATTTTAGCCGCTTCGTGAGCAACATAGTAGTGGCTGGTTCCGTGTGCTCCATATTTACGCACTTTGTAGTCAGTATAATATTTTTCAGCTAGTGGATAGCGGTAAGCGACTTCTGGCATCGTTGTGTGGAAGGCTGTATCAAAGACAGCCACACTAGTAATATCTGGCAAAATATCCTTGAAGGCACGAATTCCTGCTGCGTTAGCTGGGTTGTGTAGTGGTGCTAGAGATGACAACTCTTCGATCTGTTCTAAAACCTTGTCATCAATCAAAACAGATTCTTTGAACAGTTCACCACCAGCTACGACACGATGACCGACACCTGTGATTTCATCGTAAGCAGCAATGATTTCAAAACGAATCAAATCATCTAAAACCAACTTAACGGCTTGAACATGGTCAACCACATCAAGCGTTTGTGATTCTTTTTTACCATTGAATTTTACTGTTGAGATTGAATCTCCCAAGCCAATACGTTCAATAATTCCTTGTGCCAAAACCTCTTCTTCTGGCATCTTATAAAGTTGCCATTTAAGGCTTGAACTACCTGCGTTAATTGCAATTGTTTTTGACATAAACACCTCTCCTGAAATCGTTTGCGTTATTATCTTTATTATACCAAAATTTTATCTAAATGGCTTGCTTTGATACCCATTTTTTTACATTTTCCATAAAATCCGACAAGTGAGCACGATCTTGCAGACTTCTTAGTGGGTAAACCAAGGTTTCGACTGGCTGTTCCGTGCGTTTTTGCAAGACAAAAATTGACTTAGCATTAGCTGAATAACCAAAAAGATCTTCTGGTAGGGTAATCACGGCTAAAATACTAGCTTCCTTGCTCAACCAATTCTTCAACAAGTCGCTTTGAGGACTGGTTAAGAGATTAACAGGGGCAAGAAAAATTGCCAGACCGTCAGGTTTTAGATACTTCAAAGATTGTTCTAGCAAGAGATGATGGGCATAGGTATGCTCATCGCTGGCTGCCACTTGGTAGCGACTGGCAATCTCATCATTGGGATAATAGCCAACTGGCAAATCACTGATAATCACATCGCTTGGTTTAATCAACTGAGGACGTACCGCATCTTCTTGGACAAAGCTAACGCTTGAATCCATAACATCAGCAATACTAGCTGATAAATCAATCAACAAATCATCAACTTCTAGACCCATATAGTCTAACTCTTTCTGACTGTTATTAACTAAGGTCTGAGCCAAATTGCCTGTCCCACTGCCAATTTCCAAGACGCTCAACTCTTGTGATGAACTTAGACTCTCAAGTAAAAACAACAAAATAAAACCAATGCTATCTGGAGTAAACTGATGATTGGTTTGCAGGGTTTCTGTCTGGCTGACCTTGATAAAAATAAACTGAAAGGCACGACGCCACTCTTCCTTAGTCAAGGCTAACTCACGCAAGATTTGATTGTTTTTTAAGATGGTTTCATGAGTGGTTTCAGCACCAAGATAATAAGCATTTTGCTCAATCAAGGCATCATAACTATGGGTGTGCAGTTCATTTTGCAAGGTTTGGATATTCTCTAACAACAAGTCATAGGCTTGCTCAATTTTCTCAAAATTCATGGTGTCCTCCTTAGTCTATTATATCAAAAAAGACAGGTTGACCTGTCTTTTTAATTATAATTTTGCATGATAGTTAGCCATCTCTTTTTTATTGCCCCAAACAAAGTGACCTGGTTTAATCTCAACCATTTCAGGTTTATCAGTGCTATAATCATGCTGACTTGGATCATAAACAATCAATTCCTTTTGACGCTCCAAGATCGGATCAGGAATTGGCACGGCAGATAGGAGCGACTGCGTGTAAGGATGGATTGGATTTTGGAAGAGTTCTTCAGTTTCAGCCACCTCCACAATCACCCCCTTGTAAATCACAGCGATACGGTCAGAAACAAAACGTACCACAGATAAGTCATGGGCGATAAAGAGATAAGTCAACCCTTTCTCTTCTTGGAATTTCTTCAAAAGATTAAGGACTTGGGCACGAACAGAAACGTCCAATGCTGAAATCGGCTCATCTGCAATAATAAACTCTGGTTCCATGACCAAGGCTCTGGCAATCCCAATCCGCTGACGCTGACCACCAGAAAACTCATGTGGGTAACGGCTCAAATGCTCTGCCAACAACCCCACTTGAGTCATCATCTCTTTAACCTTTTCTTGACGCTCTTGATCATCTTTGAACAGGTTAAAATTATACAAACCTTCTGAGATGATATAGTCCACGGTTGCCCGTTCATTAAGACTGGCAGCAGGGTCTTGGAAAATCATCTGAATTTTACGGATAAGCTCTTGTTGCTCTGTTTGACTTTTCTTGCCGTTGATGACCTTACCATCATAGACAATCTCACCACCACTGGTTTCATTCAGTCCAATAATGGCACGGCCGATGGTTGTTTTACCTGAACCTGACTCGCCAACAAGAGAAAAGGTTTCACCCTTATTGATAAAGAAATTGGCGTTTTTCACGGCGACAAATTTCTTTTTACCCTCTCCAAAGGAAATTTCTAAGTCCTTAATTTCAACTAATTTTTCAGTCATTTCCTTAGTCCTCCTTGGTATTTTTGTGAAATTTTCTCATGTAGATTTTGAATCAAGACTGGTTTTTCCACCTTTGGTGCATCAGGATGCAAAAGCCAAGTCTTTGCCCAATGGCTAGGACTCACTTCAAATCTAGGCACATCTTCTTCAAAATCAATTTTCATGGCATAAGGCGATCTGGCTGCAAAGGCGTCGCCTTTAATCTCCTTATAAAGAGACGGTGGGGTTCCTGGAATTGAAAAGAGAACACCTTGATCATCAGCCAACTGAGGTAGGCTTGACAGCAAACTCCATGTGTAAGGGTGACGTGGGTCGTAGAAAATATCCTCAACACTACCATATTCTACAATATCACCAGCATACATGACAGCAACTTTATCAGCAATACTTGCCACCACACCCAAGTCATGCGTGATAAAGATGGTGGTGAAATTGTATTCTTCTTGTAAGGATTTGAGCAGCGCAATGATTTGTGCTTGGATGGTCACATCAAGAGCCGTTGTCGGTTCATCACAGACCAAAATATCCGGCTTACAAGCAAGGGCAATCGCGATTACAATCCGTTGACGCATACCACCTGAATACTGGAAAGGATAGTCATTGAAACGCTTGTCTGCTTCAGGAATACCAACCTTGGTCATATAGTCAATGGCGATCTGTTTAGCCTCGTCCTTGCTCTTGCCTTGATGTTTAATAATCACATCTGTAATCTGACTACCAATACTCTTAATCGGATCTAAGCTGGTCATCGGATCTTGGAAAATAGTCGCAATTTTTTGACCACGGATTTTTTCCCAATCCTTATGCGAGGTCAACTGAGTCAAATCTTGACCACGATAGGTAATCGAGCCTTTTGCCACACGACCATTGGCTTCCAACATACCAGTAAAGGTTTTGGTCAACACAGACTTACCTGACCCTGATTCTCCAACCAAGGCCAAGACCTCACCCTCATAAAGATCAAGCGAAATGCCTCGAATAGCCGTTAAGACACGATCACGGACAGCAAATTCCACGACCACATCTTTGGCACTTAATACTACATTTTTTTCTGTCATACTAATCTCCTATCTATGTGAACGTGGGTCACTCGCGTCAGCCAAATTTTGCCCAACGATAAAGAGTGGTAGGGATACTAGAATCAAAACGGTCAATGGAATCCAGAACAAATAACCATTACTTACCAAGTCTGTCGAATACTTAGAAATCAAACGTCCCAAACTTGGTTCAGTCACAGGCAGACCTAGACCAAAGAATGATAGAAAAGCTTCATAAGAAATATAACTTGGTAGCATTTGCGATACCATGGTCACAATCACAGACACCAACTGTGGCAAAAGATTCTTGCTGACAATTTTCAAAATCGGTGTGCCCAAGGTTTGACTGGCTAAGTTATACTCCAAATCACGATAACGCAAGACCTGCAAACGAATGCTATAGGCAATACCCAACCAACCTGTCAAACAGAAGGCCAAAATCAAATTCCAAAAACCAGCACCCAAAGAGTAAGTCATCACAATGATGATTAACATTTCTGGAATATTGGAAATGACATTGTAAACTTCTAGCATAATCTTATCTAGACGTTTAGACACACCCCAAACACCACCAATGGCAACACCTAAAACCGTATTGATAACAGTCGCAATAATCGAGATGACAATAGAGTTTCTCGCTCCATACCAAACCCCGTCAAAGAGCGATTGCCCTTTTTCATCGGTACCAAACCAATACTGACCATTTGGCCAAATATAGCGTTTTGAAAAATCGTTGATACTGCTGACATCTTCAAAATCATAATTGGCAAACAAGGGATAGACAAAGCTCATGACAATAATGCCAATCAAGAGCGTCAACATCAGCAAGGTTGATTTCTTAGAGAAAAATTGGCGAAAAACAGACTTCCAATAAGAATAAGCAGGTGCGTCAATCGTTTCTGACGCATAGTTATCCAAGGCAACAAATTCAAATTTACTTTTATCAATCTTAGCCATTATTTTCCTCCTTTACTACTTAGTTTGATACGTGGGTCAATAATGGTCATCAAAATATCACCCAAAAGAAGTGAGATAATTGACAGGCTTGTAAAGATAAAGACAAGACCGATGACCATGGCATTGTTGGCTGCTCTAATGGAATCAATCAACATTTTACCCATACCTGGAAAGGCAAAAACGGTTTCTGTCAAGGTCGCTCCAGCAATGGCAAAAATGATTGCCCCTGGAATACCTGAAACGATTGGTACCATGGCATTTTTGAAGAGGTGTTTTTTAGAAATTTCTGCCTCAGACAAGCCTTTGGCACGAGCAAAACGGACATAATCACTGCTTTGTTGATCCACCAAGTAACGTCTGAACCATAGAGCCAGTCCTGGTACTGCCAAGAAACCAAGGATAAAAGCAGGTAAGATATAAGATCGCATATCTGCTGCTCCCAAGATTGGAAAGGCATTTGGCAAACCAAAGATACTAGACCCTGTCTGACGCACAATATAGATAACGGCAACACTTGGTAAGGCAAGTAAGAAAGTCATGGCACTAGTTGATAGCGAATCAAACCAAGTCCCCTTGAAACGAGTCATCAAAAGACCCAGTGGCAAGCCTAGAACATAAGAGATAATCACACCGATAATCCCAATCTTAAAAGAACTTGAAATCATTGATGGATCGGTAAAGTTGGTTTGTGTCGCTGTATAAGGATCGTCTGCTCCATAGTTAGCCTTGTCACGTGCATCAGCCTGACTTGGTGACTTGTAGGTTCTACTATAGATATTGACAGAAGACGTTTTAGTAACGCCTGTTGGGAAAGTGATCGGCTCGGTCTTAGCTCGTCCTTGACCCTGCGTAATGACCTGTAAAACAGGGATATTGCCATAAGTTGGGTAAGACGTTCCTAGGTTTAGCGTAATCAAGTTTTGGTGTAAATAAGGGAACTGACCATTGACATACACAAGGTATTTATGAATTGTTCCTGAACCAACCAATGCCCAACCGACTGATTTATCATTTTCTAGGCGAATGTAACGTGGCAAATCAGGGTTAGACTTATCTTGTACTCGCCATGGGTGATCAATCTGAATCAAGTTGGCATAGAAGTTCCACACACGCTCATATAGTGGAATCTCACGTGTCGCATAAAATTCCTTGCTTTCTTCAAAGCGTTTTAATTGCCAACCACGTCCAATAGATTTAATGTAGTCTTGGTAGATTTTTTCGTTGCTAGCATTAGCTTCTGTCGTGACCGTAGGATTCGTCTTAACTGCTTTTGCTTGCAATTCTTTACTGGTGTAATATTCCAAATACCCCATGCGTTCAAAAATG
This sequence comes from Streptococcus sp. sy004, assembly GCF_007859205.1. GTDB lineage: Bacteria > Bacillota > Bacilli > Lactobacillales > Streptococcaceae > Streptococcus. Next base: position 36,726 of record NZ_VOHP01000003.1, read on the forward strand.
GTATTTTCATAGTTGGTTTTCATATCAGGGGTTTTGGCTAGTTTATTATAGTTAGCGTCCTGCTTGAAAATCAACTTTCTTGGTACCAAAGAAAAAACGATGGCATATGTCAAGGTTGTCACTAGAAAAATAGAAACTAGCGACCGCAATAATCGTTCAATAATATATTTTTTCATAGCTATCCTCAATACTCAAAAGAGAGTGGGACTCAAAGTTACCACTCCCTTTTTCGTTTTCTATTTTTCAACGTGACTAGCTAGATTAGCTTCGTACTCAGCATTAGATTTGGCTTTTTCTTCTTGCCATTTAGCAATGACTTCATCACGCTCTTTTGTTGTGACCGCCTCATCTCTCAACTTAACGTATTTGAAGTAGTCATTTCCTTTGACACCGATAGCACCATAAGAACCTGACGCTGGCTCAACCTTAGTCAATGTAGCCAAACCACCTCTTGATACCAATGGAAGCGTGATAGCACTATCTGTCAACCAAGCCTGAGCTTTCGCATAGGCTGTGTAACGAGCCGTCAAGTCTGTTGTGTTAGCATTAGCTTCTTTAAGTAATTTCGTGTACTCATCAAGACCTGACGCTGCAACGGCTGCTGATGTTGATTTTGGATCGATACCGATTGTCTTCATCAAACCACCATTTTCAACATTAAAGACGTCAAGGTAAGTTGATGGATCTTTGTAGTCTGGTCCCCAACCACCATCTAGGTAGATATCATAATCATGTTGAGCTGCTGACTCAGCAAAGTAAGTCGTATTCTCATACTCTTCTGTTGACATCTTGTTCACATCAATCACAACATTTTCTTTACCAAGTGCTGCTTCGATTGATTGTTTCACTGAACTAGCTTGTTGCACTTGAACTTCATTTGCTTGGTCAGCAGGAATATCCAAGCGAATTGGGAATTCCACACCTTGGGCTTGAAGGGCTTCTTTTGCCTTAGCAAACTCAGCCTTAGCTTTTTCAGCATTGTACATGCCGTCTTGAGCATCATCTAGATTGACATCAGCCCACTCCTCACCATAAGTAGAGAGTTGCTCTTTGACCAAGGCACCAAATGACTTGTCACCACTTGATACAAAAGTCGGTGGAACAAGCAGGTTACGCAATGACTTAGTTGCTGCTTCTTCACCAGCCAACTGTGAGTTGTAGGCAACACGGTCTAAGGCAAAGTTAACGGCTTGACGGAAGTCTTTGTTCAAGATAGCTGCCTTAGTGTCAGCTTTTTGCTTGTCACTTTCCTTGGCAGTGAACTTGTAGTCCCCACGATCAAGGTTAAATCTCGCAAAGTAAATCGTGTCATCTTGTAATCCATAAACGACGTTATCGCCATAGTTTTTAACGGCTTCTTTATAACTTGGTTTATTTGGATAAAGACGAGCTATACTGTAAACACCATCAGCAAAGTTTTTATAAAGGCTGTCTGAATCTGAACCATCATAATATGTCCATTGGATACCATCTAAGCTGACCTTGTCTGCATCAAAATAGTTTGGATTTTTTTCCATGACGATAGAAGATTTTGAAGTCAATGATTTCAAGATGAATGGTCCATTGTAAAGGATACTTGATGGATCAACCTTACCAAAGTCTTCACCTTGAGATTTCAAGAATTCTTCATTTACTGGGAACAAGATACTATAAGTAACCTTAGAATTCCAATAAGATTCTGGTTTATTTAGAGTATATTGAACCGTCTTATCATCAAGTGCTTTAACGCCGACTGTTGAGAAGTCTTTTGTCTTCCCATCAAGATAGTCTTGCAAGCCCTTGATTGAGTCTTGCACGACATAAAGAGCGTCCGATTGAGAGTCTGCCGCATGTTTCAAACCAGTCACAAAGTCTTGTGCAGTAACGTCTGCATACTCTTCACCATCTGATGTAAACCATTTAGCATCGTCGCGTAGGGTATAAGTATAAGTCAAACCATCAGCTGATACTTTCCAGTCCTTAGCCAAGGAACCAACCAAGTTACCATACTCATCGTTTTCAAGAAGTCCATCAACCCCTTGGGTTACCACATCACCCGTTGAGGCACGATTGGCCTTGATGTAGTCTAATGTATCTGGATCTGCTGTATAGACATAGTTATAGATAGACTGATTTGAAGCAGTGTTTTCACTCTTACCACAAGCTGCAAGAACTGATGTAGCTAAAAGTGTCACACCTGCTGATTGGAATAATTTTTTCTTATTCACCATAAGCGACTCCTCTTTTTCTAATAATTTGTTTTACATTATACCATAAAGTTTTCTTAAAAGGAAAGTGTTTTCCATAAATTTTTAGAAAATTATATTTTTAACAAACTCAATCCTGCTCAGCTATTCTTCCATTTATTACTGACTTTCTTTATGGTATAATGATTTTAGAGCAGTTTGAAAGGTTTGTATAAAAATGAAAAAAATAGCTTGTTTTGTAATAATTATATTATCATTTCTCTCTTCATCAGTCAAGGTCTGGGCAGCAGATAATTTTGATGTGTCTGCCAAACATGCCATTGCCGTTGAAGCCAGCACAGGAAAAATTCTCTATGAAAAGGACGCTGAAACCATTGCAGGGATTGCTTCTATCACAAAAATCATGACCGCTTATATGGTCTATCAAGAGGTCAATGCCGGTAGGCTTAGTATGGATGATATGGTTGATATTTCTGATTATCCTTATCAACTCACTGCTAACAGCCTAGCCAGTAATGTCCCTATGGAAGCTAGACAATATACCGTTAAGCAACTCTTAGAAGCCAGTATGATTGCCTCAGCTAATAGTGCTGCCATTGCTCTAGCTGAAAAAATTGCTGGTAGTGAACCTGCATTTGTCGATATGATGCAAAAACAACTGAAAAAGTGGGGAATTACAGATGCCAAATTGGTCAATGCTTCTGGTCTAAACAATAGTGCCCTTGGCAACAATATCTATCCAGGGTCTAATAATGACGACGAAAACATGATGTCTGCTAAGTCAGTAGCCATCATTGCTCGTCATCTCATTCAAGACTATCCAGAAATTCTCAAAATCACTAGTAAAAGTACAGCCGATTTTGATGGTACTATCATGAACACCTTCAATTACATGCTACCTCAGCAAACCTATGGTCGTGAAGGCGTTGACGGTCTGAAAACAGGAACAACCGAGTTGGCTGGCCCATCCTTTGTGGGAACATCTACTGAAAACGGCATGCGAGTCATTACAGTGGTTTTGAACGCTGATAACCCTGACAATAATCCCTTTGCTCGCTTTATTGCCACAACAAACCTACTAGACTATGTCAGAAGCACCTATGAAATGACCACTGTCATTGAGGCTGGTCAACCTTTCAAAAAACAAACTGTTCCTGTTAGTGATGGTAAACAAAAAAGCGTCTTAGCAATTGCCAAAAAAGATTTCAATGTCGTGCAAAAAAAATCTGACCAGTTGACCAAAAACGTCACCATTTCTACCAACAATGAACTCACTGCTCCGATCAAAAAAGGCGAGGTCGTTGCTCTTGCTACTTTTGAGGACAAAGACTTGGTTGGTGTCGGCTACCTTGATAACCCACCACAAGCCGAATTGGTCGCGGCTGACGAAGTCAAACGTAGCTTCTTCCTAAAAGTTTGGTGGAATCACTTTGTTCGTTACGTTAATGAAAAATTATAAAACCAGTTAGTTTCCTAACTGGTTTTTCTTTATGATAAAGTTTTATCTAGCCGACTGAACCTTCCATTTCATAACTAATCAAACGGTTAAGTTCAACAGCATATTCCATTGGCAATTCCTTGGTAAAAGGCTCAACAAAGCCCATGACAATCATCTCTGTCGCTTCACTCTCAGACAGCCCACGGCTCATCAGATAGTAAAGTTGTTCTTCAGAGATTTTTGAAACTTTGGCTTCATGCTCAAGAGCGACTTGTGAATTGTGAATCTCATTAAATGGAATGGTGTCTGACTTAGACTGGTCATCCATAATGATGGTATCACATTCGATATGGCTGACAGACTTCTTAGAATTTTTAGCAAAGGTCACCTGACCACGATAGTTAACCTCGCCACCACCCTTGGCAATCGATTTGGAAACAATAGATGAGCTAGTATGAGGAGCATTATGAATCATCTTAGCCCCTGTATCTTGCTTTTGTCCAGTATTGGCAAAGGCGATTGATAACATGGTACCACGAGCCCCTTCACCGTCCAAGTAAACTGACGGGTATTTCATGGTTGTTTTAGCACCCAAATTGCCATCAATCCACTCCACAGTAGCATTCTTAGTAGCTCTAGCACGCTTGGTTACTAGGTTATAAACATTGTCCGACCAGTTTTGAATCGTGGTATAGCGAACATAAGCACCATCAAGGGCAAAAATTTCCACAATAGCTGCATGTAAACTATTGGTTGAATAGGTCGGTGCTGTACAACCTTCAACATAATGTACACTAGCCCCTTCATCAACGATGATCAACGTACGTTCAAACTGACCTGTGTTTTGATTGTTGATACGGAAGTAAGTCTGTAACGGAATATCGACCTTGACACCCTTAGGCACATAGATAAAGGTACCACCTGACCACACTGCTGAGTTCAGAGCTGCAAGTTTGTTATCTGTTGGTGGGACTAATTTGGCAAAATACTGCTTGAATAGGTCTGGATACTCACGCAAGGCTGAATCTGTATCCGTAAAAACAATCCCCAGCTTTTCAAATTCTTCTTTCATGTTGTGATAAACCACTTCAGACTCATATTGTGCCGCTGCTCCTGCCAAATAGGCTCTTTCAGCTTCTGGAATACCAATGCGTTCAAAGGTTTCCTTAATCTTTTCAGGAACATCATCCCAAGAACGAGCTGGCTTATCTGATGGTTTTTGATAGTAAATAATATCATCAAAATCAATATCAGACAAATCTGGCCCCCAATTCTGCATAGGCATTTTTTGGAAGGTTTCCAAGGATTTCAAGCGAAACTCTAACATCCACTCAGGTTCGTTTTTTTCTGCTGACATCTGCCTAACCACCGCTTCACTCAAGCCCTTACCTGTGGAATAGATGGGATCAACATCATCATGGAAACCGAATTTATATTCACCAAGATCAATCGGCTTTGGCTCAACGATTTCATTTGTTTCTGCCATAATTATCTCCTCATATTTTTTATTCGTTCAATTTTCTTGTTTTGTTAACACCTTCGTCATGGCTTGCCAAGCGAGATTAGCACATTTTATCCGTTGGGGAAACTTGGTCACTCCTGCTAGAAATTCAGCATCGCCAAGACGCTTTGACTGAGCCAGCTTTTGCCCTTGCATTAGCTGAGAAAACAACTCCAAAAGTTCGTTAATGTCATCTTTTCGTTCACCTTTGACTAAATCTGTCATCATACTGGCTGACGCCGTTGAAATACTACATCCTTTACCAGAAAAACTGATGTCTTCAACCTTATCATCTCCCCATTTGACAAAGAGATGAATCACATCACCACAACTCGGATTATGTAAGGTTATGGGTTCAATATCTGCCAAAGCCCCATAATGATGAGGACTTTTAGCATGATCAGTTATCAAGGTCATATAGAGTTGATTAAGATTAGATAAGGCCATTGAAAAACTCCTTTGTTGCCTGAATACCAGAAATCAACCGGTCACAGTCAGCCTTGGTATTGTAACAGGCTAAGCTCGCACGCACTGTGGCATTTGTGCCTAGATAAGTCATCAAGGGCTGGGCACAATGGTGACCTGCCCTAACTGCAATCCCTTGATAATCAAGAGCTGTCGCCGCATCATGCGGATGAAGCCCTTCTAGATTAAAGGAAATGACACCCAGTCTGTTTTGTCTATCTTTTGGACCATAAAGGGTCAAACCATCAATTTGCTGCAATTTAGGCAACAGATAGGCGATCAAATTCGCTTCATGTGCGATAACCTTAGACAAGCCAATCTGGTTAAGGTAGTCAATGGCAGCACCCAAACCAATGGCTTCTGCGATAGGAGGCGTTCCAGCCTCAAACTTATACGGTAAATCAGCCCAACTAGCTTCTTGCTCACTCACACTGGCAATCATTTCCCCACCAAATTCGACAGGTGGCAATTGTTCCAACAAACTTTTTCGTCCGTACAAGACACCAATCCCAGTAGGAGCGTACATCTTGTGGCCTGAAAACACCATAAAATCACAAGCTAAATCAGCCACATTCAAGGCAATATGACCTGCTGATTGCGCGGCATCAAGGACAAGATAAGCCCCTACTTGATGAGCCAAATCAGCAATTTCTTTGACTGGATTGACACAACCAAGGACATTTGACACATGAGCAATACTCACAAACTTCGTTTTTGCATTTAACTTCGTTTTCAAGTCAGCCAGATCCAATTGTCCGTCTTTTAGATAAACATAGACTAATTTAGCTCCTGTTCGTTGACAAACCTGTTGCCAAGGTATGAGATTGGCATGATGTTCCATAATACTGATCAAAACCTCATCACCTGGTTTTAAGAGTCGTTCAGCCCAAGTAGCAACAATATTCAAACCCGCAGTAGTCCCTTTGGTAAAAATGATTTCTTTTCGATTAGCACCGATAAAATCTGCCACCTTGTCGCGAGCTATCTCATAGGCTGTCGTTGCTCTTTCAGCTAGACTGTGAACCCCACGATGAACATTAGCATTGCTGGTACGATAGTATTGATTGAGAGCATCTAAGACCATTTGAGGCTTTTGACTGGTCGCTGCATTGTCCAGATAAACCAAAGGTTCACCCTGTATCTGCTCTTGTAAAATCGGAAAATCTTGCCAAAATTCTGCTTGCATTAGCGTTTGTCCAACTTTTCATCAATTACGGCAATCATGTCTTCACGTACTGACTTGACTGGAATTTCCGTAATCACAGTCCCTAGGAAGCCACGAATCACTAACTTTTCCGCAGTAATTTGATCGATACCACGACTCATCAAATAATACATGTCTTCTGGATCAACTTGACCGATTGAGGCAGCATGACCTGCCGTGACTTCATTTTCATCAATCAAAAGAATCGGATTGGCATCTGAACGAGCCTTATCTGACAACATCAACACACGGCTTTCTTGTTGCGCATCTGCTCCTTTAGCCCCTTTGATGATATGGCCGATACCATTGAACGTCAAGGTCGCACGTTCTAAGATAACCCCGTGTTGCAAAATATGACCGACTGACGAACGACCATAGTTGGTGACACGTGTATCAATCCCTTGTACTTGACGACCACTTGAAACGGCTACTACTTTTAGGTTGGCATGACTACCATGACCAATTAACTCACTGTCAAAATCACAAACTACATTGCCTTCATTCATGACACCCAATGCCCAGTCAATCGTTGCGTCATCGGCATGACTACCACAACGTGTGACATAGGCTGTCACGTTCTCACCTAGGCGATCAATGGCTGCAAATTTAATTTGACTACCTGCTCCAGCAATCACTTCTACACAGATATTAGCAGTTGCTTGTTGAGTATTTTGCCCAATTGATTCAAATCGTTCCAAATAAGTCACTTTAGCATTTTTACCTAAGATAATCAAGACATGCTTGTTGAAAGGCACATCGCTATCGCTATCTTGCAGAAAAATATTTTCGATAGGTTGCTCAATCTCAACATTGTCAGGAACATAAAGCACGGCACCGCTATTGAAATAAGCCGTGTGATAGGCTGCCAATTTATTAGCGTCATAAGCAACTGCTTGACCAAAATTAGCCTCAATTTGCTCTGGGATTTCTTCCAAGGCAGTTCTCAAATCTGTCAAAACCACACCTTGTTCCAAGAGCTTGGCTGGTAATTGTTCCAAAACAGTCTGCGTTCCTACTTGCACCAGCTTAGGATTGTCATCTAGCTGGATAAAGTCTGGTACACTAGCAACTTCTGGACTATCTGTCACCGTGCCATCGCCTAAATTCCAACGATGAAACTTAACCCGTTCAATCATAGGAAAATCCAAGTCGTCTAACTTGTCAAACGCTGCTAAACGACGTTCTTGTAACCATTTTGGCTCAGCATGACCTTGTGAAAAATTAAGAATGCTTTCCCTTGTCATTTCGTTCTCCTTTTATCCAGTCTTAGACTAAGCCTCTTCTTGATAATCCAAGCCCAGTTCCTCAGCGATTTTGGCGTAACCTTCATTTTCCAAGCGTTTAGCCAAATCTGCACCACCTGATAGTACCACGCGCCCATCCATCATCACATGCACCACATCTGGTGTGATGTAATTGAGTAAACGTTGATAGTGGGTGATAATCATGGCACCAAAGCCATCTCCACGCATGGCATTGACCCCCTTAGAAACCACCTTCAAGGCATCAATATCAAGACCTGAGTCAATCTCATCAAGCAAGGCAAATTTAGGCTCTAACATCAAGAGTTGGAGAATTTCATTGCGTTTTTTCTCTCCACCTGAAAACCCTTCGTTGAGATAGCGTTCTGCCATTTCTTCTTTCATGCCAAGCAATTCCATTTTTTCATCTAATTTAGTGATGAAATCACGCACAGAAATCTTATCCTCATCTTCTTTACCAGCATTCATGGCTGCACGAATAAATTCTGCATTGGTAATTCCTGGAATCTCACTTGGATATTGCATAGCAAGAAACAAACCTAAACGTGCACGTTCGTCAACTTCCAATTCCAAAAGATTAACACCGTCAAAAAGGATTTCTCCCTCGGTCACTTCAAAGTTGGGATTGCCCATAATAGCGGCAGACAGGGTTGATTTTCCTGTTCCGTTTGGTCCCATGATTGCTGCAATCTCTCCTGTTTTTAACGTTAGATTAACTCCACGCAAAATTTCTTTGTCTTCAATTGAGACATGTAAGTTTTTAATTTCAAGTACAGACATGATTGGCTCCTTCATTTTAAGTTTGACTTTATTATAACAAAAAAAGCCTTGTAAGGCTTTGTTTAGAGCTTGCTATTTCTTTGATTTTTCTTGCCATTTCAGCAGTGTAGTCTGACGAAAATCACTATTACCAATGAATTTCAGAAGATTAAATAGTGGCGTTTTATTCATACCCCAAATGCCCAAACCCTCAATAAAAATTTCCAGACCAAAGGTTAATCCGATTATCAACAAAATTCCACCTAGACGACTGGATACATTTAAGAGAAGAGAGGTTAAAGAAAAGAGAATCGCAATCCCATAGACCACAAAAACTGCTCCACGATGAGTAAAGCCCATCGCTAACAAGCGGTGATGTAGATGGCGTTTATCTGGCTGCGTTATTTTTTGACCTGATAATTTCCGACGAATAATCGCGACCACCGTATCCATAATCGGTACACCTAGGATAATCACTGGCGTCACTACTGCCACAGCCGTGGCATTTTTCAACCCTTGTAAAGATAGGACACCAATCATAAAGCCAATAAACAGGGCTCCTGTATCTCCGAGATAGATAATGGCTGGATGGTAATTATAAGGGAAAAAGCCCAAAATGGCTGCCAGTAGAACAAAAATGGTCATGGTTAGATAAAGATCTGACTTGGGTAAGAAAAAATAAGAAACCAAACCCATAGTACCAAGGCTGACAATAGATACCCCAGAAACTAGACCATCTAAACCATCAATCAAATTGACTGCATTGGTTATGGAAATAATCCACAAAACCGTCAACAAACAAGTCAGCACAGGACCAAATGAAATCAAGGCTCCCCCAAAGGGTATCTTAAAACTATCAAAACGAAAGTCTGTAAAATACCAAACCACGATGGCTGCTAGAATAATCCCTAACATCTTAAATTTAGGAGATAATTCATAAATATCATCAATAAAACCAGTGATACCAACTACAAGACCAGCCACTACCACTGGTAAAATATAATCAAAATAGGATTGCGTTGACAAAAGTGACCGCACAATAAACGGCATAATAATCAAGCTAGTTAGTAGAAAAGACAAAATGATTGCTAGACCACCGCTACTTGGCATTGGGACTTGATTGATGCGGCGAGCATTGGGCTGATCAACAGCTCCCACCCTAAAGGCTATAAATCTGACTATAGGGGTCAGAATGAGGGAGAGCAGAAAAGTCCCAATTAAAATCATGACGTATTCAATGGTAAAAGGTACCATTTTTTATTCTCCTAATTGTTTTAACTCATCAACTGCATGGTAAGATAGGAGTAAGGTCGCATGCTCCTGCAAATAAGCCCTAGTTCTTAGGCTGACCTGTGCATGCTCCAACATACGAGCATACATTAGATTAGCATAGTAGCTCGGTTTATTCTCCAAGTCTAGTAAGATTGTCAGATAATAAGTTTTTTCTTCTTTATACAGTTCTGACGCTTCTAAATCATAGGTCACTGCCGTTGCAAAATCGACCACCTCTTTAACATCGTCAAAACGAAAAACATAGTGAACATACTGTTCCACAACATCTTTATCTATCGCATGATCCGATGCCATATCTTCTTGGCTATCTGACTTATTCAGCATGCCATCCACCATATCTTCAACCTGCTTGAGCATCTCGTGGGCCTTGGTATCTCCTTTTTTCATGAGATTTTTCTCAATTGATTTGAAAAATTCTTCGGGATCCATCTGAGAAACATCATCCAAGTTTGCCAAATCTTCAAAATCCAAATCCTCTTTCAACTCGGACTTGGTCACAAAGACATCAATGCGATCCTTACGCGGCGTCACACGAAAACTCAACATGCCACTATTTTTGAAGTTGTCAGGCAAATCCACCTCATCTAGCATGGTATAGAAAAATTCTTCTGTTTTTTCCTTGGGAACAAGAAAATCTTTCAACTCCATGCCATAAAGCTCTAAATCATCTAGACTAACTGTGATTTTTAGCGTTGTTTCGCTAATTTGTTTCATTTCCATTTTATTTACCTCATACGAGTCATCATTCTTATCATTATATCGAAAAAGCCAAAAAAATACAATTTTTACTCTAGTCTGTCTTGTTATTTACTGTTCCTGTTGCCTACATGTTTTCTGAATTATCCACCAAGGCAAAAATAGCACTCAAACAGTGCTATTTTCTTAGGTTTCATGATTAGCTTTACGATAAAATACAGCAAATAAGGCAACCGAAAGTAGTAATAGAGTAATTGCATAAGTAAAGAGCAAGGTACCCACATTTTCAGCAGAAATACCATTGAGTAGCAATGCCGTCAAAAAGTTACCAATCGGATAAGTCACTGTACCCAACAAACCAATGATACTAAAAACTCTCCCTTTTAGTTGATCTGGAATTGTTTCTTGAAAAAAGGTTGATTTATAAATCATAACAGGAGATGAGATGACTCCTGCTACAATCAGCAAAATCATCGACGATAGCACATTGTTTTGCAAGGAAAAAATCGCAATAAGGACACAATGAGCCATCAAAAATAAGAAGGTTAAATGAAAGCTATTCTTATGCTTAGGGATACCACCTACAATCAAAGAACCAATAATGATACCAAACGATTGCACACCATTGATTAAGCCATAGGTTGCTGCACCTTCTTGTAAAATCGTCTTTACGAAAATTGGAAAAACGATGGGAAAGGCTCCCCATATCAGTAGATTCCATAAGGACGTTAAACAAACTAGTGACAATAACTTAGGAGTTGATGTCAGATATTGAAGAGCGTGAAGAAGTGGCCTTTTCTTTCCGTTGTCTTCTTCCTGCTCCTGATGCCTTTTTAATGGAATCAAAGACAACAACAGTGTTGCCAAAAAGAATAACAAAGCTGAGCAAAGAAAAATAAGCTGATGATTAAACTGAGCAATAATTAGCCCTGAAAGAAAAGCCCCTAACAAATAACACACATCAAATGAAATATTGACCAGAGCATTGGCAGTATGAAATTGCTCGTCCTCTAAAAGATCCTTAACGATTGCAATACTGCCTGCCGAAATCAAGGGACTGACAGCACTATTTAGTATTAGCAAGAGAGCAAGGACTATTAGCACAAGGTTATTGATATGAGTTGACAGTAAACATAAAACGATAAAGACAAAAGCCTTCACCAAGCTAGCCAATGATATGGCTTTAGACACTGCTATCTTATCCATCACCCCTCCTAAAAATGGAGCAGAAATCAAGGACGGTACTTGTGTGATAAACACTGATAAGGCAATAAATAAGGGTTGCTGCGTTTTTTCATAAACCAACCAAATGATTGCGACATCTACAATGGATTGTGCTAGGTAAATTAGACTGATTGCTGTGATAAAGACTAAAAAATTTTTTTCCTTAACTAATAAACCGTATTGTTTCATTATTTTCTCTTTGCAATCTATTTTTTCTGAATATTATAATGATAACAAATTTTGTTTTACTTATCAATTTATCTGTCATTTACTGCAACTAAAAAGGAGAGCTTACCCTCTCCTTTTTATTCGATAAATCTAAGCAAAGAATAGTACTTTGATGACATAATACATCAACAGTAAAATCCCCAAGGCAATACGGTAGTAACCAAAGCCCTTGAAATCATGGCGTTTGACAAAGCCTGTCAAGAAACGAATCACAAACAGACTGACCACAAAAGCAGTTAACATACCAACTAAGATTAAACAAATTTGTTCCAAGGTCAATAAACTACCACCCAGGAAAAACTTCAAAAGTTTCCAAGCACTCGCCCCAAACATGATTGGAATACCTAGGAAGAAAGTGAACTCTGTCACCACTGAACGACTGGTTCCCATCAACATCCCACCGATAATGGTTGAACCTGAACGGCTAGTTCCTGGCATTAAGCTGAGAATTTGAAACAAGCCAACTTGCATCGCTGTCACATAAGGCATGCTCGCTAAATCAGTAATCTCTGGCTGACGATTGGCTTGACGATTTTCAATCCAGATAAATGCTACCCCATAAATGATCAACATCAAAGCCACACTAAAGAAATTATAAAACTTAGCTTCAAACCAATCATCAAACAACATGGCCATGACAATGACGGGTAAACAAGCCAAAATCACCTTTAACCATAATTGCCAAGTCTGCTTAACTTCTTGCTCTGTCTTACCTGAGCGAAACGGATTTAGACGGTCAAAGTAGATGACCACAACTGCCATGATGGCACCCAACTGGATGACGACATTAAAAACATCCATAAACTCTTGACTCTGACCCTTGAAATTGATAAATTCTTGTACCAAAATCAAATGACCTGTACTAGAAATCGGCAGCCACTCGGTAATCCCCTCAACAATTCCAAAAAATATGGCCTTCAATAGTTCAAACATGATAAACTCCTCTATTTTATTAAAACTCTTTTTTCATTGTACCATAAATCTAGTGATTTTTCGGATGGAAGCGTTACCTTTTGGCTCGGAGTATTGAAATTTTCTAACTTTTCTTGTAAAATAGTTATACTTTTATAATAGATAGGAGATTAAATATGAGAAAAGTACTCCTTGCTTGTCTTACAGCGGTCTTTTTCCTCTTTACAAGTTGGACCCCTGCACAAGCAGATGAATTTCTCAGAGTCGGAATGGAAGCTGCTTATGCACCTTTTAACTGGACTCAAGAAACTGATGAAAATGGGGCCGTTCCTATCGAGGGAACCAACCAGTACGCCAACGGATATGATGTCCAAATTGCTAAGAAGATTGCAGATAGTTTAGGAAAAGAACTCTTGGTAGTCAAGACATCTTGGACTGGTTTGATCCCTGCCCTAACTTCTGGTAAAATCGACATGATTGTGGCTGGTATGAGCCCTACTGATGAACGTAAGCAAGAAATTGCCTTTTCAAACAGTTATTACACTGGTTCACCTGTTGTCGTTGTCAACAAAGACGGTGATTATGCCAATGCTAAAAACCTAGCTGACTTTGCAGGTGCTAAAATTACTGCCCAACAAGGAACTTTCTTGTATGGTATCATTTCACAAATCGAAGAAGTCAATCAACAAACTGCTATGGGAGATTTCTCTCAAATGCGTCAAGCCCTCCTATCAGGAGTAATTGATGGCTATGTATCTGAACGCCCAGAAGCCCTGTCTGCTGAAATGGCAAATGACAAATTCAAAATGATTAACCTTCAAACTGGCTTTGAAGTATCAGAAGCAGATGCCAGTATTGCAGTCGGTATGCGTAAAGATGATAATCGCCTAGGAAAAGTCAATGACCTCCTCGCTACCATTTCAGATCAAGATCGTCTAACACTGATGGATAACATGATTGCTAAACAACCTGTCGAAGAAAGCACAGAAGAAACAAACTTTATCAACCAAGTTTGGTCTATTTGGACAAAAAACTGGCAGCAATTCCTACGTGGAACAGGTATCACACTCTTAATTTCTATCTTGGGTACGGTTATTGGTACCATGATTGGTCTTTTGATTGGTGTCTTTCGTACTGCTCCAAAAGCTGCCAATAAAGGACTTGCTCTTATTCAACAAGTCATTGGCTGGTTAATCAATATCTACATTGAAGTTTTCCGTGGCACACCAATGATCGTTCAAGCCATGATTATCTACTACGGAACAGCTCAAGCCTTTGGCATTTCTATTGACCGTACACTTGCTGCTATCTTTATTGTTTCTATCAATACAGGTGCTTATATGAGTGAAATCGTTCGTGGTGGTATCTTTGCTGTGGATAAAGGACAATTTGAAGCGGCAACTGCCCTTGGTATGACACATTCACAAACCATGAAAAAAGTTGTTCTGCCACAGGTTATTCGTAATATCTTACCCGCAACTGGTAATGAGTTTGTCATCAACATCAAAGATACTTCTGTTTTGAACGTGATTTCCGTTGTTGAACTTTACTTCTCTGGAAATACCGTGGCAACACAAACTTATCAATATTTCCAAACCTTTACCATCATTGCGATTATCTACTTCGTTTTAACCTTCACTGTCACCCGTATCCTACGTTACATTGAACGCCGCATGGATACGGATCATTACACAACAGGTGCTAACCAAATGCAAACGGAGGTGCTCTAATGACCAATACCATTTTAGAAATCAAACATTTGAAAAAATCGTATGGCCAAAACTTAGTCCTTAAAGACATCTCCCTAGAAGTCAAAAAAGGCGAGGTCATCTCTATCATCGGTAGTTCAGGATCTGGAAAATCAACCTTTCTACGTTCCATTAACCTTTTAGAAACTCCAACAGAAGGACAGATTCTCTATCATGGTCAAGACGTTCTGGCTAAGGGCTATGACTTAACGACCTATCGTGAGAAACTCGGTATGGTATTCCAATCCTTTAATCTCTTTAACAATTTAAACGTTTTAGATAATGCCGTTGTAGCTCAAACAACGGTTCTCAAACGTGACCGAACTGAAGCAGAAAAAATTGCCAAAGCCAATCTTGAAAAAGTTGGTCTTGGACAACAATATTGGAAAGCAAAACCAAGCCAACTATCAGGTGGACAAAAACAACGTGTGGCAATTGCACGTGCTCTATCTGTTGATCCAGAAGCTATTCTCTTTGACGAACCAACGTCAGCACTTGATCCAGAAATGGTTGGTGAAGTGCTTAAAACCATGCAAGATTTAGCAAAATCAGGTTTGACCATGATTATCGTGACTCATGAAATGGAATTTGCTCGTGACGTTTCTGACCGTGTTATTTTCATGGATAAAGGGGTTATTGCAGAACAAGGAACCCCTGAACAGATTTTTGAAAACCCACAAGAAGAACGTACCAAAGAATTCTTGCAACGTTTCTTACGTTAATAAAAAACCAAGTCGTTTGACTTGGTTTTTGTTATTTCTGATTAGCCTTAAGGGCTGATAGCACCTGTGTGCGAATATCGGCTACACCATCTGGTGTGTTAGGTAGGAAAATCGTTTGATTACCTTTACTTGCAAAAGTATTTAAGGTGTCCAAATACTGATTAGTTAATAGAATAGACATGATTTGCTCTTCATCTAGACTAATATTGGCATCTTTGAGTTCCTTAATGGAGTCAGCCAAACCATCCACTATTGCCTTACGTTGTTGGGCAATACCGACCCCGTGTAAACGATCTTTTTCAGCCTCAGCTTCAGCAGCTGTCACAATTTTAATCTTGTCTGCATTAGCTAATTCTTGAGCAGCGACACGCTTACGTTGAGCTGCATTGATTTCATTCATTGACTGCTTAACTTCAGCATCAGGTTCAACCTTGGTGATCAAGGTCTTAACAATGATATAACCATAAGTGGTCATTTCTTCAGCCACTTGATGTTGGACTTCCAGAGCAATTTCATCTTTTTTCTCAAATAATTCATCCAAGGTTAATTTAGGCACAGATGAACGAAGAGCATCTTCGATATAAGATCTAATCTGATCTTCTGGACGCATCAATTTGTAGTAGGCATCTGTCACATTTGCTTCGTTGACACGATACTGGGTTGCGATATTTAGCGTTACAAACACATTATCTTTGGTCTTGGTTTCAACGACAAGTTCTGTTTGAAGTAAACGTAATTGAACTCGAGCAGCAATCCGATCAATGCCAAAAGGCATACGAAAATGAATGCCACTTTGTTGTGTTGTTTGATATTTACCAAAACGTTCAACAATAGCAACTGTCTGTTGACGTACCACATACAAACAACTCAATAAAATACTAAGAACGACAAAAATTAGTATCACAGGTACTAGAAAATTTAACAAGAACATAGCAAAACCTCCTTTTTCTTATCATACTCCTTAATTGAGTAATTAGCAAATAAAAATATAAAAAGATTGAGACAAGTTTGCCTCAATCTTTTTCATTATTCAACACTCATGAGATAAGGATAAACTGGTTGATCTCCTTGATAAACTTCAACTTCAAGATCTTCATAAGTTTCTTCAAGATAATCTGTCAACTCTTGAGCAAGCTCTTCTTGACCATCTTGACCAACGTAGAGTGTTACGATTTCACTATCTTCATCAATCATCTTATCCAAGGTTGCACGCAAAGCCTGAGCCATATCTGGCATTGATACAACGATTTTACCGTCAACCATACCCAAGACATCATTTTCATGAATTTCCAATCCATCAATGGTTGTGTCACGAACTGCCAAGGTCATGCTACCACTGACCACGTCTGCAAGACTGTCCGTCATAGCTTTAACATTATCTTCTAAAGACTGTGTTGGATTAAAGGCTAATAAACTAGTAAAACCTTGTACGACCGTTTTCGTTTCAACGACTGCAACTGGCAAATCAACAACATCGGCTGCTGACTGAGCTGCCATAAAGATATTTTTATTATTTGGCAAGATAATGACTTGCTTAGCATTAACTGCTTCAATGGCTGTAACAATATCTTCTGTTGATGGGTTCATGGTTTGACCACCAGAGATGATGTAATCAACACCTTGGGATTTAAAAATGTCAGCTAGGCCATCACCAGCTACGACTGCGATTAAACCGTAATCCTTAACTTCTTGAACTGGTTGTTGCTGATTTTCTTTTTCAACCTGAGCCTCATGTTGCTCACGCATATTGTCAACCTTGACCTTAACTAGAGAACCATATTTCAAACCTTCTTGCATCACCAGTCCTGGATCTTCAGTATGAACGTGGACTTTGACAATCTCATCATCGTTGACAACTAAAAGGGAATCACCCAAACCACTCAAATAACCTTGAAATTCCTCATAATTAAATTCTTTAGCATAGGTTGGGCCTTGACCTAAGGCAACCATTATCTCTGTACAGTAACCAAAAGTAATCTCTTCAGTAGCCACATGACCAGCAACAGATTGATGATGAGTTGCGTTGATCATCTCAGACATAGTTGCTGGAGTTGCTTGGAAATCTTCTGAAACTAAGTATTCACCTGTTAAGGCAGACAAAAAACCTTCGTAGATAAATACCAAGCCTTGACCACCAGAGTCAACCACGCCGACTTCTTTAAGAACAGGCAAAAGGTCTGGTGTTTTAGCCAAGGCAATTTTAGCACTGTCAAGAGCTGCACGCATGACCTCAATCGCATCATCTGTACTTTCTGCTTTTTTCATTGCCCCTACAGCTGCTCCACGAGAAACTGTTAGAATGGTTCCTTCAACAGGTTTCATCACTGCCTTATAGGCAACTTCAACTCCTGATTGAAAAGCTTGAGCTAAATCTTTACCGTTTAATTCTTCCTTGTCTTTAATCGCTTGACCAAAACCACGGAATAACTGAGATGTGATTACACCAGAATTGCCACGCGCTCCCATCAGCAAACCTTTTGATAGAATCTGACCAACCTGACCAACTGTTGTAGCTAGTTTATTAGACACTTCCTTGGCACCGTTATCCATGGTCATGCTCATGTTAGTTCCAGTATCGCCATCTGGAACGGGAAAGACATTTAAAGAATTAACATACTCAGATTGCTTGCTTAGACGGGTAGCTGCCGCTTGTACCATTTCTTGTAATAAACTTGTTGTAATCGTTGACATCTTACTCTCCCACAACCTTAATGCCTTGAACATAAACATTGACAACGTCAGCCGAGATGCCTAGTTGATGCTCAAGGTTAAATTTTACACGTTCTTGAATATTTTTAGACACTTCACTAATCTTAACACCGTAGCTCATAATGGTATAAACATCCACTGTGATACCTGCCTCAGTTGAGGTAACAACGACACCTTTACTATAGTTTTCCTTGCGTAGAAGTGCTTGAAAATTGTCTTTCAAAGTGCTTTTGCTAGCCATACCAACAACGCCAAAAATCTCAGTTGCAGATGCTCCAACAACTGTTGCAATGACTTCATCTAATAGTTCAATTTGACCATCTTTGGTATTGATTTTTACAGTCATACTTTCTACCTCAAATCTTTTTATTACTTCATTTTACCATATTATCAAGGACTTATAAAAAAGGAGCTCATACAAATCACTATCGTTATAAAAGTAGTCGATGACAAAAGAAAAAGCTAAGATATTTCCTAGCCTTTGCTTATTAAACGCGTTCTACTTTACCAGATTTAAGAGCACGAGCTGAAACCCAAACTTTTTTTGGTTTACCATCAATCAGTACAGTAACTTTTTGAAGGTTTGGTTTTACGGCACGCTTAGTTTGGTTCATCGCATGTGAACGGTTGTTTCCTGAAACAGTCTTACGACCAGTAAAATAACATACTTTAGCCATGGTTTTTCCTCCTAATTTGATCAAATATAAGGGATGTGCTAGCACCACATACCTAGATAGTATAGCACACCTTATGTACTTTGGCAAGTAAATCTTCTATTTTTCCTGCTTTTACAACGAAAAAAGACTTATTCTAAAGAATAAGCCTTTATTTCTTATCTTAATTAAGCTTTATTTGTTGAACCGAATACTTCGATACGATCTTCGATAGCATCTTGAACAGCCTTGATACCCGGTGCCAAGAATTTACGTGGGTCAAACAATTTTTTAGCGTCGTAGTCTGCTGCATTAGCATTGTAATCTGCTGCAAATTGACGAGTTGCGTTTGAGAAGGCAATTTGTCCTTCAGTATTCACGTTAACTTTTGCAACACCAAGACGGATAGCTTCTTGGATTTGCTCATCTGGAATACCAGAACCGCCATGAAGAACGATTGGGAAACCTGGAAGAGCTTCTGTCAATTTCTTCAAGTGCTCAAGGTCAAGACCTTCCCAGTTTTCTGGATATGGACCGTGGATGTTACCGATACCTGCAGCCAAGAAGTCAACACCTGCTTCAACCATAGCTTTTGCATCTTCGATTGGTGCCAATTCACCTTTACCAACGATACCGTCTTCTTCACCACCGATAGTTCCAACTTCAGCCTCAACTGATACACCTTTAGCATGTGCCAAAGCTACTACTTCACGAGCTTTTTCAAGGTTTTCTTCGATTGGAAGATGTGAACCATCAAACATGATTGATGTGTAACCCACTTCAATACACTCAAGTGCATCTTCATAATGACCATGGTCAAGATGGATTGCAACTGGTACAGTGATTCCCATTGATTCTACAAGAATTTCAATCATCACTTTAGCCAATTTGTAACCACCCATGTACTTAGCAGCACCCATAGATGTTTGGATAAGAACTGGAGCTTTTTTAGCCTCTGCTGCACGCAAGATTGCTTGCGTCCACTCAAGATTGTTTGTGTTAAATCCACCAACAGCATAACCGTTGTCACGGGCTGCTTGGACAAATTTTTCTGCTGAAACGATTGCCATTTAATCAGGCCTCCTCTAATATTTTGGGTTTCCCCATTACAACGTTAATTTTATCACATTTTTTTGAAAAATTCTAGTCTTTACCGATATTTTTACTGAAAACATAAAAAAGACCGAGTTACCTCAGCCTTTTACTTTGCGGAGAGTGGGACTTGAACCCACACGACCTAAAGCGGTCACAGGATCCTTAGTCCTGCGCGTCTGCCAATTCCGCCATCCCCGCTAACAACAAAGACTATTCTACCACACTCCCCAAATTCTGTCAATAGGTTTTTATATTTTCTAAAAAGAAACCCACTTGATCAGTAATCAAGTGAGTTATTTAGTTATCTTATGCTTTTTCTTCTGTCAAAATCTTCAAGGTTTCAAGTAGGTTTTCTTGATGAACTTCAATACTATCACCAGTTTCTTTGATTTTAACTTCCACAATGCCTTCTGAGGCTTTCTTACCAACAGTAACACGGATTGGCAAACCAATCAAATCACTATCTGAGAACTTAGAACCTACACGTTCATTACGATCGTCTGTCAAGACATCATAACCTGCTGACATCAACTGCTTCTCTAAATTATCTGTCAGAGCTTGTGCTTCATCATCTTTAACGTTAACTGTAATCAAATGCACGTCAAACGGTGCCAATTCTTTAGGGAAGTTGATTCCCCAAGCGTATTTGAAATCACCTTTTGGTGTCTTGCTGACAAATAAGCGGGCATGTTGCTCGATAACAGCAGACAAGATACGGCTAACACCGATACCATAGCACCCCATAATCATTGGGACACTGCGACCATTTTCATCAAGGATATTCGCACCCATGCTAGCTGAATAGCGTGTTCCGAGTTTGAAAATGTGACCAATCTCAATACCACGAGCAAACTTGAGTGTGCCTTTTCCATCTGGTGACAATTCACCCTCACGAACTTCACGAATATCCACATATTCTGCCTTGAAATCACGTTCTGGATTAACACCTGTCAAATGATAACCGTCTTGATTAGCACCAACCACGGCATTATAGCAATATTGAACCTTACGATCAGCAACGATACGAATACCCTCAGCCAAACCAACTGGACCAAGTGAACCAAAACCTGCACCAAAGACCTCTTGAGCTTGTTCTACACTAGCTGGTTCAAGAAAATCTGCTGCCAAATGATTTTTTAATTTCACATCATTGACTTGGTCATTACCTACCAAGAGCGCCACGACAGGTTGACCGTCAGCCATAAAGAGAAGGGTTTTGATGGTTTGTTCTTCGGCAACTTGTAAAAAGGCAGCCACGTCATCAATGGTCTTGCAATCTGGTGTTTCCACCTTAGCCATCTCGTCTTGAGCTACCACCTTAGTTGACGGCGTAAAGGCATCTGTCGCCATTTCAAGATTAGCTGCATAGTCTGACTCACTTGAGTAGGCAATCGTATCTTCACCTGATACCACCCAAGAGGTTAATTCTTTCTTAATTTCATCAAGCACATCAGCTGGGATTTCATCAAGCGAAGCAATTGATTTGTCCAAAACCAACCAGTGATCTAGGTCTGTACGGTCTGGTGTAATCGCCATAAATTCTTGGCTATCTTTACCACCCATTGCTCCGCCATCTCCGATAATCGCCTTGAAATCCAGACCTGCACGCGTATAAATTGCTTCATAAGCCTTGCGGTAATCTTCATAAGTCACATCAAGACTGTCATAATCTTGGTGGAAGCTATAACCATCTTTCATGATAAATTCACGCGTACGCAATAGACCGTTACGAGGACGTTTTTCATCACGGTATTTAGATTGAATTTGATAAAGGTTAAGTGGTAACTGTTTATAAGATTTAACCGAATCACGAACCAACATGGTCAAGGTTTCTTCATGGGTTGGTCCAAGGATAAAATCAGACTGGTCACGGTTTTTCAAACGATAAAGGTCGGCACCATAGGTGTCATAACGACCACTTTCACGCCACAAATCTGCCGTCAAAAGAGCTGGAGCTTCCATCTCAACCGCACCAATTTTATCAAACTCTTCTCGCATAATCGTCTTGAACTTCTCCAAGGTACGACTAGCTAGGGGCAGGTAAGCGTAAATCCCTGCTGATACTTGACGGACATAGCCGGCACGCACCATCAAGGCATGACTGATTACTTGAGCATCACTTGGCATCTCCCTTAACGTTGGGATAAGCATTTTACTTTGTTTCATAACTTTTTCCTTCTTCTATTGATTAAAAAATGTTCGCATGATATCATTCCATGTTACAGCCAGCATGAGTAAAATCATAAAGACCACACCAGCCAGAGTCAGATAGCTCTCTGTTTCTTGTTTCAGTGGTTTACGACGAATGCCTTCTAATAAGTTGATAACAATTTTTCCACCATCAAGAACTGGAATTGGCACTAAATTAAAGATACCTATATTGATTGATAAAAATGCCATCAATTCAATCACACGATTCAAGCCTTGATTGGCAACTTGATTACTGATTTGATACATAGCAACTGGACCGCCCAAACTATCCAGATTGGGACGTAAAATCAGATTTCTAAGTGCGTCAACTATTCTCACTGCTGCTAGTACTGAACTTTTTAAGCCGCCGAAAATCTTGTCCCAAAGGCCTCGTTTTAGACCAGGAGAAACCCCAATCACATAAGTATCACTGACTTTTTGGGGAACGACATCTAGTGTTTTTTCTGTCTGACCAGATTTGACACGAACGGGAATGGCTTGTCCTTCTGTCAAGTTAGCAGTCGTCTGATCCATAGCTTTTATTAAATCTTCCCAGTTGGTAACTTGATAATCTCCGACAGCTAAAATTTGATCGCCTGTCTTAACCCCTGCTGCTGCCAAGGCACCTTGAGAATTGATTTCCATTTTATTGGTAGAATAGTCAGCAACACCACCTTGTAAAAAAACTAAAACCATAAAAAGCACAGTTCCCAAGATAAAATTATTCATTGGGCCAGCAAAGTTGGTCATCAACTTACCTGCCACTGTGGCATTTTGATATTGAACATCCTTGGGAGCAATTCGCAATTCTGTACCATCAACCTCAACGATAGTGGCGTCATGATCAACGGTAAACGTCTTTGTTTCATCTAAAACCAGACCTGTGATTTGAAGCTTATCTTCTAAATCGTAAGATAAAACAGACATGGGAAGGCTATTTACATCTAATTGTTTCTGAGATAAATTGATACGAGTAACCTTTCCAGCTTGATTGAGCGTCAAACTGGCAGGACTACCGGTTTTAATTTCGGTCTTATCATCTCCCCAGCCTGCCATTCGCACATAACCTCCCAAAGGTAGTAAACGAATGGTATAAAGCGTGCCATCTTGCCCTCTATGAGCAAAAATCTTAGGCCCCATACCAATAGCAAACTCACGCACCAAGATGCCCGCTTTTTTAGCAAAGTAAAAGTGACCATACTCATGAATGGTGACAATCACACCAAAAATAAAAATAAATGTTAATATTCCAAGCATTACTTTTTTCCTTTCTAGCTCTTAAAACAAGCCGAAAAAGTCCATGATTGGTAGTACAAAAATCATACTATCAAAACGATCTAAAATTCCACCATGACCAGGAATTGTATTACCTGAATCCTTAACACCAAAATGACGCTTGATGGCACTTTCAACCAAGTCACCAAATTGAGCAAAAACACTAAAAATGATGACTAAAATTAACATGGTCAAAAAGTGACGAGGGGCATAGACTGATTTATCAATCAACATGAAAATAATAGCTATAAACATGGCTGACACGATGCCACCTAAGCCACCCTCAATGGTCTTATTGGGCGATACTTTTGGTAGTAACTGACGACGACCGAAACGACGACCAATAGTATAAGCACCAATGTCTGTCGCCCAAACAATCAAAATAGCTAAAAGTATCTTGTTCAGACCTGCCATCTGACCAGCGATTAAATTTTGAAAACCAATGCCAACATAAAAGCTAATGGCAATCGGAAAACAAACTTCATCAAAATTATACTGATTAGCATTTAACACCGTTCCAGATAGTAGCATAAATACCACAATAGCATAAGCTGTTAGGCTAGCATCCATCGGCAAAGACGGAAAATAATTTTGTAACGGGATTGTTAAGACAAAGGTTGCTAGCATGGTCAATATACCTTCTAGCGAAAAGACCTCTAACTTTTTCATCTGTAATAGTTCAACGACAGTAAGTATAGCCAAACCACCTACAAATAGTTGAAAAAACACGCCTCCTATCAATAGAAAGAACAAAAAAACTGCTCCAACAATACCACCATAAATTAAACGTTCACGATTCATGATTTTCCCTTCTAAAGCCCTCCAAAACGACGGTGACGACGGTTATAGTCAGCCAAAGCCAACAATAATTGTTCGTCATCAAAATCAGGCCACAACACATCTGTAAAATAAAACTCGCTATAGGCTGCCTGCCAAGGTAAAAAATTACTCAAACGCAACTCGCCACTCGTTCGAATCACCAAGTCTGGATCTTGATAAGCTTTTGGTAAGTGCTTCGTCTGCAGATTCTCGGCAATCATTTCTTCTGTTATCTGCATCGCTGTCAGTTTTCCATCAGCCACCTGTTGAGCCAATTCTTGTACTGCCAAGGTCAACTCTCTACGACCACCATAGTTCAAGGCAAAATTCAAAATCAAACCTTGATTATCCTTAGTTAACTCGCGTGCTTGATTTAAGGCAACTAAGGTTTCTTTGGGTAAACGATCTGTTTCACCTATTACCTCAACACGTACACCATTTTGATGTAACTCTGGGACATAGCGATCAAAAAACTCAACAGGAAGATTCATAATGAACTTGACTTCATCTTCTGGACGAGACCAATTTTCAGTTGAAAAAGCATAGACAGTCAGTACCTTGACACCCAGGTCAGCTGCTTTTATTGTGACAGCCTGCAAAGCATCCATACCAGCTTTGTGACCAAAGACACGCGGTTGCAATCTTTTTTTAGCCCAACGACCATTACCGTCCATGATAATGCCAATATGCTGAGGGATTTTTTCTAGACCTTCCTCAACAACTTTTTTTTTCTTAAATGTAAACATAAATTTCCTTATTACTTGTTAGAACTACTACTATTTTATCATATTTTAAGGTGCTTTTGCTAGTCACTTGTTCATTTTACACAAAAAGAGTAGGCTAATCCTACTCTTCTACAATAGCTGTTTCACTTGCTTCTTCAACGACAGGGCTAGTAGCCTGAGTTGTTCCTTTGGCTACGACACGTTTAATGGCTGTCAATTCAAATGGCAAATAAACACCATCCACATCTAAAACAATCTTATTATTAGCCAAGTCAACTTCGTCAACGACAGCGTACATGCCACCGATAGTTACGATTTGATCACCTTTGCTTAAATTTTGGCGTTCTTCTTCTGCTTTTTTGGCTTGTTTTTTTTGTTGATTTTGCATCCAAAACATGAGTCCAAACATGGCTACAAAAATCAATAGGGTTGATAATGGCATTTTAATCCTCCTTTAATGCACCTCTAACTATATCAAATTTTTAATGGACTGACAAGATAATCAGTCAAAGATATTACCAACATCAACGACAAGATGGTTGCTCTTGGTATCAATCTGCGATACTTTCAAAAGAGATTTATAGATTAAATCATTACGATTTTCCTGATTATTTTCTGCAAAGACAGCAACTCCTGCCAAATGGCAGTCAAATTCTGCTAACAGACTCGTCATGCCTGTAATGGTTCCCCCACCTTTAAGAAAATCATCAACAATCAAAACACGACTACCTGGCTTTAAGCTGCGTTTAGAAAGAAACATTTTTTCTACACGGTCACTAGAAGCACTGACATAATTGATTGATACGGTTGAGCCTTCTGTGATTTTCAAATCTCTACGCACAATGACAAACGGAACATCAAGGACATTAGCCACTGCATTTGCGAGCGGTACTCCTTTGGTTGCAACCGTCATCACTACATCAATTTGTTCATGACGAAAATGATTTGCGATAATCCGACCAACATTTTTCAAAATACGAGGCGTACTCAAAAGATCTGACAGGTAGATGTAGCCTCCTGGTAAAATGCGATCACTCTGAGCCAAGAGTTCTTTTAGCTCTTCCAAAACCTGACGGGCTTCAGCTTGATCCATAGTTGGACGAAATATCACACCATCACTGGCTCCAGCTAAGGTTTCTATTTCACCAACAGAAGTTTTTTCAAAAGCCCGTTTGATAATGGCAATATCTTCAGAAATAGATGATTTAGCTGAGTTATATTGTTCGGCAAAATAACTCAGACTTGTTAATTTATAAGGATGATTGAGCAAATAATTGGAAATAACCACCATACGCTCACTTCGTCTTATTTTCATAGGCTTCTTCTCTTTCATATCTTTCTGTCATTATATGATAATATTATACAAAAAACGAACATTGTTTTCAACAATGTTCTAAGGTTTTATTGGTCCAATTTGGGTTTGTAAAAAGAACGATTTTCCATAGCAAAAAGTTTGGCTGTCCATTCACCATCATCCACTCGATTGAGGGCAGTTGTCATCATCATCATTTTGGCATCAATATTATCAATCATATGCAAGATTTCAGCCTCCATTAAATGCGGACGAACTGGGCTGCCATATTCCAACTGACCATGATGGCTGAGTAACATGTGTCGTAACATCACGACATCTTCTCGCTCATCATCCAATCCCAATTCTAAAGCAACCTTTGTCACTTCTTCATTGATGAGAACAATATGCCCAAGTAGATTGCCTCGTAAAGTATATTCAGTCTGGTCTGGGCCTGATAGCTCTAAGACCTTGGCCAAATCGTGTAGCATAATTCCTGAAATCAGTAGACTAGCGTTAAGATTAGGATAGATTTGACAAATACTTTCGGCCAAACGAACCATGGTTGCCGTATGATAGGCTAAACCTGTTTCAAAAGCATGGTGATTGGTTTTCGCTGCTGGAAAATGGTAGAAGGCATGATCATATTTCCGATAAAGAGCACGAACAATCCGTTGCCAAGTTGCCTGCTCAATTTTAAACATCATCTGCTCCAAGTAATTTCTGACTTCGTTGACATTGACAGGTGGTTTTTCCTTAAACAAACTAGGATCTGACGGCTCCCCTTCCATGGGCAAACGTAAACTTAGTTGATTTACCTGAGGTGTACCATTATAAACCTCGCGTCGTCCTGTCATATAAATCACTCGACCGGCAATAAACTCTTTGACGTTGTGAGGTTGAGCATCCCAAAGATTACCCTGAATCTCACCACTATCATCTTGAAAAGTTAGAGCGATATAATCCTTACCTGCACGTGTTTTACGAACTTCAGCTGTTTTAATAAGGTAAAATCCTTCAAAGTTCTGGTCTTTTTTCATCTGACTAATTTTCATTATTCTCTCCTCCTAGTTGAGAAATTCCCAGTAAAAAGGCTGTATCTTGATCTTGATAACTATCAACCTTATCTAAAGCTCGAACAATCGCATTGGTTCTAGTGGTCATCAAACTATCTAAACTATTGCTCGCTGTACGAAGTTGTTTTTGAGTTTTTTCCAATAACCCACCAAATTTTCCAAATTCTGTCTTAACATTGCCTAGAATCTTACTAATGTCATGGGCATTTTTTTGAATATTCAAGGTCTTAAAACCGACTGATAAAGAATTAAGAAGCGCCGCCAAGGTGCTTGGACCAGCCACTAAAATGTGTTGCTCACGTCTAAGAGCATCAAAGAAATCAGCCTGTCGCACGACTTCAGCATAAAGCCCTTCGGTCGGTAAAAATAAAATGGCAAATTGAGTCGTTTCTGGTGGATTGAGATATTTATTAGCAATATCCTTGGCAAATCCTTTGATACTGGTTAGAAGCTGTTTTCTCTCCTTAGCAATCACTTGCTTATCTCCTAAATCATAGGCTTCTTCCAAACGGTAGTAGTCATCCAAAGGAAACTTGGCATCAACTGGCAAATACACAAATTGACCTTGAGCTTGACCAGGTAGCTTGATGGCATACTCTACTCGATTCTGACTGCCACTAACGGTAGCAAACTCTCGTTCGTATTGCTGAGGACTGAGCATGTCTTCGATGATTTGACCCAGCTGCAATTCCCCTAAAATCCCACGGGTTTTACTGCCAGACAATACCTTACTCAAACTTCCCACATCACGCGCCAAGTTCTGCATTTCGCCCAAACCTTTGTTAACATTTTCCAACTGAAGAGAAACCGTTTCAAAGGAGGCTTGCAGGCGACGATGAAGGGTCTGTTCTAGTTTTTCGTCAACGGTTTGTCTGATTTGCTCCAAACGTTCTTCATTGGAGGTTTGCATAGTATGAACGGCTTGATTTAATTGCTGCGTGATACTTTCCATTCTCTTGTCTGACCAATCACGTTGCTGAGTCAAATTGCGATTCAAAACGTCACGAACATCAGTCAACTGTTGATACAACTCGGCTTGCTGCTGATTAGACTGATTGGACAAGCTGAGCAGTTGCTCCTTATTAGCCAAATCCAGTTGATAGGTGAGTTGATCTGATAATCGATCAGACTGATTATCCAAATTTTCTTGTAAACTGCTCTGCAATTCGACCAAACGGCGATACAAGACTATCAAAGCAAGACCCAAGCAAATCAGTATGATTAAGAAAAGGATTTCCATTATCAGCTCCTATCTTTTGTTTGAATTATGATAACATAACCATCCGTTAGGCTAAGTTTAATCGGACCTGTCAAAAACTCATTACTGGTATAGATTTTTCTTTCAAAAAAATTCGCTTCCGTCAAAGGATATTTAGCATTCTCTAGCTTCAATTTTCCTTGTTCTTCTACCAAAAAAGAAACATAATCAAAATTTGCTTCTGGATACAACTCATGTTTACCAGCCAGTCGATAAGTCACTTGGTTTAAGTCATCCACTAGACAAATCTGATGAGCATAAGAACTCAGTTCTGGATGGCTTGGTAGAAAAATATTGGTCAAGGCGTGATCCAAACGACCTCCCAAGGCACCAAAAATCGTCACTTCTGCTTTTGGAAAGGCTTGAAAAATCTTAATCAAAGCCAATTCAGTATCCGTGTCATCCTTATGACGAGGTGCTGTTATGAGATGACCTGCCGACGCCTCAATTCTCGCAAATTCTTCTGAACTCACTGAGTCAAAATCGCCAATCGCCCAATCTAAAGCCAAACCTTGTTCCAAAAGAAACAGACTACCACGATCAACCCCAACAAACACATCAAATTGACGAGTAAAATAGGACAAGTCACCACCTGCAAACAAGGCAACCTTAGTCATTCAGAGCCTCACGCAACGTATTGACCTGTGCCAACAAATCGCCCTTAAAAAGATAAGACCCCGCCACAAAGACATTAGCCCCTGCAGACTTTGCTAAACCAATCGTAGTATCATCAATACCACCATCAACTTCGATGTCAAAGTCTAAGCCACTAGCCTCACGCATAGCTGCCACCGCTTCAACTTTTTTCATCATTTCAGGAATAAAGGCTTGACCTCCAAATCCTGGGTTGACCGTCATGATCAAGACTTGATCCACCAACTCCAAAACAGGTTCTAATACACTAACAGGAGTTCCTGGGTTAATGACAACTCCTGCCTTCATGCCACTTGCCTTAATTTTTTGCAAGGCTCCATGAATATGAACGGTACTTTCTGTATGAATCGTCATCATATCCGCACCAGCTTGAGCCAAAGCATCAATATAACGTTCTGGCTGCACCACCATCAGATGACAATCAAAAAATAATTGGCTGTGTTTACGCATACTTGCAACCAAGTCCGTTCCAAAACTAATGTTAGGAACAAATTGACCATCCATCAAATCAATATGCACATAATCAACACCAGTTTCTTCAATGCGTTTAAGTTCAGTTGCTAAATTAGCATAATCTGCCGCTAAAATAGATGGTGCAATATGGTTAACTCGTTTCATTTTTTCCTCTTTCTAATGAAAACGTCAGCTTTCTTTACTGACGCTTGATTGTCTTTTTATAAGTTTCACGTCGATTTTCAATCTCACTGAGCAGTTGCAAGTAATTGTCATAACGTATCTGCCAAATTTGACCCGTCTCAACAGCCGATTTGACCTCACATGCTGGTTCATGCGTATGTGTACAAGTCCTAAACTTACATTTAACTGAATGATGTTTAATCTCTGGAAAAGCTTGATTGAGATCTTCACTGGTAGTGACTTCATAATCCAAGGCACTAAAACCAGGGGTATCTGCAATGAGACCACCATAAACATGAAAAAGACTGACTGCTCTGGTCGTATGACGACCTCGACCCAAACTATCAGAAATTTCACCCGTTGCCAAAGCTAACTCTGGTGCCAACTTATTTAACAGCGTTGATTTTCCAACACCAGTTTGCCCCATAAAAACTGTTACACAGTCAGATAAATAAGGCAATAAGTCAGCCATCTCAGTTATAAACTCATAACCAATAGCTTGGTAATGACTGGCTATTTCTGAAAGATTTTGAGTATCTTCTAGTAAATCTGTTTTTGAAATATAAATCAAGGGCTTGATGCCTTTGTGTTCCAAAAGTACTAAAAAACGATCTAAAAGATTGGCATTAAAATCTGGTTCCTTGGCACTCATGATAACGACAGCTTGATCGATATTGACAATAGGAGGACGAACTAAAGCATTTTGTCGCTCATGAATCGCTAAAATATAGCCTTCCGAATTTTCATCAGCTGAAAAATCAACCCAGTCGCCAACATAAGGAGTCTGACCCTTTTTACGAAAATTACCACGCGCTCGTGTCTGATATAGCACACCCTCTGACTCAACATAATAAAAACCAGCCAAAGCCTTAACAATTCTTCCTTGCAAATGATCTCCTTTACCCTTTTGTCTTTATCTTATTATATCAAAAAAATAGCTCAACTCCTAATATCTATTGAACATGAACAAAAAGATGTTCATTATATAAAAAAGATTGAGAATAACTCTCAATCTTTTTCTAATATTTAACTTGATCTTAAACACTTTTCATTGTTTAATCTTCTTTACGTTTGTAAGCCATACCACCAGCCATAGCTAACAAACTCATTCCCACAACACTTGCTAAACGTGAATCATCTCCTGTATTAGGTAAGATTTGACCTTGTGATGAATGATCACTTTTATCTTTAGACATTGTTTGTTCAACTTTTGCTACTAGAGATTGATAACTTTCAGGAGTAGCTTTAGATACGGTTGCTACTTGTTTTTCTACCATTTGAGATGCTGAATTCGTTAATTCATTAACTTTTGCTTCAATAATCTCTTTTGTTGGCATTTGCTTATCAACGTTTTCTTCAACTTTATCCATTGGCAGAGTTGGTACTTCTGTTGTTTCATTCGTTAATGTCTGCTTGTCAACAACCTCTTCTACCTTATCAACTGGAAGCGTTGGAATTTCTGTTACCTCTTGCATTGGTGTCTGCTTGTCAACAATCTCTTCGACTTTATCAACTGGAAGAGTTGGTGCTTCCAATGTCTTCAAAGCTAATAAAGCAACATCATAGGCTTCTTGTTTCACAACTAAGTCATCCTTAGCAGTTGCATATTTTACTTTGGCTTCATCTAAAATTACAATCAGTTGAGATAATTTTTCTTGTTGCTCTGATAGGTTATTTAGAGCTGTTTTTTCATTATCTTGAGCCTGAGCAAGACTTTCTTCTTCTTTAACGACATTCTCTTTAGCTGTTTGTAATTCGTTTTCTGCTTTTGTCAAAGCTTCTTGATTTTTTAATAATTCTGCTTGAGCAGCTAACAAAGTATTTTGAGCTTCAGTTGTGTCTAATGCAGACAAAGCTTGTTGAGCTGTTTCTAATTTAGACTTAGCTTCATCAATTTTTTTCTGAGCTTCTGCTAACTTAGCAGTATCTGGTGCTGTGCCATTAACTAGTGGAGTTGTATCAAATTTCTGCTTATCTGCTGACAGTGGATTGTTTTGTGCTTCCCATGGACGAACAATATACTTATCTTTATCATTATCATATGGGCTATTGCTAGAATCAGAAAAATCATAATTACCAGGAACACCGTTAGCATTATTTTCCTCTAAGAAAGTATGAAGTAAGACAGTGTATCTATCTTTTTTATCATTAGTAGCATTTTTAGGGTTGAATTGAACACTAACACTTGTTGCTGCTAAATCAGTTTTAGCTTTTGTCCCTTCAATTCCTGCAATATCATTAGCACGTTCAAAAGCACGTTTTAAATTGCGTTTACTAGCATCTTCATGTTGGCTGAAAACGTCCTCAAGCATTAACTTTTTAAAACCATCATAGACTAACTCTTTTAGTTGCCCCATAGTGACTGTTTGGCTTGAAGAAATGCTATCTTTAGATAATAACGCTACTGTCTCTTGAACTTGACGTGTTTCTAAATAACGTTGCTTATCCGCATCAATTTCAGCACGCTTAGCTGCCGATGCGTAAGATTTTTCACGGTCTACAGTCGTCGCCAAACCATTCTTAGAAGCCATTTCATTAATTAAGTCATAAGTATAGGCTTCGCTATACTCACCTTTACGTGCATGACCGTCTGGATTATCTGATCCATCTTTAGTTGGATTGAGAACAATCCCCTTAGCAACATCTTGAGCAAAATCATACATACTCACAGTCGAAACAACTGATTGAGTTCCAAATTGTTGGCGAATTTGATTGATAATATTAACTGAAAATAGATTGATTTCTTTTCGTTGATCTTCAGTCAGATTAGCCAAGTCAACTGTAGCTGTTTCTTGGCTACCATCATAAGATAATGCACTTTTTAATTGATTAGCTGCGTTTGTCACCGCTTGAATGGCCGAATTATCAACTGTTTTATTAATGTTAGCTACTTGTTTTTTCAATGCATTAATATAGCTATCACTCAACTTAAATGATACATTATCTACAGGATAATACTTGTCATCTCCTGTGTTTAGTAACTCATTTTTCTCTTTTTCAGCTGTTTCCAAATCTGTTTTTGCCGATGTTACTGCATCTTGTAATTTAGTCTTTTCTTCTTCTGAAGAGCTAGACTGTGCTTGATTAACAGCTTCTTGTGCCAATGCAACTGCTTCTTCTGATTTTGAAACAGCTTCTTGCTGAGTAGATACTTGTTGTCCAGCTTGAACTACAGCTTGATTTGCTGATACAAGATCCTTTTCTGCAATTTCTTTTTCTGATGTCGCCGTTGAAGCATCTGTCTGTGCTTGATTAGTAGTTTGTGCTTGAGTGTCAACAGCCACTTGAGCTGCTTTTACTTCTTCCAAAACAGCGGATTCTGTGTTTTGTGCTGTCGTTAGATTTTCTTGAGTAACTACAACATTTTGTTGGGCATTTTCAAGATCTGTTGTTTGTTCTGAAACAGTTTCGTTAGTTGCCATAACTTGTGTAGTGGTATCTTCAGTAACAGTTTCTGTATCAGCAGATACTTGACTTGCTGTTCCAGCTAAAACACTTGCTACCGCAACACCAGCAACTACCCAACGTTTCTTTGCTTTATACATTTTCTTTTTCATACATCTCTCCTATAATTATATTATTCACTTACCATTATACTACCCCCCCCCCCCCATTTTTGTCAAGGGGTTTTGCTTATTTTTTCAGCGTTTTTCTTGAAACGTATAGGGGAATAGTAAATTAACGAATCGCTTTTCCACGCATGTAAACTTTTAAAAGAGGGAAAAATAACCCATTGGCAACAGACAACAACTTAACTTTTTTACTAGATAATTCTTTCCAAAGCTGTGGATTTAACTCCTTTATTCTCTTTTGATAATCCAAAAACTCTTGTCGACCTTGCTTCGCATCGTCTACATAAAGACAAATATGAGTATCTAAAATAAATTCATGATCTAGTAACTGTTTCTTTAAAATTTGTGTTCTAGTCGCTGATGGATACTCTTTCTCAATTTGATTATAAAGATTAACCAATTGATATGTCACTTGACGATGCATTTCCCGATTCTTAACAAAATTAGCAGGATTAACACTTTGTTCCGCCGTCCCCATACGATAACAATAAACTCGATGAGGCAAATAACAAGCTGTCTGTAAAAATGGCATTGGAAAGGTGATATACTCCATATCAACATAAAACATTTTTTCATCAATATGGATTGCATTTTCTTTTAAAATAGCTGTCTTAAAAGTCGTTGCATGCATCATTGGCAATCGATCAGCTTCTTTCAATAATTGATCATAGCTTACAAGAACACCCGCTTTTTGATGAGGAAAATCTTGTACTTTAATCTCTTTCGTATCCATATTATGATCCTCATAAGGAGTTATCACAATATCAACATCTAAGTCTTGTAAATCCTCAACCAATCTGACCAATTGATCCGTATTAACCCAGTCGTCACCATCAACAACCTTAAAGTATTTACCCGTTGCCAGTTCAATCCCTTTATTGATTGTTGACCCATGTCCTCCATTTTTTTTATCAATAACACGAATTGTATCAGGAAATTGACGCTCATAAGTTCTTGCTTTTTCTAAAGTACCGTCTGTCGATCCATCATTAACAATAAGAATTTCTAACCTGTCATTTATTTTTTCATTTAATAGTGTTGGCAAACAGGCATCCATATATTGTTCTGTATGATAAGATGGCACTGTTATGGTTAAAATTTTTGACATCATGTCAAACTCCTTCTAGACTTTAATTTTTTTCAACAGTAAGTAAGCATCCAAGAATCCTAGACCTAACGTTAACTTAACCGGTTTTGTCAATGTTGAATTGTTAGTAAAAATTCCCTTAAACTCTGGTAACGCTAGTAATTTAGCTAATTCCTGTTTTTTCGATTTATAACTTAAATTACTTTGAGAAATATTGTTAGCAACATTCATCACGATTTTACTACGTAGATAACGAGATAAAGTCGCAGATTCCTGACCAAATTCATCTAACAAAGTTAATAACTGAGTATGTTCTTCTAATTTAGCCTGTAAACGTTCTGGTCGATACACATTAGCAGCCGAACTAGGACGACCAATCACATACGTATAATAATTACCATCTACAATAACCATACTATTTAATTGACGATAAACTTCAAAATTAAATCGAGTATCTTCACCAAAGGTCAATTTAGGAAAAGAAAGTTGATGAGTTAACAAAAAATCTCGACGATATAATTTATTCCACACCGTATAGAGCATATTAGAACCAAAAAGAGATACAAATTGCTTTCTAAACGTTTCTTGATTAAGATAACCATAATAGGGAGAAGTTACTTTCTCAACTATCTTTTTCTGAAAATGATAATCTTGATAGTCAAACATGAGTACATCTGGAAGTAAATCTAAAGATGGCACCAATTGCGTCAAAGGATCTCCTAAAATATAATCATCTGGATCAATAAACCAAATATACTCACCTTGAGCCCGTTCAAGTCCAAATAACCTTGCGTGAGCTACTCCTTGATTAGGAATATGATAACACGTTACTTGATGATATGTCCTTGCATAAGTATCACAAATCGTCGAACTGTTATCCAAAGAACCGTCATTAACTAAAATAATTTCATAATCTTCAAAAGAGGTCTTTAAAATTGAAGTCAAGCATCTCTCAAGATACTCAGCAACATTATAAACTGGTAAAATTAAAGAATACTTCATCTAACTCATTTCCTATTTTTTCAAAATTTACACCATGCATATTAGTTATCATATTTTTGTTACTTTTTTCCACCTAAAAGAAGCCTCATTTTTCTAAAAATAAACAAAAACTTCACAATCCTTCCTTGCGAGTGAACTCTTTTTAACCTTCGTCTTATTATATCAAAAAGTTGATACAATAAAAAGATTAAGGCAATTACCTTAATCTTTTTTACTAAATCTGCTAATTAACTAGATATTAGTTGTTTTCAGATTTTCCCTTAACTTGATTCAAACCCTCGGCTGTGACTTCTTTAGCTTTATCAATACCATCAACTGTCAAGTCTTTAATTTTTTCAGCTTGTTGACTAGCAAAATCACCTGTTTTTTTAGCTGCATCAGTCACCTTATCTTGTAAAGTTACTGAATCTTGCTCATGCTCCTCTTTAGACTTAACATCTACAACTTTAACATTCAATTCAACCAAGTTCAAACGAGTCATCACCGCAATATTTTCGGCCACTAATGCTTTAATCTGATCAACCAATTGAGGAATATCCTTACCATACTCAACAACTATCTTCAGATCAACCGCAACCTCTTCACTGCCAACTTCAACATTAACACCGTCTGTAACATCATCTGAATTGATTAACTTGTCCTTAAAGTCAGATAAAAAACCACCACTAATAGCCAATAGACCATCAATATTTTCTAATGCCTGACCAACAATCTTTGCAATCACTTTATCATTGTAAGCAATACTAGTCTTAATTTCTTGTGTCATTTGTCATTCCTTTCACTAAAAATTAATTTCTAGTCTTTAGTTAAACCCGAAAGAGCACCTTTAACCGTGTCTTTTACATCTTCAATAGATTCTTTAACTTTACCAGATAATTTTTCTACTTGACCTTCAGTCTCAGTCTTCTTATCGCCAGTTACTTTACCAAAGGCTTCCTTAACACCGCCCGCTACTTGTTCCAATTTTGAGTCCATTTTTTCTGACATCTTATTCTCCTATCTCTATAATATTTTTATTTTACACGAGGTTCTGCAATTGAATCCTTGACTTTTTCTGTACTATTGCCAACAGCTGCTTTCAATTTATTTGCTTGTTCAGAAGCAAAATCACCTGTGCTTTCAGCTACATTTGACACTCGATCTTGAAGACTAACAGAATCCGCCTCATGTTGAGCTTTTGTCTTAATGTCAATAACTTTAACATTAACTTCAACGACATCTAGATCTGTCATTTTCTTAACTTCTTGTTCAACTACAGATTTAATTTCACTAAATATTGTTGGAATATGTTTTTGGTATTCAGCTACAATATCTAAATCAATAGCCACTTGTTTTTTACCAACTTCAACATTGACACCTGTTGTCACATTATCACTATTGATTACTTTATCTTTTAAATTAGCGAAAAAACCACCACTAACAGCCAAAAGTCCATCAACTGAACTAATTGCTAAACCAACAATTTTTTCAATAACTTTGTCTTCATAGGTTAGTTCACCTTGGATAGCCGCTGGTTTGTTTACATTATTATTTGTCATTACTGATCCTCCTTTTATTTCTTAAATATTCCTAATTGATCTACACGATAGCCTATATAAAAGCCAAGTCCTGCTAATAATAGAAGGAACAAAGTATTAAAAAATCCTATTTTAATTAGCAAGAAGGCAAGAAATAGACCACTTAGAGCCCCAATAATGGGAAGCTTCATTTTTTCTAAATCTTTCATCTTAATCTCTCTTCTACTCTACGCGTCCAGATTGACGTACTGTTGTTTGCTTAGGTAAAATATTCTTAACTTTAACTTGAAAAGATAATTTTTGTGACAGACCAAAGAACTCAACCAAGCCTTTTTCAACTGTCTCTTTTACCTCAGCCAACTTGTTGACTACATCATTTTGTTCTGCTACAAGTCCCAAGATCGTAACTTTTAAACGTCTCTTAGATACTTTAACCTTTACCTGTGATTGTTCTAAAACTCCACTTTCTTCTACAATTGATTTGATAAAGCCAACCAAGGCAGACTTTTCCAACAAAAGTTTACCCTTATCATCAAGTAAAGTTAACTGAGTATACGTTTTCGGATAACATAACACAATTAATAAAAACAAAAACACTAATAATAACAAACTAACTGATAGCCAAAATAAGCCAACAAAAAGCCACTTAGGAAGACTATCTAGTGCTAATACTTGTAACCATGACCAAGACGATCCAAGCGACACATAGCCCTTGCTACTAGCAATCACGAATAACAAAAGGGGTAGAAGGCTAATCGCAAATATGCTAGCGAGAAACTTTAAATATTTTGACACACGATTTACCTCTAATAAAATTTATAAATTTACGTTAGAACAATGAGATAAAACAATTTATTATCTCTGCTCTTTAAACGAATTAAATTACTTTAAAAATAACTGGGGGTACCTTTTAAATACTCTATGACGTCAATAGATTTATTTGTTAACGATTTCATTCTAACAAGATTTTTCTTAAAAATCAAATAAAAACCCTTAAAATAGTAGATTAAGCAACTCAAAAATCTTTTAAAAAGCGTACAAAATCCCGCTATACAACTACTTTCTTAAACAAAAAAGAGAACAACTGTTCTCTTATAAATTTTCTACTAACCAGTAATAAGAAGCCAAATATTGAAAACAAGTTGGAGTACTAGTAGTTTTTTCATATCCGTCATCCTTTCTCATTTTATGATAATGTTATTATAATAGAAAAGTAAAAGTAAAAACAGGACATGCATGTCACTTTACATTTCCCAAATGTGCTAAATCTATGTCTTTTTCTTTGGTTAAATTAGTCCAAAGAATGTCATCTCCTATGTCTTTTGCCAATAAAATTGCCATATCATAAGCTTGTTGAGCTTTCTGTTTATCTCGAGATTGATAAACGGCATACTTAGCCCTAAAACACAAGGTAACTGGTCGATAAACCTGCTGCAAGGTTTGCTGAATAATCTCATCCATTCGCTCAACCGTCTGCAACATCTTTTCATAATCTTGACTCACAAGATAAGAACCAGCAAATGCACTTAAAACTCCTAATAAGGCTACATTATAAAATTCATTTCCTTGTATTGCCTGTTTTCTCACTTTTTCAAAACAAATTCCAAACTTTTCTGATTCATAAGTGACATCTTGGCATTGCACTGCATAATATTGTAGCAACAGTAAATCATTCAATACATAGACATCTTTAATTAGAACCTGTTCAAAATAGTCAGCAAATAGAGAATCTGCACGCTCACCCTCAGAATGAAGTCGCCAATCTAACAAGCGTTCAATCAAATCTAGGGTCAACAGCTCTTCATCGGGTAATAAATCAAAATACTCTTGATAGATTTCCTCGATGATTCGGTGTTTTTCTGCAATTCGCTCGGTATTACCATAGGAGCTACTCTTAAACAAGAGATATTTTTTCTCAAAGTATGATTCTGGTATATGAATGCTATTGTCACCCAAAATATCGGTTACATACATCCCTAATGTTTCAGCAATATATTCCAATTTCAGCAAGGTCGGCAAGGACTTACCTTGTTCAATCCGCATAAGCTGTCTGACGGTCAATTCTGTTTCTGTCCCACAAAACTGCTCACGAGTTAGCCCTCTTTTCTTACGCTCTGCACGAATTTTATTGCCAATGACTTCCTTTTTGTCCATCGTTTCCCTCTTATGCATATTTATATCCTAACAACCTAAGTTTAACATGTTTTTTCATAAAATGAAAGCGTAAGCAATAATTAGAAAAACTTTTCTTTGATTTTGAAAACAATTTCAACAAAAGATAAATAAAATACCTCATCCTTTTGGACAAGGTATGCTTCATCAATCATGAAATTGTTCCCATAAACAATCGGATAACTGGGCAAAGTTCTCAATCGCCAAGGCTTCACCTCGTAAATTTGGGGCTAGTTGGACTTGTTCAAGAGCTTTCTCCAATTTTACTTTGACATCGTCTGATTTTCCAAAATGATTTGTCAAATTATTCCAGAGGGTCTTACGTCTATGAACAAATGAAGCTTTAGCCACACGGAAGAAGAAATCTTCGTCCTTAACTGCGACTAAGGGCTCTTTGCGACGAACCATTTTCAAAATGGCAGAATCAACATTTGGAGCAGGCACAAAGACTGTACGCGGCACAATAAAGGCGACCTTGGCAGTCATGTAATACTGAACAGCAATAGACAAGCTACCGTAAGCCTTAGTTTTAGGTTGAGCAGAGATGCGGTCTGCCACTTCCTTTTGCATCATCACCACAAACTCACTAAATGGAATTTTGCTCTCAATCAAATGCATGAGAATAGGAGTGGTGATATAATAGGGTAAATTAGCAACTATTTTTATAGGCAAATCAGGATTTTTGAAACCCTGGATTCGCTTATGCAAATCAGCCTGCAAAATATCCTCATTGATAACCTGAACATTATCAAAATCAGCCAGTGTTTCAGCTAAAATCGGAATTAAACGGTCATCAATTTCAAAGGCCATGACTTCGGCTGCCTGTTCTGCCAAAAACTCGGTCAAAGCCCCAATACCAGGGCCAATTTCAATGACATTGACGGTCTTATCAATCTCTGCTGTTGCGACAATCTTCTGTAAAATATTAGTATCAGTCAAGAAATTTTGACCAAAGGACTTCTTAAATGTAAACCCATGACGTTCTAAAACCGCCTTGGTCACTGAATAATCTGCTATTCTCATTTCTTTTCCCTTTCATAATCTTTCATACACTTTTCAATCTCTTGCAAATTCATATCAAAAAGCTCCAAGCGTTTCAATAGTTGTTTCCCATTGCAGTAGCCAATCCGAAGATTTTTACCCAGATATTCTCGACGTTGACGACTATCTGCACTCAGCAACAAACCTAGACGAATCAAATCTGCCTGACTAATATCAAATGAGCGTGTTTTTTGACCTTGGCCACGCAAGCCATTAAGGGCTTTTTCTAAATCTATAAAACTAGCATGTTCAACACCCAAAGACCGCCCCTTACTTTTAGATTCTGGCACAGCTTCATCTGGGTTGACAAAAGCATGTTTGACCGTTGGAATCGCTTGAGTAATCATCCGTCGAATCCGTTCCCCTTGATAATCTGGATCAGTCAAGACAATCACGCCACGATGCTCATGCAATTTTTTAATCCGTTCAATATCCTCAACATTGATGGCTGAGCCTCGTGTTTCATAGGTATCAACATTATAAAATCGTTTCAAATTGACCGTGTCATCTCTGCCTTCAACCACAATAACTTCTTGAATTTTTATCTTATTTGTCAAGTTTAAACACCCTCATAGCATTTTCATAAGTTGCAGTTGCTACTTCTTCAACACTCAAACCACGAAGCTCTGCTATTTTTTCAACAACATAACGTGTATAGGCCGTTTTATTTTCACGACCACGTTTAGGCACAGGGGCAAGGTAAGGAGCATCCGTTTCAACTAATATCTTGTCTAAGGGTAAATATGTCGCTGCTTCCTGAACGTCTGTTGCCTTTTTGAAGGTCACCACTCCTGAAAATGAAATCATCATACCAAGCTCAAGGAACTGCTCTGCCATTTCTAAAGAACCCGAATAAGAATGCATAATGCCGCCTGCTGCCCCAACACCAACTTCTGCTATGGCTGAATAAGTGTCTGCCATAGCATCACGTGTATGAACAACAAAAGGCAACTGGTATTGCTTTGCTAACTCTATCTGACGCTGGAAAACATCTACTTGCTTTTCCTTTGAGGCAGTCATCCAGTAATAATCCAAGCCAATCTCACCCAGAGCTACCACTTTTTTATGAGTTAAGTGCTGACTGATAAAATCTTCCACAGCTAAATCATAAGAAGCAGCTTCTGTCGGGTGCCAACCAATGGTGGCATAAATCTCATCATACTTTTTGGCCAACATCAAACTTCGCTCAATGGTAGGACGGTCAAAACCAACCACATTCATCTTGGTGACACTAAACTCCTTAGCTAGTAGGATTTCTTCTGCCTCTTTACCAAAAAATGCCTCCACATTCAAGTGAGTATGCGTATCAAAAATATTCATTTACTTACTTTCTATCTCTCTATCTTGTTCCATTATATCATAGACCGAGCAATAATAAAAACTCGTTCATTAACGAGTTTTCTCTTATTGACAAGCATCCAAGGCTTTATTCGTGTAATAACCGCTGCGTACTTTATCTGATAAATCATTTACATTTTTTAACATGATTTCATACTCTTGTATAGAAATATTCTCTAAAACTTTTGGTAAATCCTTTAAACTACTAATGACAATACCAACATTATTATCTAAAACAAATCTAGCAACTGCTGCTTGATCCCAAACAATAATTGGTAACTTAGCAGCCAAATAAAGAGAGGTTTTATGTGGATTATTAAAACGTAAATATTGTCCTGTATTTCCTGTACATTCTTCAAGTGAAGTACCATCCCAAACAATACCAAAATTCGCATCAAGATGATTAATTAATTCATCTGGTAGAAATGCTCCTTTGTAACGTTTATCCGATAGATCTCCTTCAAAATGAACGCCATATAAAGATAAGTCTAAATCCATATCCAACAGTTGATAGACGTAAGCACTTTTAGCTGACTCCAAATTACCTGCTACTAATACAGAATAAGAAGACTGTGATTGAGCAACACGACGATCAGGAATTTCTGGACAAAGATAATCAAAAATTTCCAGATTTACAATTTTATCTTTTACAATACCTATTTCTAACAAATAATTTGTCATAAATTGATTGTGACTAATCACAAAGTCACAATTAGACAAAATACCTTGATCAGCGATTACAGAGGTACTAGATTTCATTAAATGGAAGTCTCCTCCTGTACTACGTAAACTTTCCAAATCATGAATGAGAGCAATAAAAGTTACCTTTTTCCACTTTTTAATTAATCTAATGAAAAAATAAGCATACCGAACCCCATAAATCGGATGTTGCCAAACGATGCGATCACCCTTTTTAACCTTGAATAATGTTCTAATCCAAAAAGAAACACAAACTGTGAGTAGCCATAACTGAATACTGAATTTTCCTTTTTTAGAGGTCAAAATCGGCAAAGTTAATGTTTCCATGCCTCTTTGTTTACAAATCGTAACAACATCATCTGGTGCTTTCGCTCCAGCATGCTGTTGTCCCTTATTTCTTG
Organism: Streptococcus sp. sy004; assembly: GCF_007859205.1. Lineage (GTDB taxonomy): Bacteria > Bacillota > Bacilli > Lactobacillales > Streptococcaceae > Streptococcus. The sequence continues at coordinate 79,574 of NZ_VOHP01000003.1, forward strand.
TTTCAATAACATAATCCATAACAGCTCTTATGACTCCAGTTTTTAATAAAAAATATCACATTAAAATTCAAATCAATCGTCTAACGAATGACTAGCCTTAATAGTCTTTTATTAAGGCTAAAAAACAAATAAGACAAATAATATTTCAAACCAACCTGATAACCCCGGCGAAGAAATAATCCTTGTTCTCTACTCAATTCTTCTAATAGTTTTGGTTCCCATTGAACAATATCTTGGTTTGAACCTGTGCGATAAAGTTGCCCTATCAACCATAATAAACTTCTAGTATAGTCCAAAGCTATTAGTTCTTGTTGTTCTTTTGACATAGGATATTGACGCATATAAGAAAACGTTTTTAAAACACTCATCTTATCATCTTGCCAACCCTTATTCATCACACTTTTTGGATGAATGACATAATGATATAATTGTTCCTTTGTATAGGCAACTTTTTTTACAAAAGAACAGTAGTGAACATTAAATTCTAAATCTTCCATTACTGTCAAATCTGATTTGAAAAAAATCTGCTGTTGCTTAATCAAATCCAACCGATAGAGCTTGTTACAAGAATAGCCTTTAACCATAGGGTCTCTAAAAATCTTATGAAAGTATTGTTCTTTAGATAAAAATTCCAAGCCACCATCCAGATTTATGGATTCTTCATTAGTTTTTTGCACACCAACAACCGATAACTGACAGTCTTCTATCAAATATGGTTGATAAAGAAGTTCTAAAAATCTTGTATCAACTAGATCATCAGGATCAACAAACGAAACATACGTACCTTGAGCTAATTCCATGCCTCTATTTCGTGTAAAAGAAACACCTTGATTATGATGACTAACAATAGTCAGTTTTAGCTGCGGATGTTGTTTTTGATAAGTTTTTAATACATCTAACGTGTCATCTTTAGAACCATCATTAACACAGATTATTTCAAAATCTTGATAAGTTTGATTAAGCAAGCTATCTAAACAAGAACTCACCGTTTCTTCACAATTATAACAAGGGATAACAACACTAATCATCTTACTTTATTTCTTTTCTTCAAGATATTCAATCGGTGGGTTGAAAGTCAAGCCGGCAAAAACACCTTTCCAAACAATAGCAAACTTTTTGAAACGATAATGTTTAGAGCCAAATAACAGTAACAAAGACAATACAACTTGTTTAGCTAGGTAACTAACAGAGCTAAGAAAACCGTTCTGCTTATTTACATAAAATTTATTTCGAACATTATAAAAATAACGATCCACACGATCTGAATTCTCATTCATAAAAATCCGCCAACCTGTGCTAGCATTGACTTGCATTTTATGTGTAATTTGACTTGACTGGACAAGATAACAAGGTAAATGCTTTGCAATCCGTAAAGAATACTCCGTATCGTCCACCCAGATGAAAAATTCTTTAATTGGTAAACCATAAGCCATTACTGTTTCTTTTTTAATAAAGAAAGAAACAAAAGTTGCTCTCTCAATTTTTACCAAACCATTATAAACTTCAATTCCCTCATACCAGTCTTTTGTTACATCTTGTAAGTTCATCTGACACGGTTTTCCATCCGTAAATCTAGCAAAACTACTCAAATAGCCAAAATGATTATCTAGGGCATTTGCAGCATTCATAAATTCTTGTAATGTATCTGGATGAGCAATCGTATCATCATCCATCAACCAAAAATAATCATAATCACGACTTGCTCCCTCTTTTAAGGCAAAGTTGAATCCTCCGGCACCACCTAAATTTTCACCGGTATTAATATAACCAATCTGCCCTGACATAACAAAAGGACTGAGAACTTCTTGCGTTCCATCTGTGCTTGCATTATCAATTACTAAAATATCACAGGCTAATTCCTGTTTCAATAAAGCATCTACACATTCTAATAACAAATCCTTACGATTGTAAGTTACCACTAGGGCTAATACCTTATTCTTCAATTCAATATTCCTTTATTTAATTTTATAATATTCAATGATGTGAGCTGGAACTTGTTTCTCTTTTGGAGGATACTTGACTAGATTGCCATACTGCTTCGCAAGGTAACCTTCAATATCTCTTGGTGCTAGATAATAATTATCGCCAAACTTCACCCGCTGTAGTGGAAAAATTTGAGATTTTTTCAAAAAATAGTGTTTGTTGTCTTTTGTTGTACATCGATAATCCAAACGCATGTATTTATCTGTTTCACTAACACGAGTTAATTGCTCCAAGCGCTTTCTATTCCATGCTTCAAATGGAAAAATATGAAACAACTCATAAAATTGACGGCATCTTAGTTGAAGATTAACGTCTTTTTTGTGACTTGCAGGTGCCTCTTCATATGAAGAATAAGATGTATCATCATAAACAAAAATATCAATAAACAAACCTTGATACTCATTAGAAGCAGATGACCAAAAACGACCATCATTTAAATAACTTGTCTTATCTCTTAATTTATGAAATTTTACACTATTAAAATACTTATCTTGACCATACGTTTGCAAGACCATATCATCCCAAGTTGGTACTAACTGCTCTAGTTTTTCCCAGCTTGATCTAGTCATAGCTAAATCTAAGTCATCATCCCAAGGAATAATACCTTGATGAAAATAAGCACCAATCAAAGAGCCACCTTCCAGCCAATAGTCTATATCATGATCCCTACAAAATTTATCAAACTCTCTTAACATTCGATAATGAATTTGATTGATCTCGTCTTTTTTCTCCCAAAACAAATCAACTTTGACGCGAGATTGGATTAGCTGTTGGCGATATCGCAATAACTTCTCTATCATAATCACTTAAACCTTTCTTTATCATCCATTTAGTTTTTAACTTATCAAAATTAGCAAAAACTAAAATCGAAAAGATATTATAAACAGGTTCTTGCCAATGGTGAGCAACCATACTATTAATACCAATCATCGCAAAGACTGCTAGAAAGAGATAATCTTTTTTTCTTGAACGATTTAAGATAAAAAAGACCATCAACAAAACATAGCACGCTAAAAATACCAAACCATAAAGTAATAAAATCTTCAAATAAGAGCTGTCAACAAAGTTGTAACTTCTAGAAGCTCTCAAAGTCCCACCATTACCAATAAATAAAATATTTTGACCAAACAACTTGACACCATAAGTACGTAAAGCTGTTTGTCCTAAAGCTAAACGGCCAGAAAGCAAACGATTAATTGCATGATAAAATGAATAACCATAACGATAATTAATTGTTAACCAATAAGAAATCAACGGATATGCAATCATTAATATCCAAGATGTCAAACCTAACCATTGATTAATCCATACTTTTTGATGCCATACCAAGAAGTACAATATAGATAAAACCATTATCGTAGCAGCATCCAAACGAGCATCTGAGAAACGATAAACAAACCATGCCAGAAAAACACCTAAACTTGTCAACCAATAGACATGTTTATATCTACCATATAGATAAATTATCGTCGTATAAAGAAAGAATATGTGAGCCGCAAAATCTGTCGGATAAATAATCCCAAACGAATTTCGTACAATTCCAGAACGTGGACGAATATATCTTAAATTTTCAATAATACCTACTTGAGAGGCTAAAAAGGCAATAATTGTTAGACCACCAACAATCACTAAATAAATTTTCATGATTTTGCTAACATCTACTTTATAAGCACCTGCTAACAAAATAGCTGATTCTACAACCGTAAATTGTCCTGTTTGTCGCCAAATAACCACTCCTAAAATTGTAAAAAATCCTATCGTTGATAAATAAGGCAAGCTCAATTGACCTTTAACAAAAATACTAACAACAGCAAAAAAGAGACTAACCATTACAATATCTGAAGTAATGGCAGGAATACTAAACATTGTTGTTCTTAACATTGAAACGATTAGATAAGGAATCAATGCCATAAAATAAATAAATTCATGTAATTGTATTTTTAACTTGTTATCCATAGTCTCCTCTTAGAAACTTTGTCCATATTTTTTACCTAGAAATTTGGCTTGCAAAAACGACTTCCCTTTATGAACAAGATTAACTTTTTCCATATACATAAACGGTACTTCCTTGATAACCAAGGCTTCTTTTGCCAACCAGACGTTAAACAGACGTTCACTCACACGACCAAACAAACGTGCATCAAAGGCAGAATAACCTGTAATATCCAAACGTGCATACAACTCGTCAATGATTGGGAACAACCACTCGCAATAGCGATTGACCAACTCTTTTGACATGATAAACATGTTAAACATATAGCCACTACGTTGTTTCATGACACGGTCAAAAGTAGCAAGATCTGCAGGGAACAACTCCTTCAAAATCTCTCTTGTTACATCCAAGTGCTCGGCTCCGTGCGTGTGTGCATAGTGTGAGTATAAGGTTTCAATATAATAGTGTCGTTTCTTTGGTAAAATGACATCTGCTTGACGTAATAGATTTTCAATATCTGCTTGTGACAAAATGACATCATCAATTTGAATTGATTCTTGGTAGGCTTGGCTTTTTTTTGTCAAATAACGACGATAATGAGCCAAACCTAGATAGTCACAATCCATATTTTTCCATGCCCAATAAAGTCCTGTCAACTCACAATAATAGGGATTTAGGTGTGAAATGTGCTGCCCTGTGTCATCACCTGTATAACCCAAATCTTCCTTACCTTGATGACCAACATGTACTGGAACGTAGAGATTTTGATCAGCAGGCATTTGAAAACGTTTGTGAGTAGCGACAATAATCTTTATGTTTTTCAACTCTCTAATCCTTTAATTCAGAACGCACACATTGAAGAGCTGCCGCAATAACTTGGTGCATATCGTAATAACGATAATGACCTAAGCGTCCACCAAAGATGACATTTTCTTGTTTTGCTGCCAAATCTTTGTAGGCTTTGTAAAGGTGGTTGTTGCGATCATTATTAACAGGGTAATATGGCTCGTCACCTTTTGCCCATGTTTTTGAATGCTCTTTAGTAATAATCGTTTTTGGTTGTGTACCAAATTCAAAATGCTTATGCTCAATGATGCGTGTATAAGGTGTTTCACTATCAGTATAGTTTACCACAGCATTTCCTTGATAGTTTTCCATATCAAGTGTTTCTGTTTCAAAATGCAAACTACGGTATTCCAACTCACCCAACTCGTAGTCAAAGAACTCATCAATCATCCCTGTAAAGACAATCTTTGGATAATCTGCTAAGTATTGCTCTTTATTGGCGAAGAAATCAACATTAACTTCGACATCAATATTTTCATGTGCCAACATTTTTTCAACAATTTGTGTGTAACCTCCGATTGGGATACCTTGGTAAGTATCGTTGAAATAGTTATTATCATAAGTCAAACGAACTGGCAAACGACGGATGATAAAGGCTGGCAATTCAGTACAAGCCTTGCCCCATTGTTTTTCAGTATAGTCTTTAATCAACTTTTGATAGATGTCTGTTCCAACCAAAGAAATTGCTTGTTCTTCCAAGTTTTCTGGTGTTTTACCACCAAGAACTGAACGTTGCTCATCAATCTTAGCTTGCGCTTCTTCTGGTGTTACCACACCCCATAATTTATTAAAGGTATTCATGTTGAAAGGAAGATTGTAAATTTCTCCCTTGTAGTTAGCGATTGGGGTATTGGTATAACGATTAAATTCAGCAAATTGATTAACATAATCCCACAACTCCTTGTCTGACGTGTGGAAGATATGTGCACCATATTGGTGAACTTGAATACCTTCTTCCTCGCGTGTGTAGATATTTCCTGCGATGTGATCACGTTTCTCAATAACTTTAACTTTTTTACCTTTCAAAGCAGCCTCGTGAGCAAAAACTGCTCCAAAAAGACCTGCTCCAACAACTAAATAATCATATTGTGACATTCTTTTTTCCTTTAATTTCTATATTTTATTTTTCTGAGTAATGATTGGCAAACTTCTTGTATAAATGATTCGCCACTCAATAACAACAATAGACCATAGCTACCAAAAAACAATACACTTGTTAACATCAAGTTTACAAAAGGGTTTATTGATACTATTTGTCTAAATAATCCTGTCAAACTACCTGCCAAAATAGTCACAAGTACTACTTTGGTAATTGAACTCTTTCTTAATAAAGTAATAATAAGATCTTTTAAGAAATAGATTTGAACAATTACGACTGAAAACTCCGCAATACTACCGGCAAGTGCTGTCCCGCTTGCTCCCATTTGTGGAATCAATAAAACATTTAAAACAATATCGACAACAGCTCCAACAATTGTCGAATAGACAACTAAAATCTCACGATTTGTCGGAACTAATACCTGAATCCCCATTAAATTCGATAAACCAATAAAAAGAACAGTTGGCATAATAAATTGCATTGGTAGCACGGCTGGTAAAAATGATTGACCTGATAAAAATAATATACTATCTTTAGCCATCAAAATACAGTACACCATCAATGGGATTGCTATGACAAAAATAAAATTAATCGCTTTTTGCACTAACCCGTTAAATTCTTCGTGTTTGCCTTGTTCATGATAATGTGATAAGCGAGGTAATAAAACAGCTCCCAGAGATGTGACAACCCCAACTAAAATTTGCTTCAGTTTAACTGCCGCTGAATAATAACCTACAGCTTCATCATTTGCCATAAAACCTAACAAAGTTGTATCTACACTAAGATAAATTGTCGTTGATACAGATAATAAGAAAAAGGTTAAACTTGGTTTAATATGAGGTCGTATGTCTAATTTTTCTGTTGGTTTTAAACTAACAATTTTTCTTAAGTTAATAAAATTTAAGAAATTAGAACCAACCGAAGCTACTACTCCAATAGCTCCATATAAAACATAATCACCTGAACTTTTTACCAAAAACAATAATAAAAGTAGAGCGAGAAATTTAAAGATAATAGAACGAATAGTAATATAGGAATATCGTTCTAAGGCACGATATAACCAATCCACACCCAAAACATTAAATATAAGTGTTGACGATAATATTAGATATAGCGTTCTTTCTTGGTTCAATCGTTCAATTGAAATCACTGTGATTGCCAAAGCAACTACAGCAACTAACATGACAATTATGTTTAAGAGCATGATCTCTTGAACAGTTTTTTCTAGTTTTCTTTGATTATCACGGATTTTTGCACAAGCTCGTATCGCATAAGTCGGAACACCTAACATACCAATCATAGAAAAATAAGATATGATTGAACTAGCAAAAGTTACTGTTCCAACACCACTCGCTCCCAATACTCGTGAAGCATAAGGAAATGTGATTAAAGGAAAAATAAAATTGGAAATAGTTAAAATAAAATTCATAATGAAATTGACTTTAACTGATTGATACCTTTTTGTCATCGCTAATTAACCTTATAATCAATGTGCCCCATGCCCTATCAACACTTTTTTAACTGTTAATAGCATAATGGTTAAATCTAATTTTAATGAAATGTTTTCTGCATAATAAAGCTCTAATTCGCATCTTTCTGGATAATAGACCTCGCTTCGTCCTGACACTTGCCACCAGCCAGTCGCTCCTGGTTTCACAGATAATAATAATTTCTGTTGATCAAGTGAATACTCACTTAACTCATCAGCTAATATCGGACGAGGGCCAATAAAACTCATATCTCCTTTTAAGATATTAATAAATTGCGGAAACTCATCAATACTTGTTCGGCGAATGAAGGCTCCAATAGAAGTCAAACGTGGATCTTCCTCTGGTGGTAATTTATAACTATTAGCAATATATTTCTGATATAGTGCCTCATCAGCCTTTAGTAATTCTTCTGCATTTGCCACCATAGAGCGAAACTTAATAATCTTAAACGGACGACCATCCTTACCAAAGCGATCTTGCGTGAAAAAGATACTACCGTCATACTTTTTGTATTTATAAATTGCAAAAATGGCAATAAAACTAGGAAAAAGAAGACATACCGTCCCTATTAAACCAATGATAATATCAAAAAATCGTTTAATAATCTTGATATAAATCGTCTGTGAACGAGTCATAGTTTCCTCTTTCCTAACCTTACTTTTAGTTTTTTTCTTTTCTCTTACGCTTTTTCTTAGTTGGTTTAGATGATTTCCCGTACTCGCCATAACGGCCATAACCACCATATGAACCGTAGCTATCTAACGTTGGATCTACTTTGTTCAAAATAACACCTAGGAACAAGGCACCACTTTGTTCTAATTGTTCCTTAGCTTTTTGAACAAATTTACGTTTGATACTACCTGATTCTGTTACGATAATCGTAGCATCACTTTGTTTAGCAATAATAGCAGCATCAATGACCAAACCAATTGGAGGTGAGTCAATAATAACATAATCAAAGAGACTACGAACCGTATCCAACATCATCTTAAAATTAGAATTTTGCAACAAATTAGTTGGGTTAGGTGGTACTTGACCAGACGGAATAACCATCAAATTTTCCACATTCGTCTCACAAATAGCTTCTGATAGTTGGCTATTACCAGACAAATAACTAGATAAACCTGTAACACGACTAGTAGCTTTGAATGTTCCTGTCATAACAGAATTACGCGTGTCTGCATCAATCAACAACGTTTTAAAACCTGCTCGTGCAAAAGAAATTGCTAGGTTAGTTGAGGTAGTTGACTTCCCTTCATTAGGTTGTACTGAACTCAGAACAATGACTTTTAAGTTGGCAGCACTAAACTGAATGTTTGTACGAATCGAATTGTAATATTCCTCAGCCTTTTTAGCTAGTAGAGCTTTTTCTCTAACTAATTCTAATTGTGACATAACTTCTCCTCTTATAATTTATCAGTATCTGGAACAACACCTAATAACGTCATTCCTAAAACTTCGTCAATATCTTCTGGACGTTTTACACGATCATCTAAAATTTCCAACAATAGAAGCCCTGCGATAGCAATAACTCCTCCAATTAAAGCACCTAGAATAAGATTTCGCTTAATTTTAGGAGAGGACGGCTCATCATTTGGTTTAGCTACTTCAAGCGTGGTAACATCCTCCACTCGAGTAACATCTTTTATCTTCTCAGCAGCAACCTCACGAATTGAGTTTGCTAATTTACTTGCTTCTTGAGGATCTTTATCCTCTACTGAAATAGAGATCACACGCGTATCTGTTGGTATTGACACAGATAGTTTTTTAGATAATTCAGAAAATTCCAAATCTAAGCTGTTTTCTTGAATCACTGCTGACAAAACATCATTTGAGGTTATGATTTCTTTATAGTCATTAACAAGATAGTCACCAGCTTGCAAATCTTGAGTGGTAATATTATTAGTATTAGAGCTTTGATTGACCACATAAATACGTGTAGTTGAGGTGTATTCTGGAGTAATCAGAAAAAGACTAATCAACAATCCTAATGTTGCACCAATAACTGCAATTAAAGTAATTAAAAACTTATTGCCCCACAATTTTTTCAATAAATAAAAAATATCAATTTCTAAATGCTTAGAGCTTTGTGTATCCATTTTTTCTCCTATATAAACTCATTTTCTAATAATGTTTGTTGGTTATTTTCGAATAAATCTTTGGCACGCTTTGAGCCAAAATCTTTAGCAATTATCTCTCTAGCCTGTTTCATGTAGGGCTTACGCTCAGCTAGATTATGCATGTCACTGGCAATGCAATGAACTAAATTTGCTTCTAAAAAGAATCTTGCTCGTTTTTTGAACAACTTGGCTTTATCGCCAAATAGCTTTGGTTTCAAGACATGGCTTGAGTTGACCTGTGTATAGCAGCCCATGTTAATCAACTCTTTGACACGTTTTTTGTCAAATTCTAGGGCATTATAACGTTCGATATGGGCAATAATCGGTGTAATCCCTAAGAGCAAAATTTTTGTAACTGCCTTATGGATTTCTTTCCAAGGGGTTGCCATACTAAATTCGATCAAGACAAAACGTGTGCCTGCCATAGTGGGAATGGTCTGGTTCTCTAATCCTTTTTGGACATCCCCAGAGTAGTATAGCTCACCACCATATAGCAGGGTTAAATCAGGCAAGCGTTCTGACATTTCAGCTTGTAATTGTTGGAAGTTAGCCAAAATTTTATCTTCTGGCGTTTCAAACATACCCTTACGACGATGAGATGTTGCCACAATCGTTCGAACACCTTGCTGGTAACTTTCTGTAACCAAGGCAATGCTTTCTTCCAATGTTTTTGGGCCATCATCAACATCAAAAATAATATGAGAATGAATATCAATCATTTAGCGACCTTCCATAACATCTGTAATTGCTTGCTTAACAGTAGCCAGACTATTCTCGTCAATCGACATCATATATAAGCTAGCATTTGGCATAGCATATGATGGCAGTTGACCTGTTGAACCTGTTCCTGTTAAAGCTTGTGAGATAACTTCGTAGTTTGCTCCTGACTCTAGTTGGCCGTTAGCAAGTGTCATCATTGTTGACAAAGGCATATCAGTCTGAATCGAACCACTCAAGCCATTAATAATGGCAGAGAAGTTTGAAATAGAATTGATAGATGCTAACTTGCCGATGACTGCAGCAATAACTTTTTCTTGGTTCTTACCACGGTCGTTATCACCATTAGCCAATGAATAACGCTCTCTGACAAATGCCAAGGCTTGCTCAGAGTTTAGGGTCACATTTCCCACTGGGAAAGTATATTTGCTATTTGTCCAACTGGTAAATTCTTGGTCGTTATAAACTTCAATACCACCAACCTGATCAATCAAGGTCAAGAAGGACGTAAAGTTGATTCTTGCATAATAATCCAAATTAATCCCATACAGATTCTCCAGTGTCTTCATGGACGCTTCAACCCCGTATAGCCCCGCGTGAGTCAATTTATCATATTGATTATTTCCACCGTCAGGGATTTGCACATAAGAATCACGAGGGGTCGTTGTCAACAAAACTTTCTTGGTCTTTTGATTGACCGTCATGATGATATTGACATCTGAACGTGAAACCGATGAAATCGGACCATAAGTGTCAATACCACTGATATAGACATTAAAGACATCTGCATCGGTAATTTCTTTGGTTTGAGCAGCAGTTGTGACTTCTTTTTTAATATTGTAAGTGTAAATTGTTTTGAGTTTACTATCGTAATCTGCTTCTAGTAGGCTTGCATAGGCACTATTTAGAACCATTGCTTGACTTGAACCAGCCAACAAGTTATCATAAGCAACCGAGTAAGACTCGACATCTTGTACTTGCAAGGTGTGATTTTTTTCTGCTTGTACCTGATTGATGACCTTTTCAATGTTTGTTCTATCACGACCTAATGGAGCTTGGACATCTGCCACCTGAGAGATATCTGAAATATTACTATCTTTTGGAACAACCACGCTCATTTCAACTTCTGAAAACGAGGCTGTTTCATTAAGTTTTCCTGTAACATCAATAGCCGACTTGAAAAAGAATAGCGTGACGACACCAAGGAAGGTAGATACAGATAGTAAAATAGCAGTTAGGCGTGGTGCTTTTCTTAATAATACAAATAGTAAGCTAACAATAAAAATAAGGGCTAAGGCACCTGTATAAATGTTATTAACTTGACTAAAATTCAAAAATTGATATGAATACATGGTAAAAACCACAAGGACTGAAACAAGGGTATATAATAGCAACAAGGCTAAATTAACAACACCTAAACTTGTTTGCTTTTTGCGGTTCTTTCGACTTCTTTTTGCCATAGCATTCCTTTGCCTTAATTATTTCTTAAATTATCACTTCATTTTATCACAGAATATATTTTTTTTCAATTTTTATCTGCTATTTTGTGCTAAAATAGGACTATGCGTATCCAACAACTTCATTATATTATCAAAATTGTTGAAACCGGCAGTATCAATGAAGCTGCCAAGCAGCTCTTTATTACCCAGCCCAGTCTTTCTCATGCCGTTCGTGAACTCGAACAAGAAATGGGGATTGAGATTTTTATTCGCCATTCAAAAGGGATTACCCTAACCAGAGATGGCGTTGAATTTCTGTCCTATGCTAGACAGGTCGTTGAGCAGACATCTCTTTTGGAAGAACGTTATAAAAATCAAACGCCCAATCGTGAACTGTTTAGCGTTTCTTCTCAGCACTACTCCTTTGTAGTCAATGCCTTTGTGGCTTTGTTAAAAGGAATCGACATGAGCCAATACGAACTGTTTTTGCGTGAAACACGGACTTGGGAAATTATTGATGACGTGAAAAATTTTCGCTCAGAAATCGGTGTACTCTTTCTTAACAACTATAACCGTGATGTGCTAACTAAGATGTTTGAAGACAATCAACTGACCTATGCTAGTCTTTTCAAAGCCCATCCCCATATCTTTGTCAGCAAGGACAACCCTTTATCACAACGTGAGCGAGTCAGCCTTGATGAACTAGCTGACTTTCCCTACCTAAGTTATGATCAGGGCTTTCACAATTCCTTTTATTTTTCAGAGGAAATTCTCTCTCAAATGTCACATAAAAAGTCCATCGTGGTCAGTGACCGTGCCACTCTCTTTAATCTCATGGTCGGTCTAAAGGGCTATACCTTGGCGACGGGTATCATCAATAGCCAACTTAATGACCATAACATCGCATCCATCCCCTTAGATATTGACGACGAAATCGAAATCGTTTACCTGAAACATCAAAAGGCCAATCTTTCGAAAATGGGCGAAAAATTCCTAACCTATCTGATGAAAGAAGTCCCCAAAGAACAATAAACAAAGAAGAACCAGCAGACTCGAGTTACTGCTGGTTCTTTTTATCTTATGCAGATAATACTTTACGTCCTTTACGACGACGGCTTGCTAGTACGCGACGACCGTTTTTAGTTGACATGCGGTGACGGAAACCGTGTTTACGTTGACGACGAATTTTACTTGGTTGATAAGTACGTTTCACGATAGGAACCTCCTCATAGATTTTCGTATTAGTTTAGCCGGCTATTTTTGATCAGATACTAAACATACTCTATCATTCTATATTAGATAACCTTACTTGTCAAGGTTTTTCTTCAAATGCTGGTTAATCTTTTTTGAAACAACTAGATTGTAAATAAACAAAACCAACCATACAATGCCATAAATCATCACAAAACCAGGCACAAAAGATAAGATTTCTGTCATATCTAACCATTGATTTGACAAAAGCATCCCCGCAACAAGCAGGAACATACTACAAAAATGCAAGAATAAGCGATTGACAAAGTTAATATTCTTCAAATCGAAAATCAAGGCTGCCACTCCCATCAAGCCACTAAAGCCTAACACGCTAAGCACTTGATAAACTGTCGGCACAAAGCCAATGGTAACAACTTGCCATAAAAAGACGGTTGCTCCAATTCCTACTCCAATGATAAATGATTTTAATAATGTTTTCATATCCCTAAAATCCTTTCTAAATCTTTTACATAACGGCGACTAACGCTAGTTTTCAAACCACCCGTCAAATGGGCTAACAGATTACCTGAAAAACTCGCCTCTAAACTTTTGAGATGATTGATATTGATAATGGTCTGACGAGAAACTTGTACAAAATCTGTCGTAGGTAGTTTTTCCTTGAAGCGGTACAACCGTTCTCGAAAAACCAAGGTTTGATGCTCAGTTTTGATAAGCAAATCATCGCCAGATACTTCAACCAAAACTACATCAGCTACTGCAAGCATGACTATCCTATCGGCTGTTTTTATGGGAATCATCGTGGCTGTTCCATGACTAAAATCATCCAGATAAGAAACCAAGGCAGCGACTTCTTGATCGTAGGCTTGCTTACTAATCGTGACACTTAATTCATTTTGTGTGACGTCTTCCTTAAACTGCCATTTCATGGTGTTCTCCTTTCTCATTTCTTGTCTTTATCATAGCAAATAAAAGACACCTTGTGGGTAAACTTGGGCTAAGTGGCTAATATTAAATCGTCAACGGTCAAATTGTGCAGATAAAAAGAGAGGGAGCTCCTCTCTTTTCCTAGTTAATTGGGGTTACAACCACATAACGATTCGGATCGCTACCTTCTGAGTAGCTGGTTACTCCTTCTTGTTTGGAAATGGTCTTATGAACCACCTTACGCTCTTGATTGCTCATCGGATCCATCGTATAGGCCTCACCTGACTCTAAGACACGATTTGCAATCTTCTGAGTAAAATCAACCAAGGTTTCCATGCGATGCTCGACATAATCATGCACATTGATTGATACCACAAATTGACGGTCATAGCGGTCATGTAAAAAGTTTTGAGCCAGTAATTGTAGGGACTTCAAAACCTTACCATGATAACCAATCACACGACCAGCTTCTGAGGTATCAATCTGCAATTTGATACGTCGCCCTTGATGACTAACTGCAATGTCAGCCTCGACATCCATTTCATCAACAATTGTTTGCACATAATTGACAACTTGCTCTATCGCTTGATTTAATTGCTCATTAGTCGATTCAGTTAACTCTACCGCGTCTTTTTGAGGATCGTGAACTTCGACCACTGATTCTGTTACTTCTGTGACGCCTACTTGTTCACTATCTTCATGAATAACTTGCTCATCGGTTATTTCTGATTCTACCAATTGCTTGTCTTGTTCAAAATCTAAACCCAAAGTTTCCTTCAAAAGAGCCTTTGAGAAAATCTTAGATTCCGACAAATCCTCTATTGGAGCTGACTCTACCGGCAATTCGCCACGTTCTTCCAAACGTTTGATAATGCTGGTTACTTTGCGAAGCTCTCTTGTATCACCAAACGTTTGGGAAAGGTCACGTTCTTGATTTTTTGACACATTGGCAGACTGACTTGGACTAATGGACTCTATTTCCACCTGAGCAGGTTTTTTACCAAAACCCAAGAACCCCTTTTTTTCTCGAGAAACCACTTGAATACGAGCCTTCAGACGTGACAAGTTTAATTCTTTCAAGCCCTTTTCAATTGCTTCTTCAACAGTTTTTCCTGTGAATAAAACCATACTTGTCTCCTTATTTTTTACGCTTTTGTGCTTTCTTTTGTGCACGGCGAATTTTGGACGCTTTTTCTTTTTCTTCTTGGGCCAAACGTTCACGCTCAGCAATCACCTTGAAAGGATTGTTCAAGAGTAAAATTTGGAAAACTTGATAGGCATTTGACACCACCCAGTACAAGACAACTCCACTTGCCAAGCTAAAACTAATCAATAGAATCATGATTGGCATCATGTAAGTCATTGCTGTCATGACACCGTTCTTTTCTACTGCAGCCTTACTCATCAGCCAAGACGATAAAAAAGTAAAGATGGCTGCTAGAGCAGGTAGGATAAAATAGGGATCTGGTTGGGCAATCTCTGCCCAGAAAAATGTTCCTGATTTGAGAAAATCCACACGAGTCAGCGCTTGATAAAGGGCCAACAACACTGGCATCTGAACCAGTAGTGGTAATAGACTAGCGTACGGATTGACGCCGTACTCCTTATATAGAGCTTGACTGGCTTCTGCCAAATGTAGACGACTGTCTGTGTCACGACCAGAATATTTTACCTGTAACGCACGCAGTTGCGGTTGAAGTTCTTGCATTTTCTGACTCGAACGCATCTGCATATTGAACAAGGGCAGAAGAAGCGTTCTAATCAGCAAGGTAAATAGCACAATCCCCAACCAAACTTGGCCCCCAAAACCCAGTCCTTTGATGGCTTGGGCAAAGAGATAAACCAAACTATCCCACAAGCCCTTTGACTGACTGGTTACAGGTTCTTGACCACATGCTGATAGGAATAAAAGTGCTCCTAAAATCCATATGCTAAACATTAGTTTTTTCTTCATGATTATTCCCTTCCTGGTAAAGTCCTGCTAATTTTAACACATGACGCAGGTTTTGTTTGAAGTCTTGATGATTAAGTTCCTCCGCTCCTTTTCGAGCAATGACGACAAAATCATAGGCTAACAGATGAGGAGAAAACTCTTGTAATAAGTGGCGAAATTGTCGTTTAATGCCATTACGAACAACAGCATTACCTAGCTTCTTGCTAACTGATAAACCAACTCGAAAATGAGCTTGATCTTTGACCAAAAAATAGACAACAAACTTACGATTGGCCACACTTTTTCCCTGATCAAAAATCAAACTAAAGTCTTTTTCTGTTTTTACCCGATAACTTTTTCTCAAAACGCTATTCCACCTATCTAACTTACCTTTTATTATACCATAAGTGATTAAAATTCCCAAAACCTTATCAAATCAAGCCACTAAAACCACTCATGGTAAAGCTGCATTTTTCATCATATCTGTTAGAAAAGGCATGTTATTTTCTACTGCCTGTTAAGTGTTTAGCTCTAAGGCATAGCTAAGGGCACTAAGGGCATATAGGGGAGCTGTTTCTGCACGCATAATTCTAGGACCAAAGCCCACTACTTGAGCGCCAGAATCTGTAAGTAGCTCAACCTCTGCTGGCGATATGCCCCCTTCTGGCCCAAAAATAAAGAGCAATTTCTGGCCAGATGCGACTTGTTCTAGCCCCTTGACCAAATTCGATTTTTCACCCGCCTTGGCACTCTCTTCATAAGCCAAGAAAATTTGATCAAACTGGGATAATTGAGCTAAAAATTCCTGCTTGTCTGCAAAAAGTTCAACATGAGGTATGCGATTTCGCTTGCTTTGCTGGGCTGCTCCTTGAGCAATCTTAGTTAATTTCTCAACTTTTTTGTTTAATTTTTTCTTGTCCCAACGCACAACCGACCAGTCTGCCGGAAAGGCCCAAATCTGACTAGCCCCTAATTCTGTCGCCTTTTGCGTGATAAAGTCTAACTTATCTCCCTTGGGAAATCCTACGGCAATCGTGACCTCAACTGGTAGCTCAACATGATCAGACAATTCTTCTACAATCAAAAAAGTCTGACTAGCTGGATCCACTACCTTTGCCAAGCGTTTGATCCCATCTTCAAATACCAAAATGACTTGATCATCCGTTTGCAAACGCATGACCGTGAACATGTGTTTGATGGTATCCTTATCTGTTATTATCACGTTTTTCCCAGTCGGTACTCCCTTTACAAAATATTCTTGCATTAGCCACCAATCACTCCTGAAACGTTCTCTGTTTTTTTGAAAATGCAGGCATTCCACTCACCCTGAATCATATGGGTTTCTAAGAAGAAACCCGCTTCTTCAGCCTTGGTCTTAACCAAGTCCCACTTGTCTGAAATAATCCCTGACATAATCAAGTAACCTTCTGGCTTGAGCAAGCGATAAGCGTCGTCTGTCAAATTTACCAAAATATCGGCTAGGATATTGGCAACAATGACATCAGCTTCTTGCTCCACACCACGCAACAAATCGCCTGTTGCCACCTTGATATTAGCCACGGTCTGATTAAGGGCAATGTTTTCTTGTGCCACGCGCACGGCCACATCGTCCAAATCATAGGCATATATCTCCTTAGCACCCAGTAAAGAACTGGCAATAGACAAAACACCGCTTCCTGTCCCAACATCAAGCACGGTTTCACCACCACGCAAAACCTGCGACAAAGCATATAAACTCATCTTAGTGGTCGGGTGTGTTCCCGTCCCAAATGCCATGCCTGGATCTAGGCGGATAACTTTTTCATTAGCACTTACCTGATACTCTGTCCAAGACGGCACAATGGTCAAATCATGGGTAATCCGAGCCGGTTCATAGTACTTCTTCCAATTATCAGCCCAATCTTCCTCAGCCAAATCTTGCACACGAATGTTCACATCATTCATCTGTAAGATGGCCAAGCCCTGCTCGATTTGCTGACGCACTTGTATCAACTCCATCGTATCTGGATAGTATCCCGTCACCTTAATCATATCTGACTGCTCTACATCAGGATAAAGCTCACCAAAACGATCTTCCTGTCCAAGATAATCAGCCGAATCACTAATGGCAACCCCCTGACTACCTGTTTCAATTAAGAGATTACTAACCAATTCTTCCTGCTCACGCTTCACCGTGAGTTCAATTTCCTGCCATTTGTCCATATCGTTGCTCCATTTCTTCTAGTTTTCTCAATACCTCGGATAAGCATAATAGGCTGTTTCAGTCAGTTCTGCCTTACCTTTTTCAAAAGTTTCCTTGTCCCAAGTCATGACAAAATCTTCCTGCTCATCGTCCATGAGAAAGTCCATGATACCATCTAAGCCCTCATCTGCCACTTGGTTAAGGTATTGAGCAAAATAGGCTAGAAACTCTCGTGAGAAGCCTTTTTTCGCCTCAAATGGCAGAGCCACTAGGTAGTCTTCTGCGTCAAATTTGGTCTTTTCTGGATTGTAAAAAAGAACAAATTCTTCTAAGGCTACCGGTTCTTCCACATCTGCCAACCCTACTTCCAAAATAAAACTCAACTCCACTGCATGATTTTGCTTCTGCCAATCAATCGCATAATCATAGTGAAAATGCTTATCCATTTCTTCTTCCAATACTGATAAAAAACCATACTTTGCCATTGTTATCTCCTTTGTTCCATAAATGTTTCTAGATTAGTTTGATGACCGTATTTGACCGATGCTTGCCTGTCTTTTTCTAAGATTGTCTTGGTCAGGTCTAATTGATTAACCGCAGCCAAAGCCAAGGTATAATGTAAAATATCTGCCAACTCTTCTGCCAAACGTTCAGATAAGTCTGTTTCAGCTACTATATCTTTGCGACCTGCACGCTGATTGAGTAGTTCTGCCACTTCGCCAATTTCTTCCACCAATTTCATAAAAAGAGCTTGCTCAGGCATTCCTACTCCATAGCGATGACGCAAATAATCTTCTAAAATCGCAACCGTCACTTGAGTCATCTTCTTTTCCCCACTATCTAAATATAGTATAATAATTATACCATAAAGCATTGGAAAGGATACTTATGATAGACAATCTCGCTCTTCGCATGCGACCCCAAACCATTGATCAGATTATCGGCCAAGAGCATTTGGTTGGCACAGGTAAAATTATCCGTCGAATGGTGGAAGCCAACCGTTTAACCTCTATGATTTTGTATGGGCCACCTGGCATTGGTAAGACGTCGATTGCCAGTGCTATCGCTGGCACAACCAAGTATGCCTTTCGTACTTTTAATGCTACGATTGATAGCAAAAAACGACTACAGGAAATTGCCGAAGAAGCCAAATTTTCAGGTGGTTTAGTGCTTCTACTTGATGAAATCCACCGTTTAGATAAAACCAAGCAAGATTTTCTGCTACCGCTCCTAGAGCAAGGAATAATGATTATGATTGGAGCAACAACAGAAAATCCTTTCTTCTCTGTCACCCCTGCCATTCGTAGCCGAGTACAGATTTTTGAGCTAGAACCCTTGACCACTGAACAAGTCAAACAGGCTATCCAGCTAGCATTAACTGATAAGGAAAGAGGTTTTCCTTTCCCAGTAAGACTTAATGAGGACGCCTTGGACTTCATCGCCATTTCCACCAATGGTGATTTGCGTTCAGCCTACAATTCACTTGATTTAGCCGTTTTATCTACCCCAGAAGAAAAAGACAGTAGTCGTCATATCACACTAGATATTATCCAAAATAGCCTGCAAAGGTCTTACATCACCATGGATAAAAATGGTGATGGGCATTACGATACCTTATCAGCCCTACAAAAATCAATTCGTGGTTCAGATGTCAATGCCAGCCTTCACTACGCTGCTCGCTTGATTGCAGCAGGAGATTTACCTAGTTTGGCTAGACGATTAACTGTGATTGCTTATGAAGATATTGGACTCGCTAACCCAGAAGCCCAAATTCATACCGTAACTGCCCTTGAGGCCGCTCAAAAGATCGGTTTTCCTGAAGCAAGGATATTGATTGCAAATGTGGTGATTGATTTAGCCCTATCTCCAAAATCCAACTCAGCCTATCTGGCTATGGATCAAGCTCTAGCTGATTTGAAAACGTATGGCAATCTTCCTATTCCTAGACACTTAAGAGATGGGCATTATGCTGGTATCCAAGAATTAGGCAATGCCCAAAACTATCTTTATCCCCACAACTATCCTGACAAATGGGTTAAACAAGATTACCTACCTAAGCAATTGACTAGGGCAAATTATTTTCAACCCAATCAAACAGGAAAGTATGAACGAACCTTAGCCATGACCAAAGAACGAATCGACCAACTCTTAAAAAATCATGAAAGCCCTCTCAAAAAATGACTGCTAGGACTTGAATTTTTTAATAAATGTGATATGATAAAGATATAAAAATTGCTGTGGTGTACGAATCCACACTAAGTGTTGACCGACTATTTTTTGTATTTTCGGGAGACAAAAGTCTTTTGGCAGTATGTAGGCCGTTGCACACGGAAACAACTAAGTCAAAGCGAGTCGCCCACCTGTTTACTTTGTACGGGTTCAATACAAATCGTGGATAACGGCACCAATACAGCATGTCGCCTCCTTAGCTCAGCTGGCAGAGCAGCGGACTCTTAATCCGTGGGTCGCAGGTTCGATCCCTGCAGGGGGCATGAAGAACCTCTAAAAAAGCCTGATTTGATAGGCTTTTTTATTTTTTTTGGTCAAAATTTGGTCAATTTTTATATGATTAAAACTCCACCTATTTATATAGGTGGAGTTATTTTATTCGAGTGTTAAATCGCCTTCTGTGACATTAAGCGTAAGCATTGCTGTTTGGTCATCCAAGGTCTTGGTGACTTGTTGGAAATCATCTTCTCCTTGTTGAGTGTTGGCACCATTCATAAGATCGGGAGCAACTTTTAAGGTGCCACCCATCACTGACACATCAAGTCCTAATTTGTTTCTACTATCTGAGGCTAACTGAAGATTGATACTATTGTCCTCATTAGTCAATTTAACATCTTCTTTTAGAGAAAGGCCACTAATGTCAACCTCCGTAGAAGAACCAGTAAGAGTAACCTTATCCAAGGTTAGATTATTAGCAGTCAAATCCCCTCCACTCAAGATGATGTTAGATTGAGCAAGATTGGTATTAGTAAATAGAACGGTACTTTCTACTACATCTAGTCTTAAATTATCCAATTGACTGTTTTGGAAAGACAGCTGCATACTTTCACCATCTCCACTTGTGATACGACCACCAGAAATTTGGCTTGATTGAACATTAACATTGCCTACTAAATCAACTTGATCAATGACTTGATTATTGATTTGAATTTCGCTTAGGACAACATCACCAACCAAACTAGTTAAACGTTTCCCCTTTGGAATAGATAGCACTACCGTCTGCTTCTCTGATTGTTTATCATTCAAAAAATATCCAACAGCAGTCAAGAAACCTGTAACTCTCGATTGATTACTTTCTTCACTAAGAGTTAATTTACCCTGATTATTTCTAACGTTTAGCTGACCTAGATAATTCTTATTATCATAGTAAGACAGGTGAACCTTGTCATCACTTGATTCTTCAATTTTCATACGACGTGTAAACAAGGTCAAATCCACATCAGTCACTTGATCGTAAGTCTCTGTTTGCTAAACAAAATCTCCTGAATACGTTTTAATATCATCAAGACCTCCATTAAGATAGCCAAGTCCTAAAAATCCTAGACCCAACATTGCACTAATACTGCCTGTTAGAAACAGTCTTTTTGCCATTTTTTCATGCTTTTTTCCCTCTTTTCTAATCCATTTCATCATCACAAGAACTACCCAAAGCAGCATTTTTCCTAATATCAAGATAAACCAAACACCAAACAGAAAAATTGCTAAACATACCAAGGCTAATCCTACTGACATACTCGCTGCTGCTAAAGATGTTTGAAACAACATATACGCTTCCCACAAACTAACTCCAAAGCCAAAAACAAGTGTCATCATAACAGCGAATCCAAACACAGTTATAGCCACCACAACACCAATTAGCAGAAGAAAGATTGGAATCGCAAAGGGACTAATTAGAATTGCTGAAATCAGAATTAAGATAAGTTTTTTATTGGATGATTGTTTATTCTCATCTAGCAAATGTTTATCTAAAATATTTTCAATAATATCTTGAGCTGCCTGCCTAGGACTACCTAACTCTACCATAATTTCAGCTTCTTTATCAGGCCCTGCCTCAGCAAAATATTCTTCAAAATAATCCATAGCCTCTTGATAATCTTCTTAAGGCAACTTCTTCAAATACTTACTTAACTTTCCCAAATACTCGGTCTTAGTCATCGTTCAATCTCCCTTCAATAATGTTATCCACCGTCATACGATAAGCCTGCCAAGCCAGCTTCAAAAATTCTAACTGCTGACGCCCTTGTTCTGTAATCGTATAATACTTTCGCTGTCGCCTCTGATATTCCTTACTATAGGTTTCCAAATAACCTGCCTTTTGTAATTTTTTCAAGATTGGATAAAGGGTTGACTCCTTGATACTTGCTAAAAACTTAACTGTTTGACTAATTTCATAACCATAGGAATCGTCACGATCAACAATCGCCAAGATTAAAAATTCAATCAAAACAGATGACGTTGGAAAGTACATCTTTTCCCTCCTTTTTTATTGTATATAATTTATATATATAAATATTTTATATATAGAGTATATAGCAAATTAATTGTCCTGTCAAGCCTAATATATAAATTTTTTATATATTTTTTGAAACAACAAAAAAACAGTCACTTAGACTGTTTTTTATCTGTTATTTTTTCTTATAAGTTTCTGGGAGTGTCATGATCATCAAAAGATAGACAACTGGTACTAGGAAGTAGAAGATGTTAGATGCCCAGTAACCCATGTTAGCATAAATCCAGCTCCAAATAAAATTCAAGATAGTGTAAAGACCATAAGTTACACCCCAGATAATACCAAACATCAAGGTTGCTTTTTGTGGGTTCATATTTGGCAACTCATGTGGAATATTGAGATAAACTGCATATTGGTAGAAAATCAAGAAACCACTCACAAAGAACAATAGATAAGCTAATAGCGATAATTTAAGGACAGCTACTGAAATAATACCGAGTGCCATTGACGCAATTGCAAGAATACCTAGCATTACCAAGTATGGTTTACGTTCGCGGTTTACAGGGCTCTTCAAACGAACCAAGGTTCCCATGATACCACCACCAGATACGGCAAGAACCATGTAACTAGCTTGGAAAATTTCTGGGAATTCTTTTGCCAATTGATTTGGAACAGTGTTTAGTGACATTACATAAAGGATAAGAAAGGCTGCAAATCCGACAGCAAAACGCCATACAAACGAATCTTTAAGAGCCATACCGTATGAGTAAGTTGCCACTTGATCGGTACTTTGACCTCCTGTTTCAAAATCTTCAGCACAAACCAACCAAACAACAAAAGTTACAATCGCAACTAATGCAACACCACTAAGGGTAATACGCCAATCCATACGCAAAGCATCTGCCCATAGAGCAAAAGCTACTGCGATTAAGAAAGCTCCAATATTGTAACTAGCAGTGATAAAAGATGAATAGAACAGTTTTTTATCTTGAGAAACAAAGCGAACAACGACTGGGTTCATATAAACCATGATCATTGAACCACCAAGTGCCATAATCATACGAGCCACAATATAGAACCAATAATTAGGCATCCAAGCTGCCACCATGGCAAAACAGAGAAGAGCAATGGCTACTTGTGCCGCTTTTTTAATACCTAATTTAACCAAAACAGCCGCTGCTAAGAAATTGGCAATAACACGAGCAATAGTAATCGTGTAATTAACCATCTCAGAGATAGTTGGGTCAACCCCTTTATCTCCAAAAAACGTTGCGACTACTTGGGGACCTAAACTAGATCCGCCGACCCAGCTGGCTGCAAATGTGATATAAGCAATCAGCAAGGTATAAAACATGAGAATACCCTTTTTAGGGCTGATATCTTTAGTTGTCATAACAACCTCCTTATTTTGATAGCGTTTTCATATAATAATATATCAAGAAAGTAAGAGTTTTGTCAATGGGTACGCTCATTTATTTTCAAGTATATTTTTTCACAAAATAGACGACTTTTACATAAAGAAAAAATAAAAGAAAGCCTAAACTGTTCAAAAATACTATCAGCACTATCAATTTACTCCATCTTACCAGTCAATTGAACCAGAAGAAAGTATGGTTTTCAACAAAATAAAAAGTCCATAAGACATGGACTTTTTGAATATAATACTTAAAATTAAAGCATTTTGTTGTAGAATTCAACGACAAGAGCTTCGTTGATTTCTGGGTTGATCTCATCACGCTCTGGCAAGCGAGTCAATGAACCTTCTAATTTTTCAGCATCAAATGATACGAAAGCTGGACGACCAAGTGTTGCTTCAACCGCTTCAAGAATCGCTGGTACTTTAATTGATTTTTCACGAACTGAAATCACTTGACCAACTTCAACACGATATGATGGGATATCTACACGTTTACCATCAACCAAAATATGACCATGGTTAACGAATTGACGTGCTTGACGACGAGTTGTTGCAAGACCTAGACGGTAAACAACGTTGTCAAGACGACGCTCAAGAAGAAGCATGAAGTTGAAACCAAGTGTTCCACCTTTAACTTTTGAAGCTTGAACGAACAAGTTACGGAATTGTTTTTCGTTCATTCCGTAAGAGAAACGAAGTTTTTGTTTCTCAGCTAATTGCAAACCGTACTCAGAAAGTTTAGAACGGTTGTTTGGTCCATGTTGACCTGGCACATAGTTACGACGTGCCAATTCTTTACCTGTACCTGTAAGTGAAAGACCCAAGCGACGAGCTTGTTTCCATGATGGTCCTGTATAACGTGACATTGAAATGTCCTCCATAAAAAATTTATTATGGAAATAGTCTTAAAAGAATCCTGATTCGTGCAGTTAATCTTCGCCCAAACAGCAAAGGTTACTAATTTAACAACTAACTGTTGACGAGCTCCATATTCTTATTGCTGCTATTTCACATAAGATTCAGTATAACAAAAAAACTAGGACTTGTAAAGCCCTAGTTACTCTTTATCTAAATAACGAATCAAAGTTTTCTCAGTCAAAATATCCGAGTAAGTGTAAGATTCAACATAAGTATTTGCTGGAGTTCCTGGCATCGAAGCTGCGTCTGTGTATTCAACAATAAAGAGAGATTGATAGACTTCTGTCAAACGTCCAACTTTTGTTTTTTCACGTTTACGACCATGCTCTAAGGTCATTTCAACTAATTGCCCTTCATGGTTTTTAATATCTTCTTTGATTTTTTTCATCTTTGCCACATCAGCAAAAGCATCACTACTCATCTATTTCTCCTAACTTTCTTCAAAATGGGCAATGGTTGAGAATTTATTGTACTCTTTTTGGAACATCAATTTGACCGTTCCACGTGCCCCACTACGATTTTTTTCTAAAATAACTTCAATGGTATTGTCAGTCAAGGCCTGTTCATCTTCTTTATCGCCACGATCATAGTAATCTTCACGGTAAAGAAAGGCAACGATATCTGCATCTTGCTCGATAGACCCTGATTCACGAATATCAGATAGAATTGGACGCTTGTCTTGACGTTGTTCAACCCCACGAGAAAGCTGACTGAGCGCAATAACTGGCACTCGCAACTCTTTGGCCAAGATTTTGAGTTGGCGAGAAATCTCTGACACCTCTTGTTGACGATTTTCTGGTCTTGTTCCTGTGATTAACTGCAAATAATCAATGACGATAAGGCCCAAACCACCTTCAACTTCTTTATCTAGCTTACGACTTCTAGCTCTAATCTCTGTAATTTTAATCCCTGGTGTGTCATCGATAAAAATCGGTGCCTCTGCCAAAGTACCCTGAGCAATCGTCAAACTCTGCCACTCTTGATCGGTTAGTTTACCTGTCCGTAAATGGTGAGAATCTACCAGACCCTCAGCTGCCAACATCCGATCCACTAGACTTTCTGCTCCCATTTCCAGAGAGAAGATCGCCACTGCACGCCCTTGTTTTGTCCCAACATTTTGAGCAATATTAAGCACAAATGCTGTCTTTCCGACTGCTGGTCGAGCTGCCAAAATAACCAACTGATCAGGATGTAAACCTGTTGTCATGCGATCCAAGTCACGAAATCCTGTCGGCAAACCTGTCACATCTGACGTTTGACGTGAACGGATTTCTAAGTTTTCATAGTTGAGTTTAAGCACATCAGAAATCTTTTGAAAGCCATTGGCATGCGAACGCTCATTGATTTCCAGTAACTGCTTTTCTGCCTTAGCGATTAACTCATCTGAATCTTGAGTTCCCTCATAGGCCAAATTGACCGTTTCTGTCAATCTACTAATCAACTGACGAAGCTGTGCTTTTTCAGCAACTAAACGTGCATAATATTCCGCATTAGCACTGGTTGGTACACTATTGACCAACTCGGCTAGATAAGAAACACCACCCACATTAGCCAAATCTCCTTGTCGATCCAAGATATTTCGAATCGTTGTTGCATCAATTGCCTCATTACGGTCATTGAGAGTAACCATGGCTTGAAACACAACTCGATTGGCATACTTGTAAAAATCATCTGGGTCAAGATATTCACGGACAGTTACCAGCTTGTCTGGTGAGATAAAAATCGCTCCTAAGACAGACTGTTCTGCAACTAAATCTTGTGGTTGAAGCCGTAATTCTTGTACATCAGACATCTTTACCTCCTATCTTGACAAGGTTGTCAACTTATTTACGCTTGCTTGACACTTAGTTGAATTAAACCGTCCACTTCTTTATGTAGCTTAACTGGGACTTCAATTAAGCCCAAGGCACGCAATGGTTGCTCCAATTGGATGTGACGCTTGTCAACCTTAATGCCATGTTGCTTGTCTAATTCTTCAGCAATTTTCTTCGCTGTAATTGAGCCAAATGTGCGACCATCTGGACCAACTTTTTCGACAAATTTCACAACAAGATTTTCCTGAGCTAATTGCTCCTTAATAGCTTTAGCTTCAGCCAACTGTTCTGCCTGAGCTTTTGCCTCAGATTTTTGCTTACCACGTAATTCACCCAGGGCTTGGCTTGTTGCTTCTTTAGCCAAATTTTTCTTAATCAAGAAGTTTTGAGCGTACCCTGTAGGTACTTCTTTAACTTCACCTTTTTTTCCTTTACCCTTAACATCTTGTAAAAATAAAACTTTCATCTTAATTCTCCTTTGTATAACAATGTTTTCTAATAGTAGTAATCAATAAATTATAGGCTTGCGTGACAGTCATATCTTGTAACTGACAGGCTGCCAGATTGAAATGGCCACCGCCACCCATATCTTCCATAATACGTTGAACATTGACTTGATTGCGACTACGAGCAGAAATTGCCACTTGGTTGTCAACTGTTTTCACAACTGTAAAGCTGGCATCAATCCCTGACATGGTCAACAGCGTATCTGCTGCCTTACTAGCAATGACATTGGTATAAGTGGTATAGTCTGTACCATTTGCCACAATGATATTATCGTAGAGCCGCTCGCCTCTTAGAATCAACTTATTGACCAGACGATACTCATCAAAATCAGTAGCCGAAATCGCTTGAATGACACTATTATCACTTCCGATATTTCTCAAATAACTAGCGACATCAAAGGTTCGACTGGTCACACGATTAGAGAAATTCTTAGTATCAAGCATGATACCTGCCATTATCAAACTAGCTTTTACCTTACTCAAACGTTTTTTAGCCCCTTGAAATTGAATCAATTCAGTGACTAATTCACAAGCACTGCTTGCACCACTCTCAACAAAAGTCAAAATCGCATTTTTGGGGAAATCCTGATCACGACGATGATGGTCAATCACAATCACTTCTGTAAACTGATCGTAAAGCTCCCTTGACAAAGTCAAAGAAAGTTTTGAATGATCAACCATGATTAACAAGGACTGATCTGTAACTAGATCCATGGCTTCTTCAATCGTCAACATGGCTTGATAGTCTTCATTTTCTAATTGAGAGAGCGAACGTTTAATGTCCTCACTAAGGTAATTAGGATCATAAACGACATAGGCTTTATCTAACAGACTAGCAGCAAAATGCTGCATCCCAACTGAAGCACCCAAAGCATCTAAATCTAGTTTCTTATGACCAACCACAAAGACCTGATCTGCCATGCGAATCTTATCAGAAATCGCCGTCATCATTGCTCTGGTACGTGTTCGTGAACGCTTAATCGTTGACGCTGTTCCACCACCAAAATACATGACTTTTTGATGTTCAGCATTTTCTTTAACAACTGCCTGGTCGCCCCCACGCATCAGAGCCATATTTAAGTTCTGATTAGCTAGACTACCAATTTGATCATAGTCCCCTCTACCGTAGGAAGCACCAATACTCAATGTCAGAGATAGCTCTTTTTCTTTAGCGGCCTTACGAAACTCTTCCAAAATATCAAACTTATTCGCTATCAACTCTTGTAACATTTGATAATCGGTAAAAAAGAGAAAACGATCACTCGCCAAACGACGATAAAACATCTGCCGTTCTTGAACAAATTTGGCAATAAAATCAGCCACAAAACTATTGATTTGAGAAACCTGAGCATCTGACAAATCATCCGTTACTTCATCATAATTATCCACAGAAATCAACCCAATAACTGATTGAAAATCCAAGCGCTGACGAGCTTGTTCTGATACGGTGACATTGAAAAAATAGAGAATTTCTTTGTCCCAGTAAACCGTATAATCTTTCCCTGACAGACTAAAGGTTGAATTGCTAGGATGATTCAAGCTATTGATGACAAAGGTTTCCATAGCCAAAGTATCTACCTGACCAGAATCAGCGGTGAAGACCAATTCCGTATAAGGATTAAACCATGAAATTTCCTTACTTATTTCATCAAAACGAATCACCCCTACTGGCATCTGGTCCAAAAGTCGTTTAAGACTTTCTTCTGTTTGCTCATTCAAAAGGGAGATTTGTTCCAAATCAGTTAGACGATAGGATTGTTTTTGATAAAATAACAGACCAATCAAGAAACCAATAGCTAAAAAGATAGCTGTCAGTAAAACAATTTCTGATTGGGTTAGGCGAACACAAATGGCCAATAAGCCAAATAGGATACAACCAATCATCAGAAGTTGAAATTTTGTTAAACGAAATATTCTCATTTATAAACCTCTTAAATGGTTATTATACCATAAAAGATAGGAGAAAAAAAGCCTTGAAAATCTAGCCCTTACAACTGGCTTTTTTATTTCCTTCCAAATAGACCATAAGAATTGAAATGTCTGCTGGATTAACCCCTGAAATCCGACTAGCTTGACCAATCGTTTCAGGATTGATTTTCTTAAACTTCTGTCTAGCTTCTGTCGCAATCGAATCAATATCATCCCAATCAATCGTCGCTGGAATGCGTTTTTCTTCCATTCGCTTCATCTTCGCCACTTGATCCAATGCTTTGTTGATATAGCCTTCATACTTGATTTCAGTTTCTAAAAGCTCAATCACTTTACTATCCAAATCTTCTGCTGCAGGACCAACAAAATCAACCACTGTTTCATAGCTAATTTCTGGTCGGCGCATAAATTCTTTTGCTGTCATCGCATCGGTTAAAGGTTTAAATCCTAGAGCAGTCACTCGTTCATTGGTTTCTTTAACAGGCTTTAATTTGATACTATCCAAGCGTTTAAGTTCATTCTCAAATTGCGCTTTTTTAATCTCAAAGACTTGGTAACGTTCGTCATCGACCAAACCAACTTGACGTCCAATTTCAGTTAGACGCATGTCGGCATTATCATGACGTAAAATCAAACGATACTCTGCTCGACTGGTCAACAAACGATAGGGTTCCAAGGTTCCCTTGGTCACCAAATCATCAATCATCACCCCGATGTAAGCATCACTACGTTTCAAAATCAACTCTGGCTTACCTTGGACTTTCAGAGCTGCATTGATACCGGCAATCAAGCCTTGACCTGCTGCTTCTTCATAACCTGATGTCCCATTAGTCTGACCAGCTGTAAATAAACCTGAAATCAGTTTGGTTTCTAAGGTCGCTCGCAATTGATGAGGCAAGACAATATCATACTCAATCGCATAACCAGTTCGCATCATCTCGGCATTCTCTAATCCTTTAATAGAATGGAGCAAGTCACGTTGAACATCTTCTGGCAAACTGGTTGACAAGCCTTGAACATAAACTTCTTCTGTATTACGACCTTCTGGCTCCAAAAAGAGTTGATGACGCTCTTTATCTGCAAAACGGACAATCTTATCTTCAATTGACGGACAATAACGTGGCCCAACACCTTGAACAATCCCTGAAAACATCGGAGCACGATGCAGGTTAGCATTGATAATGGCATGGCTATCAGCATTGGTATAGGTCAACCAACAAGGGATTTGATCTTGTAAATAGTCTTGGTCTTTAGACAAAAATGAGAAGTGATTAGGTTTTTCATCTCCAGGTTGAATCTCAGTCACCTCATAATTGATTGACGACGCCTTAACACGTGGAGGAGTTCCTGTCTTAAAACGTCCAATTTCCAAACCTAAATTTTTCAAATTATCTGCCAAGGTCACAGAAGCTAGACTATTATTTGGCCCTGACGAATATTTCAAATCTCCAATGATAATCTCGCCACGCAAAGCCGTACCAGTTGTCACAACAACCGTCTTAGCACCATAAGATTGACCAGTTGCCGTAACCACACCCACAACCTGACCATCTTCTACTAAAATATCATCAATCATGGTCTGACGTAGGGTTAGGTTTTCTTGATTTTCAACCGTTTTTTTCATCTCATTGGCATAAAGTACTTTATCTGCTTGAGCACGAAGTGCACGAACGGCAGGACCTTTACCTGTATTTAGCATCTTCATTTGAATATAAGTCTTGTCAATATTCTTACCCATTTCTCCACCAAGAGCATCAATCTCACGTACCACAATTCCCTTGGCTGATCCACCGATAGACGGATTACACGGCATAAAAGCCAACATATCTAGGTTAATGGTCGCAAGTAAGGTTTGACAGCCCATACGAGCCGCTGCCAAGCTGGCTTCTACCCCAGCATGACCTGCACCAATCACAATCACATCATAGTTTTCAATAAATTGAGTCATGTCTTCTCTTTTCTAAAATTTCTTGTAACTACTACAATTACTGCGCGCTGCAATGTCTAAAACAGCTTGAAAAAATGATAACATCTTCCTTAATAAACAGCTTTATTGAGACTCATTATCAATAATCTGTTTAACTTGTCCTTGCCAATTTACTAATTCTTTTTTCAAAAATTTAGGACTAAGATCAAGTTTCTCCAAGTCTGAGAAATCTACCCATTCACACTGGCGAATGGATTGCCCTTCTTTCATATAAAGACTTGGTTCAGACAAGGGGGTAAGCAAATAATGAAATTCAATTTGATGATAAGCTTGACTGCCTAGCTCAAATTGATTTTCTACAACAAAAGCCAATGGACCAACTTCTACTTCAATTCCAATTTCTTCTCGAATTTCTCGTCGAATAGCAGCCTCTGTTGTTTCACCAACTTGAATAGCACCTCCTAAGGTACAATACTTGCCCTCAGGTGACTTGACAAGTAAGAGCTTTTCATCTTTGACTAACAACCCTGTCGCACGCACACCAAATGACTGCTTGTCCACTACTGTACGAAAATCCATCTACTCTCCTTTTATTGCAAAAAATGGCCAAATCCCTTGAAAACTGTACATCAAAAACGTCCAATTCCCATGAGCTTTGACCATCATCGTTATTGTTAAATTTAGTTTAGCAGATTTTATCCTATTAGACAATGGTCAAGACTAGCTAATCACATTTTCTATGAAATCAAAATTGACAAGCTTGTCAACTAAATATATTGACACACCTTGCCATCTTTGAAAGCCAGATCAATAATGCCACCACCTAGACATTCCTGACCGTCATAGAACACAACAGCCTGACCTGGTGTAATTGCACGTTGTGGTTCCGCAAAAATCACTTCTGCCTTATCTCCTGTAACCTTGACAGTCACTTGACTATCTGGTTGACGATAGCGGAATTTGGCTGTGCATTCAAGCGTGAATTCTTCAGGCATATCTCGTGTAAAGTGAATTTGACTAGCTGTCAAGATAGTTGACATGAGTGATTCATGATAGAAACCTTGTCCAACATAGAGAATATTTTGTGATAAATCTTTACCAACAACAAACCAAGGTTGATTGTCGCCACCATGTTGACCACCGATACCAAGACCACCACGTTGACCGATAGTATAATACATCAGACCAGCATGTTCGCCCATATCACGACCATCAACTGTCATCATACGACCTTTTTGAGCAGGTAGGTAGTTACTTAAAAACTCCTTGAAATTTTTCTCACCGATAAAGCAAATGCCTGTCGAATCTTTTTTCTTGGCTGTTGCTAATTCTGCTTTTTCAGCCAAGGCACGCACTTCTGACTTTTGTAAATGCCCTAGTGGAAACATGGTCTTTTGTAGCTGTTCTTGTGATAATTGACTTAAAAAGTAGGTTTGATCCTTACCATTATCAGCCCCTCGTAGCATACGAACAAGACCGTCTTCATCTCGAACAACTTGAGCATAATGCCCAGTCGCTACATAATCAGCTCCTAAAGAAAGAGCATAGTCTAAAAAGGCTTTGAATTTGATTTCCTTATTACACATGACATCAGGATTTGGCGTGCGGCCAGCTCGATATTCTGCTAAAAAGTATTCAAAAACACGATCCCAGTATTCCTTTTCAAAATTGACAGAATAATAGGGAATGCCAATCTGGTCGGCAACAGCAGCGACATCCTTGTAGTCCTCTGTGGCAGTACAGACTCCAAACTCATCTGTGTCATCCCAATTTTTCATAAAGACACCAATGACATCATAGCCTTGTTCTTTTAAAAGCAAGGCTGTGACCGAGGAATCAACCCCACCACTCATGCCAACAACAACACGAATTTTTGAGTTATCACTCATCTTTTTCTCCCATCTTTTCGTTGAAAAAACGATTTGAAGGTCGTCTTTCATATAGTAAGAGGAGCAAACACTGTCGTTCATGATAACGAGCTGGTTTACTCCATTTCTTATTATATCAGTTACCCCTTAGAAGTCAATTTTATGAACGGAAAATAAAGGAAAACTAAAGTCATTAGCCAAATCCCAATCGTCAGCCATAAACTAATAGTAAATAGCTTTGGTTCTTGATAAGTAACCATCAGTTGATTTAGACCTTTTTTCGCCTGTACCGTCACTGCCCCCAATTCAGATAGTTGATAATCTCCTTTACTCAACTCTTTACCATTGAGAAATAACTTAGTTCTTTCATATTTAACCACTGGTAAAGCTTCTAACTGATCTTGACGAGATGACCAAGTTAATGTCAACTGATTATTCACCAAGGTTTTCTCAATACTAACATTTGGCAAAATCAGTTGATGAGCGTATAAAACATAGGTGTTTTTTCCTGTCAAATCATCATAAATTGGTAAATAGTCAGGCGTCGCCTTTTGAACAGCTTGCAATAGTTTTGATTTATCAGAATCAAACAAGCTAGAACGTGTAGCTTGGTAATCTTCAAACAGGTAAACATGTTTGCTATTTTTGAGAATATACTGCCCTTTATCAGCACTGGCAACTTTCTTTAAGGCAAACTGGCTCACTTGAAGCATCGAAAAAACAAGTCCTATTGACAAAGCCAGTGTCAACAACTTCGTTGACTTTGTCAAGTTGTTTAACAATCGACCAATCAAAAGTAATAATAACACTGTTGCTGGGATAAAAAAGCGGAATGGAAATTGAATCAATTCAGCAAACTTGACACCCCTGTCAAGTAAATATTGCCAAGGGAAAAAGCTAGTTGACAGTAATAAGAAACCAAGATAGGTTACAAAAGCCACCTTTTCCCAACCAGTAGTTTTTCGCCAATAAAGGAGGGTTAAGAAAATATGAATGATGAATAAAACTAGTAAAAAAATAGGACGATTTAGCCAGTAAGTCGCTGTTCCATCAATCGTATTTTGTTGCATTAAAGGATTGATAAACGGGTCCAACAGTTTATTATCTTGTCTTAAAAAAATCAAGGCTGCCCAGATATTGAGCGTTAAAAAAATAGCTAAAACAACTGCCAAAAACGTCTGCCAAATCAAACCTAGTTTGTCTGACGACTTGACAAAGGAGTAAAGGTAAAAGGGAATATAGATTAAAACTAAAAACAAGGCACTGAGAACATGAACTTGTAGCATCAGGGCTACGGCAAGAGCCATACGCACACTATTGACTTTCTGTTCAAAAATCAACTGGATGATAGGAATTAAACAATAGGGCATCAATGCCGCTCCCCAACTTGAAAATCCTTGACGAATAGACCAGTATTGAACAGAAAAGGTTGTTAGGTAAAAAATAGCTAAACTTAGGGAGATTGGCAAGCGAATTTTTGCTGCTCGTAATAGGGAAAACATGGATAAGCCAGCAAAAAGATGAAGCACAAAACGAGATAGTAGCTGATAGCCAAACCAATTTTTACTGATTAGAACCAATAGACCTTGAAAATAAGCAAAGAAAGGGCCGTAAAGGGCATTGACAATCCGTCCTGATTGCTGAAAGCCATAAATGGAAATAAAATAACTAATATTACCATTTTTAATCTGCATTGCCGCATCATAAAAACGATTATAATGAAAAATAGAATCTGAACCTAAAATCACATCTTGCCCAAGCCACTGGGGTAAAATCAATCCCAAACTGACTAAACCAATCAGAGCAAGAGGTAGATATTTTTGCAATTTCTCTTGTGTAAACATAGTTTTTATTATAGCATACTGGACTTATTTTGACTTAAATGTGCTAAAATAAATCAAGGAGGTTATCTAATGAACCAAACAATCTATCTAGTTAGACATGCACAACCTGATTTTACCAATAAAGATGACAGTCGCTCTTTAAGTCAAAAAGGTTTACAAGATTGTCAACTAATTGATAAGTTTTTCTACCACCATAAAATTGATCTCATCCTATCCAGTCCTTATAAACGTGCTTACGATACCATTCTTAGCCTTGCTAAACAAAAACGTCTAGAGATTATTTGTAATGAACGTTTTCGTGAACGTAAAATTACAGATCATTGGATTGAAGATTTTGATGACTTTTCTCAAAAACAATGGCAAGATTTTTCCTATCGTTATTCTGACGGCGAATCACTCGCACAAGTACAAAAACGTATTCTAGCTGGCTTGACAGAAACTTTACATCATTCCAATGCTAAAACAATTGTTATCGGCTCACATGGAACAGCAATTTCGACAGTTATAAAACATTATCATCCTAGATTTGATTATCTGCATTTTCAAGACATTAAAAATCTTATGCCCTTTATCTTAAAAATCAAGTTTGAAGACAAGCTTGCGTCAAACCTTATCCTTTACATCCTTTTTACAGGGGAGGAAATCAGCTATCCAATTAAAAATCAACAAAAAACCTAGCTTAATTGCTAGGTTCTTATTTTATTGCATACCCCAAGCTGCTAAGCCTTGAGCATTATAGGCATTGATTGCTGCGTTAATCTGATCTTGGACAGTTGCTGTCGAACCCCAACCTGGAATTGTTTGGAAAAGACCTGACGCTCCTGACGGATTATAGGCATTAGGGTCACCATTTGACTCACGCGCGATGATATATTCCCAAGTTGCTTGAGAAACACCTGTCGCCGCAGCCATTTGAGCGGCAGCTTCACTACCGACAGCACCTGCCGTATTACCATTAGCTAAAGCAGCATAACTACTGTTAGTATTATTATAAGCTGGTGCAGTCGCCTCATAGGCCACTTGTTCTCCAGTATAATAAGCCGTTGAATAATCTACATATTCAGCTGGAACTGTTTCTTCTACTGCCACTGTTCCTGCATCAGCCAAAACTTGAGATGAGGCTTGATCAACTGAAGTTGACTCTGCCATTACTGAACTAGACTCCGTGACGCTAGATTCTGATAAATCTTCCACATTAGAAGAACTTGAAGTTGATTCACTTTGATTTTCTTCTGAAGACGATGATGTGTCTTTTTTTGTTGACATCAAATCAACTTTAATTGATGAACTACTTGCTGATGACGTTTGACTTGATGATGTTGTTGTTTTTTCAGCCATAGACGAAGCTGTCAACACTTGTTTACCAGTCAAAATCAAAATAGTGGTAACTAAGAGGGCTAAAATTCCTAAAACCGCCTGCTTAGCAACACCAAGTTTTCTTGGTTTCTTGCTACGATATGACATAACTATGTACCTTCTCTTTCATTAACTGCTCTTATCTTACCGATAAAATATTACTTTTTGATAGATATTTCATTAAAAATATTACAAGAATATGTTAATTTAAGGTAAAATCGTCAAAATTGAGCTATTTTTGACTAATACCACCCATTAGCCAACCAAAATTCTTTAGCTGCTGACCAAGAACCATAACGTTGCGTCACATAATTATCAGCCACACGTTCTTGATTTTCAGGCGACAAGTCACCATTTAGATAAGACAAGGTAAGTTGGTAACGCCCATAATATTGACCATTTTGAGCAGTGTAACTACCACTTGACTCTTTTTGGGCAATCCATTCCTTTGCCGTCAAATCTGCTTCACTCAAAGTTGATGTCGAACTTGTTGTTGCAGTATCATTTTGAGCAACATCTGCAACTGCCGTTGATGATTGAGTGTTGTCACGTTTAATCGTTAATTCTTGACCAACTGTCAAAACATTAGGATTACTTAGTTGATTTAAGGACAGCAAATTATCTAAGGTTGTTTGAAAATCAACAGCAAGACCAGACAAAGTATCACCAGATTTAACCGTATAAGTATCTGCACTAACCAGAGTTGGCACACTCAAACTAGCTAAAAGAACAAGACCTGCTACTTTATGTTTTAATCGTTTAGTTTTTGTCATTTGTTTATTTACTCGCTTTCTTTTTCTTGACACCTTCATCTTACCTGCCTTATATTACTAATAAATTAGTTTCTCGTTAAAAATATTACAAAAAGATTGCCACAAGACTAAAAAAACGCCTTTTAAGGCGTTTTTTTAATTAGTTTTTAGTAAGAATAATAGCACAGCTAACATCAACAGACCTAAGATTAAACTACTATCTGCTTGTTGCCATTTTAAGACACGATACTTACTACGACCTTCTCCACCTTGGTAACCTCTAGCTTCCATAGCCAAGGCCAAAGCGTCTGCTCGCTTAAAACTAGAAGCAAAAAGAGGAATTAAGATAGGAACGGTTGAGCGAATACGTTGTAATAGATTTCCTTCGCCAAAGTCCACTCCTCTTGCTTTTTGAGCTGTCATAATTCGAGTGGCATCGTCCATTAAGGTTGGTACAAAACGTAAACTTAAAGAAAGAATTAACCCAATTTCATGAACAGGGACTTTAAATCGCTTGAGTGGACTAAGTAGTGATTCAACCGCATCTGCTAGACTAAGTGGTGGTGTTGTCAGCGTCAATAAAGTGGACACGCAAGTAATCAAAATGAAACGCATAAAAATTAAACCAGCTTGTGCCAAACTATAATCACTAATCTTAATCAAACCCCAATCAAGGAAGACCGTTCCACCTCTTGTAAAAAAGAGTTGAAAAACCGTCGTAAAAAGAATCAAGGCAAACATAGGTTTCAAACCATTAAAAAAGAAAGATAGTTTAATCCCTGACGCTAAGATCATCAAAAGAGTTGCCCCAGCTAAAATTAAGTTAGTAAGTAAATTATTAGCCCAAAAGATAATCAAAAGATAAATAAACATCGCCAATAATTTACTTCGTGGATCTAAACGATGAACAAGAGACTGACCAGGAATATAACGTCCTAAAATAAATTTATCCATACTTCATCATCTCCACAAACTCTTCAATCGTAATCGGTAAATGTTCTAAGTTCATCCCTCTATCTGATAAGGTCTTAGCAAACTGAGTAACTTTAGGCACACCTAACTGTTTTTCTTCTAGAAATTCAACTGATTGAAAGACATCCTTAGGTGTTCCTTCTAAAACTAATTTTCCTTTTTCTAACACATAGACAAAATCAGCATAATCAGCAACATCATCCATAACATGTGTGACCAAAACAATGGTTAAGCCAGACTGATGTAGTTCTTGAAACAAGGTCATCAGCTCTCTACGACCTTTTGGATCAAGACCAGCCGTTGGTTCATCTAACACTAGAACACTAGGGTTCATGGCTAAAATCCCTGCAATCGCAACCCTTCTCATTTGACCACCAGATAGGTGAAATGGATTTTTTTCAAAAAGATCTGCTGAAATACCTACTAGGGCTAATTTTTCTTTCGCAATGCTTTCTGCTGTCGCTTGATCGACACCAAAATTTTGTGGTCCAAAAGCCACATCTTTCAAAACCGTTTCTTCAAATAACTGACTTTCTGGAAATTGAAAAACCAGACCTACTTTTTGACGTAACGAACGAATATTAGTTGGCTTGGCCTGTTTGGTAATGACCATTTCATCAACCAAGACTGTCCCTTCTGTCGGCAGATTT
Source organism: Streptococcus sp. sy004 (assembly GCF_007859205.1). Lineage (GTDB taxonomy): Bacteria > Bacillota > Bacilli > Lactobacillales > Streptococcaceae > Streptococcus. Next base: position 117,864 of record NZ_VOHP01000003.1, read on the forward strand.
AGACCATTTAATAGTTGCATGAGCGTTGATTTGCCAGAACCTGTATGTCCAATAAAAGCCGTATAGCTGCCATTTTTAATCTCAGCGGTTACATCAAAAAGGGCTCGCTCTTCTAAAGGCGTCCCCACTTGATAGGTAAAATCTACTTGCTTGAGGCTAATTCCCATAATCTATCTCCTAATTCTTCTTCTGTCATATAATCAAAATCAGATAAGACACCTGCCTCAATCAAGGACATCTGCAATCGAGAACTAAATGGTTGATCCAGACCTAGATCTAATAGATTTCTATTTTCTTCTGAAAAAAGTTCTCTCGGACTAAGATCAAGCTCCACTTGACCTTTTTTCATCACTAAAACACGATCGCTTAGATTCACTTCATCCAAATCATGCGTAATGGAAATCACGGTTAAACCATAAGTGTCACGAACCTTTTTAATCAAAGACATGACCTCACGACGCCCATTTGGATCCAACATACTGGTAGCTTCATCTAAAATCATAATGTCAGGTCGCATAGCAATCACACCAGCAATGGCAACACGCTGTTTTTGCCCCCCAGACAACCTTGCTGGTTCTTTGTCTCTAAATGCTGACATTCCAACCATTGCGAGAGCTTCAGTGATTCGATTTTCCATTTCGTCTTTACTGAGTCCTTGATTTTCTAAACCAAAAGCAATGTCATCTTCCACAGTTGCACCAACAAATTGATTATCGGGATTTTGAAATACCATACCAATTTGACGACGAATCTGCCATAAATTTTTCTCAGTCAATTCTTGACCAGAAATATAAATCTGACCACTTTCTGCTGATAAAAGACCGTCTAATAATCTAACTGTCGTTGACTTACCAGAACCATTATGACCAATAATAGACAACCATTCTCCTTGTTTCACGTGAAACGATAACTCTTTTAAAAGATAATTCTGATCGTCACTATCGTATTTAAAATTAAGTTTGTTAACATCAATTATGATTTGACTCATTTGAAGGTACCTTTAAATAAGAAGCTAGCTCCTTTAAAATAATCATAACCAGAATAAATCGTAAAAAACAAGGCAACATAAAGTAGGACAGTCCCTAACACAGACCAACCCAATAATAAAAAGATAATAGATAACATTTGAGTGGTTGTTTTAATCTTTCCTGGCATAGCAGCAGCCAGCACTTCTCCACCTGTTTCAACTAAAAGCAAACGAAGACCTGTTACTGCCAACTCACGACAAATAATTACCGCACTCAACCAAGCTGGGGCTAGGTCTAAGCCCACCAACATGATAAAAGCACTCATTACCAAAATTTTATCGGCCAGTGGATCAGCAAATTTACCAAAATTAGTCACAACCTGCCATTTACGAGCCAAATAACCATCCAAATAATCCGTTAGACTGGCAAATGCAAAAATAACCGCAGCCCAAATTTGATAACTAGCTCGATGAGGTAGCGAAGTCAATATTAGAAAAACAGGGATTAAAATAATTCGCAAAAGCGTTAAAAGATTGGGGATATTTTCCTTTTTACTAAACATAAAAACCTTTATTGTTGTATTGTCAATGTTACATAACTTAGACTAGAAGTTAATGCTGATAAATCAAGTTTTTGCCCATCAATCGTGACAGCCAATCCTTGGGCATTACCTAAGGTCAAAACTGTTGATACTACATCTTGCGGTAAGGTGACTTGATACTCTAGATTATCAGGTGTCAATAAAGCACCTTGCTCTCCTAGTTGATCGGTGTAAGCAGCAACCCAGCTCTCTTCCCCTTCTACAAGTTGAAAACTAATCACAACTTCTGAACTTGGATTACTCAAGGCTACTTCCAAGTTATCTTCTCCACCAGTAGTTGTCAAACTCGGTTGAGAAGTACTTGCAGACGCTTCTGTGCTAGCAGACGCACTACTTTCAGACTCACTTGAAGATGATGACACCATCGAATAGGAAGGCTGAGTCGTTGGTGTTAGATTATTCTGCATTTGCTGCCAAGTGATATAAGCCAAAAAACCGACAATGGCTAAAGAAAGTGCTAGTAAGGTCAAGAAAGGAAGATAGGATTTTTTTTCATCCTTATGACGACTACTCCTTGTTTCCACGATAGTTTCAGTTGCTACAACTTCTTCAACCGTATCTCTTTTAACAATCCCTAATGACTTTTGACTGCTTTTTGAGTCAGTGTCTTTTTTAGTAAAATCAACTTTTTCTTGTGACTGTTGCTGACTTAATTTCATGTTACGATAGCCATGAATTAAAGACACACCATCCAAATCAACAACCTCAGCATACTGCTCAATAAATGAATTAACCGATTCCTGTGGCAGTAACTTAAACTGATCCATCTCCATGGCCAAAAGATAGTGACGAGGAACCTCAGACAGCTCTGCTATTTGTTCTAAATCATACCCTTTTTTTGTTCGAGCTTGCCGTAACAACTCACCAATACTTGCTTCTCTCATACTTGTTCTCCTCAATCATCTATACTAGTAAATTATATCAAAATATCTTCTTTTGCACTACTGGGGAGAAATCGTAAATTCTGTCATCTCCGCTTCTTTGAGAAATTCTCTGCCAATAGTAACAACGTCTGCTAAAGTCAACTGCTCTAGCAAATCAGCCATAGTCAAATAGTTAGAACCATCTGCAACATAACTTGAAAATTGGCTAGCCAAGTGCGATACATCATCCAAACTGCGTAAAAATTCACCATATAACTCTCGCTTGACCAAATTAAAATGTTTTTCAGTCAAATCCATCATTTGCTCTGTCTTACTCAATTTTTGCTTTAACAAGCGAGCCATAGCGATTGGCTCTTCTGTATCTAAGAAAAGAAGAACAAAGGCAAAACGAGAACCTAGCTCAATCTCAAAATCAAAAGAATCATCAATTTTACCTGCTTCATACCAATCTTGATAGCTTTTTGACATCCAACCAAATAACATGGCAAAAAAGAGTTGCAAAGCTAATTTTTGTTTCAAGAGAGATTGACTATTATAGCTACTTCGAATCCCCAAAACTAATTTAGGCTTACTAATATCTGGTACACTTACTGTGCGTTTCGGAATAACTTGGGTCTTAGTCAATGGTGTTCGACAACTATCTGACCTTCCCATGTTGCTAAAATGACGTTTCTGACTCTTGTCAATGTCATTGTAAACCTCGTTGACATCGAAGTCTCCTACCAAAACCAAAGACATATTTTGTGGTTGGTAAAAATGAGCATAGTTTTCCTGTAAATCTTTAATTGACAAGGTTTTGATTTCTTTTTTACGTCCAGCAATATCTTCTGCCAAATTCGTTTCTGGGTAAAGATTTTGTAAAGCGCCTGAGTAAAGCAAGTAATCCGTATCATCTTGATACATGTCAATTTCTTGTGCGATAATTGCTTTTTCTTTCTCAACTGATTCTGCTGTAATTGTTAGACTTGAAATCAACTGAAAAAGTAAATCAATATTCTGACCAATCTGATCCCTGGCAGTAAAGTAGTAGCTTGTTTGTTCAAAACTAGTAAAGGCATTGACCTCCGAACCCAATTTTACAAATTCAAGAGCCCCATCTTTACCATCAGCTAACTCAAATAATTTATGTTCTAAAAAATGAGCTACTCCTACTGGATAACTTTTTTCCTGACCATTAGACAAGGTCAATTGGTTGTCAATAGAGCCAAAATTAAGACTTAAAACACCTGTAACTTCCTTAAAATCTTCTTTGGGTAATAGGTAGATCATAAAACCATTATTAAAAGTATAGGTGTAAAGTTCTTGAGCAATTCTAGGATGATTAAGTTTATTAAGCGCTGACAATCACTAGCTCCCTTCTAAAAAATAAATGGCTTGTAACTTAATCTGATTAGCCAGAGCCACCACATCTTCTTTACTAATTTTATCAAGTTCATCTAAAATTGTTTCCAAAGATTGACTACCACAATAACGCTGATGATAAAATAAATCGACTAAAGTTTTTTGGTGATCTTCCAACAATATCAGATTATTTCGCAATAAAGTCTTAGTCTGTTCCAAAAGATTGATAGAAAAACGAGCTCTTTTAAAGTCGTTTAGTTGTTTTTGAATCAAACGCAAGGTTATCTCTCTATCCTTAGCATCAATCCCTGCGTAAACCTGTAAAGTTTTTGTAAATCTATCTGTAAAGCTGCCAATATGGTAAGATAAACCTTCTTTTTCCCTAACTTCTGTAAATAGTCGAGAATGTGAGAATGAACCAAACATGCCATTCAACACAAGTAAGCTAAAGTCCTGAGACTTTTCTTGATTATTTATATCGAGATTGTAAACAAGTTGTAAAACAGATTGTTGATTATGACTTTGCTCTACTTTTTGCTTGACAACATTAGTATAAGGTTGATCATAAAAATAATCCAAGCTGACTTGACGTTCTTCTAAAGGATATTGATGAACCAGCTGAACAATTCGATAAGCATCAACATCACCGACCACAAAAATATCAACTTGATCTTCTTGAATCATTTTTTGAAATTCTTGATAAACCGTATAAGAATTCTCTTCTTCAACCAAATCTAAATCTGCATAGCTTGGCAGAGCTAATAAATCGTCTTCAAAAAATAGATGTTTTGCTTGATAATCACTGTAAATAAAAGAGTCTTCCATGTCTAAACTAATCGCATGAAGTAAGTTAGCCTTTTCACGATTAAAAAATTTTTGTTGATATTGAACAACAGAAACCAATGGATTAAAAAGAATGTGAGATAAAAAATCAAATATTTCTACTAAAATTTCTTCTCCCATACTGTAGGGATCTGAAACAAAGTTAATATCAATATCTAGTACATGAACCTTGCCTTTAGTTGACACCTTAGTTGACAAAGTTGCTCCATAAAGATGTGCCAACTGTTGTCTAAAAACTTGCAAATTAGGATACTTAGCATTGGCTGTTTCAAGTAGTTGGGCTATCAAAGCACGACGGGCAAGTGTTTGTCGCTTCAAAGGAGTGGAGAAGCGAAAGGTAATATGATTCGTCTTAAATTTTTTAGTCTGAACGACATGCAGGTTAACACCTTTTACAATTTCCATTGTCCTTCTCCAATTGAATAGTATCGTTTTTCATTATACCATTTTATCCCTTCCTCGCCCACTAAAAATGACGAAACGTGTTATAATATTAAATGAGAGGTAAAATATGATCAATTACAAATTATTTAGTGACTATATTACATTACAAGCTCTTTTAAAAGAGCAAGGAATTATTCAAACAGGTGGTGCAGTGAAAGCATTCTTAGCAGAGCACACTGTTTTGTTTAATGGAGAAGATGAAAAACGTCGAGGTAAAAAAATTCGTCTTGGTGATATTGTCGAACTTCCCCAACAAAACATTAAAATTATCATGGTTGAGCCTAGTCAATCAGAAAAAGAACAGTATAAGGCTGAACAAGAAGAAAAAAAGAGGGTTGCAGAATTAGTTAAAAACTTAAATAAAAACCAAACCCAAAAAATAAGCAAGCCAATTAAAAAAACAAGTCAAAATAAAAAGAAACCTGTCCGTTTCTCAGGTACTTAACATGTGGTTGCAAAACTTAACATTAAAGAATTTTAGGAATTATCAAGATTGTCAGGTTCAATTTTCTCCCCACTTAAACATCTTTCTTGGTCAAAATGCTCAGGGAAAAACTAATTTTTTAGAAGCTATTTATTTTTTAGCCTTAACCCGTAGTCATCGAACAAGATCAGATAAAGATTTGATTTGTTTTAATTGCGATACTGTAAAGTTGACGGGAGATTTACAGAAGTTGACATCATCTGTAAATCTTGATATTCAACTTTCTAGTAAGGGACGCATTATCAAAGTCAATCATCTTAAACAGGATAGATTGTCTAGCTATATCGGTACGATGACTATTGTTATCTTTGCTCCAGAAGATTTACAACTGGTTAAAGGTTCCCCTAGCCTAAGACGTAAATTTTTAGATATTGATTTGGGACAAATTAAACCAATTTATCTGGCTGACTTGGCTCAATATAATCATGTGCTTAAACAAAGAAATAGTTACCTTAAAACGACTAAACAAATCGACAGGGATTTTTTAGCAGTTTTAGATGACCAACTTATTCATTTTGGAAGTCGAGTCATCAAACAAAGACTAGATTTTATCAAACAATTAGAACAAGAAGCCAACAAACATCATACTTTAATTTCAAATGATTTAGAAAGGCTGACTATCAGCTACCAATCAAGTTTCAAATTTGATCATGCCAATCATTTAGAAGATTGTTTTAGACAAGAATTACTTGATTCTCGAGAGAGAGATTTATTCAAAAAAAATACTGGTCTTGGTCCTCATCGTGATGACTTGCAATTTTTTATCAATGACATGCCTGCTAGTTTTGGCAGTCAAGGACAGCATAGAAGCTTGATTTTATCCTTAAAAATGGCTGAAATCAATTTAATTAAAAAAGTAACTGGCGATTTTCCTATTTTATTATTAGATGATGTGATGAGTGAATTAGATAATTATCGTCAAACCAAATTATTAGAAAGCATTGATAAGGATGTTCAAACCTTTATTACCACTACTAGCCTAGACCATCTCAGCCATTTGCCAGAAGATATGACAATTTTTGATATTCATGCTGGTAATATTCAAAACAAAAGAAGTTGACAATACTGTCAACTTCTTTTAGTATGATTTTACAACACCTAACAAGACTGCACCAATAATAAAGCAACTGATACCGATTAAAACCCATTTCATTTCCTTCTTGGTCTTTTTCTCCCCTAAAACGAGAATACCACCAATAATAGCAATTACTGCACCTAGTTGAGAGAATGAAAAAGCAATCGCTAAGCCGGCTTCTTTTGCCGCAAAAAGCATAAAAATATTACCAAAACTCCATAAGATACCTACCAAGGCATTTTTCAAAACTACTGGTTCAAAATTAACTTGAAACTTCATGAACATGACTGCCCCAAATACCATACCAAAAGACATTGGAAGAATCGCTGAAATTGGATCCAGATTGACAATGTTGTTAAAAAAGACTGTGTAAGAAACATAACCCAGGGTTGAAGTCGTTAGAGCTTGGAAGCCTTTTTTAAAATCACGAGGCTGACTATTATCAAGAACTTCTTTATCTGGATCTTGCTTACTCGAAAAGTAAAAACCAACTAGTAAGAAAATCATAGCAATCATTCCTAAACTATACTGAATCGGTTTTGTCCATTCTTGAAAAGCAAGAACTCCAATCAAACTACCAACAACTAATTGACTACCACTTGACAAGGGATTAGCAACTGATACTCCCATATATTGCATAGACTTAAATTGTCCATTTTGACCAACTGCCCAAAGAATCCCCCCTATAATACCAAACAACCATGTTGACCAAGTCAAATCTGGTCTAACAACCAAATAAACCGTCGTTGCAAATAGTACTGCTCCCAAGGTTACACCAAAGGTTTGCTGATTTGCATTACCACCTATTTTGTTACTAATAAAACCAAGACTTCCCCACGCTACCATGGGAACTAAAGCATATAAAATTCCTATCATTAATTTTCTCCTTTACAGTATTAAAAGAACTGGGTAAATCAGTTCTTTTCTTATCTCATTGAATAATTTGGTGCTTCATTCGTAATTTGAACATCATGTGGATGACTTTCAATTAAACCTGCACCACTCATTTCAACAAATTGTGCCTTGTCATGTAATGCTGCTAAATCACCTGCACCAACGTAACCCATCCCTGAACGAATGCCACCTAACATTTGGAAAACAATATCAGCAACAGCACCTTTATAAGCTACACGACCTTCAATTCCCTCTGGAACCAACTTATTAGCTTCATTGACTGCTCCTTGGAAGTAACGATCACTTGACCCTTTTTTCATCGCTGCAATTGACCCCATACCACGATAGGCTTTGAACTTGCGTCCTTGGAATACCACCGTTTCTCCTGGTGCTTCATCAGTTCCAGCAAACATTGACCCTAACATAACAGCATTACCACCTGCTGCCAAAGCTTTCACAATATCACCTGAATACTTAATACCACCATCAGCGATGATTGTTTTACCGTATTCACGCGCCACACCTGCTGCATCATAAATAGCAGTCACTTGTGGTACGCCAACACCTGCAACCACACGAGTTGTACAGATTGAACCTGGACCAATCCCTACCTTAACAACATCTACACCTGCCTCATACAAGGCTCTAGTTCCTTCAGCAGTAGCTACATTACCTGCAATAAGTGTTTTATCTGGGAAGGTCGCACAAATTTCTGCAATCTTACGCAATACTCCTGCTGAATGACCATGAGCTGTATCTATGACAATAGCGTCCGCACCTGCCTCAAAGAGAGCTTCAGCACGTTCAAAGGTATCCGATGTGACACCCACTGCTCCTGCAACCAATAGACGACCAAATTGATCTTTTGCTGCATTAGAAGCCTCAATAACATCTATTGATTCTTTTACCTTAGTTACCTCATCAGCTTGCTCTTGGATTGACATATTTTTATGGATAACACCTAAACCACCCGCACGAGCAATAGCGATAGCCATTTTACTATCAGTTACAGTATCCATAGCAGCAGTGATAATCGGAATATTCAAGACTAGATTATCAGCTAACTTGGTCTGAAGATCGATTTCATTTGGTAGGACATGACTCTCCGCTGGAATCAGTAAAACATCATCAAATGTAAATCCTTTTTTCAAAAACTTGGTGTCCCAATTTGACATGACAGTAGCTTCCTCTTTTCAAATGTATTTTTATTATTATAGCAAGTTTTGTAGGTTAAGTCATTAGGCAATTAAAAATAATTGATGCCCATAGCAGCCTTAACCTCTGAGAGCGTTTGAGCAGCTTTTTGTCGAGCTACCTGACTACCTTTTTCTAACATATTGTAAACTTCACCCATATCCTTAGCATAGTCTAAACGTCGTTTGCGAATAGGGGCTAATTCACGCTCTAAAATTTCTAGTAGGTAACGTTTGGTCTTAACATCACCCAAACCACCACGTTGATAGTGTTCTTTCATTTCCTCTATGGTATCAGCATCTTCTTTGCGACCAAATACGTCTAAATAATGAAAGACCATGTTGCCTTCAATTTGACCTGGATCTTCCACTCGAATATGATTAGGGTCTGTGTACATGCTCATAACTTTTTTCTGTACTGTATCCATATCATCTGCTAGGAAGATACCATTATTTAGCGATTTAGACATTTTAGCATTGCCATCTAAACCAGATAAGCGACCTGCTGCTTCATTTTCAGGATAAATTCCTTCAGGCTCAACCAAAATATCTGTTTGATAGGTATGATTAAAACTACGAACAATTTCGCGTGTTTGCTCAATCATCGGTTTTTGATCGGTTCCAACAGGAACAAAATTAGCCTTAAAAGCTGTAATATCAGCTGCTTGAGCAATAGGATAAACCAAAAATCCAGTTGGAATCGACTCACCAAAGCCTTTTTGTGCAATTTCTGTCTTAACTGTCGGGTTTCGCTCTAACCGAGCCAAAGAAACCAAATTCATATAATACATGGTTAATTCAGCTAATTCTGGAATTTGACTTTGAATAAATATCGTAACTTTTTTGGGATCAAGTCCAATAGCCAAGTAGTCCAAAGCCACTTGACCAATTGACTCACGTACTTTTAGTGGGTCTTTAGCATAGTCAGTTAGGGCTTGCTGATCGGCTAAAAAGACAAACATGTCATATTTATCTTGATTCTGTAACAAAACACGATTTTTCAAACTACCTACATAGTGACCAATATGAAGCTGACCAGTCGGTCGATCACCTGTTAAAATAATTGGTTTCATACCAAACTCCCTTATTTTTTATTCCTCATTAGATTATACCACATATCTTGACAGCAGCTAGTGGCTTGGGGCATAATAACAAGGGAAAATTGAACAAGGAGAAAAAAATGAAACAAACTCTGAAAAATCTAGTCTTAGTGACTCTTGGTTCATTCATTGCAGCTAGTGGCTTTAACACCATGTTTTTAGACAATCATATCGCTTCTGGAGGAATGATTGGCCTATCTGTTGTTTTCAAACAACTCTTTGGACTGAGTCCATCAGTTTTTCTCATGTTTAGTAATCTTCCCTTACTCTTGATGTGTTACTTTTTATTAGGAAAATCAGTCTTTATTAAAACAATTTTTGGTTCTTTAATATATCCTTTTGCCATTCGATTAACAGCTGACTTACCAACTATCACCAAAAATCCACTCTTAGCTGCTATCTTTGGTGGTGTTGTCGTTGGTTTTGGGCTAGGTTTAGTTTTTAGAGGAAATTCATCAACTGGTGGAACAGGAATTATTACTCAAATCTTACATAAATATACGCCACTCTCATTAGGTGCTGCTGTCATTATCATTGATGGCATCAGTGTTTTAATGGGCTTAATTACCTTTTCTTACGACCAAGTCATGTATTCGACATTAGCTCTTATCGTTATCAGCTCTATTATTAGTCAAATAGAAATTGGCTTTAATACTTCTAAAACTGTCATGATTATTTCTAACAAAAATATACTCATCCAAAAACATATTACAACGGTTACTGATCGAGGTGTCACCATCATTCCCATTCAAGGGGGGTATTCTACCGTTCAGAAAACCATGCTCATGACCACTATTTCGAGCTATGAGTTTCCTGCCTTACAAAAACATATTTTAGCCATTGATAAAACAGCTTTTATTGTTGTCATGCCAGCCAGTCAAGTTTTTGGACGTGGCTTTAGTATAACCAAGCATTATCTAAGGGAAGAAGATATTCTTCTACCTATGTAGGTTGACAAACCTATCAACTTTTCAACTCTGTCAAAGCCTTTTGACAAGGATATTCGAGCTTGTCCAAGACTTTTTATGGTAAACTAAGCGTAAAAGGACTAAACTAAAGTTAACCAAGGAAATCATTATGGAGTTGCAAAAAAGACTGGTTGAATTAAGGAAAGAAAGGGGGCTATCGCAGGAAAACTTGGCTGAAAAACTCTATGTTTCTCGTCAAACCATTTCCAACTGGGAGATAGGCAAAACCTACCCAGACATCAACAGCCTACTCTTAATAGCCACCTATTTTGACATCTCTTTGGATTATTTAGTCAAAGGAGATCTTCCCATTATGAAACAAGTGCTTAAACAAAAACTCTTGAAGAAATGGTTGCTCATTCTAGCCCTATCCTATTTTGCCTTTTCTGTCGTCTATCCCACACGTTATTTACTAGACAGTAATCAATTTTCGCTACTCATTACTTTTTTAGGTGGCATTCTCCTATTTTCTTTAGTTCAAGTTTGCTACATTATCAAAAGATATTCTTTGAACACCTATGCAGACCTTGTCAACTTCCTAAATGGTAAGCAGAGAAAAACTCCCAAATGGCAAAGTGAACTAGGTTTTGTCCTTGCTTTAATGCTGACCTGCTGGTTGATTTTCTTCTTGGGAACTGTCTTATCTACTCTCCTTTTTTGGTCATCTTGACACTAAATTGACAAACTTGACAAGTTTGTCAATTTTTTATTTGAAATAAAACCACTAGCCGCCTTGTTTTTCTTGAAAAATCTAGATTTTTATCGTAGAATAAAGAAGATTATAAAGAATGAGGTAATCAAATTGCTAACAGTTTCAGACGTGTCACTGCGTTTCAGTGATCGTAAACTTTTTGACGATGTTAATATCAAATTTACAGCTGGTAATACCTATGGCCTAATTGGTGCTAATGGTGCTGGAAAATCAACTTTTCTAAAGATTTTGGCTGGTGATATTGAACCAAGTACAGGTCATATTTCCCTTGGTCCAGATGAGCGTCTTTCTGTCCTTCGTCAGAATCATTTTGACTATGAAGAAGAGCGCGTGATTGATGTGGTTATTATGGGTAACCAAACACTCTATGACATCATGAAAGAAAAAGATGCCATCTACATGAAAGAAGATTTTTCTGACGAAGATGGTGTCCGTGCAGCCGAGTTAGAGGGAGAATTTGCAGAACTTGGTGGTTGGGAAGCCGAAAGTGAAGCTGCACAACTCCTACAAAACCTTAATATTGCTGAAGACTTGCACTATCAAACCATGAGCGAGTTGGCTAATGGAGATAAGGTAAAAGTTCTCTTAGCCAAGGCATTGTTTGGTAAACCAGACGTTCTTTTACTTGACGAGCCAACCAACGGTTTGGATATTCAATCAATTAACTGGTTGGAAGATTTCCTAATTGACTTTGAAAATACTGTTATCGTTGTTTCCCATGACCGTCACTTCTTAAACAAAGTTTGTACGCACATGGCTGACCTAGATTTCGGTAAAATCAAACTCTTTGTTGGTAACTATGATTTTTGGAAAGAATCATCTGAACTGGCTGCTCGCTTACAAGCTGACCGCAATGCTAAAGCTGAAGAAAAAATCAAGGAATTACAAGAATTCGTTGCTCGTTTCTCTGCCAACGCCTCTAAATCAAAACAAGCAACTTCTCGTAAAAAAATGCTTGATAAGATTGAACTTGAAGAAATTGTTCCGTCAAGTCGCAAGTATCCATTTATCAACTTCAAAGCTGAGCGTGAGATTGGTAATGACCTTTTGACCGTTGAAGATTTGAAAGTGACCATTGACGGTGAAGTTATCTTAGACAATATCAGCTTTATCCTACGTCCAGGTGACAAGACTGCCTTGATTGGGCAAAACGATATTCAAACAACTGCCCTAATTCGTGCCCTAATGGGTGATATTGACTATGAAGGAACCATTAAATGGGGCGTAACAACTAGTCGTAGTTATCTACCAAAAGATAATTCTCGTGATTTTGCCAGTGGTGAAACCATTCTTGAATGGCTGCGTCAGTTCGCTAGCAAAGAAGAAGACGATAATACCTTCCTTCGTGGTTTCTTAGGTCGTATGCTCTTCTCTGGCGATGATGTTAATAAATCCGTTAATGTCCTGTCAGGAGGAGAGAAAGTTCGTGTGATGTTATCTAAACTCATGCTCATTAAATCAAATGTCCTAGTACTTGATGACCCGACTAATCACTTGGATCTCGAATCTATCTCAAGTCTTAACGATGGACTTAAAGATTTCAAAGAAAGTATCATTTTTGCCAGTCATGACCATGAATTTATTCAAACCCTAGCTAATCACATTATTGTGATTTCAAAAAATGGGGTCATTGACCGAATTGATGAAACCTACGATGAATTTCTTGAAAACAAGGAAGTCCAAGAAAAAGTCCAAGAACTTTGGAAATAAGAGAGTTGGCTACCCAACTCTTTTTCTTAATCACACTTTTTCATTATTAAAAAGGAAAATCTATGTTTAATATTCACAAAAAAAGAGAAAAAACAAACTACCTTTTCTATCTATCTGCTTTTTTACTACCACTTATCATTATCTTTATTAGTTTACTTAGTCAAGGTATCTCTTGGGGTGCTGATCGCACTATCTTAGCCAGTGACGGTTTTCATCAATATGTTGTCTTTGCTGAGACGCTAAAAAATATCCTTCACGGACAAGACAGTCTATTTTATACCTTCACCAGTGGCTTAGGACTAAACTTCTATGCACTCATTAGTTATTATCTAGGAAGTTTTCTCTCACCTATTTTTTATTTCTTTAATAATACTAATATGCCTGATGCCATCTACCTTGTAACCTTGGTTAAATTTGGCTTAATTGGACTTTCTAGTGCTTACAGTTTGAAAAAACTTTACAGTAATGTCAAGTTGCCTCTAATCCTTGTCTTATCTGCTTCTTACAGTCTGATGAGTTTTGCTACTAGTCAATTAGAAATTAACATGTGGCTTGATGTCTTTATTCTAGTCCCTCTGATTATCCTAGGTTTACACCAATTACTCAATCAATCAGGCTATCTTCTTTACTATCTCACGTTGACAACTCTTTTTATCCAAAACTATTATTTTGGATTTATGACAGCTATCTTCTTAACCCTTTATTTTATAGTTCAGCAAACCAAAACTTCTGGATGGAAAAAGATTTTACAAAACTTTAAATCATTTACCATCGTGTCAATCTTAGCTGGTCTATCTAGTGCGATTATGCTTTTGCCAACCTATCTTGACCTTAAAGCTCATGGTGAAAAGTTTACTGAAATCACTAAACTCTTTACAGAAGGCGCTTGGTATCTTGATTTATTTGCAAAAAACTTCATTGGAGCCTATGATACGACGAAGTTTGGTGCCATTCCTATGATTTATGTTGGTTTATTACCACTTATTCTAGCCTTGACCTACTTTACAATCTCGTCAATCAAATGGCAAATCAGACTAGCTTATGCCCTACTCTTTCTCTTTTTAATTGTGAGTTTCTACTTCCAACCACTTGATTTAATGTGGCAAGGGATGCATGCTCCAAATATGTTTTTACATCGTTATGCTTGGTTATTATCTTTTTTAATTATTCTGCTAGCAGGAAAGAGTCTAAATCACCTATCAGAATTAAATTGGAAACATTTTTTGCCGGCTTTATTTTCTCTGAGTCTAGGCTTTATTGCCACAGGATTTTTTACGAAAAGATATGATTTTCTAGAATTTAACCAGTTCATCTTAACCGCTATTTTTATGCTTGCTTATGCCACTATTTTGATTTCTCACGCTCAAAAGCAAATTAGTTTTTTAGTGTTTACAATATTTACGCTAATCTTTACTATTGGCGAAACAAGTATCAACACCTACTACCAAGTTAGTGGTCTAAGAGAAGAATGGGTCTTTCCAACCAAAGAATCCTATTCTAAAAATCTTAAAGAAATTAACAAGATTGTCAAATATGCTAAAGACAATTCAAATACTTTTTTCCGTATGGAACGTCTCTATCCTCAGACTGGTAACGATAGTATGAAATTTAATTACTATGGTCTATCACAATTTTCATCAATTCGTAATCGATCATCTAGTAGTTTATTAGATAGACTAGGTTTCAAATCTACAGGAACCAACTTAAATTTACGTTATCAAAACAATACGATTATCATGGATAGCTTGCTTGGCATTAAATATAATTTTAGTCAAAAGATGCCAAATAAATTTGGTTTTGAACAAGTTTTTGAAGATACAGGTATGAAACTCTATCAGAATCAATATGCTAGCCAACTTGGTCTGCTAACTAATGGAGTTTACAAGAATATTGACATTACTGTAAACACACTTGACAATCAATCTAAATTACTCAATCAAATTTCAGGTCTTTCTCTTAATTACTTTACTAAATTAAATGCTAATATGGAAGCTGGGGCTACTATTCTTGATAAACAAGTCACCGTAAAACCTAATACTGAAGGAACTACTAGTGTTAGCTATACTGTCCAAGTACCAGCTAACCGTCAAGTTTATGTTAGTGTTCCTAATTTAACATTCAATAATAAAGACACCAAAAATTTCCAGATAAATATTGATGGAACTGATTATAACTATACCATATCAAATGTTTACAGCTTATTTAATCTAGGAGCGTATTTAGAAGCAGGAACACATCGTATTACTTTTAAGTTTGGAAAAGAACAAGAAGTCAACTTTACTGCACCTAATTTTTATGCGATTAACTTGACTAACTACCAAGAAGCGATGTCTGTAATCAATCAGCGAACGATTCAAGTTAGCACAACACAAAATCAAGTCACTGCTTTTTACTCAACGGACAAGAAAAGTTCAATTCTCTTTACCATCCCTTACGATAAAGGATGGACAGCTAAGCAAAATGGTCATCAACTACCGATTAGACGAGCACAAAATGGTTTCATGGTTGTTGATGTTCCGGCAGGAAGTGGTAATGTTACCCTTAGCTTCATTCCACAAGGATTTATCTTAGGAATTGGGTTATCCTTAATCGGCATTTTGGGAATGACTGGTTATTATATTTATCAACGTCAATCAAAAAAATAAGAAAAACTTCTGAGTAAACCTCAGAAGTTTTTTAATGATTAAAATAAAAACAACTGCTAAGCAGTTGTTAGAACAGTCCGTACGGGATTCGAACCCGTGTTACCGCCGTGAAAAGGCGGTGTCTTAACCCCTTGACCAACGGACCATGTCGTAATCACCTATTACTTTTATTATTATAACAGAAAAATTTAGTTTGTCTAGTCTTTTTTCAAAAAAAATTTAATTTTTTTCTAAAATGATCAAGCTAAGATTATCAATTGACAAATTAGCTAATATTTTGATAGAATTAGTTGTATTGAGGTTCCATAGCTCAGCTGGATAGAGCATTCGCCTTCTAAGCGAACGGTCGCAGGTTCGAATCCTGCTGGAATCATATAACCGTCTAGCCTAGGCTAGACGGTTTTTCGTTCTATAATGAGTTGATAATTGATATAAAACATTGGCAACAATAAGAAAATAAGGGCGGATTCTCCAAATTGAACAGATAAACTTGTTGATAATAAAACCCCTAAACCAAAACTAATAATGGTAATAAAGATATAGCAACCTTGTTTAAATAACATCATATCTTTTTCCATCCACCCCTTGATAACTAAATAAGCTGAATTCTTAACATTACCTGTCATCATCACATTAGCATAAGGAGCCCCTCTAAGATGTCTGAACGTTTCAATTTGCACTGAAGCTGCTAAAGACAAAATCGCAATAGTTAAAGAGTGCCCTATGATGGGATTTAAAATAATTGCAAAAAAAACTAAACTTGTCATCATTAAACTACCAGATAAATGCCAAGGTAGCTTTCTTTTGACGCAATAGGATCGTGCTAAATAAGTCAAGGCTTGACCTAGCATAAAGAAAACAATTGGCACTAGAAAAAGAAGGGAAGTTGCAAAAGCACCTTTAGCTAGATGGTAAGCTAAAAAAACCACGTTACCTGATTGGATACCTGCAAATCGACCTCCTTGAGTAACCAAGGTAAAGGCATTCATATAGCCACTGATAAAGGTTAAACAACTAGCAAAACGTAAACCTTCAAAAATACGATAATGTTTTTTTGACATTTTTTCTTCCTTGTTTCACGTGAAACTACTTATGATAGGGACTTCCTTGTTGAATCATAAAAGCTCGATAAACTTGTTCTAACAAGACCAAACGCATTAATTGATGAGGTAGAGTAAATTGGCCAAAGCTCATTAAAAAATTTGCCCGTGATTTAACTTGCTGTGCTAAACCGAGACTCCCACCAATGACAAAAGTGATGTCTGAAAAACCTTTAAGCGTTGTATCAGCCAAAAACTTACTGAAATTTTCAGAGGATAATTGCTGACCTTCAATGGCCAAAGCAATCACACATTCACGTTCAGAAATTTTACTTAGAATTCGCTCGGCTTCTTTATCCATGATTTGCTGATTTTCAGCTAGACTTGCCTTATCAGGTGTTTTTTCATCAGCTAATTCAATTAAATCTAGTTTTGTAAATCGCCCCAATCGCTTACTATACTCTGCAATACCATCTTTAAGGTATTTTTCTTTAAGTTTTCCTACTGAAATAATTTTGACTTTCATAAATCTAGTATAGCACAAGTCTATTTTTTCAACAAACTTATCCACAATTTAAAACTTAAAATTGATTAAGTAAAACCTAGTTAATAGCAAAGAAGTTAACTGATTTCAAAACTTATCCACAACTTGTGTATAAGTTCTTGTTGATAATTAAGTTAAACTTAAGTTAAATTTGCTATAATAAGGATAAAAATAAAAGGAGAATACTGTGGAAACTAATAAAACATCTATTTTCAAAAAATTGATTAAAACTGGTTTTATTCTTCTAGTCGGATTTGTTGGTGGTTGGATGGCCATGCTAATGATGAACCAAAATAATCTAACAACTACTAGTCAGGTTAAAACTAGCCAAGTGACTTATCAAAACGAAACCTCAACCAGTAAGGCAGTTAAAGTCGTTCAAGATGCCGTTGTTTCTGTCATCAACTATCAGAAAAACTCAGCTGGTTCTAGTCTAGCTAGTCTATTTGGCGGCATAGAAACTACTGATGAGCGTCTTGATGAAGAATCTGATTTACAAGTCTATGGGGAAGGTTCTGGCGTTATTTATAAAAAAGATGGTAAATATGCCTATCTCGTAACCAATAACCACGTCATCAACGGGGCTGAAAAAATTGAAATTCTCTTAGCCGATGGCACAAAGGTTACTGGTAAGTTAATCGGTTCAGATACTTATTCTGATTTAGCTGTTGTTCGTATTTCTTCTGAAAAGGTTAAAAATGTCGCAGAATTTGCTGATTCATCTGCTTTGACAGTAGGAGAAACAGCTATTGCTATCGGCAGTCCTTTGGGTAGTGAATATGCCAATTCTGTCACTCAAGGAATTGTTTCTAGTCTTAGTCGAACTGTCACTTCTACGGATGAAAATGGTCAAACCATTTCAACTAACGCTATCCAAACTGATGCAGCCATTAACCCTGGAAATTCTGGTGGGGCTTTGGTCAATATTCAAGGTCAAGTAATCGGTATTAACTCAAGTAAAATTGCAACAAGCCGATTAAACTCTAGTCTCTCAGTAGAGGGCATGGGCTTTGCTATCCCATCTAATGATGTTGTTGAAATCATTAAACAATTAGAAGACAATGGTTCCGTTAACCGTCCAGCTCTTGGTATTTCTATGGTAAATCTTAATCAACTTTCTACCACTGCCATTGGTCAACTAAAAATTCCTGAAGACCTAACTTCTGGTATTGTTGTCGCAGCAGTTCAGACTGGTATGCCGTCAGATGGAAAGTTAGAAAAATATGACGTGATTACAGAAATTGATGGTCAAGAAGTCAATAATACCAGCGATTTACAGAGCCTTATTTACAAGCATAAGATAGGTGATGACATGACTATTACCTTCTATAGAGGCACTAAAAAGATGACGGAAACCATTAAACTAACTAAAAGTACTCAAGATTTATCACGTCAATAAAATTGACAGAAATATTGACAAGAGGAACTCATACCTTTACAATAGTGTAAAGGTATTTTTTATTGACAAGGAAGTTTACATGACTGATTTATTCGCCAAAATTAAGCTAACTGATATCACACCGAATCCCTATCAGCCACGCCTACATTTTAAGCCTGAAGAATTAGAGGAATTAAGCCTGTCAATCAAAGAACATGGCCTTATTCAACCAATAATCGTTAGAAAATCTGATATTTTCGGTTATGAACTTATTGCTGGGGAACGTCGGTTTAGGGCAGCAAAATTAGCTGGATTGATAGAAGTTCCTGCAGTGATCAAAGAACTTTCTGATCAAGAAAGCATGACGCAAGCAATCATAGAAAATTTACAACGCTCCAATCTTAACCCGATCGAAGAAGCTAAGGCCTATCAGCAAATTTTATCTCAAACTCAGATGACCCAAGAAGAATTGGCTCAAAGCATGGGGAAGTCACGACCTTATATCTCGAATAGCATTCGTCTCTTACAATTAAGCGAGCAGCTACAAAAAGCTATCGAATTAGGACAATTATCTTCAGGTCACGCGCGACTATTAGTTGGCTTATCAAGAGAAGAACAAGAAATTTATTTGAACCAGATAAAGGCTCAAAATCTCAGTGTTAGACAGTTAGAACAACTATTACAACCTAAGACAAAAAAAACGCAGCCCAAACAGACTGATCTTTTTTCAAGAGATTACGAACTTGAACTCAGTCGTTCACTTGGATTACCTGTCAAAATTTTAACCAAGAAAAAAAATAAGGGGCAAATCACTCTAAGTTTTTCATCTGAAGAAGAATTTCAAAAACTTATCAACAAGTTAAAATAACTTGTTAATCTAAGATTTTTCGAAAGCAAACTTTTTAACAAGTTATCCACGGCAGTTTTCCCTTAAAAACAAGCTCAAACAGGTTTTCCACATACTGTGGAAAACCTGTTTTTAACAATGTTGACTTTTATTAACAGCTTGTGGAAAACTTTTTTATTTTGTTGGCAAATAAATCCTCTTATGATAAAATAGGAATACCAATTAGACTAGAAAGGAGCTGTTATGACACCACAAGAACAACAATTTTGGCAGCGTTTTTTAAGTTTAGCTGAAACACATGTAGGCCAAAATGCTTATCAATATTATATTAAACCTGCTAAATTACTACATATCAAAGCAAATATTGCTACGATTCAACTCGATGCTCAGATAAAGTTACTTTTTTGGGAAAAAACTGCTGAAAATCTGATTACAGTAATTGGCTTTGAGGTTTTTGACCAAGAAATTAAAACAAATTATGTCATTGGCGAGCAAGAAGATAGCCAAAAAGAAGTCAATAGTGACTCAATAGCTGACTTTGTGACGCAAACTGTAGTGACAAAACCATTACAAACTTTCCCATCAAATCTAAATGGAAGTTACCATTTTAGTAATTTTATTCAAGGAAAGGGAAATGAATGGGCAGTTTCAGCCTGTTTGGCAACTACAGATAAGCCTGGCATCAACTACAATCCTTTATTTATTTGGGGAGGACCAGGTTTAGGAAAAACCCATCTGCTTAATGCAGTTGGTAATGCTATACAAAATGATGAACCACTCGCACGAATCCTTTATATTACAACTGAGAACTTTGTCAATGAATTTGTCACAGCCACTCGACTTGGAACAATGGATGATTTCCGTGAAAAGTTCCGTAATCTTGATGTGCTTTTAATTGACGATGTGCAATTTTTAGCCAATAAAGAAAGCACACAAGAAGAATTTTTCAATATCTTCAATACTTTACATGATAAGAAAAAACAAATTATCTTAACGAGTGATCGTGCCCCAAAAAGCCTAGAATCGCTGCCTGATCGCTTGGTTACACGTTTTGCTTGGGATTTGACTGTTCATATCACACCGCCTGATTTTGAAACGCGTGTTGCCATCATTGAAGATAAAATCCAACAATATGATTTTAACTTTGAAAAAGATGCGATTGAATATCTGGCAAATCTTGTTGATTCCAACGTCCGTGATCTAGAAGGTGCCTTAAAAAATATCCATCTGGCTACTAATCTTGAAAAAGCAAAAGTGATTACCGTTGAGCTGGTAGCCAAAGCCATCCGTTCACGAACAACAGAAGCACCAAAAATCAATGTCATTCCCATTGAAACCATCCAAGAAGAAGTTGGTAAATTTTATGGTGTCACTGTCAAGGAAATTAAATCAACTAAACGACCACAAAATCTAGCCCTAGCTAGACAAGTTGCTATTTATTTATCGCGTGAATTAACTGACAATAGTACGACCAAAATTGGTAAAGAATTTGGAGGACGTGACCATTCTACTGTTCTTCATGCTTACAACAAGATTAAAAATATGATGACCCAGGATGAAAGTCTAAGTATTGAAATCAACACCATCAAAAATAAATTAAAATAGTCTTGTGGAAAAGATAAACAATTATGGTAAGTTATCCACAAGTTGTGAACAAGTTTAATCCCTTGATAAACTTTACTTCGGGATATTTTTCCACCTTATCCACAAGACCTACTACTACTACTAAATTTATTATTATATAAATAAAGGAGTTCTCATGATCAAATTTTCTATCAACAAGGCTTTCTTTCTTCAATCTTTAAATATCACAAAACGTGCAATTTCTTCTAAAAATGCCATTCCGATTTTATCAAGTTTGAAATTAGAAATCAGTCAAGAAGGTATTACCTTAACTGGTTCAAATGGACAAATTTCAATTGAGCATTTTATCAGTCAAGATAATCAAAATTCTGGCCTTTTAATCAGCTCACCAGGTAGTATTTTGTTGGAAGCTAATTTCTTCATCAATATTATTTCTAGTTTGCCAGATGTTACTTTAGATTTAGAAGAGATTGAGCATCATCAAGTGGTAATTAGAAGTGGAAAATCAGAAATTACACTTAAAGGAAAAGATGTTGATCAGTACCCACGCTTACAAGAAATGACAACACAAAATCCTTTAGTTTTTAATACGAAATTATTAAAAAACTTAATTTTAGAAACAGCTTTTGCAGCTAGTACTCAAGAAAGTCGTCCTATCTTGACAGGAGTGCACTTTGTTTTACAAAATGAGACAGACTTTAAAGCAGTGGCAACAGATTCTCATCGAATGAGTCAGCGTCAATTAAATTTAGATAAAGCTGGAGATCATTTCGATGTTGTTTTACCTAGCAAGTCACTAAGAGAATTGTCAGCTGTTTTTACAGACGATATTGAAACAGTTGAAGTTTTCTTCTCAACCAACCAAATGCTCTTTAGAAGTGAAAATATTAGCTTCTACACTCGTTTACTTGAAGGAGCTTATCCAGATACAGATCGTCTATTGGTATCAAGTTTTGAAACGGAAATGGTTTGTCAGGTTGCAAGCTTACGTTCAGCAATGGAACGTGCCTTCTTGGTATCTAATGCTAGTCAAAATGGTACGGTTAAATTAGAGATTAAACAAGGTCAAGTTACTGCTCATGTTAATTCTCCTGAGGTGGGTAAGGTGAATGAACAAATTGAAACAGAGGAATTAGCAGGGAATGATTTAACGATTAGCTTTAATCCAACCTATTTGATTGAAGCCTTGAAAGCTCTAAAGAGTGAAACAGTTAGAATTCGTTTTATTTCTCCAGTTCGTCCATTTACTTTAACGCCTGGCGATGCTAGTGAAAATTTTGTTCAACTGATTACGCCAGTACGTACTAATTAGAATAAAGAACTTCCTTGTGAAGTTCTTTTTTGTTATAATTGTGTTAAATATTGATTCAGAGAGGAAAGTAACCATGTATGAGTTGGGAAGCTTAGTAGAAATGAAAAAACCGCATGCTTGTCTTATCAAAGAAACTGGTAAAAAAGCAAATTGTTGGCTGATTAAACGATTAGGAGCTGATATCAAATTACACTGTCAAAACTGTCAACATGAGCTTATGATGAGTCGATATGATTTTGAACGTCGTTTGAAAAAAATTTTAGATTAAACCAATAGAAAGACTAAGGCTTCATCTAGCTTATTTAAGTAAATTTTGGTACAATGGTGATGATTAAGTTTTTAAGATGGAGATAAATAAGCTATGGCTTTAACAGCAGGTATCGTTGGTTTACCAAACGTCGGTAAATCAACTCTATTTAATGCAATTACAAAGGCAGGAGCAGAAGCTGCCAATTATCCTTTTGCGACTATTGATCCTAATGTTGGTATGGTTGAAGTACCAGATCATCGTTTACAGAAGTTGACAGAGTTGATTACACCTAAAAAAACAGTACCAACAACCTTTGAATTTACAGATATTGCAGGAATTGTTAAGGGAGCTTCAAAAGGTGAAGGACTGGGCAATAAATTTTTGGCCAATATCCGTGAAGTAGATGCCATTGTGCATGTGGTTCGTGCTTTTGACGATGAAAATGTTATGCGTGAACAAGGTCGTGAGTCAGCTTTTGTTGATCCAATTGCTGATATTGAAACAATTAACTTAGAACTGATTTTAGCTGATTTAGAAAGTATCAATAAGCGCTATGCTCGTGTTGAGAAGATGGCTAGAACCCAAAAAGATAAGGAATCAGTTGCAGAATTTGCAGTCTTAGAAAAAATTAAACCAGTTTTAGAAGATGGCAAATCAGCTCGTACAGTAGAATTTACAGATGAAGAATTGAAAGTTGTCAAGGGTTTATTTTTATTGACGACTAAACCAGTTTTGTATGTGGCTAATGTCGATGAAGACAAGGTTGCTGCTCCTGATGAAATTTCCTATGTTCAAGCGATTCGTGACTTTGCAGCAACTGAAAATGCAGAAGTAGTAGTTATTTCAGCGCGTGCAGAAGAAGAAATCTCAGAACTTGATGATGAAGATAAGCAAGAATTTCTAGAAGCTATTGGCCTGGCAGAGTCTGGTGTTGATAAATTGACACGAGCAGCCTATCATTTACTTGGTTTGGGAACTTATTTTACTGCGGGAGAAAAAGAAGTGCGAGCTTGGACTTTTAAACGTGGAATTAAAGCACCGCAAGCTGCAGGTATTATTCATTCTGACTTTGAGAAAGGTTTTATTAGAGCAGTAACCATGTCTTATGACGATTTAATGACTTATGGTAGTGAAAAAGCTGTTAAAGAAGCGGGTCGTTTACGAGAAGAAGGAAAAGACTATATTGTCCAAGACGGCGATATTATGGAATTCCGTTTTAATGTTTAATTCAATTAAGAGGAAGTGAGAGAAGCTGTTTGTTTAATCAAATACTTTGGTCACTTCCCTTTTACTGTTTAAGGAGAAAATATGGTAAAAATGATTGTGGGTTTAGGTAACCCAGGCTCAAAATATGAAAAAACACGTCATAATATTGGTTTTATGTCGATTGACAGACTTGTAAAGGAACTTGACGTAAACTTTACAGAGGATAAGATTTTTAAAGCGATGCTTGGTTGGTCTTTTATCCAACAGGAAAAAGTGTATTTTGTTAAGCCTTTGACTTATATGAACAATAGCGGTTTGGCAGTTAGGGCTCTGTTAACTTATTATAATATTTCAGTAGAAGATTTAATCGTTATTTATGATGATTTAGACTTAGAAGTAGGTAAGATTCGCTTTAGAAACAAAGGTTCTGCGGGCGGTCATAATGGAATTAAAAGCATTATTAGTCAATTAAATACTCAAGAATTTGATCGAATTAAGATTGGCATAGGTCGTCCTAAACCTAAGATGACGGTTATCAATCATGTATTAGGAAATTTTGAACAAGAGGAATTGATTTTAATAGAAAATACGCTTGACAAAGTTGACAAATCTGTAAACTATTACTTGACAAGTCGTGATTTTGAAGCGACGATGAGACAGTACAATGGCTAACCAAACATTATTAGATGTCTTTACTCAAAATAAACAAATTGAAGATTGGCTAACTCAAGGAACTGCTTTGGAACGACAGCTAGTTATGGGGCTATCTGGTTCGAGTAAGAGCTTGGCCATGGCAGCTTACTGGCAAAAAAATCGCTCTAAGTTAGTGATTCTGACAGCAACTCATCATGAATCAGAACAACTAGCCAGTGATTTATCAGATTTACTAGGTGAAGACATCGTCTATCAGTTTTTTATGGATGATGCCTTACTTGGTGAATTTTTACTTAGTTCTCAAGAAAAGTCACGTTCTCGTTTAGAAACATTAAATTTTCTTTTGGATCCTGTTGCTGAAGGCATTGTCATTCTTAGTTTGGCAGCCTGTCGCTTACCTTTAGCAAATCCCGACATTTATCAAAAAAGTTTACTTAATTTGACTCTAGGTCAGGAACTATCTCCTGTTGAGTTAAGCCAAAAATTGATTAATTTAGGCTATGAAAAGGTTAGTCAGGTTAGTCAGTTAGGGCAATTTAGCCAACGTGGCGATATCTTTGATATTTATGATAGTCAATCTGATCGAGCTTATCGTCTTGAATTTTTTGGTGATGAGATTGATGGCATTCGCCTTTTTGATAGTCAAAGTCAAAAATCTTTAGAAAACTTAGAAACAATTTTAATTAGTCCAGCAGATGAGATGATTCTATTAGATGACGATTTTGATCGTTGTGCCCAGATATTAGAAAATTCAAGGCGGTCAACTCCTTTAAGTGATTATTTGGAACAAGTTTTATTAGCTAGTCAACAAAGAAGAAGACATGAAGATTTTAGGCAATTTTTACCCTATTTTTATGAAAAGATTTGGACTATATTAGACTATTTACCAAAAGAAACTCCAATATTTTTTGATGATTTTCAGAAACTGGTTGATCGTCATGCCAAGTTAGATTTAGATATAGCTCATTACTTGACAGATCGTTTACAAGAAGGAAAGGCTTTACCAAGTCAAACCTATTTGGCAAATAGTTATCAAAATTTACGTCACTATCAACCAGCTACCTTTTTTTCTAATTTTCATAAGGGATTAGGAAACATCAGATTTCAAAAAATTTACAATTTGACCCAGTATCCGATGCAAGATTTTTATCATCAATTACCACTTTTAGTTGATGAACTCAATCGTTATCAAAAAAATGGTGCAACGGTCATTTTACAGCTAAATACAGATAAAAGTTTACAAGAGTTACAAGCAACTTTACAAGATTATCAAGTTGAGGTGTTGGTTACAAGTAGTCAGCAAATTGAAAAAGGTAGCATTCAACTGCTAATAGGCAATCTAGCTCAGGGGTTTTATTTTGCTGATGAGAAACTTGCTTTATTGACAGAAAAAGAAATTTTCCATAAAAAAATAAAACGTAAAATACGCCGTCAACATTTGAGTAATGCTGAACGACTAAAAGATTATAATGAATTAGAAACAGGAGATTATGTTGTTCACCATGTCCATGGTATCGGTCAATTTCTTGGTCTTGAAACCATTGAAATCAATGGGGTGCATAGGGATTACTTAACCATTCAATATCAAAATCAGGATAGGATTTCTGTTCCCATTGATCAAATTGACAGTTTGTCAAAATACCTATCAAGTGATGGTAAAGAACCGAAACTTAACAAATTAAACGATGGTCGCTTCAAAAAGACCAAACAAAAAGTAGTCAAGCAGGTTGAAGATATTGCGGATGATTTGTTGCAACTCTATGCTGAACGTAGTCAATTAAAAGGTTTTGCGTTTTCGCCAGATGATACTAGTCAAATTGATTTTGACAATGATTTTGCTTACGCTGAAACAGATGATCAATTGCGTTCCATTAAAGAAATCAAACAGGATATGGAAATGGATCGGCCAATGGATCGTCTATTGGTTGGCGATGTTGGTTTTGGTAAGACAGAAGTTGCCATGCGAGCTGCTTTTAAGGCAGTTAATGATGGCAAGCAAGTTGCTGTTTTAGTGCCGACAACAGTCTTAGCGCAACAACATTATGTTAATTTCAAGGAACGTTTTAGCAATTTTGCAGTTGAAGTAGGTGTTTTGAGCCGATTTCAGACTAAAAAAGAACAAGTTGACACACTTGTCAAGTTGAGTAAAGGTCAAGTTGACATTATTATCGGTACTCATCGTCTATTATCAAAGGATGTAGAATTTTCTGATTTAGGTTTGTTAATCATTGATGAGGAGCAACGTTTCGGTGTCAAGCATAAAGAGAGACTAAAAGAATTAAAAAATAAGATTGATGTGCTAACCTTGACAGCTACTCCGATACCAAGAACTTTACACATGTCCATGTTAGGTATTCGAGATTTATCTGTGATTGAAACCCCTCCAACTAATCGTTATCCTGTTCAAACTTATGTTATGGAGACAAATCCTGGCTTAATTAGGGAAGCAACGTTAAGAGAAATTGATCGAGGTGGCCAAGTCTTTTACGTTTACAATCGAGTTGACACTTTGGAACAAAAAGTTTCTGAATTACAGGACTTGATTCCTGAAGCCTCAATAGGTTTTGTTCATGGTCAAATGAGTGAAATTCAGTTAGAAAATACACTCTTAGACTTTATTGATGGAGCTTATGATGTGTTGGTTGCGACAACAATTATTGAAACAGGCGTTGACATCGCTAATGTTAATACCTTATTTATCGAAAATGCGGATTATATGGGTTTGTCAACCTTGTATCAACTTAGAGGGAGGGTTGGACGTAGTAATCGTATTGCCTATGCCTATCTCATGTATCGTCGAGATAAGATTTTGACCGAAGTTTCTGAAAAACGTCTGGAGGCCATAAAAGGTTTTACAGAGTTAGGTAGTGGCTTTAAGATTGCTATGCGAGATCTGTCTATTCGTGGAGCTGGAAATCTTTTGGGAGCTTCACAAAGTGGGTTCATTGACTCAGTTGGATTTGAGCTTTACTCACAACTTCTAGAAGAAGCTTTGGCTAAGAAGCAAGGACAGGTTAAGGTTCGTCAAAAAGGTAATGCTGAGCTGAATCTTCAAATGGATGCCTATATTCCTAAGAATTATATTACAGATGAGCGTCAAAAGATTGAAGTTTACAAACGCATTCGTGAATTGGTTAATCGTTTGGATTATGAAAATTTACAGGATGAACTAATTGATCGTTTTGGTGAATACCCAGATTCAGTCGCTTATCTATTAGAAATTGCTTTAATAAAATCTCAGTTAGACCAAGTTTTTGTTGAAGTAGTTGAACGTCAACTTGATCGGTTGACCGTTCGTTTTGAAAAAGTCATTCAATCCTATTTCTTAACACAAGATTATTTTGAAGCCTTATCTAAAACTAAGTTGAAGGCTAGAATTAGCGAGTATGAAGGCAAAATTGAAGTGATTTTTGACATTAGAAATAAAAAAGATTATGCGATTTTAGAGGAATTAGGAAAGTTCGGGGAGGCTTGTTGTGACATCAAAGCAAGAAAAACAGCTCAATCAAGCCAAGAAGGCTAGTTTAGTTATTGGGCTTAGTGGCTTCATATCAAAAATTTTAGCAGCTAGTTATCGCATTCCCTATCAGAATTTGGTTGGGGATAGAGGTTTCTATGCTTACCAGCAGGTCTATCCTTTTTTAGCCATTATTTCAACCTTGGCTCTGACGGCTTTTCCCAATTTTATGTCTAGTGTCTTACAAAAGAAAGATTTTAATTCTTTAGGAAATTTGACTAGGTTATTGATCAGTTGTTGTTGGTCAATGGCACTGTTATTAGGCGTCTGTCATCAAACACTAGCTGAGCTTATGGGAGCTAATCAACTAGGTTCTGCCTTATTGGCTGTATCTGTCTTACTTTTATTGACTCCTTTTTTATCGATTTATCGTGGCTTTGATCAAGGTCTAGGTCAGATGAAAGTAACAGCTATTAGTCAAGTATTGGAACAAACTATTCGTGTTTTAGTGATTATTGTCGCAGCCTTGTGTTATTTAGGTTATGGTTGGGATATCTATCGCACAGCTAATTTTGCTGCTTGGGGAAATGTGATTGCGAGTTGCTTTTCTCTAATCTATTTGAGTTTATCAATCAAAATTCAGTGGTTGAGATTTGGTTCATTTAATATGACATTTTGGTCACAATTAAAGCCATTGTTCTTTTCTAGTTTTGTTTTTACCTTATATGCTATTTATCTCTTACTGTTTCAATTGATTGATGCCTTTTTATTAAAAAATAGTCTAGTTTCCTCTGGAATGAATACGATACAAGCAGAGTATCAAAAAGGGATTTATGACCGTGGGCAACCCCTATTACAATTTGGTTTGATTGTATTTATAGCTCTATTTACTAGCTATTTACCCAAATTCAGTCGTTTGTATGAAGAAGATAGTCAATCTTATAAGCAACTTAGTCAGCATTTTTTAAGCCTGATCTATTATTTGAGTCTAATCTTGACCGTTGGTTGCTTGATTTTACTTCCCTTAGTCAACCAAGTTCTGTTTAATGATCGTAAAGGCTTAGCTATGTTGCAAGTTTATATGATCTTGATTTTTCTTTCAAGTTTAGTACAATTTTTTCATCATCATCAATTTATTATAGGGCAACATCGCTCCTCTCTTCGTTGTTTGGTTCTCGGTTTAGTCACAAAACTCTTGCTAACAGCTCCTTTAACACATTATTTTGGTCTTGTTGGCAGCAGTTGGTCTAGTGTTTTGAGTTTATGCATTGTTTTACTAGCTTATTTATGGATAAGTCGGAAAGAGTTTTCGTTTAGGTTTGTCTTTTCTTATAAATATTATCTTAGTTTAGTCGTGATGGGTCGTTTAGTTTGGATTTTATCTAATGTACTGCCTTCATCAAGTCGTTTAATAACTTTTTTAACTATCATTTTGTCAACTGCTAGTGGAGTTGGTTTATTTGTCCTACTAGCAAGTAAATGGCAGGTTTTTCCGAAAGATCTGTGGTCCTTTCTACCATTTTTAAGAAAAAAATGATAGAATGAAAAAATACGAGGTGAGTTATGAGATTAGATAAGTATTTGAAGGTATCCCGAATTATTAAACGTCGTCCAGTAGCAAAAGAAGTAGCTGATAAGGGACGAATTAAGGTGAATGGTATTTTAGCCAAGTCATCAACTGACTTAAAGATCAATGATCAGATTGACATTCGTTTTGGTAATAAGCTATTAACTGTTCGTGTTTTAGAAATGAAAGATAGCACCAAAAAAGAAGACGCTACAAGAATGTATGAAATTGTCAGTGAGGTAAGGATTGAATCAGATGAGCAAGCCTAATGTTTTGCAGATGAATAATGCTTATGTCAACGATGAAAGTTTACGTAAGCGTTATGAAGAAGAGGAGACGCGTAAACGTCATCGTTTTATGGGTTGGATTCTGATTTGTATGATGCTTTTGTTCATTTTACCGACCTATAATTTGATTTCAACTTATGAAAAGTTAGAGAAACGAAGAGTAGAGATTGAAAAATTAGAACAACGTTATCAAGCACTGGTGCTTGAAACAGATGCACAAAAATTGTTAGCCAAGCGTCTCAAAGATTCATCTTATATTGAGAAATACGCAAGAGCCAAGTATTACTATTCGCAAACAGGAGAAATTATTTATCCTGTGCCAGATTTATTACCAAAATAGACTTATGGATAATTTAATTGAAACGATTGAAAAATTTTTAACCTACTCTGACGATAAGTTGGAAGAATTGTCAGAAAAAAATCAAGCTTTGCGTGAGGAAAAGGTTAATTAAGAGAAAGGAGTTGGGCGTGAAAAAACTTTTATTACTGTTTGTTCTACCAATTTTTTTCAGCCCAATGAGTTTAGATAGTGGTGAGATGGATATCTTCTTGACCAGTGGTCAGCGTTACCAACTTTCTGCTGATGTTGGCACACGCTACAGTTATTTTGAACAGATGCCACAAAATCCTAATCTTTTTCAAGAAACACCCGCTTATGCTGACAGTCAGTTGAAAACGACTGCAGGTTGGCTTAAACCAAATGAAAACTTATCAATCAAACGTTTGACCATCAATGATCAGGCAGTACCTGTTTTTGAATTGACTGACGGCAATTATTTGCCCGCTAGTAAGTGGCTGATTTTTGATGATGTGGTCTTTGACAATGAGAACTTGACACAAACCTATTGGACCAAGGACAAGGCTACAATTTATACTGCTCCCTATGTTTTAGGAGTAAGTTCGAAAGATACAGCTATTGAAGCCTATAGTCCAGTTTCAGTCATAAGCCGAGCAAGGACACAACATGGTGTATTTTTAGAAATTGAAAATAAAGGCTGGGTTAGAGCTGATGACCTGTCTGAAATTGATACCAGAATAGATAAGGTTCAAAAATTATTAAATCAAAAATATAACAAATCTAACTATGGTATTTATATCAAGCAACTAGCGACTCAGGCTACGGCTAGTATCAATCCAGACCAGCGTATGTATAGTGCTAGTATTGCTAAATTACCTCTTCTTTATTATGTTGAAGAACAATTAGCAAATGGTTCTCTAGTTCTGTCAGATAAGTTAACCTATATTGAACAAGTTAATCAATTTTCTGGCTCCTATGATGTCAGTGGTAGCAGTAAGATGAGTTTAACTGCCGACAATAAGGATTATAGTATTGATGAGTTAACTAGATATGTTTCCCAAAATTCAGATAATGTTGCCAGTAATCTTTTAGGTTATTATGTTGCTAACCAGTATAATAAAACCTATCAAACGACTATTGAGAATTTAGCCGGTGGTTCTTGGAACATGACAGAAAAACAAATGTCTGCTAAAATGGCTGGAAAAATCATGGAGAAACTTTACTATCAAAATAGTCAGATTCTGACATATTTGTCAGAAACAGATTTTGATAACCAACGCATTTCTAAAGATATTTCAGCTCGTGTTGCCCATAAAATCGGCGATGCTTATGATTACAAACATGATGTTGCTCTTGTCTATGCAGACTCTCCTTTTATTCTTTCGATTTTTACTGATAAATCTAGTTATGATGAAATTACTACCATTGCTAATGATGTCTATGAGATATTAAAATGATGTATGAAAAAATATTGACCTATGTTCAAGAAAAACAGTTTTTCAAGGAACATAAAAAGGTATTGATTGCCATTTCAGGTGGGGTAGATTCCATGAATTTACTTCACTTTTTACATAGTTATCAAGAAGAGTTAGGGATTGAACTAGGACTTGCTCACATCAATCATAACCAGCGTGCTGAGAGTATAGAAGAAGAGAATTACTTGAAACAGTGGGCAAAAGAACATCATTTGCCTATCTATACTCAAACTTTTCAAGGAGTTTTTTCAGAAAAAAATGCGCGTGATTACCGCTATCGTTTTTTTGAAAAAATTATGATAGAAGAAGGCTATACAGCCTTAGTCACAGCCCACCATGCAGACGATCAAGCAGAAACGATTTTCATGCGTCTTATTAGAGGTAGTCGTTTACGACATTTAGTTGGGATTAAGGAAGTACGGGATTTTGCAAATGGTCAGTTAATCCGTCCATTTCTAAGTTTTAGTAAATCAGAGTTACCAAATCCTTTTCATTTTGACGATGCTTCTAATGCTTCTTCGCTTTATTTTAGAAATCGTGTCCGACACCAGTATCTACCACTTTTGAGTCAAGAAAATCCTAAATTTCGTCAACAATTGCTGCATGTTTCACATGAAACCAATCGTTTGCTAGAAGCCTTGCGTGAGTTGACATCAGATTTGGAAATAACAGATTGTGCAGTTTTTCAAGATCAAACTGAACCAGTTCAATACTTTCTTTTGCAAGAGTATCTAAGCCAGTTTCCAGATTTAGAATTGTCAAAATCTCAGTTTGACCAGCTACTTTATCACCTAAGCAATTCAAAAAATTATGCTTATGATTTAAAAGCTGATTATCAGTTGATAAAAGATCAAAAAACTTTTCAGATTGTAAAAAAAGAATCATTATCTTTTGATGAGCCAAAGATTTTGATAGAAGGGAATCAAGTTCATTTTAGTCGTCGTTGTTTTACCTGGTTATCGTCTATTCGTCAATCAGGAATTCCATTGATTAGTAAAAGTCCAATAACACTTCGTTATCGCCAAGCAGGTGATCAACTTGATTTTGGCCACTATCATAAGAAGTTGCGTCGTTGGTTTATTGATGAAAAAATTCCATCAATGGAACGTCAACAAGCAATTGTTGGCGAACAAGATGGTCAGATTATTTTTGTATTAACCAAAAACAAAACTTATTTGAGGAAGTTGAATAAACATGATATAATTGAGGGTATCATATTGATAGAAAATGAGGATGGTAGCGACTGATGTTAGAAAAAGATATCAAAAAAGTACTTTACACAGAAGAAGAGATTATTGCTAAAACCAAGGAACTTGGTCAACAATTAACTAAGGATTATGCTGGTAGAAATCCGTTATTGGTTGGTATCTTGAAGGGTTCAGTTCCTTTTATGGCAGAATTGATGAAGCATATTGATACGCATATCGAAGTTGATTTTATGGTGGTATCTAGCTATCACGGTGGAACAACAAGTAGTGGAGAAGTTAAAATCCTTAAAGACGTTGATACTAACGTTGAAGGTCGTGAAATTATCTTTGTCGAAGATATTATTGACACAGGTCGTACCTTAAAATATTTGCGTGATATGTTCAAGTACCGTCAAGCCAAGTCAGTTCAAATTGTTACTTTATTTGATAAACCAGAAGGTCGTCAAGTAGAGATTGAAGCTGACTATGTCTGCTACAATATTCCAAATGAATTTATCGTTGGTTTTGGTTTAGACTATGCCGAAAATTATCGTAATCTTCCCTATGTTGGTGTTTTGAAAGAGGAAGTTTACAACCAAAAATAGAAAAGGTTTGTGATAGTTTATTATGAAAAATAATCAAAATAATGGACTGGTCAGAAATGCCTTCGTTTATATTCTGTTGATGATTGTTTTAATCACGGCAGGGCAGTATTATTTACGAGGTAGCTCAGTTCAAACTCAACAGATTAATTACTCAACCTTGATTAAAAAAATTGAATCAGGTGAAATCAAAAACCTTAGTTATCAACCTAGTGGAGCAGTGATTGAGATAAGTGGTCAGTATAAGACAGCTCAAACAGTAGAAACAACCAGTAAGTTCCTAGGAACTAGCGCCAGTAAGGTGAGTCGTTTTACCTCTTTGGTGCTGCCAAGTGAAGTTTCTGTTCAAGCTATTGAAACAGCAGCTAAGGCAGCTGGTACAGAGATTACAGTAAAACAAGAAAGCTCAGCAGGAACTTGGGTTTCTATCATTGCTAGTTATTTGCCCATTCTAGTTATGGTTGGTTTCTTCATGATGATGATGCGTCAAGGTGGTGGTGCTAACGGTGCGATGGCTTTTGGAAGAAATCGAGCTAAAACTCAAAGTAAAGACAATGTCAAAGTCCGTTTTTCTGATGTAGCAGGAGCTGAAGAAGAAAAACAAGAATTAGTAGAGGTTGTTGATTTCTTACGCAATCCTAAAAAATATCGCGATTTAGGTGCACGTATTCCAGCCGGTATTCTTCTTGAAGGGCCTCCGGGGACAGGTAAAACATTGTTAGCCAAGGCAGTAGCCGGAGAAGCTGGTGTTCCATTCTTTAGCATTTCTGGTTCAGATTTTGTCGAAATGTTTGTCGGTGTTGGTGCTAGTCGTGTTCGTTCCCTTTTTGAAGATGCTAAAAAAGCTGAAAAAGCTATTATTTTCATTGATGAGATTGATGCAGTCGGTCGTCGTCGTGGGACAGGTATCGGAGGGGGTAATGATGAGCGTGAGCAAACGCTCAATCAACTCCTGATTGAAATGGATGGTTTTGATGGCAATGAGAGTATTATTGTTATCGCAGCAACCAATCGTAGTGATGTTCTTGATTCGGCATTATTACGTCCAGGTCGTTTTGACCGTAAAGTGTTGGTTGGTTATCCAGATGTTAAAGGGCGTGAAGCTATTTTACGTGTTCATGCTAAAAATAAACCATTAGCTGAAGATGTTAATCTAAAGGTGATTGCCCAACAAACACCAGGTTTGGTTGGAGCGGATTTAGAAAACGTCCTTAATGAAGCTGCTCTAGTCGCTGCTCGTGCGAATAAATCTAAAATTGATGCTAAGGACATTGATGAAGCACAAGATCGTATTTTTGCAGGGCCTGCTAAAAAGGATAAAACAGTTTCTGAAAAAGAACGCCGAATTGTTGCTAACCATGAAGCAGGTCATGCGATTGTTGGCTTAGTTTTATCTAGTGCCAATGATGTTCATAAAGTAACTATTGTGCCTCGTGGTCGTGCAGGTGGTTATGTTATTTCCCTTCCAAAAGAAGATCAAATGTTACATTCTAAGGAAGAAATGAAAGAACGATTGGCAGGACTGATGGGAGGTCGTGTTGCAGAAGAAATCTTCTTAAACGTACAAACGACTGGGGCTTCTAATGATTTTGAACAAGCTAGTCAGATAGCACGTGCTATGGTAACAGAATATGGGATGAGCGATAAACTTGGTCCAGTTCAGTATGAAGGTAATCATGCGGTTAGAACCGGTCAATTAAGTCCAGAAAAAACTTATTCTCAAACGACTGCTTTATTGATTGATGAAGAAGTTCGTGACTTGCTCAATGAAGCAAGACAAAAAGCTGCTGATATTATCAATAATAATCGTGAAACACATCAATTAATTGCTGAAGCTTTACTTAAATATGAAACTTTGGATGCTGCACAGATTAAGTCACTTTATGAAACAGGTAAAATGCCAGATTTAGAAAATAAAGATGATGAAGTGCCACATGCTTTATCTTATGATGAAGTTAAACAACAAATGATTGAAACAGATTAATTACATTTTACTGAAAAAAACTGAGAATTTTCTCAGTTTTTTCTATTTACAAAGCTATATTTTTCATGATAAAATAAGATAATTTTTCAAAAAAAGGAGGCTTATATGTCTATTTTTAGGATAAAATCAAGTGATGATAAGCCAAGTAGTTTACAACGTCACTTGAGCCTAGGTAGTTTGATTTTATTAGGTATTGGAACCATGGTTGGTACTGGTATCTTTACTCGTTCAGGAGCAGCTATCGCTACTTCAGGTCCTGCACTCATTATTTCTATTTTGATTGCGGCTATTGCTGTAGGTTTGTCCGCGTTCATTTATGCAGAATTTGCTTCACGTTTGCCACAAGGTGGTGGTGCGTATAGTTATATTTATGCAACTTTAGGTGAATTTCCTGCTTGGATGGCTGCTTGGTTTGTTGGTATCGAATTCCTAACGGCTGTAGCAGGTGTATCGTCAGGTTGGGGAAGTTATCTAAAAGGCCTTTTATCAGAAGTTGGTATCAATTTACCAACTGCTCTTAGTGGGGTAAATCCAGCCGAAGGTCAATATGTTGACTTGGCAGCTCTTTTGGTTGTTGTTTTAATCACAGGTCTTGTTTTACTTGATTCAAGAAAATCTTTGCGTTTTAACAATATTTTAGTTGTATTGAAGTTTTCAGCCCTAGCTCTTTTTATTGGAGTTGGTATTTTCAAGATAAACCCTGCAAACTGGTCTAATTTCGCACCTTTTGGCTTTGGTCAATTAGTTGGTGGTGAAACAGGTATTATGGTTGGTGCTGCGGCAATGTTCTATGCTTTCTTAGGCTTTGAGGCAATGCCGATGGCTATTGATGAAACCAAGGATCCACAAAAAAATATGCCTAGAGCCATTGCGATTGCTGTTGCCAGTGTGGCTGTTATTTATGCGATAGTGACTCTTATCTTGTCAGGTTTAGTTAATTACACCCAATTAAATGTTGGTGATGCAGTAGCTTTTGCTCTTCGTCAAGTTGGCATGGGGTGGGCAGCAAATTATGTTGCAACTGTTGCGATTCTTACCTTAATTACAGTTTGTATTTCGCTTTTATTTGCTCTGACACGTTTACTTTTTTCTCTCAGTCAAGATGGGCTTTTACCAAAA
Organism: Streptococcus sp. sy004; assembly: GCF_007859205.1. Lineage (GTDB taxonomy): Bacteria > Bacillota > Bacilli > Lactobacillales > Streptococcaceae > Streptococcus. Next base: position 154,517 of record NZ_VOHP01000003.1, read on the forward strand.
TCATTTAGTAATGTTAGTGAAAAAAGTCAAGTTCCAGCTAATGCAACCATTTTATCAGGTTTAATTGCAGCGTTGATGGCTGGTTTCTTCCCATTAAATCTTTTGGCTAATTTAACCAGTCTGGTGACGCTAATGTGTATGGCTATGTTACCAATTGGGTTAATGAAACTGAGAAAAGAAAAAGGAGCTCCAAAATCAGGTGAGTTTGGTGTTCCAGCAGCACCAGTAGTTTCTATTTTATCTTTCTTAATCTGTTTGTTTATGATTGGTCAAATGGATGCTGATACTTGGAAAGTCTTTTTCATCACGACTTTAGTCGGTGTCTTGATTTATGCTTTTTATGGTTATAAACATTCTAGTTTGAATAAATAGTCCAAAAACTCTTAGAATATCTAAGAGTTTTTATCATTATGATGCCAGAATTCAAGGCATCAAAACCTTTTTTAAAAAACCTTAATTTTTTTTGACAAAGTAGTTGACAGGGGATGTATAGTTTGATAGAATGTAATAGTTGTCGCCTGAGAGGTGACGTTAAGACCTTTGAGAACTGAATAAGACGAACCAAGTGCGGGTTATGAAAATAA
>NZ_VOHP01000004.1 GCF_007859205.1 Streptococcus sp. sy004
TCCTTAGATGGCACATTACCTTCTTCATTAGGAAGGATTGGGTTACCATCGCCGTCTACGAATGAGGTTGTTGTTTTCACAACTTTACGGTAAGTGTAAACCACATTGCCGTTTTCATCTGTGCTTGAACCTACTAGCTCATAGCCTGAAATCGCTTTAGATGGTTGCTTACCGTCTTCGTTCGGTGAAATCACATTACCATCCTCATCTACAAACGATGTTACTGGCGTTGTTACCTTACGGTAAGTGTGGACTGTGTTACCATTCGCATCCGTTGTACTTGAGACAATCTCATAACCTGGGATGTCTTTCGATGGCACGTTGCCCTCTTCATTCGGAAGGATTGGGTTGCCATCGCCATCCACGAATGACGTTGTACTCTTCACTACCTTGCGATAAGTGTGAACTACATTGCCGTTTTCATCCGTGCTTGAACCAACTAGCTTATAGCCTGAGATGTCCTTAGACGGTTGTTTACCATCTTCGTTTGGTGAGATGACGTTGCCGTCTTCATCCACGAATGAGGTAACTGGCGTTGCAGTACCAACAAAGTTTGGATCTGGAACAAAGGTCACTTCACCTGTCTTAGGATTAACTGTGTACGTTCCTTCACCCGGAACAGTCTTAGTCGTCTTACCACCATCAAATGTGTACGTTGAATTTGTCACGTTATTACCATTAGTAATGCTTGAGGTGATTTGACCTTTCTGAGTGGCACCTTGTACACCTGTTGACTCATCATCAGTCGCCATAATTTGAGCTGGGGTCACCATTGGCGTATAAGTAGTTGTTACCGAATCGCCACTCATGTCTGACATACGAACCTTTACTGGAGTAGCTGTGCCAACAAAATCTGGATTTGGTTTGAAAGTAATTATACCATTAGCTAAAGTGTAAGTTCCTTCTGTCACTGAAACTGACATCACAGGATTATCTGAGCTATCTAACAAAGTTAAACTTGATTGATCTAGAGCTTCAGTTCCTGTTCCATCTGTTCCTGGAGTAAACATGCTGGTTGCATCTGTCGTCTGAGTTTTTCCTTGTGGACCTTCTGTTTCGCGTGGAGTAGCTGTCGGAACTAAATTAATCACAGTTGGAATATATAACGAATCCCAAGTTTGGCCAACTGGCAAAAGATTTGAAGTGTTTGGCATCGTCTCTCTACTAGTCCAACCACTTGTTAAACCACTAGAGTCAGTTGAACGAATAACTACACCATCTGCTCTACCTACAAATCCACTTTTTGGTGTAAATTGCACTTGAACAGTTGAACCTGTTGAAGAAGGTAAAACAGTATATAACCCTTGACTAGTTTCTAAGCTTTGAACGATATTGCCAGTGTCCGGATTAACAATACCAATTTTATTTGTATCTAGAGCAGCAATCATCGAATTAGACAAACTTTGTTGATTACGAACTAATACATCTGATTCAACTAGTTTACCTTGAGATGTAAATGTTACTGTACCTGTTTGTGACTGACCAGCATAGCCACTAGTTTCTGCTTCTGAACCTTTTGGTGGATATTTGATCATCACTTGGAAGTCTTCTACCTCACCTGTTGAAGCTATCCCTATAGCATTAGCGACATCCGTTTCACTACCTATGCGAATACGAGCAGCTAATTTTTGAACATCATCAGGATTTAGATTTGCCAAATTCAAATTTGACCAAGTAAAATTCAAAATAGTTTGATTCGTTCCACTAAAAGTTTGGATTTCTGATGCCTCATAAGACTCAAATACACCATCATTATTGAAATCGATCCAAGCTTTAGCACTTGCCGTTGCTGGACCATTTGCATTAGCGACAACACTTAGAGTATATGTCGAAGATCCTGCATTTACTACTTCATAAAATCTATTAGCAGCTAATTGGTCTTCACCTTCATCTACTAGTGTATTACCGTTTTCACCAACAGTATCATCATCTTCATAGAAAGGATTCGTACCTAAATCTTCTATTTTATCAATATCTGCAGCTGCTCTCCCTAATTGTGGGATTTGACGACTCTCGCCTGAACCACTTAAAGGGGCTATACCATGTACTGCCTTACCGTAACTATCTGGTGCATCTGATTCGTCAAAGATTAGGAAACCAATTAAGGCCGACTGTTTTCCAGCAGAATTAATATAAATTCCTAGTTCACTAACATTCTCTGAAGAAAAAACAGGAACTGATAATGATTTCCCTCCGTTTCTTCCAGGATAAGAATGAAGGTAATTAACTGTACTAGATAATATTTGTGTCCCTATCCCTGAGTTAGGATATGAGCTTAAAAAGGCTTGTGGATTAGGTTTTGTTCCAACAGGATAATACGCATTCCCAGCATATCCTCCTGCTCCATATGGAGACGTCTCACCATCTTCAACTACGCCATCATTATAAAGCGTAGGTGTATTTGGAATCCAAGAATTATTTCCTCTCTTATATTCTCCGAGCAATTCCCATGGACTACCATCTGTAGTAAATGTAATTAACTCGCGGTTAGTTAATTGCTCTCCATCAGCCACGATGATATTAGCTGGTTTAATTACGCCATTAACAATTCGCTCTAATCTTAATTTCACATCAACATCCGAACCATCTGCACTAGAAGCAAATCTAGCCGCCTGATTCCCCATATTAAACCTCCACTTCCTGCAGAAATTTCAGAATCGTTTCTTGAAGCTGTAGGAATAAAGCCTGCAGATGTGCCACGATGTGTTGCATTTGTTGCATTTGTTGCTGTAGGATTATAGACAGTCGTTGCATAATCTGTTCCATTGATACGATCAATTTCGGTAGCCATTTCACGATATGCTTCTGTCGCTCTAAATGGCTTTAATTCCGTTACAGTCGCACGAATTACCATACCTGGATAGATTTCTTCTTCAAAAACCATTCCTTCAGTTAAAGTGCCGTCTGCAGCATAGCTACCTTTTACTAAATTACTAGGAGCAAAATTCAGGAAACGAGCTATATCACCAAATTTACTTCCATACAAATTAGGTGTCGTCAAACCAAAGACTGGTGTCGTTACTAAAGTATTAGTAGTATCTGGTTGTGTTGCTAAATATTGATCAGGGGTAACTGTACCATGAGGCACACTATTATCCGCCGTATTATCATAACGTGACTCTGAACCTGTTGCAGGTTGTCCAGCTTGAACGCTTGACGAAGCAATCGGACTTAAGGCACGGAAACCAGCAGATTCTACTTCAGAATCATTGTTACCACCAGCTGCTGCCACATCTTCTTTAACCACGTTAAAGTTGATGATACGGCTGTTGCGATCACCGTAAGTAATTACTGCCGCTTGAACTTCTGACTGGTCTGCTGCCAATTTATACGCTGATAAGCTAGACACTGACATCTTAGCTTTCTCAGTCACCTCAAACGTTACCTTGTCTTGTTCTTCAACTGGTAACGTCGTTGTCGTAACTGTTGATTTCTTTTCTTGATAAACAACTGAAGCTGTCTCAACATCTGTATAAGTCACCTTGTAAGTTGTTGCTGTCACACGTGATGTTGTCTCAACTGTTGTGCTTGTTACTGGTGACGATGTAGATGACGCAGTCGTTGTTGCTTCTGACTTGCTTTCTTCAGTCGTCTTCTTGCTTGAAGCTTCTGTTGTTGACGCTGCAACTTCTGATGATGCAACCACTTCTGAACTTGCTACTGGTTCAGAAACTTCTTCAGCTACTACAGACTCTGATGCAGCAACTTCTGATGTCGCTTCTACCGTTGCAGTCTCTTCAGCAGATACTGCTGTAGTAGTCACTGAATCAGTTGACATCACAACTTCCTCAGCTTGAACACCACCTGCAAATACTGTTCCAATCAATACTGATGCAGCTCCAAACTTAAACTTTTTAATTGTAAAGCGTTGGGCTGTGTCTTTATGTTTACTATCTTTAAACAAAAGGACTACCTCTTTTTATAATATTTGTGCATAATATGCACTACTCTATAATATACCCTCCCTATTTGTCAAATATTTTACTTAAAGAAATCTAAAAAAATCACTTTCACGAATTGAAAATGATTTTTCTATTTATAATGACATAAAAATTATTATTTAATGATGTCTTGAGTCTTAGCATAATTAGCTTCTACGGTTTCTTTATCTGCTTGCCACCAAGAAATGTTATCCGTATACCATTTAATCGTTTCTTCCAAACCTTGACTGAAATCGGTAAACTCTGGTTGCCAACCTAACTCGTCACGCAATTTACTCGCATCAATGGCATAACGAAGATCATGACCGGCACGGTCTGTCACATGGTCATAGGCATCTTTGGGTTGTCCCATTTTTTCTAGAATTAACTCCAAGACTTCCTTGTTGTTTTTCTCACCATCAGCCCCGATGAGATAGGTTTCACCAATACGTCCCTTGGTTAAAATAGCCCAAACCCCTGACGAATGATCATTAGTATGAATCCAATCACGGACATTTTTACCCTCACCATACAACTTAGGTTTAATGCCTGATAAAATATTGGTGATTTGACGAGGAATAAATTTTTCAATATGTTGGTAAGGACCGTAGTTATTTGAACAGTTAGAAATGGTTGCCTTCACACCAAAAGAACGCACCCATGCCTTCACAATCAAATCAGAAGCTGCCTTGGTTGACGAATAAGGCGATGATGGATTATAGCTAGTTTCTGCTGTAAATTTCTCCCCTGGGCCTTCACCATAACCTGGCAAATCTTCTCTCAAAGGAAGATCTCCATAAACTTCATCTGTGGATACATGGTGGAAACGGATATCATACTTACGAGCCGCTTCTAATAGGGTATAAGTACCAATAAAGTTGGTATGGATAAAAGGACTTGGATCATTCAGCGAATTATCATTGTGGCTTTCTGCCGCATAGTGAACGATAGCGTCTGCCTTGGCAGCTAATTGATCAACCAAGTCAGCGTCTGCAATGTCACCGACAACCAACTCCACACGTTCACCAAGAATGGCTTCAACATTAGCCTTATTTCCTGCATAAGTCAGCTTGTCTAAAACAGTGACATGAACATCTGGATGATTTTGATAGACATAATGCACAAAGTTTGAGCCAATAAAACCTGCTCCACCTGTGACGATAATATTTTTATATTGAGTCATAAATTAAGATACAAAAGGGTTGTTCCCTGCATTATTTATAGCAAGCGACTCCCCTATTCAGTTATAAACTGACTTATCCTTTCTTAGTTTTATCATGTTTAAGTAAATTTTTCAAAAAATTGTCTTTTCATTGTGAACCATTAAAGTAAGATAGAATAGCTTTTTATAAATCTTCTTTTCTTAATGGTTTGACATCTTTTAATAGCGGATGATGTTTATCTGCCTCAGAAACTTCTGCTTTTTCCAAATTTTCCCATTCAATATCAAGACTTGGGTCTGCGTAGTTGACAAAGGCATATTTTGGTTTAAGTTCAGCAGCCCAGTAATCGTTGACCAGGTAAGTATAAGCCACTTTTTCAGACAAAACTTGAAAACCATTGGCAACACCACGGGGCACAAAAATTCCTTTTGACGCATCAATAATCGTTTGATAAGTATTACCAAAACTATCTCCCTCACGCAAATCTACCCAAGTCCCTAAAACTTGACCTTCATCTGCCACTGAAATATACTTATCCCAAGGTTCCGCATGAAGACCACGAAGAACATGCTGACGTGAAAAAGAAATATTATTTTGTAACTTTCCATCCTTAAAGAACGATTCTGGAAAACCTAAGGGAATCATTTTTTCTTTTTGAAAATTTTCCTTAAACCAGCCACGATTGTCTCCTCTAACTGGAATATCAAATTCCATCAAACCAGGAATCGCTTTAATCGAACGTGCTGCTAATTCTTTATCAAAAAATTGTTCTGCCATTATGCTTCTCCAATCAAGCGTAGTAAGTACTGTCCGTATTCGTTTTTCTTTAGGGGTTGGGCTAGGTCGTAAACCTGCTCTTTTGTGATGTAACCCATACGGTAGGCAATTTCTTCTAGATTAGCAACCTGAACATTTTGCAAACGTTGGACGGTTTCAATATACTGGGCAGCTTCAAGAAGGCTTTCATGAGTTCCTGTATCCAACCACGCAAAACCACGCCCCATCAGTTCTACGGACAAGTCACCACGATTAAGGTAAGCCTTGTTGACATCTGTAATTTCTAACTCACCACGGACACTTGGTTGGATATTTTTGGCAATTTCCACCACATCATTGTCATAAAAATACAGACCTGTCACTGCATAATCTGACTTGGGTTGCTCTGGCTTCTCTTCAATTGAGATAGCGTTCATTTGTTCATCAAATTCAACAACTCCAAAGCGTTCAGGGTCCTTAACTTGATAGCCAAAAACAGTTGATCCTTTTTCTTTGTTAGCTGCTTTTTGCAACATCTTGCTTAAGCCTGCACCATGATAAATATTATCTCCCAAAATCAAGGCAACGCTATCATCTCCAATAAAGTCCTCACCAATAATGAAGGCTTGTGCCAAACCATCTGGACTAGGCTGAACCGCGTAAGACAGAGAAATTCCCAATTCAGAGCCATCACCCAGTAATTCTTCAAAACGAGGAAGATCAGTTGGTGTTGAAATAATTAAAATTTCCTTAATCCCTGCCAACATCAAGGTTGAGAGGGGATAATAAACCATAGGCTTATCGTAAATAGGCATGAGCTGCTTAGAAGCTGCACGCGTCAATGGGTAAAGTCTGGTTCCTGAACCACCAGCAAGAATGATACCCTTCATATCAAATCCTCTTTCTAATTTATCACTTTTATTCTATCATCTTTCAAAATAAATGTCATGTGTTCTTAGGTTTACAAAATTGGTTTTAGATAAGCCTCAATCGGATAATCAGCCGCTGGTAGCAGCAACTCTCGATTGTTCATTAAATCGACCAACATTTTAGCAAGGATAGGGCCTGTTGTTAACCCTGACGAGCCTAAACCACCTACTGCATAGACATCTGCTAATTGTGGTATTTGACCAAAGAAGGGAGAAAAGTCACTGGTATAGCCTCGAATTCCCACCCTTTGTTTAACAGTTGTCACTGCTCTTAAGTTGGGATAATAGACCAAGGCTTCTTCTTCCAATCTAGCTAAAATAGCTGAATCTAAACTTAAATCAAATCCTTTATCATTTTCATGACTGGCACCAACACTGAGTCGTCCATCTGCAAAAGGAATCAAATCAACTTCCCCTTCTGGCATAACAACAGGGGAGTCGGCTAGGTCCAAATCTGAAAAATAATAATCTAGCAACTGACCTTTTTGAGGTTTAAGATCTACCTGATAGCCCAAGGGGCTAAGCAACTCACCCAACCAAGCACCTGTGGCTAAAATAACTTGATCAAAGACTTGCCCATCAATCTTATAACCCGTTTTTTCTTGCTTTAAGGTAACTTTTTTCTGAACATAACCGACACCACTAGCTGCCAACAGCGTTTGGGTCAGCTGAGAACCATCCACACGAGCTGCACCACTGGCATAAAGTGCTTGATTAAATCCTTTTAAATTCGGAAAAATTTGTTGAACTTTCGCCTTATCATGTAGAGCCAAATGACCAATTAAAGGAGACTCTTCTTGGCGTGACTGAGCTAATTGATAAAGCTCAGTAAGCTTACTTTCGTCTTTTTTTAAGACATAAACAACATTTTGCTGATAAAAACCGGTGTCATAACCGTCATTCACTAAATCAGCAATTAATGTTTGATAAAAATCCGCTCCTAACCGAGCTAAACGATACCAAGTTTTATTGCGTCGTTTGGAAAACCAAGGACAGATAATTCCTGCGGCCGCCTTGGTTGCCTGTCCTAGTCCATCATCAAAAACAGTCACCTCAATTTGTTCTTCTTTGGATAGGTAGTAGGCTGCCGTTGCCCCAACAATACCCGCTCCAATAATTGCGACTTTAGTCATAACTACCTCAAATATCTTGGAAAGGATTGGTTGATTGACTGCTTGGAATAATCTGAAGTTGCCAGTTTTCTTCCATTTTCCACTCTTCAAACAACTGAGCTAATTTTTCAACAAATAGCACTTCAATATAATGACCTGGATCCAGAGCTAATAAGCCTTGCGTCAGCATGTCTTGGGCTGTATGATAGTAAATATCGCCTGTAATATACAAGTCAGCTTGCTTGGCCAAAGCATCTTGGTAAAAACTCTGACCACTACCACCACAGATTGCGACCTTGGATATCGTGGGATTTTCCTTAACATCATAAGAAATCAAGCGAAGATAAGACAAGCCAAAAGCCGTTTTAACCTTTTCAGCAAAAGCCGACAAAGATTGGGGTTCAATCTGACCAATACGACCAATACCTTGTTCACCGTTAGTTAGGCTCAAAGGGCTTGTTTCTGTTATCTCTAACAAATCACAAAACCAATCGTTAAGTCCACCTTCTACCACATCAATATTAGTATGACTCACATAAACAGCAATGTCATGTTTGACTAAGTCTAAAATCATTTGATTTTCTGGTACCTGTCTTAAATCCTTTAAGGGACGAAATATAGGAGCATGCTTAACAATAATCAAATCCACACTCTGCTCAATAGCCTCTTGCACGGTTTGCTCTCTTAAGTCAAGGGCAATCATCAAACTGTTGATTTCCTTATCTAGGCTACCAATCTGCAACCCACAGACATCTCCTTCCAACGAGAGATGGGGTGGACAAAACGCTTCATAACGTTCAATGACTTGACTTGCTCTCATAGAAGAACCTCCTTTATCTGTTCAATTTTCTCTAATAAAAGCTGTCTTGCTTCAAGACGATGTTCTGGAACCTGATTAAGTGCGTGGTTTAATTTTTTCAATTCATTCTGCCATTTAGCTTTGAAAATATCAGAGCATTCAGCCAGTAAGTAGGGGCCAAAACGTAAGTCCTTGGCTGACAGATGAGCCATACCTGGTTCTGCCACGATAATTTCATAATACTTATCATTTTCATAAATCATTTGTTCAGCCACAAGCGTAAAGCCGTTTGCCATCAACCAAGAACGAAGCTCGTCTTCGCGATTATTAGGTTGGAGAACCAAACGTTCTATCTGATCTAATTTTTCCTTACCTGCTTCCAAAATATCAGCAATCAAACGTCCACCCATGCCACAAATACTGATAACAGAAATGTGATCAGCAAGCTCAAAAGCTGCCAAACCATTAGCCAATCTAACGTCAATTGCCTTTGTCAAGCCAGCTTGGGCAACATTAGTTAAGGCTGATTGATATGGCCCTTTCACCACCTCGCCAGCAATGGCAAAAGCAATCTTATTTTTTTTTACTAAATCAAGGGGAAGATAAGCATGATCACTGCCAACATCTAAGAGCCGACTATTCTTAGGAATAAAGTCAGCTACTGCTTGTAAACGTCGTGATAACTCGTTTTCCATTGTTCTCTCTTTCTAAAGAAGGCTGAGCCATTTGACCCAGCCTTTCGTTTATTTCTTAATCGTTTCCTTATAATAATGACAGTAGGCTTGTACTGGACAAATTTCACACTTGGGCTTTTTAGCCAAACAATGGTAGCGGCCAAAGAAAATTAAGCGATGATGTGTCACAATCCAATCTCGTTTAGGAATTTTTTTCATCAAATCTTGCTCAATTTCCAAGACATCTGCATCTGGTGCTGAAATATTCAAACGTTTGGCAATCCGTGAGACATGCGTGTCCACAGCCAAGGCTGGTACTTTATAGATTTCAGCCAAGACCACATTAGCTGTCTTACGACCAACACCAGGCAAACTCTCCAAGTCCTTATGATTATCCGGTACTTGACCGGCAAACTTTTCCAAAACGATTTGAGCTGTTTTAACAATATTTTTCGCCTTATTTTTATATAGACCAATATGACGAATAGTTTCTTCGACTTGGGCGACATCTGCCTGCGCTAAATCTTCAATCCTTGGATAAGCCGCCCATAAAGCTGGTGTCACTTGATTGACCGACTTATCCGTCGCCTGAGCTGATAAAATGACAGCAACCAATAATTGAAAAGGGGTATCATAATTTAATTCGCAAGCAGCATCTGGAAATAAGTCACCAATAATCTCTAAAACCTTTTTCAAACGTTCTTTACCGATTCTCATGACTACCCCCACAATTTGTCCATGGTATCTAAGATACTAGATGGTATAGGAGTACTTGTACGTTCTGGTTGAAGTCGTTCACGCTCTTCTCGTCTTTGCTCAATGTCAGCCAGACTACGGATACCTTCTCTTTGCCAATTAAGTAAAATTTTACTCAAATACCTCCAGTTACGAGTCCCACTATACACGCTCTCACGCAAGGCTTCACGAATAAGGTCTGGAGAAAGTTGCTCTTCCTGTAACCATTTTTGAATGTCCTCCAACTCAAAAGAAGTTAATACCCAACCTGCCTGATCAAAATCAGCTAAAAGACTAGGCAAACTTTCTTGTGAATTTTGATGAGATGGTTCTTGCTCTGAAACTGCCTTAGTGTTTTTATCCAACTGGTCTAATTTTTTCAGGGCCAAACTCGTGTCAAAGATGGTTTCTTCCAAACCGTTCAAATTGATTGAACGAATGGCCATCAACTCTTGTGTTAGAAGATTGGTAATCGATTGGTTAACGGCTTCTACACTCCAACCCAAAGCCGCAGCAATTTGATCTGGTGGTAACTCATCATATTTGGTTGTATTTTGCAGATAGAAAAATTGCCAAACTAAAAAATCGTCTGCCTTAGAAAAGAGTTGTCTGTAACGCAAGAGCAGACTAGCTGGTAAAACCAGTTGACCTTTTTGATACTGCTCTAAAAAACTCATCTTTACCTCCACAAACGATTTTTCATCTTAATAGTGCATCAACACCTTGTAGTCGTAATCTCCGATAGCCTTGCGACCTTCTAACTCATCTAATTCAATCAAGAAGGCACAACCCGCAACAACACCACCTAATTTTTCAATCATTTCAATAGTTGCTTTAACCGTTCCACCTGTTGCTAAAAGATCATCCACAATCAACACACGTTGGCCCGGTTTAATAGCATCAGCATGCATACATAATGTATCAAAGCCATACTCTTTTTCATAATCAGCTGAAATCACCTCACGAGGTAACTTACCTGGTTTACGAACAGGAGCAAAGCCAACTCCCAACTCAAAAGCAACTGGACAACCAATGATAAATCCACGTGCCTCTGGCCCTACAATCATGTCAATTTCCTTGCCCATAGCATATTGGACAATCTCACGAACAGCATAGCTATAAGCATCGCCATCAGCCATTAAGGGACTAATGTCACGAAACATAATGCCTTCAGTTGGGTAGTTTTCAATGGTTGCAATGTAATTTTTTAAATCCATATTATCTTCCTATTCATTTGTCAAAATAATCGTTACGTTTTATTATACCATGATTTTGTAAAATGGTAAAACCTGACCATCTAAGTCATGAGATAATCGTAAATTTCTTGTGGCGTTCCCAGAGCCATGAGCTCTTGATAGGTCACTTGTTCTTTAAGTTCTTGATAAATTCGACTTTCTGCAATCTCACGTTTACTAGCTGATTTATTAACTGTCATTAAGCCATTTGTAATAGTCACAAATCCCAGTTCTTCAAAAATCTGAATCATCTTAACCAAAAGAATCTGAGGAATTTTCAAATAGTGACTTAACTCCCCTAACTTATTGCGAACATCAAACTCTGGAAATTGATAGATGACCTTATAAAGTTTAGCAAACTGGTCTCTTGTACCATAACCTGTCAAATAATACTGGTTTTTTATTTCGTTTTTGAAATAAATGACCTTAAATTGTCCTTCTTGTAGCAAGGTTTTTAATTGATTGACATCTTCTGGTATTTGAGCCACAACGACTACATCGCTTTTCAGTCCTGACTCAAGACTAGGTACTTGATTGGGCAATGGTAGATTTTTGGAACGTATATCAATGAGTTGAACACCATCAACCCTAGCATCGACCAACATCAACTGCAACATACGATTTCCATTCCAAAAATTAATAGATAAGTGAACCGCTAACTCTAAATGACTAGCCTGTAAAAATTCTTGAACCAAGTGACCATAACCAAAAGCCACGACTTCTAATTCCTTATCCGCTTGAGCAATTTTCAATTTTAAGTGACTACCACCTTGTCCCATCTGACGAGCTTGTATGACTTGGATATTGCTCAAACGAAAAACTGGTTTTTGATGACAAATGCCAAATGGCATCAATTTTTCTAAGTTTTTAATGGTATCTAGACTGAGATCAGCTAAGGCAATGTCACTATCAATAGTCAGCGATATCTTTTGACTTAAATCAATTTGCCTTTCCTTAATATAGTCACATAAACAGGTAGAAAGTTGCTCTAGCTTATCTACGTCAAGTGTCATACCAGCTGCTCCGCTGTGACCCCCAAAGGCGATAAAGAGATCTTTTTGTCCAGACAAGGCTTCAAAAACATCAACTACCTCTGGACTTCTAGCACTACCTTTAGCTTGATTGTCACTAATACTTAAGACAACAACTGGCTGCTGTAATTCATCCAAAAGTTTACCTGCCACAATGCCCAAGACACCTGGTTGCCAGTTTTCTTTAGCTAGCACTTGAGCTGGTTTTGTCGGATCCACCATAGCTTTAGCTTCTTCAAAAATGCTTTGCACCAGAGCTTTGCGTTCGTCATTTTTACTAAATACCAACTGGGCAAGGTCCTTGACTTCTTCATCATCAAATCCTGTCAATAACTCAATGGCAGGATTAGGATCATCTAAACGCCCCAAGGCATTAAGTTGAGGAGCTAACGTAAAACCAATACTATCCTCCGTCAGATTGGCTGGTTCTAAATCTGATAACTTCATCAATTCTTGCAGACCGATACGATCAGTTTCTTTCAGAATCTGCAGACCAAACTTGACCAAGATACGGTTTTCATCAGTCAAAGACATCATGTCTGCTACAGTACCTATGGCTACCAAGTCTAAAAATTCTGTTGGTACGGTCTCCAAAAGAGCTGTTGCCAACTTAAATGCGACACCACAACCTGCCAAATGCGGAAAAGGATAAGCACCTTGGGGATGTTCCGGATGAATAATAGCATAGGCATCAGGCAAGTCTGCTGGCAGACTATGGTGATCCGTTACAATGACATCTACGCCAACTTCTTTGGCATAACTAATGGCCTCATGCCCTGCCACCCCATTGTCAACTGTGATAATTAAAGAGATGGCTTGTTGGTCAATAAAATATTGATAGACACTTTTATTGGGACCGTAGCCATCCGTAAAACGATTGGGCAAATAAATCTCATAATCAGCCCCCATCATTTCCAAGGTTTCTTTCATGATACTGGCTGCAGTCATACCGTCAGCGTCATAATCACCATAAACTAAGATCCGCTCGCCTGTTTCAATCGCTTGACGAATCCTAGTCACTGCTTTTTCCATTTCATAGAAGAGATATGGGTCATGAAGCTGTGCCAAATCTAGTGTTAAAAAATGCTCTAGCTGTTCTGGTTCAACCACACCTCGCTGATACAAAATTTGACTCGCTAAAGGGGATAAACCTGCCTGCTTGGCTATTTTCAAAAACTCTTCACTTGGCTGATGCTTACTTAATTGCCAGTCATACTTTGCTTTTATCATACCCATCTCATTTCTAGCATTATCTATAAAATTATAGCAAAAATTAAGATAGAGATAAAGGAGAAAAGGATATGTTTTCAGTTAAGTTTCAATTAAGGTAACTTGGCTATACTGTAATCATCCTAAAACTTTTCTTTTTCATAAATCTCCGGCTAGGGCTCTATTTTTAGAGTCCTAGCTTTTTTTAATCATAAAAATCATCTCCAAAAAGAGATGATTTCGGCTACTTATAATTAAAATTCTTGCGACTAATGTAATCAGATAAAACTGGAAATAGGTTGTAAAACTTATGAGTCAGAGCTAACAACCAAGGCAAATTCAACTCACGTTTATTCCGACCGATATTGTTCACAATTTTTTGAGCCACTTGTTCTGGGCTTAAACTATAAGCCTCAACACGTTTTAAGTAACTGCCGTCTGGATCTGCTGTTTGGAAAAATTTGGTTTTAATGGGACCTGGATTAACCGTCGTCACATAAACACCTTTATCCGCCAACTCCAATCGAAGTGCATTAGAAAAACCAATCACTGCAAATTTGCTCGCTGAATAAATACTCGATTTGCTTGTTGCTATTAAACCTGCCATGCTAGCAATATTGATGATATGACCTTGGCCTTTTTCAGCCATCTTTTGACCAATCATCCGAGATAAACGTATCGTTGCCAAGGTATTGACTTCAAATAGTTGGCTGATGTCTTGATCGTTAAAATCATCAAAAGCCTTAAAAGTGCCATAACCTGCATTGTTAATTAGCACATCAATCGCCCCATAATTTTGAGTCAACTCTTCCAGCAAACAAACAACCGCTTGATGATCGGTAATATCTACTCCAAAAGAGGTAACATTGCTTCGATGAGCGTAAATGGTGTCTAAGGTTTCTTTCGAACGACCTAGGGCTAAAATGCTATCTGTATCTGGTAAGGCCTGAATAATAGCCTGTGCTAAATCGCCAGAAGCTCCTGTAATTAAGACTGTTCTCATATTTCAAATCCCTCTAAGTCATTGACAATATAAGTATTTGGAAAAATCTTTCTTGCATCGGCTGCCATTTGCCCAATTTCTCGACCCAAAAAACGAGAACTAATGTGATTGAGTAGCAATCGTTTGGCTGAGGCTTCTTGGGCTATTTGAGCGGCTTGAATATTGGTTGAATGGGCATGACTCTTAGCCAGTTTTTCATCTCCCTTGCCATAAGTTGATTCATGCACTAAGATATCTGCTCCCAAGCCTAAACGGACACTGGCATCTGTTTTTCTAGTATCACCTAAAATGGTGATAACCTTGCCTTTTTTAGGTGCTGACAAGTAGTCCTTAGCAATGATTTTTGTACCATCTTCTAGGATGACATCTTGGCCATTTTTGATTTGACCAAAGAGTGGTCCAAAAGGAACCCCTGCTGCTTTCAATTTGTCTGCGTCCAGCGTACCTTCCAAATCCTTTTGTACCACTCGATAACCAATACAAAAAACGGAATGATCCAGGGCTTCAGCATAGACGGTAAACTTATCTGTCTCTAAGATCTTACCCAACTGTTCTGATGTAAATTCCCGAAAATGAATACGATAAGGTAAGCGTGAACCCGTCAAACGTAAACTGGACATCACAAACTGCTTAATTCCCTGTGGCCCATAAATCTCAAGGTCTGTTTGCTCGTCATTGGCTTGAAAAGAACGACTAGACAAAAAACCAGGCAAGCCAAAAACATGATCGCCATGTAGGTGCGTGATAAAAATTTTTCGCACCTTACGAGGGCGAATATTGGTCGATAAAATCTGACGTTGCGTGCCTTCACCACAATCAAACATCCAAACTTCATTGATTTCATCCAAGAGTTTCAAAACAAGACTGGACACATTGCGAGATTTAGCTGGTTGCCCAGCCGCCGTTCCTAAAAATTGTAGTTGCATAATCCATACTTTCTATTATTTAATGTAGAGTAGATATTGACGTTGGGAAAAACCATACTGACGTTGTCCTTCAAACTGACTGGCTACTTCTAAGAGTTCCTCTTGATTAAAACCTTGCAAAAGAACCGTACCATCTGCCAGTCGCCACCCTTGTGTCAAATCAACCTTTTCCAAAACCAAATCTTCTACCTTAGCTGACGGTTCTTTTTTAGGAAACATAATGACCTGTTCTTTGGCTACTAGCTGATAATGAGGAAAAATACTCGCCAATTCAAAACACAGCTGCTCTACAGGCAAGGCATCTCTTTCAGCAAACACAGTAGCAACCTCTTCTTGCCCCGTCTGATAAGCAAAACCGTAAGATTTTCCTTGCAAATTAAGGCGAACAAAGGGTTTTTCTTCAATAAAACTAGGGTTGTCACTCATCAAATCCAAGGCTTGACTAAGCTCAAAATAATAATCCGTTGCTTTCTGAGGTGATTCTTTTTGATAATATTCTGCAAAATAGGCATTCAAAACACTCGGTGGTGGCGTGATAAAGTCCAATTGCTCCTGTTTGGTCATTCTTTTAAATTTTTCTTGTAAATATTGGCGATCTAGGCTGGTAAAACCACCATAGGTCAGAGCCAAATCAATCATCTTGATCATAAAATGCTTCTAGCCTCCATTTATTTTCTTGAGCAATATAGCCTGATACTTCAAAAACTTCCGTCTCTCTAGGAACTTGATCAAAAATTACAAATTTATCCAACTCATACAATTTGTAGCTATCTTTAGCTGCCATTGTAAAAGAAAAAGGAACAAAAAGATGACGAATTTCATCAATAATCAAATTTTTCAGTAGTTGACGACTCCCTGATGCCTTGGCTGACAAACGAACATTAGGAAATGCTGTTGCTACCAAACGCTCTACCTGATCCATCTTATTATAAACTGCCAAACGAGGAATCTGATCCATTCCCAATTCTGTCAACAAAGATAGAACCACATCTTCTTGTTCGCTATGATTGGGGTCACTAGCATCGATGACATGAAGTAATAAATCAACATGACGACTTTCTTCCAAGGTTGATTTGAAAGCTGCAATCAACTCCGTTGGCAAATCTTGAATGAACCCTACTGTGTCAGTCAAAGTTGCTTGAAAACCACCTTTGAGTGAGATTTTCTTAGTTGTCGCATCTAGCGTTGCAAACAACTCGTCTGCTTCATATTGGCTATTATCTGTCAACAGGTTCATAATCGTTGATTTACCTGCATTGGTATAGCCTATCAAGCCAATTTTAAAGGTCTGTGCATCTAGACGTTTTTCTCTGACCGTTTCTCGATTTTTTTCAATAGTCTTTAATTTTTGCTCAATATCATAAATCTGATGGCGAATACTTCTTCGGTTAAGTTCTAGTTGACTCTCACCAGGACCACGACTACCAATTCCCCCTGCCTGACGACTTAACATAATACCTTGACCAGCTAAACGTGGTAACATGTATTTCAATTGGGCCAAATGAACTTGCATCTTGCCTTCATGGCTTCTAGCACGCAGGGCAAAAATGTCTAAAATCAACTGCATACGGTCAATAACCTTAACACCCAATGCAGCCTCTAAATTGGTATTTTGACGAGGGGTCAAGCGATTGTTAACAATGACCGTATCAATCTCATCTGCTTCAATGCGTTCTTTGAGTTCAAGTAATTTTCCCGAACCAATAAACGTTTTACTATCATATCTTTCTTTTTTTTGCACATAGCTATCCACCACCTTAGCACCAGCTGTTTGAGCTAGACGACTCAATTCCAACATAGACATGGTAAAATTGCTATCCTTAGGTAATTCAACACCAACTAGAAGGACTAGCTCCTGTGCTTTTTTTGTTTCAATCATGGCTTTCTCCTTAGCTAAATGGTTCAATCTTACCACCGGTATTATAATCGTATCAATCCGATTGTTCTAAAAACGTTTGAACCCGCTGCTTGATGTTCATTTCCATATTAGGATCGGCAATCTGATAAAATTCAAGGGACATCCGATTACGAAACCAAGTTAGTTGACGCTTGGCAAAACGTCGAGTATTTTGTTTCAATTTATCCAAGGCCTCATTCAAGTTCATCTGACCTGCAAAATAAGGAAATAATTCTTTATAACCAATCCCACGACTAGCCTGAACTTCTGGAAAATGATCATATAGCCAACGAGCTTCGTCTAACAAACCCAACTCAACCATTTGATCTACCCTTTGATTGATTCGTTGGTAAAGACTTTCCCTGTCATCTGTTAATCCTAAAAGCAAGGCCTGATAGGGCGGTTCTTGATTCGTCATGTGATTACCAAATTTTGCTAATTCCAAGGCTCTCATAGCTCGCCGTCGGTTAATTTGTTCTAATTCAATGCCTTGCTCAGCTATTTTAATAAATAATTCTTCCTCACTTAAACGGTCTAGTTCTTGACGATAAGCCAAGACTTGTTCTTGATTAACCTGTCCACCTAAATGATAGCCCTCCAGCAAACTTTGCAAATATAAACCCGTTCCACCAACAATAATGGGTAATTTTCCTCTGCTAGAAATGTTTTCAATTGCTTCTTTGGCTTCTTGAACAAAGTCAAAAGCCGAGTAGGTTTCTGATACCTCCCTAACATCAATTAAATGATGAACAACCTCTTCTTGCTCAGTTTGACTAGCCTTTGCTGTACCAATATCCAGTTGACGATAAACTTGCTGACTATCCCCACTAATAATCTCACCATCAAAGGCTTGAGCTAACTTAATTCCCAGAGCTGTCTTCCCGACGGCTGTTGGCCCTGCAATCACAATCAATTTGGTCTTCATATTTTTCCTTGCATTTTATTCATAAATTCGTTACTATGATTATAACATAAGAAAAGGAGAAATATTATGGCAAAAAAACATTCATTTCTTAAAGGTCTTGTAACTGGGGTTGTCGGTGCTGGCGCTGCGGTTGCTGGAACGGTTTATGCTGTTAAAAAAACAATTATTGAGCCCGAAGAAGAGAAGGCCGCTTTCATCGAAGAAAACCGTAAAAAAGCAGCACGTCGTCGTGTCACTCGTTAAAAAGGAGATTGATTATGACAAATTGCACTTGTAAAGAAAATGGAACTTGTAACTGCACTAACTGTACTTGCGACTCTTGTTCTTGTTAAAAAGGAGACCTATTATGACAAATTGCACTTGTAAAGAAAATGGAACTTGCAACTGCACTAACTGCACTTGTGACTCTTGTTCTTGTTAAAAAGGAGACCTATTATGACAAATTGCACTTGTAAAGAAAATGGAACTTGTAGCTGCACTAGCTGTACTTGTGACTCTTGTTCTTGTAAATAAATAAAAAAAGACAGGAAATCCTGTCTTTTTTATTTATTCTTATTGATAAACAGATTGTCTGAAATCATCAGTGTTTAAAAGATAAGCTCGATAAACAGCTTCTTTCAAACTAATAACATCTGCTGGTTTATTATTATTGATTGCTTCTGTCATCAAGGTCTTGATTTGCTCATAAGTTGTTTGATAGGTTTTTCTCTTATATGTAAAATCAAGAACTTTCATCTCACCGGCTTTAGCCTTGGCTAGATGACTTTCCAACATATCAATCTTAAAGTCAGCAAAAGTTTCATATTTATCACCGAAAATTTCTTTCAACACATAAGTATCTGAGAAAGTTTTACCCTCACTTGCAGCCTTATCCTTCAATTTATTAGAAGCATAATTCAACATACCATTTTCATAACCCGCTTCTGCTAGTAATTCAAATGATAAACGTTTGAAGGTCAAACTATTTGACGAACCAGTAGGGTTTGTCAATGAACTATAGATTGACACAAACATTGGAGATGAGGTGTAGTTACTACGGTTAATGTTCAGATCTTTATTGACTCCTCTACCATAATTTTCAGTCAAGGCCGCCACAACTTCGTTGTTAACCAAATCTGAAATACTATTGAAACTCAAACGATTCCATTCATCCTCAGTGAATGCTCGATTGCGTCCAGTGGCATCGCCACCTTTGGCATCAGGAACTGCTTCAAAGCGTCTAAAGAATTGTTTCTTAGTTTCTAATGATGAATCAACATAAATTTCACCTTCAATAGCATCTAGGGTATGAAGAACATCGAACATGCCTCTCATGTATTCTTCTAAATCACCACTATTTTGGAAACGCTCTGGACTAGCACTATGGTTACGTCTTGTAGCATAAGCCCCATTAAAATCATTGATGTAATCTGCAAAAAGGTTGACACTGATGATTTTAGTAGTGGCTTCTTCAGGACTTTCTCCCCATCCTCTAGAATAGGCTTCTGCTCCCATGCCTTGTCGTCTGCCATAACCACCTAAGTAAACCGTACCATCCAAATTATGTGTCATTTCATGGGTAAAGGTTGATTGACCTTCTTGAGTAATCATACTATAAATAACAAAGTGAGAAGAGCCTCCATTAGCATAGGCCGCTGTACCATTTGGCGCATACCATTTACCGATTGGGGCAAAGAAGTCTGTCATACGGCTACTTGCTGTCTCACCATAAGGCTGCATCCATGTCCCGTTTGAGTTAAACTGATAACCATCCCAGTTAGGTATTGGCATATCAGAACGGTTATACATTTGATCTTTAACCGAATCTAAGGCAATACGATACCAAGCATCATAGTAATCTCGCTGCCATTTGGCTGCTAAATCTACTTGTTTTTTGTAGGCCGCAACCTTTTGTTCATAGGTTGCTGGATCGGTTTCTTTGAGAGTCATGTCAATATCACGATCAAACATTCCCATATTGATACTAGTCATGTTGCTAATGATAAATAGACCTTCTTCAGAAAGAGTCAATAATGGTAGAATCATCATTTGATGACGCTCTTTTGATAAAGCATAGTAAATATCTGAGTTAGAATCAGCTACCTCTAATGATGGTGTCTCAACAATATACGCTTTACTTGCAGACTTAAACCAATCATTGTCTGTCTTGTCTGTTAATAATCGGTTATAGGCACTCAAATAATCCATCACCGTAGCTTGACCATTTTGACTACCAATAGCTGTCGCATACGTTGTCGCACTGTTCTTGAACATCAACTTGTCTGTGCCAAGGTTACCTATATTGGTTAAGAACTCATACGGAGATACCTCATTGCCAAAGAAATCTTGTCTAAACAATGACAATTCCTTGATGTTCTTGTCATCATAGTTGATATTGTAAAGACGATCCATATAGGTTAGACCCAGCATCAATTTTTCCTTATTAGCCAAGATTTGCTCTTTCAAATAAGTTAAACCAGCCTGGTCAGTGCTTGCATAAACCGCTTCTTGTGACAATAAAGATTTCAAATAACTGCGGATGTTATCCTTAACCTTATTGTAAGTTGACTCGAGATAAATCGGGTCAACTTGCGAAGCACGCAAGGACGCTTCCGCTTGTGCATTGCCAGCCTTGTTATTAGCCAAGCCCAAACGCAAACGCTCTGCTACCACTAAGGTCGTGTCATAGGCAAAATTTGGATACAAACTACTCAAACTGTCAAAATAATCCATCCCTTGTAATTCAGTAACCAAGTCATCTAAGAAACTGTCTTGATTTTGAATCAATTGCTCTGGTGTGTAAATCAAGTCTGTACCAGCCAGGCTATACTCTTTCACCTGACTATCCTTGAAGAATTGACCAGCCGTCAAGTCCACATATTCTACTGTGTCATCACTATAGTGCAACATCAAACGATTGATTTGGTCATGTTGACCATAATAATCCGTCACAAAGGCATTATCTACCATTGGAACAACATTGACCAGTGGTGTCGTGTAGAGCTTGCTTGATTCTGACACCTTATTACCATAGTCTAAAATGGTTTCCTTATTGTAGAATGGCAATAATTTCTCAATATTTTGATAAGCTACTTGGCGTGCACTGTCATAGTCATCCAATTGGCTATAATCTGTTGTGGCATTTTGTTGACCAAGCGTTAGTTCCAAATCTTTTTGGTAGCTATTGTCAGCTGAATTTTCTTGTACCAATTCTGGCCAAACCACACGAACCTTGCCATCATTTGTGATGCTAGACACAGGGAGATAGACATCCTTATACTTGTCTGATTCTAATTTGACCACATAAGCAGACAAGTCATCCGTTGGACTAGCTGTCTCTTGTTTAACCAACTGATTATTCTCATATTTATAAAGGGTCACTTGGGTCAAATCCTTGAACACCACTTGTTTAAGTGTTAATTCAACCGTTTCTTCATAGGTGGTTGTTTTGGTTTGCTCTCCATCACGACGGTCATAAACCAAGTCGGTCTTAATGGTATAAGGGATATTGTAATCTAATCCTTCAACTCTTACTGGCTGGCTCAAATCCGTTAAGGCAAGCTCCTTAACCAAGGTATCTCCATCATAAATCTTAGCCACTGCACTAACATAGGCTTGGTCTGGGTCGGTTAATTGATACGACAAGCTAAGTGATTTAGTTAAGCTGTCCTTCTCAACACCTGTCAAGACAAGTTCTGGTTCTTGCTTCAAGACCAGGGTCACTGTTTGGTCATGCGAAATAGTCTTGGTTTGGTCTCCATCACGCAGGTCATAGGTCAACTCTGTTTCAAAGCGATAAGGAACCTCATAGGCTAAACCATCTACCGTCAATGGCTGACTAATATCTGATACTGAAACTTCTTTAACCAACTGGTCTTCTCGATAAACCTTAACAAGGGCACTACGGTAGCTACCATCTTCATCACTCAGGCTAAAGTTTAAGGTAGCCGTGCGACCATCATCGTCCTTCTCAACACCTATCAAGACAAGTTCTGGTTCTCGATACAAACGACCATTTAATCGTTCAATGGCTTCTTTCAATGATAACAAGCCTGCATCAACCTGTTCTTGAGTAGCTTGATTATCTAGTAACAATTGTTGGGCTTTCACCAACAACTCGTCATAGGATTGTTTAACTTCTAAGGTTGCATAAGCATAGCGAACCGTTTCTTTTAAGGATTCATCTTCTTCCACTAATTGACGAAGTTCTTCCTTATTAACAACCGGTTCCTCAGTCACTTCACTACTCGACGATGGCTCTTCAGATGATGAACTTGAAACTGGTAGTTCACTACTCGACGATGATTCTTCTTCTAATGGTGAACTTGAAGTTGGCAATTCACTACTCGATGATGACTCTTCAGACGATGAACTTGAAGTTGGCAATTCACTACTTGATGATGAGTTTTCTAATGGTGAACTTGAAGTTGGCAATTCACTACTTGATGATGAGTTTTCTAATGGTGAACTTGAAGTTGGCAATTCACTACTCAACGATGGCTCTTCGGATGATGAACTTGGAACTGGTAACTCACTACTTGATGATAACTCTTCTTCTACTGGTTCAACTTCAGTCACAGCTTCTGTAGAAGTCGGAACCGTTACCACCGTCTCAACTTCAGTCACAACTTCTGTAGAAGTCGGAACCGTCACCACTGTCTCAACTTCAGTCACTGACGTCTCAACTTCACCTGCTTCATTCTCTGTTGAAATCGTTGTTTCACTGGTTTCAATAAGAGTTGATTCAGTTGGAATTGTTGTCACTACGTCTTCTTTAATAATGACTTCCGTTGACGTTGGAATCGTTGTCACTACTTCTTCTTTAACAATCGCTTGTGTTGAAGAAGGAACTGATATGACCTCGCTCTCAACCGTTTCTGACTTAGATGACTCTGGAACAGTCGGTTTAACGACTGGGGTAATCTCTGATGAACTTGGTGTCGTTGAATCTGCTGGAAGTACTTCCGTTTCTGACACAGATTCTTCAACCACACTTTCTCCGGTTGCCTCAGTTTGAGTTGCTGAACTTGGCAATGTATCAACTGTCGACACAGATGAAGCACGACTCATGTCTGATGATGGCTCTACTGGTAACTCTGGTAATAATTGAGTACTAGTTTGACTATCTTTCGCCTGACAACCACATAATGAAATGTAGCCAACATACTGATAACCTGGGATTTCAGTAATCTCTGGCAGCTTATCACCTGTAGATACTTGATAAACTTGATTATAAGCTGATAATTTTTGAGTTTGCAAGGCCTGAATGCTCGGCATGAAAATCGTACCTGACAGGGTAATTAACATAATCGAAGAAACAATGCGCTCCTTTTTACCTTTACTGGTTACAATGACACTAAGACCCAAAACGACAAACAAGACTTCACCTGCCATGGTCAAAAGAGAAAGTGATTCACTTGCTGTTTTTGGCAGAATACCTTGACTCGTTGGGCGATATACCAAATAGTAGTTATGACAATGGGCATCATGATTTTGAGGCAAGCCATTTTGAATCAACTGTTCTTCTTCAGCCGTCAACTCATCTTGGGTCACATAGTGATATTGCACCAAAGGACTATGGGTCAAATCCCCTGTAGTAACGGTATCCGCAAAAGTTGGTGTTGCAGAACTTCCCACCCAGAATGCTCCTATCGCTAACGAAGCAATACCTACAGATAATTTACGAATGGAAAATTTTAAACATCTATTGAATAAACCTGAACTAACTTCTTTTTTCATTATATCTCCTTTATTATATAATTACTCCATTATATCATGACTTGTCTATCTAATAAACTAATAAAACTCTCTAGCATATTTAGAGAGTTTTATTGGTTAAAAGAAAATCTAATTTTTTAAGATAAATTATTCCCAACTGAAAATGACACCTACTTCTTTCAAAACATCCTATTTCTTAATGTTATAAATTTCTTTTCTGTGCCCAAACTCGAGCGCTAAAATAATCATTCTGTCATCTTGAATGTCACAAATCAATCTATAATCACCAATACGATAACACCATTCATTAGCATGATTTCCTGCTAACCCCTTATCAATAGAACGAGGGGCATTTTCTTTCTACATATTTATCTATCCAAGCAAACAGTAAGCGTTGAATAGACTTATATAACTTTTTAATTTGCTTTTGAACTTTTTTAGAATACTCAATACGATACATCTAAAAACCCAGCTCTCTCTTAAAATCGGCACGACTGATTGTTTCTGGATTCTCTTGATATTCTGCATAAGCTTGCTTGTAGAGGTTTAAATCATATTCATCTTCAATATCACGTTCAATAACTTTCTTAAATAAACTTGACAGACTTTGTCCTGTTACTTGAGCATAACTCTTGAAAAATGTTTCTTCTTGATTTAATCGAATAGTTATTGTTCCTATAATGTTCCCCCTTCTAATTGTAACACATTGTATTACATTTAAATAGAATTTACAATAAAAAGAGTTATCAAGATACAAAAAAGACAGGAAAACCTGTCTTTTTTTATTTACCCTTATTGGTAAACTGATTGTCTGAAATCATCCGTATCTATAAGATATGCTTTATAGATAGCTTCTTTCAAAGCAGCTACTTCTGCTGGTTTTGTTTGAACTAATTGTGTCATTAAAGTCTTCATTTGAATATAGTTTGCCTGATAAGTTTGTCCATTATAAGTAAACGTTACTGGTTTCAAATCACCAGCTTTCGCTTTAGATAAGCGACGTTCAAGCATATCTAATTTAAAGTCAGCAAAACTATTATAACGATCTCCAAAAAGTTCTTTCAAAATATAGGTATCTGAGAAAACCTGTCCTTCTGCTTCAGCCTTGGCTTTCAGTTTGTTAGACGAATAACTTAGCATGCCTTCATAGCCAACCTCTGCTAATAATTCATAAGACAATCGTTTAAACGTTAAATTGTCTGATGAACCAGTTTCATTCGTTAAAGCACCAAACATAGGTACAAACATCAAACTTGTATGGTAACCACTTTGACCAATATCAGAATCCTTAGCATAAGCTTTTAGACCAAACAGCACCTGATTATTAACCAAATCAGCTAAAGTATTGAAAGTAGTCGTTTCCCATTCCGCTTCTGTAAATGAACGGTTCTTAGCTGTAGCATTCATTCCATTTGGAATAGCTTCTAAACGCTTAAAGACCTGTTTTTTCGTGCTAAGTGGTGCTTCTAGGTATACTTCTCCTTCTATGGCATCTAAAGTATAGATAACATCAAACATACCACCAACATACTCACCTAAATCATCGCTGGTTTGGAAACGTTCTGGACTAGCGTTATGAACACGATCCTTAGCAAATTTACCACCCTGATCAGTAGTAAAATCAATAAATAGATTCAAACCAATCGTTTGGTTGGTTGAATTTGACATACTATGAAGGAAACCACTAGTGAAGCTGTCACCACCCATGCCTTGTCGTCTGCCATAACCGCCTAGATAAACTGCTCCATCCAAATTATGTGTCATTTCATGCGTTAAAGTTCCCATACCATATGCGCCAATCATAGAATCTGCAACAAAGTGAGAAGAACTTCCATTAGCATAGGCTCCAGAACCATTTGACGCATACCACTTACCAACTGGACCAAAGAAGTCTATCATTCGACTCGTTGCACTACTTCCATAAGGCTGCATCCAACCACGTCTATTGTTAAGTGAGTAACCATCCCAGTTTGGAATTTGCATATCAGAACGAGTATATAATTTATCCTTAACATCATCATTAGCAATGCGATACCAAGTATCAAAATGATCACGTTGCCACTTAGCTGCTTGAACAACTGCTGCTTCATATTCCGTAACTTTTTGTTTATAAGTTTCTGGATCAGTTTCCTTAAGGGACATATCAATATTACGATCATACATACCAAAATTGATTGTAGTCATATTAGTAAAGACATAAGTGCCTTCTTCTAACAAAGTCAATAATGGTAGGATGTACGATTGATGCCGTTCTTTAGATAGAATACTATAAACTTCAACATTAACATCAGGTACTTCTTTTGAAGCTTCTTCCACAATAAAGGCTTTACTTGCTGACTTAAACCACTCATTATCTGTCTTATCAGTCAATAAGCGATTATAGGCACTCAAATAATCCATCACCGTAGTCTGACCATTTTGACTGCCAATGTAAGTTTCATACGTCGTTGCACTGTTCTTGAACATCAACTTGTCTGTACCAAGGTTACCAATGTTCGTTAAGAATTCATAAGGAGATACCTCATTGCCAAAGAAGTCTTGTCTGAATAATGAGAGTTCCTTAATGTTCTTATCATCATAGTTGATATTGTATAGACGATCCATATAAGTCAGACCCAACATCAATTTTTCCTTATTAGCAAGGATTTGATCCTTCAAGTAGGTCAATCCAGCTTGATCCGTACTTGCATAAACAGCCTCTTGTGACAACAGAGATTTGAGATAACTTCGAATATTATCCTTAACCTTATTATAGGCTGGTTCCAGATACAATGGATCAACACGAAGCTCTCTCAAGGACGCTTCTGCTTGGCTATTGCCAGCACTTGAATTTGGCAAGCTTAGACGCAGACGCTCAGCCACAATCAAGGTATTGTCATACTTGAAGTTTGGATACAAGTTACTCAAGCTATCGAAGTAATCCATGCCCTGTAATTCATTGACCAACTCATCCACTAGGCTGTCTTGGTTTTGAATAAACTGCTCAGGTGTGTAAATCAAATCTGTACCAGCTAGGCTGTACTCTTTCACCTGACTATCCTTGAAGAATTGACCAGCCGTCAAGTCAACATATTCTACTGTGTCATCACTATAGTGCAACATCAAACGATTGATTTGCTCATGTTGCCCATAATAATCCGTCACAAAGGCATTATCTACCATTGGAACAACATTGACTAATGGGGTCGTGTAGAGCTTGCTTGATTCTGACACCTTGTTACCATAGGTCAAGATGGTTTCTTTATTGTAGAGAGGCAATAATTTTTCAATATTTTGATAAACCACTTGACGACTACTCTCATACTGTGCTAACTGACTGTAATCTGTACTATTAACTTGTTGCCCAAGCATTAGCTCTAAATCTGCTTGATAAATGTTTTCAATTGTCTTATCCTGAACCAATTCTGGCCAAGACACACGAATCTTACCATCGTTTGTGATGCTAGTTACTGGAAGATACACATCCTTGTACTTGTCTGATTCTAATTTGACCACATAAGCAGACAAGTCATCCGTTGCCATTGCCGCTTCTTGTTTGACCAACTGATTGTTTTCATACTTATAAAGCGTCACTTGGGTCAAGTCCTTAAACACCACTTTCTTAAGGATCAACTCAACCGTGTCTTCATAAGTATCTGTTTTAGTTTGTTCCCCATCACGACGATCATAAATCAAGTCTGTCTTAATGGTGTAAGGGATGTTGTAGTCCAAACCATCCACAAGGACTGACTGGCTGACATCACTAATTGCCACTTCCTTAACCAAGGTTTCCCCATCGTAAATTTTGGCTATTACACGAACATAAGCCTGATCGGGATCGGTTAATTGGTAAGACAAGCTGAGTGACTTCGTCAATTCATCCTTTTCAACCTGCATCAAGGTCAAGTCTGGCTCTTGTTTCAAGTCTAGCGTCACCGTTTGATCATGAGATACGGTCTTGCTTGCTTCACCATCACGCAAGTCATAGGTCAACTCCGTTTCAAAACGATACGGTACTTCATGGTCTAGTCCGTCAACCGTCAATGGCTGACTGATGTCGATCACTGGCACTTCCTTGACTAACTGCTCGCCTTGATAAACCTTGACCACGGCACTACGGTAAGTTTCCTCTGGATCGGTCAAGGCGAAAGTCAAGGTCACCGTACGAGTATCGTCATCTTTTTCAGCCTGTGTTAAAGCTAATTCTGGTACTCGTTTTAAACGACCAGTCGCTCAATCGCTTCTTTTAAAGCTAATAAACCTGAATCAATCTGTTCTTGTGTAGCTTTTGAACTTAACAAGAGTTGACGAGCTTGAGTCAACAAACTATCATATACTTGTTTCGTTTTCAGTGTTGCATAAGCATAACGAATTGTTTCTTTTAACGTATCGTCCTCTTCAACTAGTTGACGAAGTTCTTCTTTATCAACAACTGGCTCTTCTATTACTTCACTACTTGATATTTCGTCAACTGACTTACTTAACTCAACTTCACTACTTGATGACTTGCCGGCTGGCCCACTTGACTCAACTTCACTACTTGATGACTCTTCAGCTGGCTCACTTGACTCAACTTCACTACTTGATGACTCGTCAACTGGCGCACTTGATTCAACTTCACTGCTTGGAGTCGGTTCCACTTCTGGTTGTGAGGCAACAGCTGATACTTCTTCCATTGATGAAGATGGAGTTGGAGCTACTGGTTCAACTTCTTCGACTTCTGTCACTGCTTCTGTTGAGGTTGGAACCGTTACTACCGTTTCGACTTCCTTCACCACTTCCGTTGATGATGGAACTGTCACTACTGTTTCGACTTCTGTTACTGATGTTTCAATCTCGCCTTCTTCATTTGTTGTCTCAATAGTCGTTTCACTTGTTTCAACAACGGTTGACTCCGATTGGAATGGTTGTCACAACTTCTTCTTTGACAATGACTTCTGTTGAAGTTGGGATTGTTGTGACGACTTCTTCTTTAACCATCACTTCACTTGATGTTGGAACGCTCGTCACAACTTCTTTGACTACCAACTCACTCAATGTTGGATTGGTTTCAAGCTCATTAGTAACTGTCTCCGTATTAGGAACGGTTGGGAGCGTTGGCAATACTGGACGAATCTTTGTTTCTGAAATGGATTCTTCAACTACACTCTCTTCAGTCGCCTCTGTTTTTGTCGGTGAACTTGACACTGTATTAACTAGTGACTCCGATGATGGACTTTTAGCTTCAGATGAAGAGTCATTTGTCCAATCAGTTAACAACTGGGTACTGGTGTTCTCGTTCTTGGCTTGACAGCCACATAATGAAATATAGCCAACATACTGATAACCTGGAATCTCTGCAATCTCTGGCATCTTATCACCTACCGACAATTGATACACCTGGTTATAAGCAGACAATTGTTGAGTTTGCAAGGCTTGGATACTTGGCATGAAAATCGTACCTGACAGGGTAATTAACATAATAGAAGAAACAATGCGCTCCTTTTTACCCTTACTGGTTACAATGACACTAAGCCCCAAAACAACAAACAAGACTTCACCTGCCATGGTCAAAATAGAAAGTGATTCACTTGCTGTTTTTGGCAGAATGCCTTGGTTCATTGGACGATACACCAAATAGTAGTTATGGCAATGCACATCATGATTTTGGGGCAAGCCATTTTGAATCAACTGTTCTTCTTCAGCCGTCAACTCATCTTTGGTCACATAGTGATATTGCACCAAAGGACTATGGGGCAAATCAGTTGTTGCACCTACTGTGTCTGCAAAGGTTGTCGTCTCTGAACTACCTAGTCAGAAAGCACCTATGGCTAGCGAAGCAATACCTACAGATAATTTACGAATGGAAAATTTTAAATGTTTGTTAAATAAATCTGAACTTATTCCTTTTTTCATTGTATCTCCTCTATCATACAATTAATCCAGACTGATTATATTATAATTTTATATTGCTAGTAAATAAATAAAACTCTCTAAATAATCTTAGAGAGCTTTATGATCAATTATTTTTTCAAGTTGTAGAATGACTTGATACCTTTGTATTCTGCAACTTCTCCAAGTTGATCTTCGATACGAAGTAATTGATTGTATTTAGCAATACGGTCTGTACGTGACAATGAACCTGTTTTGATTTGACCAGCATTAGTTGCAACTGCGATGTCAGCAATTGTTGAATCTTCAGTTTCACCTGAACGGTGTGACACAACTGCAGTGTAACCAGCTTCTTTAGCCATTTCAATAGCTTCAAATGTTTCAGTCAATGTACCGATTTGGTTAACTTTGATAAGGATTGAGTTAGCTGCACCTTCTTTAATACCTTTTGCAAGATATTCTGTATTTGTTACGAAGAAATCATCACCAACCAATTGAACACGATCGCCAAGACGCTCTGTAAGAGCTTTCCAGCCATCCCAGTCATTTTCATCCATACCATCTTCGATTGTAATGATTGGGTATTTGTTAACCAATTCTTCAAGGTAAGCAATTTGCTCTTCTGATGTACGAACAGCAGCTCCTGGCCCTTCAAATTTAGTATAGTCGTAAACACCACGCTCTTTATCGTAGAATTCTGATGATGCACAGTCAAAACCAATCATGATACCATTTTCACCTGCTTCATAACCAGCAGCTTCAATAGCTTTAAGAATTGTTTCTACCCCATCCTCAGTTCCTTCAAACTTAGGTGCAAATCCACCTTCATCACCAACAGCTGTCACAAGACCACGTTCTTTAAGGATTTTCTTAAGGGCATGGAATACTTCTGCACCCCAACGAAG
This sequence comes from Streptococcus sp. sy004, assembly GCF_007859205.1. GTDB lineage: Bacteria > Bacillota > Bacilli > Lactobacillales > Streptococcaceae > Streptococcus. The sequence continues at coordinate 30,767 of NZ_VOHP01000004.1, forward strand.
TCCTTCTTTGAAAGTTGGTGCACCAACCGGCATAATCATAAACTCTTGGAATGCAATTGGAGCATCTGAGTGTGAACCACCGTTGATAATGTTCATCATAGGTGTTGGAAGAACTTTCGTATTGAAGCCACCAAGGTAGCTGTAAAGTGGCACTTCAAGGTAATCTGCAGCTGCACGAGCAACAGCAATAGAAACACCAAGAATAGCATTCGCACCAAGTTTACCTTTGTTTGGTGTACCGTCAAGAGCGATCATGGCACGGTCGATTGCTTGTTGATCACGAACATCATAACCAATAAGTGCTTCTGCAATCACATTGTTAACGTTGTCCACTGCTTTTTGAGTACCAAGACCTAGGTAACGTGATTTATCACCATCACGAAGTTCAACTGCTTCATGCTCACCAGTAGAAGCTCCTGAAGGAACCATACCACGTCCGAAAGCACCTGATTCAGTATAAACTTCTACTTCAAGTGTTGGGTTACCGCGTGAGTCAAGGACTTCGCGAGCGTAAACATCAGTAATAATTGACATTATATTACTCTCCTTTGAGTTTAATTTGTTACTTTTTTATCATACCATAATTCTAAGCATTAGGCAAACCAAAGACAACATCTTTTGAAAAAATCATTTGAAGAGATTTAGAAACTGGTCTTACTCTAATTTTGATGATACAATAGATGATAGAAATCATCCTCAAGGAGTTATTATGGAAAATCTTGAACAAAAAATTTTGGAAGCTGCTACGGCAAAACACCGTCTAGACCCTGACCAACAACGCTATTTTTTGGGAACCTTTGAAGAAAGAGTGATTTTGGCTCTTAAAACAGATGACGCAAGTAAGGACACTGTTATCAGCAATTTTTCTCAAATCTTACGGCAAATCAGCAGTCAGCACACACCTATCTCTGTCAAAATCTCGCCTAAACTAGACCTTAAGCAGCAAATGACCTACCTCAAACTCGCTCAAGAACAAGAAACTAGTGCAACCATTGTCAATGAAAGTCAAGCTCAATCACCCTTTGCTTTGATTGTCCATACCGACCATGCCGTCAATTTAGACTACAACAACATCAGCGACTATCTCCCACAAGAACCTGAAACCACTCAACAACCCACTGCTAAAAAATCATTTTTCCAAAAAATATTTGGCAAATAAAAAGCTAGGACTTTGGCCTAGCTTTTTATTATATACATCAAGATTACTGGTTGCTTGATCTCAATTTGTCCAGAGTTTCTTTGAAAATTTCAGGGATATCTGTTTCAAATGTCAAAAAGTCACTCGTTACTGGATGAGTAAATCCCAAGGTTTGAGCATGAAGAAATTGGCCTTGTCCTTTAAATGTTTTTCTTGGGCCATATAACGGATCTCCTGCCACTGGATGACCAATATAAGCCATGTGAACACGAATTTGATGGGTACGACCAGTTTCCAAAACAACTGATAATAAGGTGTAGTCGCCAAAGCGTTCCAAAACTTGAAAACGTGTCACAGCTTCCTTGCCCTTAGCCGTCACGGCTTGTTTTTTACGATCCTTGTCACTACGACCAATCGGTGCTTCAATCACACCACGATCATTTGGTAGATTGCCATGAACCAAGGTTAAATACTGTCGATGAGATTTTTTTTCTTTAAGTTCATTCGCCAAGGCTTGATGGGCTTGATCATTCTTAGCAATCATCAACAGACCTGACGTATCCTTATCAATACGGTGAACAATCCCTGGACGCACAACCCCATTGATGGTTGATAAATCTTTGATGTGGTAAAGCAGTGCATTAACCAAAGTCCCTGAGATATGACCGGCTGACGGGTGCACTACCATACCTTGAGGTTTGTTCACGACTGCAACATGGTTATCTTCATAGATAATCTCCAAAGGAAGATTTTCTGCGACATACGCTACTTCTTTTTCTTCAGGTAGTTGATAAGTAATACAATCCCCTAACTGCACAGCATATTTGGCTTTTTTAACTTGATTGTTAACCAAAACCATTCCTTTTTTAATCGCCTCATTCGCTTGAGAACGTGATAGGGAGGTCAAATCTGCTAAAACCTTGTCTAAGCGACTACCAACTACCTGCTCATGAATTTCAATTTTCATTTTCTTCTCTCCAAAACACCAATAACAATAATAAAACACCAAAGGTCAAGTAGATGTCTGCTACATTAAAAATAGCAAACTCAACAAAATCAAATTGAAACATATCAACCACATAGCCTTGACGCAGACGATCAACAAAATTTCCCAAGCCACCTGCAATAATCAAAACCAACCCCCAAATTTGCCACCAAGAACCATTTAATTGCTTGTACAGGTAATAAACCGCTCCCCCTATGACAACAAATGTCACCAAGAAAAATAGGATTTGTTGATTTTGAAGCATGGAAAAGGCTGCTCCGTAATTTCTCAAATAAGTTAGACTAACTAAACCTGGTAAAAACGTTCTTAACTGACCTAGGCTAATCTGAGCTACCACCCAAAACTTAACTACCTGATCCAAAGCCAGTAACAATAAAATACTCAGTGGTACAAGAACTTTTCTCATGCCTTATCCTCTTCTTTCTTATGCTCGAAATAAGCCGACATGACTTCAACAAAACGTGCTGCACAAGGCGACAAAGCCATCTCAGAACGCTTCACATAGACTAACTGATTGAGCGAATCGTCTGCTAGTGGACGTGTCACAATCTGATCCGACTCTTGCTCCACAAAACCCGAACCAGTCGCATAGGCATCTGTTCCTAGTAAAAGCGTGTTTAGAGTGGCTCGGTCGGTCACATTGAAAATCGTGGAGCTTTGACTACGATCAACTAAATGCTCAAAATAATAGAGATATTCGTCTTTTTCTTGGATAAAACGTACGGTAGGTAAATTAGCCAAATCATCAATCGTTAACGTATCTTTTACCGTCAATGGATGATCTGCTCGCAGATAAATATGGGTTTGAAAATTGGTTAAATCAACAAATTCCAAACCATCTTGCTCCATTTTAGTTAAGAGATTCGAACGATTTTGCTCATTGAGATAAATCAAGCCCAACTCACTATAACCTTCAGCCACTTCATCAAGAATCTGAACAGTCGTTGACTCAAACAGCCGAAATTGATTATACTCAGGATAAGTCCTTGTAAACTCTAACATCAGAATCGGTAAAAAATCATAGTGCTGGCTAGCAATCGAAAACTCTTTATCTCGTCCAATTAGCTGAGAATATTGATTTTCAAAACTTTCAAAGTTGGTGACTAGCTTTTGTGCTTTTTCTAAAAAAACTTTTCCACGCTTAGTCAAGACCACACCTGTCGCTAGTCGATTAAAGATTTTAAATCCTAGTTCTTCTTCCAAGTCTTTGACCGCTACCGATAAACTAGGTTGGCTGACAAATAAACTACTAGCTGCCTCACGAAAGCTACCACTGCGAGCAATAGCCACCACATAGCGTAATTGTTGAATATTCATTGACATCTTTCCTATCGTTAATGTTACTATTATATAACTTATCAGCTAATCATTCAATCCAAAATTCTGCCTAATTGTAACGACAGATTTTTTAACGATAAGACTTTTCTAAATAATCTACACTCCCACAACATAAAAAGCAGGTCAGCTCTAACCTGCTAATTGCTACCACTGAGATAAGACTATTTAACTCAACTAGTTATGTAAAAGTCTGAAACTACTGCTATTCAAAAACAGTACTAAAATTTACCTTCAATGCCCTAACCCAAAACTATTGGTAAAATATTCTTTAATCATCAATTCTTGCTGGGGACTAATGATTTTGATTTGACTTAAATCTTTCTCCGAGAAAAAATTTAAGGCTAACGTTTCTTCGTTGGTAAATCCTGTGATGTCAAAGTCCTTAACTGCTTTGACCCGATAAAGAAATCCAACTGTCTGAGCCACATCACCATTTGGATAGTTCTCTTCATAGTTAGTGTAAACGTTGAGCAATTCTAAAACGTCAATCTCAATACCTGACTCTTCCATAAACTCTCGCTTGAGTGCATCAATCGAACTTTCGCCTAGTTCCCAACAACCACCTAACAATGACCAAGTACCCACAAAGTCAGACCGTTTTTGGAGAAGAATACGACCTGCTTGGTCAGTCAAAATGCCCACTGAAAAGTTGAGAAACACCTTATCGTGACCAACTTTAGAACGGATAAAAGAAATGTAGTCTGTCATGTCACTCCTCATAAGCCTTGATAATTTCAGCTACGACAGGGTGACGCACCACATCCTTGGCTGAAAAATGTACAAAATCAATAGCTCTGACCTTGGCTAATTTTTCAGTGGCATCAATCAAACCTGACTTAACATTTTTAGGCAAATCAATCTGACTGACATCTCCATTGACAATCATCTTAGACTGAAACCCAAGACGTGTTAAAAACATCTTCATCTGCATGATGGTTGTATTTTGAGCTTCATCAAGAATGACAAAGGCATCATCCAAGGTTCGACCACGCATATAAGCCAAGGGAGCAATCTCGATGATTTCTCGATCCATCAACCGAGTGGTTTGCTCTTTGCCCAAAATTCGATACAGGGCATCATAAACTGGACGCAGATAAGGATCAACCTTTTCTTTCAAATCACCAGGCAGAAAGCCTAAATTTTCACCTGCTTCAACGGCTGGACGTGTTAGGATAATTCGCTTAACCTGCCCACGTTTCAGAGCAGTCACTGCCAAGGTCACTGCTAAAAAGGTTTTTCCAGTCCCAGCAGGGCCAATCCCAAATACAATATCATGATTTTTGACACTGTCAGTATAAATCTTTTGCCCCAAAGTCTTAACTCTGATGGGTTTACCCGCAAAATCCTTGATGATTTCCTCTTCATACAGGGCAATAAATTTGTCAATCTCATCATTTTTCGCCATAGAAATAGCTGTCACCACATCAGATGTATTGATCAACATGCCACGTCCCACCAAGACCAAAAGGGCTTGAATGACCAAACGTGTTTGTTCTACTGCTTCTGCTGAGCCAAGAACCTGCAACCATTCCGTTCCAACATGAATGGTCACTGCCAACTGCTCTTCTAATAATCCTAAATGCCGTTCATTGCTCCCAAAAAGTGCCAAGGCATCTTCAGGATGATTTAACTTGATATCTATTGTTTTCTCTTGCAACTAACACTCCTTCATGGCTCCTTAATGAGCCAAATAATCCTCCCAAATGCGATCAAATTCACTGAGATTAAAGGCAAAACTCGCTTCGTCTTCTAAATAACGACTAATTACTTCAAACTCATTGGTATGCTTGGGAAAGGTACTATCGTCAAAAACAAAATCTGCCAAAATGGCGACTGCTTCTTGACTTTTCGGATTTCTCTGAGTCATCAACCAAGTGTAGAAAGATTTTCTCATGACCAGTTTTTCTCCAAGAAATCATGACGAATTTTACTAGACAAGGCATAGCGGAACGGATCTTTTTTATAAAAATCTTGATGATACTCTTCTGCTTCATAAAAGGTCTGAGCTGGCTCAATCGTTGTCACGATTGGCTGATCAAATCGTCCAGAATTCGCCAACTTTGCTTTTGATTTTTCAGCAATTTCTCGTTGTGCTTCACTGGTATAAAAAATGGCAGGTCTGTAACTATCACCACGATCTTGGAATTGTCCAAAGGCATCTGTAGGATCTGTTTGTTGCCAGTACAACTCAACTAAGTCAGCATAAGACAACAGGCTCGGATCAAAGATAATCTCAACCGCCTCTGTATGACCTGTCGTTTTAGAACACACCTGTTCATAAGTTGGATTAGGCACATGCCCACCCGTATAGCCACTGCGAACTGACAAAACACCCTTGGTTTCTTCAAATGGTTGCACCATACACCAAAAACAACCACCTGCAAAAATCGCTCTCTCCATAAACTTACCTCCTTAGTTTTCTTTATTGTAGCAAAAAATCTCAGAAAAACCGAGATTTTAGCCCTAATCAATCAATTCTGTTCCCAAACTATCTTGTTTGATTTTACCTGCCTTCATCAAACCACCCAAAGCCTTCTTAAACTGTCCTTTGGAAATGCCAAAAGTGGCTTTAATATCGTCTGGCGAAGATTTATCATTCAGTGTCATAAAGCCTCCATTGGCCTGTAAATAGGTCAAAATCATATGAGCATCATTTTCCAACATCTCAAATGAACGAGGTCTCAAGGACAAGTTCAAGGTCCGATCCACGGCACGATAACCTATCACACGAGCATCTAACACCTGACCGAGACGTGGCTCTTGGTAACGTTCGCTAGGGTGGATAAAGCCTAACATATTATTTTCAGGCAGATAGACAAAGGTGCCAGACAATTTCAAACGATAGACAATGGCTGGCCACTGCTGATTTTGCATGTTGTCATAGGCTGGTCCTGCCAATTTTTGAAAAACTTCTGGCTGAGCTGGTATAGCCCAAATTCGTCCTTTTTTATCCACATCAAGACAGACGTAGAGTTTGTCGCCCTTTTTAGGCCAAAGCTCCTTGAGTTCTGGTAAGATATCTAAGGATACAACGACTTGCTTATCTGGCAAACCTGTATCAACAAAAACACCTAGATCACGACGAACCTCTGTTACCACTCCCCAACCATAAGTGGTTCGGCTTGCAGTGACTGGCAAAGTCGTCAAACGCCATTTTTGTCGCATATCAGTATAGACAAAGCCTTTAACCATCTCTCCTAGTTCATGCTGACCTTCACTTTTTGATAGGGCCAAAGTGACCCCTTCTTTTTGAACAAAGTAAAAATCCTGATTTTCATCGGTCACAAGACCTGTTACTTCTCTTGCTAGTAATTTTTCCATATCTCCTTAGATTTGAACAACTGCCAAATCCTTTCCTTTCCATTTTGCCAAAAAAGCAGGATTTCTCGGAAATCCCGCTCAAGTCTGTTCTTAAACTTCTAACAATTCTTTTTCCTTGTTAGCTGTCATTTGATCGATGTGCTTCACGGCATCATCAGTCACTTTTTGAATGTCTTTTTCTAAGACTTTTAATTCATCTTCTGTAATTTCTTTATTTTTTTCTTGCTTTTTAGCCTCGTCCATCGCATCACGGCGGATATTACGAATAGCAATCTTAGCATTTTCACCAACTTTTTTCACATCCTTGGCCAATTCACGACGTGTTTCTTCAGTCAAGGCTGGAATTACCAAACGAATAACTGAGCCATCATTGGCTGGGTTGATTCCCAAGTCAGATTCATTGATAGCACGTTCAATTTCTTTCAAAACAGATTTGTCAAATGGGGTGATTAACAGCACACGGGCTTCTGGTACAGTGATTGATGCCAATTGATTCAAGGGGGTTGGTGCACCGTAATACTCTACTTGAATACGATCTAATAAACTAGCATTTGCACGACCTGCACGAATACTAGCAAACTCACGACCAAGTGATTGGTGTGATTGTTGAAAACGTTCCTGTGCTTTTTCAATAATTGGGTTAGCCATAATTTTTTTCCTTTTATCCTTTTTTATTTGAAACCGTTGTTCCGATATTTTCACCAAAAACAACACGTTTGATGTTACCTGACTCATTTAAATTAAAGACAACCAAGTCAATGTCATTATCCATCGATAAAGAGCTAGCCGTTGAATCCATAATCTTCAAGCCTTGTTTGAGAACTTCCATGTGAGTCAATTCATCAAATTTAATAGCATCTGCATTCTTGCGAGGGTCATCGTTATAAACCCCATCAACACCATTTTTAGCCATAAGAATGGCATCTGCTTGAATTTCAGCTGCACGAAGGGCTGCTGTTGTGTCTGTAGAAAAATAAGGAGAACCTGTTCCTGCAGCAAAGATAACAATTCGTCCTTTTTCTAAATGACGCAAGGCACGACCACGCACATAAGGTTCAGCAATTTGTTGCATGGCAATTGCCGTTTGAACGCGTGTGTCAACGCCATACTGTTGCAAACTATCTGCCATAACAAGAGCATTCATCACAGTTCCCAACATTCCAGTGTAATCAGCCTGAACACGATCCATGCCAGCTTGCTCAGCCGGTTCACCACGCCAAAGATTACCACCACCGATAACCAAGGCAATCTGCACACCTGATGCTGCTACTTCTTGAATTTCTTTAGCCATTTCTTGAACGGTTGGTAGATTGATACCAATCCCTTTTTCACCTGCCAAAGCTTCGCCGGACAACTTAATCAATACACGCTTATATTTTGGTTTCACTATTTCTTTACTCCTTGTTTTATCCTTATTATTTTACCATATTTTAACGCATTTACCTAGTCACAACTAGATAAAATTTTCTCCTGTCTTTTTCTTAATCAATATCATAGAAAAATAAGAAAAAATCCCGTCCAAAGACGAGATTTTAATAGATTATAATGAGTTTGGATCAACTTTGATACCAACACCTTGAGTTGTTGTGATGGTAATAGAAGTCATGTAAGTTCCTTTAGCTGTTGATGGTTTCGCTTTAACCATGACATCGTTGAAAGCTTTGAAGTTTTCAACAAGTTTGTCAGCGTCAAATGATACTTTACCGATAATCGCTTGAACGATACCTGCTTTATCAGCACGGTAAGTGATTTTACCACCTTTAGACTCTTCAACTGCTTTAGCAACATCCATTGTTACTGTACCAGTTTTAGGGTTTGGCATCAAGTTACGTGGTCCAAGGACACGTCCAAGACGTCCAACAAGAGCCATCATATCTGGTGTTGCGATAACAACATCGAAGTCCATCCAACCATCGTTGATTTTAGCAACTAGGTCTTCTTCACCAACGAAGTCTGCACCTGCTGCTTTAGCTTCTTCAGCTTTAGCTCCACGCGCAAAAACTAGGACACGAGCTGTTTTACCAGTTCCGTTTGGCAATACCATTGCACCACGGATTTGTTGGTCAGCTTTACGAACGTCAATGTTAAGGTTGTAAGCAACCTCTACAGTTGCATCAAATTTTGCAAAGTTCAATTCTTTTGAAAGTGCTACAGCTTCTTCTACGCTGTAAGCTTTAGTGCTGTCGATTTTCTCAAGTGCAGCACGCAGTTGTTTGCTTTTTTTAGCCATTTTTTCTTTCTCCTTGTATGTGGTTTTAACGATTTTCATCTCCCACGTCGCTCATCTGCTGATGAAGTCTTGCGGGTAAATGGGGCTTACTATTAGTCAGTAACAGTGAATCCCATAGAACGAGCAGTACCTTCGATCATACGCATTGCAGCTTCAAGACTAGCAGCGTTCAAATCTGGCATTTTAGTTTCAGCAATTTCTTGTACTTGTGCACGAGTTACTGAAGCAACTTTAGTCGTGTTTGGTGTACCTGAACCTTTTTCAACACCAGCAGCTTTCTTCAAAAGAACTGCAGCTGGAGGTGTTTTTGTTACGAAATCAAATGATTTATCTTCATAAACAGTGATAACTACTGGGATGATCATGCCAGCTTGATCAGCTGTACGAGCATTAAATTCTTTAGTGAATCCCATGATGTTGATTCCTGCTTGACCAAGTGCTGGTCCAACTGGTGGAGCTGGTGTTGCTTTACCAGCAGGAATTTGAAGTTTAACGAGTTTTTCGACTTTTTTAGCCATTTTCTAAATCCTCCTGTTGTGGTTTTGGCGGTAATTATAGATTTTTACCTCCCACAGATATGCCCTAAAGCATACTTTCTCAGTATAACCTATCCTAATTTTTTTTGCAAGAATTTTACTTGATTTTTTTAAAAAAATTACACTGAGCTTCTTTTTCAAGATTTAATAAATTCATTTTCTTGGTCAAACCTGCCACATAACCACCTAGTTTGCCATTACTGGCAATGACACGGTGGCAAGGAATAAGAATTAAAACTGGATTTTGCCGACAAGCATTGGCAACAGCTCGTGCTTTTTTGATATCTCCTAATTGAAGAGCCAATTCTTTATAACTCACTGTTTCCCCATAAGGAATCACTGACAATAGCTGCCAGACTGTCTGCTGAAAACTTGTGCCAATCAAGGTCATTGACAGATTAAAGGACACGGACTTGCCAGCAAAATAAGCCTGCAAATCTATGATGACTTGCTCAATCACATCATTTGTCCCCTCTTCAATAATAGCACCTGTCTGCCGACAGATTTTTTTCAGTAAACTGGATTGGTTGGAACTATCACTGAAAGTCAAGGTGTATAGAGACTTGTCATCAGCAATAATAAGGAGCTGACCCAGGGGGCTTGGAATTGTTTTTTTCTTTAATTTCACCTCTTTATTATAGCATTTGCATTTACAATTTCGCTTTTTCAAGCTACAATAAGGATATGATGATTTATAAAATTGTGGCTACAGCTCTCTTTGTTTTAATTCCATTAGTATCTTTCCTAATCACTAAATTTTGTCAACTACATAGACTGGGGCTGAAATTTCCTGATTTAGCTTTCCCAGCTCTCTCAGTTGCTGCTTTTTTTCTCTCTAAACAATTTTTTCTCCATTCTCTGTTACCCCATTATTTGATTTTATTATCCTTGTTGGCTATCTTTGTGAGCTTTTGGCTCTTAAACAAACAGCCCAACTATTTTTCTTACAAGGCTTTTTTCAAACTTTTTTGGCGAACTGGTTTTCTGGTCACTTTAGTTTTTTACTTGGGCATGTTGGTAATGATTTTTCTTTTAAAATAAGGTTGAAACAATGTTGTTTCAACCTTATTTATTTTAACTTTGTAAAACTTTACGAGGTTTCGTGCCTTCGGCTGGACCAATAATACCAGCTTCTTCCAATTCTTCCATCAGACGAGTAGCACGGTTAAAGCCAACAGACAAGCGACGTTGAAGCATTGAAGCACTTGCCTTTTGCGTTTCAATAACAAGACGCTTGGCCTCTTCAAACAAGGGATCACCTTGCCCAGAAGACGATCCACTCATCTCATCTTCTGACACCTCACCCGGATCAAAATTCTCGTCATAATCTGCCCTTGCCTGAGATTTAATATAGTTGACAATACGTTCGACATCATCATCTGAAATAAAAGAACCTTGCAGGCGAACTGGATGGTTTTCATCAATGGGCTTAAAAAGCATATCTCCTCGTCCTAAAAGTTTTTCCGCACCATTTTCATCTAAAATCGTACGACTATCTGTCCCACTAGACACAGCAAAGGCAACTCGCGATGGGACATTAGCCTTAATCAAACCACTGATTACATCAACCGATGGGCGTTGGGTTGCCAAAATCATGTGAATACCAGCGGCACGCGCTTTTTGACCCAAACGAATAATAGCATCTTCAACTTCCTTACTAGCCACCATCATTAAGTCTGCCAATTCATCAACAATGACCACCAAAAGTGGCAAGGGAATATATTTTTGATCAGATTGAGCATTGTAAGCCTCAATTTTACTATTATAGGTTTCCAAGTTGCGAACACCTAGCTGACTGAACAACTCATAACGATGTTCCATTTCAGCCACAATCTTCTGCAAGGCCTTGCTCGCTTTTCGAGGATTAGTTACAACAGGAATTAAAAGGTGGGGAATGTCATTATAAACAGATAATTCTACCATTTTAGGATCAATCATCATGAACTTAACTTGATCTGGTCTTGCCTTCATCAAGATGCTGGAAATAATACCATTAACTGCAACTGACTTACCAGAACCTGTAGATCCTGCCACTAGGAGATGGGGCATGCGAGCCAAATCAAAACTCCTTGCGGTTCCATTGACTGCTTTACCCAAGGGAACTTCCAAGAGTTTTTTGGGATCGGTTTTTGATTGTTCCCACAACTCACGGAACGACACGGTGGCAATCTCTGAGTTAGGCACTTCGATACCGACCAAGGACTTCCCTGGAATAGGAGCCTCAATGCGCACATCTTTGGCAGCTAGTGCTAAAGCTAAATCATCCGCCAAATTGGCAATACGATTCACTCGAACCCCTACGGCTGGTTTGATTTCATACTTGGTTACAGAAGGCCCAATCTCTGCTCGCTCCACTACAACTTTTATGCCAAAACTGGCAAAGGTTTCTTCCAAAATCTTGATATTATCTCGAACCAATTTTTTTTCACGATTTTGATTTTTGGGTTTATCAGGCGCAAACAAATCTAGATTAGGGAGTTGATAAAATAAGTTTTCCTTGGTCGTAAAAGCAAAATCTCTCTCATCATCAACTATCGATTCTGCTAACCATTCCTCGTCATAAACTGGTTCTTCTTGCCAAAGACTATCGTCTTCATACGAGATAATTTCAGCTTCTGACATAACACTCTGAGGTTCAAGAATTTCTCCGGTTTCAAAAACGACTTGTTTTTCTGCTATCTTTTCAGCCAAAAGACTAGCTTGAGCTTGTCGTTTTTCCTCACGCTCCAAAAAACGTTCTTGCTTTCTCAATTCATGAGCAGCCTGCCATTTAGCCCATCTGACTTTAAAGCCATTAATGAGATCCAACAATTCCCAAGGACTCATCAAAAACAAGCCTAACAGGATAAATAAACCACCAATCAAAAAGGCACCAATATTGGAAAATAGAAAGGCTACAGGCTTGTAAATCAAGGCACCCAATAAACCACCACCAACAAATTGTTTGGTCTGAAACGTTAGCAAATCACTGGTTAAACGGTCAAAGGTTCCCGCAAAGACATCTTGTCGAGCCAAATTCGTTAGACTAAAAAGATAAGCATGCCATTCCAATAACAAGCCAATGAAAAAAATCAAGCTACCACTTATTAAGCCTGTCATTTGTTTCAACCATTTGATGCCGAATAAATAAATTAGCAAGGCAAACATGACTGGATAAGCCAAGCTCCCGACGACAAAACGGATGAGATTATAGGTGGTCACGCCAAAACGACCTAGCTGAAAAATCGCAAAAAAGAAAATAAAAGCTGTTAATAATGCCGTTAATAAACGTCTAATGGCTGCTTGGCGTTCCAAATCAGCCTTAGTTGGACGACGTGTTCGTCCTTTTTTTTGTTTCTTTGATTTTGTCATCGTTTTATTTATCGTCTATCTATAAAAATGACATCACCATTACTGATGTCATTTTACCAATAAACTATTCCCCTCTAAAGAGTCGTCCCTTCTTTTCTGTTGACTATTATTTTAATATATTTATAACAATAAATCAAAAGATGTTTGATATTCGTCAAGTTTACTCATCAAAGTGAGAAACTTTTTCTGTCATTATGCTATAATAAAGATTACTCAACTATCTATACCCTAAAAGAAAGAAGGAATTCTATGAAAAAAAGCTTTACCCTACTCTCTCTTTTTGTTAGTATTTTTGCTTTATCCGCTTGCACTAGCTTGGATCGTGCTATTAAGGGAGATGACTATATTGCATCAAGTCAAGCACAAAAAGAAGCTGAAGAACGTCTAACTGTATTAAATAAGGCTGATTTCCCACAACTTTCCGATCAAGTTGGAGAAAATGAAGCCCAGATAAAATTGGTAACTTCTGCTGGTGACATCACCATCAAATTATTCCCAGAATATGCCCCTTTGGCCGTTGAAAATTTCCTTACCCACGCCAAGTCAGGCTATTACAATGGCTTGACCTTCCATCGTGTTATCAATAACTTTATGATTCAGTCAGGAGATCCAGAAGGAAATGGAACAGGGGGACAATCCATTTGGAATGGTAAGGATAGTTCTATCGATGCAGGAAATGGATTTGTCAACGAAGTGTCTGACTATCTTTACAATATCCGTGGAGCACTTGCCATGGCTAATGCTGGACCAGATACTAATGGCAGTCAATTTTACATTGTCCAAAACAAAGATAATGTTACCAACCAACTCAACAATCAACTCTATCCTGAAAAAATCATACAAGCCTATCAAAACGGTGGTTATCCACAAGGAGATGGTAATTACACTGTATTTGGTCAAGTCACAGCAGGCATGGATGTGGTTGATAAAATTGCCCAAACCAAGGTGGATAGTCAAGATAAGCCAAAAGAAGACATTATCATCAAGGAGATTCAAATCCTCAAAGAAGCAAAAAAATAGACTAAGCATCAGCCTAGTCTATTTCCTTATCCAAGAGCTACATCTAAAATCATCATAATGGCAAAGCCAAGCATCAAACCCAAGGTTGCCGAATCAGTATAACCATGCGTTTGGGATTCTGGAATCAATTCTTCCACAACCACAAAAATCATGGCTCCTGCCGCAAAAGATAGGGCATAGGGCAAGACTGGGGTCATATAGATGACAGCCGCAGCACCAATCAAGGCAGCAATAGGTTCAACCACAGCCGACATGGCACCCCAAAAAAATGCTGTTTTTCTCGATTTGCCATCTGTTCTGATTGGGATAGCTAAGGCTGCACCTTCTGGGATATTTTGTAAACCAATCCCCATAGCCAGACCTACAGCTCCAATAAAAGCAGCAGGTGACGGATTATTTGCCAAGGCACCGAAGGTTACTCCTACCGCCAAACCTTCTGGAATATTATGAATGGTAATGGCTAGAAAAAGTAAAGTAATTTTTGAAAGTTTTTTACGTTCTTTTTCAGCACCACCTTCTGCCTGATCCACTTCATTCCCCAAATGCAAATGTGGTACCAAAAAATCGACCAGACGCATAAAAAATCCTCCACCCAAAAAACCAACAGCAGCAGGTATCCACGACCACCTGCCATACAGAGCATCGGCATATTCAATAGATGGGGCTAGAAGTGACCAAAATGAAGCAGCAATCATGACACCTGCCGCAAAACCAAGCATGGTATCCAATAATTTTCGACTAATATCCTTAAATAAAAAGACCATGCCTGCCCCTATAATGGTACAAAGCCATGTAAACATGCCACCCAAAAAACCTTGCCATACCACTGACAATTCTGTAAACCAAGTAAACATTTCTATTATCCTTTCTATTCTAAACCAAACATTTTTGCAAACGTTTTATAGTCATTATAGCATAATAACTCAAAAACTTTAAGCAAACTTTTGGACTTTTAGTCTTTTTTATGATTTAATAGAAGTAAATGAAAAAAGAGGTAATATAAATGAAACCACAAGAACTTTTAGAACAACTCAAAGACATGATTGCTAAAAAAGATTTTTCAGCAGCTCAAGACTTTATCAATGAAAACAAAGACAACCTAGGTGAGTACTTCGAGCAAGCTAAAGCTCTTGTTAGCGGTGGCGAAGGTGTTAACGGTATCCTTGACAAAGTTAAAGGACTTTTCGGTAAATAAAACAAATGAGTTGCTAAGCAACTCATTTTTTATATCCTTGATTAAGTGACGTGTTAGTAGAGTAAACGCATCTTTTATTTACCATTTTAAATTGACTAAACGATTCATTTCCTTATAGGCTTGATCAACTTTTTGTCGCATGCTTTGATCTAATTGGTCACGATAGCGACCGCCCTTAATAAAATCTTCTAGAACCATGACACGATAGTCAAAGTATTCATAGCCTTCTTCACCATAAATTCCCTTGCCCCAAGCCCAAACTAAGGTTGGATGAGCCTTGACTGTTTTCACGATGGTTTCATCATCTGTCTTTTCAAAGGTCACATCCATCAAAAGCCCACGTTCCGTCCATTTGTTGCCCAACTGCTCATAGGTTTGATTGGAGATAAAATTCCCCATAGAATAGATGATAAATTTCTTTTGACCATCTTTTTCAATGGTTTCTGCTGGCTCTGCCACATGGGGATGGCCTCCAAAGACCACATCTGCTCCCCAATCTATCATCTTACGATAAAGTCGTGTTTGTTCTGCCGTAGGCTTCAAAGCATATTCCTCTCCCATTTGAGGCATAATGACCGTTACATCAGCCTCTTTTTCGGCTTTTTCAATATCAGCCTTCATCTTTTTTTCATCTAAATCTGACAAGTGTTTTTCATATTCTTCCTTAATCAGATTAGCCTCCATCCCATTATAACCATAAGCATAGCCCAAAATAGCAATTTTGATACCATTGACGTCTTTTATCAAGATATTTTCCTTGGCACGATCTTTAGTATAAACCCCAATGCTGTCAATCCCTTCTTGCTTAAAGGTTTGCACCGTTTCAATAGCACCATCCAACTGAGAATCTAAAATGTGATTATGTGCTAGATCCACCACATCATAGCCGACTTTTTTCATCGTTTTTGCAATTTCTGGCGGGGCATTAAACAAGGGATAGCCAGCCAAGGGATAATTTGAGCTGATTGTGCCTTCAAAATCACCCAAGGCTAAATCAGCATCACTAATCCAGTCCTTGACATAGGTAAAGTAATCATCAAAATCATAAGTGCCATCTGGCTGACGAACACTGGTATAAAGAACATTATGAAGCAAAATATCCCCATTAGCCACAATTCGTGCCGTCTGAGTCGTTGAATTAGTTTGATTACTCTCTTTTTTTGGTACAAAAATACTGGCTAGCATGGCCATGATACCCATAGCCAAAATTCCAAAATAAAGTAAAACAGTCACATTATCACGTTTTTTCATCATCGTCTCCTTGTCACTAACTTTATTGTACCATCTTTTATCAGAAAATAAAACGCTTTCTAAACACTAACGATAAAAAGAGGTTAAGACAATTTGCCTAACCTCTAAATATTATGCTTTTTTACGAAGGGCACCAAATAGGATACCAGAAACAATTGCTCCGATAAGGACAAAGACAAGATAAAGTAGGGCATTACTTGTCAAAGCAATAACGAAGATACCACCGTGAGGCGCTAGCAATTTAATCCCAGCAAGACCAACTAAAGCTCCTGATAGGGCTGAACCGACCATAAAGCTTGGAATCGCACGAGCTGGGTCAGCTGCCGCAAATGGAATCGCACCTTCTGTAATGAATGATAGACCCATGATAATGTTCGTCAAACCTGACTCACGTTCTTCTTCAGTGAATTTATCTTTGAAAAGAAGGGTTGCCACAAAGACTGCCAACGGTGGCACCATACCACCTGCCATAACGGCTGCCATGACAACTGAACCACCATTAGCAACAGATGCTGCCAAAGTACCTGTACCAAAGACATAAGCTGCCTTGTTGATTGGCCCACCCATGTCAATAGCCATCATGCCACCAACAACTAAGCCGATAAGAACTGCTGAGCTTCCTGATAGACCTTCAAGGAAATTATTCAAACCAGTATTGATAGCAGCCATTGGAATATTGACAAATAACATTAAGAAACCTGTCAAGAAGACACCCAAAACGGGGAACAAAAGGATTGACTTGATGCCTTCAAGTGAGCGTGGCAATCCTGCCAAAAGTTTACGCAAGACAAGAATGACACCACCTGCCAAGAAACCACCAACTAGGGCACCAAGGAAACCTGACGATACCCCTGCAAGTGCTAGTGTTTCTTCACCACCAGCTGCAAATGGAATTTTACCCCAAGCTAGACCGCTTGATGCAATCGCTCCTGCCACAAAACCTGATACCAAACCTGGTTTTTCAGCGATTGAGTAAGCAATGTAACCTGCTAATAATGGCAACATGAAGCCAAAGGCTGCACCACCGATTTTCATAAAGACTGAGGCAAACTCATGGTAAGAACCTAAGCTACCAAGAGAATCTTGTGGGACACCTAGCATGTTATCCACCAAGAAGGCTAGGGCAATCATAATACCACCACCGATAACGAATGGAAGCATTTGGCTAACACCACTCATCAAGTGTTTGTAGAAAGCACCACCCAAGCTTGTTGGTTGTTCTGATTTCACACTTGCTGTACCTGATTTGGCAGTATAAGTATCAGCTTGACCTGACAAGACTAGGTTGATTAACTCTTCTGATTTTTTAATACCGTCAGCAACTGGACGTGATACCAAAGGTTTGCCGTTAAAACGATCCATTTCAACAGCCTTGTCAGCCGCAATGATTACCCCCTTAGCACGAGCAATATCGTCAGCCGTCAATTTGTTACCAACACCCGACGCACCATTTGTTTCAACTTTAATGCCTACACCCATTTCTGCTGCTTGTTTTTTAAGGGCTTCTTCTGCCATATAAGTGTGGGCAATCCCTGTCGTACACGCAGTAACTGCTACGATGAAGTCTTGATTTGTTGCTGAGCTTGCCACAACTTCTTCTGCTTTCTTGTCTTCTGCTTGGTTAAATACTGCTAATACTTGATCTGCTGTTGTCGCTTGACGTAATTGATCTGCAAAACCATCTTTTAAGAGGTATTGAGATAATTCAGCCAAGGCAGCCAAGTGAGTATCGTTTGCTCCTTCGGGAGCAGCAATCATGAAGAACAAATCAGTTGGTTGACCATCAAGAGCTTCATAATCAACTCCCTTAGCAGATTTGGCAAAAAGAACCGTTGCTTCTTTCACGGCTGCATTCTTGCTATGCGGCATAGCAATCCCATCACCCAAACCAGTTGACGTTTGCTCTTCACGTTTAACGATACCTGCCTTAAACGTGTCAAAGTCTGTTACATAGCCCTTGTCAACCAAGTCTTTGACCATTTCATCAATGACAGCTTCCTTAGTCGTTGCTTGTAAATCAAGCATCATGACATCTTTTCTCAATAAATCTTGAATTTTCATAATTTTTCTACCTCCACTTTTTGATAAATCTCTTTAATAAACTCTAATTCTGCCAAATCATCTGAAAAAGCTGTCGCCGTTCCACATGCCACGCCCCATTTCAGAGCTTCAACAGGATCATTTGATTTGACAAATTCGCCAGTAAAACCAGCCACCATAGAATCACCAGCACCAACAGAATTCTTTACCTGTCCCTTGATTGGTTTAGCAAAGTAAGTTGCCTCTGGCGTCACTAACAAAGCACCGTCACCTGCCATAGAAACAATGACATGCTGAGCACCTTGGTCTAAAATTTTCTTAGCGTATGTTTCAACATCATCCAGACCAGATAGTTGAACCCCAAAAATCATCTCTAATTCATGGTTATTCGGTTTAACTAATAAGGGCTGATAAGCCAAGGAATCAAGGAGAGTCTGCCCTTCAAAATCACAAACCACCTGAGCTCCTGTCTGCTTGACTAAGGGAATGAGTTGCTTATAGACTTCATTACCTAGATTGGCTGGTGCAGAACCAGCAAAAACAACCACATCATCGCTTGTCAACTGAGATAACTTTTCTTCCAAAGAAACTAATTGTTCCGAGCTGATAACAGGACCTGCTCCGTTAATTTCAGTTTCTTTATCAGCCTTGACTTTGACATTGATACGAGTGTCTTGGTCAACCCAGACAAAATCCGTTTGAATTTTCTCAGACAAAAGTCCGTCTTCAACAAAGCGACCTGTGAAACCACCAATGAAACCTGTCGCCGTATTGTCAACACCTAAGCGTTTCAAGATGCGACTAACATTGATTCCTTTTCCTCCAACAAATTTATCGTCACTAATCATGCGGTTCACACCACCTAATGCTAACTGTTCTAGACGAACGATAAAATCGATGGACGAGTTAAGTGTTACTGTATAAATCATGCTTCAATAACTCTTGTTTTCTCCTTTAATTTTTGTACAAACGAAACAGAACTCCGATTGGTAATCACAGTTGCTTCCTCAACTGTAGCAACCTTAACAAAATAAGTTTGATCCAACTTAGACGAATCAACCAAAATGTAACTTTCCTGACTATTTTTAATAACCGCCGTTTTAATAGAGGCCTCTGACAAGTCTGGTGTGGTGAAATAAGAGTCATTCACCCCATTCATGCCTAAAAAAGCCTTGTCAAAATTTAGCTGATTGATTTGTTCAACCGACATGCTGCCAATATTGGCATTGGTTATTGGTTTAACCATACCACCAATCATCATGGTTTCAATACCTTTTTCCACCAACTTACTAGCATGCTGAATGGAATTGGTCACCACGGTCATCTTTAGTTCAGGAAGAGCTTCAATCAAACAGTTTGTCGTCGTTCCTGCATCAACGAAAATAACATCGCCTTCATTCACTAGGTTTGCAGCCACTTGAGCCAAGTCTTTTTTTTCTTGAATGTTTTTGATAGATTTCTGCTGATTGCTTAATTCCTCTTGCAAACTAGGTAGGCGCTCAGCTCCACCATGAACTCGTCTAAGCAACTTGTCTGCCGCCAGCTCTTCCAAATCACGTCTAACTGTTGATTCAGAGGTATTAAGCAGACAAACCAAGGTTTCTAAACTAACCACACCATCTTGGTGAATCTTGTCTACAATCAGTCGTTTTCGCTCTGATTTTAAGATAAAACCACCTCCTACTGCAATCGTTTACAGTTTCATTATACCTTTTTTTCTATCATTGTCAAGCAAATTCTTTCAAAAACAATCATTTTTTTGAAACCTATTGACAGAAAATCTATTTTGAAGTAAAATAATTCATAAATTAAATAAACCGATTGACGAAATCAGGAAAGCAAGACCACGGTCTTCACCCAAGGAGTAAAACTCTCAGGTGTCTTACTTGTAAGATAAAGACTGATTTACTGACGGACTTCTGGAGAGACCGATTATTTTACGGCACCGAAGGGGCAAGGCATTGATGCTCAATCTCTCAGGTAAAAGGACAGAAGAAAAAACAAAAATGACTGTGTGAGTCTTTTTGTCTTTCTTTTTGTTGTTTCCAGAAGGCTGTCTTAACGGACAGTCTTTTTTGTCAATCACTTTAGAAAAGGAGCTTATACATGCTTGCGTTTTTTACAACTATTGATGATTTGGTGTGGGGAGTGCCACTCCTTACTCTGCTAGTCGGAACTGGTATCTACCTGACTATCCGCCTAGGCTTACTACAAATTATTCATTTGCCTCATGCTTTCAAGTTAATCTTCACTGAAGATGAGGGAGAGGGAGATATTTCGAGTTTTGCAGCTCTGGCAACTGCTCTTGCTGCAACTGTTGGTACTGGTAATATTGTTGGAGTGGCAACTGCCATCACTGCTGGTGGACCTGGGGCTTTATTTTGGATGTGGGTGGCTGCCTTCTTTGGCATGGCAACCAAGTACGCCGAAGGACTACTTGCCATCAAATATCGCACAACCGACCAAAATGGCGAAATTTCTGGTGGGCCAATGTACTACATTCTTCATGGTATGGGGCAAAAATGGAAACCACTTGCCCAATTTTTCTCTCTAGCTGGCATCCTCGTTGCCCTTTTTGGAACGGGAACCTTTGCACAAATTAACTCGATTACGGCTTCGTTGGAAAATAGCTTTAATTTTGCACCACAAGTGACCAGTATCGTGATTGCTATTATCACTGCTATCATTATCTTTGGTGGGATTCAATCCATTTCAAAAATTTCTGAAAAAATTGTACCATTTATGGCGATTATCTACATTTTAGCTAGTCTTTGTGTTATTTTAATCAATATTGACAAACTCCTACCAACCTTGACTCTCGTCTTTCAATCTGCCTTCACTTCAACAGCTGCTATTGGTGGTTTTGCTGGAGCAACCATAAAAGATGCCATTCAAAAAGGGATTGCACGTGGTGTTTTCTCAAACGAATCTGGTTTGGGATCTGCTCCGATTGCTGCAGCTGCCGCTAAAACCAATCAACCAGTTGAACAAGGGCTGATTTCAATGACTGGTACCTTTATTGATACCCTTATCATTTGTACCATGACAGGACTTGCCATTTTAGTGACCGGTCAATGGTCAACTGACCTGAGTGGTGCTGCCCTTACTCAAGCAGCTTTTGCTTCTGTTTTTGGTGTCTGGGGAAGTTATGCCTTGACTTTCTGTTTGATTTTATTTGCTTTTACAACCATTTTAGGTTGGTCTTACTACGGCGAACGTTGTTTTGAGTTTCTCTTTGGTACTAAAGGCATCCCAGCCTACCGAATCTTTTTTGTTCTAATGGTTGCTTTAGGTGGCTTTTTACAATTAGAGCTAGTCTGGATTTTGGCAGACATTTTCAATGGTCTGATGGCCCTACCAAACCTAATCGCTCTCTTGGCCCTATCACCAGTTATTATTAAAGAAACTAAAACATATTTCCGTAAATAAAATAAAAAACCACTTCTAACTAATGTTTCGAAGTGGTTTTTTATTTTTCTTGCGACTTAGCCAAATCTACTAAGGTCATTATGATGGCTTTTCCAATCTTAGAATGAGACAATGTTAATAACTTAAATGGATTGTCTTTCATCTCTTGACTTCCCAAGACAGCCACCAGACCTGTAAATATAAAATTCACTTGTAGCCTTTCTTCTATTGATAAACGCTCCTCACAAATCCCAAAAGCCTTAAACCAAGCATCTTTTAATAAGTCCTTGACCAATTGATTTAAATATAACGAGTCATTTCTAGCATAGAGCATAATGTGTTTAGAAGACGTTAAAAGTGCTTCATCCAGATTTGCAAAATTTTCTTCTTTTTTGAGAGAATCCAATAATAACATAGGAAACTGTTTAGCCACGTCATTGTTAGTTAATTTTAGAAAAATCTTTTGTGCCAAATCATAACTATCGGCATAATGATAGTAAAAAGAATTACGATTAACACCCGACTCTTGCGAGATACGAAGAACCGTTATGTCTGAATAAGGCATTATTTCAAGTAAATCCAAAAAAGCTTTTTCAATTTTTGTGGTTGCCAGGTCATCTTTTTCTGATTTTTTAGGCCTTGCCATCATTATCTCCTTTAATTAGACATTTTGCTTAGCATTGTCTGTTTTATTATAGTTAAAAAACATTTATAATACAACTATCAATCATTTAGGAGAACTTTTATGAAAAAAATCGTAAATAATTGGCATTATCTTTCCGTCTATCTTTCTGGTATCAGTGCGTTAGCCTTCATTTTCCCACTTAATGCTAGTCAAGTTTGTTTAGTAACAGCTATTATTTTTCTCTTTCTACATTTCTTTGAGGAATTTGGTTTCCCAGGTGGCTTTCCTTTAATGGGGATGAAAGTCATGATGAATAGTGATGAGATGGATTATACTAAGTGGAATTGTAATAATCTTAATTCCATGTTTGGAAATTGGAGCTTTCTATTTTTAGTTTACATCCTGCCTTTGCTTTTCCCAAACTTTAGTTTTCTTACTCTGTCTGCCATGCTATTTTTATTTGCCGAAGTTATTATGCACTTTCTTATCTTTCCGATAAAATTGAAAACCATTTATAATGCTGGACTAGTGACAAGTGTTGGCATGGGAATCATCGGTATCTATTATTTTACAACTGTCTTTCAAGCAAACGTATTGACTTGGTTTGACTACGTTCTTGCAGTCGCTTGGTTTATTTTTGTCTTTCTCTTTTCTTTCCGTTCAAAACTTTATTGGCAATTAGGGCAAAAATCTGGCTATGACTTAACTGAACAAACGGCATACGGTGCCAATTTCAAGGCTTAAAATCAACACATCATCAATAATAAAAAAAGCCCTAAGGCTTTTTTATTATTTTTTCAAATAGCGTCCCATAGCTAGTAAAGAACCAAATGAACCAATCACGATACCAAGCAAGGTCAAGCCAAGAATCAAGCTAAGGCTAAACATAGTTGGCGGATAAAGGCTAAGACCTGAAGCTGCCAAACCACCTTGCAAATAATTATAAACAACTTGGTATAAAAAGAAAGTCAATAAAGCTGGCAAAACACTCCCGATTAAGCCAATCCATGCTCCTTCAAAGAAAAAGGGACCACGAATGTAAGAATTTTTTGCTCCAACTAAACGCATAATTTCAATATCACGACGACGTGACATGATAGTTATTTTAATCACATTAGAAATTAAAATAATCGCTACCAGCACTAAAATACCTGCGCCAACCAAGCCCCATAAGCGAACCATCTTAGAAATACCTAGTAATTTTTCCGTATCAAGACCGCCATAGTTAACTTCATCAATACCTGAAATGCCTTGAATCTGTTCAGCAATAGACTTGAGCTGGTCTGCTGAATCAACTTCTACCACATAAACATCAGATAAGACATTACCTTCAACGGTATCCCATTCATCACCTAAGGTCGCCTTGAGTTGTTCCAACTGCTCATCCTTACTAGAAAAGGTAACTGATTTAACCCCAGTAAGTGCAGTGATTTGATTGTAAACTTGATGATAGTTAGGATTGGGTTGGGTCTTGCCCTCACCGTCAGTAATATTTTCTTGGGTTTCTGTGGAATCAACTGCTAGATAGGCATTGATGGTTAGGTTATTTTGCACACCTGTTGCCAAGCGTTCCACATTGAGTAAGACTGCTAAGAAAAGTCCAACTAGGGTTAAGGTTACTGCCACTGAAGTGGTAGCAAAAAAGGTTGACCAGCCATTACGCTTCAAACTTTTCAAGGATTCAAATAAACTTTTAATCATGATAACCGTAATCTCCTTCCTCTTGATCACGGACAATGCGGCCTTCTTCAAGGGCAATAACCCGATGACGCATGGTATTAACAATCTGACTATTGTGAGTTGCCATAATCACGGTTGTGCCATGAAGATTGATTTTTTCTAGCAACTTCATGATTTCCCAAGCGATTTCTGGATCCAAGTTACCTGTTGGCTCATCGGCAATCAGAACTTTAGGGTTATTGACAATGGCGCGTGCAATCGCCACACGTTGTTGCTCACCACCCGATAACTGCCTTGGAAAAGAGCGTTGTTTATGTTTCAAACCGACCATTTCAAGCACCTCAGGGACTCGCTTTTTAATTTCCTTGCGACTCTTACCAATAACTTCCATGGCAAACGCAACATTTTCATAAACTGTTTTTTGAGATAGTAACTTATAATCTTGAAACACAACACCTAGACTGCGACGTAATACAGGGATTTCTTTTTTCTTCATCTTGGTCAAATCAAAACGAGCCACACGCAAACGCCCCTTAGTCACTTTTTCTTCCCGATAAAGCAGTTTTAAGAGTGTTGATTTTCCTGCTCCTGATGGGCCAACGAGATAAACAAATTCACCCAAACCAATGGTCAAATCCAAACCTCGCAAAACGGTATTGGCACGACTGTATTTTTTCGTCACGCCTTTCATTTCAATAATTGCCATTTATTTTCCTTTCTATTCCATTCGCCATTTCAAATAGCTATCAATAAAACCATCCAAATCACCGTCCATGACCTTATCTACTTGAGCCACTTCAAAACTAGTGCGATGATCCTTAACCATGGTATAAGGCGTAAAGACATAGGAACGAATTTGACTTCCCCAAGTAATTTCTTTTTTATCACCTTTAAGAGCGTTCACTTCTTGAGCTTTTTTCTCTTGTTCAAGTTGATAGAGTTTGGCCTGCAACATTTTCATGGCACGGTCACGATTACCATACTGGGTACGGTCAACAGTTGAAGCTACAACAATTCCTGTTGGAATATGGGTTAAACGCACACCTGTTGATACCTTGTTGACATTCTGACCTCCAGCACCACCTGAGCGAAAGGTATCCATTTTTACCTCATCATCACGGATTTCCACCTCAATCGTATCATCCAATTCTGGCATGACCTCAACCGAGGCAAATGAGGTATGACGACGCTTGGCTGAATCAAAAGGCGAAATTCTTACCAAGCGATGCACACCCATTTCAGACTTGAGTAAACCATAAGCATTTGGCCCTTCAAACGATAGGGTAACACTCTTGATCCCTGCTTCATCACCAGCTTGATAATCTAAAACATCGACCTTGAAACCTTTGGCATTACCAAAACGAGTGTACATCCTTAACAACATATCACCCCAGTCTTGAGCCTCAGTTCCTCCAGAACCTGGATGAATCTCCAAAATAGCATTGTTACTATCGTAAGGTTCTGATAACAAAAGGGTCATTTCATAGCTGGTCATTATCTGTTCTAATTGCATCAACTGATCACTCAACTCTTCTAGCAGACTCTCGTCTTCTGCCACCAACTCCTGTAACACCATCACATCATCCAGTAAACTAGCCATGTCATGATAAGTCTGATAGGTCTGTTTTAGACCATTTAGTTCTTGTGACACCTTTTGAGCAGCTAAATTGTCATTCCAAAAATCTGGTGCTGACATTTGATTTTCTAGCTGAGCAATGTCTTCTTCCAAAGCCTCTAAGTCAAAGAGACCTCCCAAAGCTAGCTAGCTTTTCTTCGTAGGCTTGTATTTTTTGGCGAATTTCTGCCATATCCATCTTTCTTACCTCGCTAAATTAAAGTCTATTTATTGTACCATATTTGGCCTAAACCTGCCATTTTTTGAGCAAGAGCGCACGTTCCGTCATGATGTCTTGATTGTCCGAGGATACTTCTAAAATTACCTCAATCAAATCTGGACTTGGTTTTTTGACAATCTCTCCCAAAGCCCAAATAGCTGTCGCTGCATGAATGGGATTTTGCTTTTTCTCAATAATTTCTAGCAATTTAATAATAGCAGAGCGGTCATGAGCATTGGCAAGGGCAATAATGGCATTACGTTGCAAAATATTTTTCCCCCGCCAAGCACCTGCAATCATACCAAATTTTTCCTTGAAAGTCTTGTTACTCAACTCCAAAAAGGGAATCAATTCAGGGTGGGCAATGTCAGGATCTATATCACTGGCCAAGGGATTGTTAATACCTTTATTATAAGGGCAGCAAATCTGACAAATGTCACAACCGTAAATAACCGTCTTGATTTTCTTACGAAATTCCAAGTCCATCATGCCCTTGTCCTGCGTTTGAAAACTTAAACAACGCTTGGCATTCATCGTGCCATCACCATTCAAACAAGAGGTCGGACAGGCATCCAAACAACGCCTACAATCCCCACAATCATAATCAACAGGCTGATCGGGTTCAATTTCCAAATTGGTAATCAATTCGCCCAAATACATGTAAGAACCATATTCTTTGGAAATGACCAGTCCATTTTTACCAATAAAGCCAATTCCCGCCCGTCTAGCCACTGCCGTATCTACCAAAGCTCCTGTATCCACCATCGCCTTATGTTCTAAGGGGAAGTCTGCACACAACTCCTCAATACCAGCAGCCAAACGTTTTAACTTATCCTGTAATACATGATGATAGTCCAACCCCCAACTATTGGGCGTGAACTTACCACGCTTATAATCCGATTTTTGTGGGGCAATAGGAAGTTTATTAGGATAAGCTACTGCAATCGAAATAATCGTTTTGGCACTTTCCAAAGATAATTTAGGATCCAACCGTTCTTCAATATTCTTATGTTCAAAACCAGAATTCGTACCATTTTCATAGGCCATACGGAGTGATTTTTCTAAATAAGAAAAATCATCTGCCGTCGTAAAACCAATTTTTGAAATGCCAATTTCCTTAGCTAAACGTTGAATTTCTTCCTTGATGTTCATACTATCTATCTTAAAGGAAAAAAGTAGAAGTTTCAAGACGTGATAGCTATTTTTAATAAGAAAAACCCTCGGCAAATGTGTCCGAGAGTTTCTTTTTTAATGCCTAAATCGCATTTTTATCCAAACCAACTTTACGTTGATAAAACTTAACCAATTCAACAATCACAATCATCATAGAACCAGCAACTAAGACAACTAACCATTGTGTCAAACTTAAAGTCGTCACATGGAAGTAGTTCTTAAAGCCTGGAATCACAAGAGTAGCTGCCAAAAGAAGTCCTGCGATAACAATTGACCAGTTGAAGAGACGGTTCTTGAATGGACCAACAGTTAAGATTGATTGGTAAACAGACTTAACATTGTAAGCGTGGAAGAGCTGGATAGAACCAAGAGTTGCGTAAGCCATTGTCAAGGCATCGGCATGGATTTCTTGATAACTGCTATGTTCAGGGAATTTCAAGGCAAAAGCGTACACACCAAGCACAAGAATGGTTTGCAAGATACCTTGATACAAGATTGACATCATGACACCACCTGAGAAGAAGCTTGACTTACGTCCACGAGGTTTATGACTCATGACACCAGGTTCTGCCGGCTCAACCCCAAGGGCAATAGCTGGTAGGGTATCTGTTACCAAGTTAATCCACAACAAATGAACTGGTGCCAAGACATCCCAACCAAATAGTGTTGCAAAGAAGATGGTGAATACTTCTGCCATGTTAGCTGACAAGAGGTATTGAATGGTTTTTTGAATGTTAGAGAAGACTTTACGTCCTTCTTCAACTGCCACGATAATCGTTGCAAAGTTATCATCAGCAAGAACCATATCTGAAGCACCTTTTGATACTTCTGTTCCTGTAATCCCCATACCGATACCAATATCCGCGGTTTTCAGAGACGGCGCATCATTAACACCGTCACCTGTCATGGCAACAATCTTACCATCATTTTGCCATGCCTTAACAATACGTACCTTATGTTCCGGTGACACACGCGCATAAACAGAATACTGTTTGAAGACTTTTTGGAATTCCTCATCTGTCAAATCGTTCAATTCGGCACCAGTAAAGACATGATCTTCCTTATCATTTGGATCAATGATCCCCAAACGTTTAGCAATCGCTTCTGCCGTATCTTGATGGTCACCTGTAATCATAATTGGGCGAATGCCTGCTTCTTTAGCGACACGAACAGCTTCTGCAGCTTCTGGACGCTCAGGGTCAATCATACCAACCAAGCCAGCAAAGACCAGGTCATTTTCAACGATACTTGTTTCAAGTGTTGGTACACTATCCACATACTTGTAAGCCATCATCAAGACACGAAGGGCTTGTTTGGCCATTGATTTATTGATAGCTAGGATAGCTTCTTTATCTTCTGCTGTAATCTCACGAACTTGACCGTTTGATTCGATGTGACGAACACGTTTCAACAACTGGTCAGGAGCACCCTTAACTGCAACAAAGAATTTATTGTCTGACTGCTTATGGATGGTTGACATCAATTTACGGGTTGAGTCAAATGGTAATTCAGCAACACGTGGTTCATCTTTTAAAATGTCACGCACATCAAAATTATGATCTAGACCAAATTGAACCAAGGCAGTTTCTGTAGGGTCACCGATTAACTTGCCATTTGGATCAACCTTGGTATCATTAGCAAAGTTCATCACACGCAAGGTGTTGTTATCAAGAGCTAAGTTAGCACTTGATGGCAATAATTCACCATTAGTATAGATTTTTTCAACTGTCATCTGATTCATGGTTAAGGTACCCGTTTTATCAGAAGCAATAATTTCTGTTGCCCCAAGGGTTTCAACTGCCGGCAATTTACGAATAATCGCATTGCGTTTCGCTAAAACTTGTGTACCAAGTGACAAGACCACAGTGACGATAGCTGGCAGACCTTCTGGAATAGCTGCTACAGCAAGGGCAACCGCAGTCAATAAACTTTTAAGGGGAGCTGTTCCTTGGACAAAGACCCCAACTGCAAACGTCACAACAGCAATACCAAGCACCAAATAGGTCAAGATTTTAGAAAGCTGATGAAGATTTTGTTTCAATGGTGTATCGGTTTCATCGGCATTTTGCAACATAGTCGCAATATGACCAACCTCAGTAAACATACCTGTATTGGTAACTACACCAATCCCACGACCATAGGTGACGTTAGAGTTTTGGTAGGCCATGTTAACACGGTCGCCAACACCAGCATCGTCTGCAATAATAGCTTCATGGAATTTATCAACCGGAACAGATTCACCAGTCAATGCCGCTTCTTCAATCTTCAATGAATTTGATTCCAACAAACGCATGTCAGCAGGAACAACATCCCCTGCCTCTAACATTACCACATCTCCTGGCACCAATTTTTTAGAATCCACTTCAACAACATGACCATCACGACGGACACGGGCAAGAGGACTCGACATTGATTTAAGGGCATTGATCGCTTCTTCCGCCTTACCTTCTTGGTAAACACCAAAAGCAGCATTCAAAATAACCACAGCCATGATGATAACTGAGTCAGCCCATTCCTCACCATGTGAGGCAATTAAAGAAAGAACCGCCGCTGCAATCAAAATGATGATCATCAAATCCTTGAATTGATCAAGGAATTTAGCCAAGAAGGAACGTTTTTCTCCTTCTGCCAACTCATTACGACCATATTCTTCTAAGCGTTTTTGTGCTTCAGCATTGGTCAAACCGTCCTTGGTTACCCCCAAGGATTTTAAAACATCGTCTTGATGTTTCGTATAAAACAATTCTTTATTTTGCTCTTTAGACAAAATAAAACTCCTCTCTAGCGATCTTTTTCATAAGAAAAAGACCTGTTTGTTTTCTAAACAAGTCTTGCTGTTTAAGACAAGGCCGGAAATTTCTTTCGGCTTGACGACCTTGTCACGGTAATACCGTCGCTACTCCCTTGATCTCCTTTTTATTTTACACGAAAAAAAGAGATTTCACAAGAATTTTACGCTCATTTCCTTAAATAAACTAAGAACTAGCTCCAGCTAATCTGTAACGTGTAAGAGGCAAAGACCTGGTGTGCTTCTTCATTTGGTAATAAATCATAGGTCACACGCAAACTGTTCTCAGATCGGTCAAAAGACTTGGTTAGGGTCACCAGTTGTTGTAACCCCATTGGCGTAGGAACACTTGCTAAAGCATAGGCACCATTTACAAATCGCATAATGGTATTTGGTTGACCAAAGCGTGTCATAACCATTTCTTGATTCTGGCATTTAATCACCACTTTTTCTGCGTCTTCATTTTGGTAAATCAGATATAGCCAATCATTTTTTTCAGTCACGGTCACGTCATGCTCCTCATGAATCATTTCGATTTGACCATCCAAATCAATCTTATTTTTTATCTCAATCTTCATCATCGTCCCCTTCTTTTAGTTCATTTTATCAAGATTTTAACCATCTTTCAAGCCTAGAATAAAGGCATTTTTTGGTATAATAAAAATATGAAAGAAAAAATATTTAGAGACCCCATCCACAATCAAATTGTGGTCGATCATCCTGTTGTCTATGATCTAATTAACACACCAGAATTTCAGCGTTTAAGACGAATTAAACAACTTGGCACCACTGGGTTTACCTTTCACGGTGGGGAACATAGCCGCTTTTCTCATTGCCTTGGTGTCTATCATTTAGCAAGACAAGTGACACGCACCTTTAGTGAAAATTATGCTGAGCATTGGCAGGCAGACGACAACCTGTTGACAATGGTCGCTGCTCTTCTTCATGATCTTGGTCATGGCCCCTATTCACACACTTTTGAGGGACTTTTTGCTACCGATCATGAACAATTTACTCAGGAAATCATCACTAGTCCGACCACAGCAATCAACCAAATCTTAACCAAGGTAGCACCCGATTTTCCTGATAAGGTTGCTAGTGTGATCAATCATACCTATCCAAATAAACAAGTCATTCAACTCATCTCTAGTCAGATTGACTGTGATCGTATGGATTATCTTCTTCGTGATTCCTATATGACAGGTGTTCAATACGGTCAATTTGATTTAGCCAGGATTTTAAGTAGCCTACGACCTCTCGATTCTGGTCTTGTTTTTACCAAAGGTGGCTACCATGCCGTTGAAGATTATCTTATTAGTCGCTACCAAATGTACATGCAGGTCTATTTCCACCCAGCCAGTCGTGCTATGGAGGTTTTGTTAAAAAATCTACTGAAACGAGCTCAGGTGCTCTACCCTACACACCAAAATTTTTTCCGTAAAGAATCACCCAAACTCATTCCATTTTTTGATAAAACTTATACGCTTAAAGACTACCTTAAATTAGATGACAGTATTCTCAACACCTATATTCAAGCCTGGATGGACTCCACCGACCCTATCTTGTCTGATTTGTCGCAACGTTTTATCAATCGCAGAGTTCTAAAATCGGTAACCTTTGCTGAAAAAGACGAACCAGTCATCCAACAACTACGACAAGAAATCGCTGCTATTGGCTTTGATCCTGCTTATTATACTGCCATCAATAGTAGTTTTGACCTTCCCTATGACATTTATCGCCCAGAAAGTAACAAACCAAGAACCCAGATTGACATCTTACAAGATGATAACAGCCTACTGGAGTTATCACAGGAATCACCCTTGGTGGCTAGTTTAATGGGGACGGTTCATGGTGATCGTCGGTTTTACTTTCCAAAAGAAATGCTTTTTGCAGAAGACCTCTTTGCTAGCCATAAAGAGAGATTTTTACAACTGTTAGCTTCATTAAACTAGACAGTTAGCTGCCAAGCATGACAAATGATGATAATTTTAGTAAGATAGTAGTTGGAATTTTTATCAATATTAAAGGAAATATTATGTCAGTCAAACTTATCGCCGTTGACATTGACGGCACGCTACTTACTAGCCAACGACAAATCACACCTGAGGTGTTTCAGACGGTTCAAGAAGCAAAAGCTGCTGGTATCAAGGTTGTCATTACTACTGGCAGACCCATTGCTGGTGTCACCAACCTCTTAGAAGAACTTCATTTAACTGAGGCAGGTGATTATGTGATTACATTTAATGGTGCCTTGGTGCAAGATGTCGCTAGTGGACAAGACTTGGTCAAAGAAACCTTGAGCTATCAAGATTACTTGGCTTTAGAATACCTAGCTCGTCAGTTAGGCGTCCACATGCACGCCATTACTAAAGATGGTATCTATACTGCCAATCAAGATATTGGCAAATATACCATTCATGAAGCTCAGTTGGTCAATATGCCTGTTTTTTATCGGACACCTGAAGAGATGAAGGACAAGGAAATTGTCAAAATCATGTTTATTGATGAGCCAGAGCTACTGGATCAAGCCATTTCACAAATCCCAAGTGACTTTTATGAGCAATATACCTTGGTCAAATCGCAACCTTTCTATCTTGAAGTGGTGGCTAAAACAGTCAGCAAGGGAAACGCCATTATCCATTTAGCAGAACAATTAGGTTTTGATATGACTGAAACCATGGCGATTGGCGATGAGGAAAATGATCGTGCCATGCTAGAAGTCGTTGCTCATCCTGTTGTTATGGAAAATGGCAATCCAGAAATCAAGAAAATTGCCAAACACATTACCAAATCAAACGATGAGTCAGGCGTTGCTTACGCCATTAGAAAGTGGGCACTAAAATAATATGTTCAGCTATAAAATTGGAATTTCCCAAGACGAACACGATACCTTCGTCCAAAATCATCCCCAAGCCAATCTACTTCAAAGTTCAAAATGGGCTAAGATTAAGGACAATTGGGGCAATCAACGAGTGGGCTTTTATCGCAATCAAGAACTGGTTGCTTCTGCCTCGATTCTAATTAGAAAACTTCCTCTTGGTTTTACCATGCTCTATATTCCAAGAGGACCAATTATGGATTATAATGATGAAGAATTGGTTAGTTTTGTTTTCAAATCCCTAAAAGCATTTGGACGCAAACAACGGGCTATTTTTATCAAATTTGATCCCAATCTTCATTTACGAACCAATCAAATTGGGCAAGATCCTCAAGAAAAAACCGATGCTCAAAAGCAAATCGCCTTATTGCAAGCCAAGGGAGCTCAATGGACTGGTTTAACCACCGACATCTCAGATAACATTCAACCTCGTTTCCAAGCCAATCTCTATGCTGACCATTATGATTTAGCGGATTTCCATAAAAAAACAAAGCAAATCATTCGTGTGGCACAAAACAAGGGAGTGACAATTCAATTTGGTCATCTCAATTTGGTAGAAGATTTTACTGAATTGATGAAAAAAACGGAAACTCGCAAACAAATCCATTTGCGTAACAAGGATTATTACACTAAACTCCTTGAAACCTATGGTGAACAAGCCTATATCACCATGGCTTTTCTCAATCTTACTGAAAAACAAGAACAGTTCAGTTCAGAATTGGCTAAGGCTCAGGCAACCTTTGCTGAATTTACCGAAAACACTCACAAAAACAAGGTCAAAAATACTCAAAATGAAATCAATCGTCTGCAAAAAGAACTTGATTTTATTCAAACAGAACTTGAAAAAGGACGTTCAATGGTTCCGCTTGCAGCAACCTTGTCATTGAATTTTGGACCAACATCTGAAAATCTTTATGCTGGAATGGATGAGATTTTCCGTAGCTACAATGCTCCCCTACTGACTTGGCATCAAACGGCTCAACACGCCTTTGACATGGGCATCACTTGGCAGAATATGGGGGGTGTGGAAAATGACCTCTCTGGTGGCCTATATAACTTTAAATCAAAACTAAATCCAACCATTGAAGAATTTATCGGCGAGTTCAATTTACCAATCAATCCTGTTCTCTATCGACTCTTCATGTTGGCCTACGCTGGACGTAAAAAATTAAGGAAGAAAAACTAATGACGCTAAAAACTCTCAGTAAAGAGCAATTTCTAGACCATGTTAGTCAAGTTAAGGAAAAATCCTTTCTTCAAAGCTCTGAAATGGCAGATTTGCTAACGAAACGAGGCTACAACACCAGTTTTATTGGTTTAGAAAAAAAAGGGAAAATTGTGGTATCTGCTCTTCTTTACAGTCTTCCAATGACTGGTGGACTACACTTAGAAATCAATGGCGGCCCTGTCTGCAACGTAACGGATGATTTACCAGAATTTTATCAAGAACTTAAAAATTACGCTAAACAACAAGGGGCTTTAGAATTAGTTGTTAAACCCTATCAAACTTATCAAACCTTTGACAGCCAAGGTCAAGCAACTAGCCAAGAGCATACTGAGTTTATTCAACAATTAACTGATTTGGGTTATACTCATGATGGCTTAAAAACAGGTTATCCTGGAGGAGAACCTGACTGGCATTATGTCAAAGATTTAACAGCTCTTACGACAGAAAATCTAACAGCTTCTTTTAGTAAAAAAGGACGACCACTAATTAAGAAAGCTAATAGTTTTGGAATTAAAATTCGTCCACTTAAACGTGAAGAACTGCAAATCTTCAAAGATATTACTGCTTCGACGTCTGATCGACGTGAATATACTGATAAATCTTTGGACTATTATCAAGATTTCTATGATAGTTTCAAGGAAAACTGTGAATTTATGGTAGCCAGCCTCAATTTTCAAGATTATCAAGATAATCTCAATCTAGAAGCTACAGAAATTCAAACTAGGTTAGAACGCATCGAACAAGAACTAAGTCAAAATCCTGATTCTGCTAAGAAGAAAAAAGAACGACAACAAGTCATCAAACAAGTGGATACCCTAGCCATTCGTCAACAAGAAGCCCAAGACTTCATTGATAAGTATGGTGACCAAGATGTTATCATGGCAGCCAGTCTGTTTATCTACACTCCTCAAGAAACCGTCTATCTTTTTAGCGGTTCTTATACAGAATTCAACAAATTTTATGCCCCAGCAGTCCTACAAGAATATGTGATGCTGGAAAGTTTGAAACGAAACATCTCTTTCTACAATTTCCTAGGGATTACAGGGGAATTTGACCATTCAGACGGTGTCCTTCGTTTCAAACAAAATTTTAATGGCCACATTGTTCGTAAAATGGGAACCTTCCGATACTATCCAAATCCTTACAAATACAAGCTCATTCAGCTTGTCAAACGACTACTCAATAGAAAGTAATTGTCATGTATTTAGAACTGCTCACACCTCAGCAATTTGACCAGTTTCATCAAACGGTAACTGAAGCCAATTTTGAACAAAATAGCCAAATGATGTCTTTGTTAGAAAAGCGAGGCTATCAAGTAAAAGCTATTGGCTTATTTGATAACAAACAAACGATTCAAGTAGCTGCTATTTTATTTGGCTTACCGGTTGCTGGTGGCTTGCGTATGGAGATCCATTATGGGCCTATTTATAAGGAAAAAGAATTTCTTCTTCCTTTTCTCAATCAACTAAAACTATTTGCCAAAAAAGAAGGCATTATTGAATTAGAAATCAAACCCTATGATACCTATCAATATTTTGATGACCAAGGTCAGCCATTAGAAACAGCAAACGATGATTTGGTGGAGCTTTATCAAAAAGCTGGTTATCACTACGGTGGACTCACTAAGGGATTTGAAACCAGTGATTGGCACTATATTAAAAATTTAAATGGGCTAACACCTGACACGCTTCTCAAATCCTTCAGCAAAAAAGGACGACCACTCGTTAAAAAAGCACAAACCTTCGGCATTAAACTACGAGCCCTCAACCGTGAAGAACTGCCACTTTTTAAGGAAATTGTTGATACGACTTCTGATCGACGTGGTTATGTCGCTAAAAGTCTTGATTATTATGAATATTTTTATGATGGCTTTGGCTCCAATTGTGAATTTATGGTCGCTAGTCTTAACTTTCAAGATTATTTAGCCAATTTCCAAGAAGATCAAGACACACTGCAAAAGAAAATTAAAAAATTAGAAAATGATTTGCTCACAAATCCTAATTCTGAGAAAAAACAAAACCAATTGCGTGAGTTAAAAAGTCAATTTGATACCTTTACTGTCCGAAAAAAAGAAGCTGCTGACTTTATTGACAAATATGGCAACCAAGATGTTCTCCTAGCTGGTAGTCTTTTTGTCTATACGCCACAAGAGTCTATCTACCTCTTTAGTGGCTCTTATACCGAATTCAATAAATTTTATGCACCTGCCCTTTTACAAGAATATGTCATGCTCCAAAGTATCAAGCGTGGTATCACCCGCTACAATTTACTCGGTTTTTCTGGAGATTTTTCAGGTGAGGACGGTGTCCTTCGTTTCAAACAAAATTTCAACGGTCACATTGAACGTAAACCTGGAAGTTTTTACTACTACCCTCGTCCCTTGAAATACAAGTTTATCCAAATGATTAAAAAAGTTTTGAAACGCTAAAAAAAGAACTGGTTATCCAGTTCTTTTTTAATTACTTAACTGCTGCCAATAATTCAAGGAAGCTAGCTGGTTCAAGTGATGCACCACCTACAAGAGCACCGTCAACATCTGGACAAGCCATGTACTCAGCGATGTTAGCAGGGTTTACTGAACCACCGTATTGAACACGAACCTTGTCAGCCACTTCTTGACCAAAATCAGCTGCAACCACATCACGTACTGCTTTACACATTGTTTGTGCATCATCCTTCGTAGCTGATTTACCCGTACCGATAGCCCAAATTGGCTCATAAGCAATCACTGATGCTGCAACTTGCTCTGCTGTCAAACCTTTAAGGGCTGCTGATACTTGAGCACCAACAAATTCTACCGCTTTACCAGCTTCATAGGTTTCAAGCGACTCACCACAACAGATGATTGGTGTCAAGTCATTACGGAAAATCGCCCGAGCTTTTTTATTGATGTCTTCATCTGTTTCATGGAAATAATCACGACGCTCTGAATGACCGATGATTACATAATCTGCACCAAGATCAGCCAAAACTTTTGGACTTGTTTCACCAGTGAACGCACCAGCATCTTCAAAATAACAGTTTTGAGCAGCAACTTTCAATTGACTACCCATTGCTTGGAATTTAACACCGTTAAGCAAAACAGCTGAAGCTCCGATAACAGATTCTACCACTTCTTCTGATGGCAATTTATCTTTCACTTCTTCTACAAAAGCCATAGCTTCTTGAACATTCTTGTTCATTTTCCAGTTACCAGCAATAATTGGTTTACGTGACATTTCACATACCTCTTCTATTTTTATTTACATTCTCTATTCTATCATAAATTTAACAGACTTGAAAGTTTTTTCTCAAACTCTAGGTGATGAGATACTAAGTACGATCTAATTTTAATCGTTTTTCTAAAATGCCTTGACCACATTCTAATAAGAAACTCAAAGACCAGTAAATGATAGCGACTAAGATATACATAGACATATAATCCCATTTGGAACCACCGATAATCTTGGCATTTTGAAAAATATCAGGTACCGTAATCATGGCGACCAAGGAAGAACTCTTAACCATATCAATCATCACATTTCCCAACGGAGGGATGGCAATACGAATGGCTTGAGGAAGGATAATATAGCGAATCACTTTGGCTTTTGGTAAACCTAGGGCTGTTGCGGCCTCCCATTGACCTTTATTAACTGCACTAATCGCAGAGCGAAAAATTTCAGATATATAAGCAGAAGAAACCACGCTAAAACCAATCAAAGAACAAGTCAAAGCAGATAATTGAATATTGTAATAGGGTAACCCAAAATAGAGAACAAATAAAACCACAATCATGGGCACTCCTCGCATGATTGAAACAAATATACGAGCTGGCCATGACCAGTAAGCTTTATCTGACAAGCGCATCAAAGCAATGAAACAACCTAGGATTAAACCACAAATAAAACCAAGACCTGCAATTCCTAGAGTATAAGGTAAGCCACTAATGACAAAACTGAAACTGTCTATCATCAAGGGGATATCAATAAATTTCGTCATCTATTTCTCCCTATTTTATCTCATTACTATAACGTAAAAGCTCTCGATCCTCTAACAACTGGGCTAACGCCAAAAGTAAGTCTTCTCTTCCCTTAGCAGCAGTAACCTGCACACCCAAAGGCAAACCTGAAGCTGTTCGATAAACTGGCAGACTAATTGACGGTTGTCCTGTAATATTTGCCAGCTGGTTAAATGGCGTTAAGGCTAAACTAGGAGCAAACATCTCGACAATCAACTCTTCCTGTTGTTTTTGATTATAGTCAGTAATATGGTTCAAAGATTCTATTAAACTTTCTGATAAATCTAACTGATTATGCTTAGGAGCCACATCAGCCGTTGCTGGGGAAATAATTAGATCATATTCTTGATGAAACTCTTCCATCAAATAAGTATAGCGATCCCAAAGCTGAATCAGCTTACTATAATCTTTGGCTTTAACCCCTTTACCTGTTTGATAAATCGCCCACGTCATCAATTCCATATCAGACTTGGTCACTGAACGCCCTAATAACATTTCAATATCATCGAACATAGCTGCCGTTTCAACACTATTCATGACATAATAACTGCTAATGGCTTCAAGCCCATCAACTGGAA
The DNA here is from genome assembly GCF_007859205.1 of Streptococcus sp. sy004. Classification (GTDB taxonomy): domain Bacteria; phylum Bacillota; class Bacilli; order Lactobacillales; family Streptococcaceae; genus Streptococcus. Next base: position 69,383 of record NZ_VOHP01000004.1, read on the forward strand.
GATTATCCAGTTCTATTACGTCGTGACCTTGAGTAGCTAAAAAATGGGCTAGTTTATCAACTGCCTTTTTGGCAGAATCTGACACTGAGCTATAAACAGGTGAGTTTTTCTGTACGGCAATTTTTAAACCTTTAGGGAATGAACTGTTCAGACTGTCTTGACTAAGAAGTGGTAAAGGAAAGGGACTATCTAATTGACAAACTTGTAAGCCAGCCAATAAACGCTTGGTATCTCTCACTGACTTGGTTAAAGCAAAATTAACAGACAAACCTTGCCAACCACGAAAAGATGATGGGCCAACAGGAATACGACCTCGACTGGTTTTCAAACCAATCAAGCCATTAAAAGACGCTGGAATCCTAATCGACCCACCACCGTCACTAGCACCTGCCAAAGACACTATACCAGAAGCCACTGCTGCCCCAGCACCACCACTAGAACCACCTGAATTGCGTGACAAATCCATAGGCAAATTAACTCGGCCATTAAATTGACTGTCACTGATATTCTTAAAACCAAATTCAGGTGTATTGGTACGACCCAGAATCACGAAACCTAGATTTTCCAATCTTTTGACGTAGTTATCCGATAGTTTAGCACGGTAATTCACAAATAATTTAGACCCTGAACTAGATGGCTCTTCCACCTGTTCCTGACCCAAATCCTTCAACAAAATAGGAACACCCGCAAATGCTTTATTCGTGAAATCTCGAGTTTCTGCTTCAAATAAAGCCTTCTCATAACGTTTACTCGTCACAGCATTAAGGCTTGGATTCAATTTTTCTATTTTATCAATCGAATACTCAACCAATTCTCTGGGTGATATTTCCTTTAATCTGACTTTTTCTGCCAAACCTGTCGCGTCCATTTTTTCCAACATAGCTACCCTCCTTACAGTTTTCATTGTCTATTATAACCTAAAAAATACAAATAAAAAAGAAGCTAGACGAGTTAGCTTCTTTTAGACTTAGATTATTTACCAAATTTTGCTTTAGCAGCTTCTGCAAGAGCTGTGAAAGCTGCTGCATCATTAACTGCCAAATCAGCAAGCATTTTACGGTTTACTTCGATTTCAGCCAATTTCAAACCATGCATCAATTGTGAGTATGACAAACCGTTCATACGAGCAGCCGCATTGATACGAGTGATCCAAAGTTTACGGAAATCACGTTTCTTTTGACGGCGATCACGGTAAGCATAGTAGTAAGAGTTCATTACTTGTTCTTTCGCTGTGCGGAACAAGATATGCTTAGCTCCGTAATAACCTTTAGCTAATTTTAAAATACGTTTACGACGTTTGCGTGATACAACGCCACCTTTAACACGTGCCATTTATTGTTTCCTCCAAAAATTCTGTTAATCTACTTCTTAGCGACTATCTTATTTAAGACCAGTCAACATTGCTTTAATACGTTTGAAATCTCCTGAATGCACCATAGCTGCTTTACGAAGATGACGACGTTGTTTCTTAGTTTTTCCGTGGAAACGGTGAGAAGTGTATGCACGGAAGCGTTTAAGACCGCCTGAACCTGTACGTTTGAAACGTTTAGCTGATGCACGGTGTGTTTTTTGTTTTGGCATGATAAATTTCTCCTTTTGATAAACTACGGGTTTCCCCTATTTCTTTTCAGGAATTGGTGCAAGCTGCATGAACATCTGACGACCATCCATCTTTGCACGTTGCTCGATGATGGCAATGTCTTGTGTAGCTTCAGCAAAGTCTGCCAAGACCTTAGCTCCAATTTCCTTATGTGTAATCATTCGTCCTCTAAAACGAATAGATACCTTGACCTTATGCCCCTTTTCAATGAACTTACGACCATTTCTAAGTTTGGTTTCAAAATCTCCCTTGTCAATAACAGGACTCAGACGAACCTCTTTGACCGTTACAACGCTTTGTTTTTTACGTTGTTCCTTTTGTTTCTTTTGATATTCAAACTTGAATTTGCCATAATCCATGATTTTAGCAACAGGTGGTGTTGCTTGAGGTTGAATTAAAACCAAATCAACATTCGCATTATCAGCCAAAGCTTGCGCCTCTGATAGTGGTTTAATTCCTAATTGTTCTCCCTCAAGACCGATGAGACGAACTTCGCGGACACGAATTTCATCGTTAATGAACAAATCCTTTTTAGCTATGTTCTTCACCTCTTTACTTTTTTAGAGAAAAACAAATGCGGACCTATCACTAAGTCCGCACTACATCTTGTATTTCATCACTGAAACTTGACATGTAGAGCCAGACAACGTTAGTCGCAAGGCGAGAAGTTCTCACTTCTGCTTTTCTCATTATCACTATAATATCACAAGTATCATGATCTGTCAATAATTTCAGTTACTTTTTCTAAAATAAATGCAACAACACCATCAATTGATACACCAGTGGTATCAAAAGTAATGGCATCATCTGCCGCTTTCAAAGGAGAAACCTTACGGTGACTATCTTTATAATCACGATCTGCAATAGCTTGTTTCAAACGCTCTAAGTCTGCTTCAATGCCTTTGGCTTGGTTTTCCTTGTAACGTCGTTCTGCTCTCTCTTCAACTGAAGCATTTAAAAATATTTTCAATTCAGCATTTGGTAAAACCACTGTCCCAATATCACGACCATCCATGATGATAGCACCTGTTTTTGCAATGCGTTGTTGTTCTTTAACCAACTTTTCTCGAATTTCAGGCAGAGCTGCCACCCATGACACATTAGCGGTCACATCATTTTGACGAATGGCATCTGTAACATTTTGTTCTCCCAAAAAGACAAGTTGGCTTCCATCTTCTGCTAAAGAAAAGGAAATAGGATATTGATCAACTAGCTTAACTAAATCCTCTACCTGTTCTTCTGACAATTTATTTTTCAAGGCCAAATAAGTCACGGAACGATACATGGCACCAGTATCAAGATAGGTGTAACCTAATTTATCTGCAACAATTTTGGCAACGGTACTTTTTCCGCTTGAAGCTGGTCCGTCTATTGCAATATTTATCTGTTTCATTGTCACCACTAATTTACATAAACGACATCACCAGGATTAGCATACCAGTAACCACGAGTCATGTGACTTGGATTAAGTGCTTCTAGTTGAGCAACTGAAATACCTGCACGAGCAGCAATTGAGCCTGCACCCTCACCAGCTAAAACAGTAATGGTTTGCGTTGCAACTTCCGATGAGCTCACATAATACTCTTCAACTTGACTTTCTGCAACGTATTCTTGACTATAATAATCTACTTCACTTTCGATTTCACTACTTGATTCTTGCGAACTAGAGCTTGACTTAGTCTTTTTAGAACTACTTGTTGTTTCTGACGTACTTGATGAGCTTGAAGAAGTTACTTCAGTAGATGATGATTTAGATAAGCTTTCGCTTGAAGCTGATGACGCTCCATAAAAACCTTGCGTAGCTTTGGCTTCATCACTACCACCATTTGACGTATAAAAAACGATAAATAAAATCGCAACGACAATGAAGAAAAAGATACTAAGTAAAATAGTCAAAATTGGCGTGCTAATCAAAGCTCCCTTTTTTGAACGTGCGACTTTATCGACTTTCTTCTCATCAACTTTTTGTTCCCACGGTTTTTTCACTACCATGTCCCCCTTGTTATTTTTTAAAATTCATATTACAATAATACTATGAAAGTATCACTAATTCCAGAAAAATGTATCGCATGTGGCCTTTGCCAAACTTATTCTGATGTTTTTGACTACCATGACGATGGCATTGTCAAATTTGCCCATACTGACGAATTACGTCAAGAGTTGCCAGATGATGCTAATACTCTCTTGGCTGTTAAGTCTTGTCCAACCAAAGCACTGATCATTGATTAAGTGCTTTTTTATCATTCTTATAAAGCTCAAAGTAATCTAGACTGATAAAGTTATCTAGTAGTTCAACCTCCCCTTGAAAATCTTCTTGGAGTGCCAAATCATCTAAAAAATACTTTTTAGGCCATTTACGCATACTAAAACAGCGTTTTTTTTGATTTTTGAAAATCAAGGTCAAGGTTGATTTGGTCACTTGAATTTTTTCAATATCTGCAATCGCTACCCGATAAGGTCTAAAAAGATTGAGTGAAACAATCCTTAGATAAGCACCTTCTATCACAAAATAACGATGAAACCCTAGACCAACCAAAACCACAAACAAAGTAAATAAAATAAAAATGTTGCGTGGTATCCTAGTATGTTCATAAACCAAGGCCAAACTAAGAAAAATCGGTGTAATGGCAATTGACCAATAACTAATGAACCAAGACAATTCCGGCTGCCAATGATACCTATTTTTACCAAATAGTGTAATCATGTCGAACCCTCCTTAATCTTTATTTTATCACACTTTTTTCGACTTTTCTACTCTTGTCAAATCAAAACTCGCAATTCCAACAATCACTTGAACGGCCTGCAGCATGGTTTCTAAACTAACAAACTCAAATCGTCCATGCATATTCTCTCCACCAGCAAAAATATTGGGAGTCGGAATTCCCATAAAAGATATTTTAGAGCCATCTGTTCCACCACGAATTGGCTCAATAACTGGCTCAATCGCTAAATCTTCCATCACTGCCTTAGCTAGATGTACCGGTGTCATATCTTTTTCAATCACTTGACGCATGTTATAATACTGATCCTTTAATTCAACCAAGACCCGTTCACTACCTAACTGATCATTCATCTCTTTTGCCAAAGCTAACATTAAAGCCTTACGTTCTTCAAAAATAGTGGCATCAAAATCACGAATGATATAAGAACTATGACTCTCTTCCACATTACCTGATAAATCCATGAGATGATAAAATCCTTCGTAGCCTTCTGTCAATTCTGGTCGATCACTAGCTGGTAATTTTTCATGAAAATCAATAGCTAATTGTAACGCATTGATCATACTTCCTTTAGCTGTTCCTGGATGAACATTGCGTCCTAAAAAAGTTACTTGAGCTGCAGCAGCACTAAAGGTTTCATACTGTAATTCACCTAAAGGACCACCATCAACCGTATAAGCAAAATCAACATCAAAATCTGCCACATCAAACTTATCTGCCCCAATACCAATTTCTTCGTCTGGACCAAAACCAACACGAATTTCACCGTGGGGAATCTCGGGATGAGCTTGTAGATAAGCCATTGCTGTCATAATTTCAGCAATACCAGATTTATCATCACTACCCAATAAGGTTGTTCCATCTGTTGTGATTAACGTTTGTCCTAAATAATTAGCTAAATTAGGAAATTCTACTTGGTCAAGAGTATAACCACTCTCACCAAGAGCAATTGCTGTCCCATCATAGTTTTCAATAACTTGCGGCTTCACACCCTCAGCATTAAAGTCAGCTGTGTCTATATGGGCAATAAAGCCGATTTTATACTTAAAATCTGATGAATTAGCAGGTAAAGTTCCAACAATATAGCCATTACTCTCCAGATAATGAACATTAACCAAGCCGATTTTTTCCATTTCAGGCTTTAAAACATGTAAGGCAAAATCAACCTGACTTTGAGTAGAAGGCGTTGTTTGGCTCTCAGGATTGCTCCTAGTATTATAACTGACATAGGTTAAAAAACGGTTTAATAATTCTTCTTTCATTAACAACCTCCATTTATCACTATTCCTATTATATAGCAAATCTTCTAGAAAAGATATGAAAAGTTACGTTTATTTCAACACAAAAAAGAAGTCTAATCACTAGACTTCTTTTATTTGGTCCATTACAATCTATCTGTAATTTTCACAAATGGTTTACCAATTCCCACAATATCAGACGCAAATTTACTTTGTTGCGTGAAGATATTGCTCAACGAATGCCAACCATTTAAGCTAGGTGTGTATGGGTCACGAACATAAGTTTTACCATTATCATAGCCTGCTAAGACTAACTCATGACTCAAACTACCATAAACACGAACAAATGGCGAGCCTTGAACTGCTGCTAATACATAATGACCTTCTTTCAAAGCTTCTTCAATGTCAGCTTGTGTTTTCAAAGGTGTTGCATCCATATTCCATTTTTCAGCAGCCGAGATGATACCTGTTGCATTCGTACCTTGTTCTAACTTATTGAAAGATATCGTTTCGTTATAAAGATAGTCTGCCACTGTTGTTGGTTTAATGTCTTCACCTATCAAGCCTGAAAACACCATACTCAAAACTGTTGGCACACAACCTGTCGCATCCATATTAAATAAGCCATATCGCTTACTTGCCCAACGTGCATCACGTTGTGAGTAATACGGTGCATCAAAGTTAGTACGCTTCACTTCTTGACTAACTGCAGAAAGGAAAGTCATTGTATCAGCCTTATTTTGGTAAAGATGGATTTGATAACGACCAGTACCAACATGATTGCTAGCATCAAATTTGCCTTCAGCTACCCCATTAGTCATCTTCAAATCATACCAACGAATATCATCTTGGCTATTTTCTTCTGACCAAACTGCCATTTTAACAGTTCCTTTATTAGCGTCAACATTATCAATATTCACTTTATAAACGCCAGTTCCTTGATAGCTAATACGTGTTGTATAACCATTCTCTGTCTTAACCGTTTCTTTCTTTTCAGAAACAGATTCCATTTTTGGTAAAGCATTTTCTGAACTTGATGTAGTATCAACTGCTGCTTTTTCCACCACTGGAGTACTTATTTGGTCAGTTTTCTCTACTGGTACATAACGGCGATTACCGCTATAAGAAACATAACTCAACCAGTTGTACCCTTCTGATGAGACTACCTTATCATAGTTAACTGTTTGACCAACTTCATAATAAGCTAAATTATCACTTGACAACTTCGCTTCATTTTTCACTCCTGTGCGTGTTGTGAACTCGTAAGTGCCACTTGATGATAGACTACTTGATGTCGATTTAGTTGTTTCTACCTTACTTGTTTCAGCCTTAACTGGCGTTGTTGTGTTTGAAGAACTTGTTGAAGTTATCTTCTCTACTGGTACATAACGGCGATTGCCACTATAAGAAACATAGCTCAACCAGTTGTAGCCATCTGATAAGACTACTTTGTCATAATTAACCTTTTGACCTACTTCATAATATGCCAAATCTTCACTTGACAACTTTGCTTCATTTTTCACACCTGTGCGTGTTGTGAACTCATAAATGCCACTTGATGATAGACTACTTGATGTCGATTTAGCTGTTTCTACCTTACTTGTTTCAGCCTTAACTGGCGTTGTTGTGTTTGAAGAACTTGTTGAAGTTATCTTCTCTACGGGTACATAACGACGATTACCACTGTAAGAAACATAGCTCAACCAGTTATAACCTTCTGACGACACTACCTTATCATAGTTAACCGTCTGACCTACTTCATAATATGCCAAATCTTCACTTGATAGCTTCGCTTCATTTTTAACACCTGTGCGTGTTTTAAATTCATAAGTTCCACTTGATGAGAGATTACTTGCAACTGATTGTGATGTTTCTACCTTAGTGGATTCCGTCTTAACCGGTGTTGTTGAAGAACTTGGTGTCGTGGCAGCAGATGGGGTAGTACTTGATGATGACACTTTCTCTACTGGGACATAGCGACGATTACCACTATAAGAAACGTAGCTCAACCAGTTATAACCTTCTGACGACACTACCTTATCATAGTTAACCGTTTGACCTACTTCATAATATGCCAAATCTTCACTTGATAGCTTCGCTTCATTTTTAACACCTGTGCGTGTTTTAAATTCATAAGTTCCACTTGATGATAGGTTGCTTGATGTCGACTTAGAAGTTGAAGTACTTGACAGCTTAACTGATGTGTTTTGTGATGAGGTCGCTGCTTGACCACTCTGATTATATTTTTGATAGTAATCTAGAATCCCTCCTACAATAGCAGAAGCAACTTGTTGTTGATAATTCTCTGTGACCAAATTAGCACGTTCAACAGGATTAGATAGATAGCCAACTTCAACAAGAACGGCTGGTGCTGTCGTTTCTCTTAGCACTGCAAATGTGTTTCTTTGTACACCACGATCATTTGCTCCTGTTTTAGAAACTGTTGCTGCTTGAATTGATTCAGCTAGGTAGGCGCTACGTTTCAAACGCTCAGTATCAACATGATAACGAGAATTCAGTTGTGATGGATAATTTGAATCTGGTTCATACCAATAAGTTTCGACACCTGCAGTTGACGATGTTGCCGAAGCATTAACATGAATACTAACAAAGATATCTGAATTCGTATCATTAGCATCTGCAGAACGTTCCAACAAACCAACAGACGCAGCTGAGGTTCTTGACGATTCCACAGCATAACCTGCATCTTCTAATTGATTTTTAACTAATTGGTAAATGGATAAGGTTAAATCAGCTTCCTTAGTTCCACTATAAACTGCCCCTGGATCTACACCACCATGACCAGCGTCCAAGTAAACAACCTTATTAGTCACGGCATAATTCCCTTGTGACGCAGAAGCAGTTTCTTCAACTGTTGTCATCGTTGGAGTCGTGTTTTCACTAGCTGGATTACTAACGATGGTAGGACTTACTGAAGTATCAATGGTCGACTCTTTTTCTACTGCTTCAGAAGTTGTCGTTGATTCAACTTCGCTACTTGTCACAGCTGAGTCACTTTGTGAGCTATCCAATGCCTGAGTACTTGCTTCTACACTTTGTGAAGCTTCGGATTGGACATTCAAGGTTTCTCCACTAGACACCGTTTCTGTGTCAGCTTGAGCAGTGCCTGTAAAAGAGGCAAAAACCACACCGATTAAAACAGATGCCGCACCAAATTTAAATTTTTTAATACTGAACTTTTGGCTAGTTTCTTGACGATTTCTCATTAAAATCTCCTATATTTAAATATTTGTTTGAAATTTTACCAAAAAATAATTACAATTTTTATACAAAGATTTAACATGTTTGTTAAATCAACTTCTACCTATTTATTCGTAATATTTTTCAAATCAACGGTGCCATTTCTAAAAAATTTGACAATATTATTTACTAGTCAAACCCAAACGCTCAAAAATGGCATTGACACGTTTCGTGTAGTAACTCGGATCAAACATGTCATCTAATGTTTGCTGATTTAATAGACTAGTAATCTTGTTATCTGATTTCAATAAATGCTTAAATGACACTTGATGATCCCAAGCGTAAGCAGTCTTGGGTTGGACTAAATCATAGGCTTCCTCTCTAGTCATTCCTTTATCAATCAAGGCTAATAAAACACGCTGACTGTAAATTAAACCAAAAGTTGACTCCATATTACGTTTCATATTATCTGGGAAAACCGTCAAGTTTTTAACAATATTCGCAAAACGATTAAGCATATAGTTGATTAAAATAGTTGTATCTGGAGCGATAATACGTTCAGCTGACGAATGGGAAATATCTCGTTCATGCCACAAAACAACATTTTCATAGGCTGTCATCATGTGACCACGAACAACTCGTGCCAAACCTGTCATGTTTTCCGAACCAATCGGACTACGTTTGTGGGGCATGGCAGAGCTACCTTTTTGTCCCTTAGCAAAAAATTCCTCCACTTCACGTTATTCAGACTTTTGAAGACCTCGAATTTCCGTCGCCATACGCTCAATTGAGGTTGCAATACCTGCTAAAGCAGCAAAATAGTCAGCATGCAAATCACGAGGAAGCACTTGAGTCGAAATGTCTTGTGGTTGAATTCCTAATTTTTGGCAAACATACTCCTCAACAAACATGGGAATATTAGCAAAATTACCCACAGCTCCTGAAATCTTCCCCGCTTCAATCCCTTTGGCCGCTCGTTCAAAACGTGCTTGCTGACGTTTCATCTCACTGTACCAAGTTGCAAGTTTTAGACCAAAAGTTGTTGGTTCCGCATGGACCCATGAGTACGTCCCATCATAATGGTAAATTTATGCTCACGTGCCTTATCTGCAATAATATCAATAAAGTTAATTAAATCTTTACGAATAATGTCATTAGCTTGCTTATAAAGATAACCATAAGCCGTGTCAACGACATCAGTTGATGTTAAACCATAATGAATCCACTTACTTTCTTCTCCCAAACTTTCTGACACAGCTCGTGTAAAAGCAACCACATCATGACGTGTTTCTTCTTCAATTTCTAAAATACGTTTTATATTAAATCTTGCCTTTTGTCTGAGTTGCTTGATATCTTCTTTAGGAATTTCTCCTAATTCTGCCCAAGCTTCTGCCGCTAAAAGTTCAACTTCTAGCCAAGCTTGATATTTATTTTCCTCACTCCAAATCATTTTCATCTCTGAACGAGTATAACGGTCTAACATCTTCTCTTACCTTTCTGATTAGTTCCTCTCATTTTATCATATCACTGCTAAAAATTCTAATCTCACAAAATAATATACAATTCTGAATTATAATGAACTGGCAACAGTTTATTACTAGGCATTAAAAGTCAGTATCTTTATTAGCTAGGCCGTCAAATGTCCAGAATTTATGATATACTAGTCTGTAAAGAAAATGACTAACTTTAAATAGTCATTTTATCTTATTTAGAAAGTGTAATAGTAACTATGAAAAAAATATCTCTGTTAGGTCTGACGCTCTTATCCATGATCAGCCTAGCTGCTTGTCGCCAACAAGCAAGCAACAGCCAAACACCTATCGTTGAAACCATTAGCTCTTCTGAACAACCAACAAGCTCTAGTCAAGAACTTGTCGTCAATACTGAACTGCGTCAAAAATTTGACAGCATTCTGGTTGGAGACTCTTCTAATGCTGGCGATGGGGGACAAAGTCTTGAAGAAGTAAAAAGCTTACTTGGTGAAGCCAAAGCTACGAATACTACTGAAATAAATGGTGTCACTGCTGAAAACCTAACTTGGACAGATGGTGATGTCACAATTTCTGTTGCCTTTGTTGATGGAAAGGTCGTTAATAAAGCTATTACTGGATTTCTGTTCAAACGTGACAGCAATATCGAGCTGACTAATTTCAACGAATTAGCTTTGGGAACTAGCTATGCTGATGTTGTTGCAGTATGGGGAGAACCAGATATTTATACCGAGTCTAAAGTCCTTGGTTCTAAAAGTGTTGGAGCCACTTGGTTCTCAAATATCAAGGGGAGTGATCCTGCCGCTAATGCCTTTCTCGTCTTTACTGATGATAGTGTTGCTCAAAAAGAACAGACAGATATGACTGATTAATATCATTTATTCAGCTCCTAGAGAACTTTTCTCTAGGAGTTTTTGTATTCTGATGCCAATAAAATCATCTGTGATAAACAAAAAACCAGCAGAATAATCTGCTGGTTACAATTATAGTTGTCTGACTCTAATTGTCTTTGGGAACTTAATTTCTTAAGCTTCGATTTCTGAAACGATACCTGAACCAACAGTACGTCCACCCTCACGGATAGAGAATGTAGTACCTTGTTCTACGGCGATTGGGTGGATCAACTCAACGTCGATTGTCACGTTATCACCTGGCATAACCATTTCTGTACCTGCTGGAAGTTCGATAGAACCTGTTACGTCAGTTGTACGGAAGTAGAATTGTGGACGGTAGTTGTTGAAGAATGGCGTATGACGTCCACCTTCTTCTTTAGTAAGGATGTAAACTTCACCCTTGAATTTAGTATGTGGGTTGATTGAACCTGGTTTAGAGATAACTTGTCCACGTTCAATTTCATCACGTTGAACACCACGAAGAAGAACACCAACGTTATCTCCTGCAAGACCTTCGTCAAGTTGTTTACGGAACATTTCAACACCAGTAACAACTGCTTTAGTCGTTTCTTCTTTGATACCAACGATTTCGATTTCATCGTTGACACGAACAGTACCACGGTCGATACGTCCTGAAGCTACTGTACCACGACCAGTGATTGAGAATACGTCCTCGACTGGAAGAAGAAGTGGTTTGTCAGTATCACGTTCTGGTTCTGGAATGTACTCATCAACAGTGTTCATCAATTCCATGATGATATCTTCAAATGCTGAGTCACCTTCAAGAGCTTTAAGAGCTGAACCTTGGATAACTGGTAGATCATCACCTGGGAAATCGTATTCTGAAAGAAGGTCACGGATTTCCATTTCAACCAACTCAAGCAATTCTTCATCATCAACAAGGTCAACTTTGTTCATGAAGACGATAAGGTGTTTAACACCTACTTGGCGTGAAAGAAGGATGTGCTCACGAGTTTGTGGCATTGGTCCATCAGTAGAAGCTACTACAAGGATAGCTCCGTCCATTTGAGCCGCACCAGTGATCATGTTTTTAACGTAGTCAGCATGTCCTGGGGCATCGATATGCGCATAGTGACGAGACTCAGTTTCATACTCAACGTGTGCAGTGTTGATTGTGATTCCGCGCTCGCGCTCTTCTGGAGCAGCATCGATAGACGCATAGTCTTTTGGTTGGTTAACTGAACTTGGCAAGCGACGTGCAAGAACAGTTGTGATAGCTGCTGTCAAAGTAGTTTTACCGTGGTCAACGTGTCCAATTGTACCAATGTTAACGTGGGGTTTACTACGATCGTATTTTTCTTTTGCCATTTTAGGAAAAGCCTCCAATAAAATATATTTTATAGATAGACGGTACAATACAGTCTAACTTTACTCCACTATTTTATCAAATTGTAGCAGAATTGCAAGTATTTTATACTATTTTTATTGATTTTTTAGCCCTTTGGTCTTTTAATAGAAAAGCCTATCCTTATCTGGCGTTTTTCTCACTGAAGAATACTCTATTTAACTTATCTGTTTAGGATTAGTATGAAATTATGGTATAATGATGAGAAAGAGATTTACTTATAAGATTAGGAAATTATAACGAGGACGTCTTGTTGTGAAGAAACAATTACAAACACTTTTGAAAATTATTAGTACCCGTCTCGGCTTTGTCTTAACCCTCTTAATCTTTTATTGGATTAAAAGCATGTGGGCCTATCAGATTGATTTTAACTTGGGATTGGAAAACTTCTACCAACTCTTTTTAACCTTTATCAATCCGATTCCTGTTGGCCTACTATTTTTAGGACTAGCACTTTATATTAAAAACACCAAACTTTTTTATATTCTTGAATACCTTCTTTATGCTATCTTGAATATCATCTTGATTGCTAATGCCATTTATTTTCGAGAGTTTTCTGATTTTATCACAATTACAACTGCCATGGCTAGTTCCAAGGTTTCAGCTGGACTAGGAAGTTCAGCCATCAACCTACTTCGACCTTGGGATTTGTTTTATGTCTTAGATGTTTTTATTTTAGTCTATTTATTTAAGAAACAGTGGGCCAAAAAAGATCCTAGGCCTTTTGCTAAACAGGCAAGCTTTGCCGTGACCTCACTGTCTGTTATGCTTTTTTCTGTCAATCTCTTCCTAGCTGAAGTTGATCGACCAGAGCTACTGTCGCGTGGTTTTTCCAACACCTATGTCGTTCGTGCTTTAGGATTGCCGGCTTTCTTAGGTTATGATGGCAATCAGACTTATCAAACTCAAAAGGTTCGTTCGGAAGCTAAACCTGAAAAAATTGAAGAAGTTAAGGAATATGTCAGCCAGCACGCCGCTGCACCTAACTCTGATTACTACGGTATTGCCAAGGGACGCAATGTTATTGTGATTCATTTAGAAAGTTTCCAACAATTTCTTATCAACTATCAGCTAAAAGTTGACGAGAAAGAGTATGAAGTCACTCCTTTTATTAACTCACTTTATAACTCAAATCAGACCTTCTCTTTTGCCAATTTTTTCCATCAGGTAAAAGCTGGTAAAACATCTGATTCAGAAACTTTAATGGAAACGTCGCTTTTCGGTCTTAATCAAGGTTCCTTTTTCGTTCAATATGGTGGCGACAACACCCAACAAGCTACACCGAATATTTTAGCTAGTTTAGAAGGCTATACCAGCGCTGTTTTCCATGGTAATAATGGGACGTTCTGGAATCGAAATAATGTCTATAAACAACTTGGTTACAACTACTTCTTCGACCAGTCTTATATGTCAAAACCTACCAAGGATAATTCCTTCCAGTATGGGCTTAATGATAAAGTCATGTTTGCAGACTCTATCAAATACCTTGAACGATTGCAGCAACCTTTTTATACCAAATTTATCACGGTATCCAATCACTATCCCTATCAAAACCTAACTGGTGATGAAAAAGGATTTCCATTAGCTAAAACAGATGATGAAACCATAAACGGCTACTTTGCGACAGCCAATTATCTTGATTCAGCCTTGGAGGCTTTCTTTAACTATCTAAAGACGTCAGGACTTTATGACAACTCAATTATTGTCATGTACGGGGATCACTATGGGATTTCAAATTCAAGAAATCCTGATTTGGCTCCCTTACTCGATAAAAATTCAGAGACTTGGACTGACTATGACAATGCCATGTTGCAACGTGTGCCATATATGATTCACATTCCTGGTATGGACAAGGGCTTTGTCAGCTCAACCTTTGGTGGTGAAGTCGATGCACTTCCAACCTTACTACATGTCTTAGGTATCGATAGCAGTAACTTCATCCAGCTAGGACAAGATCTGCTCTCACCTGATAATCAACAGATTGTCACTTTCCGAACATCAGGTAATTTTGTTACACCAGACTACACCAGCTATTCTGGGAAATTGTACAAAACAGAAACTGGAGAAGAAATTACCAACCCTGATGAAAGCACCTTAGAGACTGTCAATGCTATCAGAGAAGAAACCAAGTTGCAACTTAGCATTAGTGATAGTATTCAAACTGGTGATTTACTTCGTTTCTACAAGGACAGTGATATTGAGCCGGTTGATACCTCAACTATTTCTTATACAAAATCACTTGATGCCCTAAAGGCTATTGAGAAAAAATTAGGCGACCAATCCACCAGTCTGTATAGTGTAAATGGAAGCAAGTCAACTCAATCTCTCTATCAAGCACCAAGCTATCTTAAACTTCAAGAAACCTTGGCTAGCATCACCGAGGCATCTTCAAGTGAAGATGTCGAAAATAGTAATGTCGCTAACGAAGAAACTCTCCCTTGAGGTCAAAAATAAAACCTGTCAATTAAAACTGACAGGTTTTTTTGTTAAATAAAAAGAGCTACATGCAGCTCTTTTTATCATTATTCTGCAATTAAGGTTTCCAAACCAACTGTCATCATATCAGTAAAGCTAGTTTGGCGTTCTTCTGCTGTGGTATCTTGAGATGGATCAATCAAGCTATCAGAAATCGTCATCAAGGCCAAAGTTTGGACATTGTGTTTAGCACCAAGATAGTATAGAGCTGCTGCTTCCATTTCAACAGCCTTTACACCCATGCTACCTAATTTAAGATTTTTCTCACCCAAATCAGAATAGAACAAATCAGCAGACAAGACGCTACCGACATGAGTTGTCATGCCCAAGTCCTTGGCAACATGATAAGCCTTATCCAACAAATCAAAGTCAGCAATTTGTGGGAAATCATACTCTGGCCAATCATTGCGGATAATAGCTGAGGTTGTTGCGGCAGCTTGAGCCAAAACCAAATCACGCACACGAACATCCTTGTTCAATGAACCAGCCGTACCGACACGGATCAATTTCTTCACATCATAGAAAGAAATCAACTCGTTGGCATAAATCGAAATCGACGGCATTCCCATACCTGTTCCCATAACGCTAACACGATGACCTTTATAAGTCCCTGTGTAACCTAGCATACCACGGATTTCATTGAAACAAACAGTGTCTTCTAAAAAATTTTCTGCGATGAATTTTGCACGCAAAGGATCTCCTGGCAACAAAATTTTATCTGCAATTTCACCCTTTTGGGCACCAATATGAATTGACATTATTATCTCCTTATTTTTTTATAATTTTTGTTATCACATAAGCCAAGCCAACTGACAAGAAGACAGGTGGCAAGGTTAGAAAAGTTTGACCTGTAAAGGTCATGGTTAGAAAAATGGCTGTTAAAGGGGTTGCCATTGAAACAGATAAAAAAGTACCTGCACCAATAATACTGGCTTCAGCCAAAGAAAGATTAGGCAACCAAGAAAAGAATAATAAACCAATTAACAGACCCATCAAAGAACCCATGGCAAACCCTGGGGTTAGAGTACCACCGTAAGCTCCTGCTTTCAAAGCTAGAAGTACTAGACTTCCTTTAACGATTAACAAGGACAAAGCATAGGGCCAATTTAAACCAAGAAAAGCTGCTTGTACAGTATCACGACCATTGCCAAGGATTTCTGGAAAAAAGATACTAGCAAATGCAACCAAAATCATACTAAGAGGTAACCACCATAAAATGCTAACCTTTTTAATCCGTTCTTGTTCCATTTTCTGAACCAAGTTACGAAAAACAAGCCCAAAAGGTGGCAAACACAGACCTAAAACAAGAGCTAATAACCAAGTTGATGAGCTATTGGTTAGTTGAGTCACTTGATAAGTCGGCTTAGGGGCAATTCCTAGACGAGCTGTATAGGTCGCCACCAAAATCATCAGCAAACCCAACTGGAAACTTGACCAGTTTTTTTTAGCCTTCATCCCTTCGAAAAGAAAGAAGAAACTAGCAATCGGAGTTTGATAGACAGCAGATAGACCTGCTGCAGCGGCTGACGCAATCATTAATTCTCTCTTTTCAGTCGATAATTGAAAACGACTGGTTAACTGACCACTAATTAAAGCTCCTAATTCCCTAGGCGCAACTTCCTTGCCAACAGGGCCACCCATACCTACCAATAAAATTTGAGTCAAGGCGTGAGTAAGATGTTGAAAAAAGGAGGGGAGCTTACCTAAAGTTGCTTGCTTTAGTTGTCCTTTAATCGAAACCAAGGGTTGTTTTTTCTGCAACAAATACCAAGCCAAAGCTGCTAATAAACCACCTAAGCTAACCGATACCACTCGTCGCCAAATGGGAACTGACCTTGACAAGACTAAAAATTGACCATCCACATAGCCGTAAGCTAGTTTTTGAATAGTCTTTAAGAGGTCATGTAAACCGATGGCAACAAGGCCTGTTAATACACCAATGAGTATGGTCAAGCCAAGCAAGCAAATATCATCTCGTTTAAGACTCAAAATTATAGCTCCGCTAAGATTGCCTTAATTAAATCCTTGAAATTCCCCTTAATTTGTTGAGTCACTTCAACCACTTCTTCATGATTTAGTTCTGATTGGAAACCAGCAGCAAAATTTGTAATCGCTGAAATACCTAGGACCTTCAAACCAGAATGTGCTGCCACAATAACCTCTGGAACAGTTGACATCCCAACAGCATGAGCTCCCATATTCTTATAAGCTAAAATCTCAGCTGGTGTTTCATAACATGGACCTGTTACCCCTAAATAAACACCTGTATCCAATTTGACACCCAAGTTTTCTGCCACACGATGAGCTACCTGACGGTATTCAGCAGTATAGGCATTAGACATGTCTGGGAAACGTGGGCCAAACTCATCTAAGTTTTCACCAATGAGTGGGTTTTGACCTGTCATATTGATATGGTCAGAAATTGCCATCAAGGTTCCTGGACCATAGCCAATACCACCTGCAGCATTAGTGACAAGAACTCCTGTACATCCTAAAGCTTTCATGACACGAACTGGGAAAGTCACCACATCAAGAGCGTTGCCCTCGTAGAAGTGGAAGCGACCTTGTAGTGCCAAAACTTTGCGACCAGCTAAATCGCCATAGATCAATTTCCCTGCATGACCAACGACTGTTGATTGACCCCAGTTAGGAATCTCTGCATAATCAAGTACGATTGAATTCGTAATTTCTTCTGCTAATTCTCCCAAGCCTGAACCCAAAATCAAACCAAATTCTGGGGCTGTCATGCCTTTTTCTTTCAAGAAAGCTGCTGTTTCTTTAATTTTAATCATTAAGCTCATTTTCTTTCTCCTTATTTTTTATTAAACTAATTTATCCAAGAAGCTCTCACCAATCACAGCTTTATCAACACCAAAATTATCAGCTACAGTTGCTGAAATATCCGCAAAATGTCCAACTGGTAAGACACCGTTTCCTGTGAATGACTTACTGTAAGCCAATAATGGCACATACTCACGCGTATGATCAGTTCCCGCATAAGTTGGATCATTACCATGGTCAGCCGTAATCAAGAGCAAATCATTTTCACGCATATTTTCCATAATTTCTGGCAAGCGAGCATCAAACTCTTCCAAGCAATCACGATAGCCTTCGACATCACGACGGTGACCATAAACGGCATCAAAGTCAACTAGATTGGTAAATGAGAAACCACGATCAAATTCTTTTAATTTCAAGGTTTCAATCAAGACATCCACACCATGCATATTAGATTTAGTATGACCCATGTCATTGGTAATGCCTGACGCATTAAAAATGTCACTGATTTTACCAACAGAATAAGTTGGCACACCTGCATCAGCTAATTTATTCAACACTGTTGGTTCAAATGGTGACACAGCATAGTCATGACGATTGGCTGTTCGTGTGAAATGACCTGGTGTTCCGACATAAGGACGAGCAATAATACGACCTAGTAAGGTTGGACGCTCCAAAGTGATTGAGCGAGCGTATTCACAAATACGATACAACTCATCTAATGGAATCACCTCTTCGTGAGCCGCAATCTGCAAAACTGGGTCTGCTGACGTGTAAACAATCAACTCGCCTGTTTCCATCTGACGAGGTCCAAAATCATCAATGACAGCAGTTCCTGAATAGGGTTTATTCGCTTCACGAATGATCTTACGACCAGAAAATTCTTCAATCTTAACTAGAATATCTTCTGGAAAACCATCCCAGAACGTATCAAATGGTTCTGTGATATTTAGTCCCATGATTTCCCAGTGACCTGTCATCGTATCCTTACCTAAAGACACTTCTTCTAGTTTGGTAACATAACCACTTGGATTTGCTTCTGCGGAAACAGTGGCCAAGGCTTCCTCGCGTGGAATATTCCCTAAACCAATCTTAGCCATGTGTGGTAGATTAAGACCTGCTTGCTCTGAAATATGTCCTAGAGTATCTGATTCGGTATCTGGTGTACCAGCGTTAAAAAACTTATCTGCATCTGGAGCAGCACCAATACCAACTGAATCCATGACGACTAGATGAATGCGATCAAATTTTGACATGTTTATTCTCCTATAATTTATTTCTTATTAGCTTCTAAAATCGTTAAGCCTGATTGACCAGCCACAATAACCAAATCAACCATGCCATTGAACAGACCATGCTCAACCACACCTACTGTATGGTCTAATTCTTCTCCAAAAGCAACTGGATCTGAAATCAAACCTAAATCAAGATCGATGATATAATTACCCATATCTGTTAAATAGCGTTGACCTTCAATTTGACGAAATGACGGTTTATAACCTGCTCGCTCAAAACGACGAAAAACCTGCTCCGCTCCATATCGAACAACTTCAACAGGCAGCTTGAAAGCTCCTAGATGATCAACTAATTTGGTTTCATCAACTACCCAAATATAGTACTTAGTTGGTGTAGCAACCACCTTTTCCATCAAAAGAGCGGCTCCGCCACCTTTGATGCCATTAAAAGCACGATCAACTTCATCAGCCCCATCAACAGTCACATCAACTTGATCCACTTCATCAATCGATTTTAGTGGAATACCGAGTTGTTTAGCCTGCTCACTCGTCCGACTAGACGTTGTCACACCTGTAATCTGTAGGCCTTCTTCTTTGACGCGACGACCAAGTTCTTCCACAAAATAATAGGCCGTTGAACCAGTACCCAGGCCAACAATCATGCCATCATGGACATAATCTGCTGCTTTAATACCAGCCATCTTTTTAAGCGCTTCCATTATTCGCTATCCTTTCTTTTTATCTTTATAAATTATATCATTTTTTTCCTTAATTGACATCTATTTATGAAAAATAAAAAGTCTAGGCTTTTATAAAACCTAAACCTCTTTATCATCTTCTTCTCTTAATTTAATAATTTTAGCTTGCTCTTTCATGTACTCATCAGACATTCTACTATGATAGTTATCTTCTGCTTCTTGGAAGATTCTCTCTCTTTTCTCACTGGCATCAATATTAAGAACAAACCCAATCGCTACTGAAAGCACTAGGACACTATTTCCCCCTTGTGATAAGAACGGAAAAGTCACCCCTGTTGAAGGGATTAGGCCAGAAATCCCACCAATATTGATAAAGACCTGCATCAAGAGCATACTGCCAACTCCCAAGGAAATCATAGCATTGAAAGCATTGTTAGACTTCATCCCCACCAATAAAATTCTCAAAATCAAAAAGAATACAATAGCTAGAATTAAACCGGCACCAATCAACCCCAACTCTTCAATAACAATAGAAAACACAAAGTCTGTCTGAGCTTCTGGCAGGTATCCTTTTTTCTCAATAGAATTTCCTAACCCTAGACCAAACCAACCACCATTACTCATGGCATAATAAGAATTAGCTAGTTGATGTCCTGAATTGGTCAAATCTTTGAAGGGATTGAAAAAAGCACTAAACCGTTTAGCAACATAACCAAAAACTGGGACTTTAGAAATCGTTTCTACCCCCACTAGCGAAATCAAGCCTAGAAAAAGGGTGGATGTTGCGACAATCACACTCAGCAAGGCAGAAAACCATCGGTAACCAATACCACTTATCGAAAACATGACAATACTAGTCAAAACGATGATAGTTGCATTACCCAAATCGGGTTGGGAAGCTACTAGTAAAATCATAACTAACGAGTAAAATCGCCAATCCTTTAAATCAGACAATTGGCGTGGCCACCAGCGTCGCTTGGTTAGGGCTTGATAATCATAACGTTCGATTAGTTTTTGACGTTTGGCAAAAGTAAAAGCCAAAAACCAAATCATGATAATTTTTAAGTATTCTGCTGGCTGAAAACTAATTGGACCAAGCACAATCCAACCATGAGCGCCATTGACCTGCTTGGTAAAAAAACGAGCAATCAGCAGTAAACCCATCTCAATCAGCATAACAAGGCTTAAAACACGAGAATTTTTCAAAAAATTCAACTTCAACTTATAAATAAAGGTAATGGCAAGCAGGCTGATGATCCAAAACATGCCTTGGTTAATGACTGACTTAAAAGGATTCAGACCATATTGAATCAAGGTTGCACTGGTTGTTGAATACACCACAATCAATCCTACAATAGACAAAATCAAATAGGGGATTAAAATGGAATAATTCAAGAGGTGTTTTTTGTCAATTTTCATAGTTCTCTCCGTTTACGACTAAACTGCAGTTTCGATTATATCATCTTTACCTAGAAAAAACAAAGAAGATTAGGCAAGCCTCAATCTTCTTAATGTCTATTAACCTAACCTGAATTACGTAAACCTGTTGCAATTCCGTTTATGGTAATATGAATCAAATGATCTTCTCCTTTTGCTAGATCCCCTTGGCGCGAACGTTTAATCAGTTCCAATTGAATATAATTTAAAACATTAAAGTAAGGTAGGCGAAAAGCCAAACTTGCTCTTAAATATGGATTTTCAGCCAAGAGGTCTTCTTCTTGTTCAATTGCCAAAATCATCATCTTCGTCAATTCCCACTCTTTAAGCAGGAGTTGATAAACCTCCTTCACTGACTCATCCTGACAAAGCTGTGCGTACTGATAAGCAATGGTCATGTTAGATTTGGAAAGCACCATATCAACATTAGACAATAAGCTCTTGAAAAACGGCCAGTTTTGATACATCTTTTGTAGTTTGCCAAGATTTTCTGTGTCTTGATCAATAAATTTTTTAAAACTTGAGCCAACACCATACCAACCTGGCAGCATGACACGATTTTGTGACCAAGAAAACACCCAAGGAATCGCTCTTAAACCAGAAATATCAGTAATGGTTTTACGAGCTGCTGGACGAGAACCAATGTTTAAACTTGACACCTCACGAATTGGGCTAGCCGCAAAAAAATAATCATAAAAATGTGGGTGGTCAAAGATGAGATGGCGATAAGTCTGATAACTGTCTGCAATAATCTCATCCATGATTTGCCGGTAGCCAACCAAATCTTCTGGCTTGGTTTGCCTTTCCTTAATCATACGGTTTAGGGTCGCTGACAACAACATTTCCAAATGATAATAAGCTGCATCTTGATTACCATATTTATTGCCAATAACCTCTCCTTGTTCTGTCAAACGAAGACGATTTTTAATAGTCCCTGCCGGCTGTGATGTAATAGCATCATAAGAAGGGCCACCACCACGACCAACTGTCCCTCCACGGCCATGGAAGAAGGTCACCTTGATACCATGCTGAGTACCAAGATGTGTCAAGTCTTGCTGAGCTTTATACAAGGTCCAACCAGATGCCAAATACCCTCCATCTTTATTACTATCCGAATAGCCCAGCATGATTTCTTGGTCATGCTGATTGTCCTTTAGCCAAGTTTTAACAATCGGTAAATTGAAGTAAGCCTCCATAATGTCATAAGCATTATTCAAATCATCAATGGTTTCAAAAAGAGGTACAATTCTAACTCTGGAAGTTTGCTTATCAACCAAGCCAACTTCCTTTAAGAGAATAGCCAACTCTAACAAATCTGACACACTTTCTGAATGAGAAATGATGTGTTGACGAACAATCTCTTCTCCCATCTTATCCTTGAGTTGTTTTGCCATCTCAAAAATAGCTAGTTCTGTTTGTAATTGTTCAGACTTAGGTAAAAGGCTAGAAGATAAGGTTCTAGGGTCCTTGGTCAAGGTATCAAGCAACAATTGACATTTCTCTTTTTCAGACAAGGCTTTATAATTTTCTTCAATGCCTGCTGTTTGTAAAAGTTCAGCTACACAAGACTCATGAACACTCGAATCCTGTCTTAAGTCGATACTGGCTAAATAAAAACCGAAGACATCTACTGCTTGCAATAATTCTGAAAACTCACCCGTCAAAAGATGTTGTCCCTTATGCTCTAATAAAGAGGATTGAATCAGCAGCAAATCTTTCTTAAAATCGCTAGCCTTGGCATAGTAAGGAGCAACCTTTTGATCTTGACTAATATATCCCAACGTATGACGCAGACTGTTTTTGATATAAGATAAGGCTTGGCGATAGAGTTCTTTTTCACGAAATTCAGACGTGTGTTGAGATTTTTTAGCTAATTCTATCACCGCTGAGCTTGCTGGAATCAGATTAGTTGAGATGGAAAAGGCGTCATAAAGTTTATCCACCATCGTCATATAATAAGTTAGAATGACTTCTGCCTGTGTCAAAGCAGATAATTTTAAGGTTTCTGCAGTTACAAAAGGATTTCCATCACGGTCACCACCAATCCACATGCCCATACTAATCGGATTAGCTTTTTCAAGTAATAAGCCCTTATCCTTTGCTAAATCTTGATAGGTTTTGACTAACTTGGTAATGGCAGGAATCAAGGAACGATTGTAATACTCTGTGACATTACTAATCTCATTTTTAACCTTAAGTTTCTTCTCACGGATAATATCAGACTGCATCATCAACTCAATCTGACGTCGTAAATCTTGCTGCCATTTTTCTTGATTAAGGCTTCCTTCTCTCAAATCACGTCGCTGACGTAAAAGAAGATAAATTTGATTGGTCAAGCCCAACATGGTACGACGTTGAACTTGGGTTGGATGGGCCGTTAAGACAGGTACGACGTTGACAGCTTCTAAGATGGCCTGCCCGTCTTGATGATAAGCAACTTCGTCCATAATCAAGGATAATTTCCCTTGATAATCTTGCCCCACATTATTACAGTAATTGACCTCATAGGCCAACTCCACATCTTCAGAAATATTGATTAAAAGTGGCAAAATTGAAAAATAGCGAGCCACCATGATCATCTCTTGGTTATCAATTTGCTGAATCAATTCTTCCAACTGATTATAATCCTCGGCTATCGACAACTCTGTTAGTTGCTTGATTAACTCGAAAATTCGCTCACTGACCAAGTCCTTAGTAACTTCTTGTAGCAAGCGAGTTAACAGCTCCACTTCTTCATTAACGGTTTCTTTACTATTCAAATTTTCTAATTTGGGAATGTTCACAGTTGCCTCCTTTATTGGCTAAACCTACTGACTATCTTATCATTTTTTCAATTAAAATACCATCTTAACAATACTAGCACAAGGCACACTAAAAGCTTTCTTGATAAAACTCAATCACATCTCCATCTTTTACTACTATCTGATCAGCACCTTTAGGGGCCATTTGACCATTGACCTTGAATAACCAGTATCTTTTGGCCGCCTCATCTTGTTCAACCCCATCAATAGCAGTAATAAAACCATTAACTTCCTTGATATCATAATTAGCTTTCAAGATCGTCATGATCGTTTCTTCTTTTTCAAGTGTCAGAGTTTTTTCCTGACTTGATTGGTCAAATTTCACAATCAACTGAACCCTCACTTGTTCTGAAACAAGACTAGACTGTGGATTAGGCTCTTCAACTGATTGCTCTGTTGGCTGCCTGCATGCCACCAATAAAAAGCTAAATAACACCAATACAAAACTAAATAATTTTTTCATCTTCAAATCTCCTAAACATCTGAATAACAAGCGGATAACACACTAGAGTTGACAAAGCATGGACTAGATTAAAACTTGTCCCTGCTATCATATGCAACCAAGGGTTACTTCCATAAAAAAGTGCCATCAAGCCATCAATCATCATCCCATAAAAAAAAGCCAAACTCGCTGCCCCAAGAGCTTGTAGTACCATCGCCTGCTTAGTCCAAGGAAAAATCAAAAACTGCCAAAACAAAATGACCAGAGTAAATGAGACTATTTGCCAAAAGACCCACGGACCAAATAGGAAAAAAAAACTACTGACCAAAAGCGAAATAACCATGACACCCAAGCTTTCTGCTAAACCATTCACACTAGCTAAAACTAGAAAAATAGCCGTTAATGGTTGAACATTTGGCAATGGGGCAAACAAGTAACGTAAGACTACACAAAGAGCTGATAAAACAGCCACTCGACTTAATTGTTTCAAAGACATGTCAACACCTCTTTTTCTATTTTATCAAATCAAGTTAACTTTGTAAGCTCTGGTTCATCTTAAATAAAATGCCTGGAGTAAGTTTAAGTCAGGCTTTCGAGATAAGTGCTTTGATTTTTTTAATGAATTAAGCTATAATAAATAATGATGAGAAGAAAAATTAAACCAATTGTTGTCTTTCTTTTCTTCGGCTTGATCACCCTAATCCTGTTAATTGGCAAAATCCATTCTACTCTAGTACAGAAAGAAACCTTAAAATTAGCCAAACAAACCATTCCAACAGCGACTAGTCGTTCAAGCGATGAAGAAGAAACTGATTCGTCTGAGGATGATCTTGTTCTAAATCCAATTATTGACGTTTCTGGTTGGCAACTACCTGAAGAAATAAATTATGATGTGCTTTCGAAAAATATTTCAGAGGCCATTGTCCGTGTTTTTGGTGGGTCACAAATTACTACCAGTAATAATGCCGCCTACACTACTGGGGTTGACAAATCCTTTAAGAAACATATCCAAGAATTCCAAAAGCGTAATGTTCCTGTTGCCGTCTATAGTTACGCCTTAGGACGAAGCGTTAAAGAAATGAAAGAAGAAGCTCAAATCTTCTATAAAAATGCCTCGCCTTATAACCCTACTTTCTACTGGATTGATGTGGAAGAAGTGACCATGAAAGATATGGACGCTGGGGTTGAAGCTTTTCGTAAAGAGCTAAAACGCCTTGGTGCTAAAAATGTTGGCATCTATATTGGGACTTACTTCATGCAAGAACAATCTATCTCGATTGATAAATTTGATGCTGTCTGGTTCCCAGCCTATGGAACAGACTCTGGTTACTTTGAAGCACTACCTGAAACCAACCTTAGCTACGATTTACATCAATACACCTCTCAAGGTTATCTTAATGGATTTGATAAGGCACTTGACCTCAATCAAATTCCTAGTAGCAAAAACCAAAGAGCGATTTATGAAAAACTCTTTGGCAAACTCAACAACTAAGCTAGTATTTTCTTGCTTAGTTGTTTTTATTTGGGGCAAACTCTTGCTAAAAAAGGGCTTTCATGATAGACTTTTAACTAATAAATTAAATCATGATTGACACATAGGAGTGCATTTTGCTGAGATCGTCTAGCATAGACGAAATCCTCAACACCTGATCTAGTTAACACTAGCGTAGGGATTGTGACTAAAAGTTAAAACTCCTGACTGTCACAGAAAGGAGTTTTTTATGTCATCATTAGCATCTGCCAAAGTGACCGAACGTGCTCTACTACTTGCCCTTGCTCTGATTTTAGATAAGCTCATCTTATTTCAACTACCACAAGGAGGCAACATCTCACTTGGAATGCTCCCTCTTATCATTTTTGCCCTACGCCATGGTCTAGCTGCAGGCTTATTCTTAGGAGGCTTGGCTGGAGGGCTACAACTCTTTTTAGGAGGCTATTTTCTCAGTCCTTTGCAATTTTTGCTCGACTATCCAATCGCTTATGCCATGATTGGACTAGCTGGTCTTGTCAACCTTAAACATACAGGCAAACTAAGCACTAGCAGACTCCTACTTGGAGTGAGTTTGGCTAGCCTGGCGAGATTATTTGCCCATACCCTAGCCGGTATTGTGTTTTATAGTGTTTATGCGCCAAAAGGCACACCTGTTTGGCTCTATTCTCTAAGTTACAATGCCAGCTACATTTTGCCGTCTGCTATCCTAGTCAGTGTCGTGCTATTACTTTTATCCAAGAAAAACCCTAAACTATTCTCTGTTTAACTCAACCAAATAAGCTAAAAAATGGTATAATGAAACAAATGCCATTTTTTATTTTGGAGGTTACTATGCTATCTTGGTTGACAAGACTCATTAAGGGAATTATTATTGCCCTTGGCTTTATTTTACCTGGTGTTTCAGGTGGGGTTTTGGCCTCAATTTTAGGGCTTTATGAAAAGATTATTTCTTTTCTTGCTCATATCTCTAAAGATTTTGTCAATAATCTCCTCTTTTTCCTACCTGTTGGAATTGGGGGGATTCTTGGAATCGCACTCTTTTCAGCACCGCTAGAGTATCTTCTAAGTCATTATCAAGTTCCTGTTCTTTGGGCCTTTACTGGAGCAATTATTGGTACTCTACCTAGTCTTTGGCAAGAAGCCAGCTCAAAAAGCCCGCGCCAGCAAACAGATTGGCTAATTCTACTGGTCACCTTTGTCCTATCTGGTTTCTTACTCTATAATCTAAATAATCTTATCGGTACTCTGCCTGCTAACTTTTTGAGCTTTATCTTGGCTGGTAGCTTGATTGCCCTTGGTATTTTAGTACCTGGCCTTAGCCCGTCTAACTTACTACTCATTCTTGGTTTATATAGCCCAATGCTTAATGGCTTCAAACGTTTGGATTTGACAGGCGTCTTTCTTCCTATTGCTATCGGTGGTGGTTTAGCCGTATTACTATTTTCCAAAGCCATGGATTATGCCTTAGCCAACTATCATTCCAAAGTGTATCATTTCATCATCGGTCTTGTTCTCTCTAGCACCCTTTTGATTATCATTCCAGTGCCAAATAGTAAAGAAGCCATTTCTTACATTGGTATCAACTGGTTCACAATCTTGCTCTCACTGCTTCTATTTCTAGCAGGGGTAGGACTTGGAGCTTGGATGAGTAAATTAGAAGCAAAGTACAAATGAGTAAAAAATACAAATTAAAGAAAACCCTTGTTGAGCAAATTTTAGACAAGCAAAAAATCAGCTACCAAAGTCTAGCACTTAATGCCCTAACCGAGCAAGTACCAACAGAAATTCAAAAAGAACGGATTTTCAAAACCTTAGCTCTAACAGGTGACAAGACAGGAAGCTTGATTGCTCTTGTGTCGCTAACGACTCAGGTATCCGAGAAGAAATTAGCTAAATTATCCCAAAATAAAAAGGTTCAGATGATTCCACAGAAGGACTTGGAAAAGACAACAGGTTACATTCACGGTGCTAACAACCCCATTGGCATTCGTCAACGACACCTTTTCCCAATTTTTATTGATCAAACGGCTCTAAATTTAGGGCAAATCATTGTATCTGCTGGTGAACTTGGTCGTTCTATCCAAATCGATAGTCAAGATTTAGCTGACTTTGTTCAAGCAGCATTTGCAGACTTAATACACGACATTAACTAATATCAAGAAATAGGAGATTTCCCACATGAAGATATACTTTGTTCGTCACGGTCAAACTATTTGGAACCGTCAAGGTATTTTTCAAGGAGCTAGCCTCAATCCTAGCCTACTAGAAGATGGTAAAGAAGATATTATCGCTCTTGGTCAACACCTAAGAACCATTGATTTTGATGCTATTTTTTCTAGTGATTTGACTCGAGCCCTTGAAACTGCCCAACTTATTAACCAAGAAAACCATCAACCAAAATCGATTGAAATTAGTCCCCAATTACGTGAATGGGGGTTGGGAAACCTGGAAGGTAAAAAAATTAGTCTAATGCAGGCGATTTATCCTCGACAAATTTATGCCTTCACCCACAATCTTTCGTGTTTCAACAACGACATTTTCGATGCGGAAAGTGTCTATCAAGTCACTCAGCGTATCGCTAATTTTGTCACTCAACTTGATCCTAAAAAATATGACACCGTGCTAATTGTTGGTCATGGTGCCTCATTAGCTGCTGGTATTGGCCATCTACTTGGTTATAGCACAGCTCAACTTCGACGCCATGGAAGATTGGACAATGCTAGTCTGACCATCCTTGAAAGTCAAGATATGGTCAACTTCCAACTCCTAAGTTGGAATGACACCTCACATTTTCAAGTAAAGGAAGAATTGGCCTTAACCAACTAATCTCCTCTAAAGAGGAGATTTTTTACTAGAGTTAAATGAATACTAGCCTCTACAACATATAAACTTAGCTATCCTACTGTGAAATTTTGCTCAATTTATGATAGAATAAAAGAGAAAGAAACTTTTGGAGGAAGACATGTCCACAGAACATATTGAAGAACTAAACGACCAACAATTAGTCCGCCGTGACAAAATGAATGAACTAAGCCAACAAGGTATCGACCCTTTTGGTAAACGATTTGAACGTACTGCTGATTCAGCTAGCTTAAAAGCACAATATGCTGATAAAAGTAAAGAAGACCTACTAGAACTTAATCAAACGGCAATCATCGCTGGACGCCTGATGACCAAGCGAGGCAAGGGAAAAGCTGGCTTTGCCCATATCCAAGACCGTGAGGGGCAATTACAAATCTATGTTCGTAAAGATATGGTTGGAGAAGAAAATTATGATATTTTCAAAAAAGCTGACCTTGGTGATTTCCTTGGTGTTGAAGGACAAATCATGCGTACTGACATGGGGGAACTCTCTATCAAGGCAACCAAACTAACACATTTGTCTAAGGCGCTTCGTCCCCTACCTGAGAAATTCCACGGCCTGACTGACATCGAAACCATCTATCGTAAACGTTATTTGGATTTAATCTCTAATCGTGAGAGTTTTGATCGTTTTACCACACGTAGCCGTGTGATTTCAGAAATCCGTCGTTACCTTGATGGTCTTGGTTATCTAGAAGTTGAAACTCCTGTTCTTCACAATGAAGCTGGTGGAGCTGCTGCAAGGCCATTTAATACCCATCACAATGCACTAAGCATGGATATGGTGCTGCGCATTGCCCTTGAACTTCATCTCAAGCGCTTGATTGTCGGTGGTATGGAAAAAGTTTATGAAATCGGTCGTGTCTTTCGTAACGAAGGGGTTGACCAAACCCATAATCCAGAATTTACTATGCTAGAACTTTACACAGCCTATCATGACTACACAGACGTGATGGACTTGACTGAGGGAATTATCCAACACGTTGCTCAAAAGGTCAAGGGAGATGGCCCAATCAAGTATCAAGATACTGAACTAAATATCCATCAAGCCTTCAAACGTGTTCACATGGTTGATGCCATTAAAGAACAAACTGGCGTTGACTTCTGGCAAGAAATGAGTTTAGAAGACGCCACTGCTCTTGCCAAAGAACACAAGGTGGCTGTTGAGAAACACTTTACCGTCGGCCACATCATCAATGCCTTCTTTGAAGAATTTGTAGAAAAAACCTTAATTCAACCAACCTTTATCTATGGACATCCCGTTGAAATTTCACCACTGGCTAAGATGAATGATCAAGATAAACGCTTTACCGATCGTTTTGAACTCTTTATCATGACTAAAGAATATGGAAATGCCTTCACAGAACTTAATGATCCTTTAGATCAATTAGAACGCTTTAAAGCACAAGCTAAAGCTAAAGAATTGGGGGATGATGAGGCAACTGGTATTGACTATGACTATGTCGAAGCCCTTGAATACGGTATGCCACCAACAGGTGGTTTAGGAATCGGTATCGACCGCCTATGTATGCTACTCACTGATACCACATCAATTCGTGATGTTCTCTTATTCCCAACCATGAAATAATCATTGCCTATGAAAACTAATCGAACAATAACCAATTTATCTGCCCTCATTTTCATCATTTATGGCTTGCTATCACAATCAAAAAATAAAATGATGTTTATCTATTTAGGCATTACCTTTCTCATGATTAGCTTGGCTGATTGGTTAAGAAAACGAAAAAAATAGTCTAGAAAATCCTAGACTATTTTTTTGAACGAAAGGCTTCTAATAAGGTATTAAATTCCTCATTTGTCAGAGTAATTCCTTTTCCCATCTTAGTATGATCTGCATTCCAAGAACGAATGTCATACTTTGGCTCAGCACCATTAAAGCTGACGCGATTCAGCTCCTTGCTCCAGCCCTTATCATTGGTTGACAAAACCAATAATTCTTCAACAATTTCAAATTTGAACTCTGCCATGTAAACCTCCTTTACCATTTATTCGTAACCTATTATAACAAAAATTCATGATAAGCAAATTTTTTTTGATTTAATATGACAAATTTTCGATACTATGGTATAATGAAAGAGATTAACAAAGGAGATTAGAATGCCAGCGAACTTGAAACGGCAGAGAATTGAAGAATTTGAAGAAGACTTACAAATTTCTTACTCGCCAAAATACAAAGAATTTCAAGAATTAAATAGCAACAGCGCTAAATTTCGTGAGCTGGTCTTTTTTGCACGCGTTACAATCTTTTCTATTTTATCTGTGTTATCTTGCTTTGTTCTACTCTCACTTGAAATTGGAGTTGGTTGGGCCTTTCTACTAGCTATCTTAATTAGTACCGCCTTAACTTCTACCCTATCTTATTTTATTTTTTCAATGAAACATTAAAAGTAGCGAAATCTTTCGCTACTTTTTTTTGTTAATCACATCATCATAGTCAAGGACAATATCATCAATATAGGCACTTACTTCTGGCAACTTTTCTGCTTGCCCCGTCAATTCAGCGTCTTTATCTAAGGTTGTTTGCAAATCCTCTTGATAAGATTGAACTTTTTTGATCATCTGTTGACGATAATAATCAATTTTTTCTTTAACCAATTCATGATAGGCTTCTGGATTTTCTTGATAAGCTACAATGAAATCCTTGGCTTTACTTTGTAAGATCTTGCCTTCCTTACTCGTTAAAAGATAAGCCGCAGTAGCACCACTTAGACTGCCAAATAATACTGTTCTAAAAAATTTACTCATAGCTCTTATCTCCTATTCTATAACCACTAGGCTTTTTTATCTTTTTTACGCAATAATTTACTTGCCATACGCGTTGCCCCACTCGCCATACCAGCTTTGACTAAATTATACGTTGAACTATTAGCTTTTTGACTGAATTGACGTGCCTGCATGTTTAAATCTGACACGCTGACAGATAAATCAGCCACAGCTTCAAACAAGGGATCAATGGTAGCGACCTTGCTATTAACATCTTCAACCAAGACATTAGCCTTGGCCATTAAACCATTGGTTAAATTCAACGTCACGTCCAAATCAGACGTTAAAACGTTGATAGTTTTAGTCACTTCTTCGACGGTTTGGGACACTTTTTTCAATAAGATAATCAAATAAACCACCAAAGCTACTACTGCCAAGGCAATAATCAATAATGCAATTCCACCTAAATTCATTTGTTACTCCTTTTAATAATCTTCAATTTCCAATCTTAAGCGACGATAAATCAACAAGGTCAAACCAAGTAAGACCAACACTAGTGATAAAAGCTGAGAAACACGAAAACCTAGCCACATCAAACTATCTGTTCGCATCCCCTCAATCACAAAACGCCCCAAACCATACCAAATCAGATAGAAAAAGGTTGGTTCTCCTCTTTTCAAAAATCCTTTTTGACGACGCCCAATCATAATCAAGATAAAACCCAAAAGATTCCATAGAGACTCGTACAAGAAAGTTGGTAGGCGATAACTTCCATCAATATACATCTGTTGACGAATAAAGTCTGGTAGGCCTGTTAGCTTCTCAACGGCCTTACCATAAGCTTCTTGGTTAAAAAAATTTCCCCAACGACCAAGACTCTGTGCTAAAAGTACTCCAGGAGCTGCAATATCTAAAAAATCAAAAAAATTGATAAAACGCTGACGAGTAAAAACATAGACACATAAAAGTCCCGTCAAAAGTCCACCGTAGATGGCAATGCCACCATTCCAAATGGCAGGAATTTCACTTAAATGTTGGCGGTAATAATCCCACTGAAAAGCAACATAATAAAGTCTAGCCCCTATAATAGATACAGGAAAAGCAAACAAAATAAAATCTAAAACATCATCTGGCTTAATCTGCTTATAGGGAACTTCTTTCATCGCTAAATGAACGGCCAAAACTAAGCCAACAACAATACAAACAGCATACCAACGTATTGCAAACGGTCCCCATTCAAATATAATCGGACTAATCATGACTCGCTCCATTTTGGCTAATCAATTGAGTTAGGCGATTTTCAAAGGTTTCTGTGGCATCATACCCCATCTGTTTGGCTCTATAATTCATAGCTGCTGCCTCGATAACAATGGAAATATTACGACCTGTCTTAACTGGAATACGAATAAATGGGATTTTTACCCCTGACAGTTCAATTTCTTCTTTTTTATTACCTAAGCGATCAAAAACCTTATTTGGTTCAAAGGTTTCAAGATAAACAGCCAGTTGCACTTGGGAAGAATTTCGAACGGCACTAGCACCATAGAGACTCATGACATCAATAATCCCGACCCCTCTAATCTCAAGCAAGTGACGCAAAATCTCTGCTGGTTCACCCCAAAGCGTATCTTCATCCTTGGCGTAAATGTCAACTCGGTCATCAGCTACTAGACGATGACCACGCTTAACCAATTCCAGACCTGTCTCACTCTTACCAATCCCACTATCGCCTTGAATCAAGACACCCATGCCATAGATATCCATGAGAACACCGTGAACACTGGTTCGTTCAGCCAAGCAAGAATTCAAATACCAAGACATTTCACCTGAAATGGTACTTGTTGGCAAGTGACTACGCAAAAGAGCTACACCTTCTTCCTTGGCTGCTTGTAGCATTTCTTTAGGAATCTCTAATTTACGAGAAACAACCATGGCTGGCGTCTGCTCTTGAAACATGTTTTGCAAAACCGCATAGCGATTGCCAGAAGTCATAGCATTCATATAAGACCATTCCTTCATGCCAATGAGCTGAATACGTTCTGGCGAATAATAATCAAAATAACCTGTCATTTCAAGCCCTGGTCTAGAAATATCCGATGTCATAATAGGCTTGCTGAGTTCTGCTTCAGAACCTGAAATAACTTCAAGCTTTAGCTTGTCAACTAACATCTGTACCGTAACTGTCATAAGTTCTCCTTTATATTACCTTTATTTTATCATATTTTAGACAAAAGAAAAAATGAAAGTCAATCAAGCTAGATCTAGCCGTCTGGACTTTCATTTTATGACTATGGATTGACTAATCATCCTCAACTGGTTTAGCCTCTTTACGCTGGCGAGGCCCTTGCCAGTACACTTTTCCCTTTTCTTCCTTGTAAGGAAGAATGATTGCTAAAAGAAGATAAATCAACCAACCAAAACCAGTAAAGTAGAAAAATAGACCAAGTAAGATGCGTGCGTAGGTCAAGTCCCAGCCAAATTTATCAGCTAGGCCTGCCACTACTCCTGCCACAAGCTTACCTTGTTTTAATCGATAAAATTCAGATGTCATCTTAAATCCTCCTGCTATGGATTTTTCATCTTTTGGATAATTCTATTATAGGCTAATCCAGTTGAAAAATCATCCGTCATAAGACCTATTTTCTAAAACTAATCTGCCGTGACAAGAGCCACAACGGTAACGCTCTAAGTTGAAGCGTCGCCTACGATGATAAGTCTGCCCACAAACATCACAACAATAGGAAAACAATAATTTTGGTGTCAGTCTTGGCGTATAACGTAAACCATCGACAGATCGTAACAATTGTTTAAAATCATCATCTTGATGACGGTAACCCTTACCTTGAAAATAGAGATGGTAATGACAAAGCTCGTGGCGAACAATCTGACGAAAAATACTTAACTCATAGGCTTCATAAATTTTAGGGTTAAAATCTAAGTGACCATCTGTTAAGAAAAAACGACCACCGGTTGTTCTTAGACGAGGATTCCACTTTGCTTCGTGCTTAAAAGGCAAACCAAAATCCTCCTCAGATACTCGATTCACATAATCAGTTAGGTTCATCTAAAGCTACCAAACTTAAATTGAGTTTTTCACGCTTATCATCAATGCTCTTAATCCAAACCGTCACGATGTCACCTACCGAAACTACTTGGCTTGGATGTTTAATAAAGGACTGACTCATATCAGAAATATGAATTAAACCATCATCATGTAAACCAATATCAACGAAGGCTCCAAAATCCACGATATTACGAACAGTTCCTTCTAGTCTTTGCCCAATTTTTAAATCTTTCAATTCCAAAATATCTTGACGTAAGACAGGGCTGGCAAAATCATCTCGCAAATCGCGTCCTGGTTTTAACAGATCAGCAATAATATCTTGTAAGGTTAAAACACCTACATTCAATTTTTCTGCTGTAACATCAATGTCTAATTGAGCTAATTTAGTTTTTGCCAACTCATCCAATTGTTCAATTCCCAAATAATCAAGCAGTTTTGTTACCGTAGCATAAGATTCTGGATGAACACCTGTGTTATCCAACAAATTGTCACCATTAGGGATACGCAAAAAGCCTGCCGCCTGTTCAAAAGCCTTGGCACCCAAGCGAGGGACTTTTTTAATGTCATGACGGTTACGTAAACGACCATGTTCTTCACGGTATTTCACAATATTGTCAGAAATGGTTTTATTCAAACCTGCTACATGAGCAAGTAGGGCTGAACTGGCGGTATTAACATTGACACCAACCTGATTGACCACGGTTTCAACGACAAAGTCTAATTGTTCAGATAATTTCTTTTGTCCCACATCATGTTGATATTGCCCCACACCAATTGATTTAGGATCAATCTTAACCAATTCTGCTAGTGGATCTTGTAAGCGACGAGCAATAGAAATGGCTGATCGTTTTTCGACGGTCAAGTCTGGAAACTCTGCTCTAGCTAACTCACTAGCAGAATAAACGGATGCTCCACTTTCATTGACAATAACATAAGACGTGTTAAGGTGTTTTTGTAAGACTTGGGCTACAAAAGCCTCACTTTCTCGGCTCGCTGTCCCATTACCAATAGCAATAATATCCACTTGATAAGTCTCAATCAGCTGAGATAAACGTTCCTTAGCTTGTTCAATTTTACTAGCTGCAGCTGGTTGAACAGGGTAGATAACCTCTGTTGCTAAAAGCTTTCCTGTTTGATCAACAACAGCTAATTTAGCACCTGTTCTAAAGGCTGGATCAAAGCCAAGCACAATCTTATCCTTAAGAGGAGAGACTAGAAGTAATTGGCGTAAATTGGTTGAAAACAGACTAATGGCCCCATCTTCAGCTTTCTCTGTCAACTCCGAACGAATCCGTCTTTCCATAGCTGGAATAATCTTACTTTTAGCAGCCTTAACTACAGCTTCTTCAATATAACGATTTAAAACCTTGAAACGAGATTGGTAAAAACGATAAATTTTCTCTAAATGGTGCTCAAATTTAACCGTTAAAACACCTAATTTCTCACCACGATTGATGGCTAAGACACGGTATCCCTTTAGCTCTGCCAACTTTTCACTAAAGTCATAGTAGATATGAAAGGTTTGTTTGTCATCTAGGCTCTCATCTTTCAAACTAGTTTTGAGAAAACTATAAGTCCAGATTTCATTATAGGTCCAAGAACGCAAACGACTATCTTCTGCCAAAGCTTCAATCAAGATGTGAACTGCCCCCTCAAGAGCAGTTTCTACTGTTGGTACTTGCTCACTAACAAAGTCTTTAGCTTTGGTCATGAGTGCTTTATCATTTAGCAAAATCAAGCGTGTCAAGTCTGCCAAGCCCTGCTCTCTAGCTATGGTTGCCTTGGTTCGACGTTTTTCCTTATAAGGTAAATAAAGCTCTTCCACATCTGCCAGTTTTTCAGCCTCTTCAATGGCTTGTTGCAAGGCAGGAGTTAATTTTCCCTGCTCTGCAATCTTGGCCAAGACGCTAGCCTTACGTTCTGATAAATTGGTTAAACTCTTATCCAAATCAAGAATGGCCTTAATCTGAACTTCATCCAAATTACCAGTGGCTTCTTTTCGATAACGAGCAATAAAAGGAATAGTATTTCCCTCACTTGCTAAACTCAAAACCTGACTAATCTGACTTTCTTTAATAGCCAGTTGCTCTGCAATTTTCATTATATTTTCCATGAAAATATTATATAATTTATCCTCAAATCATTCAATCTAAAACAAAAAAAGCAAGTCATCATTGACTTACTTATTTTCTTATCTTTTATTTAAAACACGAACAGTCATGGCAATCATTGGAAATAAAAGAAAAGCTGTTAATATATCCCATAAATCCGATCCTAGATTTTCCAAAGATGGTGGTAATAAAATTGGAATAAGGTAAGTCACTGCCAAAAGAAGCAAAGTGATTACGAGACATATCAGTAACTCTTTCCATGAACTCTTTCCTGAAAATACCAAGGATTTTTTCCAATAGTTTTTATAAATATTAATCATATAAATACCTCCGTCCTCTTTCATTATAACAAAGAACAAATGATTATGTGAAAAACAACTTTATATATGTTAAAATAAACTATCATAATAAAGGAGTGATTGATTGTGAAAAACACATTTGGTTTGATGCTTTACAGTAAGGACGTTCTAGCTGAAAAAACATTTTGGCAAGCACTTGGTTTTGTGATTATAGAAAAGGAGGACATCATGGGCTATCCAACCTTTGATATGAAAATTGATAGCCACTCTCCTGTCACTTTTACCGTTTTTGACTTATCTTTTATTGAAAAAATGTCACCAGAGGTAGCTAATAATCAGCCAAGTATTTTATTTGAAAGCAGTGATTTGGTTGGGCTACATGCTCGGGTCAAAGAAGTTTCTGCCCAAGTCAGCCCGATTCAGGAGCAACCTTTCAAAAATTTTAATTTCCAGGCACCTAGTGGGCATTATTACGCTGTTAAAGAAATCTAACTATCAAAAAAGTTGAGATAAGTTATCTCAACTTTTTTAATTGGTTTTCAAATAATCAATAGCTTCCTGAACCGTTTTAACAGGAACAATCTTCATCTTGGTTCCTAATTGTTGGGCTGTTTCTAAGGCTTCTTCATAATTGGTTTTCGTATCAGGATAGGTCTTTAAGACATTCTTGTCAACTGGATTGTTGGGAACGAAGAAAACATCTGCACCAATCGCATCGGCTGCCGCCACCTTGAAGGCTGCGCCACCAATATCGCCAACTGAACCATCTTGCTCAATTGTTCCCGTTCCAGCAATGACACGTCCTTGACGCAAATCATCATCAATCAACTGATCATAAATCGCCAGAGTAAACATCAAGCCAGCACTTGGTCCACCTACACCTTCTAGCTTGAATTGAACATCTACGTCAGCTGCAATTTCTGTATGATCTACTAAACCTATGCCAATACCGTTACGCCCATTAGAGAGTTTGATAATTTTACCTTGAGCTGACTTTTCTTTCCCATCAGAAGTATATTGGACAGAGACCTTATCACCTAAGTTAAGGCCACCAACATAGTCAATCAATTCACTAGAGCTTTTGAAGGTTTGATTATTAACTCCTGTCACCGTGTCAGCTAGGTTTAAAATGCCTTTAAATGTCGAATCACTAGCAACATCTAACACATAAACACCTAAAAAGTTTAGACTAACTGGTTGATTCGCCAAGGTTAGAGCTTGGTAAATAGCTCCATTTTGTGACGTTTCCATGTAGAACTGGTTGATCCGCATAAACTCTTCTTCACTGTAACCACCTGTTGTGCCTTCTTCTGACGCTATCTCACTAAAAGGAGTCGCTAGGGCATATAAAACACGGGCAAGCGTTGCTCGACTGACACTGACTGCTGTAAAATTGTAAGAGCCTTGTGCTTCATCATCCTTGTTATTTACTGTTAAAGCTGTTCGTACATCATAAGCACCGCCTGGCGTTTCGATATAATAAGGTAGCGGATAAAACAAGGTAAACAAGATAGATAAGACTAAACTAACTCCTAACCACCATCTAAATTTTTTGATGCGTTTCATAACTACTTTTCACTTTCTTTGAAACTGGGTCGGGAACATAAGGACTGATGTCTGTTTCAAAAGCAATCAGTTCACGCACCCGACTAGAACTCACATACTGGTATTGAAAATCAGTCAAGAAAAAGACAGTTTCCAACTCTTGAGCCAATTGCTTATTAAAATAAGTCAAGCTCATTTCATAATCTAAATCAGCTTGATGACGTAAACCACGCACCAAGTGTGTCACCTGTAACTGTCGGGCAACATCAACTGCTAAACTGTTTTGAGCGACGATAACTTCAACATTAGACAAGTGTGCTAGACTCTCTCGTAAAAAGATTTGACGTTGGTTAATGTCAAAAAATCCTTTTTTTTCCTGATTATAAAAGAGTCCCACATAGAGTTTGTCAAACAATTGACTGGCTCGTTCAATAATGGAAAGGTGACCCTTGGTAATTGGATCAAAACTTCCTGTAAAAAGACCTATTTTAGCGGACATAAACCGTCACCTTACTAATTCCATAAATTTTTTGTTTCCAAATACCAAATTGACTAAATTCTTCTGGCAAAGCTACTGCCTTATCAGTTTCACAGACAATCATCACTTCTTCTGTTAAAAGCCCTTTTTCTTCCAATAACGTGACTTGTTTAACAATTTCTTCTTTAGCATAAGGAGGATCTAACAAGACCAGATCAAATTGACCTGTTAATTGACTTAAAGCTTGATTGGCATCCATTTTTAACAATTGAAAAGCAGCTTGTCGTTTAGTCATTTGAATATTCGCTTCTATAATTTGCTGAGCCTTGCGGTCTTTTTCAACCAGGACAGCTTTTGTCATCCCTCGTGAAATGGCTTCAATAGCCAAACCACCACTACCAGCAAACAAATCTAAAACCCTGCCCCCATCAAAATAAGGCCCAATCATATTAAACATGGCTCCTTTGACCTTGTCTGTGGTCGGTCGTGTTGTTTGACCAGACAAGGTTTTCAAGGGACGGCCACCAAATTCTCCTGCTACAACTCTCATAAATTTTATTATATCAAATTTTGGCTTAAAAGCTAAAGAAAAACCAAGTCCTTACTTGGTTTTAATCATACTGCCTTAAAAATTCAGATAAGGCTGCTAATCCTTTGATTAGAGTGTCTGTCGAAGTACAATAACCTAGCCTTGCATAGCCTGGCATGTCAAAACGGTTTTCTGGAACAAGCAAGACCCCTTTTTCTTTCAACAGACGAATGCAGAACTTTTCGGTTTCTTCTGGAATATCAAGTTTGATGAACGAGGTTGACACATGGCGTGGAAAAATCAATGACACCCGTTTTTCTTTGGCAACCCAATCTTTGACAATGGCTAAGTTTTTAGCCACCAAAGCACGATTACGTGATAAAATCGTTTCGCGATGTTTCAACACATGAACTGCCAAAAAATCATCAATGACACCGCTACAAATCATGGTATAGTCACGATATTTTCTAAAAATATCTGTTACTGCTTCATTGGCTACCACCCAGCCAATCCGAACTCCAGGAACAGAATAAGTTTTGGATAAACTGTTGGTAGAAATCCCCTTATCATAAAGATCAACGATAGCAGGCACGTCTAAATCTTTCTCTAAAGGTTGATACACTTCATCTGATAGGATATAGGCGCCCACTTCTTTAGCAATACTAACCAATTCTTCTAAGAAAGAGCGATCCATAACTGCCCCTGTTGGATTGTTGGCATTGTTGATACAAATCATCTTAGTCTTTGGACGGATTAACTGACGTAATTCAGCCAAAGATGGTAACCAATCTTGTTCCTCCCTAATGTGCCAAAAGGAGACGTCAGCTCCTAAAGATTTTGGAATATCATAAAGCTGTTGGTAGGTCGGGTAAAGGGAAATAACATGGTCTTCTGGCTCAATCAGGGCATAAAGAGCTAAGTGATTGGCACCTGTCGCTCCATTGGTCTGCAAGACTTGAGAAGGCTTGACCTGTTGGTACAAACTAGCCACTTCTTCCTTAAAAGCTTGCGATCCCTCAATCCAGCCATAATTCATGGTTTTTGCTGCTAGTTGCTCCAATAGGCATTCTTTTTGATTGCCAAGCGTTAAGATGTCATCTAGGGTCAAAGAAGCAATCGAACTACCCGCAATGTCATAGCGAGCATCATTCTCCCAAACATTTAGCCATTCTTCCACTCCAAAAGCTTGAATCTCCATAACTTATCCTTTCATTTTAAGCGAAAGAGCTTGACTTGAAAACCAAACTCTTTTTCATTAAATGACAATTTGTCCAGTCATCAAACGGACTAGGGCAAGAAGGGCACCTAAGACTAAAATAGCCACTAATAACCATTCACCTGTTGTGAAAATTTTCTTCTCACCTGCTGCCTGACGTGCTTTGATATAAAAGACAATACCAACTAGGTAAGCAATCAAACAAAGCAACACATAATCAAATCCTGCAACCCAGATTACCCAAATAAAGAAGGCAGAACCTAATAAGCCAAGGATTACCTGTGGCATATTTTTATGTTGGTAAGCTAGTTTAACTTGGTAAAGCACCACATAAAGCCAAGAAATAAACATTGAGGCCGTACAAAGCGTATAGGCAAATTGATAGGCTTGATCTGTAACCAACAACGTCAACATAAAAATTTGAATTAAAGCTGTCATAAAGACTAGCGAGAAGGTTGGCACCCCTTTGTCATTCAACTCTGCAAATTTAGCTGATAAAAGTTTACGTTGAGCCATAATCGCGGTTGTTTCAACAGGCAACATCATCCAAGATAACCACGACCCAAAGAGAGAAATGATTAACGCAATATTAACCATTACAGGAAACCAGTTGCCAACATCCTTAGTAAAGACATAGCCCAAGGCTGGACTTGGTAAGTTGGCAATTTGATCTTGAGTTAAAATACCGTAAGGCAAAATCGATGCTGATACATAAATAATTGCCAAGCTAATCAAGCCAAAAACTGTTGATTTTCCAACTACTGATTGATTTTTAGCCCGATCGGACATCATCGCTGCCCCCTCAATTCCGACAAAAACCCACATAATCGTCATCATTGAATTTTTAACTTGACTAGCCACACTACCTAATTCAAATTGACCTGACTGAGTTCCCCAGAAATTTGTCATAAAGGTATCCATATCAAAAAAGACAAAGGCCAAAATGATACACAGCGCTAAAGGAACAATCTTACAAACGGCAATAATCGTATTTAAGACAATGGCACTCTCAACCCCTCGATTAACCAAGTAGCATAAGAACCAGAGTAAACACGAACCAACCACAATAGATAAGAAGTTATCACCATTACCAAAAACTGGAAGTAATCGAGAGAGAGTTTTCATCATCATGATGACAACTGACACCGTTCCCAACCAAGCGGATAACCAATAGCCCCATCCACTGATAAAACCGTTAAACGGACCAAAACCTTCTTCAGCATAGCTGACAATACCAGCCAAATTTGGTTTTTTCTGACCGATATAAACAATAGATAAACAAAGGGTCAAAACCCCCACACCTGCTACTAG
Source organism: Streptococcus sp. sy004 (assembly GCF_007859205.1). Taxonomy (GTDB): domain Bacteria; phylum Bacillota; class Bacilli; order Lactobacillales; family Streptococcaceae; genus Streptococcus. The sequence goes on from NZ_VOHP01000004.1 coordinate 111,388, forward strand.
CCAACCAATCAATGCTCCTCCTGGTGCAGTTGCTGATGCCATATCTGTCGGAATGGCAAAAATTCCTGAACCAATGGAAGAAGAAATGACTAAGGCTGTCAGAGCAAAAACTCCTAATTTCTTAGAATCTTTCGACATAATCTTTCTCCTAAATTAACTTTTTTATAATCATACCAAATCATCTCGTTTTTTGCAATATTATTTTTATATTTTATCAAAAAATATGATTTTTTGATAAAATATAAGTTTTTGTTCACGTTTACATTTTCTTTGTATAGACTTTGTTTTCTGTTTACTTTATATTTTTTCTTTGCTATACTTAACATTAAGAAGATTTTAATTTAGAAAGGAAGTTCAAATGAATAAAAAAGATGCCCGCCACCAATTGATTCGATCCCTCATTTCTGAAACTAAAATTCATACACAACTAGAATTACAGCGTGCCTTAAAACGTAATGGCGTTGAGGTCACTCAAGCCACACTCTCACGAGATATGAAAGAACTCAATCTCGTCAAAGTTGCTTCAGAAAACTCACACTACGAAATTCATACTGTGTCTCCTGCTCACTGGGAACAACGCTTGCGTTTTTATATGGAAGACGCTCTAATCATGCTCAGACCTGTGCAACATCAGGTTATTCTAAAAACCTTACCAGGTTTGGCACCATCTTTTGGGTCAATTATTGATGCCTTACAATTTTCTGACGTTCTCGCTACCATTTGCGGCGATGATACTTGTTTGATTATTTGTGAAGATAATGACGCTGCCAAACGTTGCTTCAAAGAAATTAGCCAATACACCCCACCTTTCTTTTTCTTAGGTGATAAATAACCTAGTAAAAACCCTTTTCTATTTCAGAAAAGGGTTTTATGATGTCTTAGACTACTTGTTCTAAAAAACTGAGCAAGATTTTGGCAGATTGTTTACCAGCCATTACTATAAACTCATCAAAAGTCATGTTGGCATCATGAGCTGCCGTATCACTCATGGCTCTGACGACAATAAAGGGGAGGTTACAGCTCGCTGCTGCTTGAGCAATCGCTGCCCCTTCCATCTCAACAGCTAATGCATGAGGGAAGTGTTCTTTAATGGCATCAATTTTATCTTGACCAGCAACAAAGCTATCGCCTGTGGCAATCAAACCAAGATGACTAGTGGTTTGATGCTTGTCTAAGACCTGTTCAAAGGTCTTAACAAAAGACGGATCACAATCAAAATACAAGGGTTGCATAGACATTTGACCATAGGCATAGCCAAAAGCTGTCAAGTCCACGTCATGATAGACTAACTGAGTTGCCACAACTACATCTCCAATCGCCAATCCATAAGCGACCGCTCCAGCAGAGCCGGTATTGATAATGGCTTCGACCCCAAAATTCTCGGCTAAAATAGCAACACTCATGGCTGACATGACCTTACCTACACCACTTTGAACCAAGACCACCTCATGATTTCCTAGTCGTCCTTGATAGTAGGTATGACCCAAAACCTTGTGACTGGTCTTTTCATCTAGTGTATCAACCAAGAGATTCAATTCTTCCTGCATGGCTGCGATAATTCCTATTTTCATGTTTCTTTTCCTACCATTTCAAAATTGCATAAATTAAGAGCCCCAACAAAATCAAAACAATCATTAAAATCACATTGAGTTTTGATTGAAACCTGTTCCGTTGAAGTTGAGCCTGACGGCGACTTCTGACTGGTTGGGCTTGTTTGACAGTTGAAAAATCATCTGGAAAACTCGATTTAGTCATGTTGTTCACCTCTTTGAGATAGATGGAGTGCATAATATTGCAAGGCAATCAAGGTCTTGGCATCTTGTAGTTGCCCTGATTTAACCAATCCCATGCACTCTTCATAACTTAATTCCAATACTTCAATCACTTCATCATCATCTTTGGGACGGGGATTGGCGACCTTAGTCAAGTTATCAGCCAAGTAGAGTATGATTTTTTCATCACAAAAACCGATGGACGTGTAAAATTCATAAAGAAAGGTCAAATGACCAGTATAGGCTGTTTCTTCTTCCAATTCTCGGAGTGCGGCTTCTTTTTCTAAACCTATTTCACCAAGTTCTAACTTACCTGCAGGAATTTCATAAGAAATATTCTCAATCGCTTTTCGATACTGCTTGACTAGGATAATCTTGTCTTTGGGGGTAATGGCAAGAATGGCGACTGCCCCTTTATGAAAAACTAATTCTCTTTGGCTAGTACCTAGACCGTTAGGGAGTTTTACTTGGTCAACTGCGACATCAAAAATTTTACCTTGAAAAATGATTTTACGCTCAATGGTTTTTTCTTCAAAATTCATCTTGTTACCCTATTTTTGTTGGGGATGATGAGGAAACTTGGTCGCATAGCCTTCTTTGGTCACCTGACGACTACGTCCTAGGGCTAGGGCGTCTGCTGCCACATCATCTGTAATGACTGAACCTGCTGCCGTTAGGGCATAATCTCCTACTGACAAGGGAGCAATTAGCGTTGAGTGACTACCAATAAAAGCACCCTTGCCGACATGGGTGGCATATTTTCCTTGACCGTCATAGTTGACGGTAATAGTACCAGCACCAATATTGACATCAGAGCCAACGTCTGCATTGCCAAGGTAGGTCAGATGACCTGCCTTGCTATTTTCTCCAATTGATGAGGATTTAACTTCGACAAAATTACCGATATGCACCTTATTGGCCAAAACTGAGTCTGGTCGAATATGGGCGTAAGGGCCAATCGTCACATCAGAGCCAACTTGAGACTGTTCAATCATTGAACTTGTGATGACAGACCCTTGACCAATAACAGAATCAACTACCACAGTTCCGTTGGTCAAAATGGCCTCACTGGCAATCTTGGTCTGCCCTTTAAGGACAACATTAGCCTCAAGTGTCACATCCGCAGCAATCTCAACATCAATATCAATATAGGTCGCTTCTGGATTGATAAAGGTCACCCCATTTAGCATGTGGGTTTGATTGATACGCTGACGCATCACTTTCTCAGCAGTTGCTAGAGCTAGGCGGTCATTGACACCTAAACTTTCGTTAAAATCTCGTAACTTATAAGCACCTACTTTTTCACCAGCCTCTTTGAAAATACCAATAACATCTGTCAAATAGTACTCACCTTGGGCATTATCGGTATTGATGTTTTTCAAGGCTTCAAACAGGCGTTTGTTATCAAAAACATAAGTGCCTGTGTTGATTTCCTTGATTTGTTGCTCAAAATCAGAGGCGTCTTTTTGCTCAACAATCTTAACCACTTCGTCAATCTGATTACGGACAATACGACCATAACCAAACGGATTGTCTGCTTGAGCTGTGAGAATAGTGGCAACATTTTTATGACTAACATGAAAATCAATCAATGCCGTCAGGCTCTCTCCTGTGATTAGGGGGGTGTCACCAGCAATGACTAAGGTCTGTCCCTCCAAAGCTGCCAACTGTTCCTCAGCCATTAACACGGCATGACCTGTTCCCAACTGCTCGGTTTGAAGAACAAATTCGGTTTGCTCTCCTAAAACTTGTTGTACCAACTCTGCTTGATGACCAACAACCGTCACCATTTTTTCAGGGTTGATGGCTGATACACTACGAAACACATGCTCTAGCATGCTGATTCCTGCCACTTGATGTAATACCTTTGGTAAATCTGACTTCATGCGTGTGCCTTTTCCGGCTGCCAAAATGATTGCATAATTACTCATACTAACTAGTCTTCCATTCTTTCAAGATACTTCTTACATTATATCATATTTTCAGTCATCTTCTCATTTTTCCATGAGATTACAGCTGATTGACATAAAAATTCCTTAGCTAAGCTAAGGAATTAGGCTCTATATATCATCTTTTTTAGAGAGAGATTATTTTCGGTTTACAATTTTTCTTTAACAGACTCTACTGCACCATCAACAGCATCTTTTGCATCTTCTACTAGTTCTTTTCCTTTAGCAAGTGTTTTTTCTACAAAACCTTTTGCTTGAAGTTCTTTATCACCAGTTAATTTACCAGCTGCTTCTTTAACATTACCTTTTAATTCATCAAGTTTTGACATATTTATATCCTCCTTTTCATTATACTAACATTTTTATTATGGGAATGCAATTAAAAACATGATCTTCTAATCATTAAACCTCGCTTCATGTTTTTGATTAAATAACGTTTGAAGATTAATTAAAGGTTTGGGTTGAACTGCCAAAACTTGAGGAATCATTTCGGATAAAAGTTGATTGGCTTTATTTCGATATTCAGAGGATTTTAATTCAAATTCTTTAGTTTCAGAAGAATATCTGTAACCTGTAAATTGACCTTTCTTATCAAACCAAAATGTTTCAGTAAAATTTAAATTATTATCAAATGTATGTAGATTGTAATATAATGAAAAATCATCGCCTCCCCCACTTAAACTTATCTGATATTTCTTTGTAAAGATTTTATAAATATAGCCATTTCCATCTAAATCAAAAGAAAGGTCTTTTTGGTCAGGATCTTTAATATAGTGAACATAGTCCACCAAAATAGCTAATTCTGGATTCGTGCCTTTTTTCCTTGGTAGTTGTTGAACATAGTAACCGGCATAATGCGATAAGTTATAGGCGATATAAAGCTTAGATAAGCCATACAATAAACTTACAGTAACGATGAGAAGTAAAGTCTTTTTAATCATCTACGATGCTTTCCTTTTTCTAAATAAATACCTTTTCTGGCGTTTTGGAAATGCCATTCGATAACCATAAGCGACTAGACGTGATAGACATGCTAAAACAAAAGCCAATGACCAAATCTTTTGCGTCCTATTGCCAGACAAGGTCCAGTCATAAAAACTTTGTAAATTAAATAACGGTTCTTCCACTCTTTTTAATAACTGACTAACCGTTTGATTGACTGCTTCTTTGGCAAACTGACGATCTTCGTCAGTGATAGGTAATTCTCCTTTAGAGTACTCATATTTACGCACTAACCTATAATTTTTATCAAAAATATAATAAAATTCCTCTCCTGCTTGATTTTGAAAATCTAATTCATAAGTTGATAAACTATCTGTTGTTAAACTAAGACTATAGCTATTCTCTGTATTCGGTTTATAATAATAATCAATATAATACTTTCTTTCAGTAGAATAGTAATAATCACCGTCTGCTTCATTCCAATTTTCAATATGCCACCACAATTGATCTAATAAGACAAAAGGAACACCTGCTTTATCCGTCAAATTAGATTGTTGATAATAATAAACCCTGTTAGCTTCTAAATTCCACCATAAAAGTACGACTATGAATAGCGTCCTAAAAAATAAAGATAGGATTATTTTGAGAGATATTTTAATCATTAAACCTCGCTTCATGTTTTTGGTTAAATAACGTTTGAAGATTGATTAAAGGTTTAGGTTGAACTGCCAAAACTGGAGGAATCACTTCGGATAAAAGTTGACTAGCTTTATCTCGATATTCTACATCTTTTGATTGAAACGACTTTGCTTCAGAAGTATATTCATAATAAGTAAATCTTCCTTGCTTATCGAACCAAAAACGTTCAACTGAATTTAAATCATTATCATAATTAAAACGACGTAAAGTATAATAAGATATAATATCATCTTCTATACCATCGCTAAGACCCAGTTGAACATTTTCTTTAAGTAATTTATAAATAGATCCATTTCCATCTAAATCAAAAGAAAGGTCTTTTTGGTCAGGATCTTTAATATAGTGAACATAGTCCACCAAAATAGCTAATTCTGGATTCGTGCCTTTTTTCCTTGGTAGTTGTTGAACATAATAACCGGCATAATGCGATAGGTTATAGGCGATATAGAGCTTAGTTAGGCCATACAGTAAACTTATAGTAACGATGAGTAGTAAAGTCTTTTTAATCATCTACGATGCTTTCCTTTTTTCTAAATAAATACCTTTTCTGGCGTTTTGGAAATGCCATTCGATAACCATAAGCGACTAGACGTGATAGACATGCTAAAACAAAAGCCAATGACCAAATCTTTTGCGTCCTATTGCCAGACAAGGTCCAGTCATAAAAACTTTGTAAATTAAATAACGGCTCTTCCACCCTTTTTAATAACTGACTAACCGTTTGATTGACTGCTTCTTTGGCAAACTGACGATCTTCGTCAGTAACTGGAATATCAATTAAAGCGTTATTACTTTTTTTTACTAATTGATATTTCTCATTAAATTCATAATAAGTAGCATCTCCTCCATTACTCGCCGACTTTTCATATTTTAACTCATATGAAAATAATTGGTCTGGCATTAAAATAAATCGATACTCATTCTCTGTATCTGATTTATGATAATAGCTAATATAATTGAAGCTTTCAGTTGAATAAAAATAATCACCATCTGCTTCATTCCAATTTTCAATATGCCACCACAATTGATCTAATAAGACAAAAGGAGCACCTGCTTTATCCGTCAAATTAGATTGTTGATAATAATAAACTTTGTTAGCTTCTAAATTCCACCATAAAAATACGGCTATGAATAGCGTCCTAAAAAATAAAGATAGGATTATTTTGAAATATTTTTTAAGCATTATCGTCTTCTCCTTTTAACTTGTCGGTTGGGTTGTACTTTCGGACGTGATACCACCTTAGGACGTGATACCACCTTAGGACGTGATACTACCTTAGGACGTGATACCACCTTAGGACGTGATACTACCTTAGGACGCGATACTACCTTAGGACGTGATACTACCTTAGGACGCGATACTACCTTAGGACGTGATACTACCTTAGGACGCGATACTACCTTAGGACGTGATACTACCTTAGGACGCGATACCACCTTAGGACGTGATACTACCTTAGGACGTGATGCTACCTTAGGACGTGATACTACCTTAGGACGTGATACTACCTTAGGACGTGATACTACCTTAGGACGTGATACTACCTTAGGACGTGATACTACCTTAGGACGTGATACTACCTTAGGACGTGATAC
>NZ_VOHP01000005.1 GCF_007859205.1 Streptococcus sp. sy004
AATCAGAGTAGTTAAGTGATGATAGCCTAGGAGATACACCTGTACCCATGCCGAACACAGCAGTTAAGCCCTAGCACGCCTGAAGTAGTTGGGGGTTGCCCCCTGTGAGATAAGGTAGTCGCTTAGCTATTGATATTCCGCCATAGCTCAGTTGGTAGTAGCGCATGACTGTTAATCATGATGTCGTAGGTTCGAGTCCTACTGGCGGAGTAGATGAAGCATTGAGAATAGTCTCAATGCTTTTTTATTTAGCAGAGTGAGAAAAGTGACATCGATGTCCTGTTTTATAAAAGAAATTTGACTTATACTTGAATTAGTTAAATGATAAAGGAGTTTAAGAGATGGACATGGATAATGAAAAATTTGAAGAGTTATATGATAAAGTGAAACCGATAGTGACTAAGTTGGAGAGAACTTATCAGATAAGAATTTGGCTCCATGATGATTGGGAGCAAGAGGCGATGATTAGTCTGTATCATTTGTGTCAATCTTGCCCTCAGGTCTTGTGGGATGAGCATTGTTTACGCATTTATTTTAAGACGAAATTTTCTAATCATGTTAAGGATGTTTTACGTAAGCAGTATAGTGTGAAGCGACAGTTTAATTTGATGCCTTATGAAGAAATTGGTGAGGTAGGTCATGCTTTGAAAGAAGGTGGAATGTTGTTGGAGGATTATGTGGCGTTTAAGTCTTGGTTGGAGGTAGTTAGAAAGAATTTAAGTGTCAAAGAACAAGCGCAATTGGATAGGTTAATTAGGGGAGAACGTTTTGCAGGGAGAAAAGCCTTGCTTAAACAACTTAAAGAACATTTAGTTGAAGAATAAAAAGTAGATTAGGTGACTAATCTATTTTTAGCTATTAGAGAGAGAAAAGATTAAGTATTGCAGAAGAGAGTGTTGTGGTGTTATAATGAAACTGAATTAAGATAAGGAGAAATAAGATGAAACAACCATTATTTTTACAAGGGACATTGCATGAGAAGATTTGGGGAGGTAATCGACTTGGTACAGTTTTTAATTATGAACTTAATAGTGATAAGACGGGTGAATATTGGGCTATCTCAGCTCATGGTAACGGTGTTTCACAGATCTTAAATGGTCGCTTTGAAGGAATGGGTTTGGATCAACTATATCACTTAGAACCAGCTCTTTTTGGTTATCCCAAAAGTAAAGTTTTTCCTTTGTTAATTAAGATTTTAGATGCTAATGATTGGCTTAGTGTGCAAGTACATCCGGATGATGCTTACGCTTTAGCCCATGAAGATGAATTGGGTAAGACTGAATGTTGGTATGTTTTGGAAGCTGATGAAGGAGCCGAAATTATCTATGGGCATACGGCTAAGACTAAAGAGGATTTGAAAGAGATGATTATGACAGGTCAATGGGATGAGTTATTGACACGAGTTTCAGTTAAGGCAGGTGATTTTTTCTATGTGCCAAGTGGAACGATGCATGCCATTGGTCGTGGTATTTTAATTTTGGAAACTCAACAATCAAGTGATACGACTTATCGTGTCTATGATTTTGACCGTCCTGATAAAAGTGGGCAATTGAGAGAACTGCATTTGAAAGAGTCCATAGATGTGTTGACACTTGCTGAACCAAAAAATAGTCAACCTGTGGATCTTAAAGTAGGAGATTTAATGTCCACGCTTTTGGTTAGCAATGAGTTCTTTACAGTATATAAATGGGAAGTTAAAGGGCAAGCTAGTTTTACGCAAACAGCACCTTATTATTTGATGAGTGTAATTGAAGGTGAGGGAGATTTACTAATAGACAATGACACTTATTCTTTGAAAAAGGGAGATCATTTTATTCTACCAAATCATGTCACATCATGGGAGTTTTCTGGGGATTTAACCTTGATTGTGAGCTATAGTAATGATTAAAAAAAATAGCAGAGAGATAACTCTTTCTGCTATTTTATAATGCCACGTTAAAAATGTCCAAGCTAGTTATTTCTTTTGGAGTTAGACGGCGATAGTCACCTAGTGCTAAATTGGGATCCAGTTGCAAGGGGCCTATGCTTAAACGTTGTAAGTCAGTTACAGTTTTACTACAGGCTTTCACCATGCGTTTGACTTGGTGGAATTTACCTTCTTTGATGGTAATTTGAACGAGGCTGGTGTTTTCTTTTTTGTTGGTTGAAAGAATAGTCAATTGGGCAGGTTGGCAGGTGAAATCTTTAAGTACGATACCTTGAGCAAATGCTTGGACATCATCTTGGGTCATGATCCCATCAATCTTGGCTTGATAACATTTATCCACATGTTTTTTTGGCGATAGCATAGCATGAGCTAGCTGGCCGTTATTGGTTAAGAGAAGAAGACCATGGGTATCAATGTCCAAGCGACCAACAGGGAAAACGTCTTTATGACGAGCGGTTTCATCAAGTAAATCAAGAACAGTAGTATGTTGCTCATCTTGCGTTGCTGAAATAACTCCTTGGGGTTTATTGAGTAAATAATAAACAAATTTTTCATGGGTTAGGGTCTGTCCATTTATGGTGACGTGGTCATTTTGTTCATCAATTTGTTGTTTAGCCAGAGTTGAAATTTCTCCATTGACTAGAACTTGTTTTGTTTTTAAGAGTTTTTTGATCTCATTTCGGCTACCGATGCCACAATCTACTAAAAATTTATCTAGTCGCATGTTAGACTCTCTTTATTTCTTTGACTAATAGCAAAGCACTGATTATTCCACAAGCGATGGTATAAATACCAAAGGCACCAAGACTTGGGTTGATTTTTTCTAAAAAGTTGGGAAGTAAGGCGGCAGTTGCTCCACCGATATTACAACCCATAAGAACGATAGTCATAACAGTATTATCAAGTGGTTTTGGAGCAAGACCAGCTGCTCGACTAAAAATAATGGTTAAAATGGTACTATAGAAGAATCCTGAAATCATTGCTCCTAATCCCAGTAACCAAAGATTATGGGCAAAGGTAATCCCAACAACAGATAGTCCAAAAATGGTATAGGCTATCCCTAACAGCCAGTGTTTAAAGCGACCAATCAATAAACTAAACAGTGTTCCAGCTAAGATTCCCATCATTTGCATTAAGCTGAGAACATAACTAGCTTCTTGAGCTGTTCCGATTCCAGATGTGACAACGATTTGAGGAATTCTCATGGTGAGGAAGGTATTAACATTGATGACAAAAAAGGCTAGAAAAGCGAGATAAAGACTGGTTTGCCATAAGTGTTTTGTTAATTTAGGTTTAGAGAAAGAGGTATCCGTATCAGTTTGTTCTTGACCTAGATTTTCCTTAGGCACAAAAAGAACAAAGAACAATAAAATAACTAGGGCAAATAGATAGGTTGCAAAAGCAAATTGCCAGCCAAAACCTAAGAGATAACCAACAAGGGTAGTCAAGCTGGCGCTACCTAATACTTCGGCTGAGCTGCGTAAGCCCATCATCTGCACCCCTTCTTGACCTGTAAAAAAATGTCCAATGATGTTGATGGCACGAGCATTGATGAGTCCGATTCCCAAGCCAAGTAAAATTCTGGCAAAAAGAACTAGCGTAAAGCTAGGAAAAAGAACTGGCATCGAGCCACCAATTGCTATTAAAAATAAACCTAAAATGATGATAGAGCGCTCTGATAAAAATCGGACGATAAGACCATTAGACAATAGGCTAACCATAATGGCAAAAGACGTAATCGTAATGAGGTTTTCTACTTGACTAGACGAAATCCCTTCCTTTGCAAAATGACTAATCATTTGAGGCAAGGCAGGGGAAACGGCAAAAGTGGATACTAGCATGGTAGAGAGTGCTAGTAGGCTAATTTTTTCTAAAATTCGTTTCATGGAATCTCCTTTTTAATTGATAGTTATTATTAGTATAACAAATTTCAATGAGATGAGATAGGGACTTGGGACAAGAAGTTTCAAAGAGAAGAGATTGCTTAGCGACATTATAGCCCACTCTTGAATAGCAGTTTATTTCGTGGTATAATAATATGATAATGTATCGTAATTGAGAGGAACTAAAATGGCAAATATGCTACGCACACTTATTGAAAATGATAAGGGTGAAGTGAAAAAATTAAGAAAAATAGCAAAGAAAGTTGAATCTTATGCCGATGAGATGGAAGGCCTGTCTGATGAGGCATTGAAGGCTAAGACGGAAGAATTTAAAAAACGTTATAATTATGGTGAAACCTTAGATGATTTACTGCCCGAAGCTTTTGCTGTTGTACGTGAAGCTGCCAAACGTGTTTTGGGGTTGTTTCCTTATACAGTTCAAATCATGGGGGGAATTGTTCTTCATCATGGTGATGTGCCTGAAATGCGTACTGGTGAAGGTAAGACTCTAACGGCAACAATGCCAGTTTATCTGAATGCCATCTCTGGCGAGGGTGTCCACGTTGTTACGGTCAATGAGTATCTGGCAACTCGTGATGCCATGGAGATGGGTGAGGTTTACAGTTGGCTTGGTTTGTCAGTTGGGATTAACTTGGCTGCAAAATCGTCTTTGGAAAAACGTGAAGCCTATAACTGTGACATCACTTACTCAACCAACTCAGAAATTGGATTTGATTATCTTCGTGATAACATGGTGCAACGTCGAGAAGATATGGTGCAACGCCCGTTGAACTTTGCCTTGGTCGATGAAGTTGACTCAGTCTTGATTGATGAGGCCCGTACACCGTTGATCGTTTCAGGTGCTGGTGGAGCAGATATTGATCAGCTTTATATCCGAGCAGATATGTTCGTTAAGACCCTTAAACGTGAAGACTATGCCATTGATATACCGACTAAGACCATTGGTCTAAAAGATTCTGGTATTGACAAGGCTGAGCAGTATTTCAATTTGGATAACCTTTATGACCTTGAAAATGTGGCCTTGACCCACTATATTGACAATGCTCTTCGTGCCAACTATATTATGACCTTGGACGTGGATTATGTGGTCAGTGAAGAAGGCGAGATTTTAATCGTTGACCAATTTACAGGTCGTACCATGGAAGGTCGTCGTTTCTCTGATGGTCTTCACCAAGCCATTGAAGCCAAGGAAGGTGTAGAAGTTCAAGAAGAAACCAAGACAAGCGCGTCAATCACCTACCAAAACATGTTCCGTATGTATAAAAAATTGTCAGGGATGACAGGTACTGGTAAGACGGAGGAAGAAGAATTCCGCGAAATCTACAACATGCGAATCATTCCAATTCCAACCAACCGTCCAGTCCAACGTATTGACCATCCAGATTTGCTTTATCCAACCTTAGATGCGAAGTTTCGTGCGGTTGTAGCTGATGTCAAAAAGCGTTATCAGACAGGTCAACCTATTCTAGTCGGAACAGCTTCTGTAGATACTAGTGATTTGCTGTCAAAAATGTTGGTTAAAGAAGGTATTCCACACGAAGTCTTGAATGCCAAGAACCATTTTAAAGAAGCACAAATCATTATGAATGCTGGTCAGCGTGGAGCAGTTACCATTGCCACCAATATGGCTGGTCGTGGTACCGACATCAAGTTGGGAGAGGGTGTACTAGACCTTGGTGGTCTTTGTGTTATCGGAACAGAGCGTCATGAGAGTCGCCGTATTGATAATCAATTGCGTGGTCGTGCTGGACGTCAAGGAGATAAGGGAGAATCTCAATTCTATCTGTCTTTAGAAGATGACTTGATGAAACGTTTTGGTTCAGAGCGTATTAAAGCCTTTCTTGATCGTATGAATTTGGACGAAGAAGATGCTGTTATCAAGTCTAGCTTGTTGACCAAGCAAGTAGAGAGTGCCCAAAAACGTGTTGAGGGTAATAACTATGACGCTCGTAAACAAGTCTTGCAGTATGATGATGTCATGCGGGAGCAACGGGAAATTATTTACGCTAACCGTTATGAAGTCATTACAGCTATTCGTGACTTAGGACCAGAAATTAAGGCCATGATTCAACGCACGATTGATCGTCAAGTTGATGCTCATAGTCGTATGGATAAGGATGAGGCTTTGGAAGCTATTGTGACCTTTGCTCAAAATAATCTCTTGGATGAGCAAGATATCAGTGTGGCTAATTTGCAATCCTTGAACTTTACGGAAATCAAAGAAGAATTATATGATCGAGCGATGGAAGTTTACCAACGACAAATGGCGAGATTGAAAGATGAAGATAAGATTCTTGAATTCCAAAAAGTCTTAATCTTGATGGTTGTTGATAATCGTTGGACTAGTCATATTGATGCTTTGGATCAATTGAGAAGTGCGGTTGGTCTGCGTGGTTATGCTCAAAACAATCCAATTGTTGAGTACCAATCAGAAGGTTTCCGCATGTTCCAAGATATGATTAGCACAATTGAGTTTGATGTGACGCGTACGATGATGAAGACACAAATTCATGAACAAGAGCGTGAGCATGTGTCACAAAATGCGAGAACAACTGCTCAAGGTAATATCGCAGCTCAAAAACTTGATTTTGATAGCCTAACTGAGTATGACTTTACTGGTGTGCGTCGTAATGATACTTGTCCATGTCAATCTGGTAAGAAATTTAAGAATTGTCACGGACGTCAAAAATTTTAAAATAGAAAAGAAGAGAGCGGGCATGGTCTTAGCTCTTTTCTTGGAGAAAAAGATGATTGTAGGGCATGGGATTGATTTGCAAGAGATTTCAGCAATTGAAAAAGCTTATGATAAGCGGCCCAATTTTGTAAAAAAAGTACTGACACCTAAGGAATTAGTTAGGTTTGAACAATTACCTAAAAAAAGGGCAATGGCTTATCTAGCAGGTCGCTGGGCAGCCAAGGAAGCCTTTGCTAAGGCAATGGGAACAGGAATTGGAAAACTAAACTTTTTAGCTATTGAAATCCTATCTGATGAGAAGGGAGCACCAGTAGTGACCCAGTCACTGTTTCCTGGTCATGTTTTTGTTTCCATCAGTCATAGTGGTCAATTGGCTCAAGCCAGTGTTATTTTGGAGGAAGAAAATGGTAGCAAGTAAGCATAGACCAACGAGAGCGATTGTTGATTTGGCAGCAATTCAAGCCAATGTTGAGGTTATTAAAAGTTGTTTAAGAGAAAAGGTACAGACCTTTGCAGTGGTCAAGGCTAATGCCTATGGTCATGGTGCAGTAGAGGTTGCTAAAAGCTTGCAATCTTTTGTTGATGGTTATTGTGTGTCGAATTTGGACGAGGCTTTGGAGTTACGACAGGCAGGTTTGACACAAGCTGTTTTGATTTTGGGAGTGATTGAAGCTGAAGATGTGGGCCTAGCAATTCGTCACAATCTCATGCTAACGGTAACGAGTCAGGAATGGTTAGATCGTCTTTTGTCAACGCAAGACCAACAAGATTTAGAGGGCATGCAAGTACATCTCAAGATTGATTCAGGTATGGGACGTGTCGGTTTTCGTGAAGCTGATGAGATCAACAAAGTCATGTCTGCCTTAGATAAGGTCGGCGCTAGAGTTGTAGGGATTTTCACGCATTTTGCAACGGCTGATGAGACAGACGATAGCAAATTTCAAGAACAATTAGCACGATTTAAGAGCATCTTGTCAAATTTGACTGATGTTCCTAAATTGGTTCATGCCAGTAATTCAGCCACAACCCTTTGGCATGAGGACGGTATTTTTAATGCCGTTCGCTTAGGTGTGGCGATTTATGGTCAAAATCCTAGTGGACTAGAGCTGCCACTTCCTTTTGACTTAAAACCAGCCTTACGTTTGGAGAGCCAATTGGTTCAAGTCAAACAACTGAAAGCTGGTCAGTCAGTTGGTTATGGTGCAACCTATGTGGCTCGTGAAGATGAGATTATTGCAACGGTACCAATTGGTTATGCAGATGGCTGGTTGCGGCGTTTACAAGGAGCAAAAGTTTTAGTGGATGGTCAATTTTGTGAAATTGTTGGTCGTGTTTCCATGGATCAGATAACACTCCGATTACCCAAGGCATATCCTTTGGGAACAAAAGTGACATTGATTGGTCAAGATAGGGACCAACTTATTACGGCAACTGACTTAGCACAATTTTCTCAGACCATCAATTATGAAATTCTATGTTTGATTAGTGAACGAGTGCCAAGAATTTATCAACAAGGATCGGCTCATGAAATTGGATGATCAAATAGCGAGCTTGAAAGGTTTTGGGCCTAAAACGACTGAAAACTTTATCAAACTTGGGATTGAAACCATTGAAGATTTGCTCTGCTATTATCCCTTTCGTTATGAGGATTTTCAGCGTCGGTCAGTAGCTGAGCTGGTGGATGGAGAAAAGGCGCTCGTCTTAGGAACGGTTGTGACACCAGCAGTCGTGCAATATTATGGTTTTAAACGTAATCGGTTGACTTTTAAGATGAAGCAAGGTGATGATGTCTTGGCTGTCAATTTTTTTAACCAACCTTATTGGCAAGACAAGATTCAACTAGGACAAGAGGTGGCTGTTTTTGGAAAATGGGACAGTAAGAAGGCTAGTTTAACTGGTATTAAAATCCTAGCCCAAGTTAGCGACGAGATGCAGCCAGTGTATCATCTTGTTAAGGGGGTCTCGCAAGCCAGTTTGGTGAAAGCCATTAAATCGGCTTTGGATATGGGATATTTGCAGCTTTTACCAGAAAATCTTCCTCAATACTTGTTGGATAAATACCGGTTGTTAGATCGTCAAACCGCCGTTTTAGTCATGCATTTTCCAACAGATTTAACCCATTATAAACAGGCTTTAAGGCGATTAAAGTTTGAAGAATTTTTCTATTTTCAATTGAAATTACAAATCTTAAAAGCGAGTCATCAAGTGGAGAATTCAGGCACGGTGTTAGCCTATGATGAGCGTCGATTGGCAGAGCGTCTGGCTAATTTGCCCTTTACCTTAACCTCGGCTCAAGAACGTAGTTTATCTGAGATCTTAGCTGACATGAAATCAAATAAGCACATGAACCGATTGTTACAAGGAGATGTGGGTTCAGGCAAGACGATTATCGCTAGTTTGGTTATGTATGCCGCCCACACGGCGGGCTATCAGTCAGCTTTAATGGTGCCAACAGAGATTTTAGCAGAACAGCATTACATGACTTTGTCTGACCTTTTTCCTGATTTGACCATAGCACTTTTAACGTCTGGCATGAAGGCGGCAGCTCGTCGAACGGTTTTGACAGGGATTGCTGAGGGTTCGATTGATTTAGTTGTGGGTACTCACGCGCTAATTCAAGAAGGGGTATCGTATCATCGTTTAGGTTTGGTGATTACAGATGAGCAACATCGCTTTGGTGTGAAACAACGTCGTTTATTTAGGGAAAAAGGAGTTAACCCAGATGTTTTAATGATGACTGCAACGCCAATTCCACGGACTTTGGCAATCACAGCTTTTGGTGATATGGACGTTTCGATCATCGATCAATTACCTGCTGGTCGAAAACCTATTATCACACGATGGGTTAAGCATGAACAGTTAGCTCAAGTTTGGGATTGGTTATTAGAAGAAGTCGCTAAACAATCCCAGATTTATATCATTTCTCCCTTGATTGAAGAATCCGAAGTGTTAGATTTGAAAAATGCAGAAACACTGCATCAAGAATTGGTCGCTTTATTTGATGAAAAGGCTAGGGTGGCCTTGATGCACGGTCGTATGAAGTCAGATGACAAAGAGCAGATTATGACAGCCTTCAAAAATCATGAACTAGATATTTTGGTTTCAACCACAGTCATTGAGGTTGGAGTTAATGTCCCTAATGCCAGTATTATGATTATTATGGATGCTGACCGTTTTGGTTTGAGTCAACTCCACCAATTACGCGGACGTGTCGGTCGAGGAAATAAACAATCCTATGCCATTTTGGTCGCTAATCCTAAAACCGATACAGGTAAAGAACGCATGCGAATCATGTGTGAAACAACAGACGGCTTTGTTTTGGCAGAGGCAGATCTGAAGATGAGGGGATCTGGTGATATATTTGGAACCAAGCAATCTGGTATTCCAGAGTTTAAGTTAGCAGATTTGGTGCAGGATTATCCAATTTTGGAAGAAGCCAGAAAAGTCACACAAGCCATTGTTTCAGATCCAAATTGGCAGGATAATCCCAGCTATAGGTTTGTCTTGCCTTACTTGACAGTTGAGAAAGAATTTGACTAGTTAAAGAGATATCAAACATCAAAATTTATCGTTTTTCGATAAAAAATAGTTGCAAAACAAAATATTTCTGTTATACTAATAGTATCATGTGATAATTATTAAATAGAGCTCATTTAATGGTAACCCTTTATTTGTAAGATGAGAGAGGAAATATTTAAGATGAAAAATAAGGATATGTCTTATTTGAAATACGGTGTGTGGTTATGTAATATTTTGATTGCTATCCACTTGATGATTGCGATTGGCTTAGTCATTTTTAGTATGATTGGTGTTGTTAACAATGGCTATTTGACAGATTGGTTGGCTAATTTCCAAAAAACCAATGTCTTGCTATCTGGTTTATCAGTGACGATTTTTGGTGTTATTTTTATGTTGTGGAATTTGGTATTACCAATTGCGATTTTGATTTGTATTCGTCAATTTTTCAAAAACATTTTAACAAACCACATCTTCATTTTCCAAAATGTCCGTTTGGCGCGTATCTTAACAGTTTTGACAGCTGTTGTTGGTGTTGTATCAATGAACTTGACTTATCTTTTGATTGCCGGTTTGATTTGGGCCATGTCTAAAGTTATTGAACAAGCCAATGTGATTGCAGAAGAAAATAAATTTATTATTTAGGAGTAGGTATGATTATCGTCAATCTTGATGTTGAACTAGCCAAGAAAAAAATGAAGCTAGGTGAATTAGCTGAGCGTATTGGTATCACAAATGCCAATTTGTCAATTCTAAAGACAGGAAAAGCTAAAGCAATTCGCTTTACAACCTTAGATGCTATTTGTCGTGAGCTAGATTGTCAACCAGGAGATATTTTGGAATATGTCGCTGACGAAAAGTAGTCATCTATTATCTTAAGAAAAAACCTTGATAGCTATCAAGGTTTTTTTATATATACTAGCCTTCGATATAGTCTTTCAAGGCCCGTTCACTAAGTCCCGCATTCAGGGCAATGAGTAATTTTAATCTTGCTTTTTGAGCGTTTAACTCTTTGACAAACATCACGCCCTGTTCTGCAAGTAAGACACCACCACCTGTATAGGCATAGACAGGTTCAGCAATACCATTGAAGCAACGTGACACTAGGACAACAGGAATTTGTTGTTCTAGAAGTTTGCTTAAAGCAGGGATCGTATCAGGTGGCATATTGCCAGCTCCAAGTGCTTCAATCACTACCCCATCAATCTTATCAGGAGTCAATAAGCTAATGATGCCATCTCCCATACCAGCATAGGCCTTGATGATTGGGACAGTGCCTTCAATCTTTTCCAAGTCAAAACGAACCCTAGGTTCTGCTGTTTGGAAGAAAAGAACATCATGCTTCATGATAATACCCAAGGGCCCATGAGTGGGTGTTTGAAAGGTAGATACATTAGTCGTATGGGTTTTGGTCACATACTTAGCTGCGTGAATTTCATCATTCATAACAACCAAGACTCCCTTATCATAAGCCTTGTCATGACTGGCAACACGAAGGGCAGAAAGATAGTTATAGATGCCATCACTCCCCAGTTCATTGGATGAACGCATCGCTCCTGTAATCACAATCGGAATTTGAGGCAAATTCATGGTATCCAAGAAATAAGCCGTTTCTTCCAAGGTATCTGTCCCGTGAGTAATAACCACCCCATCAATCTGTTTTGCCTTTTCTTTAATTAATTGATAAAGTTTTAGCATGTGACTGGGTCTAACATGTGGACTGGGTAAGTTAAACAGGTCTAGAACTTCCAAGTCTAGATTATCAAGAGTCAGTCCAACATGCGTCATGGGATTGGTGGTTTCAGGTCTGACCTTACCGGTGTCATCAGCTTGCATAGAAATGGTGCCACCAGTATGGAGCACAAGAATTTTTTTCATAAGTCTTCTTTCAATTCCTAAAATATGTTATTATTATTGTAACATATCGCAAAAAAAGTGTGAAGCAAGAGATGAGGGATTGAAATGGCAATAAAAGCAGTATTTTTTGATATTGACGGCACTTTGCTAAACGATGTTAAATCCGTGCAAAAATCCACGCAAGCAGCCATTAAAGACTTACATCGTCAAGGTATTTTGGTTGGTGTGGCAACTGGTCGTGGACCAGGTTTTATCAATCGCTTTATGGAAAATCTAGAGTTAGATTTTGCTGTTGCTTATAATGGTCAGTATATTTTTACAAGAGATCGAGTACTTTATACTAACCCTCTACCCAAATCTGCTGTTTATCGAACCATTAAATATGCTTCTGGCAGAAAGCGTGAAATTTCCTTGGGAACAGCAACTGGCTTGGTTGGTTCTAACATTATTAACCTAGGCACCAGTCGTTTTGGCCAAGTTATTAGTCGTGTGGTGCCTAAAAGCTGGGCTAAGATGGTGCAAAAAACGTTTAAGCATGCGATTAGACGCTTTAAACCTCAACGTCCTGCTGATTTATTGACCATCATGAAAGAGCCGATTTATCAAGTTGTTTTAGTCGCCACTAAAGATGAAACTAATCAACTTGAAAAGAAATTCCCACAAGTAACCATCACGAGAAGTAGTCCCTACTCAGCCGATTTGATTACAAAGGGCATGTCGAAACTAAAAGGTATTAAAAAAGTTGGTCAAATTTTTGGGTTTGACATAAACGAAGTCATGGCTTTTGGCGATTCAGACAATGATTTAGAAATGTTGTCAGGCGTAGGTATTGGTGTTGCTATGGGAAATGGTAGTGAAGAAGCCAAACAAACTGCCACTTATACGACAAGTAGTAACAATCAAGACGGTATTGCCAAGGCCTTGGCTCATTATGGATTGATTCATCTAGGAAATGAGTCAACCTTTATGAGTAGTGATGACAATTTCAACAAGGTTCGTGATTTCCATGAACTGATGGATGGCAGTTTGCGTGATTTACCAAAAGCATTTGATAGTCATGAGGCTAGTCGTCGAGTTAATTTCAAAGCAGAAGAGCTCGTTGAGTTTATATATGCTAGTCAATCTAGTCTAGATGCTTTTCAAGAGCAAGTGGCAGCCCTACATCAAGCGATTGATCAGGCTGTCGTTAAAGTTAGTCAAAAACCAGCAACAGATGATCAGATGGTTGGTCAAGTAGATGCTCTAGCAGATCTTTTGTATTTTACTTATGGGTCGTTTACGCTGATGGGTATTGATCCTAAACCCATCTTTGATACGGTTCATGAGGCCAATATTGGCAAAATTTTTCCAGATGGCAAGCCTCATTTTGACCCAGTAACGCATAAGATTTTGAAACCTGACCAATGGCGAGAACCAGAGCCTGCAATTAAGTTAGAGTTGGATCGCCAAATCCGTAAGGCTCAGGCGCGACAACTCCAAAAAGAAAAGTCACTAAAGAACTGACTAAGGGTGTCTTATTTTATTAAAACATTTGAGTCTTGATGGTTTTTGTGGTAAAATGAAGTGATAATAATTTGAATAAAGAGGTATCATTATGATTGAAGCAAGTAAATTAAAGGCAGGAATGACCTTTGTAACAACAGATGGCAAGTTGATTAAAGTATTAGAAGCTAGCCACCATAAACCAGGTAAGGGAAATACCATCATGCGAATGAAATTGCGTGATATCCGTAGTGGTTCAACTTTTGATACGAGCTATCGTCCAGAGGAAAAATTTGAGCAAGCGATTATTGAAACACGTCCAGCTCAGTACCTTTACAAGATGGATGACACAGCCTACTTCATGGATACTGAAAGCTACGAACAATACGAAATTCCAGTAGCTAACGTGGAAAATGAATTACTTTACATTCTAGAAAATTCAGATGTGAAAATCCAATTCTACGGTACAGAAGTTATCGGTGTGACGATTCCAACAACAGTTGAATTGACGGTTGCTGAAACTCAACCATCAATCAAGGGGGCAACCGTGACAGGTTCAGGTAAACCAGCGACTATGGAAACAGGTCTTGTTGTCAACGTACCAGATTTCATCGAGGCTGGTCAAAAATTGGTCATCAATACAGCTGAAGGGACTTATGTCTCACGCGCTTAATTAGTCAAGGATTGGAGCAATTCCAATCCTTATTCAGAAGTGAAAGGATTATGCTATGACAAAGGAAGTAATTGGAGATATTATTATTTCTCCACGTGTACTAGAAGTCATTACAGGTATTGCGACAAGCAAGGTAGAAGGGGTTCATTCTCTGCAAAATAAAAAAATGGCAGATGGTTTGAGCAAAAAAAGTTTGGGTCGTGGTGTCTATCTTGAAACCGCTGAAGATGGTAGTTTAACGGTTGATTTATATGTTGATTTGCAATATGGTGTTACAGTGCCAACCGTCTGCCTTGCCATTCAACAAGCTGTCAAATCAGCTATCTATGATATGGCAGAAGTAGTGGTTAATCAAGTCAATGTTCATGTCGTTGGTATTGTGCCAGAAAAAACACCTAAGCCAGATGTGAAATCATTGTTTGATGAGGATTTCTTGAATGACTAAGTTATTTGATAATTCAAGACGAGATTTGCGTGAGCGTGCCTTTCAAACCCTATTTGCTCTTGAGTTTGGTGGTCAGACTCTTGACCAATCTCAGTTTGCTTATAGTTATGATAAGGATTTAGCTGAGGATGATGTTCTGGATACACCTGCTTTCATTCTCAATTTGGTGACAGGTGTCTATGATCATTTGGAATCATTGGATCAGGTGATTACGCAACATCTTAAGTCAGATTGGTCCTTGGAACGTTTAACCTTGACAGATAAAACCCTCTTACGTTTGGGGCTTTATGAAATGACTTATTTTGACGAAACGCCTACGCGTGTGGCCCTTAATGAGATTATTGAAATAGCTAAAAAATACTCCGATGAAACGTCTTCACGTTTTATCAATGGGCTATTGAGTCAGTTTGTCGAAGATGAAAACTAAAGGCTGGTAAAACCAGTCTTTTTTTATTGACTGGTATTTGAAGATACCGTTCTGTTTTTGATTATGATATAATTAACTGGTTAAGTAAAAGGAGAAAGTTATATGGAATTAGCAACTTCTATTGACCATTTGGTTAATAGTATTTTACTCAAAGCAGAAAATCAGCATGAATTTCTTATTGGTGCTTGTCAAAGTGAGTGGAGATTGACCAGTACACAAGAGCATATTCTCATGCTTTTAACTGAGGAAAGTTTGACAAATTCTGACTTGGCCAAGTGTTTATCTATTAGTCAAGCAGCAGTCACGAAGGCCGTCAAAGGACTCATTGCCCAAGGACTTTTAGAAAGTCAAAAAGCTAGTGGTGATGCGAGAAGTAATCAGTATCTTTTGACAGAGCAAGCACTTTTCATTGCTCAAGAACATGCTAACCACCATCACCAGACGCTTTTAGCTTATCAAGAAATCATAGACAAGTTTTCTCAAAGTGAACAGAAAGTTTTATCACGATTTATGGAAGCCTTGGTGCTTAGATTGGAGAAGTCATCATGAGATATATGACGGTGAGTGGACTTAGTTTTCAATATGACCATAATCCTGTTTTAGATGAGATCAATTACCATTTAGACAGTGGTGAATTTGTGACCTTGACAGGAGAAAATGGAGCCGCTAAATCAACCTTGATTAAGGCAAGTCTTGGTTTGCTTAATTTGCAAAAGGGACAAGTAACTATATCTGATACCAATATTAAAGGAAAAAAGCTACGTTTAGCCTATTTACCACAACAAATTGCCAGTTTTAATGCAGGATTTCCTAGTACAGTAGAAGAATTTGTTCGTTCAGGTCGTTATCCAAGAAAAGGTTGGTTTAGTCGTCTAGATGCCCATGATGAAGAACATGTGCGAGCGAGTTTGGAGTCAGTGGGTATGTGGGAGAGTCGTCAAAAAAGAATCGGTCAATTATCAGGTGGTCAAAAGCAGCGTGTTGTGATTGCTCGACTGTTTGCTTCTGATCCAGATGTCTTTGTCCTTGATGAGCCGACAACAGGAATGGATGCAGGAACCAGTCAGAGTTTTTATGACCTCTTACACCATAATGTCAAACATCATAGCAAGTCTGTGTTGATGATTACTCATGACCCAGATGATTTGGCACCCTATGCGGACCGTAACATTCATCTGGTGCGTAATCAGAATTTGCCTTGGCGTTGCTTTAACGTGCATAAGGAAGAGTAAGAGGAGAGATAATGTTTGACTTATTAACCTATGATTTTATGTTGCGGGCTTTTTTAGCAGTGCTTGCCATGAGTTTGTTTGCTCCTATTTTAGGTGTCTTTCTGATTTTGCGTAGCCAGAGTTTAATGAGTGATACCCTTAGCCATGTGTCCTTGGCAGGTGTAGCAATAGGCGTGGCAATGGGTCTATCACCTACTTGGACAACTCTAATAATTGTTAGTTTAGCAGCCATTTTTTTAGAATATCTGCGAAGTGTCTATCAGCATTATATGGAAATTGCGACAGCTATTTTAATGTCTGCTGGTTTGGCCCTGTCTTTAATGATTATGAGTAAGGCGGCAAATGCTTCCAGTCTGAGTTTAGACCAGTATCTTTTTGGTTCTATTATTACCATTAGTCACCATCAGGTTTTAGCTCTTTTTGCCCTAGCCTTTCTTATCTTACTCTTAACTGGTTTGTTTATTCGTCCCATGTATTTACTAACTTTTGATGAAGACACTGCCTTGGTTGATGGTTTACCAGTTAGATTGATGTCTATTTTGTTTAATATAATCACAGGTATTGCCATTGCTTTGATGATTCCAGCTGCAGGAGCACTCCTTGTTTCTACCATCATGGTCTTGCCAGCCAGTATTGCCATGCGTTTGGGAAATAGTTTTCGTCAAGTCTTGCTGATAGCTTTATTAACCAGTTTTACGGGAATGGTTAGTGGTCTTTTATTGTCGTATCATTTGGAAACACCAGCTAGTGCGACCATTACTATGGTATTTGTTAGTTTATTTCTTTTAGTTAGTGGTATTAAAAGAGGCGCTAAGGCTTAGTCTATTAGTTCTTTTAGTTGAAGAATTAGGCTTAAATGAGTATAATGAAAGTAAAAGTATTCAAAGGAGAAATAGATGACAGTATTGATTTTAGGTGGAGCAGGCTATATCGGCTCACACATGGTTGATCGTTTAATTGAAACTGGAAAAGAAAAGGTTGTTGTCGTTGACAACTTGGTCACAGGTCACCGTGCAGCCATTCATCCAGATGCTCTGTTTTATGAGGGAGATTTAGCTGATAAGATATTTATGCGTCGTGTCTTGACAGAAAATCCAGATATTGATGCGGTGATTCACTTTGCAGCCTATTCTTTAGTGGCAGAATCTATGGAAAATCCGCTTAAGTATTTTGATAATAACACGGCTGGTATGGTTAGTCTATTAGAAGTGATGAATGAGTTTGGCATTAAAAATATTGTCTTTTCATCGACTGCTGCAACCTATGGTATTCCAGAAGAATTACCAATCAAAGAAACAACGCCTCAACGCCCAATCAATCCGTATGGTGAAAGCAAGCTCATGATGGAAACCATGATGAAGTGGGCAGATCAAGCTTATGGGACAAAATTTGTTGCCCTACGCTATTTCAATGTGGCAGGAGCTAAGCCAGATGGCAGCATTGGAGAAGATCATGGTCCAGAAACGCATCTATTGCCAATTGTCTTACAAGTGGCTCAAGGAACACGTGATAAAATTATGATTTATGGTGATGATTATAATACACCAGATGGTACCAATGTCCGTGATTATGTGCATCCTTTTGATTTGGCAGATGCTCATATTTTAGCTGTGGATTACTTGCGTTCAGGGAATCCTTCGTCAGCCTTCAATCTCGGATCGTCAACAGGATTTTCTAATTTAGAAATTCTTGAGGCAGCTCGTCAAGTGACGGGTCATCCGATTCCAGCTGAGATGGCAGATCGTCGCCCTGGCGATCCAGATACCTTGATTGCTGAGTCAACTCGAGCGCGTGATATTTTAGGATGGAAACCAGCATTTGATGACATTAAGAAGATCATTGAAACAGCTTGGGCTTGGCATTCTAGTCATCCAAAAGGTTATGATGATCGTGATTAGAATAAAGGAGATGACATGAAAACTTTTGCAGAAATTGTTAGTAACTTCAATCCTACAACTGTGGAAACTCTCCAATCAAAGTTTGTCCAGGGTGAAAAAGTAGTGCTTTTCTTAGGTCGTGCGACCTGCCCTTATTGTCAACGTTTTGCTCCTAAATTGGCCAATGTCGTTGAAGCAGATGGTCTGACTATTGATTTTATCAATAGTGAAGAGGCAACTCAGTTAGAGTCCATTCAAAACTTTCGTCATCAGTACGAGATAAAGACAGTTCCAGCACTTTTGGTTGCAGAAAATGGTCAAGTTAAGGTGGTTTGTGATTCTTCTTTATCAGAAGACGAAATTCGTACTTTTATTGGATAACATAGAAAAACTGACTTGATTAAACAATCAAGTCAGTTTTTAATAGAAAGGCTAGGGTAACTGTCCTAGTTTTTTTATTGACTGAGAGAGCTATTTAGATAGGTGTCAATCAATTGTTCGGTGGCTTGAATTGAGTCTAAGTGTGTTCGCTCGTAAGCATGACTTGATTCAATACCAGCTCCTAAGAGAGCGTGTCGCACCTCAGCACCAGCAGCCATAGCAGCAGACGCATCACTTCCATAGTAAGGATAGATGTCTAACTGATAAGGGATTTGGTGTTTGTCTGCTAGTTGAACCAAATGCTGACGCAAACTAAAATGGTATGGGCCAGAAGCATCTTTGACGCAAATTGATACAGAATATTCATCTGTAGCTTGATCATCACCAATAGCGCCCATATCAACAGCCAAATATTCGACTACTTCCTTGGGGAGACTAGAGTTTGCTCCATGCCCAACCTCTTCAAAACTAGAAAAGTAAAAATGAGTGGTGTAGGGAAGAAGCGTGTTTTCCTTGGCATAATTTTTTAATAAATTAAGTAAAATGGCAGCTGATACCTTATCATCTAGGTGACGTGATTTGACAAAACCACTAGTGGTCACTTGGGTACGGGGATCAAATGAGATAAAATCTCCAACCCGAATCCCAAGAGCCGCGGTTTCATCAGCAGATGTTACTTTTTCATCCAAACGAACTTCCATATTATCTTGGTTGCGTTCCAATTTGCCTGAATCTCGGTAAACATGGACACTGGTTTGATGTAGGAGAATGGTACCGCTGATTTCTTTACCATTTTGGGCAAGATGAACGGTGCAATTTTCTCCCTCAATCGCATTGTAATTAAAGCCACCAACTAAGGCGATTTTCAAGCGACCATCTGGCTTAATGGCTCTAACCATGGCTCCCAAGGTATCCAGATGAGCAGTGACTAGGCGATGGTCTTTTTGATTGTGACCTTCTAGGCTAACGAGAACCCCATCTTTGGCAGTGCGTTTAGGATTATAGCCAAGATGAATTAACTCTTCAACCAAATAATCCATAATGGATTTGGTATAGCCTGTTGGTGAAGGAATACTAGTTAGTTTGGTTAAGTAGTCTAAGGTTGTCATTTATTGTCTTTCTTTTTGTAACCAAATTTTGTGGCTAGACCAATCAAACTTAATCCCATGACTTGAAGAAGGGCGGATGTACTTGTACCTGTATTTGGTAGGCTGTGTTTTTCAGCTCGTGAATAATTAACAGGTTTAGCAACGTCTTTACTTGAACTTGTCTGATGTGCAACTAATGGTTGTTTTTCAAGAACAACCCCCAGGTTTGTCATAGGTGTCTTAGTTGGTTTTCCTGGAGTTGTTACGGTTGTTTGGTCTTGTTTTGGCGTGCTAACTTCTACAGCCTGTTCTGGAGTTTTGACTTCCACACTTGGTTTTGGAGTGGTCGGTGTGTTTTCTGTATTTTCAATCACTTCTTCAGTCACAGTTTCTTGTGGCTCAAGATAAGTGAATCGGAAAGTACCAAAACCTTCTAAACTGTTTGGTTCTAAATAGCTAATGCTTTGATCGGTACCAAGTAAGCTCTTAGCATAATCAGCAGTTCTAAAGCGTAAATCAAGTCCCTTGATAGTGTCAGCAAAACGCCAGTTATTGTCAGCACTTGGGTTGATCATTTTCTCAGAAACGATGTAGTTGATAATGGCTTGGCGATTTTCCAAGTTAAGGATGCGGTTTAGACTCGCATTTTTCACACCAGGGAAAGTACCGCTGGCACGGTAGTTGTTAGTGACTACAATAAATTCTTGTGCGTCGTCAATTTCTTTACCTTGGTAACGAAGATTTTTCACACGGTTAGCTGTTTCGTTAACCAATTTACCATCACGGTCATATTTGTTTGGTTGAGTGATGTCATATTCATAAGTCAAACCGTCAATGATGTCAAAATTATAGGTACGGTAGTCAGTATTAACCAAATCTTGTGGTTCAGTTTTGTTTGGATCCACTTGGTTGAATTGACCAGCAGACATTTCTAACCATTCACGAAGGTCAGCACCTGTTACTTTAAGAATAGCAGTGACATTGTCATAAACATAAAGGTCAGCAACATTTTTGATTGCCAATGGTCCAGCTGGGATGTCTGTGTAGGCTGTTGGATCATTACGGGCTCCAGCCTTAAATGGTGCAGCAGCAGAAAGGAGTGGCAATTCTCCTTCAGGAGTACCAGCTAGTTCTTGTTTAACATACCAAAGTTGAGCATTATTAACGATTTGAACAGATGGGTCATCTTGAACAAGGGCAAAGTAGCTGGTGATTGGAGCAGTTGTTGTTCCGACTTGTTGACGAACATAAGCAACTGTTTTGTCATGTGTTTCTTGAGCCATTTGAACAAGTCTTTCATCAACGACTTCTGACTTGTTATCAATTTTACGTAGGCTACCTTGGCTCAACTCTTTATTGACTTGCCATTTACCATCAGTGTAAGTCACATTAAGATCAATGACTCCTAGACGGTCGCCGTATTTACCAGCCATGACAACAGGTGTTCCATTGATAGTTCCCTTTTCTAGGTCAACACCTGCAAATTGGCCATAATAACTAGATGGAAATTCTGCGTGAGAGTGTCCTGTTACAAGCGCATCAACACCTTCCAGGCTAGCTAGTTGGTAGCTGACATTTTCTTCTCCAACGGTGTATTTTTCATCACCGATACCTGAATGGGCAGTGACTAAAACGAGATCTGCCCCAGCTTCACGCATGGTTGGAATCAATTCTTTAACGGCTTCAACAGCATCACGAACAAGAACTTTACCTTCAAGATTAGCCTTGTCCCAGTTCATGATTTGTGGTGGTACAATGCCTGTAATGCCGACTTTAAGTGAAACCTTTTTGCCGTCAACATCTGTGAAAGTTTTGGTGATGACATCATAGGTTTTAAAAAGAGGTTCGTTGGTTTTCGCATCAATGACATTGGCATTGAGAATAGGTAGTGAAGAAGCTCCTACTACGCTCTTTAAAAATTCTAAACCGTAGTTGAATTCATGGTTACCGATATTGGCAGCATCATAATTTAATAATTCCATAGCAGCATACATAGGATGTTTTTCCCCTTCTTTGACAGGGTCAACTGTCGCTGCATAAGTTCCTAGTGGTGTTCCTTGAATAGTATCTCCACTATCGACTAGGATTGTATTGTTATTTTCAGCCTTGGCTTCGTCAATTAGGACAGAAGTTTTTGCCAAACCGATATTTTGTGAGGTTTTATCTTGGTAGTAGTCGTAGTTGATGAGGTTGGTGTGGAGGTCAGTTGTCGAGAGAACACGAACATTGACATTTTGCCCTTCAACAGGTGCTAAATCTTCAGTTTCAGCTTCGGTAACAGCCATTGTAGTAACGACAGGCTCTGTTGATGTATTTTCTTCTGTCACAGGTGTGTCACTGTCTGTACTAGCCGTTGAACTTTCAACTACTGGACTAAGGTTATCAACTGTTTCAGCGGTAGTGCTCATTTCATTGGTAACAGATGTAGGTGGTGTCGTTGTATCCGTTGTTTCTTGAGCTTGAACCAACTGGCTTGCTCCCATACTGGCAGCTACCAAGGATAAGAGTAAGGCACTCTTAGATAGATAGTGTTTTGACATATAAAGCCTCCTTAAAATTTTCTTAACACCTCTATTTTAATCCTAAATGACGAAATTAGCAACTACTTTTTAGAAAACGATTTCATTTTTTATCTGGTCTTGATTTTTGGCAAGAATAACATGATTTTTTAGCACAAAAATGGTAAAATAATCTATTATCATTAATTTGGAGGAGCCAAGGGCAATGGCAAAAGAAAAGAATTTAACAGGACAAGAGGTTGTTGCGTTAACAGCAACTTACTTGAGTGAAACAGACGTTGCTTTTGTTGAAAAGGCCATGAATTATGCGGTAGCTGCCCATACAGGTCAATTTCGTAAGTCAGGTGAGCCATATATTATTCATCCAATTCAAGTGGCGGGTATTTTGGCAAACTTGCATTTGGATGCGGTAACAGTGGCCTGTGGCTTTTTGCATGATGTGGTAGAAGATACTGATATTAGTCTGGATGATTTGGCGTTTGATTTCGGTCCAGATGTTCGTGTGATTATTGATGGTGTGACCAAGCTCGGTAAAGTCGAGTATAAATCTCATGAGGAACAGTTGGCAGAAAATCATCGTAAGATGCTGATGGCGATGTCTAAGGACATTCGTGTGATCTTGGTAAAGCTAGCTGACCGTTTGCACAATATGCAGACCCTTAAACACTTGCGTAAGGACAAGCAAGAGCGTATTTCGCGTGAAACCATGGAAATCTATGCTCCCTTAGCTCATCGCTTGGGGATTAGTCGCATTAAATGGAAATTGGAGGATATGTCGTTTCGTTACTTGAATGAAACGGAATTTTACAAAATTTCCCATATGATGAAGAAAAAAAGACGAGAGCGTGAAGCCTTGGTTGAAGAAATCGTTGGTCGGATTACCTCTTATACCAATGAACAAGGGCTTTATGGCGAAATCTATGGTCGTCCCAAGCATATCTATTCCATCTATCGTAAGATGCGCGATAAGAAAAAACGTTTTGACCAAATTTATGATTTGATTGCCATTCGTTGTGTCATGGAAACGGCTAGTGATGTCTATGCCATGGTCGGTTATATTCACGAACTTTGGCGTCCTATGCCAGGGCGGTTTAAGGATTACATCGCAGTACCTAAGGCCAACGGTTACCAGTCTATTCATACCACAGTTTATGGCCCCAATGGCCCGATTGAGATTCAAATTCGGACTAAGGACATGCACCAAGTGGCTGAATATGGTGTGGCAGCCCATTGGGCTTATAAAAAGGGCATAACTGGCAAGGTCAATCAAGCTGAACAAGCTGCTGGCATGAACTGGATTAAAGAGTTGGTTGAATTACAGGATGATTCAAGTGGTGATGCGCGTGAATTTGTAGATTCTGTTAAGGAAGATATTTTTACTGAACGCATTTACGTTTTTACACCAACTGGAGCTGTCCAAGAATTGCCAAAAGATTCTGGGCCAATTGACTTTGCTTATGCCATTCATACCCAAGTAGGTGAAAAGGCAACAGGAGCTAAGGTCAATGGGCGTATGGTGCCTTTAACAGCTAAGCTTAAAACAGGCGATGTGGTGGAAATCATCACGAATAGTAATTCCTTTGGGCCGAGTCGTGATTGGATTAAAATTGTTAAAACCAATAAGGCCAGAAATAAGATTCGCCAGTTTTTCAAAAATCAAGACCGTGAGTTGTCTATCAATAAAGGCCGAGAGTTGCTAGTTGCTTATTTTCAAGAGCAAGGCTATGTGGCCAGTCGATTTTTGGATAAAAAGCATATTGACATGATCTTGCCTCGCTTGAGTGTCAAAAGTGAGGAAGCTCTGTATGCAGCCATTGGTTTTGGCGAACTAAGTGCCATTAGCGTCTTTAATAAATTGACCGAGAAAGAGCGCCAAGAGGCTGAACGAGCTAAGGCCAAGGCAGAAGCCGATGAGTTGGTCAATGGCGGCGAAATCAAACAAGACAATCGTGAAGTCTTAAAGGTGCGTAGTGAAAATGGCGTCATCATCCAAGGGGCAAGTGGCTTGTTAATGCGGATTGCCAAGTGTTGTAATCCCGTTCCAGGTGATAGAATTGACGGCTACATTACCAAAGGACGTGGGGTAGCGATTCACCGTAGTGACTGTAACAATATCAAGAGTCAAGACGGCTACAATGAACGTTTAATCGAGGTCGAGTGGGATGGTCAGGATACGCATAAGGAATATGTGGCAAACATCGATATTTATGGGCTTAACCGTAGTGGGCTTCTCAATGACGTTCTCCAAATCCTATCGACCAGAACCAAGAGCATTTCTTCGGTCAATGCTCAATCTACTAAGGATATGAAATTTGTCAATATTCACTTGAGTTTTAGCATCCCGAATCTAGCTACCTTGATGGCTATTGTGGATAAGATTAAGGTTGTGCCAGATGTTTATAGTGTGAAACGAACGAACGGGTAAGTAAGATGAAAATTATTGTGCAACGTGTCAAAGCTGCCAGCGTTCATGTGGCAGGACAAGAAATATCAAGCATTGACCAAGGTTTACTACTTTTGGTTGGTATTGGTCCTGACGATAATCAAGATGACTTGGCTTATGCTGTTCGTAAGTTGGTGAATATGCGAATTTTTACTGATGAGGCAGATAAGATGAATCGATCCGTTCAAGATATTGGCGGTCAGATTTTATCGGTGTCCCAGTTTACGCTTTTTGCCGATACTAAAAAAGGCAATCGCCCAGCATTTACAGGAGCAGCCAGTCCAGACTTTGCCAAAACATTTTATGAAACGTTTAATCAGCAACTCTCCCAATACGTTCCAGTTAAAGCTGGTATCTTTGGTGCTGATATGCAAGTCAGTCTGGTTAATGATGGGCCAGTGACCATTATTTTAGATACAAAAAACAGGTAAGTTAATTTACCTGTTTTATTTTTTTCGTTTAGCAAAATCAACAAATTTGAACTTGTCGAGCTTATGTCGGCTTTCAGTAAATTGAAATTGTTGACCATCAGCGAGAAATACTTTGGATTTGACAGAAACGACATGCTGATCGCCATGTAAATCAAGATAAATCTGATCGGTAGCTGTCACTGGCTCAATGGTGATTTCTTTTTGAGCGTAAGCAATATCTAGTTTTAACATGTGTTCTAAGTAGGCATAGATAGAATATTGGGCAATGTCTTTATTGATATTTGGTACCAGTTGCTTATCCAAGTAATCAATATCTAATACGGAAGCGACCCCATCTACCTGTCTTTGACGAGTGATTCGCCAAATGATTGCCTTGTTGGTAAAACCAGTTGTTTGAGCTTGCTTATCATCAAGGATAACCTTGTCCAAACTGATGACTCGTGTTTTTGAAGGCATGCCTAGATGTTGGACTAATTCTTGATAGCTGGTCAATTCAGAAATTGGAAATTGAATCTGCTGTCTGTGAATGACCTTAGTGCCCACACCTTGTTTGCTTTCAACAAGGCCAGCCTCATTCAACAGGCGAAGCGCCTTTCTGATGGTGTCACGACTGGCTGAATAGGTTTTAGTTAGGGTCAATTCGGAAGGTAAATACTGACCAACAGGATAGTGTTGTTTTTTAATCTTATCCTGTAAGTCCTTAAAAATGATTTCGTATTTTTTCATTTGTTTCTCTCAATGATTACTTGTCTGTTTTTTAGCAGACAAGAGTTTTATTTTACCAAAAAAATGATAAAAAATAAAGCATACAAGTTGCATACAGAAATAAAATCGCTTACAATAGGGTTAGAAGTAACTTTATAGACCATTTTTGGTTGTTAAAAAATATGAGGAGTCATCAAATGGGAAAATTTGAAAAAGAAGCCAAATTACTGCTTGATGCAGTAGGTGGCAAGGATAATATTTCTGCTGTATCGCATTGTGCCACACGGATGCGTTTTGTGTTGTTTGACGATAGTAAAGCTAATGTAGCAGCGATTGAAAAAATTTCAGCCGTTAAGGGTACCTTTACAAATGCAGGACAGTTTCAAGTCATTGTTGGTAATGACGTGCCAATTTTTTACAATGACTTTACAGCCGTTTCAGGTATTGAAGGGGTGTCAAAAGAGGCAGCTAAGGCAGCAGCCAAGAGTAATCAGAATGCTATTCAACGTGTAATGACCATGTTGGCTGAGATTTTCACGCCAATTATTCCAGCCATTATCGTCGGTGGTTTGATTCTAGGTTTCCGCAACGTCCTAGAAGGTGTACAATGGTCATCTCTAGGGGGTAAAACCATTGTTGATGTATCGCCATTTTGGAGTGGTGTCAATCATTTCCTTTGGTTGCCAGGTGAGGCCATTTTCCACTTCCTACCAGTTGGGATTACTTGGTCAGTAGCACGTAAGATGGGAACCACTCAGATTTTGGGAATTGTCCTTGGGATCTGTTTGGTTTCGCCACAGTTGCTAAATGCCTATGCCGTAGCAGGCACACCAGCTAAAGAGATTGCAGAAAACTGGGTGTGGAACTTTGGTTCGTTTACTATCAACCGTATTGGTTATCAAGCTCAGGTGATTCCAGCCCTTTTGGCAGGTCTATCACTATCTTATCTAGAAATCTTCTGGCGTAAACGCATTCCAGAAGTGGTATCGATGATTTTTGTGCCATTCTTGTCTTTGATTCCAGCCTTGATTTTGGCTCATACGATCTTAGGACCATTTGGTTGGGCAGTTGGTAAAGGTTTGTCAGCGATTGTTTTAGCAGGTTTGACAGGTTCCTTGAAATGGTTGTTCGGCGCAATTTTTGGAGCTCTGTATGCACCGTTTGTTATCACAGGCCTACATCACATGACCAACGCGATTGACTCACAGTTGATTGCTGATGCAGGTGGTACGGCACTTTGGCCAATGATTGCCCTATCAAATATCGCTCAAGGTTCAGCCGTACTAGCTTACTACTGGATGAATCGTAAAAATGAACGTGAAGCACAAATTTCGCTGCCAGCGACCATTTCAGCCTACCTTGGGGTAACTGAGCCAGCTCTTTTTGGGGTCAATGTCAAATACATCTACCCATTCGTAGCCGGGATGATTGGTTCAGGTCTAGCAGGTTTGTTGTCAACCATGTTCAATGTGACTGCTAATGCCATTGGTATCGGTGGTATTCCTGGTATCTTGTCAATTCAGCCTAAATACATGCTTGCTTTTGCAGGTATTATGTTGGTGGCGATTGCCGTACCATTTATTCTAACCGTATTCTTCCGTAAAGCTGGTATCTTAACTAAGGTAGAAGATGCTGCAATGAAACTAAGTCAGGAAGAAGCAGTTGCCGAAGCTAAAAAAGAATCTACTTCAGTGGGGCATCTCGTTGACTTGTTTAGCCCAATGGCAGGTGAAATCAAGCCTTTGAGTCAAGCAACAGATCCAGTTTTTGCTTCAGGTGTGATGGGGCAAGGGGTTCTTATTGAACCAAGTGATGGTAAAGTTGTTGCGCCATTTGATGGAACGGTGTCAGTCTTATTCCCAACCAAGCATGCGATTGGTTTAGTATCCGATGCAGGAGTAGAAGTGCTGATTCATATTGGTATGGATACCGTTAGCTTGGATGGCAAAGGCTTTGAAGCTTATGTCAAACAAGGTGAGCGTGTCGCAGCAGGTGATACCTTAATTAACTTTGATTTGAATGTGATTAAAGCTGCAAATCTAGTTAGTGAAACACCAATTATTGTAACCAATCAAGAACAATTCCAACCAGATGTTGTTGGTCAACTACCTCGCCAAATTAAACGTGGCGAAAGCTTGCTAACAGCTAGTCGTATTTAAGTGATTAGCTAGCATTTAAAAAGAAAGAGGGTCAAGATGTCGATAGTGGCTTCGCCATATCGCCTTGGCCCTTTTGAAATGAATAAGGAGAAAAATACAAACATGGCATTTGATAAAAGTCAGGTAGTTTATCAAATTTATCCCAAATCTTTTAAAGATACTACTGGAAATGGCGTCGGAGATTTACTAGGCATCATTGAAAAACTTCCCTACCTCGCCGAATTAGGAATCGATATGGTCTGGCTCAATCCGTTTTATCCTAGTCCACAACGGGATAATGGTTATGACATCTCAGATTACAAAGCAGTCAACCCCCTTTTTGGCACGATGGCTGACTTTGAAGAGATGATTGCCAAAGGTCGAGAATATGGCATTAACTTTATGTTAGACATGGTACTCAACCATTGTTCAACGGAGCACGAATGGTTTCAAAAGGCTTTAGCTGGCGATAAATTTTATCAAGATTTTTTCATTCTCCGAGATGAACCAACAGATTGGGTGTCAAAATTTGGTGGCAACGCTTGGGCACCTTTTGGTGATACTGGCAAGTATTATCTTCATCTATTTGATAAAACCCAAGCTGATCTCAACTGGCGTAATCCCCATGTGCGACAAGAACTGATTGATGTTGTTAATTTTTGGAAAGCAAAAGGGGTCAAAGGGTTTCGTTTTGATGTGATTAACTTGATTGGTAAAGATGAAGTTTTAGAAGATTGCCCAATCAATGATGGCAAGCCAGCCTATACTGATCGTCCGATTACTCATGATTACCTTCACGAACTTAATCAGGCAAGTTTTGGCACAGAAGAAGGGTTTATGACAGTAGGCGAGATGTCAGCAACAACCATTGAAAACTGCCTACTTTATACAGCCCCAGAACGAGAAGAACTCTCTATGGCCTTTAATTTCCATCATCTCAAGGTGGATTATGACCAAGGTCAAAAATGGACGATTAAAGCCTTTGATTTCAAGGAACTGCAAGGACTTTTCCACAGTTGGGGACAAGAAATGAGTGAGGGAAATGGTTGGAATGCTCTCTTTTATAACAACCATGACCAGCCACGAGCCCTTAATCGCTTTGTTGATGTTAAGAACTTCCGTGAGGAAGGAGCAACCATGCTGGCAGCGTCAATTCATCTCTCACGAGGGACACCCTACATCTATATGGGCGAGGAGATTGGTATGCTAGACCCTGATTATGATAGCATGGCTGATTATGTTGATGTTGAAAGCATCAATGCCTATCAAATGTTATTAGAGAAAGGTTTATCAGAAGATGAGGCTTTTGCCATCATCAAGGCCAAGTCCCGTGATAATTCACGCACACCAATGCAATGGGATAGTAGTAAGCACGCAGGGTTTTCAACCACGACACCATGGCTTAAGGTCGGTAAGACCTATCAAACCATCAATGTGGAAACAGAAAAACAAGGTAAAATTTTTCCTTTCTACCAAGAGTTGATTCGCTTGCGTAAAACCATGCCTTTAATTGTTGAGGGAGAATATCGGGCTGCTTATGTCGATAGTAATGAAATCTACGCCTTTGAACGTCATTTAGGGCAAGAACAGTTACTGGTGTTGAATAATTTCTTTGGTCATGACGTGACAGTAAATCTTTTGACAGATTATCAAAGTGGTCAAGTGCTTTTAAGCAACTATTCAGATGTGGTTTTAGGTGAAAAAATAACCTTGAAACCTTATCAAACCCTGGCAATTTTAAATTAAAAACGGTCAGTAATTGAAATTTTTGATAAAATAGGTCTAAGACAAAACAAGGAGGCTATTTATGGTACGTTTACAAGATGATTTTTATCAAGCGGTCAATGGAGCTTGGGCTGAAACAGCAGTGATTCCAGATGACAAACCAGCGACAGGGGGATTTGTTGAGCTGCACAATGAGATTGAGGCACTCATGCTAGAAACAACAGAGAATTGGTTGGCCGGTAAAGATTTGCCAAAAGATAATCCTATTTTAGAGAACTTTATCAAATACCACCGACTCATCAGTGATTTTGAAACTCGAGAACAATTAGGTGTGACACCTGTCCTGCCCTTGATTAAGGAAATGCAGGAACTGACTTCTTTTGCTGATTTTGCCAGTAAGATTGCTGAATATGAACTAGCCGGTAAGCCCAATCTCTTTCCCTTTGGCGTAGCACCAGACTTCATGGATGCCACAACAAATGTCCTTTGGGCAGAAGCTCCAAGTCTGATTCTGCCAGACGTGACTTACTATGAAGAAGGGCATGAAAAAGGTCAGGAATTGTTAGCCATGTGGCGTCAAGCGGCGACAGACTTACTTAGTCAATTTCCATTTTCACAAGAAGAAATAGCTAAGATTTTAGATCAGCTTATTACCCTAGATGCCAAGTTAGCCAACTATGTCCTATCCAATGAAGAAAGTTCTGAGTATGCCAAACTCTATCATCCTTATGACTGGGCTGACTTTACCAAGTTAGTACCAGAATTGCCATTGGATGAGATTTTCTCTAAGATTTTGGGGCAACTGCCTGATCGGGTGATTGTGCCAGAAGAACGTTTTTGGTTAGCGTTTGCTAAGGATTATTTCTCAGAAGAAAATTGGCCAGCCTTACAGGCGTCTTTAATCTATAGTGCAGCAACCCAGTGGACTAGTTATTTGACAGATGACATCCGTGTCCTAGCAGGAGCTTATCGTAGGGTCTTATCGGGTACACCAGAGGCCATGAATCCGCAAAAAGCAGCCTATTATTTGGCAGAAGGACCATATAGTCAAGCCTTGGGGCTTTGGTATGCGGATAAAAGATTCTCCAAGGAAGCCAAGGCTGATGTCGAGAAAAAAGTAGCGACCATGATTGAGATGTACAAGGAACGACTAGTTAAGAATGACTGGTTGGCTCGAGAAACCATTGAGCAGGCCATCGTTAAACTGAATGGCATAACAGCCCATATTGGCTATCCAGAAAAGTTGCCAGAAACCTACGCTCAAAAAATGATTGATGACAATCAGTCACTCTTAGAAAATGCTCAAAAATTGGCGCAAATCTCTATCCAGCATAGTTGGAGCAAGTGGAATCAACCTGTTGACCGTGATATCTGGCACATGTCAGCCCATGTGGTCAATGCTTATTATTCACCACAACAAAATCAGATTGTTTTTCCAGCAGCGATTTTGCAGGCACCTTTTTATTCACTAAATCAATCATCATCTGCCAATTATGGTGGGATTGGTGCGGTGATTGCCCATGAAATTTCCCATGCTTTTGATACCAATGGAGCATCCTTTGATGAACATGGTAGCTTGAGAAACTGGTGGACAGATGAGGATTACCAAGCCTTTACTCAAAGAACCGATCAAGTGGTCGCTCAGTTTGATGGTTTGGATTCTTATGGTGCCAAGGTTAATGGTAAATTAACGGTTTCTGAGAATGTTGCTGATTTGGGTGGCTTGGCAGCGTCTTTAGAGGCAGCCAAACAAGACAAGGATTTTTCAGCAGTTGACTACTTTACTAATTTTGCGAAGATTTGGCGACTTAAAGCTCGTCCAGAGTATATGCAGATGCTAGCGAGTGTAGATGTTCACGCACCTGGTCATTTGCGTACCAATGTTCAATTACCAAACTTTGCTGACTTCCATCAAGCCTTTGACATTAAGGAAACAGACGGCATGTGGCGAGCAGAAAAAGATCGTGTGATTATTTGGTAAGCTATTTATTGATACAAAATAAAAAGAGAGTTTTCCTAGCTCTCTTTTTATTCTTGTTTTTCCAAACGGGTTTTATCTCCTCACAGTTGTGATGAGCATATTTCCAAAGGAAGTTATCCATCTCACAAGTTATTTTAGTTCTGCCCCTTTTGGGCAGAGCTGCTCACAAGACTTTTGTGCTTTTCCCAAAAAGGGCAGACATCCTCACAGCTGTGATGAGCATATTTCCAAAGGAAGTTGTCCTCCTCACAAGCTTTTTGTATTTATCCCCCAATGGCCAAGTTAGCTT
Organism: Streptococcus sp. sy004; assembly: GCF_007859205.1. Taxonomy (GTDB): domain Bacteria; phylum Bacillota; class Bacilli; order Lactobacillales; family Streptococcaceae; genus Streptococcus. Next base: position 31,736 of record NZ_VOHP01000005.1, read on the forward strand.
GCCGTATATTTTTCTTCATTTCCAAAAGAGATTCATGAACTTATTTGATTTTTGCAATCAAGTGTTTTAAGAAATAGTGGCTAGAAAAAGTAATGAGTGGTGTCATAGTAAAGATTCTTCATCAAAAGGTCTAATCATCAAATCAATAAAGCAGGTACTTGCTTTTTTATCAGCAATTTTCTAGCTGAATAAAGCCTAAAGTTTTTGGTTTATCAGCTTTTTTTGTTATAATCAATGGTATGAAGTTTACAGATTTTAAGTTTAAATCCTATATTCAAGAGGCTTTGGCTGACTTGAATTTCCAAGAACCAACGCCAGTTCAGGAAAAATTGATTCCCTTGGCGCTATCAGGTCGTGACATTGTTGGCGAATCGAAGACAGGGTCAGGTAAGACCCATACCTTTTTATTGCCGATTTTTCAGACCTTAGACGAAGATAGTTCTGAGGTGCAGGCAGTCATCACGGCACCTAGTCGTGAGTTGGCAACACAGATTTACAAGGCTTGTCAGCAGTTAGCAGCTTTTTCATCAGTTGATGTTCGCTTGGCTAACTATGTTGGTGGGACCGATAAGGCTCGACAGGTTGAGCGTTTGCAGAGCCATCAGCCGCATATTGTTATTGGTACCCCTGGACGCGTCTATGATTTGGTACAATCAGGTCACCTTGATATTCATCGTGCTAAGACCTTTGTGGTTGATGAAGCTGATATGACCTTAGATATGGGCTTTTTAGATACCGTAGATCGTATTGCTGCTCGTTTGGCTAAGGATGTGCAGATTTTGGTCTTTTCAGCGACGATTCCACAAAAACTCCAGCCTTTCTTAAAAAAATATCTGACCAATCCAATTATGGAAAAAATCAAGACACAAACAGTCATTGCAGATACCATTGACAACTGGTTGGTGTCAACCAAGGGACGTGATAAGAATGGTCAAATTCTTGAAGTGATTCAGTCAATGCAGCCCTATTTGGCGATGATTTTTGTCAACACCAAAACTCGTGCAGAAGAACTCCATCAGTTCTTGATTAGCAATGGTTTGAAAGTGGCGAAGATTCATGGGGATGTCCCACCGCGTGAACGTAAGCGTATCATGAATCAAGTCAAAAATCTGGATTATCAATATATTGTGGCAACTGATTTAGCAGCCCGAGGCATTGATATTGAAGGCGTCAGCCATGTCATCAATGATGAAATTCCACAAGATTTGAGTTTTTTTGTTCACCGTGTGGGACGTACAGGTCGTAATGGTTTAAGTGGCACAGCCATTACCCTATATAAACCAAGTGATGACTCGGACATTCGTGAGTTGGAGAAACTGGGCATTAGTTTTGTCCCTAAAATGCTAAAAGATGGGCAATTCCAAGACACCTATGACCGTGACCGTCGTTTGAACCGTGAAAAAACACGTCAAAAACTCGATACTGAAATGATTGGTTTGGTTAAAAAGAAGAAGAAAAAGATCAAGCCAGGCTACAAGAAAAAAATTCAGTGGGCAGTTAACGAGAAAAGACGCAAGGAAAAACGAGCAGAATTACGAGCTAAGGGTCGTGCTGAACGTAAGGCGAAAAAACAAACTTTTTAAGCTAATCATAGCTTGATAATCAATTGTTATCACCTCCATAAAAAAATCTTATTGGGCAAGAAGAAACTCTTGTGCTATACTAAGAACACTGATAAAAGGAGGGTCGTCGATAATGAAAAAGTTACTCAAGTTAACATTGCTGATAGGTGTGTTGGGACTTAGTCTATGTCGTCAAGTGTCAGTGGCTGCAAAGACAGAAGTTGTCGTAGCAACCGATTCAGATACGGCTCCTTTTACTTTTAAGGACGAGAGTCGTTTTACTGGCTATGATATTGATGTTTTACGAGCTGTTTTTCAAAATCAAAAGGATTATCAACTGACTTTTGAAACAGTCCCTTTCTCGTCTATTTTGACAGGCTTGGATGCAGGTCTCTATCAACTGGCTGCCAATAATTTTAATTATAGTTCAGAACGAGCAGCAAAGTACTTGTATTCCACACCAATTTCTAAGTCCAATTACGCCATTGCTAGTCAAGATGGTTATGCTAGCTTGACTGAGTTGTCTGGTAAGTCAACCTCGGCTTATACTGGTGCCAACTACACCAAGGTCTTAGAAGATTGGAATCAAGCCAATCCTGATAAAGAACCGATTGAGATCAATTATGTTGCCAATAGTGTGCCTTTGGCACAACGTTTACAAGATGTGGAATCGGGTAAGATTGATTTTATCTTATTTGATGCCATTTCGCTCCAAACCCTCAGTCAAGATCAAGGGATTGATGTGACGATTAAGACGGTTACAGACCAAGTTGGGACAGACAAGGATGGTCTGGAATATTTTCTCTTTGCTAAAGACAAAGAAGGCAAGACCCTACAAGCCTTTGTCAATCAACGTTTGGCGATTTTAGAAAAAAATGGGGTTTTACAAAAACTCAGTCGGCAGTATTTTGGCGATGATTTTGTGACACCAATTAAGAAAAAATAAAGGAAAAATATGGATAAATTAGTTGCAGCAGGTTGGTATGCCAATCTGGTAGCCGGTCTGCCTGATGGAAAATTATTTAGTTGGCGAGCAGTTTTTAATGCCATTCCAAGTATTTTGGAGCAGTTGCCCATTACCTTGGGATTGACTCTAGGTGGAGCTGTTTTTGGTCTGCTTCTAGCCCTACTTTTTGCCATTGTTAAAATCAATCGGACCAAAGTGCTTTATCCGATTCAAGCAGTTGTGGTTAGTTTCTTACGTGGAACGCCGATTTTGGTGCAACTCATGTTGAGTTATTATGGGATTCCCTTGTTGTTGAAAGCTCTTAATCAATCTTATGGTTTGAATTGGAATGTTAACAGTATTCCAGCTTCTGTGTTTGCCATTACGGCTTTTGCCTTTAATGAAGCAGCCTATACGAGTGAAACCATTCGTGCAGCCATTCAAGCGGTCAATAGTGGTGAGATTGAAGCGGCTAAAAGTTTGGGGATGACATCGAGTCAGATCTATCGTCGTGTGATCATTCCCAATGCAGCCGTGATTGCAACACCAACCTTGATTAACACCCTAATTGGTTTGACTAAGGGGACGTCTTTGGCATTTAATGCGGGAATCGTGGAAATGTTTGCTCAGGCTCAAATCCTTGGTGGGCGAGATTACCGTTATTTTGAACGTTTTATCTCGGTAGCTATGATTTATTGGTTGGTCAATATTGTGATTGAATCGGTGGGTCGTTTCTTGGAGAAGAAAATGGCTATTCCATCACCAGAACAGGTCAAACAAGGAGGTCGTCATGATTAAAATTAGTCATTTGACCAAGGAATTCTCAGGTCAAAAGGTCTTGAATGACTTGAACTTAGAGATTAAAAAGGGTGAAGTCATTGCTTTGGTAGGGGCATCAGGTGCTGGAAAATCAACCTTTCTACGTAGCCTAAACTACTTGGAACAAGCTGATTCTGGCACCATTGAAATTGAAGATTTCAAGGTAGATTTCACCAACATTAGCAAAGATGACATCATTACCTTGCGTCGTAAGTTGGCTATGGTTTTCCAACAATTCAATCTCTTTGAACGCCGTACAGCTTTAGACAATGTCAAGGAAGGCTTAAAGATTGTCAAAAAACTATCAGATGAAGAAGCAACTCAAATTGCCAAAGTAGAATTGGCAAAGGTTGGTCTGTCTGATCGTGAAAATCATTACCCCCGTCACCTATCGGGTGGGCAAAAGCAACGGGTGGCGCTAGCTCGTGCCCTTGCCATGAAACCAGATGTGCTTTTACTTGACGAACCTACGTCTGCCCTTGACCCTGAGTTAGTCGGTGAGGTGGAAAAATCAATTGCTGACGCAGCCAAGGCAGGTCAAACCATGGTTTTGGTTAGTCATGACATGAATTTTGTCTATCAAGTGGCAGATAAGGTGTTATTTTTAGAAAAGGGACATATCTTGGAACAAGGTAGCCCAGAAGACATTTTCCGTAACCCTAAAGAAGCTAGAACCAAGGAGTTTTTTGCTTCTTATAACAAACAATACATTTAATACACTTATGCTCATCAATATTTTTAATTTTTATTTACAAGGTCTGTTGTGGGCGATTGTCTTTACGCTTGTTGTTGCGATTATTTGGCTACTTTATCGGGTCAATCGCAAGTTAGATCCGACAGTAAAAGAAAGACAGGCTGCCCTGTATGACACCATGATGATGGTTTTGATTAGTATTCCCATTCTATCATTTGCCTTTATGGCCCTGATTTTGATGATTAAGGCTTAGAAAGTGGTTAAGAAAAGGAGAAAGCATGTACGACACGCTAGTTATTGGTGCAGGTCCAGCTGGGATGACTGCGGCCCTTTATGCAGCTAGAAGTAACCTCAAGGTAGGTCTGTTGGAACAGGGAGCACCTGGTGGGCAGATGAATAATACGGCCGATATTGAAAATTATCCTGGTTTTGACTTGATTTCTGGACCAGAGTTATCGATGAAGATGTTTGAGCCTTTAGAAAAACTAGGCGTAGAACACCTCTATGGTATTGTGACGACCATTCAAGACTTGGGTCAAAGTAAATTGGTCAAGACCATGGATGGTGAATTTGAAGCCAAGACCGTGATTCTTGCAACAGGTGCTAAACATCGTTTACTTCAGGTGGCAGGTGAAGACACCTATGCCAGTCGAGGTGTATCCTACTGTGCAGTTTGTGACGGTGCATTTTTCCGAGATCAAGACCTTCTTGTTGTTGGTGGAGGCGATTCGGCAGTTGAAGAAGCTCTGTTTTTGACACGTTTTGCCAAATCAGTGACCATTGTTCATCGCCGTGATCAACTCAGAGCCCAAAAAGTCCTACAAGACCGAGCTCTTGCCAATGAAAAAATCAACTTCATTTGGGATAGTGTGGTCAAAGAAATCAAAGGGAACGATGTTAAAGTGACTAGCGTCGACATTGAAAATGTCAAGACAGGTCAAGTGACCAATCACGCCTTTGCAGGTGTCTTTATCTACATCGGACTTGATCCCGTATCACAGATGGTAGCTGACTTGCAAATGACAGATGATAATGGTTGGATTCCAACAGACGATAAAATGGCAACCAAGGTGCCAGGTATCTTTGCCATTGGTGACGTTCGCCAAAAAGACCTACGTCAGATTACGACAGCTGTCGGTGACGGAGCGACCGCAGGTATTTCAGCCTATCACTACCTAACAGAACACAACTAAAGCAGAGAAAACTCTGCTTTTTTTGATGTGAAAGAGTTGACAAAAGAATTATTCGGTAGAATGTTAATAAACCTTTCTAACCGACCTGAAAATATGCTATCCTTAAAGAATGGGAGGTGTTGTTAATGATTGATTATTTGTTTGTTTCTCCACTTGGCTGGAGTCAGCATGTTTGGGACAAGTTGTTAAAATTTCCAGTTTTCGCTAAGGGTAAATGCGATTTTGTTAATTTTTTAGATGAATCTTTTTCAGCAATTACTCAAGAAGAAGTAGAAGCAAGTTTATTGGCAAAAATGAAAAACTTATCTTCTAGTGGGACAGTGATTGCTTCTTCTTATGGCAGTTTAGTCACCTTATCTGTTTTGGCAAAAGCCAAGTTGCCGATTGCTCGCTTGGTTTTAATTTCAGGATTAGAAGAAGTGTCATCACAAGTAGATTTGGATGATATGTTTCAAAAGGTTGTTGACGAAAGTTATACCGACGTATCAGAGTATTTGGACGTGATGTTGACAGGAGAAGAACGAAAAGACAGTATTCTTTGTCAGATTCTTGAGTATAATTTACAGAAAAAAGAAGAAAGTTTCCAGTTAATTCTTAGTCAATATAATATCCATGCTTACTTAAGTATTTATGCTGGACTTAATCCTAACTATCTTTTGGAACAAGTGAGTCAACTAGTTAAACAAATAACAGTTTTTTCAGAGCAGACTTTGACCGTTTCTCATATTAAGATTCTTCCAGAAGATCATCTGTTGATGTTAACTCAACCTAAACTTTTATATCACCATCTCATCAACCCTTAGCGTCTATTTTTCCCTTAAATTATGCTATAATAAGGATAAGGAGAAGATTGACAACTTATGATATATACAGATGATAGTTTGACCCTACATACGGATTTGTATCAGATTAACATGATGCAGGTTTATTTTAATCAGGGGATTCACAACAAAAAAGCCGTTTTTGAGCTTTATTTTAGAAAATTACCTTTTGCCAATGGCTATGCTGTTTTTGCAGGTCTGGAGCGAATTGTCCGATATTTAGAAAATCTCAAGTTTTCAGAAACAGACCTTGCCTACTTGCGTGAGCTAGGCTACCAAGAAGATTTCTTGACCTATCTTAAAAATTTCAAGCTGGAATTATCCATCAAGTCAGCCCAAGAGGGAGATTTGGTTTTTGCCAATGAACCTTTGGTTCAAGTTGAAGGCCCGCTTGCTCAAGGGCAATTACTAGAAACAGCTCTTTTGAATATCGTTAACTTCCAAACGTTGATTGCCACTAAGGCTGCACGAATTAAGTCAGTGATTGAAGATGAGCCACTTTTGGAATTTGGCACTCGTAGGGCTCAAGAAATGGACGCAGCCCTTTGGGGAACTAGAGCTGCCATGATTGGTGGTGCTGACGCTACCAGTAATGTTCGAGCGGGTAAGATTTTTGGGATTCCAGTTTCTGGAACCCACGCGCACGCCCTTGTTCAAGTCTATGGCAATGATTACGATGCCTTTAAGGCTTATGCCAGCACTCATAAAGACTGTATCTTTTTGGTTGATACCTATGACACGCTTCGCCTAGGTGTACCTGCTGCGATTAAGGTTGCCAAGGAATTTGGTGATAAGATCAACTTCAAAGGTGTGCGAATTGACTCAGGTGATATGGCTTATCTATCTAAGAAAGTCAGAAAGCAACTAGATGATGCCGGCTATCCTGATGCTAAGATTTATGCGTCTAATGACCTAGATGAAAACACCATTCTCAACCTTAAAATGCAAAAAGCTAAGATTGATGTTTGGGGCGTGGGAACAAAGCTCATTACAGCCTATGATCAACCCGCCTTGGGAGCCGTTTATAAGATTGTGTCCATCGAAGATGACAGGGGGCAAATGCAAGACACCATTAAGTTGTCTAATAACGCTGAAAAAGTTTCTACTCCTGGTAAAAAACAAGTTTGGCGAATTACCAGTCGTGCCAAAGGCAAGTCAGAGGGTGATTATTTAACTTTTTCTGATGTTGATGTTAACCGACTAGACGAAATCCACATGTTCCATCCAACCTATACCTATATTGACAAGTGGGTCAAGGACTTTGATGCCGTGCCACTTTTGGTTGATATTTATGACCAAGGAAAATTGGTCTATGACTTGCCAAATTTGACGGAAATTAAGGCCTATGCCAAGAAAGAACTCGATGCCTTATGGGACGAATACAAACGTGTACTTAATCCACAGGAGTATCCAGTGGACTTGGCAGGCGATGTGTGGAAAAATAAGATGGATCTGATTGACCGAGTGCGTAAGGAAGCATTGAGTAGAGGAGTGGAGGTCTGATGTCACTACAAAGAGAAATCATTAAAGCCTTAGGCGTAAAAGCGCAAATTGACCCCAAAGAAGAAATTAGAAAGTCTATTGATTTTCTGAAAAGTTACTTGTACAAACACCCCTTTTTGAAAACCTTTGTTTTAGGGATTTCAGGAGGTCAAGATTCAACCTTGGCTGGCCGACTCGCCCAGCTAACCATGGAAGAAATGCGAATTGAAACTAAAGATGACAGTTATCAATTTATTGCAGTTCGTCTGCCTTATGGGGTACAGGCTGACGAAGCAGATGCCCAAAAAGCCTTGGATTTTATTCAACCAGATCAACTGTTGACAGTCAACATTAAAGAGGCAGTTGATGGCCAAGTGGCAGAACTAGCTAGGGCAGGTGTGAGCATTTCTGATTTTAATAAGGGAAATATCAAGGCTCGTCAGCGTATGATTACCCAGTATGCCATTGCAGGCCAGTATCAGGGAGCTGTTATTGGGACTGATCATGCTGCAGAAAATATTACTGGTTTCTTTACCAAATTCGGTGATGGTGGAGCAGACATCTTGCCCCTATTTCGCCTAAATAAACGTCAAGGAAAAGCTCTCTTGAAGGAATTAGGAGCAGAAGCAAGTCTTTACAACAAGATTCCTATTGCTGATTTGGAAGAAGATAAACCAGGCTTGGCAGATGAAGTGGCTTTAGGAGTGACCTATAACGCTATCGATGATTACTTGGAAGGAAAAAAAATTACATCCCAAGCCCAAGAGATCATTGAAAATTGGTGGCAAAAAACAGCCCATAAACGTCACCTGCCGATTACGATTTTTGATGATTTTTGGAAATAAAGTAAATTCTACTAACTGGTTTAGTAGAATTTTTTTGAAGAAAATACAAAAAACTATTGCAAACGCTTTCCGAAAATGCTATAATAAGATTGTTAAAAAGATAACAAACTATAAAGGAGGCTTACTATGAAAGCAGCAACTTATGTCAATAAAGGTCAATTAGAATTAGTTGAACAACCTAAACCAACGATTGTTAATCCAACTGATGCTATTGTACGAATTGTGAAAACCACGATTTGTGGAACGGATCTTCATATTTTAGGTGGAGATGTACCAGCTTGTAAACCAGGAACAATCTTGGGTCATGAGGGAATTGGAATCGTAGAAGAAGTCGGAGAGGCAGTTAGCAATTTCAAGGTTGGTGATAAAGTTATTGTTTCTTGTATCACTTCTTGTAATACTTGCTACTATTGTAAGCGTCAATTGCCATCTCACTGTGAAAGTGGTGGATGGATTTTAGGACATCTCATCAATGGTACACAGTCTGAGTATGTTCATATTCCTCATGCAGATGGTAGTCTTTATCACGCACCTAAGACAGTAGAAGATGATGCTCTTGTAATGTTGTCTGATATTTTCCCAACTTCCTATGAAATTGGTGTTCAACCATCTCATGTTAAACCAGGAGATAGCGTGTGTATTGTCGGTGCAGGTCCAGTTGGTTTAGCAGCCTTGTTGACAGTTCAATTCTATTCTCCAGCTAAGATTATTATGGTTGATTTGTCTGAATCTCGTCTTGAAGCCGCTAAGAAGTTTGGTGCAACACATACGATTTGTTCATCTGATGTGGAAGAAATCAAGGCTAAGATTGATGAATTGACAGATGGTCGTGGTGTTGATGTTAGTATGGAGTGTGTTGGTTATCCAGAAACCTTTGATGTTTGTCAAAATGTTGTGGCTATCGGTGGTCACATTGCCAACTTGGGTGTTCATGGTAAGCCAGTTGACTTTGCTTTGCAAGATTTATGGATTAAGAATGTGACTTTATCAACTGGTTTGGTTAATGCTAATACCACTGAAATGTTGCTTAACGTTGTGAAATCAGGAAAAATTGATGCAGGCCAGTTAGTAACGCACCACTTCAAACTATCTGAAATTGAAAAAGCCTATGAAGTCTTTAAGAATGCTGGTAAAAACGAAGCACTTAAAGTTATCATTGAAAATGATATTACACCAGTTTAGTTACAGTTGACCAAATAAAAAATCCCTTATCTGAGGGATTTTCTTTATTCTTCAATTTCTTCTTCATAGAATGGAACAGTTTCTGTTGCTGAACTAGAAGTGTTCTCTCTAGTTGTTGCATTGCTTGAAGCAATTGATGTCGATGCAACGGCTTCAAGTTCATCTTCGGTTTCGGTATCTGTTTCTGAGGCTTTACTAGAAGAAGTTGAGCTGCTTTCTTTTGAAGAGCTACTTGTTTCATTTTGACTACTACTGCTGATTTCGTTAGTAGTGACAGTTGTAGAACTTGTTGTGTGATTGCTACGATTATTAGTTGCTCGTGAGTTAGAATAATAATCTCTATTATTAGTACTATAACCATCTAAATAAAGCATGCCATTGCTACGATATAGTCCTTCAGGCATTTCCCAATCATCACTATAACCACCAGTGAGGTAATACATGACTGTTCGATAGATTTGAGCAGAGATTTTTAGCCCATTACCATAAAGTGGGGTTAAACGGTTTTTATAACCCGTCCAAACAGCCATTGAATATTGAGATGTGTAGCCGACAAAGTTAGAATCTGGTGCAATTGTTCCAACATTTTGTGTGTAAAGTCCAGTTTCTGCAGCAATAATATCTAACTCGTCATCACTATAGTTTGATGTTCCTGTTTTACCAGCTTGTGGCATTGAACCAATTGCAGCTTCTGTACCTGTTCCGTAAGTTAGAACGGTTTTCAGCATGTCTGTCATCATGTAGGCTGTGGTTTCTTTCATCGCACGAGAGCCTTCAGGTTTGTAAGATTGACTTGATCCGTCATTAAATTCAATCTTATTAACGTATTGTGGTTTATAGTAGGTACCACCATTTGCAAAAGCAGCATAGGCAGCAGCCATCTTCTCGCTACTAGCACCGTACTTAGAATCATTGACGGTTGTGTTACTAGAGATGGCATTAGAATAGAGCATTTCAGGATAGTCAATTCCTAATTTGTTAAGGAATTTGAGAGAGGTTTCTAATCCAGCCGCTTCCAAAGCTCGAATAGCTGGAATGTTACGCGATTGCATTAGAGCTGTTTGAATGGTCATCCAGCCATAGTATTGACGATCCCAGTTATAGACTTGGGTATAAGTACCAGGCCAATAATAGATAGAATCGTTAGTTGATTGAGCGGTAGAGGTATAGACCCCACTATCAAGAGCAGGCCCATAGTCTGTGATTGGTTTCATGGTTGACGCCCAGTCACGATCGGTTAAAACAGCTTGATTGGTACCAAATGAGATATCATCGTTTTGATTTCTAGCGCCTAGTTGGGCAATGACTTGACCAGTATTGACATCCATAATGGTTGAAGCTACTTGCATTTCATCATCTGGATAAGCGATGTAGTCATAGGTGTTATAAACATCCCATAGGTAGCTTTGTAAGTTTGAATTAACATTCGTATAAACTTTTAAACCAGACGTAAAGATGTCTTTACCTGTTTTTTCTTCAACTTCTTGAATGACTTGTTTGAGATAGTTATCTAGATATTTTTCATAGCTAACTTTCTTTTGTAGTGGTTTAAGGCCATCAGTAACAGGAGTGGCTAAGGCTTCCTCATAGACCTCTTTACTAATCTTACCGTAATTAAGCATTTGAGATAGCACAGTATCACGTCGAGCTTGAGCTGTTTCGGCATTGGTATAAGGGTCATATTGGCTAGGAGCTTGTGGAATACCAGCAAGTAAAGCTAATTGAGCGATAGACAATTCTGGCAGATCTTTGCCATAATAGTTTTTAGCCGCTGTTCGCATACCATAGTAACCATTTCCCATATAAACCTTGTTAATGTAGAAGGTTAGAATTTCTTGCTTGGTATATTTTTTCTCCATTTGTAGTGATAACCAAGCTTCTTGAGCCTTACGTTTAAGGTTTTGGTCGCGTTCAGTGGTTGAGAAATATGCTAGCTTAATCAATTGCTGATCAAGGGTTGATCCACCTTGAGTGGTGTTGCTGGTTAAATTATGCCAAGCAGAACCTAGGATACGGAAAATATCAATTCCTCGATGTTCAAAGAAACGGCGATCTTCGATAGCTGTCACAGCATTGACCAGATCAATTGGAATGCTATCAGCCGTTACGCTCTCACGTTGTTCAGCTCCTAAATCAGCAATTTGATTTCCCTCGCTGTCAAATACCAAGCTGGAATTAACAGCCCTCAATTTGTCTTCAGAGAGAGACGGAGCGGTAAGGACAAAAAAGCCAAAAACTAAGGCACCTATAACAACTAGGAAAATGATAAAACTGAGTAGTGCTCCTACTGCATATTTAATAAGGTTTAAAAGAGATTTCGATTTGATAGTAATCACCGCCTAAAAGAATTTTTCAATAATATCAAGATAAGGGACTTGAGGAAGAATAGAGTCAGCTATGCGATAGCCTTGTTTTTTGATATAATCAAGTGGCATAGATTTGCTTCCTTGGTCACGTTTGTAGTGGTCAATTAAAGCTTGAGCTGGTAAGAAATAGGTTTCTTTCAACGAAGAAAAATGCAAGAGAACAAAGCAAATGCCATCTTGTCGAAGCACTTGTTTCATGTGTTCAATCTGATGCTCGTGAAAATTTTTCATGGGCATGGCAGTTTTTTGCCGGGTTTCCTTGGCTTCAAAATCAATGTAACGTCCCTTATAGACACCAGAATAGTCAGTGGTTGAGGCTTGTCTAAAATAAGCTTCAACAATTTTCGCCCGACTGCGTTTGGGGTAATCGACTTTGACGATCTGAACGGGTGTCGGTTTTTTATGAATAACTGCTAGTTCTCGTGTCAAATAGTAGGCATTAGTCGCATTGATACTGGCTTCAAAAGACATACCACGATTGGCAAAGTCAGTTTGAGAACGGTTCTGTTTCAAATGTTTTGAAACAGCTTGTCGCTTTAATCGATGAGGGTAGTTAACCATATCGCTCCTAATCGCTTAATTAAAATAACATATTTCAACCTATTATAGCATATTTTTAGAAAGGATAGCAAAAAATGTCCACAATTCTTGTTTCAGGTTACCGAAATTTTGATTTGGGTATTTTTCAAGAAACAGACCCACGGCTACAAGTGATTAAAAAAGCTATTGAAAAAGATTTGGAGCATTTGTGTGAACAAGGCTTAGAGTGGTTGATTTTCACAGGTAATTTGGGGTTTGAATATTGGGTTTTGGAGGTTGCTAAAAACATGCAGAAGGACTACAGGTTTCAGATGGGGGTCATTTTTCCCTTTGAAGACCATGGTCAAAGTTGGAATGATAGCAATCAGATGATCTTGGCAGCATTCAAAGCATTGGACTTTGTCAAATATAGCTATCCGAGTTACCAAAATCCTAGTCAACTAAAACATTACCAAGATTTTCTTCTCAATCATACTGACGGGGCATATCTCTTTTATGACGAGGAGCGTGAAACGAATTTGAAATATTTATTTAGGCAAATGAAAAGTTTGCCAAACTATGACATAAAACGCCTAGACTTCGACCGCCTCAACGATTTGGCTCAAGAAATTGAGTCCTAAGGAATTAAGTAAAATTCTTGATTTTCCTCCTATCTTCTTGTATAATTGGAAAGTGAATGAGTTCAATAACTCTTTTAGATTGATCGGTATGGAGAATTAGAATGGCAAGTATTATTTTGAGTCCAAAAGACATTTTTGAACAAGAATTTAAGACAGTGATGCGTGGCTTTGATAAAAAAGAGGTGGATGAGTTTTTAGATGAGGTCATCAAGGATTATGAAACCTTTGCTGCTCAGATTGCAGCCCTTCGTGAAGAAAATCAAGCCTTGAAGAAAAAATTGACTGAAAGTAGTACAGAGGTTAAAACTCAGCCTGCCGTTGCAGCAGTACCAGCTAGCAATTTTAGCAGTCATCAAACGGCGACAAATCTTGATATTCTCAAGCGTATTAGCCGTTTAGAAAAAGAAGTTTTCGGCAAACAGATTGTAGAATAAAATAATGTGCAATTTTTGGATAATCGCATGGTAAATTAGTTGCCATGAGGAAAGTCCATGCTAGCACTGGCTGTGATGCCGGTAGTGTTTGTGCTAGGCGAACCAATAAGCCTAGGGACTTGTCCTTGAGATAAGTTACGGCGGATAAAATGGCTAAGTCTTTGATATGCCAGAGTCATCCTGAAAGTGCCACAGTGACGTAGTTTTCATGGAAACGTGAAAAATGGAACGCGGTAAACCCCTCAAGCTAGCAACCCAAACTTTGGTCGGGGCATGAAATAGCTGGAATACGAACAGACTATTTTGACTGCAAGTTTATCCTTGTAGTAGACAGATGATTATCAAGGGAGGCAAGGCCTAGTTGCCTCCTGAACAAAACATGGCTTATAGAAAATTGCATAATAGGTGAGCTAGCACTTGCTAGCTTTTATTGTAGATTATGAAAGAAGATATGAAAACATCATTTAAATTAGTGGCCACAGCTGCAGCAGGTTTAGAGGCTGTTGTTGGCCGTGAAATTCGAGCGTTAGACATTGATTGTCAGGTAGAAAATGGGAAAGTCTTGTTCCAAGGTGATTTGGAAACGATTATCAAAACAAATTTATGGTTAAGAGCAGCTGATCGTATCAAGATTATCGTTGGTCAATTCCCAGCGCGTACCTTTGAGGAACTGTTTCAAGGGGTTTTGGCATTAGATTGGGAAAATTATTTGCCTTTGGGAGCGAAGTTTCCGATTAGTAAGGCCAAGTGTGTGCGTTCTAAATTGCACAATGAGCCAAGTGTTCAAGCCATTACCAAAAAAGCAGTGGTTAAAAAATTACAAAAACACTACCATCGTCCTGAAGGAGTACCTTTACAGGAGATTGGTGCAGAGTTTAAGATTGAAGTGTCGATTCTGAAAGACCAGGCAACCGTAATGATTGACACTAGTGGTGATAGTTTGTTCAAACGGGGCTATCGAACGGAAAAAGGTGGTGCGCCTATCAAGGAAAATATGGCGGCGGCAATCTTACAACTATCTAATTGGTTTCCAGATAAGCCTTTGATTGATCCGACTTGTGGTTCTGGTACTTTCTGTATTGAGGCAGCGATGATGGCCATGAATATTGCACCAGGCTTTAATCGCCAGTTTGCTTTTGAAAAATGGGACTGGGTAGATAAGAAACTGGTACAAGAGGTTCGTGATCAGGCTGAGAATGAAGCTAAATATGATCTTGTTTTAGATATTTCTGGTTTTGATATTGATGCCAGAATGATTGAAATCGCAAAAAGAAATGCAGAAGAAGTGGGTTTGGTAGATGCCATTACCTTTAAGCAAATGCGATTGCAGGATTTACGAACAGAGAAAATCAATGGGGTCATTATCTCTAATCCCCCTTATGGTGAACGTTTGCTCAAGAGTGAGGGAGTTGATAACCTCTATGCTGATATGGGACGTGTGTTTGCTCCGCTGAAAACATGGAGTAAGTTTATTTTGACCAGTGATGAGGCTTTTGAACAAAAATATGGGATACTAGCTGATAAGAAGCGAAAACTCTATAACGGTACTTTAAAAGTTGATTTGTATCAATACTTTGGTCAACGTGTTAAACGATCAGAAATGAAGCAGTAAGAAAGGAAGTATGATGACAAAAAATAAGAAAAATATGTTTAAAAATAAGGACGGTTTGGATTTAAATCGTGTAAAAGATTTAACGGTAGAAGAAACGATTCGTAAGGAATCTGAAATCAAGGCAGGTATTACAGATACTGATGGTATTTTAGACAAATATATTAAACAAAACCGTGAAAAAGTTGAATCAAAGAAATTTGATAAGATTGATTTAGAGTCATTGGATACAGGTGTTTTAGATAATTTTATCAAACAACAACGTGAAGAATTGGCTCAATCTGGTTTGCTTGATAAAGCTGTTGTCGCTGATACAGTAGATACGGTTGAGGAAGTGACTTTGACTGATTCTGTTACCCCAACACCAGTTTCAACAAAAAGCTCAATTTTTGATGAAGTGGAATTGACCGAGACATCTGTTCCTATGACTAAGGATGTTGATGATTTTGTTTTAGGTGATGCAGATGATGTGCAACCAGTTTACAAAAACAAAAAATGGATTATTGGTGGTCTAGCAGCTTTGGTACTTGGTATTTTTGGGGCAGGTTATGGTCTTAATCAATTAAGTAAACAAGCCACTTCGGTTACCTCGACAAGCAGTAGTTCAACTAGTTCTTCGTCGTCATCTACCCAAAGCAGTACAGATACGGCGACTGCCAAAGCTGATTATAATAGCTTTACGGAGCTTTATGGTACATTTTTCGCAGATAGCGAAAAGACCAAGTTGAAAAATAGCGAATTTGCTAATTTACCCAACTTAGAAACAGCTCTTAATAAACTCAAAGGAACTAGCTATTATGACAAGGCTAAGGCAGATTATGATAAATTGAGCAAATCAATCGCAGCAGTTCAAGCTATTAACAGTAAATTTGAAACAGATGCGATTGTAGATGGTGAAAAAGTGGCAACTAGCTTGAAAGCAGATGTTAATCTTGATGATTTATCAAGTGATGTTTTAAATACAGGTAACGCTTCGCTTGATACACTGTTGCAATCAGTCATTTCAGAAGCAAGAACCAATGCAGGAATTGTGTCAGCCTCTGTTAACACAGATACAGAAACGGCTACAAGTGGTGATACGGCAATGACTGATCAAGCGACAACTGAACAAACTACTGTTGCTGCAGACCAAGTTGCGACAACGCAAACTCCTGCAACAGAAAATACAGCAACAACTTCAGAGCAAACCACAACAGCTCAAGCTGGTGTGACAACAGACGCAGCAACCAGTGCAGCGACAACGAGCGTGATTGGGTCAGATTCGTCTGTACTTCAACGTAACTTGACTCGTGTGCCGTATAATGATACAGCTATTGCGGATACTAACAATCCAGCATGGGCGTTTAATCCAGGTGTTTTGGAAAATATCATCAACATTTCACGAGCTCGTGGTTACTTTACAGACAACAACTACTATGTTGAGCCGGTTAATATTATTAACGGTAATGGCTATTACAACATGTTCAAATCTGACGGAACGTATCTCTTCTCGATCAATGCGAAAACAGGTTACTTTGTTGGAAATGCCCCAGGTAATGCTGACAATTTAGACTATTAAAAAAGAAGCCTATTGGCTTCTTTTTTTAAATGACTTGACGTTTAAATGGATCAGTCGAGATGCCTTGTTCAAGAATCAATTTCGCCCATTCTTTTGCGGAAAAAAGGCTATGGTCTTTGTAGTTACCACAAGATTCAATGGTTGTACCAGGGACATCTTCCCAACTAGTCACTTGAGCAATTTCTTCCAGAGAGTCTTTAATGACTTTGGCGATGGTGTCTGAACTATGACGTCCCCACATAATTAAGTGGAATCCAGTACGGCATCCAAAAGGTGAACAGTCGATCATGCCACCAATACGTTGACGAATCAGCTTAGCAAGCAGATGTTCAATGGTATGAAGGCCACTGGTTGGCATGGCATCTTGGTTGGGTTGAACTAAGCGAATATCAAAGTTGGTGATGACATCTCCAACAGGGCCACTTTCTTCAGAAATCAAGCGAACATAAGGGGCTTTAACAGCCGTGTGATCTAATTCAAAACTTTCTACAATAACTTCTTTTGTCATGAGAACTCCTTATTTTATTTTACCTTATCATACCATAAAGTTGGTCAGTCAATCTAGTTTTAGATTGAGAAAAAAGTTAAATTGTGTTAGAATGTAATTTGGCTTATGCCAAAAAATAAATTGAGGTAAAAAACATGTTACAACTAATTTTAGGCCTTGTTTCTTCCCTCATTGGTTTGTTGATTGGTTATGTAGTGATTTCGGCTAAGATGAAAACGGCCAAAGAAACTGCAGAACTGACTCTTTTGAATGCAGAACAAGATGCAGTGAATCTAAGAGGTTTAGCAGAAGCAGAGGCTGACCAGATTAGACAAGCTGCCCAGCGTGATGGTAATGCTCAACGAAAAGAATTACTCATCGAAGCACGAGAAGAGGCTAGACGTTATCGTGAAGCCATTGACCAAGAATTTAAGACTGAGCGACAGGAGTTGAAGCAGATGGATAACCGTTTGACACAACGTGCCAGCTCACTTGACCGTAAGGATGAAAACTTGGCCAATAAAGAAAGACTTTTGGAACAAAAGGAACAAAGTCTGTTTGATAGGTCTAGGCATATTGATGAGCGTGAAGAAGAAGTTGCTCAACTGGAGTCGCAAAAATCAGAAGAATTGCAACGTGTGGCCCACATGTCTATCGCTGAAGCACGAGAGATTATTTTGACGGAAACAGAAAATAATCTCACTCAGGACATTGCCAGTCGTATTAAGGCGGCTGAACAGGAAGTTAAGGATCGAGCTGATAAGACAGCTAAGGAATTACTCTCTCAAGCCATGCAACGTTTGGCGGGGGATTATGTGACTGAACAGACGATTACGACGGTTCATCTGCCTGATGATAGCATGAAAGGACGTATTATTGGTCGAGAAGGCCGTAATATTCGTACTTTGGAGAGTTTGACGGGAATTGATATTATCATTGATGACACACCAGAAGTGGTCATGTTATCTGGATTTGATCCGATTCGCCGTGAAATTGCTCGGCTAACTTTAGAAGCTTTGATTAAGGACGGTCGTATCCATCCAGCTCGTATTGAAGAGTTGGTGGAGAAAAATCGTCTAGAACTTGATCAACGTATTCGTGAGTATGGTGAAGCAGCAGCTTATGAAATTGGCGCACTTAATCTTCATCCAGATTTGATTAAGATTATGGGTCGTTTGCATTTCAGAACAAGTTATGGGCAAAATGTTCTTCGTCACTCGGTTGAAGTTGGTAAGCTAGCAGGTATTTTAGCAGGTGAGTTAGGTGAAAATGTTGCCCTAGCTCGTCGTGCAGGTTTCTTGCATGATATGGGCAAGGCCATTGACAAGGAAGTTGAAGGTAGCCATGTTGAGATTGGCACGGAATTTGCACGTAAGTACAAGGAACATCCTGTGGTTGTCAATACCATCGCGAGTCATCATGGCGATGTGGAAGCAGAAAGCGTTATTGCGGTCTTAGTGGCGGCAGCAGATGCCCTAAGTTCAGCTCGACCAGGTGCTCGTAATGAATCCATTGAAAATTACATCAAGCGTCTGCGTGATTTGGAAGACATTGCGACTAACTTCAAGGGAGTTAAGCAAAGTTATGCCCTCCAGGCAGGTCGTGAGATTCGAATTATGGTTGAACCAGAACGTGTATCGGATAAACAAGTCACTATCTTAGCCCATCAGGTGCGTAAGAAGATTGAAAATGAACTGAATTACCCAGGTAATATCAAGGTAACAGTCATTCGTGAATTGCGAGCAGTAGATTATGCCAAATAAAAGAAGCTGAGATTTTCTCAGTTTCTTTTTTAATAAAAAACTGATTGGTGAAAGCTAGACTTTTCTTGATATTGTCTTGAAAAAATACTTAGATTTTGTTAAACTGTTAAGTGAGAACAAACAAGGAGTGTAAGATGTCTGAACGTGGGCTGTTAGTTGTTTTCTCGGGACCTTCGGGTGTCGGTAAAGGGACAGTGAGGCAAGAAATTTTTTCAACCCCAGATCATAAATTTGAGTATTCGGTATCAATGACCACCCGTCCGCAACGTCCAGGTGAGGTTGATGGCGTTGATTATTTTTTCCGTAGTCGTGAAGAATTTGAAGAGCTAATTCGTCAGGGGCAAATGCTGGAATATGCAGAGTATGTCGGTAACTACTATGGAACGCCATTGACCTATGTTAATGAAACCTTGGACAAAGGAATTGATGTTTTTTTAGAAATCGAGGTACAAGGTGCCTTGCAGGTCAAAAAGAAAGTTCCAGATGGTGTCTTTATTTTCCTAACGCCACCAGACTTAGAGGAGTTGCAAAACCGTTTGGTTGGTCGAGGGACAGACAGTCAAGAAGTGATTGCTCAACGAATCGAGCGAGCTAAGGAAGAAATCGCCTTGATGCGAGAATATGATTATGTGGTTGTTAATGATGAAGTGTCACTAGCTGCTGAAAGAGTCAAACGTATTATTGAAACGGAGCATTTTCGTGTCGAGCGTGTGATTGGTCATTACGATCAAATCATTAAAGCGACAGCAGCCAAGAGATAAAGTTAGAAAGAGTAAATCTTATGATGTTAAAACCGTCGATCGATACCTTATTGGATAAGGTGCCGTCAAAGTATTCATTAGTCATGTTGCAAGCTAAACGAGCTCATGAATTAGAAGCTGGAGCTGAGGCAACAATGACATTCACCTCAGTTAAGTCAACCTTGCAAGCCTTGGAAGAAATTGAGGCAGGTTTGGTCACTGTGCACCCCAATCCAGAAGAAAAACGTGCACAAGCACTTTTGAAAAAAGAACAAGAACGTCTTTTCCGTGAAGCTGAAGAGCAACGGATTAAAGAGCAAATTGCTAAAGAAAAAGAAGAAGAAGAAGGTGGAAAAATCTAAGATTTTAATCTTAGATTTTTCATTATATAGGGAGGATAAATGAAAGTTGCCCAAGTTATTGTGGATATTCCCTTGATGCAGACGGATAGGCCCTATTCTTATTTGATTCCAGATGAGCTTTTGTCCAATATTGAGTTGGGGAGCCGAGTGCATGTTCCATTTGGTCGAGGCAATCGTTTGCTGCAGGGGTTTGTGGTTGATATTACAGAAAATCAGTCATCTCAAGACTTAAAAGCAATTGTGGCTGTACTTGATTTTTGGCCAGTATTGACAAGTGAACAGCTGTATTTGGCTAATCAGCTGCGTCATTCAGTCTTTTCTTATAAAATTTCGATTTTGAAAGCCATGCTGCCCAATCTTTTGAATTCTAATTATGACCGATTGTTGCAACCGACAGACCAGTTACTACCAGAAGATAGGCAGGCTATTTTTGGTGATAAGACTGAGATACCCTGGTCCAAGGTAAATCCTGTTTTACAGACTAAGGTCAATCAATTGGTTAAGCAAGGTCAAATCATCACTTCCTATCAGGCAAAAGATAGAAAAACCTTGAAAATAGAACGTTATTATCGAGTTAAATTAGACCATCTACTTGATTTGGAAATCTCTAAACGGGCTAAGAAACGCTTGGAATTGCGTGATTATTTAACAACTCATTCAGATGGTTTACTTAAATCTCTTTATCATGATTTTTCTCGAGATCAGGTGGGCTATTTTATTGATAAGGGTGTCTTGGAGATTTCAGAAAAAGAAGTTAGTCGTAGTCAATTCTATTTTGAGCAAGTTGAATCGTCAAGTCCCCTTCAACTGAATGTGGAACAACAGAAGGCTTTTGAACGAATTGTCGCTAAAATAGGTCAAACCGTGCAGACGCCAGTTTTATTACAAGGCATTACTGGCAGTGGTAAAACAGAAGTATATTTGCAGGTGATTGCGGAGATCTTAAAAGCATCTAAAACAGCGATTGTTTTGGTTCCTGAGATTTCCTTGACTCCTCAAATGACCAGTCGGTTCATTTCACGATTTGGTCAGCAGGTCGCTATTTTACATTCAGCCTTATCAGATGGCGAAAAATTTGACGAATGGCGAAAGATAAAAACAGGTCAAGCCAAAGTGGTTGTGGGGGCTCGTTCAGCCATTTTTGCCCCTTTGGATAATATTGGTGCGATTATTATTGATGAAGAACATGACGCTAGCTATAAACAAGAATCCAATCCTCGTTATCATGCGAGAGATGTGGCTCTTTTGCGAGCCAAATATCATCAAGCTGTATTGGTTTTGGGTTCGGCAACGCCTAGTTTAGAAAGTCGAGCTAGAGCCAGTCGTGATGTCTATGATTTGGTCTATCTTAAAGAACGAGCCAATCCTAAGTCTAGTTTGCCTGCCGTTCAAATCGTGGACTTTCGTGACTATCTTGGTCAACAAAAAATGGCTAATGTCACCCCTCTTTTGTTAGATAAGATTAAAGAGCGGCTAGCTAAAAATGAACAGGTGGTTTTACTACTCAACCGTCGAGGCTATTCTAGTTTTGTCATGTGTCGTGAATGTGGTCAAGTAGAAAATTGTTCTAATTGCGATTTATCGCTTACCTTACATATGGACACGAGATCTTTAAAATGCCATTATTGTGGCTGGCAGAAAGGCATTCCTAAAACCTGTCGTCATTGTGGCAGTAGCCATATTCGTTATTACGGCAGCGGCACTCAAAAAGCCTACGATGAATTGCAACAGTTGCTGCCGACAGCCAAGATTTTACGCATGGATGTTGATACAACTAAGAAAAAAGGAGATCATCAACGTATTTTACAGGCATTTGGAGAACATAAGGCAGATATTCTTTTGGGAACACAAATGATTGCCAAGGGGTTAGATTTTGCTAATGTGACTCTAGTTGGTGTGCTCAATGCGGATACGGCGATTCATTTACCAGATTTTCGAGCGGCTGAGCGCACCTTTCAACTCTTGACCCAAGTAGCTGGTCGAGCTGGTCGGGCAGAGAAAAAAGGAGAGGTCCTTATTCAGACCTATAATCCTAAGAATTTTGCTATTCAATTTGCAAAAAATCAAGATTATGAAGGGTTCTACGCCTATGAGATGCAAAACAGAAAACAGCTAGGCTATCCTCCTTATTACTATACAGTGGTGCTAAATATTTCTCATAAAACAGAAGAAGTTGCTATTGAAAAGTCTTACGAGGTTCTAAGCTATCTTAAAAATGTTCTATCTGATCAGGTTCGATTTTTAGGGCCGACCCCAAAAGCAGTGGCTCGAACCCACAATCTTTACCATTATCAAATTTTGATCAAATATCGTTTTGAATCTAAGTTGGAAGAAGCCCTGAATCATATTTTAGCCTTAACGCAATTACCAGAAAATCGCGAGTTGCGTCTAGTGATTGATAGTGAACCCCAACAGTTACTATAATCATCTTTTAGGTGCTAATTTTTAAAAATTATGCTAAAATGAGTAGATATTATAATAGCTAATTTAGCAAGATAAGGAGTAGGAATGACCAAACTAATCTTTATGGGAACCCCAACATTTTCGGCCACGGTTTTAGAAGGTCTTTTAGCTGATGACCGTTACCAAGTGCTTGCTGTTGTAACGCAGCCGGATCGCCTAGTCGGGCGTAAAAAGGAATTAAAAGAAACGCCAGTTAAAGAAGTGGCACGTCGTTATGATTTGCCGTGCTATCAGCCTGAAAAATTATCGGGTAGTAAAGAGATGGCTGATTTGATGAATTTGGGAGCAGATGGGATTATAACGGCTGCTTTTGGTCAGTTTTTACCTGAAAAATTGTTACAGTCGGTGAGTTTCTCTGTCAATGTCCATGCGTCGCTGCTACCCAAGTACCGTGGTGGTGCACCGATTCATTATGCCCTTATCAATGGTGAGAAAGAAGTTGGGATCACCATTATGGAAATGGTCAAAAAGATGGATGCAGGTGACATGATTTCTAAAGCTAGTATTCCCATCTTAGATGAGGATAATGTGGGCACCCTTTTTGACAAGCTAGCTGTGGTTGGTCGTGACTTACTCTTGAAAACCTTACCCGCATACCTTTCTGGTGACTTAAAGCCAGAACCTCAAGATGAGAGTCAAGTGTCCTTTGCTCCTAATATCAAACCTGAAGAAGAAATCTTGGACTGGAATAAGCCCGCAAGGAACTTGTTTAATCAAGTACGAGGGATGAATCCTTGGCCAGTCGCCCATACTTTCTTGGCCGGTCAACGCTTCAAAATTCATCAAGTAACAGTAGTTGACGGTCAAGGTCAGCCTGGGCAAATTATTGAAAAAACCAAAAAGAGTTTAGTGGTAGCAACTGGTCAAGGGGCAATTTCCTTAGTGACAGTTCAACCAGCAGGCAAGCCTAAGATGTTGATTAGTGATTTTCTCAATGGGCTTGGTCGAGATTTGAAGGTAGGAGATTACTTTGGTAAATAAGTGGCGAACCAGTGCGCGTGGGCTAGCTCTGATTATTTTACAAGAGATTTTAAGACAGGATGCTTACACGAATCTCGCTCTTAACAAGCATTTAGCTAATAGCCAGCTATCCTCACAGGATAAGAGTCTAGTTACGGAACTCGTTTATGGGACAGTGGCTCGTAAAATCACTTTAGAATGGTATTTGTCGCATTATTTGACAGACCGTAATCAACTAGAAGATTGGGTTTATGACTTGCTTTTGCTGAGCAGCTATCAGTTGATTTATTTAGATAAATTGCCAGCTCATGCTATTGTCAATGAAGCTGTTGAGTTGGCTAAAGCGAAGTCAAGCCATCAAGGTGCAGACAAACTTATCAATGCGGTTTTACGGCGAATGAGTCAAGAAGAATTACCCAATCCCAAGGCGATAAAACGCGTCAATAAACGTTATTCAATTGTCTATTCCTTGCCAGTTTGGTTGGTATCTAAGCTAATTGAACAATTTGGTCAAATTAGAGCAGAAGCTATTTTTGAGAGTTTATTGCTTAGAAGTAAGGCAAGTGTACGAGTAATCAATTCAGATAAGTTAGTACAATTCGCTCAAACCTTTGGTGCAGACTATTCTTCTTTATCTGATGTGGGTTTGGTCAAAACCAGTAGTTATTTTGCAGGGACAGAAGCGTTTCAAAAGGGGGAGTTGACGATTCAAGATGAGTCGAGTCAATTGGTTGCTCCAACCTTAGCTATACAAGGTCACGAAAAAGTTCTTGATGCTTGCAGTGCCCCAGGTGGTAAGACCACACATTTAGCGAGCTATCTTACAACAGGACAGGTGACAGCACTGGATTTGTACGACCACAAACTAGCTCTAGTAAAAGACAATGCCAAGCGTCTAGGGCTTTCAGATAAGATAGTCACCAAACGCTTAGACGCCACTCAGGTGCATCAGGTGTTTGCGCCAGATACTTTTGATAAAATTTTAGTGGATGCCCCTTGTTCAGGGATTGGTCTGTTGCGTCGTAAGCCAGATATTAAATATAATAAATCGCTACAAGATTTTGCAAGTTTACAAGAAATTCAGCTCGCCATTTTAGATAGTGTTAGTCAGGTATTAAAAAAAGGTGGCTTATTGACTTATAGTACTTGTACGATTTTTAAGGAAGAAAACCAAGACGTTTTAAGACAGTTTTTGGCTAGCCATCCTAATTTTGAACAGGTGGTATTAAGCCATCCCCAAACAAATATTGAACAGGATGGTTGTTTGGTTATCACACCTGAACTATACCAAACAGATGGATTTTTTATAGGTCAGCTAAGACGAAAGTCATAGAATGAAAGGAGACTGACTCGGTCAGGACAAAATAAATGAAATTAGCACTTTTAACAGATATTGGCCAGAAACGGTCAAGTAACCAAGATTATGTCAATAAATACGATAATAAAGCAGGCATTACTCTTTTACTGTTAGCTGATGGTATGGGTGGTCATCGTGCTGGAAATATTGCCAGTGAGATGACAGTGACTGACCTAGGTAGAACATGGGTTAATACAGACTTGACAGAAGTTGATAAAATTCGTGCTTGGTTGAGTGATGTTATCGAACAAGAAAATCAAAAAATTTATGATTTGGGTCAAAACGAAGACTATAAAGGTATGGGAACAACGATTGAAGCCCTTGCCATTGTTGATCAGACTATCGTCTATGCCCATCTAGGAGATTCACGAATTAGCTTGGTGCGTCAACAGAACTATACTCTTTTGACCAACGACCATTCTTTGGTAAATGAATTGGTCAAAGCAGGTCAAATCACTCCTGAAGAAGCGGCTAACCACCCACAAAAAAACATTATCACTCAATCTATCGGTCAATCAAAACCAGTTGAGTTAGAAATTGGCATGCAGACCTTAGAGCCAGGTGATTACTTAGTTGTCAATAGTGATGGCCTAACCAACATGATTTCAGAGCAAAATATTGTTGATGTTCTTGCTCAAGAGATGGATTTACAAAACAAGGCAAAATTACTGGTTTCTTTAGCCAATGAAGCAGGTGGACTTGACAACATTACCGTAGCCTTGCTGCACCTAGAAAGTGAGGAAGGGTAATGATACAGATTGGCAAATTATTTGCTGGTCGTTATCGTATCCTAAAATCAATCGGACATGGTGGTATGGCAGATGTTTATCTTGCCAAGGACTTGATTTTAGATAATGAAAGAGTAGCTATTAAGGTACTTAGAACCAATTATCAAACCGATCAAGTCGCTATTGCACGCTTTCAACGTGAGGCGCGTGCCATGGCAGAGTTAAGCCATCCTAATATTGTTGCGATTCGAGATATTGGAGAAGAGGACGGTCAGCAGTTCCTAGCTATGGAATATGTTGACGGTGCAGACTTGAAAAAATATATTTCCGAGTATGCTCCCCTTTCTAATCAAGAAGTAGTACGGATAATGAAAGAAGTCCTATCAGCGATGACTAGGGCACATGAACAAGGTATTGTACACCGTGATCTTAAACCACAAAATATTTTATTGACCAAGGATGGCACGGTTAAGGTGACAGATTTTGGTATTGCTGTTGCCTTTGCTGAAACCAGCCTAACTCAGACCAATTCAATGCTAGGTAGTGTTCACTACTTGTCACCTGAACAAGCTAGAGGCTCCAAAGCGACCATTCAAAGCGACATTTATGCTATGGGAATCATGCTTTTTGAAATGTTAACTGGGCAGATTCCTTATGATGGTGATAGTGCAGTGGCCATTGCTCTTAAGCATTTCCAAAACCCCTTGCCTTCTATTATTGAGCGTAACGCTCAGGTTCCTCAAGCCTTGGAAAATGTGGTCATTCGAGCGACTGCCAAGAAAAAGGAAAATCGTTACCGTTCAACTGATGAGATGAGTAAAGATTTGGAAACGGTTCTTAATACGCAACGCTTGCGTGAAAAGAAGTTGATTTTTAACGATGATGCGACAACTAATAAAGTGAAGCCTCAACTTGAAAATAATACAGCAAAATCAACAACAGAGCAGCTGTTGAAAAAGCCAAAAAAGGTAGTACTTGGTTCAAAAATCACGCCAAAGTCAGTTCCAGTTAAGAAAAAAACAAGCAGTAAAAAACGACGCTTATTCCCAGCGGCACTCAAGATTGTCTTCGCCTGCTTTGCCTTATTAACGCTATTGCTTGCTTTTTTCCTATTAACTCGACCACAAACCATAGCCGTTCCTAATTTAGCTGAACAGGATTTGGCAACAGCTAAAAAGGCCTTGGCAGATACAGGCTTGACCTTGGGAAATGTCTATGAAGAAGAAAATGAAAAAGTTGCTTCTGGACAAGTCATTCGAACCAATCCAGTAGCAGGGACAGAGCGTCGTGAAGGGGCAAAGATAGATCTTTATCTTTCAACTGGTTCAGCCAAACCTTCAGAGGATACGTTTACCATGCCTGATTATTTTGAGATGGATTATCAAACAGCTGTCAGTGATTTGGTTGCTAATTATAATGTTTTGGAATCTCAAATCGAGATTAAGTACCAAGTCAATGAAGACTATTTGGCTGGAACAGTACTTTCTCAAACACCAAAGGCAGGCAGTCAATTTGATCCCCAATCTAAGAAAAAGATTGTCTTTCAAGTTGCAACAAGCGAAGAAGTGATGATACCAAAATTAGTTGGTCTAAGCTATGGAGAAGCCCTTAGTCAACTGACTGACCTAGGTATTTCAACATCTGCCATCACTGCTTATATGGCTGATGGTAGTCAAGTCATTACCTCACCTGCATCAAGCACACTGGTGGCTGCTCAAACTCCCTACTATGGTGATACGATTAGCCTTTCCAATTCGGATGCGATTAGCCTTTACTTAGACACTGTAGAAGTTTCTTCAACTAGCTCGAGTTCAACTCGTAGCACCAATACAACAAGCTCTTCTGAAAGTACCAGTCGTTCTAGTTCGACAACCGAGTCATCTTCATCAACGTCAACCAGCCTTGACGAAGAAAGCGACTCTAGTCAGTCTGAATTAGAAGTTGATTCAGCCAGTACAGAAGAAGACTAAAAAACTGAGTTTAAGCTCAGTTTTTTTACTTATCTTGATCAGGGCAAAGCTGAATTTTTTTTATTTTTTTGATAGAATAGCAAGAAGTAGGAGGCAGACTGATGAAAAAATTCCAATTATTTTTAGTCGTTGAGAGTTTATTCTTAACCATGGCTTTTTTAACCATTTTGGCCAGTGATTTCGCAGCAGCAGTCTGTATTTTGGTCATGGTTCTCTTAGTCTTGCGTTTTTACAATATGGGAAGTCGCAGCAACTTTTTATTGACTGCTGGTCTGTTGCTACTTTTTTTGATTTTTATGCTCAATCCCTATGTGATTGCCGCCATTCTTTTTGCGGTTGCCTATATCCTAATCAATCATTTTTCTCAAGTGAAGCAAAATAACCGCAGGGCCCTGATTCAGTTTGAAAAAGACGAACTAGATGTTAGACCAAAACGTAACAAGTGGATTGGTAGTAAACAACATTTAATAAGTGATGATTATTGTTTTGATGACATCAATATTATTAGGGTAACAGGAAGTGACACCATTGATCTTTCCCAAGTCATTGTGAAAGGCAAGGATAATGTGATTGTGATTCGTAAGGTTTATGGTCCCACCCAAATTCTTGTCCCCCTTGATGTAACGGTCAAATTAGATGTCAGTGCCGTATATGGTAATGTCACTTATTTTGATTTTCCAGCCTATGATTTACGTAATGAAAGCATTAAACTAAGTCAGCCAGCCGATCAAGATTTACTTAAATCAGTCAAGCTGATTGTCAGTGTGATTGCTGGTTCAGTTGAGGTGAAACGCCTGTGAGAAAATCTTATTTAGTACTATTGTTCATCTACTCCTCGCTAGCCATCTTTTCTATGGTTTTTACCATTATTACCAGCTTGGAATTAGATGTTTTTCAGCTCATCAACAATACCTGGATTTTAGAACGCTTTTTGTTTTCAATCACCCTGTTAATTTTCTCCTTGTTAATTTTATTGGTCTTGCTTTGGGTCATCATGGATGACAGTAGTAAGCGTCATCTCAACCATAATTTACGACGAATTTTAAATAACCAAGCCATTCCTAAACAAATTGATAGCGAAACAGGTCGTAATTTGATGCGATTGTCAACCAAGGTTAATCGTTTAACTACGAGTTTACAAAATACTGAAAATGCCCGTATCTTAAACAGTCAGGAAATTGTCAAACAAGAACGACGACGAATTGCAAGAGACCTTCATGATACAGTGAGTCAAGAACTCTTTGCCTCTTCCATGATGATTTCAGGTCTTTCTCAGAGTTTAGATGGTTTAGAAACAGACCAACTCAAAACTCAATTGCTTGCTGTGGAAGAGATACTTGGTAAGGCTCAAAATGACTTGAGAGTGATGTTGCTGCATCTCAGACCAACTGAGCTAGAAGATAGGACTCTGGAACAAGGTTTGGCCATGATTTTACGTGAACTGACAGATAAGAGTAATATTGGGGTTACTTATCATAAATCAATTGGTAAACTTCCTAAAGTGATTGAAGATAACCTTTTTCGGATTGCTCAGGAATTTATCAGTAACACCTTAAAGCATGCTCAAGCGACTCGTTTGGAAGTTTATTTACAAGAAAAAGAAACAGAAGTTGAGTTGAAAATGGTGGATAATGGCCGTGGTTTTGATCTCAATGTTGCTCGTGAATTAAGTTATGGGTTAACCAATATCCAAGAACGAGTTGACGATCTCGCAGGCACGATGACTTTTTTAACCAGTCTTGGTAACGGAGTGTCTATGGATATTCATGTGCCGATAGTGAAAGGGAAAGAAGATGGAAAAAATTAACGTGATTTTGATTGACGATCATGAAATGGTACGTCTAGGCTTGAAGAGTTTTCTAAATTTACAAGCTGATGTGGAAGTCATCGCTGAAGCCTCAGATGGCAAGACAGGTGTGGAACTCGCCTTAGAATTAAAACCAGATGTGGTGGTTATGGATTTGGTTATGCCAGAAATGGATGGTGTCGAAGCCACCTTAACCCTCTTAAAACAATGGAAGGCAGCTAAAATCTTAGTCTTGACCTCTTATTTGGATAATGAAAAAATTTACCCCGTTATTGAGGCTGGAGCTAAGGGTTACATGCTCAAAACCTCTAGTGCAGCAGAGATTCTCCACAGTATCCGTAAAGTAGCCCAAGGTGAGTTGGCCATTGAAACAGAAGTGGACAAAAAAATAAAATATCATGATGAACATCCTGATTTACATGATGAGTTGACAGCGCGTGAACGTGATGTTTTGAAACTCTTGACCAAGGGGTATGACAATCAAACCATTGCTGATGAGCTCTTTATTTCCTTAAAAACGGTTAAGACCCATGTATCAAACATCTTAGCCAAATTGGAGGTAGAAGATCGCACGCAGGCAGTCGTTTATGCTTTTCGTCATCACTTAGTTGCTCAAGATGATTAAGATGATATAATAGAAGTAGTGAATGGAGAGAACATAAAATGGATATTAAAACAAAATACAAGGCAAAAAAAATCAAAGCAGTCTTTTTTGATATTGATGATACTTTACGAGTTAAGGATACAGGCTACATTCCTGAAAAGATTACCATGGTTTTTGAGCAACTGAAAGCTAAAGGGATTTTGACAGGGATTGCATCAGGACGTAGTATGTATGGTGTTGTTCCAGAAATTCGTGACCTGAAACCAGATTACTTTGTGACCTTAAATGGCGCCTACGTCATCGACAAAAAAGGTAAGGAGATTTTCAATCAACCCTTTAAGAAAGAACAAGTGGCAGCCTTTGTGGCTTGGTGTCAAGAGCTGAATATAGCTTACGGATTTGTTGGAAAAGAAGGACAGCCAGTCGTGTCTGAATCAAGTCCAATCATTGATGAGGCCTTGGTGCCCGTTTATGGTGATTGTCCTGTTGTGCCAGATTTTTATCAAACCAATGCGGTTTATCAGATGTGGACGTTTACAAAAACCAATGCCGACCTTGTGCTACCTGACTGTTTAGCTCAAGACATGCGTTTAGTTCCTTGGCATCCGCATTCTTCTGATTTGGTTCAAACCGGCATGTCCAAGGCACGAGGCTTGGAAGAAGTACTGGCGACAGAAAAGCTGAAAGCAGAGCAGATTTTATTCTTTGGTGATGGTCTGAATGATCTGGAGATGTTTGATGTTGTCGGTCTAAAAATTGCTATGGGCAATGCGGTTGATGCCTTGAAAGCCAAGGCTGATTACGTGACAAAAACAGTGGAAGAAGACGGGATTTATCATGCCTTGGTTGAATTAGGTTTAATTGAAGCCCAACTTAGCTTGCCTCAATTGCATCTAGATCAAGTTCAAGGAAGTAAAGCCATTATTAAAACCAATATGGGCGACTTATCCTTACAATTATTTGATGACTTGGCACCTAAAACAGTTGCTAACTTTCTTGCCTTAGCAAAGGACGGCTATTATGAGGGGGTGATTTTCCATCGTGTGATCAATGATTTTATGATTCAAGGTGGTGATCCAACTGGAACTGGTATGGGTGGCCAGTCGATTTACGGCGATAGTTTTGAAGATGAATTTTCTGAAGAACTCTACAATCTTCGTGGTGCTTTGTCTATGGCAAATGCAGGGCCAAATACTAACGGTAGTCAGTTCTTTATTGTGCAAAATCAGCACTCTCCATATAGTGCCAAGGAATTGATGAGAGGTGGCTGGCCAAAAGAGATTGCTGAGCGTTATACTAAGGGGGGCACTCCCCATCTGGACCGTCGTCATACCGTTTTTGGTCACTTGTTAGATCAAGCTTCTTATGAGGTTTTGGATAAGATTGCTGCAGTGGAAACGGATTTTGCTGACAAACCTAAGGAAGACGTCATCATCACAGCTATTGAGGTTATTCAAACATGAAAATTGGAGATAAACTAAACGGTCAGATTGTGGGTATCAAGCCTTATGGTGCTTTTGTTCAGCTGGAAAAAGACAAAATTGGTCTGATCCACATTTCAGAAGTTAAGGCAGGTTATATTGATAACATTTACAAAAATTTAAGTATCGGTCAAAAAGTGACGGTTCAGATCATTGATTTGGATGAATATAGCCAAAAAATCAGCCTATCCCTGCGTAGTCTGGAGGAAGAAGGTTATATCTCTCAACCCAAACATCGTTTTTCCAATAGCCGTTATAAAATTGGTTTCAAACCTCTAGCTAAAGCCCTGCCCAATTGGATCGATGAAAGTCTGGCATTTTTGAAAAAAGATACCCCAACGAATTAACAAAAAAATTAATTTGTTTTTTTGATGAAAAATTTAATTTTTTCTTAACCCCCCTTGACAAAATGGGGAGGGGGGTGCATGTATAATAGAAGTGAGATAATATGATAAAGGAGAATGGTTGTAGTGAATAGAGAAGATATCTTAGAATACTTGTTAGAGAAAAGACAAATAGTTGCACCTGTAGAGAAAGCTAGATTACATCTAGAAAAAGTAAAAAGTAACAATCCGAATATTGATTTTTCTAAGATTTTTTTAAGGTGTTTAGGATTTTCAGTTTTATTGACATTGGTTTTTACTACTTTGTTAGGTCTTTTTATAGAACTTTTATTAAATATTTTTGTTTCTTCTTAAAGTCATGAAATTGTAAAAGAACAAATTAATTCATATACTTTATGGATTTTATTAATCGTATTTGTTGTAGTGGTAAGTAAAATATTTCCTAAAATTTGGAAAGATAGTAAAATTTCTGAACGTAATTTTAGGAACGAATTACAAGTTGCAGAAAAAAAATTATCAGGTAGCTGTTAATGATTCAGCTTATTTAGAAGTCAAATTAGGATTTCCTGAAAAATTTTATAATTATCATGATATTTATAGATTATATAAATTAATCGAAGAGTATCGAGCAGATAGTTTAAAAGAAGCTTTTAATTTACTAGAGTCGCAGCATTTTCAAGAAAACCAACAATTTTATCAAGAATAAATGGCAATGTTGCAAGAGGATATGGCCAAGTCTGCTAAAATAGCTGCTGTTGCGAATGTTGTTATGGCTTACAATACTTCGAAAATAGCTTCAAATACTTCAAAAAAATATTAATAAGTAATATTTCTAATATTAAATAAAAAGCAAGTCTCTTTGACTTGCTTTTTATTCTATGACTTCCACCTCCACCACTCGACTGCCGATTTCTTGACTACTCACTTTACCGTGATAAAATTCCGTCAGGCTATCAAGAACATCTTGTATCTTATCCTTATCTAAGTAGAGATGAGTGGTGACATTGACGGAAAAGTCTGGGTCAAATTCTTGTAATCCTTGATTTTCTAAAAAGTTGGCAAAGGTCTGATACTGGGGGTAGGTCATCTCAATAGCTAACCCTTGTAATTCTTTGACTTCAACCACACCAATTTCTTTGATGGCATGTGCCACACTACCAGCATAAGCCCTAATCAAGCCTCCAGCTCCAAGTTTGATCCCACCAAAATAACGAGTAACAACGGCAACGACATTGGTCAGCCCTTGTTTTTCAAGAACAGTCAGCATGGGAACACCGGCAGTGCCACTTGGCTCACCGTCATCACTGGAGCGTTTAATTTCGCTATTTTCTCCAATAATCATGGCAGAGCAGGAGTGGTTGGCCTTGTAGTGTTCCTTTTTGATTTGGTTGATAAACTGTCGCCCCTCTTCTTCTGAGTTGATACGTTTCATATGGCAAATAAAACGTGATTTTTTAATGACTTCTTCACAGATACCATCTGCTTTGATTGTTTTGTAATTCTTCATAGGAAAATTTTAACATATTTTACGAATAAATAGACATGAAAGATGTTGCAAATTACTACGGTCGCCTAGTACCACAAAATGAGCTACCAGTTGAGTTTCTTGGTTTGGCAAAAAGTCTGTGCACCACGTTCAAGCAAAATGGGAAATGCTCGTGTCAACGTTGTCACAGTTGGATTAAAGACAGTTGGAGCTTACCAGATAAGACCTTTTATTGCAGAGCTTGCCTTGTTTTTGGTCGTCTAGTTAGTGACCAGCTTCTTTATTACCTACCACAAGAGCCGTTTACTAAGGGAGATTTTTTGGTTTGGCAAGGTCAATTAACCCCCTATCAAGCTCAGGTATCGGAGGAGCTGCAAAAAGCTATTGATAAAAAAGAAAATATTCTAGTTCATGCAGTGACAGGGGCAGGCAAGACCGAGATGATTTATCGCCCCTTGGCTAGTTTACTCAATCAAGGGAAATCCGTCGCTGTTGTCAGCCCACGGATTGATGTCTGCATTGAGCTTTACCACCGCTTAACACGTGATTTTTCTTGTCCTATTAGCCTACTTCATGGTGAATCAAAAGCCTATAAACGTTCTCCTTTAGTCATCGCAACCATTCATCAACTCTTTAAGTTTTATCAGGCTTTTGACGTGATTATTATCGATGAAGTGGACGCATTCCCTTTTGTTGATAATGATTTTCTTTATCGAGCTGTGGCATTAGCCTTAAAGCCTGATGGTAACAAGATTTTCTTGACAGCAACATCAACCGATAGATTAGATAAAGCAGTTAAAACTGGTCAATTAAGACGTGTTCAGTTAGCTAGACGTTTTCATGATAGTCCCTTGGTTGTACCAAGTCTAACTTGGCTAGACGACCTGTTAGAAAAAATGAAACAAAAGCGTTTACCAAAGAAATTACTTGAGATGATTGAACGAC
Source organism: Streptococcus sp. sy004 (assembly GCF_007859205.1). Lineage (GTDB taxonomy): Bacteria > Bacillota > Bacilli > Lactobacillales > Streptococcaceae > Streptococcus. The sequence continues at coordinate 65,904 of NZ_VOHP01000005.1, forward strand.
AACAACTAACAAGCTATCCCTTGTTGATTTTCTTTCCTCATATCCAACTAGGGCAAGAATTTTACCGTCTTTTGATAGATTTTTTACCTGATAAAAAAATTGGATTTGTATCCAGTCAGACACCTGAACGAAAAGACTTGGTTGAGCAGTTTCGACAAGGAGACTTAGATGTTTTAATTTCCACAACCATTTTGGAACGTGGTGTCACTTTTCCTTGCGTGGATGTTTTTGTACTCTGGAGCAATCATAAACTTTACACACGTTCATCTCTGGTTCAAATTGCAGGGCGAGTAGGGCGAAGTCAGGAGCGCCCGACAGGTCAACTCATCTTTTTTCATAATGGCAAAACTAAATCGATGGTAGCCGCTATTAAAGAAATTAAAGCCATGAATCAAGTGGGAGGTTTTTGATGCGATGTTTATTGTGTGACGAAGCGTTAAGTTCTTCATTTTCCTTTACAGACTTATTTTTATTAAAACCGTCAAAGACAAATTTGTGCTTTACTTGTAGCAAGAGTTTTGTAAGCATTTCAGAAAAACATTGCCCTTCTTGTTATAAGTCAGATATTGCTGAGCTTTGCTCAGATTGCCATGCTTGGCAAGAACAAGGAGAACAAGTAAATCACGTTGCGCTTTATCGTTACAATGATGCCATGAAGGCTTATTTTAGTCAGTATAAGTTTAAGGGTGATTACCTTTTACGAAAGGTGTTCAGTCAAGACATCAAGCAAGCTCTTAAACCTTACAAGGATTATCAGTTACTCCCAGTTCCGCTTAGTCCAGATGGTTTGAACCAACGTCGTTTTAATCAAGTGACAGGCTTTTTAGATGATGCAAGTTTGCCTTATCTTGACCTTTTAGGCAAGTATGAGAGTATCAAGCAGTCAAGTAAGACAAGGCAGGAACGTTTAGCTAGTCAGCAAACCTTCTATCTCAAAAAAGATACAGTCTTACCAGACAAGATACTCTTGATTGATGACATTTACACTACAGGAGCTACCTTAGTTTTAGTCAAGCAAGTGCTTTATCAAGCAGGCGTTAAAGACATTAAAACTTTCTCGTTAGCTCGCTAAATTCTTGCCAAAATATTCTGAAAGCGTTATAATAAAACTATAGAAAAGACTGACATAGAAAAGAGGTACTGCTTATGATTAAATATAATGTTCGTGGTGAAAACATTGAGGTTACTGAAGCCATTCAATCTTATGTAGAAAACAAATTAGCAAAGGTTGAAAAATATTTTCATGCAGACCAAGAGTTAACTGCCAAGGTCAATTTAAAGGTTTACCGTGAAAAAACAGCCAAGGTTGAAGTGACGATTCCATTAGGTAACTTAACCCTTCGTGCTGAGGATATGTCACAAGACATGTACGGCTCGATTGATTTAGTTGTCGATAAGATTGAGCGTCAAATCCGTAAGAACAAAACTAAAATCATGAAAAAGCATCGTGAAAAAGTGGCGACAAGTCAAGTCTTTACACCTGAATTTGTGCAGGAAGTTTCAGAAGACACTACAGAGTTGAAAGTTGTACGAACTAAAAACCTAGATTTGAAGCCAATGACTCTAGAAGAAGCGTTGTTACAAATGGAACTCTTGGGTCATGATTTCTTTATCTATGTTGATGCAGAAGATGGCAAGACCAATGTACTTTACCAACGTGAAGATGGTGATGTTGGGTTGATTGAAGCAAAATAGTTGATGAAACAGGCTGTTAAATCAGTCTGTTTTTTCTTGTCCTACTCAGTATTCAAGGTAGGTTTTGCCTTTATTTTATGATATAATAGACTGATTATATTTGAGATGATAATAAGGAGAAAGCTAATGGCAAAGGAATCATTTTATATTACAACACCGATTTATTATCCTAGTGGTAAGCTTCATATAGGGTCAGCCTACACGACGATTGCTTGTGATGTTTTAGCTCGCTATAAGCGTTTGATGGGCTACGATGTGTTTTATCTGACTGGATTGGATGAGCATGGTCAAAAAATTCAAGATAAGGCACAAGAAGCTGGCTTAGAGCCACAAGCCTACGTTGATCAGATGGCAGCAGGTGTCAAGGAATTATGGCAGTTATTAGATATTTCTTATGATAAATTTATCCGAACAACAGATGCCTATCATGAAGAAGTCGTGGGTAAGATTTTTGAACGTTTATTGGCCCAAGATGATATTTATTTGGGGGAATATTCTGGTTGGTATAGTGTGTCTGATGAAGAATTTTTCACAGAAAGCCAACTGGCAGAAGTTTTCCGTGATGAAAATGGTCAGGTGACAGGTGGTATTGCGCCATCAGGCCATGAAGTCGAATGGGTGTCTGAAGAGTCTTATTTCTTGCGTCTAAGCAAGTATGCAGATCGTTTGGTTGCTTTTTATCAAGAGAACCCAGAGTTCATGCAGCCAGCAGGTCGCATGAATGAAATGTTGAAAAACTTTATTGAACCAGGCTTGGAAGACTTGGCAGTTTCACGAACAACTTTTACTTGGGGAGTGCCGGTACCATCAAATCCTAAGCATGTTGTTTATGTTTGGATTGACGCCTTGGTCAACTATATTACGGCGTTGGGTTATGGACAAGACGACACAAGCCAATTTGAACAATTCTGGCCGGCAGATGTGCACATGCTAGGCAAGGATATTTTACGTTTTCACTCGATTTACTGGCCGATTATCCTTATGGCACTTGATTTGCCAATGCCAAAAAAATTAGTGGCTCATGGTTGGTTTGTCATGCAAGATGGTAAAATGTCCAAGTCAAAAGGCAATGTCGTTTATCCAGAAATGTTGGTTGAGCGTTATGGCTTGGATTCTCTTCGTTACTATCTCATGAGAAGTTTACCAGTAGGATCAGATGGGACCTTTACCCCTGAAGATTATGTTGGCCGTATTAACTATGAATTGGCTAATGACCTTGGTAATCTGCTCAATCGAACAGTGGCAATGATTAACAAATATTTTGATGGTCAGGTGCCGACCTTTGTCAGTCAAGTGACAGCCTTTGATGCTGACTTGGAAACTTGTGCAGCAGAAGCAATTAAGAACTTCCATGCTTATATGAATGGTGTAAATTATCCAAAGGCTTTGGAAGAAGTTTGGAGCTTGATTGCGCGTACCAATAAGTATATTGATGAAACAGCGCCTTGGGTATTGGCTAAGGAAGCTAGTAAAGAAGATGAACTGGCGAGTGTCATGAGTCATTTAGCAGCTAGCTTGCGCGTGATTGCCCACTTGATTGAGCCGTTCATGATGGCGACTAGCCAAGCGGTGATGGAGCAGTTGGGCATGGAGAAAGTGACATCGTTGTCAACTATTAACTTATCTGATTTGCCAAGTGGTTTGACTGTTGTTGCAAAAGGGACACCGATTTTCCCACGTCTAGACATGGACGATGAAATTACTTATATTAAAGAACAGATGGCAGCTAACAAACCACAAGAAGAAATCGAGTGGGATCCAGAAAAAGTTGAATTGACATCCAGCAAGTCAGCTATCAAATTTGACACCTTTGATGCGGTGGAAATCCGTGTGGCAGAAGTTAAGGCTGTTGAAAAGGTTGAAGGGTCAGATAAATTACTTAAGTTTAGATTGGATGCAGGAGATGGCGAAGATCGTCAAATCCTATCAGGAATTGCTAAATATTATCCTAATGAACAAGAACTCTTAGGTAAAAAATTACAAATTGTAGCCAATCTAAAACCAAGAAAAATGATGGGCTTGATTAGTCAGGGGATGATTTTGTCTGCCGAACATGATGGAAAATTGACCCTGTTGACCGTTGATGAACAAGTACCTAATGGTAGTGTAATTGGTTAAGGAGAAAAAGATGACCTTTGAAGAAATTTTACCAGGCCTTAAAGCCAAGAAAAAATACGTTCGTACAGGCTGGGCTGGGGCTGAAAATTATGTTCAACTGTTTGATACCATTGAGATTAACGGTGAGAAATTGGAGGCAACACCTTATTTTCTCATCAATGTTTCAGGGGATGGCGAGGGATTTTCAATGTGGAGCCCTACCTCTTGTGATGTCTTGGCAACAGACTGGGTAGCAGTTGATGACTAAGACGGTATTGGTGACAGGAGTGTCAAGTGGTATCGGCCTTGCTCAAGCCTCTAGTTTTCTAGAACAAGGCTATCGAGTAGTCGGTGTGGATAAGGCTTATGCCCCCAACTTGACAGGAGATTTCCAATTTATTCAACTAGATTTACAAGAGGACTTAGCTCCTCTTTTTCAACAACTGCCAAGCGTGGATATTCTCTGTAATACAGCGGGGATTTTGGATGACTATCAACCTTTGCTGACTTGTTCAGAAGAAGTCTTTGAGCAGGTTTTTGCGGTAAATTTCTTTGCAACGCTGAAGTTGATTCGCCATTATCTACCAGACATGATTGAACGAAAAGAAGGCATCATCATCAATATGTGTTCGATTGCTAGTCAGCTAGCAGGTGGGGGTGGTGCAGCCTACACCTCTAGTAAGCATGCCTTGGCTGGCTTGACCAAGCAGTTGGCCTTGGACTATGCCTTAGAGGGAATTCAAGTCTTTGGGATTGCTCCGGGTGCTGTCCAGACAGGCATGACCCAAAGTGATTTTGAAGAGGGCGGCATGGCTGACTGGGTTGCCGAGCAAACGCCGATTGGACGATGGACGCAACCTCAAGAAATAGCAGATTTAACTATGTTTTTAGCCAGTGGTAAGGCACAATCCATGCAAGGACAGATTATTGGCATTGATGGTGGTTGGAGTTTGAAGTAGGAAAAGGAATTTGTTATGACAATAGAAGAGATGATAAGAGCCTATCAAGCAATCTATCCTGATTGTGATAGCCACATAGAAGCTTGGCAATTTGGAGCTGAGCCAGATCAATTGGCCCAGTTGGTCTTGGATGGTAAAAAAACAGCAACAGCATCGGCTTATGATGAGTATCTACTTCATGATGAACCGCTTGTCAAGGTCGGCGATCATAGCATTATTTTGAATAGTCAAGATGATCCGGTGTGTATGATTAGAACGACCAAGGTGACCGTCGTTCCTTTTAAGGAGGTATCGGCAGAGCATGCCGACAAGGAAGGAGAAGGTGATCGTAGTCTAGCTTACTGGCGTCAAGTGCATTGGGGTTTGTTTAGTCAATGTTTAGAAAAAGGTCAGTTGACCTTTACTGAAAATAGTTTGGTCGTTTGTGAAGAATTTGAGGTGGTCTATCGACCAGAAGGAGTATAAATGAAACTAGGAATTTTAGGAACAGGCATGATTGTCAAGGAAGTCTTGCCTGTCTTGGCGGAGATTGAGGGGCTTGAGCTAGTAGGTATCTTATCTACCCCAAGGAGTCTGACTTTGGCAAAGGAATTGGCACAGACCTATCAACTACCACTTGTAACCAGTGATTATGAAGAACTTTTGGCAGATGAGCGACTTGATACCATTTATGTTGCCCTGCCCAATCATTTGCACTACGAGTATGCCAAAAAGGCCTTGTTGGCTGGCAAGCATGTCATTTGTGAAAAGCCTTTTACCATGACAGCAGACGAATTAGAAGACTTGGTGGTATTAGCTAAGGAGCGTCAACTCTTGCTCTTGGAAGCTATTACTAACCAATATTTGCCGAATTTTACCTACTTAAAAGAGAATTTACATCAGTTGGGTGAGATTAAGGTCGTGACTTGTAATTACTCTCAGTATTCATCACGTTATGATGCCTTCAAACGTGGCGAGATTGCCCCAGCTTTTGACCCTAAACAAGGTGGCGGGGCTCTTAGAGATTTGAATATTTACAATATTCACTTGGTAGTTGGTTTATTTGGTGCACCACATAGTGTCCAGTATTTGCCCAACATGGATCAAGGGGTGGATACGTCAGGGCTCTTGGTGATGGATTATCAAGACTTTAAGGTGGTGTGTATCGGCTCTAAAGATTCTAGTGCAGCCATTACCTCAACCATTCAAGGGAACAAAGGGTCTTTGGTTGTCAATGGTCCAACCAATAGTCTGCCACAAGTGTCTCTAGCCCTAAATGGTCAGGACATACAGGTGATTAACCAAAACGCAGCTCATCACCGTATGGCAGATGAATTTATCGTTTTCAATGAGATGATTACAACAAAAGATTATCAAAAAGCTCAGACCTATTTGGATCATAGCCGAGCAGTGATGCAGGTGCTAGACCAAGCCGCGTCATCAATGAAAGGTTAATAGATTATCATAAAAAACAGTCCTTACCTCTTATGGAAAGGGCTGTTTTTGGTTGCTTGAGGAAGTCATTTTTTATAAAAACTCAAAACGGTTTTTTCGACTTGTTTGGTGTAGAAAAGACACACGAATAAAAATATCTTGCCTAAAAAGGGCAGAAGAGAATGACGAACGAAAGAGCCTTGCCCAAAAAAAAAGCAAAAGAGAATCACGAACGGAAGTGTCTTGCCCAAAAAGGGCAGAAGAGAATGACGAACAAAAGAACTTTGCCCCCAAAAAATGAGCGAATCAATCAGAATCATGATAAGGACTTGTAGAGTAGTTGGTGTAATCGCTTTTATTTTTTTAGAAATTCCTTGGTAGCTATGCTATAATGAACTTGAGATTAGAAAGGAGTATTAGGGATGGAAAAGAAACAAGTGATTTATCACTCAATAGGTCTATTATTGTTTAGTACAGTGGTTTTATCACAAGAGCCTATAGTGGTTACTGCTGAGGAAGCTAAACAGGATATTACAGAGATTAGTCAATCGTTAGACAAAGCGTCTGATTTATCGCAAGTTCTTGATAAGGCTGAGCAGGCAGGTCTTACACTGGTTGAAACAGATGAGCAAGTGTTTGATAATGAAGTTGCAGCTGATAAGGACCGTCAAGAACAAGTCAAACAAGTTGAAGAAGCGATTAGATTGACAGAAGAAGCACAGCAGACCTATGTTGAAGAACAAAAAGCCTATCAAGATTATTTGACTCAAAAGGAAAATTATGAGAAAGATCGTCAAGTTTATGAAAATTATTTGAATGACTTGGCCATTTATCGTCAAGAACAGGCTAGTTATGAGCGTGATCAGGCAGAAAATCAAAAAATCGCTCAGGAAAATCAAGAAAAAGAGTCTGCTTATCAGTCGGCACTTACCATTTATCAAGAAGAACTTGCCAAATATCAAAGCAAGCTTGAACAGTATGAGAATGGTTTATTGACTAATGATAAACTTAAACAACAGTTTGAAGAAGCTAAGGTTCGCTATGAACAAGACCTTCTTGCTTATCAAAAGGATAAAGAAGCCTATGAAAAGGCTCAAGAAGAACAAGTAAAAGCCACTAAACGTTATGATGATGGGCAAACCCGTTACCGTGAACAGCTGAAAATCTACGGACTGGCCAAAGCTAGATATGATGAAGAGTACGCAGAAGCACAATCAAAACTTGGTCAACAAGGCTATCTGACGGAAGTTCTTGCTCAGAATCTCATTTTTCGTTCTGAACCAAATGCCACTCAAACTTTTACAGGACGTTTTCTATCTCCAGCGGACTTGGAAGCTGTCACTAAAAACTCTGTTAGTTGGCTGGATCCAGGAACAGTTATGTTCAAGCCTGAAGTTACAACTGTGACCAGTAAAGGTCAATGGAATGCAGCTTACATGCAGATTGGAGATAGTGTTCAGGTGGACTATAGTGACTTGGAAAATTCTAGTTTCTCAGGTTATCAACTAAAACGTGTTCGCTACACCTATATCTTGTTAGATAGTACTCATTATGACCGTTCTGTGATCTTTCAAGCCATACATGACCCTACGGTTACAGCCTATGTCCATAATTACAATAAAGATGACCAAACGACTTCTTCTTTTAAAATGGCAATGCAGGTACAATTTTTTGACGCTAATGATCAAGAAATTATTCCGACAGAGCAGTATTATGCCCTAACTAGTTTTGCCAGTGTTAATTCTCAAAATGGCAAAGGAGAATATGTTGCCGACTACAATGGCACATTTTACCCAATTACAGGTTCAACCATTACCTTGCAAGATGGTCGTGCCATGAACTATTCTGATGTCAATCAGGAAACTTTTGCTCCTGGTTGGGATAGTGCCGAGAGTCCTGATGCCTATATTGGAGCTATTGTTGGGAAATCAACTGAAACGATTCGTTTTACTTTTGGAAATACCGACGGTTTTGCTTACTGGTTTGCCTTTAATAGCGATGTCAAGGCAAAAGGTGTCCTAGGACCAGAACCCCTTGCTCCTGTAGCACCAGTTCTGGAAAAAACTGAGTTACCAAAAGCACCAATCTTACCAAGCATGCCAGTAGAACCAAGTTATGCTGAGCTAACTAGACCGATAGCTCCTCAAAAACCAGAAGCTCCTGGCTTATCTCTTCTGAAAACTATTAAGGAACCAGTAAAACCTCAGGAAGTTCTTAATCCTAAAGAACCTAAGATAGTCAAGGAACCTCGCCAACCTGATAAATTGGTTGTCTTTTATCATCGGACTCTCTATAAAGCTAAGACTATCCCTAAACCCCTTGTCGTTAAACTAGCTCAGAAAACAAGTCGTCCAGTTGTTCCGCTGCAAAGACGTTCTCCATTAAAAATAGCTAGACCAGTAGTAAAAGAAAATATTTCTACTTCTTCAAAATTTTTCTCGACAGAGGTACGGAATTATCAGTTAGTTTCATCAAAACCAGCCATTGTAGCGAATCAATGGCCTAGACGAGTTATGGGAAACTTTGTCACTCCTGTTGTAACTGGTGAAATTTTATCAAGAAATTCTATGTTTTCATTTATGAATCAAGGAGTATTAAAAAATTCAGTATCAACCAATACTCAATTAAATGCAAGACAAACAAATACAGGAGCGCCATCATTATTAGAGAGGATGGTCATTCAAACCTTATATGATAATAATCTGAAAAACTATAATCAATCAACAAGTATCAATATTAATACTGGATTAACTAAAAACGATCAAGATATTTTCTTTAATTATTTACGTGAAGTGCGAAAACTAGCTGAGAAAAAATACGGTAAGAAAAACATGACTAAAGTTAATCATGCTATTGCTAATGCTATTTCAGGCATCATATATGAAAAGAGCAAAAGTCAAAGAATGGTTAATGATTTTAATCCTAAAGAATTTCGAAATTTATCAGGATATGATGAGTTTGAAAAATTAATAGAATCTACAGCTATAGATAATCTTGATGATGAAAATTATAGATTTTATCCAATTGATCTCCCTCATCTAGCTATGCCTATTGCCAGTAGTTATGAAAGTAATTGGAAGAAAGAGTTAATAAAAAGAATAATGACAATGAGTTTAACTGGTAAGGATTTTAAAGAAGATTCAAAAGATATCTTTTTTATGTTAAATTCTTACACAGGAGATAGACTAACCAGTTTTGGTTATCAAAATAAGGATTTACCTACAGATGCTGATGCTTGGAATATATATCGACTCTATTCTTCCAAAGCTTATCTTGATAATAGTTTGAGAGATTATTTTGGTCAAGTGTTGAATCGTGATGTAATATCTAAAAAAGCCTTTCGTAAAGGTCGAGAATCTCAGAAGTATAAGCAAGATTTAGGGTGGTTTGATGGAGTTGCGTCAGGGACGTTAGGAGCTTTAGCAATTGCTATTGTCTTTAATGTCTTACCTAAAATTAGAAATTCAAAAGCATACAAATTTTTTGAAAAAGTTGGTAAAAAAACAAATGATATAATAAAACAAGGCAAAAATAAGGTCAAAGACATAACCAAGATTATTAAGAATTTCTTTAATCGGTCATCAAAGCAAAAGATAAAATCAAAAACTACAGTTCGTCCTAAGGTAGTATCACATCCTAAGGTAGTATCACGTCCTAAGGTAGTATCACGTCCTAAGGTAGTATCACGTCCTAAGGTAGTATCACGTCCTAAGGTAGTATCACGTCCTAAGGTAGTATCACGTCCTAAGGTAGTATCACGTCCTAAGGTAGTATCACGT
>NZ_VOHP01000006.1 GCF_007859205.1 Streptococcus sp. sy004
CCCTGTGAGATAAGGTAGTCGCTTAGCTATTGATATTCCGCCATAGCTCAGTTGGTAGTAGCGCATGACTGTTAATCATGATGTCGTAGGTTCGAGTCCTACTGGCGGAGTAGATGAAGCATTGAGAGTATTCTCAATGCTTTTTTTTAGCAGAGTTATAAATAAAAAAACTCAAGTTAGAATAAGCTAACTTGAGTTAAATACTAGCACCAGGTAATAAACTAATCGGGAGAATGTAATCTTTATTAACATTTTCTTTGGCGATTTGTTTTAATAAGATTTCGACACAAAGTACGGCAATTTCTTGAATAGGTTGTTTAATGGTTGTTAATTGTGGAAAATATTTTTCAACGAAATTAGTGCCGTCATAACCGATGATTTTTAATTGTTCTGGGATTGTAATCTCTAAATCTTGAGCAATTTTCATAACTAAGATGGCAGTTAAGTCATCTGATACAAAAATGCCAGCTGGTTTTTCTTTCACGAGAATATTTTTGATTTCCATTTCTTTGCGAATGGCTGAAAAATGACTTGCAACATTGAAAATTTGTGCTTGTGGTAAAATACTTGAAAAGCCAGCATGACGTAAGCTGGTAGGTGAGTTGGAATTGTCATTTCCAGTAATCATAATAATTTTTTGGCAGCCAACTTTTATCAGATTTTGCGCAGCTAATTTGCCACCTTCAAAATTGTCTGAAGCAACGACTGGAATATTTGGAGCGAGATTACGATCAAAAGCAACAATAGGAGCTTCAACTTTTTCGTAATCATCAATACCAAGATTATGGCTACTAGAGATGATACCATCTACTTGATTAGCAGCCAACATTTCTAGGTATTCTTTTTCTTTTTTGGGGTCATTTTGACTGTTGCAAATGATGACCTTATAATCATGATGAAAAAGTTCTATTTCTAGGTATTCAATGAGTTCGGAATAAAAGATGTTGCTGATATTAGGAAAAATGAGTCCAATTAGTTTGGCTGACTTTCCTTGTAGGCTACGAGCGAGATTATTGGGCTTGTAGCCTAGAGTTTTCATGGCATCTTTAACTTTGTTAATTGTTTTTTCAGAAAGGTAGCCTTTGTTGTTAATGACACGAGAAACGGTTGTTGGACTGACTCCAGCTAGTTCAGCAACGTCTGTTAGTTTAGCAACCATGATGTTATCCTTTCAATTGATAGAAATTTCCTGATATGTTATTAGAATTTAAGTAAATGCCTGTTTGTTCTTGATTTGGAAAGACACGACCAGTTAAGATGTATTCTCCATCATTGATAAAAATTTCAAAGATGGATTTGTCAACAAACAGGCGTATCTTTGTCTGTTGTTTAGGAATTGAGCAGCTCCGACTGGTACCAAATTCAAGAGCATATTGTTCGCCAACTTGAGAGCGATCAATTTGGAATGTTCCCTTCTCAGTATCAGTAGTGATTTTTAGACCATTGCTATTGGTATCAGCAAATAGAAGTAATTCAGCTTGGCTATTTTCAGCGACTTCAAATTCTAGTTCGTAGCAGTTATTGGTGCTTGTTTTATTGGCTAGAATTTCTTGGCTTCGACGTAAGTTTGTCATAGCAGCGACAGGCTGTTGATAGAGTTTACCATTTTTGATGTGTAATTCTTTAACCAGACTCATAGCCCCTTGATAGTCATAAGTATCTGTTGGGTAATCAACGTCTGGTAAGCCAATCCAACTGATAGCATAAGCGGTGCCATCAGGCATGTTAAAGGCTTGAGTAGCATAAGCTTCAAAGCCATAATCAAGATTGTAGATTGGTGAAGGTTTGATGAGCTTAGCTGTTTTTGTGTCTAACGCTTGACATACTTTATAAGTGTTTGGATAAATATTGTCATAGTTTAGTTCAGATTTGTCTAGACCTTGGGGACTGTAGAATAAAACTGGTTGATTGTCAACAAAGACTAAATTTGGACATTCAATCATGTATTCACTTCCAGTGCCAGCAAAGTCTAAATTGCCGACTTCCTGCCACTTGGTAACGTTATTATCAATAGCTTGATATAATTTGATAAAGCCTTGTTTGTCATGATTTTGTGCACCAACGATAGCGTAAAACTGATCTTGATATTTGAAAATTTGTGGATCACGAAAATGTTCAGTAGCATCTGTAGCAGGTGGGATAAGGATGTCTTTAATTTTCTCGATTTGTCCGTCTTTATCCATGAAAGCACCAATTTGTAAAGGAGTACGCACCCAGTTTTCATCACGAACATTGCCTGTATAGAAGATGAAGAGTTTGTCGTCAACTTCATAGGCTGAGCCAGAATAAGCCCCATGGCTATCTAATGGTGTATCTGGTTGAATGGTAACACCTGTTTCTGTGAAATGAACAAGGTTAGTACTGGTAGTATGTACCCATTGTTTCAAACCGTGACTGGCAGCAAAAGGAAAATTTTGATAAAAAAGGTGAAATTTACCGTCAAAATAAGAGAATCCATTGGGGTCATTAAGAAGTCCCATTTTTGCCTCTAGGTGATAATTGGCTCTCCAAGGTGATTTAGCAATATTGTTTTTAATGTCTTGAATTTCTTTTTCAGTCCATTGATGATAAGGCTTGTAACGAATTTCTGTTGGTAAGGTTACCATGAGTTATCCTCTTTCTAAATCTAAAATACTTCTTCTAACTATATAGTAAACGTTTTCTGCTAAAAAATCAATCTTTTTGCTAAATTAAAAAATAATTTCTGCAAAACGCTTGACATATTTTTTAATCATGATAAAATAATAGTTGTAACAACGAGTGAAACGCTTACACTCGATAAGAAAAATTTATATAGAGGGAGTTTTTTGCAAAATGGATAACAAGCAAATTGCAAAAGAAGTCATCGAGGCTGTCGGTGGTCGTGAGAATGTTAAAAGTGTTGCTCACTGTGCGACACGTTTGAGAATCATGGTTGTTGATGAGTCGAAGATTGACAAAGAAAAAGCAGAAAATATTGAGAAAGTTAAAGGTGCTTTCTTCAATTCAGGTCAATACCAAATGATTTTTGGTACTGGAACTGTTAATAAAATTTATGATGAAGTGGTTGCTTTAGGTTTGCCAACAGCAACGACAGGTGAGCAAAAAGCAGAAGCAGCTCAACAAGGTAACTGGTTCCAACGTGCCGTTCGTACGTTTGGTGATGTTTTCGTTCCAATTATTCCAGCAATTGTAGCGACTGGTTTGTTTATGGGGCTTCGTGGTTTGTTGGGAGCTTTAGGTTACACCTTGCCGGAAGATTTGAATGTTTACTCTCAAATCTTGACAGATACAGCCTTTATTGTTTTACCAGCCTTGGTTGTATGGTCAACTTTCCGTGTATTTGGTGGTAACCAAACAATTGGTCTTGTTTTGGGGATGATGCTAATTGCAGGGCAATTACCAAATGCTTGGGCAGTTGCTTCAGGTGGTGATGTTAAACCCTTGACGTTCTTTGGTTTCATTCCAGTTGTTGGTTTACAAGGATCAGTTTTACCAGCCTTCATCATCGGTATTATTGGTGCTAAGTTTGAAAAAGCGGTACGTAAGGTTGTACCAGAAGTACTTGACTTGCTATTGACACCATTTATCACACTTCTTGTGATGTCATTACTTGGTCTATTTGTGATTGGTCCAGTATTCCATGTGGTTGAAAAAGGTATTCTAGTTGCCACACAGGGCCTACTTGCTTTGCCATTTGGACTTGGTGGTTTGCTAATTGGTGGAGTTCATCAGATTATCGTTGTATCAGGTGTTCATCATATCTTCAATTTGCTAGAATCACAATTGGTTGCCAATACAGGTGCTAATCCATTTAACGCTATTATCACAGCAGCAATGACAGCTCAAGGAGCTGCAACAGTAGCGGTTGGTGTGAAAACTAAAAATCCTAAATTAAAAGCTCTTGCTTTTCCAGCAGCTCTTTCAGCCTTTTTGGGAATTACTGAACCAGCTATCTTCGGGGTTAACTTACGTTTCCGTAAGCCATTCTTCTTATCATTGATTGCAGGTGCTATCGGTGGTGCAGTAGCTTCTATCTTAGGTCTTGCAGGTACAGGATTTGGTATTACAATTATTCCTGGAACGCTTCTTTACCTAAATGGTCAATTGTTCCAATACTTACTAATGGTTGCTGTGTCATTTGCAGCAGGATTTGGTTTGACCTACTTCTTTGGTTATGAAGATGAGGTAAAAGATGTAAAAAAGTCTGAGACACCTCAAGTTGCTCCAGTAGCAGCTGCAGAGGTTGTAGTCAAAGAAGAAACGCTTTTTGCTCCACTTGCAGGTCAAGTTGTTGACTTGAAAGACGTTAATGACCCAGTTTTTGCTTCAGAAGCTATGGGTAAAGGAATTGCGATTAAACCAACTGGTAATCAAGTTGTGTCGCCAGTTGATGGAACAGTTGAAATTGCCTTTGAAACAGGTCATGCGTATGGGATTAAATCAACTAATGGTACAGAAATTCTTATCCATGTTGGTATTGATACCGTATCAATGAATGGCAAAGGTTTTGTTCAAAACGTGAAAGCCAATCAAACTGTTAAAGCAGGTGATGTGCTTGGAACATTTGATTCTAAAGCGATTGCGGATGCAGGTCTTGATGATACGACAATGGTAATCGTAACCAATACAGCAGATTTTGTAGCAGTTGAAACATTGGCAAGTGGCAATGTTCAAGAAGGTAGCGAGTTATTACAAGTCAAATAAGGGAGTTTTCCCTTCAAACAAAAGGGGTTGATTAACATCAACCTCTTTCTGTATTAAGAATGAGGTAAAATATGACAAAATTATATGGTAGTGTTGAGGCAGGTGGTACAAAGTTTATTTGTGCTGTTGGTAATGAAGACTTTGAAGTCGTTTCGCAAACACAATTTCCAACAACTAAGCCAGAGGAAACCATTGCTAAAACTATTGCTTTTTTTCAACAATTTGATAATTTAGCAGCCGTAGCTGTGGGTTCTTTTGGTCCAATTGATATTGATGAAGTATCAGAAACGTATGGTTATGTGACAAAAACGCCAAAACCAGATTGGTCAAATATTGATATGATTGGCCCAATGAAAGAAGCCTTACAAGTGCCATTTTACTTTACAACAGATGTTAACAGTTCAGCTTATGGTGAAGTCATTGCTCGCCAGAATGTTGAAAATCTGGTTTATTATACCATTGGTACAGGGATTGGAGCAGGTGCTTATCAAAATGGTGAATTCATCGGAGGGGTTGGCCATACAGAGATGGGGCATACTTATATGATGAAACATGATAAGGATCACGATTTTGAGGGAGTTTGTCCTTTCCATAAAGGCTGTTTAGAAGGTTTGGCAGCCGGTCCAAGCTTAGAGGCTCGTACGGGCATTCGTGGCGAAAATATTCCTGTTGAGCATGAGGTTTGGGATAAACAAGCTTATTATATTGCCCAAGCAGCAATTCAAGCAACCATGATGTTTCGTCCAGAAGTGATCGTATTTGGTGGAGGTGTTATGGCTCAGGACCACATGATTAAATTAGTCCATCAGCACTTCCTAGACTTGCTCAATGACTATCTACCAATTCCACCAGTAGAAGAGTATATTGTAACGCCTGCAGTGGCTAATAATGGCTCTGCGACCTTGGGTAACTTTGCCCTAGCAAAAAAAGTGGCTAACTAGTCAACTATCTCAGTCCTCACTTAACATTGATTAAGTGGGGATTTAGTTTACGCTAGATTAAGAAATAAGGAAATGTATCATTTAGGTTACAAAAATGAAGAACAGATAACAGAAACTACAATTCCTTTAATAAAGAAAAAATGCCTTTAATTCGTCTGATTTTTATGTTATCATTGTAATCACAATTAGACAAAGAGGAAAAAATTATGTCAAAAAACTTTATTAAAAAATCTCTTTTATTATCAACAATGGCCTTATCGATCTTTGGAGTTAATCAAGTTCAAGCAGAAGAAGGATTGGTTTGGGCACCACGTTCTGTGGAAGAGATTAGAGCAGATTTAGTTAAAGAAAACAATAAAATTACTTATACGGTTCAATATGGTGATACATTAGGTAGTATTGCAGAAGCAGTTGGGTTAGAAGTCAATGTTTTGGCTAATCTAAATAATATTGCAGATGTTAACTTTATTCTTCCTAATACTGTTTTAACGATTACTTACGGTGATAACCAAGATGTCAAAACAGTTCAAGTAGATGTTCCTCAAACATCATCAACAGAAGAGATGACAGTCAAGGCAGATTTGGCAACAAATGAAGTCGTTCTTAAAAATCAAACAGTTAAAGTAAATGATTTGACGGCAGAACCAGCAAGTCAGGTTGCTCAAATTGCAGAAGTGGTTAATGTTATAACATCTAGTCAAGAGGCTACTCCTGTAGCGACAACACCTGTGGTTGAGTCATCAGTAGAACAAGTAAAAGAACCAGTAGTACCAAGTAGCAAGACAGTTGTGACTGAAGTGGTAAGTGAAGCGTCTGCATCAAGTGATATTGCAGAAAATACATCTGTAGCAACAACAGAAATGGTTTCTGAAGAGCCAGTATCTAGCAGCAGTGAAGTTGCATCAGAAACACATGAGTCAAGTGTTGCAGTAGAAAATGTAGCTACTGAAACAGTAGAAGAAGTATCAACTGAAACATCAACTAGCGATGTAGTTGAAACACCAAATGTTGAAGAAGTCACTCAATCAATTGTGGAATCTAGTGAGATGACTCAAAATTATGGTCAATCAGAAGATCCAATCACTGAAGCCGTAACACAAGTTGTTGAGGCAAGTACAGAAGAAGTGGCTCCAGTTGAAGAAACATCAGCGGCTGAAGAAGCAACAGCAGTAGAGCAACCAGTAGTTGAAACACCTGCTGAACCAGTAGAAACGGTTGTCGAAGAAGTTGCTCCAGAGAGTACTCCTACTCAAACCTTGACTTATAATAGTGCAGGAATGCAAGCTCAGACAGCAGCTTTCCAATCACAAGTAGGTAATGAATTTGGTATTAGTAACATTGGTGGCTATCGTAACTCAAATGATGATCATGGACAAGGTCTAGCTGTTGATATTATGGTTGACAGTGCTGCTCAAGGTGACCAAGTAGCTCAATACGCTGTTGATAATATTGCTAATAATGATATTGCCTATGTTATCTGGCAACAACGCTTCTATTCACCAGTCAATAACATCTATGGTCCAGCCAATACTTGGAACCTAATGCCAGACCGTGGTAGTGCAACACAAAACCACATGGATCATGTTCACGTTTCTATGAATGAATAAAAAAATCACGCTTAGCGTGATTTTTCTTTTGTCAAATGTCAAAATAAAACTCAGTTAGGCTAGTTAACTGAGTTTTTATCTATTTGATATTAAGGTTTAATCACCTCAAGTCCTCCCATATATGGACGGAGTACTTCAGGAATGGTTACAGAACCATCTTCATTTTGATAATTTTCCAAAATGGCTGCAACAGTACGGCCAACAGCTAAACCAGAACCGTTCAAGGTATGAAGTAGTTTCACCTTACCGTCAGCTTCGTCACGGTAACGAATTTGGGCACGGCGAGCTTGGAAATCTTCTGTGTTTGAACAACTAGAAATTTCACGGTAGGTGTTTTGAGCTGGAATCCATACTTCTAGGTCATAAGTTTTGGCAGCTGAGAAGCCCATATCTCCAGTACAAAGTGCTAAAACACGATATGGTAGGCCAAGTTTTTGTAGGATATTTTCAGCATTAGCTGTCATTTTTTCTAATTCTTCATAAGATTCTTCAGGTTTGGCAAATTTGACCATTTCTACCTTATGGAATTGGTGCAAACGAATTAGACCACGCGTGTCACGACCGGCAGAACCTGCTTCAGAACGGAAAGATGGGCTCATAGCTGTAAAGTAGATTGGCAAATCTTTACCGTTGATAATCTCGTTACGATAGAAATTGGTCAAAGGAACTTCAGCAGTTGGAATAAGGACAAAATTGCTGTCAGCTAATTCAAATGTGTCTTCCTTGAATTTTGGGTATTGACCCGTACCAAACATAGAGTCATGATTGACCATGTAAGGTGGGATAATTTCGGTATAACCTTCTGCCGCATGCTCATCAAGCATGAAATTGTAAAGGGCACGTTCTAAGCGAGCACCGAGATTTTTATAGAAAAGGAAACGAGCACCGGTCACCTTAGCCCCACGTTCCCAATCCAAAATATTGAGATTCTCACCTAAATCCCAGTGAGCTTTTGGCTCAAAATCAAATTCACGAGGCGTTCCCCAACGACGAACTTCTACATTGTCTTCTTCATCAGCCCCAACTGGCACACTGTCATGCGGTGTATTTGGCAAGACAACTAGGATACCTTCTACTTGTTGATCAAGTTCAAGTAGTTCATTGTCGATTTCCTTAATCTTGGCAGATAGTTTTTGCATGGCAGCGATTTGCTCATCAGCATTTTCTTTGTTGTGTTTAGCTTGGGCAATATTAGCAGAAGCAAGATTGCGTTCAGCCTTAAGTTCTTCTGTTTCAACCAAAAGGCGACGACGTTTTTGGTCAAGTTCTGCTAATTGTGTTAAAGTTTCTTGACTGACGCCACGTAAAGCTAGTTTTTCAGCAACATGATCAAAGTCATTACGAATGCGTTTTAAATCTAACATAAAATTCCTCCTATAAAAAAGCACAAGATGAGCTATGTTGGAACGCCAAAGGCGTGGTTCCATCCAACTTCACAAATCTTGTGCACTTAATTATCTACGTAATAATGAACAACGGTAGAATTTCAACATTAGCCCTTACCTACTTGCAGCGACCGTAGGCTTTCTGAAAAGTAACTAATCTCTACTTATCCGTTATTTTTATTATACCCAACTTTCTTATAAAAGTAAAGGCTTTATCGAGTTTTCGGGAGTAGTTTTTGCCCAATCATTTGTAAAAGAGTGGGAAGTTTGACAACCTTATCATTTCCTAAAATGTCACGAGCGATTTTCAAAATCTTGCCAGAATCTTTGGACGCAAAAAGAAATTTACCTTGCTGTGTCATCACTTCAAAATGGCGACTGATTTTTTTACCAGATACATTTGCTCCGATGTAATCTACGGACGACCATGGGATTTGGATATATTGCTCAACATTGACATCAGGGTAAAATTCTATAGCTTCTGGGCCAATAAGAAACTTGCCGACCTTGCTACCAATACCGAGATAAGACACTCCTGTTGTTTGGAGAAGGACGGTTTTATTGAGGGATTGTGCCATGTATTTTCCTTTCCATGAGTAAAGTAAGAAGGCTAGGATAAACTCCCAACCTTTCTTATTTTACATGATACCAGCTAAACGAGCAAGAATACCAACGATGAACAAACCAACGATGATAGTGATTGGAGATACTTTTTTCTTCAGTAACCACATGCAGAGGAATACAAGAAGAACGTTCATAAATCCAGGAATCAAACCATCTAAGTTTTGTTGGAAAGTTGTTACTTTTTCAGGAGTTTGTGAAAGACCTGCTCCAACTTGAGCAAAGGCTTCTTTGATACCTTCGCTACCTGCTGGGAGTTTATCCCACTCAATGTAAGCTCCTTTTGAAAGTGGTACACTTGAAACATTGAAAGCAAACTTAATTGATACCCAACGTTGCGCTAGAACAGCTAAGATGAACATACCAAGGATTGAAGCTCCTTTGGTGATGTCTTGTAGGATACCACCTGACATGTCTTTAGTGATTTCTTTACCTGATTTGTAACCAAATTCTTGTGTGTACCATAGGAAAGCCATACGAATAGCATTCCAAGCGACAAAGAAGATGATTGGTCCAAGAACATTACCTGCGATAGCAAGTGAAGCTCCTAGGGCACCAATGATTGGACGAACAGTAAACCAGAACACTGGGTCACCGATACCTGCAAGAGGTCCCATCATACCGATTTTAACCCCTTGGATTGCAGCGTCATCAATATCTGCACCATTGGCACGATCTTCTTCAAGAGCAAGTGTTACCCCAAAGATAGGTGCAGCCACATAAGGATGCGTATTAAAGAATTCCATGTGGCGTTTAAGTGCAGCTGCTTGATCTTCTTTTTTCGTGTAAAGTTTTTTAATAGCTGGAACTAAAGCATAAGCCCAACCTAAGTTTTGCATACGTTCGTAGTTCCAAGATGCTTGAAGGAGTTGTGAACGGAACCAAACTTTTTTACGATCACTTAGTGAAAGTTGAATTTTTTCTGCCATGTTATTGCCTCCTCTTAGTAATCTTCTAGGATGTCACCGATTGGATCGTGTGACCCTGCACTAGCACTACCGTTGCCACCTTTTTTAGAAAGGTTAAGGTAGATGAAGGCAAGAGCAACACCGATAGCACCAAGGGCGATTAGTGTTAAATCATTAACGGCTGCAAGAGCAAAACCAAGGGCAAAGAATGGCCAAACTTCACGAGAAGCCATCATGTTGATAACCATAGCGAAACCTACGGCAACAACCATACCACCACCAACTTGCATACCACCACTTAGCCACTCTGGCATCAACTCAAGTGCAGCTTTTACGCTTTCAGAAGGAATGGCAAGCAAGAATGCAGCAGGAACAGCGATACGAAGACCTTGAAGAGAAAGAGCTACTAAATGATAGCGTTCAAGTGCAGCAAAGTCGCCACGTTCAGCAGCAGCATCAGCTCCGTGAACCAAACCGACAGATGCGGTACGAACGAGCATAGTCAAGAAAAGACCAGCAACAGCAAGTGGGATAGCAAGACCTTGAGCAACACTAATGGCTTGATCTGAGAAGTCACCACCTTTAATCAAGATAATGGCAGCAGCAACGGAAGCAAGTGCCGCATCAGGTGCTACGGCAGCTCCGATATTTGCCCAACCAAGAGCGACAAATTGCAGTGTTCCACCTAGGATAACTCCAGGAATAAGGTTACCTGTTACCAAACCGATAAGGGTACAAGCAACGATTGGTTGATGGAATTGGAATTGGTCAAGAATTCCTTCCATACCAGCAAGGAAGGCAACCACGACCACCAAGATCGCAGAAATAATTGAAATATCCATGATAAATCCTTTCTTTTATATAGCTTATTTAACGTTTGCTTTGTTGATTAGGTCAAACAAGTCTTTTTTAGAATCATTTGGTACTTTACGGACGTCAAATTTGACACCAAGGTCACGTAATTTTTCAAAGACAGCAACATCGTCTTTGTCCATTGATAGCACATTGTTGACCATTGTTTTACCAGTTGAGTGAGCCATTGAACCAACGTTCAATTCTTCAATCTCAACTCCGCCCTCGATAGCACGAAGGGCATCCTGAGGTGTTTCAAATAAAATCAACGCATGAGTATTACCAAAGCGAGGGTCTTTTGAAACGTCAATCAATTTCTGGATTGGTACAACATTTGCTTTAACATTACCAGGAGCGGCTTGTTTAATCAATTGTTTACGTAATTCATCTTGAGAAACTGTATCAGATGCAACGATGATACGATCAGCTTTTGAAGCGGGTGTCCAACCTGTTGCGACTTGACCATGCAAGAGACGTGTGTCAATGCGAGCAAGGTTGATTTTCAACTTACCATCACCAATAACTGTTCCTTCAGGAATAGCCCCTTGTGGTGCGTCGCTAGTTTTAGCAACAACAGGAGCGGCTTCAGCAGGGTTCAATTCTTCTGGCAAGGCTTTAATCCCTTCTTTAGCCTCTTTGATAATGTTAGCTGCAACTTGCTCAACTCCAGCAGATGCATCCATCATGCGTTCTGTATAAGCTTGAATTAGCATAGGCAAGTTGAGGCCAGTGATGATGGCGAATTTACGCTCAGGATTTTCTCCCATGATTCGACTTGCTTGGTTGAAGGGTGAACCACTCCAAAGGTCAGCAAGGACAAGAATCTCATCATCAGCATCAAATTGAGCGATAGCATTGGTAAAGTGTGCGTAAAGATCATCTGGTCCTTCACTTGGCATGAAAGTGACAACTTGAACCTTTTCTTGTTCCCCGAAAATCATGGAACCTGATTGATGAATACCTTCAGCAAATTTACCATGGCTGGCAATAATAATACCGATACCCATTCTTGATTTTCCTCCTTTTAATTATTTTTCATTTTGTGTCATACTAAATTAGTATCACCTTCAAACGAAATTCAAGAACATAGCTATTTTAAAACGTTTTCAAGAAAATGTCAAGGTTATCTGAGAAAAAATCACAAAATTTATCAAAAATAGATGAAAATCAGTCAAAAGGAAAAATGACAAGCATAAAAGAGATGCTCAAAACTATTGGGCATCTCTGATTTTTATGTTAAAAAAAGTTGTTCTAATTGTTTGGCAACTCCATCCTCATTATTGGTCCAAGGCAATTGCTGATCGGCAAATTCTAGAAGAATCGGATTGGCATTTTTCATGGCGTATCCTGTTTGGGCGAAAGCCAACATTTCAGTGTCGTTATGCTCATCACCAAAAGCGATAAGGTCTTTTTTATCCAAGTTCAGAGCAGTTAATAAATGTTGCAGTGCCATTGCCTTATTGACACCTTTGGGAGAAAATTCCAAGATGTTCAAAGGCCCACCCCAAGAATCCACTTCGATGTCGTGGTTAAATTGCTCTTTGATGTTTTGAGCTAGAGCATACTTGTCTTTGGCTCTTGTTTTCATCAAAAGAGCATTTGGTCCAGTGCTAATCTTGTTTGCCACCAATTCTAACTCGTCTGTGATTTCTTTAAGCCCAAATAGTTTAGGGTCAATCTGGTCACGATGGTCAAAATTGATAAAGAGCTTATCTCGATATTCTGTAGCTAGAAAATCAAGTTCGATTTCTTCTTTAATGTCGAGTAATTTCCAGATGTATTTTGGATCAAGACGAATGTCCAATTCATGTGGCCAATCTTGCTCTGGTAGATGAACCAAGGAACCGTTGAAATTGATCATCGGTGTTTTTAAGCCTAATTGACGATAATAATTAATGGCCATACGGTAGGGACGTCCAGTCGCAATGATAATTGTGTGTCCCAAAGCTTCAACTTTTTTTAGCGTTTCAACAGTATAGGTAGAGATGGTTTCATCACTATGGAGAAGAGTACCATCTAAATCAATTGCAATTATTTTTTTAGTCATGTTCCTATTATAACAAATTGTGACAAAAAGTTGTGAAAATGAGTAAAAATTAGATAAAAATGTCAAAACCTAACAAACACTTCACAAGATGGGTTAATCAACGGCATTTATTTCTTCCTATGTTATAATAGGAAAATAGTTTTGCAAGAAGGAGAGATGACATGAAATTAAAAATGAGTTTGATTCATCTATTTTGGGTGGTTATATCGGCTGGGATTTTTCGTTATATGACCAGTGGCCCTAATCTGATTTGGAACATGTTTTTGGCCTTGGTGGCCTTGGATTTTGCTTACCTAGCCTATCGCACGAAAAATACCTTTTTGAAGATTGTAAGTGTGTTACTGTGGTTACTCTTTTATCCCAATACCTTTTACATGTTGACAGATATTATTCACATGTCCTTTGCAGATCAAGCTCTATGGGATCGTTTGAGTATGATTATGTTTATGCTTTATGTGTCTAGTATCTTGTTTGGTGTCTTGTCTGGTGTCTTGAGTTTGCAGTTGATTTTCAATAGCCTGGGCGTGAAAAATATCTATCTTCGCTATTTGGTTATTACTAACTTATCTTTTTTATCAAGTTTTGCCATTCATATTGGTCGCTATGCTCGCCTAAACTCATGGGATGCCCTAATGAATCCTATGACAGTGGTTGATAGTATGGTTGAAGTGGTGTCTTGGTCAGCCCTACCTTTTATCGCTGGCTTTACCTTTTTACAGATGATGACCTTGATTTTCTTAGATAGAGAATAGAATATACGCATATTTTTGTGTGTATTTTTATTTTTGTTTAATTTCATTTTTAAAAACCTTGAAAGACGTACATTTTTATGTTAATATATCTATATCGTTCTAAAAAGGAGTTTTGTAATCAAAATGGAAACATTTTTCAAGTTAAAAGAGCATGGCACGACGATTCGTAGAGAAGTTATAGCTGGGGTAACGACTTTCTTTGCGATGTCTTATATTCTTTTTGTCAATCCAGCGATGTTGGCTCAGACAGGAATGCCGATTCAGGGTGTTTTTCTAGCAACTATTATTGGCTCAGTTGTGGGCACCTTAATTATGGCACTTTATGCCAATGTTCCTTATGCACAAGCACCAGGGATGGGGATGAATGCCTTCTTTACCTACACAGTTGTATTTAGTCTTGGTTATACTTGGCAGGAAGCTTTGGCTATGGTCTTTCTTTGTGGCTGTATTGCCATGGTTATTACCTTGAGTAAATTACGTCAGGTCATTATCGTTTCCATTCCAGAAACGCTTAAACATGCCATTGGTGGTGGTATTGGTATTTTTCTGACCTATCTAGGGATTAAAAATGCAGGACTTTTGAATTTTACCTTGAATCCGAATACCTACACCGTTCTGGGTGACGGGGCAGATAAGGCAGGGGCAACCATTGTCGGTAATGCCTCAGCAGTTCCTGCTCTCGTTTCTTTTGATAATGCTGGTGTGGTATTGTCGCTTTGTGCGATTGTCATTACTGCTATCTTTGTCATTCGTCATGTTAAAGGCGGTATCATGCTAGCCATGATTACAACTACCTTGCTGGCTGTTTTACTTGGCATTGTTGACTTATCAGCTATTGATTTTACCTCGAATAATATTGTGACAGCCTTTCAGGACTTGGGACTGGTGTTTGGTGCAGCTTTTACAGGCTTAAGGACCTTATTTTCTGATTCTAGTCGTTTATTAGAGGTTGTAATGACTGTATTTGCTTTTGCCTTGACAGACATGTTTGATACAATCGGAACCTTGATTGGAACCAGTCAAAAAGCTCAGATTTTTAAGACGACCAATGAAAATGCTAAGGACTTGGATCCAAAAATGGAAAAAGCCCTCTATGCTGATATGTTAGCGACAACAGCAGGAGCCGTGGTTGGCACGTCAAATGTAACAACTTATGTAGAATCAGCGGCAGGTATCGCAGCAGGTGGTCGAACTGGTCTAACTGCCTTAGTGGTGGCAGCATGCTTTATGGTATCTAGTTTCTTCAGTCCACTTTTGGCGGTTATTCCTACTCAAGCGACGGCAGCAGTGTTGATTATGGTTGGTATTATGATGATTTCTAGTCTGAAACATGTTGAGTGGGATGATATGGGTCAAGCTATTCCAGCCTTCTTTGCGTCAATTTTCATGGGCTTTGGCTATAGTTTGACTAATGGTATTGCTTTTGGCTTTCTCTTTTACACCCTTAGTAAACTAGTTCAAGGACGAGTTAAGGATATTCAACCGATAATATGGATTTTGGATATTCTCTTTATTGTTAACTTTTTGTTAATCTAAGATGGAAAACTAGGGGTAACTCTAGTTTTTTTATTTATCAGTTGTGACTGGTTTAGGAAATTAAATTGTGTTAAAATAGGAATATGTTTGACATTTGTAACGAAGATGAATTGATTGCTTTTGGTTATCGTATTGGTCAAGCCTTGGAAGCGGGTCATGTGCTAGTGTTGACAGGGGATTTAGGTGCAGGTAAAACCACCTTGACCAAGGGAATCGCCAAAGGTCTAGGGATTGATCAAATGATTAAGAGCCCAACTTATACCATTGTCAGAGAGTATGAGGGGCGTTTGCCTTTATATCACTTAGATGTTTATCGTATTGGTAATGACCCAGATTCTATTGATTTAGATGAGTTTTTGTATGGCAATGGTGTCACTGTTATTGAATGGGGACACTTATTGGGTGCAGATTTTACGAATGATTATATGGAAGTTGTGATCGAAACAAAAGACGTTGGTCGTCGTGTGTCATTAGTCCCTAAGGGAAAACGATCCAATCAACTAAAGGAGGTCATTAGTCATGGCTGAACAAGAATTTATCATCAAAGAAGCAGAACCAAATGATGCCAAAGCACTGGTTGAAACCCTCAATCAGATAGGGGGAGAAAGTGAATTTATTACCTTGGACGAGGCGGGCATTTTGATGACAACTGAGCAGATGGTTGATTTTATCAAGCATCGACAAGAATCGGTCAATCAGCTCTGCTTGCTAGTGAAAAAAGGTTCAGAAGTGGTTGGGGTTCTTAATGTTACCAGTGATTTTCATGAACGTGTCAATCATATTGGAGATATTTTTATCGGCATCAAAAAACAGTATTGGGGTTATGGTTTAGGTCAAGTTTTGATGGCTGAAACAATTGAGTGGGCTAAACAATCTGGAGTGATTCGTCGTTTGGAATTAACCGTGCAAAAACGAAATCAGCGTGCCGTCCATGTTTATGAAAAGATTGGTTTTGAGATAGAAGGTGTTAAGAAACGTGGTGCCAAAACAAGTACAGGCGAGTTTCTTGATGTCTATATCATGGGAAAAATGATTGATTAGGAAGACAGCATGAGCATTGGAAAAAAAATTAGTATCATGATTGTTGCGATTTTAGCAACAACAGCACTAGCAGTGGGGCTTTATTTTACGACCCTATCTAGTTTCACGAATAGTGAATTTGCAAAAACCTTTAAGAACTATCAAACCTCGAAAAATGTTAGTCAAGCCATTAAGCAGACCAAACCTTTTTCTATACTGTTAATGGGAGTGGATACAGGTAGTGCCGATAGGACAGACCGTTGGCAGGGTAATAGTGACTCCATGATTTTGGTGACGGTTAATCCTAAAACTAAAAAAACGACTATGACCAGTTTGGAACGAGATATTTTAATCAAATTGTCAGGACCAAAGAAAAATGACATGACCGGAGTTGAGGCCAAATTAAATGCTGCCTATGCTGCTGGTGGTGCTCAGATGGCTATTATGACAGTTCAGGATTTGCTGGATATTACCATTGATTATTACATGCAGATCAATATGCAGGGCATGGTTGACTTGGTTGATGCAGTTGGTGGAATTACTGTTACCAATAATTTTGATTTTCCGATTCAAATATATGAACAAGAGCCAGCCTATACAGCAACAGTGCCTGTAGGAACTCACAAAATCAATGGCGATCAAGCTTTAGTTTATGCTCGCATGCGTTATGACGATCCAGATGGTGATTATGGACGCCAAAAACGTCAACGAGAAGTTATCAAGAAAATCATGGCGAAAATTTTAGCCTTGGACAGCATTAGTAACTACCGTAAAATTCTTTCAGCAGTCAGCAGTAACATGCAGACTAACGTGGAAATATCAACGAAAACTATTCCTAAGTTGTTGGGCTATCGAGAGGCCTTGAAAAATATCAAGAGCTATCAACTTCGTGGAGAAGATGCCACTATGGCTGATGGCGGTTCTTATCAAGTTGTGACGGCAGAGCATCTTTTGGACATTCAAAATCGCATTAAGACAGAGTTAGGTTTGAAAACAAATCAGTCGAAATTAAAAACCAGTGCAGTCGTTTATGAAACCTTATATGGTTTAGACAGTAAGATTGACATCAATGAGAGTAAATCATCAACTGAAAGTAGTCAGGATACCGAAGATAGCTCTTCAGAAGAAACAGAGTCACAAGTTAGCAGTTACGAGAGTAGTCCTATTGTTAATGTGCCAGCGAGTGAGCAATCAGTTGTTCCTGTTGTACCAGAAGTTAGCCAAGCAATACAAGAGGTCTATCCAAGTTATTCTGAAATTTCCCCTGTGTACTCTACCCCTGTAGAACCAGTTTATGAGCAGTCAGTTGTTCCTAATGTAGTTGAAACGCCACAAGC
Organism: Streptococcus sp. sy004; assembly: GCF_007859205.1. Taxonomy (GTDB): domain Bacteria; phylum Bacillota; class Bacilli; order Lactobacillales; family Streptococcaceae; genus Streptococcus. The sequence continues at coordinate 17,693 of NZ_VOHP01000006.1, forward strand.
AGTAGAAACCCCTGTTATTACTCCTGTAGTAGAATAAAATTTATCATAAAAAATAACCTAGAAGTGATTTTCTAGGTTGTTTTTCTATTGAGATTTATCAGAAGTTGATAAGAGTTTTGCCGTTTTGTATTTATTTAATAATTTATTGATTTCTTGCATGGTTGCTTGGACTTCTGTCTGAAAGACTCTGGTTTGATAAGATAAATCCTGTCCTAGCTTACTGACTGCTTGGCTTTCTTTTTGAATAGTTGCTAAGCTATCTTGAGCTTTAGAGAAATCTTGTTTGCCTTGTTTCAGACGATTGGTTTTATCCTTGACTTCTGCTTCGATGACTTGACGATTGTCATAGAGTTTATAAAGCGTTGCTCCTACCAATCCTGACAAGATAAAGGTTTTTAATTTCATTTTTCTACCTCATCTGTGATTGCCTTAGCTAACTGACTGAGTTGTTCAAAGTCAGGTTCATTGGTTTTGAAGTCAATAGTTAAGCAGTCTTCATCATTAAATCTTGGAATAAGATGAATATGGGCATGAAAGACGGTCTGTCCAGCCACTGCTTCGCTATTATTAAGCACATTAAGCCCACTAGCTCCAGTAACGGTTTGTAAGCGACGTGCTAGTTGTGGAATAGGGGCAAAGACCTGTTGGGCAGTTTCTGAATCCATATCTAAGAGATTACGAACATGTTTTTTAGGGATAACAAGGGTATGCCCTTTAGTGACTTGAGTGATGTCTAAAAAGGCGAGAACGTGTTCATCTTCATAGACTTTGCTAGCAGGAATGTCACCTGCAACGATTTGACAAAAAATACATTTTTGCATAAGCTCAACCTTCTTTTCTTTAATTTACTATCAGTATAGCATATTGTTAGTCACTGGTCTGTGAAAAAGTCATTTTATGATTGATTAGATTGCTTTAAGAAAATGAGAATGGATTTCTTTTGTTTTGTTTAGGATTTTGTCTAAATCAAATAATATGATAAAATGAAAGGTAATCTTATAACAAGGAAAATGACGATGTTAAAACTAGAACATGTTACAGGGGGCTATATCAATATCCCTGTTTTGAAAGACCTGAGTTTTGAAGTAAACAAGGGGCAATTGGTTGGTTTGATTGGTCTGAATGGAGCAGGAAAATCAACGACGATTAGTGAGATTATTGGGCTTTTAACGCCTTATCAAGGACAAATTAGCTTAAATGGTTTGACCTTATCTACGGATCCAGTTAATTATCGTAAACAGCTAGCCTTAATTCCGGAAACACCTAGCCTGTATGAAGAATTAACTTTAAAGGAACATTTGGAAACTGTCATCTTGGCTTATGATTTGGATCAACAAAAAGCTATGGCGTGTGCTGAACGTCTATTAAAAATCTTTCGTTTGTCAGATAAGTTGGATTGGTTTCCAGTCAATTTTTCTAAGGGAATGAAACAAAAGGTGATGATTATTTCAGCCTTGATGGTTGAACCTAGCCTTTTGATTGTGGATGAGCCATTTTTGGGGCTTGATCCAGTAGCTATCAAGGATTTAACCGATTTGCTTATGGAGGAAAAGGAGAAAGGAACAGCCATTCTTATGAGTACTCATGTGTTGGATTCCGCAGAAAAGATGTGTGATGAGTTTATCATTTTGCATCAAGGGCAGGTTAAGGCAAAGGGAACCTTGGCTGAGTTGCAGACGAGTTTTGCCCAACCAACCGCTAGCTTGACCGATATTTATTTAAGTTTGACACAGGAGGAAAGTGGCAGTCTATGAGAGAGCTTTTTGGTAAACGACGTTTCGATTTTCATCAGCTCTGTCTGAAATATTTGCGCTATGTGTTAAATGACCATTTTGTTTTGATTCTCGTCTTTCTGACAGGCTTTGTCATGGTGGAATACAGCAAATTATTAAATGATTTTCCTAGCCAAACCTGGCCCATTTGGTCAGTGATTGTATTGCTTTTGCTGATTTTATTGAGTATGGGTCGGGTCGCGACTTACTTAGAACCAGCAGACCAATTATTTTTATTGGTAAAAGAAGCAGAGGTCAGAAGAGAAATTAAGAAAGCCTTAAAAAGAAGTGTCTTACTTTGGGGAAGTCTTCAAACAATAGGTGTTTTATTTTTAAGTCCACTTCTACTAAAATTGAGTTGGACGAGTTGGCAGATTTTACTATTAGTGGTATTACTTTGGCTAGTTAAGGCTGGTTTGATGTCTTGGAAAATTAGAGACTTTTTTCAACCTTCATCTTTGCATTGGTCAAAGGCTATTGCTTATGAACAAAGACGCAAGCAGGCAATTTTAAAATTTTTCTCACTCTTTACAGATGTGAAAGGCATTTCCAGCCCAGTTAAGAGAAGGGCTTATTTAGATAGCCTTATCACGTTTTTGTCAGGCAAGACACCAAGTCTATGGTCCAAACTTTACGCTCAGGCCTTTGTGCGTAGTGGCGATTATCTGCATTTGACACTTCGATTGTTCTTTTTATCTCTATTAAGTTTGGTAACCATTTCTAATCCATGGCTATCCGAGACTTTAGGTTTGTTGTTTAATTACTTGTGGCTTTTTCAAATGACGGCTTTGGGACGTCATTATGACTACCAGTATCTAACACGTTTGTATCCTAAGCAAGCAGATAAAAGTGTAGCCCTTCAAGGTGTCTTGCAACGTTTGTTTTTAATCTTTTATATCATCCAAACCAGTTGTTCTTTCTTTTTTGGTTTTAGTGGCTTGTTTGTTGTCGGAGGTTTGCTATTAAGTTTCTTTTATTTACCCAAAAAAGTTAAGTCAAGTTTGACTAAGTGATTGAAAACAAGTACAATGTAAGATGATAAGGCTCAATAGAAAAATAGGAGGAAAAACAATGGCTGGTACAGATCAAGAATTACAATTAACTCTTCTTAAAGGTAACAGTGGTCAGGCTTATATGGGAACTTATCCTAATGGTGAGCGAGTTTTTGTCAAATTAAATACCACTCCTATCCTTGCTGCTCTAGCCAAGGAACAGATTGCTCCTCAACTGTTGTGGGCTAAGCGTATGGGCAATGGCGACATGATGAGTGCTCAAGAATGGTTAGATGGTCGGATTTTGACCAAACAGGATATGAATAGTAAACAAGTTGTTCAAATTTTGGTTCGGATGCATCGCTCTAAAGCGTTGGTTAATCAACTTTTGCAACTTAATTTTAAGATTGAAAATCCTTATGATTTATTGGTGGATTGGGAAAAGAATGCACCGTTACAACTACAAGAAAATTCCTACCTACAATTAGTGATTAAGGAACTCAAACGTAGCTTGCCAGAATTTCGTTCAGACTTGGCGACTATTGTCCATGGGGATGTTTGTCATAGCAACTGGGTGATTACAACCAGTGGCATGATTTATTTAGTGGATTGGGATTCTGTTCGCCTAACTGATCGTATGTATGATGTAGCCTATGTTTTGAGCCATTATATCCCTCGTGTGCGTTGGCAGGAATGGTTGGCCTTGTATGGTTATAAGTATAATGAAAAGGTGCTGAGTAAGTTATACTGGTATGGTCAATTTTCTTACTTATCACAAATCATCAAATGCTTTGATAGTCGTGATATGGAGCATGTCAATCAAGAAATCTACGAACTTAGAAAATTCCGTGAAACATTTAGAAAGTAAAAATGAGAGTTAGAAAACGTAAAGGTGCTGAAGAACACCTAGAAAATAATCCACAGTATGTGGTGTTGAAGCCAGAAGAAGCCAAAGGACATTGGCAAGACGTTTTTGGCAATGATTATCCTATTCATATTGAGGTAGGTAGTGGTAAGGGAGCCTTTATCACTGGTATGGCGGCAAAAAACCCCCATATCAACTATATTGGGATAGACATTCAGCGTTCGGTCTTGTCCTATGCCTTGGATAAGGTTTTAGAGAGTAATCTTCCAAATATTAAATTACTTTTGGTTGATGGGTCAAGTTTGACCAATTATTTCGCTGATGGTGAGATTGATTTACTTTATCTCAACTTTAGTGATCCGTGGCCTAAAACTCGTCATGAGAAACGTCGCTTGACTTACAAAACCTTTTTAGAAACCTATGAGCAAATTTTACCAGAAGAGGGGCAGATTCATTTTAAGACGGATAATCGTGGCTTGTTTGAGTATAGCTTGGCGTCTTTATCACAGTATGGCATGGTATTGAACCAAGTCTGGCTAGATTTGCACGCTAGCGACTATGAGGGCAATGTGATGACAGAATATGAGCGTAAGTTCTCTAACAAAGGTCAAGTCATTTACCGTTTGGAATCTCAATTTCCTAAAAAATAAACTATTTTGAATGTGAGTCTAGCTCACATAATGGAGAGGTCGCATAGTGGCCGAGTGCGCACGCTTGGAAAGCGTGTAGTCCTTCACGGGGCTCGGGGGTTCGAATCCCCTCCTCTCCTTTTATCCTATTGATTTTATAGGCTTTGGCGAGGGTTCACCCGTCAAAGTCAAGATTTTTATCCAAGATGTAAAAAATAGAGTTTCTTTATGCTTTTTCAATGGCTGGATTAGATAAAAAGCTGAAAATGACTAGGAATGAAATGTTTTATTAGACTTTAAGAAAGGCGTTTTGATGATGTTGTTATTGCAAAAGATAAAAAATTCAAATCGCATAGGATATTTTTATACTCCTGAAGATTATCCAGGGCCTGGTATGGTGGAAATCAATACAACTACAGGAGATGTTGAAATCGTGGAACTATCTGCATTCGATAAGAAAGATGGTTGTCCTTATTTTGCGAATAAAGCTCGAGGAGTGGTTAAGCAAATGTGGGATAGTGGAGAATTGCCAGATGAAAAATTCTTAGCTTGGGGATAAATGGTCTGTTTTTAAATTTCTTGTTAAATAAAATTGTTTACAAAAAATAGTAGCAGTAGTATAATTAAGATAAAGATAGAGGTTGAGAATCTGTCACCAACGCGCCACTTTATTAGTGGGTCGAGAAATGCAGGAGCCCCGACAGTCCTGCCTATCTTAGCACTTAGATTTACTCTAGGTGCTTTTTATTTGTCAATTTCAGTTGAGAGAGGTATAAATTGGAAACTTAATATTTTATCATTAGGACAGAGCAGACTAAAATTGTTCGTTATATTAATGGTAGTACAGCAGTTCTATTGATTAAAGAAATGACTATTGATTGAAATTGTGTTAAAAATAAAAGTAAGTTTTTATCGATGTACAGGACTTAGCTAACAAAAAATGATTTTCTTTGCATTGATAAAGAAAATGTGATAGAATGAAACTAACTAATAAAGCAGAGGGGGGACTAAGGTGTATCTTGGTCCTCTTAGCTATACAAGGAGGTATGCCATGGCATCACTTATTGAACAGGTGACAGAAGTCATTGCGCCAGCAATTCCAGAGCCGTTTGAGCTAGTGGATATTGAGTATGAAAAAATGGGTGGCGATTATGTGTTGTCTGTACTTGTCGATAAACCTGAGGGGATTAGCGTAGAAGACACAGCAGAATTGACCGAGGTTATTAGCCCACTTTTAGATACGATTCAGCCTGACCCGTTTCCTGACCAGTATTTTTTGGAAGTGTCTAGTCCAGGCTTGGAACGTCCTTTGAAAACCAAGGATAGTCTTACTGCAGCTATTGGGAAATATATCAATGTCAGTCTTTATCAAGCCATTGATAAGGTTAAGATTTTTGAAGGCGATTTATTGTCTTTTGATGGTGAAACCTTGAAAATGGCTTACTTGGATAAAACTCGTCAAAAAACAGTTGAGATTCCTTACAAGATGGTGGCTAAGGCTCGTCTTGCAGTGAAATTTTAGAAAGGAAGGTCGAAAAGACCAAGATTATGACTAAAGAAATGTTAGAAGCCTTCCGTATTTTGGAAGAAGAAAAACACATTAACAAAGCAGATATTATCGAGGCAGTGACTGAATCTTTGAAATCAGCCTATCGTCGTCGTTATGGCCAATCTGAAAGTGCCGTTGTTGAATTTAACGAAAAAACTGGAGATTTTCAGGTTTATACAGTGCGTGAAGTGGTTGATGAGGTATTTGATAGTCGTTTGGAAATCAGCCTAAAAGACGCCCTTGCCATTAACCCTGTCTATGAATTGGGAGATAGAATTCGTTTTGAAGAATCAGTAACCGAATTTGGTCGTGTGGCTGCCCAATCAGCTAAACAAACGATTATGGAACGCATGCGTCGTCAGATGCGAGAGGTGACCTTCAACGAGTACAAGCAGCATGAACGTGAAATTATGACAGGAACGGTTGAACGTTTCGATGATCGCTTTATCTATGTCAATCTAGGTTCGATTGAAGCTCAGTTATCTAAGCAAGACCAGATTCCAGGTGAAATTTTCAAATCTCATGATCGAATTGAGGTTTACGTTTATAAGGTTGAAAATAATCCTCGTGGAGTCAATGTTTTTGTAAGTCGAAGTCACCCAGAATTTATCAAACGTTTGATGGAACAAGAAATTCCAGAAGTTTTTGATGGCACAGTGGAAATCATGAGCGTTTCGCGTGAGGCAGGAGATCGTACCAAGGTAGCGGTTCGTAGCCATAATCCTAATGTTGAAGCGATTGGAACTATTGTTGGTCGTGGTGGTGCCAATATCAAAAAGGTTGTGAGCAAATTCCACCCTAAACGTCTTGATCAAAAGACAGGTTTATTGGTTCCTGTAGAAGAAAATATTGATGTCATCCAATGGGTAGAAGATCCAGCAGAGTTTATTTACAATGCGATTGCACCAGCTGAAGTGGACTATGTTATCTTTGATGAAAACAATAGCAAGCATGCCACAGTTGTGGTACCTGATAACAAGCTATCGCTTGCCATTGGTCGTCGTGGGCAAAATGTACGTCTAGCGGCTCATTTGACAGGCTACCGTATTGACATCAAATCAGCTTCTGAATATGAAGCAATGGAAAATGAACCTTTTTCAAGTGTAGAAGAAGTAATTCCTGAACAAACAGAAGACGTTACAGAATAAATTATTGGAGAGGTGTTTGATGGCAAAAGTAAGAAAAATACCTTTACGAAAATCTGTCGTTTCTGGTGAAGTGATTGACAAACGAGATTTGCTTCGTGTTGTTAAAACGAAGGAAGGCGAAGTCTTTATTGACCCAACAGGTAAGAAAAATGGCCGAGGTGCCTATATTAAGTTGGACAATCAAGAAGCACAGCTAGCCAAGAAAAAACAAGTTTTTAATCGAAGCTTTTCTATGGAAGTGCCAGAAACTTTTTATGATGAACTGATTGCTTATGTGGATCATAAGATAAAAAGAAGAGAATTAGGTCTTGAATAATAAAGAAAAATTGTCAAATTTGCTAGGCTTGGCACAGCGAGCAGGTCGTGTGATTTCTGGTGAGGAGTTGGTGGTTAAGGCCATTCAAAACCAGCAGGTTGGCTTGATTTTTCTCGCTAATGATGCAGCAAGTAATTTGACAAAAACAGTAACTGATAAAAGTCGTTATTATGATATAGAAGTCTTTACAGTGTTTTCGACACTGGAATTAAGCACAGCACTGGGCAAAGCTAGAAAAGTCGTTGCGATTACAGATGCTGGATTTATTAAGAAAATGAGGACTCTTATGGACTAGAGAATAGGAGGACACCAATTGTCTAAGAAAAGATTATACGAAATTGCCAAGGAACTTGGTAAGGCAAGTAAGGAAGTAGTTGAGCGTGCCAAGGATTTAGGCATGGCAGTTAAGAGCCATTCCTCTTCAGTTGAAGAAACAGATGCCAAAAAAATTATTGCCAGCTTTAACGATAAAAAAGTTGCGTCAAAACAGACAACACCTGTGGTGGAAAAAACAACTGTTGCAACAGTAAGTGAAAAAGTTGTTCCAAGCTCTGAAAAAGTAGAACAAGTAGCTGAACAAAAAGCTGTTAAGCCACAAAGCCGTAATTTTAAGGCTGAGCGAGAAGCTAGAGCTAAGGCTGAAGCAGAACGTCGTAAACAAAATCGTTCAAATCAACAAGGTCGAGTAAGCAAACAGACTCAAAATGCTTCAACAAAGACCAATAAAGAAGCCGGTCGTCAGTCTTATAACCAAGAAAAACGTCAGGGTCAAACCAGACAAAATCAACCAAAACGACCGACTCAGCAAACGTCAGCACAATCACCAAGAATTGATTTCAAGGCTCGTGCTGCTGCTCTTAAAGCTGAACAAAATGCCGAGTATGCTCGTCAGAGTGAGAGCCGTTTCCGTGAAAATGAAGCAGCTAAATTAAAGGCAGAAAAAGAACGAGAATTAGCACGTCAAGCTAAAAAAGAAGCTCAAAAATCACAAATGAAGCAGGTAGTTGAGCCAACTAAGCCTGCTCCAGCAGTGGTAGAAGTTGCACAAACAGCGACTGATACTCGTCGTAAAAAAGCCCGTCCAGAAAAATCTCGTGATTTTAGTCATGAAAATGAAGACGGACCAAAACAAAACAAGAATAAGAAGAGTTGGAATAATCAAAATCAAGTGAGAAATCAAAGAAATAGTAACTGGAACCCAAATAAGAAGAAAAAAGGTAAACAAAATCGTCAGGAAGCTCCTAAGGCCATGACCGAACGCAAATTCCATGAATTGCCAAAAGAGTTTGAATACACAGAAGGCATGACCGTTGCAGAGATTGCTAAACGTATCAAACGTGAGCCAGCTGAAATTGTCAAAAAACTCTTTATGATGGGAGTGATGGCGACACAAAACCAATCTTTAGATGGTGATACTATCGAACTATTGATGGTAGATTATGGCATTGAAGCCAAGGCTAAGGTCGAAGTTGATAATGCGGATATTGAGCGTTTCTTTGCTGATGAGTCGTATCTCAATCCAGAGAATATGGTAGAGCGTGCACCAGTCGTTACCATCATGGGACACGTCGATCATGGTAAAACCACTTTGCTAGATACCTTGAGAAATTCTCGTGTTGCAACAGGCGAAGCAGGTGGAATTACACAACATATCGGTGCTTATCAGATTGAAGAAAATGGTAAGTTGATCACTTTCCTTGATACCCCAGGCCATGCGGCCTTTACTAGCATGCGTGCTCGTGGTGCTTCTGTCACAGACATTACTATCTTGATTGTCGCTGCTGATGACGGTGTTATGCCTCAGACTATCGAAGCGATTAACCATGCTAAGGCAGCCGATGTACCGATTATTGTGGCGATTAACAAGATTGACAAACCAGGAGCAAATCCAGAGCGTGTGATTGGTGAATTGGCTGAACATGGTGTCATCTCAACAGCTTGGGGTGGAGATTGTGAATTTGTTGAAATTTCAGCGAAATTCGGTCAAAATATTGAAGAATTATTGGATACGGTGCTTCTTGTTGCAGAAATCCAAGAATTGAAAGCTGACCCAACGGTTCGTGCTATCGGTACGGTTATCGAGGCTCGTTTGGATAAAGGAAAAGGAGCGGTTGCTACCCTTCTTGTGCAACAAGGAACACTTAATGTTCAAGATCCGATCGTTGTTGGAAATACCTTTGGTCGTGTGCGTGCCATGACAAATGACCTTGGTCGTCGTGTTAAGGTAGCAGGGCCATCTGCCCCAGTTTCGATTACAGGTCTTAACGAAGCTCCTATGGCAGGTGACCATTTTGCCGTTTATGAAGATGAAAAAGCTGCGCGTGCTGCCGGTGAAGAACGTGCTAAACGTGCCTTGTTGAAACAACGTCAAGCCACTCAACGTGTCAGTCTGGAAAATCTTTTTGATACCCTTAAAGCTGGAGAAGTTAAGTCAGTTAACGTTATCATCAAGGCAGACGTGCAAGGTTCTGTTGAAGCCCTAGCCTCATCTCTTCTCAAGATTGATGTCGAAGGCGTTAAGGTTAATGTTGTCCATTCAGCAGTTGGTGCCATCAGTGAATCAGATGTGACCCTAGCTGAAGCAAGTAATGCCATTGTGATTGGTTTCAATGTTCGCCCGACACCACAAGCGCGTCAACAAGCCGATTCAGATGATGTCGATATTCGCCTACATAGCATCATCTACAAAGTCATTGAAGAAGTTGAAGATGCCATGAAGGGTATGCTAGATCCAGAATTCCAAGAAAAAGTAATCGGTGAAGCCCTTATCCGAGAAACCTATAAGATTTCTAAGGTTGGTACAATCGGTGGCTTTATGGTTATCAATGGTAAGGTAACGCGTGATTCTAAGGTTCGTGTTATCCGTGATGGTGTAGTTATTCATGACGGTGCCCTTGTGAGTTTGAAACATTATAAAGATGATGTTAAAGAAGTGGGTAATGGTCGTGAAGGTGGTCTGATGATTGAGAATTTCCATGACCTACAAGTCGATGACACCATTGAAGCCTACATCATGGAAGAAATCAAACGCTAATTCAGCTAGCTAAGCAGAAAGGAGTTAGCATGGCAAATTCATTTCGTGTTGACCGTGTTGGCATGGAAGTCAAACGTGAAGTCAACGATATTTTACAAAAAAAGGTAAGAGATCCCAGAGTTTCAGGGGTAACGGTGACAGATGTCCAGATGCTTGGTGATTTGTCAGCCGCAAAAGTTTACTATACCATTTTAAGTGACTTGGCTTCAGATAATCAAAAGGCTCAAAAAGGCTTGGAAAAAGCCACAGGAACCATCAAACGTGAGTTGGGCAAACGCCTAACCATGTATAAGATTCCTGATTTGGTCTTTGTCAAAGATCAGTCCATTGAGTATGGTAACAAGATCGATCAAATGCTTCGTGAACTCGAACGTAAAGACTAAGAAAACCAGCTACGGCTGGTTTTTTGTAATGAAAAAGTTTGGCAAAGGCTTTCTATGGTATAATGAAAGAAAATAGAGTAAGGAAGTAAATGATGATTAAACTAATGATGTAATATGATTAAAGAATTTATTATATGTTTTGTGACTAAAAAGAGTTTATTAGTGATTGTTTTGAAAATAAATTAAAGGATGGAAAAAGATTTGGATAAATTAGAAGTATTAAAGAGACTAGGTTTAAAAGATGGTGAACTTGAAAAGATTTTAGGTTTTAAAGTATGCTATGATGAAAAACACACTATTTTCAGAGTGCTAGACGATAATAGGCCGGTTAAAAAATTAAAGGGTTCTAAAACAAAAGGATGGCGAGTAAGATTAAATGGAGATACTGAAAGTTGTGAAAAATCAACATCAAAATTAGGATTAAAAAAACTACGATCAAATAATCCTGTTAAAATTAATGGACAATATTTTTTTAATCATGGACATATTTTAGCTAGCCAATTTTATAGTTTTATTAATGATAAAGAAAAAGAAAATATTATCAAAGATAATAAAAGGAATGGTTTTATTCAATTTAGTGTAGCTAATTTGCAACAAGAGAAAGCCAGTGGTAATTTTAGAAAAAGTCAAGCATTTTATGAGAATAAAATAGCAAATTATCTTAAAAATGGAGGCGGAAAAATACAATATGAAGTCACAATATTCTTTTATGATAAGGATGATAAGATACCAATAGGCACTAAAATCTTATTCAAAACAATAAAACAGAATAATAGTCAAGAAATGTTGGAAGATAGTCATATTTTTATTCCAAATTTTGATAAAGATTTCGATCTTCCTCAAAATGATGATAATGCTAATAATGTAGATTTATATCGTGAATTTTATTGTAAGGGATATGACGATAAATATCAGAAATGTTTTAAGAATATAGCTATTCCAGATGAAGATGGTAAGGTGTATGATGAAGCAGGGCATCAAGTTTTCTATATTGTACAAAATAAAGGTAAAGAAGATATATTCTTAAATAGAGAAGATATAGATGAAACTTTTGAAGGAAATGACGAGTTATTAATAAAACATTTTACCATAAGCAAAAATAAGAAAGTGTATGATGAGGCAGGACACCTAGTTTTTTCTATTAGGCAAGATAAAGAAGTTATATTTTTAAATACAAAAGAAGAGAAACTTACACAGTTTGGTGGCAAACAAATAAAAGATTTTGCTATACAAGAACAGGATCGTTATAAAATTCAAAAACCTGGAACTTATTATCCATCTAGATGTAAGAAAGAAAATATTTCGGCGATATTTTTCGATGATGATTTAGCTAGGGAATTAGACGGATTTGCATTATTAAATGATCGAAAAAACTTAATAGATGCTCTTCGAGAATTGAATTGGTTAGATGAATAAGTAAGGAGAACTGGTATGATTAAACTAATTGCGATTGATATGGATGGCACCTTGTTAAACGATGACAAACAAATTCCGCAAGCCAATAAAGAGGTCTTGCAGAAAGTAGCTCAAAAGGGTGTGAAGATTGTTCTTTGCACGGGTCGAATGAAGCCAGGTGTTATTCCTTATTTTGATGAATTGGGGATTGGTGATTATGCTATTTTGAACAATGGTTGTTCGACCTATGCCACAAAAGATTGGTCCTTGGTGGATACTAACGGGGTAAGTTTTGAAGAAATTGAACTCTTACTAGGTATTGCACAAGAGTATCCTGGGATTTATTTAACCTTAATCACGGATAATCATTTCTATGTTTTTGCCGATCATGTGCCAGAAATTGTTGCTTATGATGCTAGTCTGGTATTCACAGAAGCCATTGCTATTGATTTAGCAGACCTAAAAGCCAAGAAAGAACCAATCTTTCAAGCTATGTTTTTAGGTGATGAGCGTGTTTTAGATCAATTCCAAAAAGAACAAGAAGAAAAATTAGCGAGTCTTTTTTCAGTTGTTCGTAGTCAGCCTTATATTTTTGAAGCCATGCCAAAAGGTGTGACTAAGGCAAGTGCTCTGTCAGATTTAGCCACACGTTTTGAGATTCTTCCAGAAAATATTATGGCTCTCGGTGATGGTAATAATGATTTGGAAATGCTAGCTTATGCAGGTTTGGGTGTCGCTATGGGCAATGCAACAGAGCAAGTGAAAGCTATTACAAGTCACCAAACAAGTTCTAACAATGAAGCAGGAGTTGCTAAGGCCATTGAAACTTATGTGCTAAATCCGTTGTTTGACTAAAATCTCCTTTGATTATCAAATGTTTTTTGCTAGCTGATTCATACAAATGGTGTTATAATAAGAATGAAAGCATTTTATTTTTAAGAAAAGTGAGAAATGATTATGTCATGGAAAGTTGTTGCAGACTCAGGTTGCGATCTAAAAAACATTGAAAACTTAGCTCCTAACACTAGTTTTGAGCGAGTTCCCTTAACCTTACAAATCGGTAATGAGATTTTTGTAGATGATGAAGGTTTGGATATTCCTAAAATGATGGAAACCATGTATCAAACTTCTGCTGCAGCAAGTTCAAGTTGCCCTAGTCCTGACGCCTTCTTGCAAGCCTATCGTGGAGCAGACCATGTGATTGCCATTACGATTACAGGGACACTATCAGGTAGTCATAACAGTGCTCGTTTGGCAGTGGAAATGTTGAAAGAAGAAAATCCTAGTATCAAGGTTCATTTGATTGATTCCCTATCAGCAGGTGGTGAAATTGATTTATTGGTGATGGAGATTAATCGCTTGATTGCTTCAGGCTTATCCTTTGAAGAAGTGGTTGATAAAATTACAGCCTATCAAGAAAAGACAAAATTACTTTTTGTTCTAGCTAAGGTTGATAATTTGGTCAAAAATGGCCGTTTAAGTAAGCTAGTAGGAGCAGTGGTTGGTCTTTTGAATATTCGTATGGTTGGTGAGGCTAGTCAAGAAGGACGTTTAGAACTCTTGCAAAAATCACGCGGTCAGAAAAAAGCTATTTTAGCTAGTCTGGAAGAGATGGTTAAGGCAGGCTACAAAGGCGGTAAAGTGGTTATTGCTCATTCTAACAATGAGAAAATCTGCCAACAATTAAGTGAGAAAATCTTGACCCAATTCCCTCAAGCAGAAATTAGCTATCATGCCACATCTGGCTTATGTAGCTTCTATGCTGAAGACGGTGGTATTTTAATGGGGTATGAAATTTAATATTAAAACCATCTCGTGAGTAAAGCGAGATGGTTTTAAGTTTATCGATGATAAAAAGCGTGTGAGACACGCTTTTTTGATATGATCACTCAGTGGTAGATGTTTCTACTTCTGAATCAGCAATGTTAGTTTCTGCTGGGACTTCAGCAGTAGTTTCTACTGGTGTTTCTGATACAGCAGGTGTTTCCTCTACACTAACGCTAGGTGTAACAGTAGAGCTAGCTGTAGATGAGTTTGTTGTTTGAGTGGTACTTGGTACATAATAGCTTGAATTAGCAGTTGAAGGAGAGTTGTTATAAGTGACAGCAGTATCAGTATTAGTATTAGTATTAGTTTCTGTAATTGTAGTTGCCGGCTCATTAGATTCAGAGCTTGAGCTGGCTTGGCTACTTGCTTCTGAACTTGATTCTCTGCTTTCTTCTTGGCTGCTTGATTCAGAAGATTGACTAGGATTTTCCAATTCTTTTTTAATTTGATCTAAGCGTTTTTGGAATTTTTCTTTCTTGCTAGGAATTGTGATACGATTGATGGCATCTTGAGCAGCCTTAATCGTACGTTGGCTAGGGTTTTTCTCAGCACTTTGAAGAGCTTTTTCTGTACTTTCAATCAATTTAAGTTTAGCCTTGATTTTGTTTAAGCGATTTTGCAAACTTTCTTTTTGATCGTTATTTGTTAGTTTATCAATAGCAGCTTGAGCTTGGTTAATGCCAGTTTGATTAGGATCATTTTCCAAAGTTTGAAATAATTTTTCCAAAGCTGGTGGGATAGGTGTGCTAGTTGAGCTACTAGATGTTAGGGCAGTCGCTGATGTCGTTGACTTGCTTGTCTTTTTATTCAATGATAGGTAGCTGACGCCTAAAATCAGTAGCAATAAGAGCGTAATACCGCTATAGATGAGTTCTTTACGTTTCATATCAGTTGAGTTCCTTTATGTTTAATTTTCAGTTGCAATAGCTTCTAGTCTTACTTGCAATTCGTTTTTCTTAGCGTCATCTTTTAATTGCTCGATAGCTTCCCTGGCAGCTTGGACATCTTCAGCACTCAGGCTAGCTTCGGCAGTTTCAACGGCCGTTGTTGCGACCTGTTGGTTGGTTAATTCAGTGCTGAGATCATCTAATTTGGCTTGTAATTCCAATTTATCTTTTTCATCCTGCACTTGTTGTAGAGCTTCATGAGCTAGAGCAATACTTTCTTCACTCTTGTTCGCCTCAGCAGCTTGAACGGCAGCTTGTGCCGCTTCAAGATTTTTATTGTCAACTTGGCTAGCCGTGATAGACGGAGTAGGTGTTACTGACACATTAGCTTGACGGATATTTCCAAAGATAAAATAAATAGTTCCAATAAAAATGACACATAGAATGGTCAAAACAAGATAGACGACTTCATTCTTTGAAGATTTCATAGGAGTTGCCTCTTTCAAATTTTATTCAGTATTTTCTATTATAGCGAGAAAGTTCAACTTTTTCAAGTCGTAGTTGTTAAAAACAGGTTAAAATCTTCTTGATTTTAACCTGTTGGTGTTTAGATTTTTGACCAAGTCCTAGGAAGAAAGAATAGGAGCAGTGGGTAAATCTCCAAACGCCCAGCAATCATAATAATGGATAGAATGACTTTATTGACAGGACTAAAGAGATTGAAATTTTGAGGGGTGCCTAATATTGGCCCGACATTGTTAAGGCTAGATAGGGCGGCACTAAAAGCAACGAGAAAATCATTACTGTCTACGCTAAGAATAAGAATCAAACTCGACAAAATCATAACATAAACAATGGAATATTTAAGAATGTCATCTTGGATTTGTCTATCTAAGGGTGCTTGGTCAATATGGAGAGAGAGTATTCTATTAGGATACAAAGTTGCTAACATTTGGTTCTTGACTAATTTAAGTAAAATGAGCACTCGCATGATTTTGAAACCACCAGCAGTTGAACCAGCCATTCCCCCACAAAACATTAAGCCAAGTAGGATAACTTGTGAAAAGAGTGGCCAAGGAGTAATATCTGGATGACTGAATCCAGTTGATGTTAGAGTAGAGGAAACTTGGAAGAATACTTTTTCTACAGATTCTTGAAATGATGGATAGAGATTTTTAACATTAAGCCAAATAGCTAAACTACTGAGAATAATAATAATTAAATAAAGTTTCAATTCTTCATTTTTGAAGAAACTACGAATTTTACCTAGAAGGAGCAGATAGTAGAGGTTGAAGTTAATCCCAAAGAGAATCATACTAATGGAAATAATGTTAGTGACCAAGGAGTTGTTGTGGTAGGCGATATTGTTTTCATAGCCGGCAAAGCCCCCTGTTCCAGCTGTTGCCATAGCAGTAATTAGGCTATCATAAAACGAAAGTCCAGTAATCCATAAAATAACCGTTAAAATAACAAATAAAATGAAATAGATGAGATAGAGAATTTGAGCTGTATTTTTAAGTTTGGCAACAATCTTACCAAAAACAGGACCAGCCATTTCTGCCTGCATGACTTCCAAATTATTGTTTTGATAATTGTCTAAAATGGCTAAGGCAAAGACCAACACTCCCATTCCTCCGATGAGTTGGGTAAAACTTCGCCATAGTAAAAGTGAGTGAGATAGGACATTGGTTGACGTTAAAATAGTTGCCCCTGTTGAGGTGAAGCCAGAAGTGGTTTCAAAAAAAGCATCAACTAGATTGGGAATTTGCCCAGAAAAGACAAAGGGTAAAGCTCCAAAGAAAGACCAAAGGAGCCAACAAAGAGAAACAATGATTAACCCTTCTTTGGTATAAAGTTTTTGATGTTTGGGTTTTAAGTGTGTTCCCAGTAACCCAAAAAGTGTCAACAGAGCCATGGTTAGTAAGATAGATAGCTTGATTTTTAGGTCTTCACCGTAAATAAAAGCAGTTACTAATGGCACAAGAAGTAGGCCAACTTCAATCAAGAGCAATTTTGCAAGGAGATAGCCAATCATACGTTTATTCATTTACTTACCTCGCTAATAAATCCTTGATACTAGAAATATTTTTCAATAGGGTAATGACAATCACCTTATCTCCAATTTCCAAATGATCTTGCCCAGTTGGAAAGAGGGTCTGATTTTTACGAATAATGGCTGCAATCAGTACATTATCTTTCAACTCAATATTAGCTAATTGCAAATCTGCCAAGGGATTTCCCTCCTTGATTTCAAATTGTAAGGTTTCAATCTGTTCGTTGGCAATATGATGCATGGCATCAAGTTTTGAGCCTTCGGCATTGACACGTCCACGGATAAAGTGCATGATGCTGTCAATAGCAATTCGTTTTGGAACAACGATACTTGAAAAAGGTTGGGCATCAATAATCTCTAATAAGGCAGTACGGTTGACCTTGGTAATGTTTTTTTCAACTCCCAAAGTTTCTAAGAACATTGAGGCGATAATATTTTCTTCATCATAACCTGTCAATGTGGCTACAGCGTCATAGTTTTGAATATTTTCTTCTAATAATAACTCTTTGGCAGTTCCATCGCCCTGAATAACGTGTAGATAAGGAAATTCTTGGCTAAGCCAGGTAGCACGTTCAGGATTAATTTCCATGACTCGCACCTTGATGTTGGTGTTTTTCAAGATATGAAGCAGATAGTAAGTAATCTTTCCAGCTCCAATCAGCATCATATTTTTGACGTTTTTTTTCTTGACATAGTTGTGAAAGAGAATCATCTCTAAACGATTGCCCGTCACAAAGATATGGTCGTCAGTTTTGATGGTTGCCTCACCGTGGGGAATCAAGACTTGATCGTCACGCTGGATGGCACAAACTACTAAGCCATTGAATTTTTTACGAAATTGATTGAGGGTCAGGTTACAGAGATGGCTTTTTTTAGTGATGTGAAATTCCATCAGCATGACACGGCCATTGGCAAAATGCTCGACCGACTGGGCATTTGGAAATTCAACACTGTTGGCGATGTATTGGGCTGTCAATAGTTCTGGATTAACCACTGCTGAAAAGCCAAGAAAATTTCGATCCTTAAAGTAAGAGTTAGAATACTCTGGATTACGCATCCGAACAATCGTTTCCTTGGCTCCCATTTTCTTAGCCAGAACAGCAGCAATCATATTAACCTCATCTTTTTCGGTTAGGGCGATAAAAATATCGCAGTGATTGACTCCAGCTTCTTCTAAAATCTTAAAATTGGCTCCGTTGCCAACAATGCCCATAATATCATAAAGTTTAGTCAGACGTTTCAAGACGTCTTTTTTTTCTTCAATGAGAATCACATCGTGATTTTCTTCAACTAAAGATTGGCAAAGGGCAGAACCGACCTTACCTCCACCAATAACAATGATTTTCATGATTGTTTCTCCTTTTATATACCCTATATCATACTCCTTTTTTAGCAAAAATGCACATTTTTCTGACCGAAATGCGTTATTTGTCTAAGAAATTTATCAAAAAAGCTATTGACAGACCGTTTAAGCATGCTATAATAAGGATAGTCACTCATTGGTTTAACTCAATCCTGTTATGATTTAAGTCAATGAGCTATCAACCATGTTGCCTGCTGATTTAATCCGGGTGGCATGGCTATTTTTTTAATCAAAAGAATGGGGACTAATCAAGATGAATTTAGCAGAATTGAGCCAGGATAGACAAGTAACGGTTGAAAGACAAAATCATATTGTGTTGTATCAGCCTCAAATCCCAGCCAATACAGGTAATATTGCTAGAACTTGTGTAGCAACCAATAGTCCACTTCATATCATCAAACCCATGGGTTTTCCGATTGATGATAAGAAAATGAAGCGAGCAGGATTGGATTATTGGGATAAGTTAGAGATTTATTTTTATGATAGTTTGGATGACTTTTTAGAGCAATGCCAAGGTCAACTTCACCTGATCACAAAATTTGCTGAGAAAGTTTATAGTGAGGTTGATTATCATGATGATCAATCGCATTATTTTATGTTTGGTCGAGAAGATACAGGGCTGCCAGAGGATTTTATGCGTCAACATGCTGACAAAGCCCTACGCATTCCCATGAATGACCAACACGTCCGTAGCCTAAATGTGTCTAATACGGTATGTATGATTGTCTATGAAGCCTTGCGTCAACAAGGTTTTCCCCAACTCGAGTTGGAACATACCTATGAGCAAGATAAGCTCAAATGATTGTTCCAACCATAAGTTTATGATATACTAAAGAGGTCTTCAGGGCAGGGTGAAATTCCCGACCGGCGGTGACTAGGTGCAGTGGCATGTAGAAGTCCGTGAGCGTAAGCTGATGTGGTGTGATTCCACAACCGACAGTAAAGTCTGGATGGGAGAAGACAAAGGGTCTTTTAGTGTACTCTTTGCTACTTCTTCCAATTTGTCAAAATTGGAGGAATTTTTTATGTTACAAACAAGACAGATGGTTTTAATTGCCATTTTATCAGCTCTATCTTTTAGCTTAATGCTTTTTGGCTTTCCGATTATTCCAGGAGCTGATTTTTTGAAAGTGGAGTTGAGTATTTTACCTATATTGTTGGGGTTGTACTTGTTTGATCTTAAAACAGCCTATCTTATTTTAGGTCTGCGAACTGTTCTCAAGTTTGTCCTAAACAATCGCGGGGTTAATGATTGGATTGGTTTGCCGATGAATGTGCTAGCCTTGGCCATTTTTGTGGCTTGCTTTGCATTGATTTGGAAAAAAAAGGAAACAGTCTCTCGCTATGTGATGGCGAGTCTAGTTGGAACAGTTGTCTTAACCCTTAGCATGTTGCTCTTGAACTGGGTATATGGTATCCCACTTTATGCGAAATTGGCGAATTTTGATATTAGTCAGTTTATCGGTACCTCACTTTATCTTTTTGGCATGGTTTTACCATTTAATCTTGTTCAAGGATTGATTTTTTCTCTATCCTTTGCGCTCATTTACCGTTTATTGAAACCTATTTTATCCACTTATCGTTATGAAAAATAAAGAAACTTACCTACTTCGTGGCACATTTGCCTTGGTCATTTTTGTCTGTATGGGCTATGTGATTAAATTTTATCCAGAAACCGTTCTATCTTTTGATCAAACTGTACAAGCGAAGTTTAGAAACGATCTACCAAGTTTTTGGACAGACTTTTTCCAAAACATAACTGTTTTAGGTAATCCACCTGTTCAATTAGCTCTGACTATTTTTCCTGCCCTTGTTTTTTGGTTGAAAAAATGGCGAGCAGAAGCCTATTATTTGTTAATTAGTGCAAGTTTAGCTGGCTTGGCAATTGTTGTTTTCAAATCAGTTTATCAACGTCCACGTCCAAGCATCCCACATCTAGTATCAGCATCCGGCTACTCTTTTCCAAGCGGACACGCTTTGGGAGCGATGGTCATCTTTGGTGCGATTTTGATTGTTTGTTACCAACGTTTGAACCAAAGAAGTGGTTTACGACTGATTGTTAGTTTGGTTTTGACTAGCTTGATTGTTTTGGTAGCTCTATCTCGAGTTTACTTGGGTGTTCATTATCCAATAGATATTTTATCAGGTTTATTAGTTGGCTATGCGATTTTGAATATGTTATTTCCCTACTATGATCGCTGGCGTTTTAAATGGCGTTTTCAAGCCAAACAAAAATAAAATAAGGTTAGGTCAGCCCTAGCCTTATTTCATTAAAAGAAGGAGATTTAAGATGAAAAAACCATTGGCCATGGCTCACGATTTTTTAGCTGAGGTATTAACACCCGATAGTGTAGTGGTAGATGCAACCATGGGTCAAGGTTTTGATACAGTTTTTTTGGCCAAAAAAGCGGGGAAAGTTTATGCTTTCGATGTTCAAAAGCAAGCTTTGGTTTGGACGCAAGAACGATTGGCAAGAGAAAATCTGGTGGCTAACTTGATTCATGCAGGACATGAGCAAGTGGCAAACTATGTTAAGGAAAAAATTGATGGTGCGATTTTCAATCTAGGTTATTTGCCTAGAGCAGACAAGTCTTTAACAACTCAACCCAAAACCACCTTGCTGGCTCTTGAACAAATTTTAGAACGTTTATCTTTTGGTGGTCGTATCTCAATCATGGTTTATTATGGTCATGAGGGTGGGCAAAGAGAAAAAGACTCCCTGCTTGATTTTGTCAGCCGTCTGCCTCAAAAAGATTTTGCAGTCATGTCCTATCAGGCTCTTAATCAAATCAATCAGCCGCCTTTTTTGATTATGATTGAGAAATTAGGGAAGGCTAAGTAGGAGATAATCGTTCAAAACGTGATATTTATGGAAAATATGATATAATAGACTGGATTATTTAGAAATTAGGAGATGAAAAATGGAAGACCCTAGCAGTCAGTCCTTGTTATTACAATTTTTATTATTATTACTACTCACCTTATTCAATGCCTTTTTCTCAGCTAGTGAAATGGCTATGGTATCGCTCAATCGTTCTCGTGTGGAGCAAAAGGCAGCCGAAGGAGATAAGCGTTATGCCCGTTTGTTGAAAATTTTGGATAATCCCAATAATTTTCTGTCAACTATCCAAGTCGGGATTACCCTCATTACCCTTTTATCAGGGGCAAGTTTTGCAGATTCCTTGGGAACGGTGATTGCGTCTTGGTTTGGCCAATCAACAACTGCGAAAACGGCAGGAGATATTATTTCTTTGGTTTTCTTGACTTATATCTCGATTGTGATTGGTGAGCTATATCCTAAGCGAATTGCCATGAACCTCAAGGAAAATTTGGCGATTTACTCAGCCCCAATTATTCTCTTTTTGGGTAAATTGGTCAGTCCCTTTGTTTGGTTCTTATCAGCATCAACCAATCTTTTGAGTCGTCTAACGCCAATGACCTTTGATGATGCCAATGAGCAGATGACCAGAGATGAGATTGAGTACCTGTTGACCAATAGTGAGGCGACATTGGACGCTGAAGAGATTGGCATGTTGCAAGGGGTCTTTTCTTTAGATGAAACCATGGCGCGTGAAGTGATGGTGCCAAGGACAGATGCCTTTATGGTTGACATCAATGACGATACCACAGAGCTGATTAAGGAAATCTTAAAAGAAAACTATTCTCGTATTCCTGTTTATGATGGGGATAAGGACAAGATTATCGGCTTGATTCATACGAAAAATATTTTGAGTGCAGCTTTTGCTCAAGGTTTTGACAAAATCAATCTTCGCCAGTTACTGCAAGAGCCACTTTTTGTACCAGAAACGATTTTTGTGGATAATCTCTTAACTACTCTGCGTAACAATCAACGACAAATGGCGATTTTACTAGATGAATATGGTGGCGTATCAGGTCTGGTGACCTTGGAAGACTTGCTAGAAGAGATTGTCGGTGAAATCGATGATGAAACAGACAAGGCAGCAGAGTCTGTTCGAGAAATCGCCGATCAAACCTATATTGTCCTTGGTAATATGACACTCAACGAATTCAACGAATATTTTGAAAGTGAATTAGTTAGTGATGATGTGGATACCATTGCAGGTTTTTACCTAGCAGGTATTGGCACTATTCCTAATCAAGATGTTAAAGAAAGCTATCAAGTTGATAGCCAAAATAAACGCTTTGATTTTATCAATGATAAGGTCAAAGATGGTCGTGTCGTCAAGTTGAAAGTGCTAGTCAGTCCATTAGAAACTGATGAGCAAGTCAACTAAGATAATAAAATCATAGGAATTGATGGTTAAATCATCAGTTCCTATTTTGATGCCTATTTAGCTCTGGGTTTACAGGTCTTGTCTGTTGAGATATACTAGCGATAGACGAACAATTATATATATTTTAGCAATAAGATTTCTTTGTTAGCACATGGAGGTAAACAAATGACACTTAGAGTAAGACTTCCGTTATTTTTCACCGTTCTGTTCACACAATTTGGTAGTGCGGTATTGACATTTTTCTTGTCTTTGACCGTACTCATGCAGACCAAAAGCCCTCTTGCCTTTAGTCAGATTGTCTTGATTGGTTCAGTTGTTAGTTTATTGGGAACACCTGTCATTGGTCTTATGGTGGATCGTTATCCTAAAAAACCACTATTGCTTATGGCTCAACTCACTAGTATGCTAATTTTGGCAATGTGTTTCTTTTTCAGTATGGGTCAAGTGACACCTAACTTGTTCATTGTCATCTTGATTGTGGTCTTGCTTAATCTAATGGATAGTCTAGTATCAACCACGATACTGGCATCGGCTGTTCATTTGGTTGAGTCAGAAGAAGAACTTGGACAGTTTAATGGCTTGATTCAGAGCGTTGACTCTGCCTCATCCTTGCTTGGTCCAGTTGTAGCAGGGGCGATTTATCCCTTAATGTCCTTAGATATGGCGATTGGCTTGGAGCTTTTGTTAGAAGGTCTGGGTTTAATCTCACTTTGTTTTCTCTCGTTTAGCAATCGCCCGTTTCAGCAGCTTGACGATGACATAGTTGATGGAAATGCTAAGGAAGAGCAGACATTGAAAGCTGCCTTGTCTTATTTATTTGACCAAAAAGTCTTGCTGATTTTATTGTTTGGCATGTTGGTCATGAATTTTCTTCTATCAGCTTTGGTGATTGGTTTTCCAATCATTGTGACCACTTATTTTTCAGAAAATAGTCTAGCAGTAGGCATTTTAGAAGCAAGTGTTTCAGTAGGTATGCTACTAGCCAGTAGTGTCTTTGCCTATCGCTCAATCAATCCTGATAAAATCAGTCTAATTATTAAGAGTTGGTTGGTTAGTGGATTTTGTCTTTTTGCCATTGTTTTTGGCGTTACGATTTTCAAACATAACCTGTTCTTTTTATTGATCTTCTTAGTCGTTATCAATCTGATGATAGGTTTGGCTTTGACAGCAGGTAGAATTCCTATTTTGACCTTATTTCAAAAGCAGATTGCACCAAGTAAGCAAGGTCGAATTTTTGCTATTCTTGATGTTTTGGTTCAGGTGTCAGTTCCTGTGGGGACCTTGATTTTTGGCTTGTTATTTGAGTATTTTCCTATTTTGACCGTGTTTTTCGTTTCAGGTTTTCTAATGCTTGCCTTTGTAGCCTATCTTAGCCGTTTTTTGAAAAAGAAAGATTTACTTTAAGAGAAAAGAGAAAGACGAAGTGATGTCTTTCTTTTATTTTAGCTAGTTTTTTGTCTAAAAAAGGAGTATAATAAATCTATAAAGCGTTTTCAAAAGAGGTGGTTTGGTGATTGATATTGATTATAAAAAAGTAACAGGTATGGTGCATTCAACAGAAAGTTTTGGAACAGTGGATGGTCCAGGCGTTCGCTTCATTATTTTTATGCAGGGCTGTAAAATGCGTTGTCAATATTGTCATAACCCAGACACTTGGGAAATGGAAACCAATAACTCTCAAGAACGGACGGTTGAAGATGTCTTGAAAGAAGCCTTGTCTTACCGTCATTTTTGGGGCAAAGAAGGTGGTATTACGGTTTCTGGTGGTGAGGCTCTGCTTCAGATTGAGTTTGTCACAGCCTTGTTTACGGAAGCTAAAAAACTAGGTATTCATTGTACCTTGGATACCTGTGCCTTGCCGTTTCGTGATACGCCAGCTTACCATGAAATTTTTGATAAATTGCTAGCAGTGACGGATTTGGTGTTGTTGGATATTAAAGAAATCAATGATGAACGCCATAAATTTGTGACCAGCCAAAGCAATAAAAATATCATTGCCTGCGCTAAATACCTATCAGATAAAGGAGTTCCAGTTTGGATTCGCCATGTTTTGGTGCCTGGTTTGACAGATATTGACCAAGATTTGGTGGAGCTAGGTCAGTTCGTCAAAACCCTTAAAAATGTGGATAAGTTTGAGATTTTGCCTTATCACACCATGGGCGAATTTAAGTGGCGAGAGTTGGGAATTCCCTATGCCTTGGCTGGTGTTAAGCCACCGACAGCAGACCGTGTCAAAAATGCCAAGGATTTGATGCAAACAGAAACCTATACCAATTATATGAAACGTATTCATTCCTAGTCTTTTGCGACTTGGCTTGATTTTTGGTATAATAAAGCGAAACTTAGAAATATATGAGGTAGAAAAGACATGTCGATTTTAGTATTTGGTCATCAAAATCCTGATACGGATGCCATTGCATCATCTTATGGTTGGGCTTATTTGGAGAAAAACGCTTGGGGGCGTGATGCTAAAGCAGTAGCCTTAGGCACTCCGAACGAAGAAACTGCCTTTGCCTTGGATTATTTTGGTGTTGAAGCACCGACTGTGGTAACGTCAGCTAAGGAAGCAGGTGCGAGTCAAGTGATTTTGACAGATCACAATGAATTCCAACAATCAATTAGCGATATTGCAGAACTTGAGATTTTGGCAGTGGTTGACCATCACCGTGTGGCGAATTTTGAAACAGCCAACCCACTTTATATGCGTTTAGAGCCAGTAGGTTCAGCGTCATCAATTGTTTATCGTGCTGCTAAAGAGACTGGTCTAGTACTGCCAAAAGAAGTGGCAGGTCTATTGTTGTCAGGTTTGATTTCAGATACGCTTCTATTGA
The DNA here is from genome assembly GCF_007859205.1 of Streptococcus sp. sy004. GTDB lineage: Bacteria > Bacillota > Bacilli > Lactobacillales > Streptococcaceae > Streptococcus. Next base: position 42,993 of record NZ_VOHP01000006.1, read on the forward strand.
AATCACCAACAACGGCAGAAAGTGATCATCAAGTGGCTAAAGAACTGGCTGAATTGGCAGAGGTTGATTTGGAAACTTATGGTTTAGCCCTATTGAAAGCAGGAACAAATCTCGCTAGCAAGTCAGCAGCAGAATTGATTGATATTGATGCTAAAACATTTGAATTAAATGGCAATCCAGTTCGTGTGGCTCAAGTCAATACTGTTGATATTGCAGAAGTTTTAGAACGTCAAGAAGAGATCGAGGCAGCCATGTTAGCAGCTAGTCAGGCTAATGGCTATTCAGATTTTGTATTGATGATTACAGATATTGTTAATTCAAATTCAGAGATTTTGGCATTGGGTCAACACATGGATAAGGTTGAGGCGGCATTCAACTTCAAATTGGAGAACAATCATGCCTTTTTACCAGGTGCTGTATCACGTAAGAAACAAGTAGTTCCACAATTAACAGAGAGTTTTAATGCGTAAAAAAGTTGAGCCATGTTTGGCTCAACTTTTTGAATTTATTAGTCCATTTTCAACATCAGATAAAGAAAATAAGGTGCACCAACGATAGCAACTAGCAGACCAGTTGGAATCCCCATGCCAACAAGGAAAATACGTCCCAAAGTGTCTGCGATTAGGAGGATGAGCATGCCGACCATCAGGCTAGTAGGAATAGTTAGAAGATGATTATTCCCAAGTTGTCGCTTGACACTATGACCAGCAATTAAACCAACAAAGCTGATATTGCCAACCAAGATAACACTGATGGCTGCTAGAGAGGTGGCTAGAAAAAGAATAAACAAGCGTTGTTTTTTTAAATTAAGTCCTAAGGCAGTTGCCGTATATTCGTTAAGGTTCATGATATTTAAAGCTTGATATTGACTGTAAGTTAGCCCCCATAATATAATCAAGGGAAAACTACAAATCAAAAGACTCTGCCAATTATCACCCGTGATTTGTCCACTTAGCCAGTTATTGATGTAATCAATCTTGTAGCGATCTACATAGCTAACTAAGGTTACGATAAGACTAGACATCATGGTGGAAATGCCGACTCCAGCAATAATCAGTCGATTGGGATTGATGTTGTGATTGGGTTTATAAGAAAGTAGATAGACTAGAAGAATTGTAGCATAGCTACCAAGAATGGTAAGACTAGGAAGCAAGGACTGGCTAATTGCAAACTCTAATTTCCCAAAAGCTAGTAAACTAGCAATAACCAAACCTGCCCCAGCATTGATACCCAAGATACCTGAGTCTGCTAGTGGATTTTGAGTAAGGGTTTGCAGTAACAAACCTGCGAGAGCCAGAGAGCCTCCTCCCATAAGGCTGGCCAAAATTCGAGGCAATCTAATATTGAAAAGAATGAGGTCGATTTCGCTTTGTTTACTGTTGTCAAAGAGAGTGATTAGATTGATGTGGCTTTCGCCAAATGATAAGGCTAGTAAACTAGCACACACTAGGCTGATAAATAAGACGACGATGACTTTTTTTGGAGATGAAGTCATAGATTTTGCCCCTTTCTAATGAGAATCAGAAAAGAAGGAAGGTTGATAAGGCTGACCACAGCATTTAGTGATGTTTCGTATGGCGAATTGATAACACGGCAAAGTAAGTCAATCCAAACCATAAAACTAGCTCCCAAAAGCATGGTCAGGGGCAGCAGTTGACGATAATTTTGCTTGCTGACGAGTTTGGCTAAATGTGGAATGAGAAGTCCAACAAAGGCTAGATTACCGACCAAGGCGACGCTGCTAGCCGATAGGAGCAAAACGATAGCTAAGAGCAATAGCTGTGTTTTTCTCATCTGTTGTCCCAAGGCTTGAGAGAGTGATTTTTCAAGATTAAGGAGATTGAGTTGATGGCTAAGAAGTAAAGCAAAACCAAGACCAACAAGGATAAATGGAGCCATAAAAGTAACCATGGGCCAGTTGACAGCGACTAGACCACCTGACTGCCAACCGATAATGCTGGTTGATAAATGGTTGGCTAGAGTAATCGCTTGACCAATGGCTGAAAATAGCGTGGTCATCATAGCTCCTGCTAAAATCAAGCGTATTTGATGATTGCTTGCCTTTTTTTGATAGGCAAGTCCAAAAACTAATAGGGCAGCTAGGCTAGCACCAATTAAACAAAAAAGTAGAATGAGGCTATAATGTAAGTTTTTCATCAAAAGATAGGATAACACTAGAGCTAAACCGGCACCGGCATTGATTCCCAATAGACCTGGGTCAGAAATAGGATTTCTAGTGACAGCTTGAGTGATTAAGCCTGAAGTTGCTAATCCAGCCCCAACTAAACAGGCAGCGATAAGTCGAGGGAAGCGGCTATCAATAATGATATTCTGAGCCTGACTGTCAAGAAAAGGTTGGGTTAAAATGGTCATCAGTTCTTGATGACTGTAACTAATGGCACCGAAACGTAGGCTGGCATAAATTCCCAATCCTAAGCCAATCAGACTGATGAAAAAAACAAGCCAAAAATGATTTGGCTTTGTTTGAAGAGAGTGTTTGCTTGTTGTCATATTGTCTTTCTAGTTGTTTATTGCTAGAATGGCTTTTTCTAAAACATCTAACTGATAATCGAGAGCTTTGGGGTCGTTGAAATAAAAAGCATTAGCAGGCACATTGATGATACGGCCATTTTGCACAGCAGGAATAGCTTGCCACATATCACTTTCATAAAGGGCGGCATTAGTCGTTGTCGTATCAGCTGCAACGATGGCATAATCACCGATATAGTTATTCAACACTTCCTTGGAGATAGAGAGATATCCCTTTGGAAAAACGTCTTGTGTGATCTTTTCTGGAGCTGTAAACCCAAGAGCTTGATAAATAATCTCGCCACCACGACCCCAGTTATCACCAAAAAGATAAACTTCTTTTTCACTTAGGCCGATGATAGTAAAGGTTTTATCTGCTCCAATACTCTTGGTCAATCTGTCCTTGGTCTGAGCTACCTTGTTTTCCCAAGTATTTAACCAATCTTGTGCTTCTTTTTCCTTGTTAAACACTTGTCCAAAATCAGAAAGTACTTGCAAGTAATCATGCTTACCATACTCGATGGCAATAACAGGGGCGATGGCAGCCAACTGTTCAAGATTTGCTTCGGTTGAGCCAGCAATAATCAAATCAGGCTTGGTTGCCGCTAGAGCTTCAAGATCTGTTGGCATGACTTCCTTAGCTTGTCCCAATTCTTTTTTCAGAACAGGATTGTCCATGTCATAGGTCGTAGCAGCAACAATATTAAGCCCTAACTGCATGAGATAGCCAGTATAGCTGGCAGATAAGCTAGCTACTCGTTTTGGTGACTGGGGAACTTGACCATAGTAAGTAAAGCCGTCGATTTTAGGCAAATTCTCAGAATCAGAAAGAGATTGATTGTTTGATGTGGCCTTGCCACAAGCTGCTAAAACCATAATCATGAGAAGGGTTAAAACTAAGCTAGTCATTTTTTTCATGTTTAGACTCCTTTGTGTAATTGATAACTGATTAGAATCGGTTTTTGTGAAAGCCTATCGGTTGTGATTTGAGCATCGATTTGGAAAATCTCTCGTAAGACAGACTTAGTCAAGACCTGATTAACAACTCCATGATGATGGATTTTGCCCTCTTTCATAGCAATTAAATAGTCAGAAAAACGAGTAGCTAGATTTAAGTCATGTAAGACCATAATAATGGTTTTTCCTTGCTGCTGATTAAGGTCTTGTAAGAGCTCTAAAATTTCCAATTGATGATTCATATCCAAGTAGGTGGTTGGCTCATCTAAAAAAATCGTTGGCGTATCTTGGGCTAAAGCCATGGCAATCCAAACACGTTGGCGTTGCCCACCTGATAACTGGTCAACATCCGTCTGGGCAAAAGGAGTAACTCTTGTGATTTCCATAGCCCAATGAATTTTATCACGGTCTTCATTGCTAAGACCACCTAGATACTTTTGATGTGGAAAACGACCATAAGAAATCAACTCATAGGTTGACAGCCCTTTTGGCACTTGTGGCGTTTGTGGTAAAAGGGCAATTTTTTTAGCCACGTCCTTGGTTGGTAATGAATGAATAGCCTGTCCATCCAGAAGAATTTGCCCTTTTTCAATAGGTGTTAGACGTAATAAAGCCTTGAGCAAGGTAGATTTTCCACAACCGTTGGGGCCAATAATGGTTGTGATTTGTCCATCGTTTAATTTAGTACTTAAGTTTGAGAGAATCTTTTGTTTATGATAAGTAACATGGATACCCTTAGCTTCAATCATTGACATCGTTTCTAGTCTTCTTTCTGATTTTTATTATAGCACAAAATAAAAGTCAGCCAAGAGGAGAAAGCTCTTTTCAGAAATATTGGAATCATTATTGACTAATCTAGAGGAAGTCGCATAAAATTCTAATTTTCATAACCTTATAGCAGATTTTCAGTTAATAATCTGCTATAATAGAAAAAAATAATAGAGGTGATTGTTATGGGTAACTTTCAAGTAATTTCACATCCTTTAATTCAACATAAATTGTCAATTTTGCGTCGCACAACAACCTCGACCAAGGACTTTCGTGAATTGGTTAATGAAATTGCCATGTTAATGGGTTATGAGGTTTCTCGTGACCTTCCCCTAGAAGATGTGGAGATTGAAACACCGATTACTAAGACTGTCCAAAAACAATTGACAGGGAAAAAGTTAGCGATTGTGCCAATCTTACGAGCTGGTGTTGGTATGGTTGATGGTTTGTTGAGTCTGGTTCCAGCAGCCAAGGTCGGTCATATTGGCATGTACCGTGATGAAGAAACCTTTGAGCCAGTGGAATACTTGGTTAAGTTACCAGAAGATATTAATCAACGTCAAATTTTTCTAGTTGATCCGATGTTGGCGACAGGTGGTTCAGCGATTTTGGCTGTAGATTCCCTTAAAAAACGTGGAGCAACCAATATCAAATTTGTGTGTTTGGTGGCGGCACCAGAAGGTGTAAAGAAATTACAAGCAGCCCATCCAGATATTGACATTTACACAGCAGCCTTGGATGAAAAATTAAACGAGAATGGTTACATTGTCCCTGGTCTTGGTGATGCAGGTGACCGTTTATTTGGTACCAAGTAGGTCGAGTAGGACTGAAACAGTTGTTTCGGTCCTTACTTTATGAAAGTAGTTAAATAAAAAAAATTGACCTTTTTTGACCAAGGCTTTATAATAGACTTATTGAATGTTGTAACGGTCATAATTGACCAAGCAAAATTAGAAATGGAGAGAATTATGATTCCAGTAGTAATTGAACAAACTAGTCGTGGCGAGCGTTCGTATGATATTTACTCACGCTTATTAAAAGATCGTATTATTATGTTGACAGGTCCTGTTGAGGATAACATGGCAAATTCTGTCATTGCCCAACTCCTGTTTCTTGATGCCCAAGATAATACCAAAGACATTTATCTTTATGTCAATACTCCAGGTGGATCAGTGTCAGCAGGTCTTGCTATTGTTGATACCATGAACTTTATTAAGTCAGATGTTCAGACTATTGTGATGGGAATGGCTGCTTCAATGGGAACGATTATTGCTTCAAGTGGTACTAAAGGTAAACGTTTCATGTTACCAAATGCAGAATACATGATCCATCAGCCAATGGGTGGCACAGGTGGCGGTACTCAACAAACAGATATGGCTATTGCAGCTGAACACCTCTTGAAAACCAGAGAAAATCTTGAACGAATTTTAGCAGAAAATTCAGGTCAACCTGTTGAGAAGATTCATCAAGATGCGGAACGCGATCGTTGGATGAGTGCGAAAGAAACGCTAGAATATGGCTTTATTGATGAAATCATGGCCAATAACAATTTGCAATAAAGTGAGTAACAAGAGATAAAAAGCAATTCCTTAGATAAATTGGTTAGCTTTTTATCTCTTATTTTGATGAGGAGAAGTGATGTTTGAAAGGCAAAAACGACAAGGTTTACTGGTTTATCTCTATTACAATCGAGATGCGAAAAAATTAAGTCAGTATGGCGATAAAATTTATCATTCAAAAAAAATGCGTTACCTGTTACTCTATGTTAATGCAGAAGGGGCTGAACAAATCGTAGCAGAAATTAGTCAGTTAAACTATGTGAAAACTGTGTTGCCATCGTATTTTACGGACATTAACCAAGAATTTGTTGGTAATTTACAGGAGTGAAAACGTTTTTATAATAAAATAAAAAAATTTAATAAAAAAAGTCTTGACAATTATCTGACAATTCAGTATGATATAAAACATATCAATTAAGAAATTCTTAAGGAGAAAAGATTATGAAGAAAAAATTTGCATTAGCAACACTTGCTTTTGTTAGTACAGCTGTCTTAGCAGCTTGTGGTGCTGCACCAGGTAGTTCGTCTAATTCAGCAGGTAATGAAGTTGGTGAAACAGTAAAAGTTGGTTACAACTTTGAGTTATCTGGAGCAGTAGCAGCTTATGGTAGTGCTGAGAAAAACGGTGCTGATTTGGCTGCTGAAGAAATCAACGCTGCTGGTGGTGTTGATGGTAAGAAACTTGAAGTGGTTTCTAAAGACAACAAATCGGACACAACTGAGGCAGCAAACGTAGCAACAAGCTTGGCGACTCAAGATAAGGTTGTCGCTATGGTTGGACCAGCGACATCGGCTAATACGGCAGCGACAGTTAGTGCTGCTCAACAAGCTGCAGTACCGTTGGTAACACCTTCAGGTACGCTAGACAGCTTGACTTTGGATGCTTCTGGTAAAGTACAAGATTACGTTTTCCGTGCGACCTTCGTTGATAGCTTCCAAGGAGCAATCCTTGCACAATATGCAACAGATAACCTAAGTGCTAAAAAAGTTGTTCTTTTCTATGACAACTCAAGTGACTACGCGAAAGCTGTAGCTGATCAATTCAAGAAATCTTACAAAGGGGAAGTTGTTGTTGAAGAGACATTTGCTTCAGGCGATAAAGATTTCCAAGCAGCTTTGACTAAAGTTAAAGATAAAGAGTTTGACGCAATCGTTATGCCAGGTTACTATACTGAAACTGGTTTGATCACGAAACAAGCGCGTGAAATGGGTATCGATAAGCCAATCCTTGGCCCAGACGGATTTAATGATCCACAATTCGTTGAAACAGCAGGTGCAGCAAACACTAATAATGTGTATTATGTATCAGGTTACTCAACATCAACTAACTTGACTGAAAAATCTTCTGCCTTTGTAAAAGCTTATACAGCGAAATATGGCTCAGAGCCAAACATGTTTGCCGCTCTTGCTTACGACTCAGTTTATATGGTAGCAGAAGCAGCTAAGGGTGCTAAAACGTCTAAAGATGTGGCAACTAACCTGGCTAGTTTGAAAGATTTTGAGGGTGTAACTGGTAAGTTCACAGTTGATGCCAACCATAACCCAGCGAAAACAGCACTTGTTGTTAGCTTGAAAGATGGTAAGGAAGCTTCAGCAACTTCAGTTGAAGTCAAATAAGGGACTTGACTATTTACATAGTCTGAATTAAAATAGCATAAGTGGAAGAATATATTCTTCCACTTATTCATTATTATTGATAGAAAGTTTGGTGACTCTATGCTTCAGCAACTTGTCAATGGGTTAATTTTAGGGAGTGTCTACGCCCTGATTGCCCTTGGATACACCATGGTATATGGTATTATCAAGTTGATTAACTTTGCCCATGGTGATCTTTACATGATGGGTGCCTTTATTGGTTACTATTTAATCTCAACCTTCCAGATGAATTTCTTTGTTGCACTCTTGTTGACAATGATTTTGACTGCGGCTTTGGGTGTTTTAATTGAATTTTTAGCCTATCGTCCGTTAAGAAATTCAACTCGAATTGCTGCTTTGATTACAGCAATTGGTGTGTCTTTCCTTTTAGAATACGGTATGGTTTACTTGGTTGGTGCCAACACGCGTGCCTTTCCACAAGCCTTACAGACAGTTAAATATAATTTAGGTCCAATTAGCATTACCAATGTTCAGTTGACTATCTTGCTTGTATCGGTCAGCTTGATGATTGCTTTGCAATTTATTGTTAAGAAAACAAAAATGGGTAAAGCCATGCGTGCAGTGTCTGTTGATAGTGATGCGGCACAACTTATGGGGATCAACGTTAACTCGACCATCAGCTTTACCTTTGCTCTTGGTTCGGCTCTTGCTGGTGCAGCAGGTGTCTTGATTGGTCTTTATTACAACTCGATTGATCCTTTGATGGGAATGACACCAGGTATTAAAGCCTTCGTTGCTGCCGTTTTGGGTGGTATCGGGATTATTCCAGGTGCAGCACTTGGTGGCTTTATCATTGGTCTTTTGGAAACATTCTCAATCTCAATTGGTTTGTCAAGTTTCCGTGATGCAGTGGTGTATATTATTTTGATTGTCATTTTGCTGATTAGACCAGCAGGTATTCTTGGTAAAAATGTGAAGGAGAAGGTGTAGCATGAAAAATTTGAAAGTAAATCTTGTTTGGCTTGCTTTGATTGCTGCCGTCTTTGTTCTCTTATCTGTTTTGATTTCTAGTGGTTTATTAGGCATTTATTATGTGCAAATTTTGATGGGAATTGGTATTAGCATTATCATGGCTTTAGGAACTAACTTAATTCTTGGTTTCTCAGGCCAATTCCCTCTAGGACAAGCAGGTTTCATGGCTATTGGTGCCTATGCGACAGCTATTTTAACAAAATCCATGCCGACCTATGCGGGATTTTATGTATCTATGCTTGTAGGTGCCTTGATTGCAGCAATAGTTGCCCTAGTTGTTGGTTTACCAACGTTACGTTTGAAAGGGGACTATCTTGCTATTGCAACCCTTGGTGTATCTGAGATTATCCGTATGATTATCATCAACGGAGGAGAGCTAACTAATGGTGCTGCAGGTTTGACTGGTATCTTACAATACACGACTTGGCCAACTGTATTCATCTTTGTGGTGGGGATCGTTATCTTGGTTTTAAACTACCTTCGTAGTCCAATGGGGCGTGAAGTGATTGCTGTTCGTGAGGATGAAATTGCGGCTGAGTCAATGGGTGTTAACACGACAAAAGCTAAAGTACTAACCTTTGTGATTGCAGCTATGATGGCAAGTTTGGCAGGGTCTCTTTATATTGGTTACCTTGGAACAGCAGTGCCAAAAGATTTCACCATTCTACGCTCGATTGATTATTTAATTATTGCCGTACTGGGCGGTCTAGGTTCAGTAACTGGGACAGTAGTTGCTGCTATTGTATTAGGTGTTTTAAATATGTTCTTGCAAAATGTATCAGAATTGCGAATGATTATTTACTCACTTGCTCTTATCTTGGTAATGGTCTTCCGTCCAGGTGGTCTTCTTGGTACAAAAGAATTGATGCTATCTAAATTTTTCGCAAAAGGTAAGGAGGGCAAAAACTAATGGCACTTCTTGAGGTAAAAAATCTGACTAAAAACTTTGGTGGTCTAACTGCCGTTGGTGATGTCACTCTAGAATTAAATGCAGGTGAACTGGTTGGTTTGATTGGTCCTAATGGGGCAGGTAAAACCACACTGTTTAATCTCTTGACAGGTGTTTATGAGCCAAGTGAAGGAACAGTGAGCTTAGACGGCACTCTTCTTAATGGAAAAAAACCATATACTATTGCTTCACTTGGTTTGTCGCGTACCTTCCAAAACATCCGTCTGTTTAAGGATATGACGGTATTGGAAAACGTTTTGGTTGGTATGGGGAACAATCGTAAGCCAAATCTACTAGCTTCTTTTCTTCGTCTGCCAAAATTCTATCAAAATGAAGAAGAATTGGCCTCAAAAGCCATGAGCTTACTTGCCATCTTTGATTTGGATAAGGATGCGGATACCTTGGCTAAAAATCTTCCTTATGGTCAGCAACGTCGTTTAGAAATTGTTCGTGCCTTGGCAACAGAGCCTAAGATTCTTTTCTTGGACGAGCCAGCAGCGGGTATGAACCCACAAGAAACGGCAGAGTTGACTAGCTTAATTCGTAAGATTAAGGAAGAATTTGGTATTACCATTATCCTTATCGAGCATGACATGAGTTTGGTTATGGAAGTAACAGAACGTATTTATGTTTTAGAATACGGTCGTCTAATCGCTCATGGTACACCAGAAGAAATTAAAAATAACAAACGAGTAATTGAAGCCTACCTAGGAGGTGACGCCTAATGCCTATGTTAAAAGTAGAAAATTTATCAGTCAGTTACGGTGTTATCGAGGCTGTTAAAAATGTTAGTTTTGAGGTTAACGAAGGAGAAGTGGTTACCCTAATCGGTGCCAATGGTGCAGGTAAAACGTCGATTCTACGAACTATTTCTGGCTTGGTTCGTCCAAGTGGTGGTACGATTTCATTTTTAGGTAATGAAATTCAAAAAGTCCCTGCTCGTAAGATCGTAGCAGACGGTCTGTCACAAGTACCAGAAGGTCGCCATGTCTTTTCAGGTTTGACGGTTTTGGAAAATCTTGAGATGGGTGCTTTCCTTAAAAATAATCGAGAAGAAAACCAAGCTAATCTCAAAAAGATTTTTGCACGTTTCCCTCGTTTAGAAGAACGTAAAAACCAAGATGCAGCGACTCTATCCGGTGGTGAGCAACAGATGTTGGCTATGGGGCGTGCCTTGATGAGTCAACCCAAGTTGCTCTTACTAGATGAGCCATCAATGGGGTTGGCACCAATCTTTATTCAAGAAATTTTTGACATTATCCAAGATATTCAGCGTCAAGGTACAACGGTTCTTCTGATTGAGCAAAATGCCAATAAGGCCTTGTCAATCGCTAATCGTGGTTATGTTTTAGAAACTGGTAAAGTAGTTCTTTCAGGAACAGGTCAGGAGCTTTTAGCTTCTGATGAAGTGAGAAAGGCCTATCTTGGTGGTTAACGAGAAAATCTCTGACACTTGTCAGGGATTTTTTTAACATAGAAAACGATTTCGACTTATGCTATAATAAAAGTAGATAAAAAGAGTGGAGGAGTATTTATGGCTGTTAAAGATTTTATGACTAAAAAAGTGGTTTATGTATCACCAGATACGAGTGTGGCTCATGCAGCTGACTTGATGAAGGAACAAAATTTGCGTCGTTTACCTGTTATTGAAAATGATAAACTAGTCGGTTTGGTGACAGAAGGAACCATGGCAGAAGCGACCCCTTCAAAAGCAACCAGTCTTTCCATTTATGAGATGAATTATTTATTAAATAAGACGAAGATTGGTGATGTCATGATTAAGGATGTAGTTTCGATTTCACCTTATGCGACGTTAGAAGATGCGATCTATCTCATGATGAAAAATAAGGTTGGTGTTCTTCCTGTAGCAGAAAATGGGATTGTGTCTGGCATCATTACTGATCGAGATGTCTTTAAAACCTTCCTTAAAGTATCTGGTTATGGTGAAGAAGGGGTGCGTGTGCGTTTGTTCTTGAAAGATCAAGCAGGAGCTTTTGAAAAAGTCGTTAAGATTTTTGCTGAGGACCATCTCAATATCCGAAGCGTTTTGGTCAATAATGAAAATGAAGATAAGGTTTTGGTTGAAGTCCAGTTGGATGGTCGTTTTGACCCAGAACTGTTGAAGAAAGAATTGACAGAACAAGGAGTTCAAGTGGATAGTGTGACCCTAACTGAGGTCAAGGCTTTATAAGGCTATTAGTGGTTGGAAAGGGAAAACTTTTCAACCTTTTTACTTGCTTGCGACTGCTTTTTTTGACTTTTTTTGATAGAATAGAACTACTAAACTAATGAAGGGCTGCTATGACAAAAGGATTATTGATTTCATTTGAAGGGCCAGATGGAGCTGGAAAAACAACAGTTTTAGAGCGTCTGTTACCTAGCTTGCAGGCTGAATTATCAGTTGATGTAGTGGCAACTAGAGAGCCAGGTGGGATAACGATCGCTGAAAAAATCCGTGACGTGATTTTAGATATTACGCACACTAGCATGGACAATAAGACGGAGCTGTTGCTTTATATGGCGGCTAGACGTCAACACATGGTTGAAAAGATTGTGCCAGCTTTGGAAAACGGGACCTTGGTGTTGGTGGATCGTTTTGTTGATAGTTCGATGGCTTATCAAGGTTACGGTCGCCAACTGGATAAGTCAGCGATTACTTGGCTTAATGCTTACGTTACCGATGACCGTGAGCCAGATTTGACCCTGTATTTTGATGTGCCTTCTGAAATTGGCCTAGAGCGTATCAATCAAAATAAAAATCGAGAAGTTAATCGTCTAGATTTGGAAAAACTGGAGATGCACCAGTGTGTGCGAAAGGGTTACCAGGAACTAGCCCAGCTGCACCCTGAACGGATTGTCTGTATAGATGCCACACAGGCTTTGGATCTTGTTGTGAAAGAGGCGATGGAAAAGATACTAACCTTAGTGAAAGGTAATTAGCATGACAGTAGCCCAATTACAACCGAAAATTTACGCAGACTTTGTTAAGATTTTACAGACAGAGCGTTTGAGTCATGCTTATCTTTTTGATGGGGGATTTGCCAGTTGGGAAATAGCTTTGTTTATCACGCAAAGTCAATTTTGCTCTGAATTGGTAGAAAACTTGCCCTGTGGAACGTGTCGTTCTTGTCGCTTGATTACAAGGTTGGAATTTTCTGATTTACATGTGATTGAGCCAATCGGACAGGTGATTAAAACAGAAACCATCAGAGAGGCGTTGCGTGATTTTTCTCGTTCAGGTTTTGAGGGAGATAAGCAGGTTTTTATTATTCGACAGGCAGAAAAAATGCACCCCAATGCAGCCAATAGCTTGTTGAAGATTATGGAAGAACCAAAGACTAATGTTTTGATTTTTCTTTTAACAGACGATGCTAATCTGATTCTACCAACTATCAAAAGTCGTTGTCAGCAGGTGTTTTTCCCTAAAAATGAAAGCTATCTCAGGGATTTCTTTGCTAGATCAGGGCTATTACCGAATCAAGCGAAGATTCTAGCACAATTGGCTAAGGATCAAGAAGAGGCTGAAACTCTGGTAAAAAGTCAGAAAGTCTTGCAGCAACTACAGCACCTAGAACGTTTTTTAACCGTTTTATTTAATGATTCCAAGTCTTCTTTTTTAGAAGTTGCACGTCTAGTAACGCTGTTTAAGGAAAAAAGTGAACAAGAGCTTGTTTTTAAGTTGTTGAGTTTCTTGTTGGCAGAACAGTTGCCCAAACAGATGGCTTTTGCTTATTTAGAGCGACTTTATTTGGCTCAGAAAATGTGGAAAAGTCATGTTAGTTTTCAAAATGTTTTGGAATATATGGTGATAAGTTGAGGAAAATAATGGTAAAAAAAGATCTATTTGATGCCTTTGATGGCTTTTCACAAAATTTAATGTTGACCTTGGCTGATGTGGAAGCCATGAAAAAACAAGTGCAAGCCTTGGTCGAGGAGAATGCTCGCTTGCGTTTAGAGAATACCAAGCTGCGTCAATATTTTGAAGAAGTTGAAAAAGGTAAAACGAGAACCAGTAAGGAAACTCGTGATACCTTATTGGGCATCTATCAAGATGGCTTTCATGTGTGTAAAGATTTTTATGGTCAACGACGAGATAATGACGGTGACTGCCTTTGGTGTGATGAGCAGCTAGAAAGAGCTTAACGATGCAAATTCAAAAAAGTTTTAAGGAAGTAAGAGTAGTCGGTAGTCTTTATCTGGTGCCAACACCTATTGGTAACTTGCAAGATATGACCTTTCGAGCTATCGATGTCTTAAAGTCAGTTGATGTCATTTGTGCGGAAGATACAAGGACGACTGGGCAACTACTTAAGTATTTTGACATTGAAACCCCTCAAACGAGCTTTCACGAGCATAATGCTTATGAAAAAATAGGAGAGTTAATTGAATTGTTGTTGTCGGGGAAATCACTAGCTCAAGTATCTGATGCTGGCATGCCAAGTATTTCTGATCCAGGTCATGATTTGGTACAAGCAGCACTTGCTAGAGAGATTCCAGTCGTTTCTCTGCCGGGTGCCTCTGCAGGCATTACAGCCTTGATTGCGAGTGGGCTGGCTCCGCAACCGCATATTTTTTATGGTTTTTTACCACGTAAAAAAGGTCAGCAGCTCAGTTTTTTTGAAGAAAAAAAAGCCTATCCAGAAACCCAAATTTTTTATGAGTCACCTTATCGTGTGCTAGACACGTTGACGAATATGTTGGCAGTTTATGGTGATCGTCAAGTGGTTTTAGTACGTGAATTGACCAAGATTTATGAAGAATATCAACGTGCAAGTCTAAGTGAGCTGATTGAGGCGTTAGAAGAGAAAGCCATTAAGGGAGAATGTTTGCTAATCGTTTCAGGAGCAGCTCTTGAAGATAGATCGCTAGCAGACCAAGATCCAGTAGCTTTGGTCAAGGCCTTAGTTGTATCAGGTCATAAGCCCAACCAAGCGATTAAGGCAGTTGCTAAAGAATACGGTCTAAATCGTCAGGAACTCTATCAAGCCTACCATCAACAAAAGGAGGATCACAGTGAATAATCGTTTTCTTTATTATATGTTGAAACATCCCGTGATGCTCTTGGTCGATCGTGAAACTGGGGTCCAATATCTAACAACGCTTTATAACCAAATCCCCTTGATGGATCAAGATGGAAATTTTGTTATGGCAGGTCTTCCCAAACTACCCTTAGAATTGGATAAAACAAGACAAAAAGAATATGGACGTGACCTAAAGCAACGTTTTACGTTTAATGTTAAACGAGCAGGACTGTTTAGAATGGTTTATCTTATGACGGATCAGCAAACAGGGGTGGAGTATCTTTGTTCTGGGGGAATGGTGACGCCCTTACTCACAGAAACTGGTTATCTGAAAATTAAGGAGGACTAAACATGTTAACGTTTTATGAATACCCAAAATGTTCAACTTGTCGTCAAGCCAAAAAAGAACTCAAGGAGTTGGGAGTGGACTTTGAAGCTGTTGATATTAAGACAACACCACCTACAGTTGATGTTTTAGCTGACTGGCTAGCTCACAATGAACTTCCCTTGAAGAAGTTATTCAATACCAGTGGCAATTCTTATCGTCAGTTAGATTTGAAAAATAGATTTGATCAATTTTCAAAAGACGAATTGTTGAGCTTGTTGTCGCAAGATGGTATGTTGATTAAGCGTCCGATTTTGCTTGATGGTAATCACATTTTACAAATTGGTTATAGAACCCCTTATGAATTATTACCAATCAAGGAAAAGTGATTTTATTTTACGAATAGAGAAAAGAAGGCTAGTTAAATGACAGTTAGCCTTTTTTGTTTTTTTATGCTAAAATAAGTCTATGTGAAAGAGGTATTGCAGATGTTATCAACTAGAAAATCTGTTATGGCTATTATTTTTGGCGTCATATTTTTAGTCTTGTTGGGAGCTTGCTCTTTTGTTAAACAGACTGAACCGTCAACAGAGCAAGAAGCTAGTTCAACGTCAAAGGTTAAGCAAGTCAACTTACCTAAGGTATCTTCATCTGATTGGGAGTTGGTTTTGGTTAATCGTCAACATCCTAAAGAAGAGTTAAATCCTGATTTGGTAGAAGTCGATGGGGTGTTTGTTGATAGGCGGATTGAAAATGATGTCAGACAGTTTTTAGCAGCAGCACAAAGCATATCGTCTAATGAACAGTTGATTTCAGCCTATCGTAGCGTTGCTTACCAGGAACAAGTCTATAATGGCTATGTGGAGAGAGAGCTACTGGGTGATCCAAGTTTAAGTCGAGATGAGGCTGAGAAAATTGTCCAAACATTTTCTCAACCACCAGGAGCTAGTGAACATCAAACTGGGCTTGCTTTTGATATGAGTACGACGCCTAACTTAGATGGTAGTGATGAAGCGATTGCCAAGCAAGTACAACAGTTGGCAGCAACGTATGGTTTTGTTTTACGATTTCCAAAAGATAAGACGATCATTACAGGCATTACTTATGAAAATTGGCATTACCGTTATGTTGGAAAAATCTCAGCAGCCTATATGGTCAAGCATAACTTGGCTTTAGAAGAATACATTGAATTATTGAAGGAGAACGGACAATGAAGCGTCGCTTATCGTTGAAGGGTATGCTTTGCCTTACCTTTTTGCTCTTGATAGGATTAGTGTCGATTTTGAGTCGGCCACAAATGATGCGAGCAGAAACGGTAGTTAGAACGTCCTATACTCAGGAACAATTTATTGAAAAAATAGCTCCGATTGCTCAAGAATTATCAGACGCCTATGGAGTGCCAGCCTCTCTTATTATTGGTCAGGCGGCTTTATCTTCTAATTATGGTACTTATGTCGTGGCAGTGAATTATCATAATCTTATGGCTTTGCCAGCTTATGAGGGGCGTGATAGTGTTTCTTTGTCAACCACCCGTTACTTATCTAATAAATTAACGACTGTGACAGATCGTTTTGCGATTTATGACAGTTGGAAGGCGTCTCTCTATGATTATCTGGCAATTCTGAAGTCAGGAAAGGTCTGGGGCAAGGAACTTTATGAAACTCTGGTCACCTCAACAGATTATAAAATTTCGGTTAAAGCTTTAAATAAAGCGGGTTTTAGCCCTATTGCTGATTATGAAGCAAAATTGATTAAACTGATTGAAGAGAAGAATTTAACCCGTTACGATAAAAATTAGCACTCGATAAAAAAGAGTGCTAATTTTTTTGTGTTTTTTCTTGACAAGACAATTTATTGGGGTATAATAGAGTTATAAATTAGCAGTCTTCAAACAAGAGTGCTAACGAATGGAGGTGGGTCTTATGATTACTCAACGTCAGAGTGATATTCTGAATCTGATTGTTGATTTATTTGTTCAGACTCACGAACCTGTTGGTTCAAAAAGTTTGCAAGAAATGATCGAGTCAAGTTCGGCCACCATTCGTAATGATATGGCTCGCTTAGAGAAGATAGGCTTATTGGAAAAAGCCCATACTTCTAGTGGTCGAAAACCGAGTTTAGCTGGGTTTAAGTATGTGATTGAGCATTCCATGCAAGAAGGGCGGCTTGATGAAGCAGATGCTTATCAAGTCATTAAAGCTTTTGATTTTGAAGCCTTTAAGTTAGAAGATTTGCTCCAAACAGCTAGTCGGCTTTTAGCTGACATGACAGGCTATACAGCGGTGACACTTGATGTGGAAGCTAAGGAACAGACTCTAACAGGTTTTAAGATTGTCCAGCATAGTAGCCATGATGCTTTGGCGATTATGATTTTAGATGCGTCAAAGTCAGTAACGATTCAATTTGCCATTCCGAAAAACTTTTTGAGTCGAGATTTACTGGTCTTGGAAAATCTGGTTAATGAGCGTTTGCTTAATAAATCTGTCCTAGAAATTCACTATAAGCTCAGGACAGAGATTCCACAGGTTGTGCAAAAATACTTTGTGACGACCGATAATGTTCTTGACCTGTTCGAATACATTTTTTCTGAGTTATTCCGAGAAAGTGTTTTTATAGCTGGTAAGGTTAATAGTTTGAGTTATGCTAACTTAAAAACCTATCAATTTTTGGATAATAATCAAGATGTCGCCAACTTATTAAGGGAGCAAATGCAAGAAGATGAGATGACTCATATTGACCTAGCTGATCAGCTAAAACAAGATTTGGGACAGGTCGGTGTCATCCAACAAAAATTTCTCATTCCCTATCGTGGTTTTGGGCAGTTAAGTCTAATTGGTCCGGTGGAGATGGATTATCGCCGACTGATTAGTTTAATTAAATTAGTGAGTAAGGTTTTGGCTGTTAAATTGGGTGATTACTATCGCTACCTTAACAGTAACCATTATGAAGTAGAAAAAGGAGACGATTATGTCAGAAGATATTAAAAATGAAGCATTAGAAGAGGAAACAAATCCTATTGAAGAAGAAACGACAGAGACAGTCGCTGAAGAAACAGAGGACTTATCTTCTGAGGTAGCAACGCTTCAAGCAAAGGTTGATGAATTTGAAAACGAATACTTACGAGCTCATGCTGAAATGCAAAATATTCAACGTCGTGCTAGTGAAGAGCGTCAGCAATTGCAAAAATACCGTTCACAAGATTTGGCAAAGAAAGTCTTGCCAGCCTTGGATAATCTTGAGCGTGCTTTGGCAGTTGACGGATTGACAGAAGACGTTAAAAAAGGTCTGGAAATGACACGTGATAGTTTGGTTCAAGCCCTTAAAGAAGAAGGTGTTGAAGAAGTGGCGACAGAGCAGTTTGATGCTAATTTCCACATGGCTGTTCAAACCTTGGCTGCTGATGAAGACCATCCTGCAGATACGATTGCAGAAGTTTTCCAAAAAGGTTATCAACTCCATGATCGCTTATTGCGTCCAGCTATGGTGGTGGTGTATAATTAAGAAAGTGAGAAAATGCGTATGCTAGATATTTTTGAACAAAATAGAAAACAAAACGAAGAATATCGTAAGTTTGCTCAGCGTTATTATGAAGGTGAAAATACCTGTGAAAGCTGCCGAGGAAAAGTAAAAGTTTTGGTTTCCATGGCTGACTTTCCTAACAGCGATGATGAGTGGTTAGGTTGTCCACATTGTGGGCACCATGCGTATATTAGGACTAGAGGTATTGCTAAAGCTGAAAAAGCTTAGACTTTCAATCAATGGTCTGTGATGATAAACAAGGCAATATTAAAATGAACAGCAAGTTAATAAAATGCTATTGTCCCAACCGTTCAAAGAGAGCGTTAAAAAGAAAATAAAAGAAGAGGTAACACAATGTCTAAAATTATTGGTATTGACTTAGGAACAACAAACTCAGCAGTAGCAGTTCTTGAAGGAACTGAAAGCAAGATTATTGCTAACCCAGAAGGAAACCGTACAACCCCATCCGTTGTTTCTTTCAAAAATGGCGAAATCATCGTTGGTGATGCCGCAAAACGTCAAGCAGTTACGAACCCAGAAACAATCATCTCAATCAAATCAAAAATGGGAACATCTGAAAAAGTTTCTGCCAATGGTAAAGAATACACACCACAAGAAATCTCAGCTATGATTTTGCAATACTTGAAAGGTTACGCAGAAGATTATCTAGGTGAAAAAGTTGAAAAAGCAGTTATCACGGTACCAGCATACTTCAATGATGCCCAACGTCAAGCAACAAAAGACGCTGGTAAAATTGCAGGTCTTGAAGTCGAGCGTATCGTCAACGAACCAACGGCAGCAGCCCTTGCTTATGGTCTTGACAAAACAGATAAAGATGAGAAAATCCTTGTGTTTGACCTCGGTGGTGGTACGTTTGATGTGTCAATTCTTGAACTTGGTGACGGTGTCTTTGATGTATTAGCAACTGCAGGTGACAACAAACTTGGTGGTGATGACTTTGACCAAAAAATCATTGATTTCTTAGTAGAAGAATTCAAGAAAGAAAATGGTATCGACTTGTCAGCTGACAAGATGGCTCTTCAACGTTTGAAAGATGCGGCTGAAAAAGCTAAAAAAGACCTTTCAGGTGTAACACAAACTCAAATCAGCCTACCATTTATCACTGCAGGAGCAGCAGGTCCACTTCACTTGGAAGTTGCTTTGACTCGTGCTAAATTTGATGATTTGACACGTGACTTAGTAGAACGTACAAAAATCCCAGTTCGTCAAGCTCTTTCAGATGCAGGTTTGTCAATCTCTGAAATTGATGAAGTTATCTTAGTTGGTGGTTCAACACGTATTCCAGCCGTTGTTGAAGCTGTAAAAGCTGAAACTGGTAAAGAGCCAAACAAATCGGTTAACCCTGATGAAGTAGTTGCTATGGGTGCAGCGATTCAAGGTGGTGTCATTACAGGTGATGTGAAAGATGTCGTTCTTCTTGATGTCACACCGTTGTCACTTGGTATTGAAACTATGGGTGGTGTCTTTACGAAATTGATTGAGCGTAATACAACAATCCCAACGTCTAAATCACAAGTGTTCTCAACGGCAGCAGACAATCAACCAGCCGTAGATATTCATGTGCTTCAAGGTGAGCGTCCAATGGCAGCAGACAACAAAACGCTTGGTCGTTTCCAATTGACAGACATTCCGGCAGCTCCTCGTGGTATTCCACAAATTGAAGTGACATTTGATATTGATAAAAACGGTATTGTGTCTGTTAAGGCTAAAGACCTTGGTACTCAAAAAGAACAACATATCGTCATCAAATCTAACGATGGTCTTTCAGAAGAAGAAATTGATCGCATGATGAAAGATGCTGAAGCAAATGCTGAAGCAGATAAGAAACGTAAAGAAGAAGTTGACCTTCGTAATGAAGTTGACCAAGCTATCTTTGCGACAGAAAAAACGATTAAAGAAACAGAAGGCAAAGGTTTTGATGCAGAGCGTGACGCAGCTCAAGCAGGTCTTGATGATTTGAAAGCGGCTCAAGAGTCTGGCAATCTTGATGAGATGAAAGCTAAACTAGACGCTCTTAACGAAAAAGCACAAGCCTTGGCAGTGAAACTGTATGAGCAAGCGGCAGCAGCTCAACAAGCAGCGGGGGCTGACCAAACTACTGATAGCTCAGCAGATGATGTTGTCGATGGTGAGTTTACTGAAAAGTAAAGCTAGACTAAAAAAATACAGAGGTTGCAGCCCAGCCTCTGTTTTTGGGTAAGAAGAGAGAAAGGAAGAGTGTTCGCAATCGAACACGGGCTAAGAACTGAGCCAAAAAGATAATTTTCTAGGTTATAACATGCCTATCGTTAAAATATCTGTTTTTGGCTTCCTTTTAACGCCCTTTGTATCTTATTATGAACAATACAGAATTTTATGAACGTTTAGGTGTGTCAAAGGATGCGTCGCAAGACGAAATCAAAAAAGCCTATCGCAAAATGTCGAAAAAATACCATCCTGACTTGAATAAGGAAGCAGGAGCTGAACAAAAATACAAGGACATTCAAGAAGCCTATGAAACCTTGAGTGATAGCCAAAAGCGTGCCAGCTATGACCAGTTTGGTGCTGCAGGAGCAGGTGGTGGTTTCGGTAGCGGAGCAGGTGGCTTTGGTGGTTTTGACGGCTCTGGTTTCGGTGGCTTTGAGGATATTTTCTCGAGTTTCTTTGGTGGTGGAGCAAGTCGCAATCCTAATGCCCCACGTCAGGGGGATGATTTACAATATCGTGTCGATTTGAGTTTTGAAGAAGCGATTTTTGGTACGGAAAAAGAAGTCAAGTATAGCAGAGAAGCGTCTTGTGGGACTTGCTCTGGTTCAGGTGCCAAGCCTGGTACGAATCCTGTTACTTGTGGACGTTGTCATGGTGCAGGTGTTATGACAGTTGACACACAAACACCGCTTGGCATGATGCGTCGTCAAGTGACCTGTGACCGTTGTCATGGTCGTGGCCAAGAAATCATCTCACCATGTCAAACCTGTCGTGGAACGGGTCATGAAGAACAAGTTCACAAGGTGTTCGTCAAGGTGCCGGCAGGTGTCGAAACAGGTCAACAAATCCGTTTAGCAGATCAAGGAGAAGCAGGATTTAATGGCGGTCCGTATGGAGATCTATTTGTTATCATCAATGTTCGCCCAAGTGATAAGTTTAAGCGTGAAGGTGCAACCATTTACTATCAATTAGATTTGAACTTTGTTCAAGCTGCCTTGGGAGATACGATTGAAGTGCCAACTGTTCATGGTGCAGTTGAGTTGATCATTCCAGAAGGCACCCAAACAGGCAAGACCTTCCGTCTTAAAGGTAAGGGAGCACCACGTTTACGAGGTGGTGGTCAAGGGGATCAACATGTTACAGTGACAGTGGTTACCCCAACCAAACTTAATGACGGTCAAAAAGCAGCCCTTAAATCCTTTGCAGAAGCTAGTGGCTTTAATCAAGTTCATCCTAAGAAAAAAGGATTCTTTGATAAGGTAAAAGACGCTTTTGATGATATTTAAGATGTAAATGAACCAAGGTCTGAGGGCCTTGGTTTTTTATAAAAACTGGGGCTTTGAGAATAGTGGTTGATTTGCTATAATAGGAGGCATGGTAAGATATAAGGCAACCATCTCTTATGATGGCAGTGGTTTTGTTGGCTTTCAAAGACAGAGTCACGGACGAACAGTCCAAGAAGAATTAGAAAAAACCTTGACCAAGTTAAATAGTGGTCAAGCAGTTACGGTGCATGGGGCTGGTCGGACAGACAGTGGTGTTCACGCCTATGGTCAGGTGGTTCATTTTGATTTGCCTCAGTTACGGGATTTGGAAAAATTACGTTTTGGCTTAGACACGCAGAGTGCAGATGATATGGCGGTGTTGCAAGTGGAGCAAGTGGCAGATGATTTTCATGCTCGTTATCATAAACATCATAAAACCTATGAGTTTTTGGTGGACATTGGTCGTCCCAAAAATCCAATGTTGCGGCATTATGCAACACATTTTCCTTATGAAATCGATGTTTCTTTGATTGAGCTTGCCATTAAGGACTTGGTCGGAACGCATGATTTCACGGGGTTTACAGCTAGTGGAACCAGTGTGGATAATAAGGTGCGAACGATTAGTCAAGCAAGTGTTTGTTTGGATAAGAGTCGTCACTTGTTGATTTTTACCTTTACAGGCAACGGTTTTCTTTATAAGCAAGTGCGTAATATGGTGGGAACGCTATTAAAGATTGGTAACGCTCGTTTTCCAGTTGGTCAAGTGAAAGAGATTTTGAAGCAAAAAAATCGACAATTAGCAGGGCCGACGGCGGCTCCTAATGGGCTATATTTAAAGGAGATTATCTATGAAGACTAAATATATCCTAGCTATCTCTGGTAGTGACATTCTTAGTGGTGGAGGCATGCAAGCTGATTTGGCAACTTTTACTCATCACGGTTTATTTGGTTTTGTTGCCTTGACAAGCCTTGCCACAATCAATGGACAAGGTTTTGAGATTCATGCTTTGCCTGATGAATTGTTGGCTAAACAGTTGACAAGTTTAGAAGATGTTCCATTTTCTGCGATTAAGTTAGGGCTATTGCCTAATCCTGCCGTGGCTAATCGTGTGTTAGATATGATTACAGCTCGTTCGACACAACCTACCGTTTTAGATCCTGTCTTGGTTTTTAAGGAAAATGGTGATGAGCAGATTAGTCAGATGAGAGCAGAACTTTTGAAGTTTTTTCCCTATGTGTCTATTATCACTCCCAACCTTCGTGAAGCAGAAATCTTATCTGGCATTAGTATTTCTAGCCTATCTGATATGAAACAAGCTGCTCAAAAATTATATGAGTTAGGGGCTAACCAAGTGGTTATCAAGGGTGGAACACGTCTGGATAAGACGCAAGCTATTGACTTGTATTATGATGGTAAGGACTTTTATGAGTTGGCTCTGCCTATTTTACAAAACAATAATAATGGGGCGGGTTGTACCTTTGCAGCAAGTTTAGCTAGTCAGTTGGCATTAGGTCAGCCCATGTTTGATGCCATAAAGGCAGCCAAGTCTTTTGTTCATCAAGCGATTCAGGGAGCCAATGATTATGGGGTACAATATGAAAACAAGTAACACGCAATATTTAACGCTTTTGGCGATTTTAGTGGCAGTGACCTTGGTCTTGGGGCGATTTGTCATGATTCCTATAGGCAAGGGATTTTTAACCCTGTTAGATGTAGGGATTTATTTTACGGCGGCTTATCTAGGAAAAAAAGAAGGAGCCTTGGTTGGAGGTCTGTCAGCCTTTTTACTGGATTTGTTAGCAGGCTATCCTAACTGGATGCTGATTAGTTTGTTTGCTCATGGAGTTCAAGGCTACTTTGCTGGCTTTAAGGGCCGTCAAAAAGGATTAGGTTTAATTCTGGCTAGTTTGGTCATGGTTAGTTCCTATTTTTTAGCTTCCTGGGGTTTTTATGGGCTAGGTCTTGCCTTGGCAGATGTTTTAGGAAATATCTTGCAAAATACTTTGGGCATGTTTTTGGGGTTAAGTCTAGCCAGAGTTTTTGTTAAGTTGAACTAATAACATCTTTTTTACCTAAATGTAAGAATTTTTGTTATAAAAATCAAAAAAACGATCGTAGTCGTTCGTTTTTTAGAATTAAATACAGGAGTTTACGGGAAAATGTTTATTTTTGTCTGTGGTTGTTGCTATAATAGATAAAAGCTAGTAAACAGTTTAAGGGGTAGTCTAATTATGAAAGTCACTCAATTATCCTATCGTAATCAGAAAAAAGTATTATTTTCTAACCTGTCTTTTGATACTAAAAGGAACTCTTTAATCGTTATTGAAGGAAAAAATGGTTCTGGTAAATCAACTTTGTTGAAGATTTGTCTAGGTTTGGTCAAGGCTAGTTCAGGACAGGTTGAGCTAAGTGAGCGAGTAGGCTATGTACCAGACTCATCAGAACCCTACTTTGTTGGCATGTCACCACAGGTCTTTTTTCAATTTTTATGTGTCAATCTTAGTTTGCCTGAGTCAGATTTCCAACAACGCTTAGAGGACTTACGAGCAAAATTTTCTTTTCATCATCAGTTAATGACAACTCCCATTCAGTCGCTGTCTTTGGGAGAAAAGAAAAAGGTCATGTTAATGGCGGCTTTTCTTCTTGATCCCCCGCTCTATTTGATGGATGAGCCATTTTCTGGTTTGGATGAGCAGAGTTTGATCTACCTATCAGAAAAGATTAAAGAGGAGTTGACAAAAGGGAAGTCTTTTGTCATCGTGACTCATGGTTATCAAGATTACTTGTCTGACACTGCCTTGACGCTACAACTTTAAGGAGGGTGATATGTTAGCTAATCTTCACCTCTTGTTTATTGCCAGACAAGGCTATTGGCAGGACAAAGAAGAGGTCAAACCCGGACAATTTTGGCTTTATTTGTTTCCCTATCTTTTCTCATCTATCCTAATTTTCATATCATTTTTATTAGTCAAAGAGAAAATCATTGGCCTACTTGATGGTTATTCATTTTATGGCTTGATGTCCTATCTGAAATTAACCAAGTACATTCTTTATGCCATTATCCCCCTAGGCATAGCCTATGAAAATTTCTACTTGGTTAAGAACCAAACCAAAGAAACCTTTCATCTCTTTTTTGGTATCAATAGATGGTCTTGGTCACTTCTAGTCTTGTTGAGAAATAGTGTGATTATACTACCAGCACTGACTTTAGGCTTATTTTTTCAACCAGTTTTGACAATTTGTTTATTTCTTGCCAGCCATTTCTTGAGTTTTCCACTGTTGAGCCGTTATCAATTCTGGCAAAGAAACCGTTGGACCACATCACAAACTATGGGCCAGTTGACCTATATTCGTTCTGTGGTGGATGACTTAACCTTATTGCGTGCCTTTTTACTGCCACTGAGTTCCCTTCTCCTCTTTCTCGTCTGGGAATTTAGTTTGGGCAAATCCGTCACCTTGTTAAGTCAATCGCCAGTTTCTCTCGCCTTCTTTTTAGGAACAATCGCCTACTATTCTAAAAGCCCAATCTATTACTTTTTAGCTCTCTTAAAAGATATGCCCTACTTAAAAGTCTTGCGACTGAATTTGACCAGTTTCTTTTTACCGAAACTGTTACTGATGGCAGCCTTGTCCTATCTGCTAGTTGCTGTTCCGGTTCTGTTTTTCTTGATTTGGAAAGGGGCAAGCCTGTCTTATAGTTTGAGTTGGGCAGGAATCTTGCTTGTCGTTTGCCTAACCTTACAAGGTTTTCAGTTACGCGAGGTGATTTATTTCAAGGAAATGCGTTTCATGCTAGCCAAGGAAATTGATAGTTATCGTTTGCCCATGTCTTATTATCTCAAACGTTGGCTTATCAGTTTAAGCATGAGTTTAGTTGGTGTGTTGTTGCTGAAGTATTCGTCGTTTTATTTGTTAGTGGCTGTGGGATGTCTATGTTTACTGAGTCAGTTCATTAACTATTCTTATTTGATTCGCCGTTATTTTTCATAGAAAGGGTGTTTGCTGTGAGTTTAATTCATCTTGAAAAATTAAGTAAGCATTATCGGATTAGTCAGACCCAGACGGAAAATGTCTTACGTTCGCTGACTGCCGTGATTGAAGCCAGTAAGTTGACCGCCTTGTATGGGCCGTCTGGCTGTGGTAAGACTAGCCTACTCAATATTTTGAGTGGCCTAGACCGTGATTACGAAGGTAGGGTCTTGTTTAAGGGGCAGGATTTCAAGGAACTTTCCGAACAAGAGCTAACCCTTTTTCGTAAGGAACATATTGGTTTTGTCTTTCAAAACTTCAATCTCATCGCTCATCAGTCAGTATTGGATAATGTTTTGTTGCCACTGTACTTAAAAGGTATCTCCCATAAGGAAATGGTGGCTAGGGCAGAGAAGGTTCTTGAAGATTTAGATATGCTAGCCTTCAAGGATAAGAATGTCAAACAGTTGTCTGGTGGTCAAAAGCAGCGTGTCGCTATTGCGCGTGCCTTGGTCAATGATCCCGATTTGATTGTGGCAGACGAACCAACAGGTTCTTTGGATTCTAAATCTCAAGAAATGGTGTTAGAAATTTTTCAAGACCTAGTTAAAGAAGGCAAGACAGTCTTGGTGGTTACCCATAATCCAGAAGTGGCAGATTATGCCGATGTGATTATCAAAATGAAAGATGGTGAGATTATTGAAGAAAGCAAAGGTCAAAAAGAATAACTTATCTCAACTATATCAGCTCAAGTTGGCTTGGAGCAATTTTTTAGAACGTAAGTGGCGGAATCTCTTGATTGCTCTTGCGACCTCGATTGGTTTTGTTGGGATTTTAATTTCTTTTGGTTTGGGAAATGCAATTATTAAGATGATTGATGAGGAAACTGGTAATGGCCAACTTCCTGCTCAGATTCAAGTGATGATCAATAGTGAAGTCAATCCAGGTGGTGTCATCAATCAGGAAGATAAGGCATTTATTGAGAAAATAGTTGGAATAGATAAAATTAAATACTTAGAACTTCCTTTTTCAACCATGGCAACTCAGTTAAAGTTAGCGGATAAAGGAGAGTTAGATCTATCAACGACTCTTCCTAATTATGCTCAAATCGTTAGCCTTTATCAAGATAGTGGGATCTCAGTGTCATCTAACACTAAGGAGCAAGTTTTGGCAGGCGCTCTTTATCAAGACGCTAAAGAAGAAGGTTTGACCATTCCTGAAACCTTACTTAACGATTTTAATAAAGCTAATAAAACTCAGCTAACGGCTAAGGAAGTCATTGGTCAAGAAGTTAGTTTGACGTTGATTGAAAATACTAGCCAAGGCAGTAAAAGTAGTCAGATTCAAACCAAGATTATCCGTGTTCTCAAAGATGAGATGGCTGATAGTAACAGCTACATGTCTAGGACCCAGTTAAGTCAAGTTTTATCTAGTAATGGGTTTAGCAAAACCACCCCTTATATGATTTTTGAGTTGAAAGATCCAGCTCAGACAAACCGTGTCATCGACAAGCTAAAGACCTATAAAAAATATACCGTCTTGTCGCAACAACAGATTTTGGGAGTCATCGTTAACTTTATTAAGGTGATTCAAGGTTTGTTGGTTGTGCTATCTAGTCAGGCATTGCTGGTTTCTATGGTTATGATTGGGGTTATCATTTATATCAACATCATGCAACGCTCGAAAGAAATTGGTGTCATGAAGGCAGTAGGTTACTTAAATCAGAATATCAAACGGATTTTTATCTATGAATCCCTGTTGATTACCGGTATTTCTTTAATGCTGGCTTTTCTTGTGTCACTAGGAATCGGTAGTCTAGCTAATCTCCTTGTCAAGCGATTTTATCCAGAGATTGAACAAGTCTTTCTGCTTGATGCAAAATCAGTACTAATCATGTGTTTGCTCGCTTTGGTCATGGGTGTTTTATCAGCCTATTTCCCAACTCGTAAGATTAGTCAATTAGACCCAGTGGGATCCCTACGATATGAGTAAGTCGTTATAATTTTGATATGATAAAAAACCTGTAAAGTATTTCTTTACAGGTTTTAGTATACCTTGTGATTAAGAAAGTGGTTCAAGATTGATTTCCAACACAATTGGTGTGTGATCTTGGCGTGTACCAGAGGAGATCATATCTGATTTCGATACCAAGTCAGCAAGTCGCTGACTAACTAACCAATAATCAATTCTCCAGCCAGTATTGTTGATTTTGCTAGTTTTGCTACGCTGTGCCCACCAAGTGTATTGGTGAAGTAGATTTCCATGTAAATGACGAAAAGTATCAACAAAGCCCTTGCTTAACAGATTGGTAAAGCCTTGACGCTCTTCATCAGTGAAACCTGGAGATTGACGGTTGCTGCTAGGATTGGCAAGGTCAATTTCATGGTGAGCGACATTATAATCTCCAGTTGCTAAAACAGGCTTAATCTTATCGAGTTCAGCCAAATAGTCAGCGTATTTTTGATCCCAAACTTGACGTTCGCTCAAACGCTTCAATCCATCTCCGGCATTGGGCGTATAAACTTGAGTGATAAAACAGTTATCAAATTCAAGTGTGATGATACGCCCCTCATCATCCATCGTAGATGGAGCATCAATTTTAGGGAAAGTAATTTTAGGTTGCAGTTCTTTCTTATAAAGAAACATTGTGCCTGCATATCCTTTTCGAGCAGGTTCAACCGATGAACGCCAAGTTACCTCATAATTTGGGAAATAATCAGTTAAAATGTCCAAGTGCTTTTTTGTTGGACCTTTAGCAGAGAGTTTAGTTTCTTGAATGGCAATAATATCAGCATCTTCTTCTACTAAGGTATCCAAAACAGCACGAGATAGTTGGGCACGACTGGAATCGCTGGTCAAAGCCGCATTAAGAGAATCAATATTCCAAGAAATTAGTTTCATGAAATTATCCTTTCCAATGTTATAATTAAAACTGTCTTTTATTATAGCAAAAAGTTACTGGAAACGTCACTAAGAGCGATCAAACAGAGCGGTAAAATAACGCATTTCAATTTTTTTTAATTTTTTTTTGACAAAGTAGTTGACAGGGGATGTATAGTTTGATAGAATGTAATAGTTGTCGCCTGATGGTGACGTTAAGACCTTTGAGAACTGAATAAGACGAACCAAGTGCGGGTTATGAAAATAACCTGTTAATAAACAATAAGTCAGTGAAAAC
>NZ_VOHP01000007.1 GCF_007859205.1 Streptococcus sp. sy004
TTCATAACCCGCACTTGGTTCGTCTTATTCAGTTCTCAAAGGTCTTAACGTCACCTCTCAGGCGACAACTATTACATTCTATCAAACTATACATCCCCTGTCAACTACTTTGTCAAAAAAAAATTAAAAAAAAAATTTAAAAGCATTATTTTTAATAACATGATTAGAAAAAACTCCTAAATTTTAGGAGTTTTTTGTTTACATCATATTATATAAAAGTACAGCTAATACTGCCCCTACAAGAGGACCTACTACAGGAATCCAAGAATATGACCAATCCGAATCACCTTTTCCTTTAAGTGGCAGTATTGCATGCATCAAACGAGGACCTAAATCACGCGCTGGATTAAGAGCATAACCAGTGGTTCCTCCTAAAGATAAACCTAATCCCCAAATAGTGAACGCTACACAAATAGTCCCTAAACCATTGACCATATCATAGAATCCAAAACTTAGAATAGCTAATACTAAAACAAATGTTCCTAAGATTTCACTGAGAAGATTCGTACCTGTACTTCTAATAGCTGGACCTGTAGCAAAAGTTGCTAACATACCTGCTGGATCTTGACTTGCTTCTTCGTAATGAGGTTTATGCATCAACCAAACTAGAGTTGTTCCTAGCATAGCGCCAAGCATTTGAACAATAGTATAGGTGAAGAATGTACCAAAACTGATATCACCTTTAACTGCAAATGCTAATGAAACAGCAGGATTCAAATGAGCTGGCCCTAGATTCCCTGAGATATAAGCCGCAATCATAACTGCAAATGCCCAACCTGCTGTAATAACAATCCAACCGGCATTATTATTTTTAGTTTTTGGTAGAACGACACCTGCAACAACTCCGTTACCAAGTAAAACTAATAAGGTTGTTCCTAAAAATTCTCCAAATACATCCATTCCCATCAATACACTCCGTTTCTATTTATTTTTTAAATGAACTAAATCATTTTCAGAAATAGCTTGATTTAATGCAGCTGCCATTGCTTCTTTTTCTTCTACACTCCAGTCATAGTAACGAGCCATTTCCTCCAAGACTGGTGCGACTAATGATGTCATCTTTTCACGCATGAAGAGCATGTAATTTGTTCGACGTAAGAAGAAATCCACTGGACTAAGTGCCATTTCATGACGCATGGCATAATGCAAAGACAAGGTTTCTGACAAGGTTAGACCATTTGCTTGTTTCACTGTTTCAGCTAAAGCATAAACTTTTGGTGCATTTGAACCATAAAGATTAGCATGGTAGCGTGCTTCTTCTGGACTAAGGCCCTTTAATACACCTAGTTGTGCATAGGCTTCTAGCTCTTTTTCGACATTATTGGAATTGAGTTCTCCCCCTGAAACAGGATAGGTTTCTGAGTTAATCAAGTTAAACTGACGACCTTGTTCATTGGCAAGCAATTCTAAAATCAACTCCATTGCTCCTTTGGCCATCTTACGATAGTCCGTGATTTTTCCACCTGAGAGAGTAATTAAACCATTAGCATCACGCTCCAAACTTGAACCACGAGAAACTGCTGATGGATCCAGTGCTTTTTCTGATAAACTACCTTCCAAGCGAGTGACAACTGTTTCTACTTCTTCTCTAGTCTTTTCATGAGCTAGGTAATCCTGAACTGCTCCAACTAACTGATCAAAACTCTCATCAGTCATTTTGCCACTGTTACCACCATTATAATCAGAAGCACTATTACCAGATAGAAGCGGACGTAAACCTGCCCAAGCACTTTCAATATCGTCCATGGTCAATTGAGATTCTGGGAAACGATTATTGACAATTTCAAGTAGATAATCTACATCTTCTTGACTCACTTGTGGGTGAGCTAAGTCACCTTTATAATCAGTGTCTGTTGTTCCGAAGTAGGTCTTATCTTCCCTTGGAAGAACAAAAATCATCCGACCATCATTAAGCCCACTGTCAAAATAAATTGGTTGTGGCACTTGTAAACGACTTTGATCGACAACTAAATGCACACCTTTAGTTGGACGAATCTTATAGACTTTTTCTTGTTTAGATAGATTACGGACTTCATCACTCCAAGGTCCTGTCGTATTGATTACCAAACGAGCTTTCACTTCTAAAGTTTCATTTGTTAATAAATCTCGTGCGACAACACCAACGACCTTATCGCCATCATAAAGGAAATCTTCTACCTTAACATGATTAGCAATCAAAGCACCATCTCGATTAGCCCGCTTGATATTTTCAATAACTAGACGAGCGTCATTATTACGATAATCGAGATAAACACCGCCTCCCAATAAACCTTCTTTTTTCAAATGAGGCACACGTTCTAACACTTCTTCGCGACTAAGCACCTTATTAGCAAGAGGAGTATTATTCACATTTGCTAATAAATCATAAAGATCCATGGCAACTTTAAGACGGAACAAACTAAATGTTGAGCCTTCCTCTTCATAAACTGGCAAAAGCATAGGATCCGGTTTAGGAATATGTGGGGCGATGCGTTGCACCACTGCTCGTTCAGAAACCGTATCTGCCACCACTTCAACATCAAATTGTTTTAGGTAACGCAGACCTCCGTGAACAAGTTTGGTTGAACGACTACTTGTTCCTTGAGCAAAATCTTGCATTTCCAACAGACCTGTGTCCAAACCACTAGCTGCTGCTTGCAAAGCTAAGCCAGCACCGGTAATCCCTCCACCGATAATCAATAGGTCTAGAGTTCGCTCTTGCATTTTTTTTAGGGATAATTGACGTGTTGTTTTTGAAAATTCCATAGGCTTCTCCTATTCTGCAAAAACTTGAGTCGCTTTAACTGCTTTTTTCCATCCATTATACAGCTGTTCTTTGCGTGAATCATTCATACTTGGTGTAAAGAGTTCGCCTGTTTCATTAAGGGCTTTCAATTCTTCCATATCTTTCCAATACCCAACAGCCAAACCTGCTAGGAATGCCGCACCTAAAGCTGTTGTTTCCAAATTCTTAGCACGCGCAATATCAATACCCAAAATATCAGACTGGAATTGCATCAAGAAACTATTCATGGCTGCACCACCATCAACTTTAAGCACTTGAATGTCAATACCAGAATCCACACGCATGGTATCAATAACATCACGGACTTGATAAGCGATTGATTGCAAGGTTGCTTTGACAAAATCTTCCTTACTTGTTCCACGAGTTAGGCCAAAGACTGAGCCGCGTGCGTCTGAATTCCAATACGGAGCACCCAATCCAGTGAAGGCTGGTACGACATAAACTTCATCGTCACTGCTTGATGAACGAGCTAAGCCTTCTGACTCTGGTGAAGCACTCACCATTCGCAAACCATCACGCAACCATTGCACTACACTTCCTGCAATAAAGATTGAACCTTCCAAAGCATAATAAACCTTGCCGTTGATGCCATAACCAATTGTGGTCAACAGTTTATTTTCAGAAATCTGCATTTTCTCGCCAGTATTCATCACGATGAAAGAACCTGTGCCATAGGTATTTTTAACCATACCTGGTTCAAAAGCAAGCTGACCAAATAGGGCTGCTTGTTGATCCCCTGCCATACCTGAGATTGGCACTTCACCGCCATAGAAGTGGAATGGTGCTGTGTGACCATAAATTTCTGAATTTGATTTCACTTCAGGCAACATAGCTTTAGGAATATTAAGAATTTCCAGAATCTCATCATCCCATTTAAGTTCTTCGATGTTATACAGCATTGTTCGTGCTGCATTTGAATAATCCGTCACATGAGATTTGCCATCTGTTAATTTCCAAACCAACCAAGTATCAATCGTACCAAAAAGTAACTCACCTTTTTCAGCACGTTCTTGAGCACCTTCTACATGGTCTAAAATCCAACGAACCTTGGTAGCAGAGAAGTAGGCGTCAATGACCAACCCTGTTTTTTTATGAAATAGTTCTTCATAGCCGTCTTTTTTCAACTGGTCAGCTAGATGAGCTGTTTGACGAGATTGCCAAACAATCGCATTATAAATTGGTAGGCCCGTTTCCTTATCCCAAACTACTGTCGTTTCACGCTGGTTAGTAATTCCAATCGCTTCAATTTGTGATGGTTTAACACCACTTTCAATAAAAGCACCTGCAATAACAGACTGAACAGAATTCCAAATTTCATTAGCATTATGTTCTACCCAACCGGCTTGCGGGAAAATTTGTGTGAATTCTTTTTGACTTGAACTAACCTTTTCACCTTTTTTATTAAAGATAATAGCACGTGAACTAGTTGTTCCTTGGTCAATTGCCATAATGTATTTTTCTTCAGTCATCTGAAACCCTCCTTGTTTCATGTGATTTATTGTTTACGCTTTCATTTTATCAAAAAAAGAAAAGCGCAAGCTATCATCTTTTTTAAAGACATTAAAAAATATTGATAGATTTTCACAAACTTCTTTTCTTTGTCACTTCTTCTTGCAACCAATAAGCAATTTTTTCTCGATCTGCTGACTGAAATGTAGCAGGCAAACGATAAATTGGATAAGGGACAGATTCACAAAAAGTTGAACTAACTACTAGACCATCATAGACCTGATCTTTTTCATAAGACAAGACATCCAGATAAGGAAAACTAGCCAATTCCTCTTTCAGCACCAACTTAACTAAGTCAAGCATAAGTGAATCACCCGTTAGGGCCAGTCCTAAACGATAAACTTTTTGAACTGGCTTGGTTAAATATGCTAGCAAGGCCAAGAAATGCCAACGATAACACAAGACTTCTTCTCTTTGTCCTTCATCATCTGGAAAAAATTCTTGCGCCAGTTGGAGATGACTTGGCTTAATAAGAGAAATAAAATAAGACTGATTTACATCATACTCTTGGGTAAACAACCACAAACTTCCCTTGAAAAAATAAGCTTGGTGCAACAGTTGGCTTAAAACATCATTAACGACATCTGGCAAGGGCCAACCACAAATTTCTTCCTTTCTTAGACAGTGAATCAATTTAGTTAATTGGTCAACCACGGGTCCTCCAAAGCCTAGTAAAAAATTCATGTTATGGCGAGGAAGTATTCCCTTGGAAACAAGAAAGGCAAATAAGGAGTAAGCTTCAACTTGATCTAATTCCACAGCATAGCGACTAAAATAACGCAGACAAGCCTTTTCCAATCGTTGAAAAAATATATTCTGCTGATAAGGAATCAGAAGATTTGTTAACACACGACTATCTTTTTTACCACCTGGCCAACGCTTATGGCTAATATAAAACCACAAACTTAAATCTTGCTTTGCTTCAGCAGTCAAACTAGACTGACACAAACGTTCAATCAGTTGGACTTCTCTTTGGATGGTAACTGAGCTTGATATGATTTGTTGTTTACTTAACGACCAAGTTTGTGAATATAGCAACCAGTAGAAATATCTAATCTGATGTTCTGAACCTTGCCAGTGACCGTTAGAAATATTCAAATTAAATTCGGCTAAAAGCTCGTTCAAGCCTGCCAAATGACGATGTAGAGTCGCCTCACTAATTGACAAGGTCTGGCATAATTCTTGAATACTAAAACTATTCTGTTCCAATAAATAATTGATGATTTGATATTTAATCGAACGCGTTAAAAAAGAGTTCAATAACTCTGACCACTCTAAATTGACTGGTAACTCAAGTTGACAATAATCTTCTTTTAAAGTGATGTGGATGGCTAGCGTATCCAGTAAAACTTGCTCGTGAAAACTGTCAATGTACTTACGAATGGTTGATTTTGATAAAGATACTGCTTGTGATAACTCCTTGAGGGTCAATGGTGCTGCACAATTTCTCAAATGACATAGCATACGATAACTACCAGCATCTGCTTTTTCCATTAAGTCAACAATTTGCATTAGCTCCTCCGTTCCACTAAACTTTTTAGCATAATTTGATGAAGATGATAAAATAGCTCAGTCTGTCCTAAGCTAAACAGAAAATCTTGAAAGACCAAATCTTCGTCTGTTTTTTGCTCTGCCATTGCCAATACCAAAGGTTGAAATAAGGTTAAACAATTTTGTTTAGAAAGAGCTTGTGCTCCCAAAAGACGACCTGTTTCTTTTGCCACAACTAATCTAATAAAAATCTGATCAGTCACATGAGAAGAAAAGGAAGCTTGGTAATCAATACAAGCGATGTCTTGTTCAAAAATAGCCTCTTCTGCTGTCAAGCCCAAGGCTGCTCGATACCAACCATACTGTTTATGGGCGACCAATTGAGTAGAGAGTGGCAAGCTATAAGTAGATTCCCACAAATTATAAGCCGCTAAACTCCCTGTTTTCAAAGCTGTATTGATTAAAGGCCGATAGACCAAATTATTTTCTGACAACAAAGGAACTCGAATTAAATCACCAACTGCGAAAATTTCTGGTATGGCTGTTCTTAAATAGGTATCGACTTCAATGGTTTGATCAGGTGATAAAATGGGCAACTGCTTAACTAAAGTACTATTAGGACGGAAACCGGCACATAATAAAATCAAGTCAACAGTTACCGATTGACAATCCGTTACCAATCTCAAGCCAGAATCAACTTGCTCAATCGTATGCACGCGTTCTTGACAAAACAGATTTAACCCTGCCTTCTTCATATCGTTTAACATGGGACTTAAAAAATCGGCATCAAAAAAATTAAAATCTAAACTCTCCTGTGCCTCAAAAAGATAGACCTTTTTACCTAGCTTCAAACAAGTTTCACTGGTTTCAATACCAATCTGACCAGCTCCAATAACTGCAATTCGTTCTGCTTTAGCCAATAAAGTCTTAGCTTCTTGACTTTCTTGATAGGTCTTACAAGATAAAACACCCGGCAAATGACTTCCCTTGATATAGTCTGACATTTGACGAGAACCCATAGCCAAAATAAGACGATCATACACAAGACAATGACCATTATCCAATAGTAACCTTTGATGACTGGCATCAATATCGATAACTTCCTGTCCTAAGTACAACTTGATTCCCGAATTTTCGACAACTTTCTTATTAAAAAACTCTTGATTGTCACTAGCCATCTGATTTTTCAAAGACCAACTAAAAGAATTGGGCATATAGGCCAGTTTTTCTTGACGTTCAATCACACTAACCTCTGCTTTAGGATATAGTTCTTTTGCTTTTAAAGCTGCAGCAATTCCTGCAAAAGAACCTCCAATTATCACAATTTGAACCATAGTTTCTCCCACCTTCTTTCACTTTAACTATATCAGAATGTCATATAAAAATAAAGAAATAAAAAACAAGTCCCTCTCAGGACTTATTATATTAAAGGATCTATTAACGTAGTCAAATACGACTCTTCTTGGTTTCCTCTTATCACTAACCCTTCCCTAGCACATTGCAGCAATCTCAGAGCAAAAGCTTTCAAGTTGGATTCTTCTTGAGAATCCAAGTTATTATTAGCTACCTTGGTTCGTAAACTTTTCACCTGTGAAATTGATTTTTGGTGTTCATCTAAAATCTGCTCCAACTGATCTAAGTTAACCAAAAGACCTAGATGAAAAGCAGCCGATGCAAAAGTTCGATTAAAAGATTGACAACAAACACTTCGAAACTCAACTGTGCCACGTCGAATTAGGAGTTGATAGTGATAACTACGATGATGCTCCAAATCCTCTGGTAACGGTTTTATCTGATGTTTTTTTCCTGTCAAATCAAAGACGTCAATATATTTTTGATGTAAGTAATCTTTAACTTGAATTTGTGGAAAATAGTAGATTTCTCCCTCGCGCATCACATAGAATAAACTTGATTGGCTGAGATAATTAAGAAAATCATGCTCAGATTGAAAAGATTGTGGATAAAGACCAATATTTTCCTTGAAAAAACCATGCATAGACGCTTCCCAAAAATAATCTCTTGCCAGTGACAGTTGCAACCCCTCATGAATAAACGATGAATTAGCAAATAAGTAGGCCTTGACGGCTTCAAGTTGATTAAAAGCATTTAGCACTCGCAAATAATTAGTCTTTGAAACATCTAATTGGACTTGACTGCCACAAATAAAGCCACCATAATCTCTATAAGGATGAAAATTTTGTTGTGGATAACAACTAGACATACTTAAATATTGTGTTAGCATTTGATAACGTGGTGTGTCAACCGAACGATTATCATTTATTTCCCAGCTTGGATGAATACCTTGCCCCTGTAAAGCATGATGATGTTTTCTTAAAAAACCTTGAATCACCTTCATGTATTGCTGGAAACGTTCTTCCACCTGCTGTATCGCCTCTGAACGTCCAAAGGCAATTTCTAAAATATTGTAAGAAACCTCAAATAATATTTGATCCTGACTAACAGAATCTAAGAGCTGGATTGGGTTGCCGTTAACATCTCTTTGAATAATGTCAAAACCCAAACAATCTGCCAGATGAACCAATAATTTTTTTGTTACTTGAATATCCGTAGCTTGACTACTCAGATTAACAATCGGAAACTCTAACTCAATTCCAAGATAAAGTTTTGGATTATCTTTCAAATGCTCCAAGTAGGCTTTTTTCAAAAGCTCTATTTCAGGTCTAGTCATCAACTTTACCTCTTTTATAATTTTCTCACTATTATATCAAATTTTTGAAAAAAGTAAAACGCCTGCTTACGACATATTTCTAAATTAGAGATATTTCGTAAACAAGCGTTAAGCTCAATTCTATATGATGAGTGTTCCCGCTGAGCAAAAGCTCAGCGGTTGACCAGAGCTAGACTAAGAGACAAGTCTCCAACATCATAACACTCAACAAAATTGATGATATTATACTAATTCAATGATTGCCATTGGTGCAGCATCACCACGACGTGGTTCTGTTTTAAGAATACGAGTGTATCCACCATTGCGTTCAGCATAACGCGGAGCAATCTCTGAGAAAAGTTTTTGAAGCGCAGTTGTAGATGTGTAAGTATCTGTTGCTTCATCATAGTTTTCAGCTGCAATTTCGTTACGTACAAAAGCTGCTGCTTGACGACGAGCATGCAAATCACCACGTTTACCAAGAGTAATCATTTTTTCAACTGTTTTACGGATTTCTTTAGCACGAGCTTCAGTTGTCACGATTGATTCGTTAATCAAAAGATCAGTTGTCAAATCGCGAAGCATTGCTTTACGTTGTGAGCTAGTGCGTCCTAGTTTACGGTAAGCCATTTTGTCCTCCTCTATTATTTTTTATCGTTTCTAAGGCTGAGTCCTAGTTCAGTCAATTTAATCTTAACTTCATCAAGACTCTTACGACCTAAGTTACGAACCTTCATCATTTCAGGTTCAGATTTTTCTGTTAAATCAAGTACAGTATTGATTCCTGCACGTTTCAAACAGTTATATGAACGAACAGATAAATCAAGTTCCTCAATCGTACGTTCAAGTACTTTGTCGTCATTGGTTTTTTCAGTCTCTTTCATCACATCAGCATTCATAGCCACTTCAGTCAGATTAGTAAAGAGATTAAGATGCTCCATTAAAACACGAGCAGATAAACCAAGGGCGTCTTCCGGAATGATTGTTCCATTTGTCATAATTTCGATAGTCAATTTATCAAAACCATCATTGCTACCAACGCGAGCTGGTTCAACTTGATAATTAACTTTCTTAACTGGCGTATAGATTGAATCTACTGCCAAAGTGCCAATCGGAGCATGTTCTTTTTTATTCATCTCAGCAGGAACATAACCACGGTCAGTTGCCACAGTCATACTAGCTTTGAAACTAGCTCCTTCTGCAATGGTAAAAAGATAATGATCTGGATTAACAATCTCAATATCACTATCTGTCAAGATATCTCCGGCAGTTACTTCTGCTGGACCTTGAACATCAAGTTCAATCACTTTTTCGTCTTGGACGTAAGATTTTACAGCAAGTCCTTTAATATTAAGGATAATTTGCATCACGTCTTCACGAACACCTGGTACTGTATCAAACTCATGTAAAACGCCATCAATTTTGATTGATGTAATTGCTGCACCTGGTAAAGATGACAACAAGACACGACGAAGTGAATTACCTAAAGTTGTACCATAACCACGTTCCAAGGGCTCGATGACAAACTTGCCATAATCTTTATTTTCATCAATTTTTGTTATTATTGGTTTTTCAAACTCAATCATTTTCTATACTCCCTCGACAAACGAATCTTGTGTATTAGGTTTAATTATGATTACACACGACGACGTTTTGGAGGACGAGCACCATTATGTGGCACAGGAGTCACATCGCGGATAGCAGTCACTTCAAGACCTGCCGCTGCAAGAGCACGAATAGCTGACTCACGACCTGAACCAGGGCCTTTTACAGTTACTTCAACTGTTTTCAAACCATGTTCTTGTGCAGATTTAGCTGCTGCTTCCGACGCCATTTGAGCTGCAAATGGTGTTGATTTACGTGAACCTTTGAAACCAAGTGCACCAGCTGAAGACCATGCAACTGCATTACCATGCACATCTGTAATCATAACAATTGTGTTGTTAAATGTAGCGTGAATATGTGCAATACCAGACTCGATATTCTTTTTCACACGACGTTTACGTGTTGGTTTAGCCAATTTTTTTACCTCCTATTTTATTTTTTCTTACCTGCAATCGCAACAGCTTTACCTTTACGAGTGCGAGCGTTGTTTTTAGTGTTTTGTCCACGGACAGGAAGTCCACGACGGTGACGGATTCCACGGTATGAACCGATTTCCATCAAACGTTTAATGTTCAAAGTTACTTCACGACGAAGGTCACCTTCAACCTTGATCGCATCCACTTCACGACGGATTGCATCTTCTTGATCTGGTGTCAAATCTTTTACACGAACATCTTCTGAAATTCCAGCTGCTGCCAAGATTTTTTTAGATGTTGCAAGTCCGATACCATAAACATAAGTCAATGAAATCACTACGCGTTTATCATTTGGAATGTCAACTCCAGCAATACGAGCCATATCTTCTCCTTTCTATTTTATCCTTGACGTTGTTTGTGTTTTGGATTTGTTGGACAAATTACCATAACACGACCGTGACGACGAATAACTTTGCAATATTCGCAAATTGGTTTAACCGATGGTCTTACCTTCATGTTTTAATCCCTCCAATTATTTCGTTATTTAAAGCGGTATGTGATGCGTCCACGTGTCAAATCGTACGGACTCAACTCAACAGTTACGCGATCACCCACTAAAATACGAATATAATTCTTGCGGATTTTCCCTGATACTGTTGCTAAAATTTGATGCCCATTTTCCAATTCAACGGTAAACATGGCGTTAGGCATGGTTTCAATAACCTTACCTTCAATTTCAATCACATCTTCTTTTGCCACACAAAAGTCCCCCTTTAAATTTCGATTTGATGCCCTCTCCATAGAGAGGTAACAATTATAGTCAGACTAGACTATTTTAGCATGATTCTTTTAGATATGCAAGTGAAAATCACTAATTACTTGATTGAATCAACTGCTTTTTCAATATCAGCAAAAACATTTGCGATTTCTTGATCGCCTTCAATATCTGATACCAAGCCAAGCTCACGATAATGAGCAATAATTGGCTCACCTTGAGCAATATTGACTTCTAAGCGATTTTTAACCGTTTCTGGCTTGTCATCTTCACGTTGGTAGAACTCACTTGCTCCACAAGTATCACAAACATTTTCCACCTTAGTTGGGTTGAAAACCTTATGATAGGTCGCACCACAAGGACGACACATGTAGCGACCACTTAGACGATCTACCAAAATACTTGGATCAATCTCAATGTTAATCACACCATCCAGCGTCAAGCCCAACTCTAACAAGGTTTTATCTAAGGCCTGAGCTTGTTCAATTGTTCGTGGATAACCGTCCAACAAGAAACCATTTTCAGCAACATCTGCTTGTGCTAAACGTTCTTTGACAATACCATTTGTCACTTCATCTGGAACAAGATTACCTGCATCAATATATGATTTGGCTAGCTTCCCCATCTCTGTTTGATTTGCCATAGCTGCACGGAACATATCACCTGTTGAAATATGGATTAGGTTAAATTGTTCAACCATCTTAGCTGCTTGCGTTCCTTTACCAGCACCTGGTAAGCCCATGATTAAAAGATTCATGTTTCTCTCCTTATTTTGTTTTCAAATAAAGCTGCCACATTTGACAGACTTATTAAAAAACAAAATAGAAGGGATTGTGGATAGCCTCCTAACAATCCCTATTTAGATAGTTTCCCATCCTATTTTGTTTAACATTTTTATTTTGATGTATTCATAAAGCCTACATACTTACGCTTCAAGAGATAACCTTCAAGTTGTTTCATACCATCAATACCTGTCGAAATTAGGATTAACAGACTGGTTCCCCCTAAAGCCAAGCCCGAAGATAGACCAAAAATTTGTTGAGCCACAATCGGACTGAGGGCAATAAAAGCCAAGAAAATCGAACCAATAGTTGCTAAACGTTTCAAAAGACCAGACATATATTTTTCTGTTTCAGGCCCTGGACGAACCCCGATAATATAAGCTGAACTCTTTTGCAAGTTTTCTGCTGTTTTTTCTGGATTAACCTGAACAAAAGTGTAAAAGAATGAAAACAGGATAATCAGAACAGCATAGACTAGCATTCCTACAGGCGTTCTAAAATCAAATAAGCTCTGTAAAGTCGTTAACCACGGTCGGTCTGTTCCTCCAAGAAATGGTAAAATTGTACTTGGAATGCTAGTGATCGAACTAGCAAAGATAACCGGAATAACTCCTGCTGGATTAACTTTCAAAGGCAAGTAAGAGTTTGAAGACGCACCCTGAGCTAATTTAGTGTATTGAATCGGAATCTTATACTCCGCTTGTTGAATAAAGGTCGTAAAGAAAACAACCAACAGAACGGCCAAGACTAAAATTCCTACATAAATAAGCGAGTTTTTAATATCACTTGAGCGAACATTGACAAAATAATCTTCATAAATTGCACTAATTGCACCTGGTAAAGATGAAACAATACCTGAGAAGATAATCATTGACACCCCATTACCGTACCCCTTATCTGTAATTTGCTCACCTAACCAAGTAACAATCACACTACCTGCTGTTAGAATTGAACCAATCAAGAGATAGGTTTGCATATTCGGATTTTTCACCAAAGCTGCTCCAGACAAGCTGTTAAAACCTGCGGTGATACCTACTGATTGAATAAAGGCAAGTACCAAAGCAATATAGCGAGTCGCTTGATTCAACTTACGACGACCAACTTCACCTTGCTTACCCCACTCAACAAATTTAGGCATAATGTCCATTTGTAAGAGCTGAACAACGATGGATGCGGTAATGAAAGGACTAACTCCCATTGAAAATACTGAAAAGTTTTTCATAGCATTACCACTAACCAAATTAAACATGTTCAAAAAGGGCAAATCACTTAGCTGAGCCAAACTTTGGGCATTAATGCCAGGAACCGTGATATGCGTCCCTAAACGAAATACAAAAATAATAAAAATGGTAAATAGAATTTTTTTACGGAGATTTTTAATCCGTAAAGCATCCTTGAGTAACTTAAAGAACATTAGTCGTCCTCCTCAATTAGATGACTTCTACTGAACCACCTTTTGCAGTGATTGCTGCTTCAGCAGATTTTGAGAATTTAGCTGCTTTGACAGTCAATTTCTTAGTCAACTCACCATTTCCAAGAATTTTCACACCTGATTTTTCAGCACGAACAATTCCTGCTTCCTTAAGAACAACTGGTGTTACTTCTGTACCATCTTCAAAGACATTCAATTGATCAAGGTTAACCAAAGCATACTCTTTTGTATTAACGTTAGTGAATCCACGTTTTGGCAAACGACGGAACAACGGTGTTTGTCCACCTTCAAAACCTAGACGAACGCCACCGCCACTACGAGCTTTTTGACCTTTTTGACCACGACCAGAAGTTTTACCATTACCTGATGATGTTCCACGACCAACACGGTTACGAGTTTTACGAGAACCTTCTGCAGGTTTAAGTTCATGAAGTTTCATTTAATTTTCTCCTTAAATATCATTGCTAGCGCTGATTGTTTGGGGAAGGAACCCCAAACCTCAACTCGCTTATTTTTTTGCAAGATAAGGTTGAGACTCTGCCCAACCCATCTCTTTATTAACTTAATTTAATCCGTAAACTAGCTTAGTTCACTTCTTCAACAGTAACCAAATGAGATACTGTGTTAATCATACCACGAATTGCTGGGTTGTCTTCTTTAACAACTGAGCTATTCAATTTACCAAGTCCAAGAGCAACAACTGTTTTACGTTGTGCAGGGATACGACCGATTGGAGACTTAGTCAAAGTAATTTTAATTTGAGCCATGTGAATCTCCTTTCTTATGCCAAGTCAGAAACTGAAATGCCACGAAGAGCAGCAACTTCTTCTGCACGTTTCAATTGTTTCAAACCTTCAACAGTTGCACGAACAATGTTGATTGGTGTGTTTGAACCAAGAGATTTTGAAGTAATATCAGCAATACCTGCCAATTCCACAACGGCACGAACAGCACCACCTGCGGCAACTCCAGCACCCTCAACAGCTGGTTTCATCAAGACACGAGCACCACCAAATTCTGAGTGTACTTCGTGAGGAATTGTTGTACCAACCATTGGAACTTCGATTAAGTTTTTCTTAGCGTCTTCAACTGCTTTGCGAATTGCTTCTGGTACTTCTTGAGCTTTACCTGTACCGAAACCAACACGACCGTTACGATCACCAACAACTACAAGGGCTGCAAAACGAAGACGACGTCCACCTTTAACAACCTTAGTAACGCGGTTAATCCCAACTACGCGCTCTTCAAGTTCAACTGCATTATCTTTAAATGCCATTATTAAGTGTCCTCCCTATTAGAATTTCAATCCGTTTTCACGAGCTGCATCAGCCAACGCTTTAACACGTCCGTGATAGAGATATCCACCGCGGTCAAACACCACTTCAGAAATACCTTTAGCTACTGCACGTTCAGCAACAAGTTTGCCGACAACAACGGCTTGTTCAGTTTTAGTTCCTTTTGAAACTTCTTTGTCAAGAGTTGATGCACTTGCGAGCGTTACACCCGCTACGTCATCAATTACTTGAGCGTAGATGCCTGTATTAGAACGGAAAACGTTCAAACGTGGGCGGTCAGCAGTTCCAGAAAGTTTGCCGCGA
Organism: Streptococcus sp. sy004; assembly: GCF_007859205.1. Classification (GTDB taxonomy): domain Bacteria; phylum Bacillota; class Bacilli; order Lactobacillales; family Streptococcaceae; genus Streptococcus. Next base: position 15,062 of record NZ_VOHP01000007.1, read on the forward strand.
ACGCGTTTATGACGTTTGTGGCGGATTTTGTTTTTATCTGGTTTCGAAATCACAATTTTCACCTCTTAAATATATTTTGCCCAAGGGCAAATGCTGTGCTGTCGATAGTAAGTTGTTGCAAGCTGATAAACAGCTTGCAACAAAACTCCTATACGATTATTTACCTGTTTTACCTTCTTTACGGCGAACGAATTCACCAACGTAGCGAATACCTTTACCTTTGTATGGTTCTGGTGAACGAAGGCTACGAACATAAGCTGCTGTTTGACCAACAACTTCCTTGTTGATTCCAAAAACATTAATTGTTGTTGGAGAAGGTACTTCAAATGTAACACCTTCTGGTGCCACTACTTCATCTTGGTGAGATTTACCAACTGAAAGGACAAGTTTGTTACCTTGAAGTTGAGCACGGTAACCGACACCACGCATTTCAAGTTCTTTTTTGAATCCTTCAGAAACACCCACAACCATGTTGTTCAAGTTTGCACGAGATGTTCCATGGATTGTTTTCATTTCTTTAGAATCATTTGGACGATGAAGGGTTACTTCTGTTCCTTCAATTTTAATTTCAATGTTTTTGTTGAACTCACGAGTAAGCTCACCTTTAGGTCCTTTAACAGTAACCACATTGTCATTGTTGCTGATTTCAACACCAGCAGGCAATGTAATCACTTTATTACCAATACGTGACATATTTTTATTTTCTCCTGTTAAATTATCAAGCCCAATATGGACTAGTTTTCACGGGGTAGCGTTTATTACCAAACGTAAGCAACAACTTCTCCACCAACGTTCTTTTGACGAGCTTCTTTATCTGTCAAAAGACCTTCTGATGTTGAAACGATTGCAATACCAAGTCCGTTAAGGACTTTTGGTAGTTCTTCATGTTTAGCGTAAACACGAAGACCTGGTTTAGAAACACGTTTCAAGTTTGTGATAACACGTTCTCCGTTTTGTCCATATTTCAAGAATACACGAATAACACCTTGTTTGTCATCTTCAACAACTTCAACGTTTTTTACAAAACCTTCACGTTTAAGGATTTCAGCAATCCCTTTTTTAATATTTGAAGCAGGAACTTCTAACACTTCATGTTTTGCTTGATTAGCATTACGAATGCGTGTTAAAAAATCTGCAATTGGGTCTGTCATAACCATGATTTATTTTCTCCTATACTAGTAGTTTGAATAGTTCACTTGCTAGTTAATATTTGCCTGATGGCATATTCTTACCAAGACGCTTTAGTAACGCCTGGGATTTGACCTTTGTATGCTAACTCACGGAAGCAAACACGGCAAAGTTTGAATTTGCGATAAACTGAGTGTGGACGGCCACATTTCTCGCAACGAGTGTAAGCTTGCGTAGAGAACTTAGCTGGACGCTTGTTCTTAGCAATCATAGATTTTTTAGCCATTATATTTACCTCCTATGTTATTTTGCAAAAGGCATACCAAGGCCTTTAAGCAATTCGCGTGACTCTTCGTCAGTATTTGCAGTAGTAACGATAACAATATCCATACCACGAACTTTATCAACATCATCGAAGTTGATTTCTGGGAAGATAAGTTGTTCTTTAACACCTAGTGTGTAGTTACCACGTCCGTCAAATGATTTTGTTGGAACCCCATGGAAGTCACGAACACGTGGCAATGAAACTGATACCAATTTATCCAAGAATTCATACATACGCTCACCACGAAGGGTAACTTTAGCACCGATGGCAACACCTTCACGAAGACGGAAGCCGGCGATTGATTTCTTAGCTTTAGTGATCAATGGTTTTTGACCAGAGATAAGTGCCAATTCAGCTGCAGCTTTTTCTAAGTTTTTAGCATTTGATACAGCATCACCAACACCCATGTTAAGAACGATTTTCTCAACTTTTGGTACAGCCATTACAGAAGTGTAGTTGAATTTCTCTGTCAAAGCAGGGACAACTTCATTAGTGTATTTTTCTTTTAAGCGATTAGCCATTATACTTCTCCTTTCCTTCGTGATTAGTCAAGCACTTCGCCTGATTTTTTGTTGTAACGAACTTTTTTGCCGTCAACAAACTTGTAGCCTACACGACCAGCAACACCGTTTTTGTCCAATACTTGAACATTTGAAGCGTGGATTGCTGCTTCTTGCTCTACAATAGCTCCTTGAGGGTTTACGCTATTTGGTTTTTGATGTTTCTTAACCATAGCCACACCTTCGACAACAACTTTATTTACTTTTGGAAGTGCTTTAAGAACAACAGCTTCAACACCTTTGTCCTTACCAGCAATTACGCGAACTTTGTCGCCTTTTTTTACAAACATGATTTTCTCCTGATATTTTCTTACGCCCTAAGGGCACCCTGCCTTAACAGACAGGGGACTGAGTTTGTTTTTGATTAAAGTACTTCTGGAGCAAGTGATACAATCTTCATGTAACCACCGTCACGCAATTCACGTGCAACTGGGCCAAAGATACGAGTACCACGTGGGTTTTTATCTTCACGGATAATAACCGCAGCATTGTCATCAAATTTGATGTATGAACCGTCTGGACGACGAGCACCTGTTTTTGTACGAACAATAACAGCTTTGACAACATCACCTTTTTTAACTGCTCCACCTGGTGTTGCTTGTTTTACAGAAGCAACGATAACATCGCCGATGTTAGCAAATTTACGTCCTGAACCACCAAGAACTTTGATAGTCAAGATTTCACGAGCACCGCTATTATCAGCAACTTTTAAGCGAGTTTCTTGTTGAATCATCTCAATTGTCTCCTTTTAGTTTTATTAGATAATAACAGCTTCTTCCACAACTTCTACAAGACGGAAGCGTTTTGTAGCTGAAAGTGGGCGAGTTTCCATGATACGTACGATATCGCCTTCTTTAGCGACATTGTTTTCATCATGTGCTTTGTATTTTTTAGAGTAGTTGATACGTTTACCATAGACTGGGTGGTTACGTTTTGTTTCTACTACAACTGTGATGGTTTTATCCATTTTGTCAGATACAACACGTCCAACAAGGGTTTTACGTTGATTACGTTCCATTATTAGAATACTCCTTTCCCAATCTATTATTTCATTTCAGATTGCACAGTTTTAACACGTGCAATTTGTTTTTTAACTTCGTCCAAACGTGCAGTTTTATCAAGTTGGCCTGCTGCTGCTTGGAAACGAAGGTCAAACAATTCTTTTTTGAGTTCGTTTTCTTTTTTAGCAAGCTCTTCTTGAGACAAGCCACGAAGCTCTTTAACAAAATCTTTAATTTCTTTAAGTTTCATGTCTTCTCCTTATTCTGCTTCACGTTTTACGAATTTGCATTTTACTGGCAATTTGTGGCTTGCAAGACGAAGTGCTTCACGAGCGATTTCTTCAGAAACCCCTGCAACTTCAAACATTACTTTACCACGTTTAACTGGTGCTACCCAACCTTCAGGTGCCCCTTTACCAGATCCCATACGTACCCCGATAGCTTTAGCGGTGTATGATTTATGTGGGAAGATCTTGATCCAAACTTTACCACCACGTTTCATGTAACGCGTCATAGCGATACGGGCAGCTTCGATTTGGCGGTTAGTAATCCAGTGGCTTGTTGTTGCTTGAAGACCAAATTCTCCAAAGTCAACTTGTTTACCACCTTTAGCTTCACCGCGCATTTTTCCACGGAATTCGCGACGGTGTTTAACACGTTTAGGTACTAACATTTGTTATTTGCCTCCTTTAGTGTCTTTACGAGCTGGAAGAACTTCTCCACGGTAAATCCAAACTTTAACACCTAGTTTACCGTAAGTAGTATCCGCTTCTTCCCAAGCGTAATCAATATCTGCACGAAGCGTATGAAGTGGAACAGTTCCCTCAGAGTAACCTTCTGCACGGGCAATATCTGCACCATTCAAACGACCTGATACTTGAGTTTTGATTCCTTTAGCTCCTGCACGCATTGTACGTTGGATTGCTTGTTTTTGTGCACGACGGAAAGCAACACGTTGCTCTAATTGACGAGCAATGCTTTCACCAACAAGGTGAGCATCCAAATCTGGAGACTTGATTTCAACGATGTTGATGTGAACTTGTTTTCCAGTCATTTTGTTCAACTTAGCACGAAGTGCATCAACGTTAGCACCACCTTTACCGATAACCATACCTGGTTTAGCAGTGTGAAGTGATACGATAACCTTATTTACTGCACGTTCGATTTCGATTGTAGAAACTGACGCATCAGCCAATTCCTTGTTGATGAATTTACGGATTGCAAGATCCTCATGAAGGTAATCCGCGTATTCTTTTTCAGCATACCATTTCGCATCCCAGTCACGGATGATTCCGACACGCATACCAATTGGATGTACTTTTTGACCCACGATTTTACCTCCTATTTTTCTGACACAACTACTGTGATGTGTGTTGTGCGTTTGTTGATTGGTGAAGCTGAACCTTTAGCACGTGGACGGAAACGTTTCATTGTTGGTCCTTCGTTAGCGAAAGTTTCAGACACTACCAAGTTAGCTTTTTCCAAGCCAAAGTTGTTTTCTGCATTTGCGATTGCTGAGTTCAATGTTTTCTCAATAACGCGTGCAGCTTTGTTTGGTGTGAATTTCAAGATTGCGATTGCATCAGCAACGTGTTTCCCACGAATGAGATCAAGAACAAGACGTGTTTTACGAGGTGAAACACGGACTGTACGAGCCATTGCTTTAGCTGAAGTAATTTCTGCCATTGTGTCCTCCTCCTATTATTTACGACGTGTTTTCTTGTCGTCTGCTGCGTGACCTTTGTAAGTACGAGTTGGTGCAAATTCACCAAGTTTGTGACCTACCATGTCCTCTTGAATGTAAACAGGCACATGTTTACGTCCATCATAAACTGCGATTGTATAACCAATGAAACTTGGGAAAATCGTTGAACGACGTGACCAAGTTTTAATTACTTTTTTCTTTTCGTCATTAGCTTGAGCTTCAACTTTTTTCATCAAATGCTCATCGACGAAAGGTCCTTTTTTAAGACTGCGTCCCATGAATTAGTATTCTCCTTTAAAATCTGTACCACAACGGCTTGGATAAATAAGACTAACATCTTATCTACCCTACCGAGCTGGCGGATGTTAGATGTTTTTAAGCACCTATAAAATTATTTCTCGTTACGACGACGAACAATAAGTTTGTCTGATTTAGCTTTCTTGTTACGAGTTTTAAGACCAAGAGCAGGTTTGCCCCATGGAGTAGATGGTGCCTTACGACCAACTGGCGCTTTACCTTCACCACCACCGTGTGGGTGATCGTTAGGGTTCATTACAGAACCGCGGACAGTAGGACGAACGCCTTTCCAACGGTTACGACCAGCTTTACCAATGTTAACAAGTGATTGTTGCTCGTTACCAACTGTACCAACAGTCGCACGACAAGCACCAAGAATCATACGAACTTCACCTGATTGAAGGCGAACAAGAACGTATTTACCTTCTTGACCCAACACTTGAGCAGATGTGCCAGCAGCACGAACCAACTCAGCACCTTTACCTGGTTTCAACTCAATGTTGTGAATCACTGTACCAACTGGGATATTTGCAAGTGGAAGTGCATTTCCGACTTTAATATCCGCATCTGGACCTGAAACGATACGTTGACCTACTTCAAGACCTTTTGGTGCAATGATGTAAGCTTTAACACCGTCAGTGTAATGTACAAGAGCGATGTTAGCTGTACGGTTTGGATCATACTCGATTGTCTTAACAACTGCTTCAACACCATCTTTGTTACGTTTGAAGTCAATCAAACGGTAATGACGTTTGTGTCCACCACCTTGGTGACGAACAGTGATGCGACCGTTGTTGTTACGACCAGCTTTGCTTTTCAATGGAGCAAGCAATGATTTCTCTGGAGTGCTTGTAGTGATTTCAGCAAAATCCAAAGAAGTCATGTTACGACGGCCATTTGTCGTTGGTTTATATACTTTAATACCCACGATAGTTCCTCCTTAGATTATTCCGCTTCAGCTGCAAACAACTCGATTGCTTTTGAATCAGCTGTAAGAGTGATGATAGCTTTTTTAGTTTTGTTTGTGAAACCAACAAAACGTCCAACACGTTTTTGTTTTGGTTTTACAGTAACTGTGTTAACACTTGCAACCTTAACGCCTTCAAATGCAGCTTCCACTGCTTGTTTGATCAACAATTTATGTGCACGTGTATCTACTTCAAAAGTATATTTACCTGATTCAAGAGCAATCATAGATTTTTCTGTGATAACAGGTTTTTTAATTACATCATACAAGTTCATTATGCAAGAACCTCCTCGATAGTAGAGATTGCTTCTTTAGTAACAAGAAGTTTATCTGCGTTTACGATATCAAGAACACTTGCAGTTGTTGCTGTTGCAACTTTAACATTTGGAAGGTTACGTGCAGAAAGTGCTGCAAATTCATTTCCTTCTTCAAGAATAACAAGTACTTTTGAATCGATGCTAAGAGCTGAAAGAACTGTTGCAAATTCAGCAGTTTTTGGTGCTGCAAATGAAAGTGCTTCAACTGCTACAAATTTATCTTCAGCAACTTTTGCTGAGTAAACTGACTTCAATGCAAGACGACGTACTTTTTGTGGAAGTTTGTAGCCGTATGAACGTGGAGTTGGTCCAAAGACAACACCACCACCACGCCATTGCGGTGAACGGATTGAACCGTGACGTGCACGACCAGTTCCTTTTTGACGCCATGGCTTGCGACCACCGCCTGATACTGCTGCACGATTTTTCACGGCATGTGTACCTTGACGAAGGCTAGCACGTTGACTGATTACAACATCAAAGACCACTGATTCGTTTGGTTCAATACCGAAGATAGCGTCATTAAGTTCAACTGTGCTAACTTCTTTACCAGTTTGGTCAAATAGTTTTACGTTTGCCATTTTAACTGTTTTCCCCTTTCCTTAATTATTTACCAGCTTTAATTGCTGATTTGATAGTGATAAGAGATTTCTTAGCACCAGGCACGTTACCTTTGATAAGAATAACATTTTTTTCTGGAACAACTTGAACAACTTCAAGATTTTGGATAGTCACACGGTTACCACCCATACGTCCTGCCAAACGTTTGTTTTTGAAAACACGGTTAGGTGCAACAGGTCCCATAGAACCTGGACGACGATGGTAGCGAGAACCGTGAGCCATTGGCCCGCGTGATTGACCGTGGCGTTTGATAACACCTTGGAAACCTTTACCTTTAGATGTTCCAGTAACGTCAACAACATCTCCAGCTGCGAATGTTTCTACAGTAATTTCTTGACCAACTTCCAAGCCTTCGATGTTTTTGAATTCACGAATGAAGCGCTTAGGAGCTGTGTCTGCTTTAGCGACATGGCCTTTGGCAGGTTTGTTGCTCAATACTTCACGTTTGTCATCAAAACCAACTTGAACAGCTTGGTAGCCATCAGTTTCAACAGTTTTCACTTGAAGAACCACGTTTGGAGTTGCTTCAATGACAGTTACAGGGATAAATTCACCAGCTTCAGTGAAGATTTGAGTCATTCCCACTTTTTTCCCTAAGATTCCTTTTGTCATGAGAAAATATTTCCTTTACTTATTTTTATTGCAAAAAGTTTTTTATGAGCGTTTTTTATGCTCAAAAAAGTTTTTAACGAGCGTTTTTCATGCTCTCAATCAAAATTAAAGTTTGATTTCTACGTTAACACCACTTGGAAGATCAAGCTTCATTAGGGCGTCAACTGTTTTTTGAGTTGGATTCACAATATCAATAAGACGTTTGTGAGTACGCATTTCAAATTGCTCACGAGAATCTTTATATTTGTGAGTCGCACGAATAATTGTATAAAGGCTACGTTCAGTTGGAAGTGGAACTGGTCCAGCAACTGTTGCACCTGTGCGTGTAGCTGTTTCTACAATTTTAGCTGCCGCTGTATCAAGCGTACGATGTTCGTAAGCTTTCAAACGGATACGGATTTTTTTGTTTGCCATCTTTGTCTCCTTTTTTCGTCTATTTAAGATAATAGGCTAGCTCCACAAGAAAACCGACAGCGTTGCGTGGCAATGCAACCGAGCGTGTCGCAACCTCTTGCATCAAAGCTAAGGCTGTTTTTTACAGCACTTTATATAGAATAACACATTCTATATGACATTGCAAGAGATATATTTGGTTTTTAACAAAATTTATTAAAACAAAAAAAGCCTGAGAAAACTCTCAGACTTTAAATATCATAATATGTAGGCTTATTTGTAGTTACGTGACTCAAGTCCTTCTTCAGCCAAGTAAGCACTGAATGGTACCAATTCTTCTGCCTCATATTTTTCTTTGAAGGCTGCAATCTCTTCAGCAGAGAATGCTTTTGGTTCTAATTTCATTTCAGGTGCTTCTACTGGAATTGGACGATGTTGAGTGATGCGAGCATCAATCACAACAGTCTTACCTTGTTTGTTCAACTCAACAGCTTCCTTAACTACAGCATCAATATCTTCAATACGGTTTACTGTAAAGCCTACTGCACCTTGTGCTTCAGCAATCATCTTGTAGTCTGGGTTTGTGAAGTCAACACCAAACAAGTGTTTATTTGTGTCTTCATATTTGTTCTTGATGAAGGCATACTCAGCATTTGAGAAGACAACGTTGATTACTGGAAGGTTGTATTGAACGTTAGTAATCACGTCTGGGTAGCACATACCGAATGCACCGTCACCCATGATGTTCCATACTTGACGATCTGGATTGTCTTTCTTAGCAGCAATACCACCAGGAAGAGCGATACCCATTGTTGCGAACAATGGAGAAGTACGCCACATGTTCTTAGGTGTCATGTGCAAGTGACGAGTAGATGTTTGTGTTGAGTTACCAACATCAATTGAGTAGATTGCATTTTCATCAGCGTATTTGTTGATTGCATTGTAAACTTGATACAATTGCAATTCGCCTTCCGTTTTACCTTCAAGCTTGTTCATGTAATCACGCCAGTTTTGGTTGTTTTTAACAACAGCTCTCCACCATGGTGTTGATTCTACTGGATTAACTTTGTCAAGAATTGCTTGAGCTGCTTCTTTCACATCACCAAGGATAGACGCATCAAGTGCATGACGTTTACCAAGTTTGTAAGGATCAATATCCACTTGGATGAATTTTTCAACATTCTTGAATGTGTTGTAAACTTCTGAGAATGGGAAGTTACAACCCATGAAAAGGACTGTGTCAGCTTCAAAGATAACTTCGTTAGCTGATTTCCAACCAACACGGTAAGCAGAACCAGTCAAACCTTCATAGTTCCACTCGAAAGCTTCAAAATTTTTACCAGTTGTAATGATTGGTGCTTTAATTTTACGAGATAGTTCAGTAACAACTTCACCAGCACCAACACCACCGAAACCAGAATAAATAACTGGACGTTTAGCGTTGTTCAAGATTTCAACTGCTTTATTGATTTCAACTTCATTCAAAGCTGGAGCAACAAATGTGCGGTCGTAAGTACCTGAACCGTAGTATGAATCTGCATCAATTTCTGTGAAACCAAAGTTAACAGGAATTTCAACAACTGCTGGACCTTTTTTAGCGATCGCAGCACGGCAAGCGTCGTCAATTATTTTTGGTAATTGCTCAGCATAAGCAACACGTTTGTTGTAAACTGCAACACCATTGTACATTGGGTTTTGGTTCAACTCTTGGAAAGCATCCATGTTCAACTCAGTAACTGGACGTGAACCAAGAATAGCAAGCATTGGAGTGGCATCCATAGCTGCATCGTAGATACCGTTAATCAAGTGAGTTGCACCTGGTCCACCAGAACCCACGCAGACACCAATTGATCCACCAAATTTAGTTTGCATCAATGCTGCAAGAGAACCAGTTTCTTCATGACGAACTTGCAAGAAACGGATATCTTTATCTTCAGCAAGAGCATCCATCAGTGAACTCAATGTTCCTGAAGGAATACCATAGATTGTGTCAACACCCCAAGTCTTTAAGACATTGAGCATAGCTGCAGAAGCAGTGATTTTACCTTGACTCATAGAAAGTCTCCTCTTTAAAAATAATAAAAGTGTTACGGCTCTCTCAAACTTGAAAACGCTTGTAGAACCCTACATGAATATCATACCATATTTTATTAAAAAAATACACTAATAACTCTTAAAAATACACAGTAACTTTTTCTATTATGATTAGTTATACTCCACTAAGCATTAAATAAGCCACAGGTTGTAACTAATTTGAAGCTTCACTACTTGGTTGAACATCTTTTGTCGCCTCTTTTTGCTCAATAATCGTTTTTTCCTTACTCGACTGATTAGCTTGTCTCAAAAACTGATAATTGTAAACGTCTTGGTTGGTTAGCGTGACGGTAACGGTCTTTTTTTCTTGGTGGGTTTGATAAGTGACCTGTCCTGTTGTAAATTGTATATCGCCATTATCTTGATCGATATTTTTAGCCAGTTCTGCCATAATATATGCCTTACTATTATTTAACAAGGCTTGGTACTGTTTTTGACTCGCCAAAGCCTGATTCAAATAAAATTGTAACAACTGGGCAAAAATCGCCATCAACAAGAGAGCATTTCCTTCTGTCGACTAATTGATAAATTTTGAGTCTGTCGATATAACTGCTCAAAAGATAGAAAAAACAGTTCTTCTTGCACACGAGTAAAAACTCCCTTAACTGAACCAGACAAACTAATCAACAAAAAACTAGTCACCAACAAGACACACAAACTTTCTAACAAAGTAAAGGCTCTAGTTCGGCACTTTACGAATGCCTTGGTCAGCTTTACGATAATAATCATTATAAGACTCCGCCTGCTTTTGAGTAATGTGACCCGTATCAACCAACTTTCCTAAGCTGGCTTGGTCGCTGGCTGTTAGTTCATAAAGCTCCGCCTGACTTTCAACAACCTTAACAACAGCTGCATTACCAGTATCTTTAATCTTATCTTTTTGTTGACTAAGGTTGGGGACAAAAAGTAAGAGTAACACACTAATAATAACCAGCACGATTAACATTTCCACAAGAGTGAACCCTCTAGCTTTCAGTTTCAATAACTTATTCACAAATTTATTCACATTATCTTTCATTAAAAATTAACCTCCATATTTTGATACATTGGTAAAAGCATGGCAGCATAAATCATAATAATCACTACAGCTACCAAGATAAAGACAAGCGGTTGAATCAACTGGGTCGCACGATGTAGTTTACTGAAAAATCGTTCCCAAATTTCTTCAGCATAAATTGTTAATTCCGTACCCAACTTAGACTTCACTTGTCCATATTCAATCATGAGCGACAACTCTGTTAAAAAGAAAGGATAACTTAGCACAATATGATGAAAACTCTCCCCTGCCACTAAGCGTTTTTCTAAATCTCTCCCAATTTCACGAAAAAGCTGAGATTTTTGTTCTTGCATGATGCTGACCAACTGAACCAACTCTAATCCTTGACCAATCAGATTTCCCCATTCCCTTGCATAATAAGCCGTTAAATAATACTTTGTTAACAAACCAATAAAAGGTAAGTGACTAATTTTGCTAACTAGCATTATTTTAGGTATTTTTCTACTGTAAAAACAAAGTAAAAAAACACTAACCATCAAACATAACATCAAACTTAAAAAGATAGTCGGAAAATTGTTAAGTAATGTCATGGCAATATTATCTGAATTCTCTGCCAGTTGTGGTAACAAGTATTCTTTCAAACCTAACATTATCAGTGTCAAAAAAAGTAATAAAATAATGGGATAAGTCGCTACTTCTATAATCTTCTTTCTTACCAAGAGTAAATTGGCTAAATAACGCTCTATTTTTGACATACTAGCTTGAACATCACCATGATAATCAGCCAAGGACAATTGAGTCACAACATTATCTGAAAACCCCAAATTAGCCATAATATTAGAAAGGTTACCTCCAGCTAGAAGTCCCTGACGCATTTGCTCAATATGATAACCTTTCAACAGTTGACTACGGCCTAAAAAATCAACAATTTCCGTTAATGTAAACCCACTTATCAACAGGTTGTGGAAAAGTTGGATAACCTTACGTTGTTGCTTCAGCGGTAATTTTTTCTCTCTCTGCTTCTGTTTGAGAAATAAGACCTGCCTGATAGAGTTGTTGAATTTTCTCATTCCATTGGCTAGAATCGTGAGTTTCAAAGTCCTTAGTTGCAAAATCAATAACACCTCCTCCCCCAATCAAACGCTGATAGGCAATGCCACATAAGGCATTTTCCAATTCATCACGAGAAACACCTAATTCTAACAAGCGACTATAAACACCAGCAATGCTTTTAGCATGAACGGTAGAAAACACGATAGCCCCTGTTAAACTCGCTCGAACCACTGCTCGAGCAGTCTGACTATCCCTAATTTCACCAATAATCAACACATCCGGTCGATGTCGTAAGGATAACTTAATTAAATTGTCATAAGTTAAGCCAATACTCTCATTTAATTGCAGTTGCAACATCTGGTCTTGTTTAATTTCAACAGGATCTTCAATCGTGATGATTTGCTGATCTGGAAATTTCTCTGCTACCAACTGATACATCAAGGTGGTTTTACCTGAACCAACAGGTCCCGAAAAAAGATACAAGCCACGTTCTTTGATTTGTGGCAACAATTCTGCTATGCCATCAAAATGATAAACTAACTGACGCAGACCATCAAAAAGTAAACGAATAACCAAACTTTCTCGCCCACAATAATCACCAACTGTAGATAACCTTAAAGAAGCTAGGCGTTGACCTCCATAATCATAGTCACAAGAGCCCAGTTGAATCCGTCGGCGTTCACCCACATTCATCCCTGCTAGAAACTTAAAATGACTGATTAAGGCTTGAGTTTGCTCCTTTGGGTAGTTGCTTTGAAAAGAAAGCCGATCTTTTATTCTAAAATAAAGCTCATAACTGGTATTTTGGGGTAACAGATAAAGATCTTGCACTTGTTGCTTAACTGCTTCTTGGATGATTTCTTGTGCTAATTTTTGTACCATCTTGACCTCCTTATCTATCTATTCGTAAAGAAGCTGTGATTTAAGCAAATAAAAAAGATTGGTCAAAACCAATCTTTTAATTATTGTTGAGATAGACATTGTAATGAGAGGTTCTGCCAGCCATTTCATAACCTGGGCGTTTCCAAGCTTTAGGAATTTCCTTCCAATCTTTCAATAAGACAACTGAATGATACTGTTGCAAATAATCGTTACAATCCGTACACCAAATATTATCTGTCTGATCCCAAAAAGCTGACATAATGGAATTTCTACTATTAAAGTAGGACTTCTTTTGAAATAAACTAAACCATTCTTTCTTGTAATATTTCAGTGCTTGGTAATAGTTTTCAAATTCTTTAACCGCAACAATATTCTCTTTCCAGTCCTCAAAAAACCACCAAGGTTCCATATTACCATACATTTTTATAACTTGATACATACTTCCCCCTTCTTATTTGTCCCATTATACCTTGTCTTTTCCAATAAATAAACTAACTTGCTCATCAAAAAACAACTAGGTGTCCCCCTAGTTGTTTTTAGCTTATTCTGATACCACTTCAACTTCTGTTTCAGCATCAACGTTTTCAATCATTTCATTGACGGCTTGTGGTTCAATGTTACGGTAACGAGCCATACCAGTACCCGCTGGGATAATCTTACCGATAATAACATTTTCTTTAAGACCAAGAAGATGATCTTTCTTACCACGGATAGCTGCATCGGTCAAGACACGAGTTGTTTCTTGGAAGGATGCTGCTGATAGGAAGGAGTTAGTTTCAAGAGATGCCTTGGTAATTCCCATCAAGACAGGACGACTTGTCGCTGGAATACCACCAGAAATTACAATATCTTTATTGGCATCTGTAAAGTCAGAAATATCCATCAAGGTACCTGGAAGTAAATCAGTGTCACCTGGATCCATGATACGAACCTTACGCAACATTTGACGAACCATTACCTCGATATGTTTGTCACCGATTTCTACCCCTTGGCTACGGTAAACTTTTTGCACCTCAGCCAATAGATAGGTTTCAACAGACAACATGTCACGAACTTCTAACAAACGTTTCGGCTGAATTGAACCTTCTGTTAACGCCGAACCACGTTGGACCATATCACCGACTTCCACTTTCATGCGGGCAGTAAATGGCACGACGTATTCACCCATTCCAGTGTCACCTTTAACGTAAACTTTCTTGGTACGAGTTGATGAATCTTCTTCAATATCAATCACTTCACCTTTAACCTCAGTGATGACTGCCTCACCTTTTGGATTACGAGCTTCAAAAATCTCTTGAATACGAGGTAAACCTTGAGTGATGTCGGTATTTGAGGCAACCCCTCCGGTATGGAAAGTACGCATGGTCAACTGAGTACCTGGCTCACCGATAGATTGCGCAGCAATCGTACCAACTGCTTCACCAACTTCAACAGCATCACCTGTCGCCAAGTTGATACCATAACAATGACGACAAACACCATAGCGTGTTTTACATGTAAAGACTGAACGGATAGTCACTTCTTCTACACCTGCATTAACAATCGTTGCTGCCATATCTTCAGTGATCAACTGATCAGCTCCAATAATGACTTCGTTTGTTTCTGGATGTTTAACTGACTTCTTAGTATAACGACCTTGCAGACGCTCTTCCAATGTTTCAGTGACTTCTTTACCATCAGTAATTGAGGTAATGCTCAAACCACGATCAGTACCACAGTCGTCCTCACGGATAATAACATCTTGAGCCACATCAACCAAACGACGTGTCAAGTAACCTGAATCGGCTGTCTTAAGGGCCGTATCAGTCATCCCTTTACGAGCACCATGGGTTGAGAAGAACATTTCCAAAACAGACAAACCTTCACGGAAGTTAGATAGGATTGGCAACTCCATGATACGTCCATTTGGTGCAGCCATCAAACCACGCATCCCCGCTAATTGAGAGAAGTTAGAGATGTTACCACGGGCTCCTGAGTCCATCATCATAACGATTGGATTTTTCGGATCTTGCGTTTCTACCAAGCGTTTTTCCAACTCTTCTTTAGCATCACGCCAAGTTCCTGTAACGGCTAAGTAGCGATCATCTTCTGTCATCAAACCTAGACGGAAAGATTGGTTAATTTCTTCTACCTTATGGTGAGCAATGTCAACAATTTCTTGCTTGTTATCAATAACGGGAATATCTGCAATACCTACTGTCAAACCTGCCAAGGTTGAATGGTAGTAACCCAAATCTTTCAAACGGTCAAGGAAGGCTGATGTTTCCGTTGTTCTTAGACGCTTGAAGGTTTCTGCGATGATATTTCCAAGATTTTTCTTCTTGAACGGCAAATTAAGCTCAAGTTCTGCGATAGCTGATTTAATATCCGCTCCTGGCGTCAAGAAGTACTTGTCCGGTGTTTTATCAGTCAAGTTGGCATTTGTTGGTTCTTGGAGATATGGTAATTCATCTGGAATAATATCATTAAAGAGAATTTTACCAACCGTCGTAATCATAATCTTATGACGTTGTTCATCAGTCCAAGGTTTATTTGGCATACTGTCAACAGCGATACCCACACGGCTATGAAGATGAACATAACCATTGCGATAAGCCATAACTGCTTCATCACGATCCTTAAAGACCATGCCCTCACCTTCACGACCAGCATCTTCCATTGTCAAATAGTAGTTACCCAAAACCATATCCTGTGACGGTGTAACAACTGGTTTTCCATCTTTAGGGTTAAGGATATGCTCAGCCGCCAACATCAATAGGCGTGCTTCTGCTTGTGCTTCTTCAGACAATGGCACGTGAATCGCCATTTGGTCACCATCAAAGTCGGCGTTGTAGGCCTCACAAACCAGTGGGTGCAAACGCAACGCTCGACCATCAATTAGAACTGGTTCAAAAGCTTGAATACCCAAACGGTGAAGGGTAGGGGCACGGTTAAGAAGAACTGGATGTTCTTTAATCACTTCTTCTAAAATGTCCCAAATACGCTCATCACCACGCTCAACCATACGCTTGGCTGCCTTGACGTTACCTGCATATTCACGCGCAACAATCTCACGCATCACAAATGGTTTGAACAATTCAATCGCCATCTCACGCGGAACACCACATTGGTACATTTTTAGAGTTGGACCAACGGCGATAACCGAACGACCTGAGAAATCGACACGTTTACCAAGCAAGTTTTGACGGAAACGTCCTTGTTTCCCTTTAAGCATATGGCTTAAAGATTTCAGTGGACGGCTACCTGGACCCGTAATTGGACGACCACGACGACCATTGTCAATCAAGGCATCGACAGCTTCTTGAAGCATCCGTTTTTCATTTTGAACGATAATGCCTGGAGCATTTAACTCCAAAAGACGAGCCAAACGATTGTTACGATTGATGACACGACGATAAAGATCATTCAAGTCACTAGCTGCAAAACGACCACCATCTAACTGCACCATAGGACGTAGGTCTGGTGGTAAGACAGGCAAGATATTCAAAATCATCCATTCAGGTTTGTTACCTGATTTATGGAAGGCATCCAGAACATCCAAGCGGCGAATCGCCTTGATTCGTTTTTGACCTGAAGCTGTACGAAGCTCTTCTTTCAAACTCGCAATTTCAGCTTCTAAATCAACACGTTTTAACAAATCTTGAATGGCTTCAGCACCCATCTTAGCTACAAAAGAACCATGACCGTATTCCATTAGTTTTTCACGGTATTCACGTTCAGTTAACAGAGATTTTGGCTCAAGCGGTGTTTCCATAGGATCAATAACCACATAAGCAGCAAAGTAGATCACTTCTTCTAAGGCACGTGGACTCATATCAAGCGTCAAGCCCATACGGCTTGGAATACCCTTAAAATACCAAATATGTGAAACAGGAGCTTTTAATTCGATATGCCCCATACGTTCACGACGAACCTTGGCGCGAGTCACTTCGACACCACAACGGTCACAGACAATCCCCTTATAGCGAATGCGTTTGTACTTACCACAAGCACATTCCCAGTCTTTTGTTGGACCAAAGATGACCTCATCGAAGAGTCCTTCACGTTCTGGTTTTAGGGTACGATAGTTAATGGTTTCAGGTTTTTTAACCTCACCGTAAGACCACGAGCGGACCTTGTTTGGCGAAGCTAAAGTAATCTGCATACTTTTAAAACGATTTACATCAACCACTAGATTTACCTTTCTTCTTAAATCAAAGACCAAGAATGAGAAAGTTCTCATCCTTGATTATTTTTCTAGATAAGACTAACTTATCCTATACTTCATTAGTTTCTTCTTGTTGATCAGCTTGAGCTAATTCACGAACTTGACGCTCACGAGCTCTTTCCAATTCTTCAACGTGCATGACATCATCATCTTCACCTTCATCTAGGTCACGAAGTTCAACTTCTAAGTTGTCCTCATCTAGGACACGCATGTCAAGACCTAATGATTGCAATTCTTTTACAAGGACACGGAAGGATTCTGGTACACCTGGTTTTGGAATTGGTTTACCTTTAGTAATAGCCTCGTATGCTTTAAGACGACCCGTCACATCATCTGACTTGTAAGTCAAGATTTCTTGCAAGACATTTGAAGCACCGTAGGCTTCAAGCGCCCAAACCTCCATCTCACCGAAACGTTGACCACCAAATTGTGCTTTACCACCAAGTGGTTGTTGCGTTACCAATGAGTATGGTCCAGTTGAACGAGCATGAAGTTTATCATCAACCATGTGGTGAAGTTTGATCATGTACATGACACCGACAGACACACGGTTTTCAAATGGTTCACCAGTACGACCGTCATAAAGAATAGTCTTGGCATCGCTATCCATACCGGCTTCTTTAACAGTTGCCCAAAGATCTTCTGATGTTGCACCGTCAAAGACTGGCGTTGCAATATGAATACCTAGGTTACGAGCTGCCATTCCCAAGTGAAGTTCCATAACCTGACCGATATTCATCCGTGATGGTACACCAAGCGGGTTCAACATGATATCAACTGGTGTGCCATCTGGTAGATATGGCATGTCTTCGACTGGAACAATACGTGACACGACACCCTTGTTTCCGTGGCGTCCCGCCATCTTATCGCCGACCTTAATCTTACGTTTTTGAGCGATGTAAACACGAACTAACATGTTGACACCTGATTGAAGTTCATCTCCGTTAGCACGAGTAAAGATTTTAACGTCACGGACAATCCCGTCACCACCATGTGGAACACGCAATGACGTATCACGCACTTCGCGTGATTTGTCACCAAAAATGGCATGAAGCAAACGCTCTTCAGCTGAAAGATCTTTTTCACCCTTAGGTGTGACCTTACCAACTAGGATGTCACCTTCTTTAACTTCGGCACCAATACGGATAATCCCCATCTCATCCAAATCTTTCAGGGCATCTTCACCCACATTTGGAATTTCACGAGTAATTTCTTCAGGGCCTAACTTGGTATCACGCGTTTCACTTTCATATTCTTCTAAATGAACAGACGTATAAACATCTTCTTTAACCAAGCGTTCACTCATGATGACCGCATCCTCGAAGTTGTAACCTTCCCATGTCATGTAGGCAACGATTGGGTTTTGACCAAGTGCCATTTCACCATTTTCCATAGATGGGCCATCTGCGATAAAGTCACCTTTTTCAACCAAATCACCCACCTTAACCAAGGTACGTTGGTTGTAAGCAGTTCCTGAGTTTGAACGACGGAATTTCGTAATATGATAAACATCAAGACTACCATCTTCACGACGAACTTCGACCTTATCCGCATCAGAATAAGTCACTCGACCATCATGTTGTGCAATCACAGCTGCTCCCGAATCATGAGCGGCTTGATATTCCATACCTGTTCCAACATAAGGAGCATGTGGATCAATCAATGGAACTGCCTGACGTTGCATGTTGGCACCCATAAGGGCACGGTTTGAGTCGTCATTTTCCAAGAATGGAATACATGCTGTCGCAACGGCAACTACCTGTTTTGGCGATACATCGACATAGTCAACAATATTAGCAGGGAACTCTTGGTTGTTACCTTGATGACGACCCATGACGATTTCTTCAGCAAATGTACCATCTTCATTCAATTTAGAATTAGCTTGGGCAACAGTGTATTCATCTTCTTCATCAGCTGTCAACCACACGATTTCGTTAGTTACGACACCTGTTTCACGGTCAACCTTGCGATATGGTGTTTGGATAAAACCATATTTATTGAGATGACCATAAGATGACAAGTTGTTAATCAAACCAATGTTTGGTCCCTCAGGTGTTTCAATCGGACACATACGACCATAGTGAGTGTAATGCACGTCACGAACTTCATAACCCGCACGGTCACGCGTCAAACCACCAGGTCCTAAGGCTGACAAACGACGCTTGTGAGATAACTCTGACAATGGGTTGTGCTGATCCATGAATTGTGATAATTGAGATGAACCAAAGAATTCTTTGACTGCTGCAGTAACTGGACGAATGTTAATGATTTGTTGTGGTGTTAGGGCTTCATTGTCTTGAACAGACATACGCTCACGAACATTACGTTCCATACGAGCCAAACCAACACGGAATTGGTTAGCCAACAACTCACCAACTGCACGGATACGACGGTTACCTAAGTGGTCAATATCGTCAACCTTACCAAGACCTTCAGCAAGATTGAGGAAATAACTCATTTCAGCCAAAATGTCAGCCGTAGTCAAGGCACGTACCTTGTCATCAGGATTACCATTACCGACGATTGTCACCACACGATCTGGATCTTTTGGTGCAACAACCTTGAATTTTTGTAGGATAACTGGTTCTGTCAACACAGCAAAATCATTTGGCGTGTAGATAAATTTGTTCAAGTCACCATCCAAATGTTCCGCAATGCTATCAATCACACTACGAGTCATGACAGTACCTGCTTCAACCAAAATTTCACCAGTTTCAGCATCTACCAAGTTTTCAGCGATGGTTTGATTGAGCAAACGTGTTTTAACATTAAGTTTTTTGTTGAGTTTATAGCGACCCACAGAAGCCAGATCATAACGACGCGCATCAAAGAAACGAGCAATCAAAAGACTGCGTGAACTTTCTGCTGT
The DNA here is from genome assembly GCF_007859205.1 of Streptococcus sp. sy004. Classification (GTDB taxonomy): domain Bacteria; phylum Bacillota; class Bacilli; order Lactobacillales; family Streptococcaceae; genus Streptococcus. The sequence goes on from NZ_VOHP01000007.1 coordinate 35,090, forward strand.
CTTAGGTTCACCTGGACGCAAACGTTCGTAAATTTCTTTAAGAGCTTCATCAGTACGAGAATCACTTGGATTTTTATGAATGTCTTTTTCAATGGTGTTACGAACCAATTCGCTATCACCAAAGATATCCATAATCTCATCATCACCAGAAAAGCCAAGGGCACGAACCAAGGTCGTAAATGGAATCTTACGCGTACGGTCAATACGAGTATAGGCAATATCTTTGGCATCTGTTTCCAACTCCAACCATGCTCCACGGTTAGGAATCACTGTTGAACCATAGCCGACTTTACCATTTTTATCAACCTTATCATTGAAATAAACACCTGGCGAACGCACCAACTGAGAAACGATGATACGCTCTGCACCGTTGATGATGAATGTTCCCATCTCTGTCATCAATGGGAAATCACCAAAGAAAACTTCTTGTGTTTTAATTTCGCCAGTTTCTTTATTAACCAAACGGAAGGTGACAAAAATCGGTGCTGAATAATGAGCATCATGGGAACGTGCTTCTTCCAAAGTGTATTTTGGTTGTTTAAGCTCATAACCAACAAATTCCAACTCCATGGTGTCGGTAAAGTTGGTAATTGGAAGTACATCTTCAAAAACTTCTTTTAAGCCACTATCTAAGAAATCCTTAAACGAGTCAGTTTGGATTTCAATTAAGTTTGGTAAATCAAGAACTTCCTTGATTCTTGAAAAGCTACGACGGGTACGATGTTTCCCGTATTGAACGTCATGTCCTGCCAAAATTTAGCTCCTTTTTATTGAAATATCTAGGGGTAACTGCTGTCACCCAGTGTTGTTTACAGTAAAATCACGCCATAGGCTGTATTTGTCAGAATTTTTAGTTTCTTTAAGGATTGATTACACTTGCTAAGAAAACTAAAAATAGGCACAAAAAGAGCAGCTAAATCTGACAAGTGTCGTTTGATTTAACTGCTGTAAGTCTTAGTTGGACAAGATTTCAACCAAGACAGACGACAAATAATTTCTACCATTATATCAAATCTGTCCTAGTTTGACAAGTTTAATTGCCACCAATTAAGCTATTCCAAGCTTTTTGATAATCACTATCTGTTCCACCGATAGCAAACTTATAGGTCATGGCTTCTGGCCCACCTTGAGCCCAGTAACTTGTTGTTGTGGCACCATTATAGGTATAAACACGACCATTGTATTGAACAGGGCCTTGTTTTAAGCCAGTCGCTTTTAGAACGGTTGCTCGAATCACACTATCATCCAAACTAAACTTGCTTGCGTCAAACAGACTTGGATCAACTTGACTGATTGCATTCACTAGATTGGCTACATAATTAGCATGGTTATTATAACCAGTCATTGACTGTAAAGAACGGTTATCATCATGACCTGCCCAGTTACCTAGAGATACTTTTGGTGTTGCTAGCATCAACCAAGCATCAGCAAAATCATTGGTCGTTCCTGTCTTACCAATCCAGTCCACATTATTAGCCAAATTAGGATTGATCGCCTGTAAACGATTCTTAAAGCTGGTTGTAATTCCTGAATTGATTGGCCCTCGTAACAATTCTTGCATGATACTTGCTGTTGCTTTTGAAACAACTTGCGTAGCTTGATTATCAAACTGGTAAATGACCGTACCATCTTTAGCTGTAATGCTATCAACTACATGTTTTTCTTGGTAAGCACCACCATTTGCCAACATTTGATAGATATTGGTCATCTGAGCGACTGACACTTCGATTCCTCCACCTAGAGGCAGACTTTCAATGTTGTAGTCTGCAATGTTAATGCCTAGCTTGGTCATGTAATTTTCTGAATCAACGCCCTGATTTTGTAGTAGCTGATACGTCCAGAAAGCTGGAATATTCCAAGAGGTATTGAGGGCGTCTTGGAGATTCATCATGGCTGTTCCTTCTTCTTCACCGTGCATGATTTTTTGCCCACTAGAAAAAGTTGTTGGATAGTTAGACAAGACACTAGCACTACCCATCAAGCCTTGATCAATGGCAATACCATAAGGAAGCATGGGCTTAATACTAGACCCTGGTGAACGAACCGTATCAAAAGCATGATTGTTTTGGTTGCTGGCATAATCTCGACCACCTACAAAGCCTAAAACTGCTCCTGTAGCATTATCCATCAAGACGTTACCCATTTGCACTTGACCCGTTCCGTCATCTAAAAGACCGCCATATTGAAGTGCTGCATTTTGCATGGCTTGATGAATACCTTGGTTGAGAGTCGTTGTAATCTGGTAACCACCTAGACGCAGCTCTTGGATGGCCAATTCTTGATAGGCTTGTCGTGTTTCTTCGTTTTTCAAATCACTTTCAGAAACTTCATCACGCTTAATCAGATAATCATACATGATTGCTTGTGCTTCATCAAAAACCGTATAATAAAGATAATCATGACTGTCTGCTGTTACCGTTTCGGGTTGCTTAAAATCTTGAGAAACATCATAAGTGAGATAATTTTCATAATCATCCTTGGATAGTACCCCTGTACGATACATGTTATAAAGGACATTCTTAGCCCTTGTCAAACCATAGGTCATCTCTTCTGCTGACTTAAATTGACCATCTGCCGTATAAGGCGAATAGACAATCGGACTCTGAGGCAGACCTGCTAGGTAAGCTGCCTGTGGAATGGTCAAATCTTTAGCAGAAACACCAAAGATTCCCTGAGCTGCTTCTTCAATACCTGCAATATTTTGCCCCTTGTTATTGCGACCAAATGGTGAAATATTCAGGTAGTCTGTAAGAATACTGTCCTTATCCAAATACCGTTCCAAAGACAAGGCATAAATAATTTCTTTTGATTTACGCTTAAACGTTGGGTCATCTCCCAAAATCTGCTGTTTCAACAACTGCTGAGTCAAGGTTGAACCACCACTGGTTTCACCCAAACCCAAAAGAGAAGCCAAAGTGGCACGGAAAACTGCCTTAGGCACGACCCCATTATGTTCTTGGAAATTTTCATCTTCAGTGGCCACAATAGCTTTTTTGACATTATCTGAAATGGCAGAGCTATCTACGGTCGTACGCAACAAATCACTATCAACAAGAGCAATCAATTCTCCATTAGCATATCTCATCTCTGAAATGGCACTAACGGCACTCACTTGGCTGATGAGGCTCTCCTTACTTGGCACCTTGACGGACTCAATCTGACTCACCAAATAACCAAAGCCAGCACCCAGACCAATCATGCCTAGTAAAATCACCAAAATATAGGCAAATTCTGACATGAGTTTGACCGTGCGTAAAAATACGGCACCAAGATCAAAAATGCTCCACGGTTGATTACTTTTGACTACTCTCTTCTTTTTTTTCTGACGTTTCAACATAATATACCTCAATTATTATTATATCAAAATTAAGAAAAAGTTGCATAATGGCAAATTTCCTCATTTTTGATATAATGATAGGACATTAGACTTATGAATGGAGCTTGATATGAATATTTTTGACGAGTTAAAAGCCCGTGGTCTTATTTTTCAAACCACGGATGAAGAAGCCTTGGTCAAGGCATTAACAGAAGAAACCCTTAGTTTCTATCTAGGGTGCGACCCGACGGCTGATAGTCTGCATCTCGGACACCTTGTGCCACTTTTAGTCTGCCGTCATCTCCAACTAGCTGGTCACAAACCTTATCCCCTAGTCGGTGGTGCAACCGGTCTAATTGGTGATCCGTCTTTCAAGGATGATGAACGTAGCCTACAAACCAAGGAAACCGTTCAAGAGTGGGTTACGAAGATTCGGGCTCAAATGGAACAATTCTTAGATTTTGACAATAAAGATAATGCCGCTGTGATGACTAACAACTATGATTGGTTTGAATCAATCAGCTTTATTGATTTCTTGCGTGATGTTGGTAAATACTTCACTGTCAACTACATGATGAGCAAAGAATCTGTGAAAAAACGGATTGAAACAGGGATTTCTTATACCGAGTTCGCTTATCAAATCATGCAAGGTTATGATTTCTATGAACTCAATCGTCGTCATGATGTCACCTTACAAATCGGTGGAAGCGATCAATGGGGCAACATGACCGCCGGAACAGAATTACTTCGTCGCAAGGCTGGTAAAACTGCTCATGTCATTACCGTTCCATTGATTACTGACGCTACTGGTAAAAAATTCGGCAAATCTGAAGGCAATGCCATTTGGCTCAATGCTGACAAAACTTCTCCTTACCAAATGTACCAATTTTGGCTCAATGTCATGGACGATGATGCCATTCGTTTCTTGAAAATCTTCACCTTCCTTCCATTAGAAGAAATTGCTAAAATCGAAGCAGACTTCAACGCTGCACGCCATGAACGCTTGGCTCAAAAAGTACTAGCAAAAGAAGTGGTTACCTTGGTTCACGGTCAAGAAGCCTACGAACAAGCACTTAATATTACCGAGCAACTCTTTGCCGGCAATATCAAAGCTCTGTCAGCCAAGGAACTCAAACAAGGTCTTAACCACGTTAAAAACTACACCGTACAAGAAGAAGACAATTTAAACATTGTTGACATCTTAGTAACAGCTGGCATTTCACCATCGAAACGTCAAGCTCGTGAGGACGTTCAAAATGGTGCCATCTACATCAATGGTGAACGTGTTCAAGATGTGACTTATCAACTCTCAGAAGAAGATAAGATTGAATCACAACTCACTGTTGTCCGTCGTGGTAAGAAAAACTACTTTGTCTTGACTTACTAAAAATAAGCTAGGTATCATACCTAGCTTATTTTTTTATAGTCTTGCGTTCAATTCTTTTGATAAGTCTTCAAAACCTGGTTTACCAAGAAGGGCAAACATATTTTTCTTATAGGCTTCAACACCTGGTTGGTCAAAAGGATTGACACCATTAAGGTAGCCTGAAATGGCAATCGCCAATTCAAAGAAATAAATCGTATAACCCAAAGTGAACTCATCTTGAGCTGGTAGGGTCAAGTGCATATTAGGCACACCACCATCTGTATGAGCTAACAAAACACCATCTGTAGCTTTTTTATTAACAAAATCTACATCCTTACCTTGCAGATAACCTAAACCATCCAAATCCAACTCTTCACTTGGAATCACAATGTTTTTGCGTGGCTTATCGACACGAACAACCGTTTCAAAGAGATTGCGATAACCTTCTTGGATATATTGGCCTAAAGAATGCAAATCTGTTGAGAAATGAGCTGAACTTGGGTAGATCCCTTTTTGATCCTTGCCTTCTGACTCACCTGCCAACTGCTTCCACCATTCAGCAAAATACTGCAATGATGGCTCATAGTCTGCAAAAATCTCAGTGATATAACCCTTACGATAAAGGGCGGTACGAACTGCTGCATATTGATAAGCTTCATTTTCAGTTAATTGGTCTGAAGCATAGGCCACACGAGCTGCATTAGCCCCTTCCATCAAGGCAGTAATGTCTGCTCCTGACGCTGCGATTGGTAATAAACCTACCGCTGTCAACACACTAAAGCGTCCGCCAACATTATCTGGCACAACAAAGGTCTGCCAACCATTAGCGTCTGCTTCAACCTTAACTGCACCTTTTGCACGGTCTGTTGTTGCATAAATGCGTTTGTTGGCTTCTTCCTTACCATATTTTTTCACCAACAATTCCTTAAAGACACGAAAGGCAATAGCTGGCTCAGTGGTTGTTCCTGATTTAGAAATCACATTGATTGAGAAATCCTTATCAGCCACATAATCCACTAAATCTGCTAGATAATTTGAAGAAATTGAGTTACCTGCATAAAGAATTTGTGGAGCTTGACGCTCTTCTTTACTTTGCAAATTAACAAACGAATGATTTAGAAAATCAATCGCTGCACGAGCACCAAGATAAGAACCACCAATCCCAATCACAACTAGGACATCACTGTTCGCTTGAATTTCCTTAGCCGCTTCTTGAATACGGGCAAATTCTTCCTTATCATAGTTTTCTGGCAAATCCAACCAACCCGTCATTTCGGCACCTTGCCCAGTTCCTTGACGAAGTGCTTGGTCAGCTGCACTAATTTGGGTTTGTAAATAATCCAACTCATGTTGGCTGATAAAATCTAAGGTTTTTGAATAATCAAATGTAATATGTGCCATTAAAAAGCCTCCATAATTTCAAAGTCTTTATTATAATAACGCTTTCTTTCTTTTTTTTCAATGGTTTTTATCACAATTAGCGAAATTTTTAACAAATCGAGTAATTGCAGCAAGAAACTTAGAAAAAATCATCAAATAAGCTAAGTTGATTGTCTTCTGGTAAATTGCCCAAGATGTTCATCTCATCCAATTTTTCCACTAGGGTCGTTGACAGACCTCCTCGTTTGCGTAGCTCAGTCTTAGATAAGAACTCGCCTTCTTCTCTAGCCTTAGCAAATTGCTTGGCCACACTCTCACCCAATCCATCCATGGCAATCAGTGGTGGAATCAAGGTATCTCCCTCAATCAAGAATTCGGTTGGGTGGCTACGATAAATATCTAGCTGACCGAATACAAAACCACGCTCCAACATCTCATTCACAAGTTCTAAGGTCGTAAAGAGATCCATTTCCACCTTGGTTTCTTGATTGTTTTTGCGTTTCTCGGTAATTTCTACCATCTTAGCCTTAACAGCTATCAAACCACCACTCATGGTTTTAAGGTCAAAGGCCTTGGCTCTGATTGAGAAATAAGCACAGTAGTAATAAATTGGATAATGCACCTTGAAATAGGCAACACGCAAGGCCATCATCACATAGGCAGCCGCATGGGCTTTCGGAAACATGTACTTAATCTTACCACAAGATTCGATATACCAGTCAGGTACTTGATTATCTTGCATGGCTTGAATGTAGCCGTTTCTTTCTTCTTCAGAAATTTTCAACCACAGCCCCTTACGCACTCGTTCCATAATGTTAAATGCCATTTTAGGCTCAAGACCGGCGTGCATGAGATAAACCATGATGTCGTCCCGACAACCAATAACCGTTGATAGATTGGCAATGCCACGCTTAATCAAATCTTGAGCATTCCCTAACCAAACATCTGTTCCATGCGACAATCCTGACAGTTGCAACAATTCAGAAAAAGTAGTTGGATGGGTTTCATCAACCATGCCACGCACAAAATTAGTCCCAAACTCAGGAATACCTAGCATCCCTGTTGACGTTCCAATCTGTTCAGAACTTACTCCCATAACATCTGTTCCTGAAAAGAGTTTCATGACATCAGGGTCATCCATAGGAATGTCCATTGGTGAAATACCAGATAAATCCTGTAACTTACGAATCATGGTTGGATCATCATGGCCTAGTACATCTAGCTTCAGGACATTTTCATCAATGTCATGGAAGTTAAAATGGGTCGTCTGCCAACTGGCTGACAAATCATCTGCTGGGTACTGAACCGGTGTGAAGTCATACACATCCATATAGTTTGGAATAACAACAATTCCCCCTGGGTGCTGACCTGTCGTTCGTTTGACACCGGTTGTCCCCATGGCTAAACGATCAACTTCGGCATCACGGTAGAATTTCCCATAATCTCGCTCATAGCCCTTGACAAAACCATAAGCTGTGCGGTCAGCAACTGTACCAACTGTCCCTGCACGAAAGGCGTTCTCTGCACCAAAAATATCACGAACATCTAAGTGAGCATTAGGCTGATCCTCACCAGAAAAGTTAAGGTCAATATCTGGCACCTTATCCCCATCAAAGCCAAGGAAGGTTTCAAAGGGAATATCTTGACCATCTTTCTTATATAAAATCTCACATTTTGGGCAGTTTTTGTTAGGCAAATCAAAGCCTGACCCATAAGAACCGTCTGTGATAAATTCCGACTGCTGACACTGCGGACAAACGTAATGCGGAGGCATAGGATTAACCTCAGTAATACCAATCATGGTTGCCACAAAACTAGACCCAACAGATCCACGACTTCCCACCAAATAACCACGGTCATTGGAACGTTGAACCAACATCTGCGAGGCGAGATAAATCACGGCAAAGCCATTTCCCAAAATCGACGTCAATTCTTTTTCAATGCGTAAATCAATAATATCTGGTAAGGGATTACCATAAATTTCAAAAGCTTTTTCATAAGTCATGCGAGCCACTTGCTCTTCAGCATCCTTGATAAACGGCGTATAAAGGTCTTTTTTGACCACTTCAACATCCTCAAACACCTCTAGAATCTTATTGGGATTCGTCACAACCAAGTCATAAGCCAACTCTTGCCCTAAGAAGGCAAAGTCATCCAGCATTTCATTGGTCGTACGAAAATGTGCTTCTGGAAGTGGAGCGGGTTGGGCATTTTCTCCCCGACCAATCGGACGGTTAATCATGGCACCTTGACCTAAGCTACGAACAATAATTTCACGATAAATGGCATCTTCAGGCTCAAGATAGTGAACATTTCCTGTCGCCAACACAGGCTTATTCAAACGACGTCCCACTTCAATCAAATCTTTGATAATTTGCTCAATGCCGGCTTGATCCTTAATCATCTCACGCGCCACTAAAGGTTGATAAAGGGCTGGTGGCATAACTTCGATAAAATCATAATAGTCAGCCACTTCAAGAGCTGCTTCTAAACCCTGGGAAAGAAGCGTGTCAAAGACTTCACCATCAGAACAAGCTGTCCCCAAAATCAAGCCCTCACGATGTTGTTCTAAAACAGTCCTTGGGATTCTTGCCACCCCAGAAAAATATTTCACATTTGATAGAGAAACTAGCTTAAAGAGATTTTTTAATCCCTTTTGATTTTTAACGTAAATCGTGACATGTTTGGTTCTCGCCTTCTTATATGACTCTTCATCAACCAGATCGGTGTTTAATTGATGCAGATGCGTTATCCCGTGTTTTTCAATGACATCATTGATAAAAATAAAGAGGAGACGACCTGTCGCTTCCGCATCATAATTGGCCATATGATGATGTTCTAGGCTAACTTGGAAACGTTTAGTCAATGGCCCTAAACCATGACGCTTGAAGTCTGGATACAAGTTTCGAGCAAATTCTAGGGTATCAATAACAGGTTGCGAAATTTTCGGTAAACCATGACGCTCATAATTAGCATTCATAAAACCGATGTCAAAGGTGGCATTATGGGCAACCATGACCGTCCCTTCGCAAAAGGCTTGGAATTCTCTTAATACCTGCTCCAGAGGCTTAGCCCCCTTCAAATGATTATCCGTAATCCCTGTCAAGTCTGTTGTAAACTGACTCAAGGGATAACCTGGGTCAATAAACTCATCAAACTGTTCAATGATATTATTCTTGTACATCTTAGAAGCTGCAATCTGAATCAAATGATTGTTCACTGCAGATAAACCTGTTGTTTCCACGTCAAACACAACATAGGTCGCTTCTTTTAGTTCAAGTTCCTTTTCATGATAAGTAATCGGCACACGATCCTCAACGATATTGGCCTCTAAACCAAAGATAACCTTAATCCCAGCTTTTTTACCATGATGATAACCATGTGGGAAACTTTGAACATTTCCATGATCCGTAATGGCAATGGCTGGATGACCCCACTTGGCAGCTTGGTCAATCAACTTTTCAACCGTTGGTAAGGCGTCCATGGTTGACATATTGGTATGGGCATGAAATTCCACCCGTTTTTGCCCTTCTGGCATGAGATCTTGGCGTTCTTGATGAACAATTTCTTTCATATCTTGAACTGTCATGGTCAATGACTTGGTGAAGGGATTGTGTTCAATATTACCTCGTACTCGAAGCCAGTTTCCCTTGCTAACCATGTCAAATTTTTTGAGTTCTTCCTCATCCTTAGCCCAACGTTGCATGGCAAATGACGAAGTATAATCTGTCATCTTGAAATTGATGATATGACGACCTGAACGAGTGGTTTTCTTTTCTACATCAAACACCAAACCCTCAAAGACCACACGATTTTCTTCAGTTTCAACTTCAATCATCGGTGTTATTTCTGCCTTATCAAAACTAGCTTGACGTTGACTTGTCTGGCGCTGAAAATCAAACTTCGTTCCATTTGATTTTTCTTCAACAGGTGGCATACTGGCTTCAAGAGAAGCTCTAATTTGAGCAGCTTCTTGGCTAGCCTTCTCCATCACTTCTTGCTTACTCGCTTCGACATCTGCCTTGATGGCTTGCGTCATTTGATTATCTGATACAATGTCAAAGTTAAGTTGACCAAAACCAAAACGCACAAACATCTGACTCAATTTGGGGAGATGGTTTTTCCGAAAATGGTCATTATTGACAAAGTCTGGTCCTAGAATACTAACTTGTTTTCCATCATAGGTCACTGATAACTGAGCAAATGAAGCACGAAAACTATCGTCATTACAAGGCTCTTGCTCAAAAGCCTCTTGATAATAGGCTTGAAGTAGGTCATCAGAAAAAACAGGATTTTGAACAGCTATGGTTAAACTTGCCCTAATATCTGCCTTGTCAAAGGCATCAGACAAGGCAATACGCAACGTTCGATAACTTGCCACTGGTAAAATTTCTGGAAATTTTAGTTCAAATTCCCACCAACGAGATTTGGCATGCACCTTAACCTCGCCAATCTCAGCAGACAAAAAATGCTGGGAGTTTTTCAACTCCAAGGGCAATTCAATCTGATCCATCAATTGTTGAAACAAGCCTGACATAAACTTCTCCTTGTAGGTAGTAGGTTTATTATACCAAAAAAGACCACCTGCGTCAGAAATCAAAAAGCCTGCTATAAAGCGAATACTTGACTTTATCCCATAAGACCCTAAAATAGAGATATGAAATTCTTAATTCCCACTGCTAAAGAAATGAAACTAGGCCAGCCAAAAGCTAACCAACCCCTTTCGGTCAAAAGTCAAGCAATCATTGACCAACTCTTACACTATGACTTAGACGGCTTGGCTAAACTCTACAAGATAAAAACAGAAGCCGCCCTCAAAGAACAAGACAGACTAAGAGCCATTCAAACTGGAGAGGCCCTTTCTTATTCTGCCATTGAGTTATTTAATGGGTTGATGTATCGCCAGATTGACGAGAAAACCTTGATAGATGGAGCTGATTTTATCCAGAAACAGGTTTTTATCACAACTGCTCTTTACGGTATAATCAATGCCACTCATCCTATTCAACCACATCGCTTGGATTTTAACTGTCCCCTTAAAGTTGACAATCAATCACTCAAAACTTACTGGCGACAAGACTATGATCAATTTATTGGTCAAGAACCCATTATCTCACTTTTATCTAGTGAATTTGAACAGGTCTTTTCTAAAAGATTAACCCAACGACTGATTAAGATTCGTTTCCATGAAGAAAAAAACGGTCAATTAAAAACCCATTCGACGATTTCAAAAAAGGCTCGTGGGCAGTTTCTCAATCAAGTTATCCAACAACAAGTACAAGAACTTGAACAGATCAAAAAACTAACCTTTAATCAATTTACTTACCAGCCTCAACTATCTGATCAATCAACTCTCGTTTTTGTTAAAAAAGAGATTAAGCCCTAGCTTAATCTCTTTTCTTTAATCTTTCAAATCAATCCAATAGCGTTCGGTACCTTGTCTAACATCTTCCAAGACGCCACCACAGGCCAAGATAGTTCTGCGACTGGCTTCATTAGTTACATCACAAGTCAATAACACTCGATAAATATTTTTAGAAAAACATTCTTTAAGTCCCAACCGTAGTTGCTCCTTAGCATAGCCTTGACCCCTTTGGCTTGGTCGGATAGAATAACCAATATGCCCACCTTGTTCCAATAAGGCATCATTTAATCTCAATCGTAGATGTAAAAAGCCAAGAGCTTGACCTGCCTCGTCAAAAGAAACAAACTGAATAGCAGGCACAAAACCTTCTGGAAGATTCAAGCCTTGTTCAGCAGCCAAATTGGATTGTAACCAATCTGAGTAATTAAAGTCTTCCTGTGGCCAAAAACCGCCATCTGATGCCGACTTCTGTTGAGTAAATTCCGCCATCATTTCTAAAACAGCTTGACAATCCATTAGAGTTGGTCGTCTTAACTCCATAACAAACCTCCTTTTTACTCTTTGATAATATCTATAAGTTTCACGTCTAACATTCCTTGTTCTTTTGTCGCCTGATTGATTTGATGACACAGGTAATGACTCAGCAAACTACTCTTAGGAGATACTGGATTTTCTCCTGTCTTAACTGCTTCTAAAAATGCTAAAATGATACTTTCAAAGCCTCGCTTATAAAGAGTCGTTTCCCAAGAACCAAACATATCTTTGACGACTTGATTGCTCTTATAAATCGTCAACTCATCTAAATTTTCCAAATGATAAGTTGCTTCTGCAGTTTGTACTTCCATAACCTCCCTACGGCTACCTGATTGCAAATTCATGCTAGCAACCACCGTTGCCGTCTGTGTTTCTAAAGTCACACTTACTTGACTTAATTGACCTTGGTCCAGATGATAACGATAATAGGCAGATTTTGGGCGATCATCACACAAAAATAAAGCCGTATCTAAGGGATGGATAAAAAAATCAAATAACTTAAACTGCTTATCTCCTGGACGATTAAGGTCGTTTTTTTCCACTAAAATCCGCTTTTTCTTCTCTTGCTCTTTCATAGTCAACACCTTAGGAGCAAAACGACGATTAAAGCCTGTCATCAAAAAGGTTTGGTGGTCTTTTGCCAAACGATATAAACCAAGTACCTCATCATAAGTTTCGGCGACTGGTTTATCCATATAAACAGGAATCCCCTTTTTCAAAAAAATCTGGGCGATTTCCACATGAGCCTTTGTTGCCGCATGAATAAAGACACCATCTAAATTGGCCGCTGCCAAAGATTCCAAACTCGTATAGATGGTTTGATGCCCAAAGCAGCTAGCCACTTCTGTTAAGACATCTTGATTTCGTGTAAATAAATGCCAGTGAACATCTTTGATTTGTCGCATAAAGGGTAAATATGCCTTTTGTGCGATTGCTCCCAACCCAACCAGTCCAATTGCCTGCATCATATTCTCCTATTTACCTTGCTGCTTTACCTTATCCAAAAATCTTGCTTTCAAGTCTTGCACGCGTGCCTTTTTATCACTTTTCACCTTGGAATGTTTCTCGTGAAACCTCTCTACCTGTGCTTGACCCTTATAATCTAATTGATATTTTCCCATTTTGTTCTCCTTTCAAATATACCAACCTGTAAAAATGCCTAAAGGAAGTTGTTAACGCTACTATTCTACCATAAAGAAAGAACATCCGCTTACTCACAACCGTTAAACACCCTTTTAAAATTAGCTGTTGGGGAATCAACATAAATACCCTGTGCTACTAACACAAGGTATCGATTTTATTTTAATTGATAGACTGTAAAATTAGACACCTTAGCCACACTTAGAGCCTTATAATTCGTTTGCAAATCTTTTTTCAAGTCATCAGATAGTTTCATCTGCTTATTAACTACAATATAATTAGCTTGATTTTGCAACAACTCATCTTCTAAGGTTTTGTTATTCATTGAACTTGACGCATAGCCTACTGGCAAAATCAATTGAGAACTTGGCGTCAATTGGCTATCCGCATAAATCTTTGGCTGATTATCCCAAACATAGATTTTCTCATCTTCTGTCACTGTCTTTTTCAAATATTGGGCAATGCGAATACGATCTGCAACGAATTTTTGCTGATCAAAGGCCTGCCAAATTGGATAAGCAATACCAAATACAAAAACCAAAATAGGCAGGTATAAATGAGATTTCAGTAACTTAGCAAACAATCTACCATCAACTTGCCCTGCTTTAACACGTCTATGAGAATGCGATTGTTTGACTTTTTCTTGTCTTTGATTTAACCAAAGCACAGTTAATAATAAACCATAAATCAAACCATCCAATAAAGCGTATGGCTCAAAGGTCTGAGCTCCCAAGGCATAAGGTAGTGATACAAGGAGCATTAGAAAAAGAAAGCCTCGTACGAGTGGTGACGATTTTGTCGCTTCTGGCTCAAATTTTTTAAGAAATCCAAGTAAACCAAGCAATAGACCACCAAAAAGAGCTAGCAGTAACTGAGCACCTAAACTTTGCCACAAATCAGCTGTTCCTCGAACTAATACACTCAAGTGATAGATAATAGCTTGAGAAAAATAAGGGCTTAAAATCTGTAGATTGATTAAAAAATAAGCCCCACTATAAAACACTAAAATACTACCAAAAATCAAACAAAGTAGTTGATAAACTCCCTTGGCTTTTTCCTTACGTCTAAGATTGACAATAAACACAAAGACTGCTGACAAAAACCAAAAAGTCAAAGTCCTAGGTTCAAGTAAAATACTGATAGCCCCAAGAAAGCCATACAACATAAAGGATTCATCAGGGGTGCTTTGATGAAAATATTTCGTTAAGAACCAAAGGCCGATTAAAACAAAAGGTAAGGCAAATTGCACGGGATACAAGCCACCAAAACCCATACTAAGATTGAGCAAGTAAAAACTCAAACTAGCCACTAAAGCCAAATCTTGCTTATGTGTCAAATAGGCAACCAAGCGATAAAAATAAGCTCCTGACACATAAAAAGCAAGTACCTGAACCACGGTCAGCCATGCACTTGATCCTAAAACATAACTAGCTGCCACCAAGGCATAGTACAAAATGCCTCCTGTCGCAAAAATATCACCATAAGGCAACAAGCCCTTGGTCAACATTAAGCCTGTATAAAGATGCTGAGATTGCGTAAGATTGGCTAAGCTGTTCAAGACTGGTAAGCCAACATTGATTGCCCCTACTAATAAACTAAAGATAAACAAGTAAAAACGGTGTTTACCCGATATAGACACCTTGTAAGGCGATGGTTTACCTATGGTTTTCTCTTCGTTTAACTTCGCAGTTCGACTATAATGTCTAGTCACATCTGTCTGAGAAAAATCAGTCATATCCTGACTTCTTTCATTATATTTCATTCGTCACTCCTTTATTTACGCTTACTTCCAGTATAGCAGATTTCACTGTTTAGTCAATTTTTCAAGAAGTCTCACATAACGAACCAGATCCCTAAAACGATGGTAAACTTGACGATGATAAACCCGTAAAAATTCTCTTTCTTCCAAGGTTAATTCTTGTTTCATACTTATTTATTCGTCATTTGTATGAAAAAAACTGGACAATTGCCCAGTTTAATTAGTCTTGTTCTTCATCTAAAAAGCTATTAAAAACTTCTTCAATCATATTCCATTCAGCTTCTGCATCTTCTGGAATAGGTTGTAAATCACCTTCTGTACCATCTTCATTTTCAACAAATGAATAGGCTTGAATTTCAACCTGACCTGCTTCGTCTTCTTCGGCACCAACTGGTACTAAAAGAACATAGTTTTTACCAAATTCTTCTTGACCATCAATCGTCAAAAGAATTTCAAAAAGCGTTTCATTACCAGCTTCATCAACTAAGGTAATCACTTCATGATCATGATTGTGTTCGTGTTGTTCTGTCATCTCTTTTCTCCTTAAAACATACGATCTAAATAATTTTGCAAAATTAACTGGGCAGCTAATTTATCAATAACCTTCTTACGTTTATTGCGGCTGATATCTGCTTGTTCAACCAACATGCGTTCAGCCTGAACAGTTGTTAAGCGTTCATCTTGGTAGTCAACCGTCAACTTAAAACGTTCTTCTACTTGTTGACCATAAGCTAAACTTGCCTCAACTCGAGGACCACTGGTATTGTTCATGTTCTTCGGTAAGCCGACCACAACCTTATCCACTTGATAAGTCTTAATCAACTCTTCCAACCGTTCAAAACCAAATTCTTCCTTATCTTCATTGATAGGGATGATTTCTAAACCTTGTGCTGTAAAGCCAAGTGGATCACTAATGGCTACACCAACCGTTTTAGAACCAACATCTAGCCCCATAATTCTCATAGGTTATCAATTCCATTTCCTTTGAGGTAGTAGCGAACCAACTCTTCCACTAGTTCATCTCGCTCATATTTACGAATCTGATTACGCGCATCATTATAACGAGGAATATAGGCTGGATCCCCACTTAGCACATAGCCAACAATCTGATTGATTGGGTTATAGCCTTTTTCATCAAGTGAATGGTAAACTGAAGTTAAAGTTTCGCCAATTTCCTTTTTGTTGCCATCATCTAGCTTAAAGCGAACTGTTTCATCTGTAAATCCCATAAAATCCACCTTCTCTCCTAATAATCTTACGTTTAATTATATCTTATTTTCAACTATTTCACAAGGACAATCACTTATTTTCATGATTTATTCATCAACCTATTCCTTTAGTTGAGTCGCTCCTTGAGCAATTAAACTAATGATATAGTCTTGAGGTTTCAAAACCTTAAAATCAGCAAAGGTTTCTGGTAGTCCTGGTACTTGCAATAATTGATCAAAGTCAACCACCTGCATATCAATAATGACACGCACCACAAAAACATAGTCATCACGCAAATCTAGGCTAGTTGTTACACCCTTTAAGGACTTCAACTTGGAAAAACTACTGTCATTCTCGATTTGGCGAATAATCTCGTCCTTAATGTTAGCAAAGTCCTGCTCAGCAAGAATGGCTTGCGTTTCTTCATCCAAAGGCTCTTCGATCAAGAGATCCAGACTAAGAAACTGCTCACCTTGATAGGTGATTGTCTCAGTCATTGTTTTTAGCTGACCATCCAAATCCTCTTGATATTGATAAGTTTCTGTAACGACTTTTTCAAGTTTAGTGACCTCAGACGAAGAAGGGGTTGGATTAGATTTAGTCGTGTTTGCCTCTTGTGAACAAGACACCATGAAAAAACTAAGCAAGACTAACAAGGGCAGAAAAATTTTTTTCATCTCTATTCCTTTGATTTTATTTATCAAAACAAGAAAAGATGAGACAATCTTGTCCCATCTTTTATGCTTACAGAGCTGCTCGCAAGCGAGCCTCTTCATTTTCTACATTACGGATTGAACGTGGCAAGAAAGCACGGATATCGTCTTCCTTATAACCCACTTGTAGTCGTTTTTCATCAATCAAAATCGGACTTTTCAAAATACGCGGATTGGCTTGAATAATATCAATGACCTGACTAACACTCAAATCGTCCAAATTACAATTTAGAGCCTTAGCATAACGATTTTTTGAGGAAACAATACTCTCAACACCGCTTTCGGTTTTCATTAAAATGGTCATAATTTCTTCTTTTGTGAGGGATTCTTTAGCTAAATTCTGCTCTTTATAAGGCAGATGATGGGCATTGAGCCATGTTTTAGCTTTTTTACAACTGGTACAACTTGAAATGGTGTAAATCTTAATCATGTCCAACTCTCACTTTCTATATCAAGGTACGTTATTATTATAACACAATTCTGTCAATCAGAAAGTCGGTCTTGAGGCCTATTTTTATTCTTCAATTTCAATATCTTCTAAATCCAACACCAATTCGTCCAAGTCAAGTGTATCTTTTGAATCACTAACTTCTTCAGCCGTTTCAGACTTAGTTGATTTTTTCTTAGTCTTTGTAGTAGAGTCGTCATTTTCGGTTGTTACTTCTTCTGCATTCGTTGTCATGCCATAATGTTCACGAACTTTGGCATCAATCTCTTCAAAAATTTCTGGATGGTCCAATAAATACTTCTTGGCATTTTCTGAACCTTGACCGATTTTTTCATCATTATAAGAATACCAAGCACCAGCTTTTTTAATAATCTCTAAATCAGTCGCAATCTTAACCAATTCTCCAGCTTTTGAGATACCTTCGCCATACATAATTTCAACCAAGGCTTCCTTAAATGGCGGAGCAATCTTGTTTTTAACGACTTTAATCTTGGTTTCACGTCCAAGAATCACACCTTTTTGCTCACCTGTTCCTTCAACCTTATTAGACGTACCACGCACATCAAGACGAACTGAAGCGTAGAACTTAAGGGCACGGCCACCTGGCGTTGTTTCAGGGCTACCAAACATCACACCGATTTTTTCACGCAATTGGTTGATGAAAATAGCAATCGTTTTCGTTTTATTGATAGACGCTGATAATTTACGCATGGCTTGACTCATCATTCTCGCCTGTAAACCAACGGTACTATCTCCGATTTCACCATCAATCTCAGTTCGTGGGACAAGTGCTGCTACTGAATCGACAACAATCAAATCCACTGCTCCAGACTCAATCAATTTACCTGCAATCTCCAAGCCTTGTTCTCCCGAATCAGGCTGTGATAGCAACAGTTCATCAATATTGACACCCAAGGCTTGTGCATAAGCAGGGTCAAGAGCGTGTTCAGCATCGATAAAGGCTGCAATGCCACCATTTTTTTGAGCTTCTGCTACAGCATGAAGAGCAACCGTCGTCTTACCTGAGCTTTCTGGCCCATAGATTTCAACGATCCGTCCTTTTGGATAACCACCCGCTCCCAAAGCAATATCGAGAGCCAAACTACCTGAACTCATGACTTGAACTTTCTGTTCAGCTCGCTCTCCAAGACGCATGATGGCCCCCTTACCATGATCTTTTTCAATCAATTTTAAGGCATCATTTAAGGCTTTTTCACGTTCTTCACCAAATTTTTTGGTGATGTCTTCTAATTTTTTCGTTTTTTTCTTCGCCACAATTTTCTCCTTTAGCTTTCTTCTTTTACAATTTTAACAAATTTTATGAGGTTAATAAAGTTCTGCGAACTAGATCAAGGGCATGAAGAACTGCTAACTGACGAATCTCTTCACGATTTCGCTTACCTAGATTTAATTGAATAACCTTAGTATAATCAGCAATTGCTAAACCAATGAAAACACGTCCAACTGGCTGATTCTCTAAGCTAGCTGGCCCAGCTACCCCTGTTAAAGACAGACCAATATCTGCACCCATTTTCAATCTAACCTGCTCTGCCATTTTTTCAGCCGTAAAGGCACTCACAACTCCATGTTGCTTCAAATCTTCCAATGGAATACCTAACAAACTAGACTTTTGAGCTCTGCTATAAGTTACCAAGCCTCCCTCGAAAACCTGAGATAGCCCTGAACACTCAGCCAGATTAGCTTGCAAAAGCCCAGCTGTTAAACTTTCAGCTGCTGTCACCGTCTTATTTTTCTCTTTCAGTAAGCTCACAACCACCTGAGCCAAGGAATTTTCTTCACCATAACCATAAAAGGCTGCTGCAACCTCTTTTTTTGAAAGAATTTCTTTTTCCAGACTCGTTAAGCGTTGATTAGCTTCGTCTTGATTACTGGCCTTTGTCGATAATCTTAAGGTGACTTCACCAAGTTTGGTATAAGGAGCTAGGGTCGGATCGGTTTGGTGTTTAATCAAATCATCTAGTATGGTTACTAGATGGCTCTCACCCACACCAAAGAAACGCATGACTCGAGAATAAAGACGACTACCAGAACGCAAACGAGGCATGACCTCTTGCTTAAACATGGCTTTTAGTTCATTTGGTGGCCCTGGTAAGAGAATGTAAGTAACCTTATCCACGGTCAATAAAGAACCTATGGCTAGACCACGAGGATTGGCTAAGGGCTGACTACCTTCCAAAATTAAGGCTTGTCGAGCATTATTTGGAGTACGAGAATGACTTGGACGCTGAGCAAAAAAATCATCTAACTTAGCCTGAGCTTGCAAATCCACTACCAAATCACGTCGCAAAAATCTTGCCAAAGTTTGTTTGGTCAAATCATCATCAGTTGGCCCTAAACCACCAGATAAAATCACTAAATCACTGCGTTGACGAGCAATATCAAGAACAGCCAATAAACGCTCTGTATTGTCACCAACTGCTGTTTGAAAATAGACGTCAATTCCTAGCTCTGCCAATTTTTCAGCTAAAAATTGTGCGTTGGTATTCACAATCTGACCAGTCAGAATCTCTGTTCCAACCGCAATAATTTCTGCCTTCATCTTGTCACCTCATCTATTTATTCGCTAATTTTACTTGATTATGACAAAAACAAGTGATTTCATGGTCATTAACCATACCGACTGCCTGCATAAAAGAGTAAATCGTTGTTGGTCCTAAAAACTTGAATCCTCGCTTTTTTAAGTCTTTTGCCAAAGCTTTTGAAACTTCTGTTTGATTGGCAAGTTGACGATAATCTGTCACTTGATTGTCTTGGCTTTTACCACCAACAAATTGCCAAAGGTAATCACTAAAAGAGCGTTCTTGCTGCAAGATTAGCAGAGCTTTGGCATTGTTGATGGTTGCAGCTAGTTTCATTCGATGACGGATGATGGCTGGGTTGGTCAATAATTCTTCCAAATCAACCTCAGTCATGGCAGCTACCTTAGCAATGTCATAATCATGAAAAGCCTGTCTAAAAGCTGGTCGTTTTTTCAAGACGGTCAACCAAGATAGACCAGATTGATACGATTCTAAACAGAGCATTTCAAACAAGGACTGGTCATCATAAATAGGGCGTCCCCATTCTTCATCATGGTAACGACAATAAAGGTCATTATCTACTGAGACCCAAGAGCAACGTTGCATCACCATCTCCTACTTCATCAACAATTTCAAACTTGATTTAATGTAATTTTCCGTGCTGTCATTGGTATTATCAAAAAAGGCACGGATTTTCTTCAATTCATTGGCCTTATAGCCTAGGGCAAGCAAGGCCTCCATCGCCTCATCAAGAGCTGGATTACCTGCCACCTTAGTTTGTTCTTGAACCTTGGGTTCAACTGGAACAAACTTACCAGCCAAATCTAAAATCATCTGCTGAGCTGTTTTTTTGCCCACTTTTGGAAATTTGGTCAGATAAGTGATATTATTTTCATCAATCGCTCGAACCAAGCCTTCATTGTCATCAACAGCAATAATGGCCAAGGCTGTCATCGGACCAATACCTGAAACCGAAATCAGATTCAGAAAAATCTCTTTTTCTGCCTCCGTTTTGAAACCATAAAGTAGCTGAGCATCCTCTCTGACAATTTGATGAAGGTAGATTTGTACTTCCTGATTAACTTGATCAGAAAAACTATATGGATTGGCAGCATGAATCATGTAACCTAATCCTCCAGTTTCAACAACAACATATTTGGCTGTAATCTTGGTTAATATGCCTTTAATGTAATCATACATGATTTACTCCTTGGAATTTTTAATACTTGCCTAATTCACGCAGACTGGTATGATTTTCCTGAATACGACGGAACATTTTTTCCATATCTGATTTAGAAAAATTCACCAAAACTGGACGACCGTGTGGGCAGTTATACGGGTTTTGACACTGAGATAGCTGAACCAATAAGTCCCTAGCCGAATAATCATCTAAACGATGATTGGCCTTGATGCTACGTTTACAACTCATCATAATGGCTAATTCTGCACGATATTTTGTTATGGACACCTCATTGGTCAAAAGCAACATGTCACACATCTCATAGACGCCTGATTCAATTTCTTCTTCCTTAAACCAAATGGGATGCTCACGTAAAATAAAAGTGTGTTCGCCATAAGGTTCAAGATTGATACCCACTTGATTGAGCAGTGGCATTTTTTCTTGTAATGTTAGAAAATCTGCCGGCGAAAACTCAAAAAGATAGGGCACTAACAACTGCTGTAAACTACTGTCAACTTGTCCAATATGCTCACGATAATACTCGTATTTGACACGTTCTTGAGCGGCATGTTGATCAATGATGTACAGACCACCTTGACCCTGAGCAAAGAGATAGGTGCCGTGCATTTGACCAAAATAGTCCAATTCAGGAAAACTAGAAGTTTCCTCATGCTCTAAACGTTCTACTAAACGATTGAATTGGGATTTATTGCTTAAATCTAAGTCTGGATGTTCGTGGTTGTCAGATTGGGCTGTTGTTCGAGTGGCATATTTGATTTGGCTAGCCGTAGTCGTGTCCTTGACAGAGCTATCAAGCTTGTCAACTTCCTGTAAAGGTAGGCTTTCTTCTATTTGATTAGCAGGCTCCATGAAAAAATCTTGACGTTCTTTATCGTAATAGAGTTTACTTGACGGTAAAGATAAACTGGTTTGGACAGGCTTGTCTGCTTTACGAGTACTTGATTTGGCTAAATTCTCCAAAGCGTCAGGAATCAAACTCTGAGCCTTTAAACTCTCCTCAATAGCCTGTGAAATCAAAGCCATCAATTCTTTCTCTTTGGAAATCCGAACTTCCTGCTTGGTTGGATGAACATTGACATCAGCTAAATACGGATCAATCTTAATATCAATCACCGCTAATGGAAAGCGACCCACCATGAGTTTAGATCCATAACCATCTAAAATCGCTCTGTTGAGCAGAAAGTTTTTGATGTAACGCCCATTCAGTAGAATCGTGATGTAATTGCGATTGGCTCTGGTTAATTCTGGCAGACTGACATAACCAGAAACCTCAAAATCAAGGTCTTTATGACTGATTGCCACCATTTTCTTAGCAGTATTGATACCGTAAATACCGGCAATGGCTTGTCGTAAATCGCCTTTACCAGCTGTACTCAACAATTTTCGACCTTCATTGACAAGTGTAAAAGCAATATCTGGATGAGCTAAACTAAGACGATTGACAATATCAACAATATGGCTCAGCTCACTCTGTAAACTTTTCAAATACTTCAGTCGAGCTGGGGTATTGTAAAATAGATCCTCCACTAAAATCTTAGTTCCCACTGGTGTAGTGACCGGTTCTTGGCCATCAATCTTCCCACCAATCGCAACCAACTGACTACCAACAAGAGCGTCTGTTTGAGCTGTTTTAATGGTCAAACGACTAATAGACGCAATAGAAGGAAGGGCCTCGCCACGAAAACCCAAGGTGCGAATACGAAATAAATCGGCTTGACTTTTAATCTTACTGGTGGCATGACGACGCAGACTCAGCAATAAGTCTTCTGAACTCATACCCTCACCATCATCTGTGACTTGAATCTTCTTCAGACCTGATTCTTCTAGCTCAATCGTAATCTGCTGACTGCCTGCATCAATGGCATTTTCCACTAGTTCCTTAACCACACTGGCTGGTCGCTCAACCACTTCACCAGCAGCAATCTGATTGGCCAAAACCTCTGGTAATTCAATAATTTTTGTCATGCTCGCCTCCCTATAATTACAACTATTATAGCATAAAATCACTTGCTCCTTAGGCAAAAAAATCAAGCGGCTATTCACCACTTGACGCTAAACTAATTTTTTAAGTTCGTAAAGAATGTTCATTGCCTCCATAGGGGTAAGGGTCATGACATCAATCTCTTGTAGTTGCTTGATGACTTCTTGCTCATGTGGGGCAATATCAAATAAAGACAACTGGTCTGAAGTGGTATCTTTAATGACTAGCTGACTAGCTGACTCACTGGTTTTTAATTGAGCTGAATTCGCCTCCAAATCCGTTAAGATATGATTAGCTCGTTGCAGGAGCGTTTTTGGCAAACCTGCAATCTTGGCCACATGGATTCCATAAGACTGGTCTGCCGGGCCTGGACTAATCTTATGTAAAAAGGTCACTTCACCATTTTTTTCTAGGGTAGCTACATGAACATTGACCAATTCTTCAAGTTGATCTGCCAGGGCCGTTAATTCATGATAATGGGTAGCAAACATGGTCTTAGCCCCAATGTTCTCATGAAGGTGTTCGATAATTGCTTGAGCTAAAGCCATACCGTCATAAGTAGCAGTCCCACGACCCAATTCATCAAATAAAATCAAGGACTGGGAGCTAGCTTGTTCTAGAGCTTGATTGGCCTCCATCATCTCAACCATAAAGGTTGATTGCCCAGAAATCAAATCATCTGCCGCTCCAATTCTGGTAAAAATAGCGTCAAAGACCGGAAGATTGGCAGCCTCTGCCGATACATAGGAACCAATTTGAGCCATGATAGCTGTTAGGGCTAATTGACGCATATAGGTTGATTTACCACTCATGTTTGGTCCAGTTATCAACTGAATACTGGTCTTTGTATCAAACTGAATACTATTGGGGATATATTCTTGCACCCCCATCACTCTTTCCACCACAGCATGACGACCATTGACAATATCAATCACTTGATCTTGATTAAACTGGGGACGAACATAATGGTACTTCTCTGCGACCACAGCCAAACCTTGTAAGACATCAACTGTTGCCAACTGTTTAGCCAAATCCTGCAAACGCTGGATATATTTTTCAACCTCTTTACGAATACTTAAAAACATATCATATTCCAAAGAAGCTGATTTTTCACGTGCCTCTAGCATATCGCCTTCAATCTTAGCCAACTCAGCCGTTCCAAAACGTTCTGAATTTTTAAGGGTCGCCTTACGGAAGAAATAATCTGGCACAGCAGCCAAATGAGAGTTGGTAACATGGATATAGTAGCCATCCTTACGATTGTAATCAATCTTCAAGCTACTAATACCCGTTGCCTGTCGTTCTTTTAACTCAATCTCAGCAATCCAACTCGACCCCTCACGCATAACACGACGATAATTATCCAATTGCTCATCAAATCCTGTTTTAATGATATTCCCCTCGCTAACCGCAGCAGGGGCGTCATCAGCAATAGCCGACTCAATCAAGTCTGCCAGCTCTGGCAGAGTGTCTATCTGATTGATTAAGGGAGCCAAGACAGGACTATCAAAACTTGCCAAAATCCCCTTGATTAAAGGCACTTGACGTAGGGTCTGACCTAGTTGTAGTAGGTCTTTAGGATTAACCTTACTAAAAGAAACCTTACTAGCTAACCGCTCAATGTCATAAATCCCCTTAAAACTCTCGGTCAAATCATGTCGCTCTAAAAACTGTTCTAGAAAAACTTGAATAATCGCCTGTCGTTCTTCAATCGCCTGAACTTGAATTAAGGGATGATTGATCCAAGTTCGCAAAAGACGCATGCCCATAGCTGTCTTGGTTTCATCCAAAAGCCAAAACAGACTACCATGTTTCTTACCTGTTCTAGCATTATGAACCAAATCCAAACTAGCCTTGGTTGCATAAGTCATCTGAAGAAAATCTCTGATGTCATAATGAACAACTGGTTGCAAATGACTAAGGGGACGACGTTGCGTTTTTTGGACATAGTTGAGCAATTTACTTGCGACTAAAAATTCAATCTGTGGTAGTTTGACATCAAGCAGTTGAACATCATCGCTCACTTCTTTTTCAAAAGAAAGGAGCAAATTCATCTGCTTGGTCAAAATAGTCTCTTCTTCCTCTGTCAAATCAAAACCAACAACCACTTCACGAGCTTGTAAATTCAAGATTTCACTACGAATGGCAGAGAAATCTGGTAGGCTGGTAACAGCAAACTCTCCCGTTGACAAATCCATATAAGCTAAGCCAAATTCATTATCTAGCTGATCAATGGTCACTAAAAAATTATTGCCATTGTCACTAGTTGTTGCTGTTCCTGGTGTAATCACCTGAACAACCGCCCGCTTAACCACACCAACTGCTTGCTTAGGATCTTCCATTTGCTCAGCAATCGCTACCTTATGCCCTAAACTAATCAAGGTATCAATATATTGCTGAGCAGAATGATGAGGCACTCCAGCCATAGGAATGGGATTTTCAGCATTAGGGTGACGACTAGTTAGATTGATTTCCAAAAGTTGTGCTGCTTGAACCGCATCCTCATAAAATAATTCATAAAAATCTCCCATACGGAAGAACAAAAAAGCATCCGGATGTTCAGCCTTCATCGCCACATATTGCTGCATACCTGGTGAAAGTTTTTCTTTAGCCATGGTCACTCCTTTAATGTTGCAAAAAGAGCAAAACCAAGCTTGCCCTAACTCTACATTTTCATTTCATCTATTACCCTTAATTATACCTTATTTTCAAGAAAATAGGTATATTAGGCTATGCTCACTTCTATTTACTTAAAAATATGATAAAATAAGGTTATCTTATCGATTATTAAGGAGAATAACATGAGCAATAAACAATTTGTCGCTACTGAAATTGCCAAGATCATCACCGACTTGGATGAAGCTAGTATTGCAAATTTACTAGAACAACCCAAACATGCTGATATGGGAGATTTAGCTTTTCCAACCTTTACCTTAGCCAAAACACTTCGCAAAGCCCCGCAAGCCATTGCTAGTGAGTTGGTCGAGCAACTCGATCAAACTGCCTTTGAAAAAGTTGAAGCCGTAGGGCCTTATCTTAACTTCTTCTTTGACAAAGCTGGTGTATCTAGTAAAGTGCTTAAAGAAGTCCTAGACGCTGGTGAAAATTACGGTCAGCAAGACCTTGGTCAAGGACAAACCATCGCAATCGATATGTCTAGTCCTAACATCGCTAAACCTTTCTCAATTGGCCATCTACGTTCTACCGTTATTGGAGAAAGCCTATCTAACATTTTCCAAAAAATCGGCTACCAAACGGTCAAAATCAACCACCTTGGTGATTGGGGCAAGCAATTTGGGCTCTTGATTGTCGCCTACAAACTCTGGGGCGACCAAGAAGCAGTCAAAGCCAACCCTATCAGTGAATTGCTCAAACTATATGTTCGTATCAACGAAGCTGTCACTGAACATCCTGAATATGACGAACAAGCTAGAGATTGGTTCTTAAAACTAGAAAATGGCGATCCAGAAGCAACTGCCCTTTGGCAATGGTTCCGTGATGAGAGCTTGGTAGAATTCAACCGTATCTATAAAGAACTTGATGTGACTTTTGACAGTTATAACGGTGAAGCTTTCTATAATGACAAGATGGACGAAGTCGTAGAAATTCTATCCCAAAAAGGACTATTACAAGAATCAAAAGGTGCACAGGTAGTCAATCTTGAAAAATATGGCATTGAACACCCAGCCTTGATTAAAAAATCAGATGGTGCAACCCTTTACATCACTCGTGACCTCGCTGCTGCACTTTATCGCAAACGTCAATACGACTTTGCTAAAGCAGTCTATGTCGTTGGACAAGAACAATCTGCCCACTTCAAACAGCTACAAGCCGTCCTAGCTGAAATGGGCTATGATTGGAGTGAAGACATTGTCCATGTTGCTATGGGACTTGTCACGAAAAACGGTCAAAAACTCTCGACTCGTAAGGGAAATGTCATCCTATTAGAACCAACCATCCAAGAAGCTGTCAACCGTGCCTTGACACAAATTGACAACAAAAATCCAAACCTTGCCAATAAAGAAGCCGTTGCTCATGCAGTAGGTGTGGGTGCTATCAAGTTCTATGACCTCAAATCTGACCGTCTGAATGGCTATGATTTTGACCTTGACACCATGGTATCTTTTGAAGGAGAAACTGGGCCATATATTCAATATGCTCACGCTCGTATCCAATCTATCTTGCGTAAAGCTGATTTCACTTTTGAACCATCAGCTCGCTATTCGCTTTCTGATACGGAAAGCTGGGAGATTATCAAGTTGCTTCAAGATTTCCCACGCATTATCACACGAGCTGCCAACCAT
Organism: Streptococcus sp. sy004; assembly: GCF_007859205.1. GTDB lineage: Bacteria > Bacillota > Bacilli > Lactobacillales > Streptococcaceae > Streptococcus. Next base: position 62,346 of record NZ_VOHP01000007.1, read on the forward strand.
TATGAACCTTCAATCATCGCTAAATTTGCGATTAACCTCGCTCAAAGCTTTAATCGTTACTATGCTCATGTTCGTATCTTAGAAGACAATGATCAACGCGATAGCCGCTTGGCTCTTGCTGCTGCAACAGCAGTGGTACTAAAAGAAGCCCTAGCCTTACTAGGCGTTGAAGCTCCAAATGAAATGTAAAAAATAGTGGAAGATAATCTTTCACTATTTTTTAATATCTAAATCCTTACCATAATTCTTCCGACGAATATTAAAATCCGAACTAACAACCTCATCAACATTTAAAACAGACACAAAGGCATCTGGATCAATATCAGCCACTATATGTTTGACATCTAATACCTCACTAGGATTTAAGACCACATAAAGCACCTTTTGCGACTGACCTGAAAAAGCACCTTGACCATTAAGATAAGTCACACCACGATTGATTTCTTGTAAAATGGTCTTAGCAATCTTTTCTGATTGTGAACTAATGATAATCATTCCCCTAATCATATAACCACCATTTTGCACTACTGTCAAAATTTGTGTAAACACAAAACTGGCAATCAAGGTGTACATCATTTGACGAATATCAATATAGGTCAGAGAACCTAACAGCACTAAAATATCAATCAGAAGTAAGGTCTGACCAATTTGACGACCGGTCTTAGCTTCAATCACTCGACCAATAATATCTGTCCCACCAGTTGTCGCCCCAAAGCGAAAGACAATACCTGCCCCAACTCCTGCAAAAATCCCTGCCAACAAGGCAACGATCAAAATATCCCCTTGCAAATCAATCGTCACAGGAATTTTCTGCCAAATCCAGATAAAGACAGACAACATGACCGTACCATAAATAGTCAAAATCAAGGAACGTTTACCAAAAGCCCTAGCTCCTAGAATAAACAAGGGCAGGTTAATCAAGAAGGTACTATAAGCTGGATTGATCTTAAATAAAGCATCTAAAATAAGAGTAATACCTGCTACACCACCCTCAGCCAAGTGATTGGCCATGTTAAACTTAACAAAGCCAAAAGCATAGATAGCAACACCCAAGGTAATAAAAATAAAATTTTTGATTTTAAGTTGTGATTCGTAATGACTCATAGAAGCTCCTCTTAACTTTCGTCATCAACAAAACGACCAATAATACGAACATCCTCTGACACCGACACAAAGGCATTTGGATCTGTTTTTCTAATCCAATACTTAAATTCCGTAAACTCTGAACGAGTAATAACCGTCATTAAAACGGACTTCTGTTCACGATTGTAAGTCCCTTCAGCGTTATTGATACACGTCACTCCTCGGTGTAATTTCTTATGCACCATAGCAATCACCTTATCCGCATGACTGGTAATAATCAAGGCTTGCATTTTCTTTTGCTTGGTAAAAACAGCATCTGTCACTCGACTTGAAACAAATATAGATAGCATCGAATAAAGAATATGTTGCCAACCAAATAATACACCTGCAACGGTCAAGATAATCACATTGATTAGCAGGGTAATACTACCAACCTCATGCCCTGTTTTTTTCCGTACATACAGACTAATAATATCTATTCCACCACCAGACACCTGATTACGCAAATTATAACCTACGCCTAAACCTACAAACAGGCCACCAAATATTGCATTGATAATCGGGTCTTGGGTAATGGATACCACTGGCATCAATTCAATGAAAATAGAACTAATACTAACTGCAATGATGGTAAAAATAGTAAACTTATGGCCAATATGACGCCAAGCAAGGAGAAACAAAGGAATGTTCATCATATAATAAATCAAAGCAAGCGATAAACTAAAGCCAAACAAACGCTCACTCAAGGTTGAAAGAATCTGCGATAACCCTGTTAAGCCACCAGCATAAATATTACCTGGTTGAAAGAAAAAATTAACTGCAATACTAGATAAAAGGGCATAAAAGAGAGAAGCTGAAATTTTTTCAGCATACTTCTCTCTTGAAATACTATTCAATACCCTTAAAAATCCATGCTTCTTAGCCCAGCGTTTGATGACAAACCTGATTTTTTTCCGAAAAGTTGTTTTTTTAATCATGGTTTTCTACTTGAAGTGCTAAATCAGCTAATTGAGCAGGAGCAACCTGACTAGGTGCTTGTGTCATTGGATCACTTGCCTTGTTATTCTTTGGAAATGCAATGACTTCACGAATATTTTGCTCACCAGCTAAAAGCATGACAAAACGATCCAGTCCAATAGCCAATCCGCCATGTGGTGGGAAACCATAGTCCATCGCTTCTAACAAGAAACCAAACTGCTCATACATTGCTTCCTTAGAAAAGCCTAGTGCTTTAAACATACGCTCTTGCATCGCTTTTTGGTTAATCCGCAAGCTACCCCCACCAAGTTCATAGCCATTCAAAACAATATCATAAGCAATCGCACGAACCTTGGACAAATCACCTTCTAACTCATGACTACTTTCATTAGTTGGTAAGGTAAATGGATGATGGGCACTCATATAGCGATCCTCTTCCTCTGACCACTCAAACATCGGCCAATCAACAACCCAAAGGAAATTGAAGAGTGATTCATCAATCAAGCCCAGTTCTTTGGCAATGCGTGTGCGTAAACCACCCAAGGTCACATTTGCCACATCTAAACTATCAGCAACAAATAAAACCAAGTCATTGGCTGACAGACCAAGGGCTGTCACCAACTCTTGCTCAATACCTGTTAAAAACTTAGCAATAGGCCCTGTCAACTCCGTTTCAGACATTTTCAACCAAGCTAATCCCTTAGCCCCTAATTGCTTCGCCTGCTCCGTTAATTTGTCAATATCCTTGCGTGAATAAGCATCCGCATGATTTTTAACCACAATCGCCTTAACAGCTTCAGCTTCAGCAAACACCTTAAAGTCTGCTTTTTTAGCTACTTCTGTCACATCTTGTAACAGCATCTCAAAACGCGTATCAGGCTTATCAGAACCATACACATTCATGGCATGGTCATAGGCCATTCGTGGAAATGGTAAGATTACATCAATTCCCTTAGTTTCTTTCATGACTTTAGCAATCATGCCCTCAACCAAATCTTGAATCTCAACTTCTGATAAGAAAGATGTTTCTAAATCGACTTGAGTAAATTCAGGCTGACGATCCCCACGCAAATCTTCATCACGGAAACATTTGACAATTTGATAATAACGATCAAATCCCGCATTCATCAACAACTGTTTTGTAATCTGTGGACTTTGTGGTAAAGCATAGAAATGCCCTTGGTTAACACGACTAGGTACCAAATAATCCCTAGCTCCTTCTGGCGTTGATTTCGTCAAAATTGGTGTTTCTACATCAATAAAGTCCAAATCATCTAAATAACGACGAATACTTTGTGTCACCTTGGCACGCAATTTCAAGTTACCCAGCATTTCTGGACGACGCAAGTCCAAATAGCGATAACGTAGGCGAGTATCATCACTAACTTCCACACCATCTTTAATCTCAAATGGTGTTGTTTGAGCCGTATTCAAAATAGTTAACTGACTAACTTGCAACTCAACTTGACCAGTTGGCAAATCTGTATTAGCTTGCTCACGAGCCACAACTTGACCAGTCACCTCAATCACATATTCACTACGCAACTGCTCCGCTAAAGGCAAAAATTCTGCCGAAATTGTTTCCGGGTTAATAACTAACTGCATTAGACCTTCACGATCACGCAAATCAATAAAAATCAATCCCCCAAGGTTACGACGACGAGCAACCCAACCTTTGAGCGTCACCTCCTGTCCAATATGTTCTTTACGAATTAAACCAGCATACATCGAGCGTTTCATAGCTTTATCTCCATTTCAAGTGTTTGTTTCTATTTTACCACAAAGACAAGAAAACTCCCACCTGTTTTGGCGGAAGTTTCTTTCATTTTCAAGGACTAATCCCTTGATCCCTACTTCAATTTTTCAATTACTTGAGCAAAATTCGTCATCAATTCATCTAAAGCAACAACCACCTCTGCTCTAGTTTGATTATCTTTAAGAGTGGCTTGATTTGTTTCAACCTCATTTTCTCCTAAGGTCAAAATATATTTCGCATTAAAGCTATCTGCTGATTTAAATTGAGCTTTCAGCTTACGATTAAGATAATCACGTTCAGCTGAAAAGCTTTGACGACGTATAGCTTGAACTATTTCCAAGGCTTTTCCATTTACTTCATTTCCTAAAACAACGAGATAAAAGTCTAAACTATCTTCTACAGGCAACTCAATCCCTAATTTATCCAAAATGAGCAACAAACGCTCAACCCCTAAACCAAAGCCAAAACCAGCTGTTTCTGGGCCTCCAAAATAGTCCACAAGCTTGTCATAACGACCACCAGCACAGATTGTCAGCTCATTACCATCCACCTCTGTAATAAATTCAAAAATCGTGTGATTATAGTAGTCTAGACCTCTCACCATCCGATTATCAATCTCATAAGGCAGACCCAAACTATCCAACATTTGACGAACCGTTTCAAAATAGTTTGCACTCTCTTCATCCAAGTAATCTAAAATTGATGGTGCATTTGCTACGATGATCTTATCTTCTTTTTCTTTACTGTCAAGAACACGCAAAGGATTTCCTTCCAAACGACGTTGACTATCCTTAGACAAACTCTCTTTATAAGGCAAAAGATAATCAATCAAAGCCTGACGGTAAGCCTGACGGCTCTCAGATGAACCCAAGGTGTTCAGATGTAACTTAACTTGTTTAATTCCTAAACTCTCAAACAAATGCCAAGCCATCGCAATCGTTTCAACATCCGTTGCAGGATTAGACGACCCAAAACACTCTACACCAATCTGATGAAATTCTCTTAAACGCCCTGCTTGTGGCCGCTCATAACGAAACATCGAACCCATGTAAAATAATTTAACTGGCTTTTGCACCTCAGGAGCAAACAATTTATTCTCCACATAAGAGCGAACAACTGGAGCCGTCCCTTCTGGACGCAAGGTAATATGACGATCCCCTTTATCATAAAAATCATACATTTCCTTGGTGACAATATCACTTGTATCACCTACAGAACGACTAATTACTTCATAATGTTCAAACATAGGCGTACGAATTTCACCATAATGATACTGGGCAAATAGTTCACGAGCCTTATTTTCCACATAATTCCATTTAGCTGCCTCTTTAGGCAAAATATCCTGAGTCCCTTTTGGTTTTTGTAATTTCATCTCACTATCTTTCTAAACAATTAACCTACTGTCATCATCATTCTATCATAATAAACAACATCTGAAAATAAAAAAAGATGGTTAATACCACCATTCAATTATAATAATCGGGAAGACAGGATTCGAACCTGCGACCCCTTGGTCCCAAACCAAGTACTCTACCAAGCTGAGCTACTTCCCGATAACTATGCACCCTAGAGGAGTCGAACCTCTAACCGCCTGATTCGTAGTCAGGTACTCTATCCAGTTGAGCTAAGGGTGCTACTATGCCGAGGACCGGAATCGAACCGGTACGAAGGTTACCCTTCGCAGGATTTTAAGTCCTGTGCGTCTGCCAGTTCCGCCACCCCGGCCCCTCAAGCGAACGACGGGATTCGAACCCGCGACCCCCACCTTGGCAAGGTGGTGTTCTACCACTGAACTACGTTCGCAACTACTATGCCGGCTACATGACTTGAACACGCGACCCTCTGATTACAAATCAGATGCTCTACCAACTGAGCTAAGCCGGCCTATTATTATACTATATGCGGGTTAAGGGACTTGAACCCCCACGCCTCG
>NZ_VOHP01000008.1 GCF_007859205.1 Streptococcus sp. sy004
TCGGGCTCATAACCCGAAGGTCGTAGGTTCAAATCCTGCTCCCGCAATTATGGCTCGGTAGCTCAGTTGGTAGAGCAATGGATTGAAGCTCCATGTGTCGGCGGTTCGATTCCGTCTCGCGCCATTAACTAAATATTATTGGGAAAGATAGCGAAGAGGCTAAACGCGGCGGACTGTAAATCCGCTCCTTCGGGTTCGGGGGTTCGAATCCCTCTCTTTCCATCCTACGGGCATAGTTTAAAGGTAGAACTAAGGTCTCCAAAACCTTCAGTGTGGGTTCAATTCCTACTGCCCGTGTTATAGGATTATGGCGGGTGTGGTGAAGTGGTTAACACATCAGATTGTGGCTCTGACATTCGTGGGTTCGATTCCCATCACTCGCCTATCTTATATTGGGGTATCGCCAAGCGGTAAGGCAAGGGACTTTGACTCCCTCATGCGTTGGTTCGAATCCAGCTACCCCAGTTATATACTTTGCCGGCGTGGCGGAATTGGCAGACGCGCTGGACTCAAAATCCAGTGTCCGCAAGGACGTGCCGGTTCGACCCCGGCCGCCGGTATAGTATAAAGACAAAGTTTTATGACTTTGTCTTTTTTCTTAATAATATTAATTTTTATCAATAAAAGTGACATCGATGTCCTGTTTTATAAAAGAAATTTGACTTATACTTGAATTAGTTAAATAATAAAGGAGTATAAGAAATGGACATGGATAATGAAAAATTTGAGGAATTATATGATAAAGTGAAACCAATAGTGACTAAGTTGGAGAGAACTTATCAGATAAGAATTTGGCTGCATGATGATTGGGAGCAAGAAGCGATGATTAGTCTATATCATTTGTGTCAATCTTGCCCTCAAGTCTTGTGTGATGAACATTGTTTACGAATTTATTTCAAGACGAAATTTTCTAATTATGTGAAGGATGTTTTACGCAAACAATGTAGTGTGAAACGCCAGTTTAATCAAATGATTTATGAGGAAATTGGTGAAGTTGGTCATGCAGTGAGAGCAGAAGGTCTGTTATTGGAAGATTATGTGAGCTTTAAATCTTGGTTAGAAGTAATTAGAGAAAATTTAAGTGTCAAAGAACAAGCGCAATTGGATAGGTTAATTAGGGGAGAACGTTTTGCGGGGAGAAAAGCCTTGCTTAAACAACTTAAAGAACGTTTAGTAGAAGAATAAAAAGTAGATTAGGTGACTAATCTACTTTTAAGTTTAATTGATTGTTTCAAGTAAAGTCTTGGCTTGTGTTTGTAGTTCTTTTTTGGTTTCAGGACTTAATTCAAGTTGTCCAGTTTCCCAAGCACTTAGGTTTACAGTAGTAGCTGTGAATGGTTCAACGACTTGTGTGCGGATAAACGGTAAAAGATCACGATATTGAGCAAATAGATTATCATGGCCTGCATTGGCAACAGAAGAAACGGTAACTAATTTGTCTTGTAGAGCAGAAGGACCACGAGTTTCACTTAAATCAAGGGCACGGCTTAGCCAATCCAAGAGATTTTTAAGTGGTCCAGGGATTGAAAAATTATAGACTGGTGAGAAAATCCAAATGGCATCAGCATTAAGGACTTCTTGACGAACTTGCTCTAGGACAGGTAAGGTTGGTGTTTCAAGATCTTGGCTAAATACTGGTACTTGTGTGTAATCTAAGTAAGTTACTTGAGCTTGAGTGGCTAGTAAACTTTCTGCCTCTTTTGCTAGTTGATGGTTGAATGATCCTTTACGTAAAGAACCGACGATAAATAAAATCTTTTTAGACATAAAAATCCTCCTCAAAATTATTACTATGTAGTACATTATAAGGAGTCAGAAGAATTTTGTCAATGAACTTGCTTAAAGGTTTTTAAATTTTTTTAGAATAGCAATGAGTTGTTCTTGTTCTGTTGGACTAAGAACGGACATGCTATGATAAACGGTATCTAAGTGTTCTGGGAGGGCTTGCTTAATGACTTCTTCACCTTTAGGAGTTAGTCCAATTAAGGATGCTCGACGGTCACTAGGATCAATCTTACGATAAATCCAGTCATTTTTTTCCATATTTCTAAGAACAACAGTCATATTGCCAGAGGTAGCTAGAATTTTACTAATGAGATGGCAGATTTTCATTTCTCCTTTACTATATAAGACGTCTAAGACGCTAAATTGAGTTGGGGTAATGCCATTATTTTTAAAGCTATTAGCAACTTGCTGATCGATTGTGCGTTGTGCTTTACGAAAAACAATCATAGTCTTACGAGCTAATTCTTTATTCTTATTTTCCATTTGGTGATTCCTTATAGTGTGAGTTAAAAAAGATTGGCGAACCAATCTTTAGTCAATGATGAGTAGGCCGTCTTTGATGGCAAATGGGTCATTTTCATTGATACGATCATAGAACATAACACCGTTGATATGGTCAATTTCATGTTGAACAACGATGGCATTATAACCTTTTAATTTCATGCGTTGGGATTGTCCATTTTTATCAGTATAATCGAGAGTAATTCGTGAATGACGAATGACATAGCCTTCAACTGCACGATCAACGGATAAACAACCTTCTCCTTCAGAAAGAGCAGCTTCTTGAACAGAATGTGAAACAATTTTAGGATTGTACATAATTTCTTGTAAGCTGTAGGCTTGACTTGGTGCTTCTTCTTCGATGTTAGGCACAAGCACAGCGATGATACGACGAGAAACGTCAATTTGTGGAGCGGCTAGACCAACGCCTGGACGAAGTCCCATTTTTTCACTAAGGACAGGATCTTGGGAATTTTTTAGAAATTGCATCATTTTTTCACCCAAGATAATATCTTCATCAGATAGTGGAAGAGTTACTTCTTCAGCGATTTTACGCAAGGTTGGATGGCCTTCACGAATAATGTCAGACATATCAATCTGATGGCTAGCACGAATAAGTTTGGAAATTGTAGTCATGATTTTCTCCTTGATGTTAGTTGATTCTAGTATAGCACAAAGATATTCAAATAGGAAGTTAGTTTGTTGATAGGTAACTTGGTATTTTAGTTGACGAATAAATCAAAATCTGATAGACTAAATAAGTCTAAAAGACAAACCAACTTTTTCTTGGTTTTAGGTTAGCCAAATCCTAAGACTCGGATTAAGCAAATAAAGGAGAAAAATATGGCTATCTCAAAAGAGAAAAAAAATGAAATTATTGCTCAATATGCTCGTCATGAAGGCGACACTGGTTCAGTAGAAGTACAAGTTGCTGTTTTGACATGGGAAATCAATCACTTGAACGATCATATCAAACAACATAAGAAAGACCATGCAACTTACCGTGGTTTGATGAAAAAAATCGGTCACCGTCGTAACTTGTTGGCATATCTTCGCCGTACAGACGTTAACCGTTACCGCGAATTGATTAGCTCACTTGGACTTCGTCGTTAATCGACTAAGAAGCCTCCCTTTGGGGAGGTTTTTCTTTATTGGTTAGAAATAGCGAAAAGTTGCTTTGATGAGATAGATTAAGTAAATTATGATAAAATAAAATTAGTTCAGTTCTTGATGCAAAGGTGAGTTGATCTTGTGGGTCAGTTGATCTTGTGGGTCAGTTGATCTTTGTGGCAAGAACGTACAATTTAACTAATGAAGAGGAGTTTTTATGACAAAACAAGTTTTTCAAACGACCTTTTTTGGTCAACCTTTAATTGTAGAAGTTGGTCAAGTAGCCAAACAAGCTAATGGTAGTGTTCTTGTTCGCTATGGTGAAACTACTGTTTTAACAGCAGCAACCATGTCTAAAAAAATGGCGACTGGGGATTTTTTTCCTTTGCAAGTTAATTATGAAGAGAAAATGTATGCAGCAGGGAAATTTCCAGGTGGCTTTAATAAACGTGAAGGGCGTCCTTCTATGAATGCAACCTTGACAGCTCGCTTAATTGACCGTCCAATTCGTCCAATGTTTGCTGAGGGTTTTCGTAATGAAGTTCAGATTATTAACACGGTTCTTTCTTATGATGAAAATGCGTCTGCTCCAATGGCAGCCATGTTTGCTTCATCCTTGGCTTTATCTATCTCAGATATTCCATTCAATGGTCCGATTGCAGGGGTTCAAGTTGGTTATGTTGATGGTGAGTTGGTTATCAATCCAAATGTAGAGCAATTGGAAAAATCTTTACTTGATTTGGCAGTTGCAGGGACTAAGGATGCCATCAATATGGTTGAGTCGGGTGCAAAAGAGTTGTCAGAAGAATTGATGCTTGAAGCTCTTTTGAAAGGACATACAGCCATTCAAGAGTTGATTGCTTTCCAAGAAGAGATTGTGGCAGCTGTTGGTAAAGAAAAAGCTGATGTCGAACTCTTACAGGTTGATCAAGACTTGCAAGCAGAGATTATTGCTGCTTATAACCTTGATTTGCAAAAGGCAGTTCAAATTGAAGAAAAACTAGCTCGTGAGGCAGCAACAGAAGCTGTTAAGGAACAAGTGACCTTGGCTTATAGTGAGCGTTTTGCTGAACATGAAGAATTTGAGCGTATCATGCGTGATGTAGCAGAGATTCTTGAGCAAATGGAACATGCCGAAGTTCGTCGTTTGATTACAGAGGACAAGATTCGTCCTGATGGTCGTCGTGTCGATGAAATTCGTCCCTTGGACGCAGAAATTGATTTCTTGCCGAAAGTACATGGTTCAGGTTTGTTTACTCGTGGTCAGACTCAAGCTCTGTCTGTTTTGACTTTGGCTCCAATGGGTGAAACACAAATTGTTGATGGTCTTGATCCAGAGTATAAAAAACGTTTCCTACATCATTATAATTTCCCACAATATTCAGTTGGTGAAACTGGTCGTTATGGTGCTCCTGGTCGTCGTGAAATTGGTCACGGTGCTTTGGGAGAGCGTGCATTAGAGCAAGTTTTACCAAGTTTGGAAGAGTTCCCGTATGCCATTCGTTTAGTAGCAGAAGTTTTGGAATCAAATGGTTCATCATCACAAGCCTCAATTTGTGCAGGTACTCTTGCTTTAATGGCAGGTGGTGTGCCGATTAAGGCTCCAGTGGCAGGAATTGCTATGGGATTGATTTCTGATGGTAGTAACTATACGATTTTGACGGATATTCAAGGTTTAGAGGATCATTTTGGTGATATGGATTTTAAGGTAGCTGGTACTCGTGAGGGGATTACAGCTCTGCAAATGGATATTAAGATCGAAGGGATTACAGCGGAGGTTTTAAGTGAAGCTTTGGCTCAAGCTAAAAAAGCGCGTTTTGAAATCCTTGATTTGATTGAAGGAACGATTGCCCAACCTCGTTCTGAACTGGCACCAACAGCACCTAAGATTGATACCATCCAGATTGATGTGGATAAAATTAAGGTAGTCATTGGTAAAGGTGGTGAAACCATTGACAAGATTATTGCTGAAACCGGTGTGAAGATTGATATTGACGAAGAAGGCTTAGTCGCTATCTATTCAAATGACCAAGCAGCAATCAATCGTGCCAAGGAGATTATTGCTAACTTAGTGCGTGAAGCCAAGGTTGGTGATGTTTATGAAGCGAAAGTAGTACGAATTGAGAAATTCGGTGCATTTGTGAATCTTTTTGATAAGACAGATGCCCTAGTTCATATTTCTGAAATGGCTTGGACTAGAACTAATCGTGTGGAAGATTTAGTTGAGATTGGCGATGAAGTTACTGTCAAGGTCATTAAAGTGGATGAAAAAGGACGTGTAGATGCCTCAATGAAAGCATTGCTCCCAAAACCACCAAAAGTTGAAGCAAAGGAGGAAAAGAATGACTAAACTATCAAACTTTAATACAGAATTTGATGATCGCTTGCGTGCCTTTATCAAAGAACCCGATAATTTTTTAGAAGGTATTGCTTTAGTTCATGCTCTTAATCACTATCCCGTGATTGCCAGTGAGAAACCTTATGCTTTGAAAGTTGATGGCGAAAAAGTGATCCCAGTCTTTACCGATCGTTTTGACTTGGAAACGTTCAAAAAAGAACAAAAAAGTGCGCGTGAGCAAAACTGGATTGAACGCTCAAGTCTGGATGTTTTAGAAGAATCTATTGTTAAAGGTTTATCAGGCTTAGTCTATAATCTCAAGAAAACAGGGGATTTTAGTAACTCTACAGTATTCAAAAATAATGATATGGTTCAATTTATCAATAACTTTACCACTGTTTTGAATGCTATTATGAATGAGAAAAATATTGCAGCAGACACCTTGGAACGTTCTTATATTGTGCCAGCTTTCATTTTGCCAAATGATGATGGTAGCTTCGATCGCATGTTTCCTACTTTATCAGACCAAAACAAAAATAGTTATGTTCCAGTGTTTTCAAACTTGCAAAGTTTTGCGAAATGGTACAATCATCAAGATTTTGGTCAACCTTTCCGTGAAGCACAAGGTGTCATTCTAGCGTGGACGATAGATGATATCTATCAACCAAATCATGGTCAAAATGATATTGATGACACCATGGGGATTGTTGTTAACCCACTTGATACCGAACAAATTTTGATTAACTGGTCTGAATTGGAAGAATAGGTGATGTCATGATAAAAATTTATGATACCATGACTCGCAGTTTGCGTGAGTTTAAGCCTATAACACCAAAGCATGTCAAAATGTATGTTTGTGGACCGACCGTTTATAATTATATTCATATTGGTAATGCTCGTAGTGTGGTAGCTTTTGATACCATTCGTCGTTACCTAGAATATCGTGGCTATGCGGTCACTTATGTATCAAATTTTACGGATGTTGATGATAAAATCATCAAAGCAGCAAAAGAAGCGGGCATATCACCAAAAGAGTTATCTGATGAATTTATCGAAGCTTTTCGTCAAGATGTTAAACAATTACATGTGAAACCAGCTACTCATCATCCTCGTGTGATTGATTATATGGCTAGTATTATTACTTTTGTTGATGATTTGATTGCAAAAGGCTACGCCTATGAAGCTAATGGGGACGTTTATTTCCGTGTGAGTAAATCAGACAATTATGCTCGTTTAGCCAATAAAACCTTAGATGAATTAATGGCAGGAGCTAGTGGACGTCTGGATACAGATCAAGCTATTAAAGAACACCCTTTTGATTTTGCCCTTTGGAAATCAGCCAAGACTGGTGAAGTATCATGGTCTAGTCCTTGGGGACAAGGACGACCAGGTTGGCATATTGAGTGTTCTGTTATGGCAACAGAATTGTTAGGAGATACGATTGACATTCATGCCGGTGGTGCGGATTTGGAATTTCCTCATCATACCAATGAAATTGCCCAATCAGAAGCAAAGACTGGAAAAACGTTTGCGAATTATTGGATGCACAATGCCATGCTCAATATTGACAACGAAAAAATGTCCAAGTCTTTGGGAAATTTCCTAACAGCTCATGAGATGTTAGAAACAGTTGACGGGCAAGTCTTACGTTTCTTTCTTGCAACTCAACATTATCGTCGCCCACTTAATTATAGTGAGAAAGCAATATCAGATGCTAGGAAAAATTTAACGTATCTCAAAAACACCTATCAACAGCCTTTACTTGAAGAAGAGCAAACAGAAGAATTTTCTAAGTTTGTCAAACATTTCGAAGCTGCAATGGATGATGATTTTAATACGGCTAATGGTATTACAGTCGTGTTTGACTTAGCCAAGTGGATCAACTCAGGTCATTATAGTCAAACCATAAAAGAAACCTTTGCAGAGATGTTATCAATTTTTGGAATTGAGTTTAGTGAAGATACTTTGACAGAGGATATTGAACGTTTGATAACAGAACGTCAAGAGGCACGTGCTCAAAAAGATTTTGCAACGGCTGATCGCATTCGTGATGAATTGTCTGCTAAAGGTATTAAATTATTAGACACTAAAGATGGCGTGAGGTGGCTCCGTGATTGATCCTAAACTCATCAATGGAATAGCTCTTGCTTTCGACGGTGACGCAATATATTCGATGTATGTCAGACGGCATTTGATTTTCCAAGGACTGACTAAACCCCAACATCTCCATCATATAGCAACCAGATATGTTTCAGCAAAAGCACAAGCCATGCTAGTCAATCAACTTTTAGAACAAGAACTTTTAACTGAAGAAGAAATGTTGATTTATAAGCGTGGACGCAATGCTAATAGCCATACTAAGGCTAAGAATACTGATGTGGTAACGTATAGAATGTCAACTGGATTTGAAGCACTTTTGGGCTATCTTCATCTAACGAACCAAATTGATCGTATGGAAGAACTAATTAACTGGTGTATCACCTTTGTTGAGCAAGAAAAATAGATAACATTGAAAAAACGATTTTCGAAAAGAAAATCGTTTTTCACTACTTTATCAAAAACCTTAATTTTTTTTTGACAAAGTAGTTGACAGGGGATGTATAGTTTGATAGAATGTAATAGTTGTCGCCTGAGAGGTGACGTTAAGACCTTTGAGAACTGAATAAGACGAACCAAGTGCGGGTTATGAAAATA
>NZ_VOHP01000009.1 GCF_007859205.1 Streptococcus sp. sy004
TATTGTTTTTTTATTTTTGTCAAACGAAACAACTAAATAACAGAATTTATCTATTGACAACGTTTGAGAGGTGTGCTATAATCATTGTAGAAATCAAAAGAAAGAATCACTTTATGTTTAATAAAATGTTTAATAAAATTTTCAATAAAAATAAAAATAATGCTGAAAGATCTAAACGTAAGATGACAGATTATGAATTAGCACATCTTATTGATAAAATCAGACATAATCTTGATATTATTAAAAATTCGAATGATGTTAAAAGCATGAGATATTATTTTGATGAAATTTCAGGTTGGCTTGATGAAATTAAGAATGATGATTTTAAAGGTTGGTATTGATTTGAGATTTTTCTTCCGTCGGCTCCAATCGAAAAACATGACCGCAAAAAGCGATAAGCAAGGGCGGACGTAGTCCGTTTATCTTGACCCTTGCTAGCTTGCGATCATGTTAGATTGAAAAGCCGAACGGAGAATATCGAAAATCATTTCTTCCAGAGGTGGGGTCCAGCTGCCTTCAGCTGGTCGGGTCTGGGTGGAAACCCAGAGGGATTATATAGGGTTTACACTATCCTTTAAAAGGTGTATAATAAAAAAAGCCATGATTCAGCTTACGCAACTGAAAAAAATGGCTAAAAAAAGTGTCTTACAAACAGCCTGCAAGCAACGTAAGTAAGACCTCTCATATACGCAACCTAATTATACCATAAATAATCATGGTGTCAAAGGGAATATATTAGAGTGTCTTTTCTAAAGTTGGTTGTTGGTTGCAGTAAGTGCGATATAATCAATTTTAGAGAGGACGTTTTTTATATGTCAGATAACAATCAGCTTACAAGATTGCAAGCTCAACTTAGTGCAGCAAATGCTAATCCTTCTAACATGACAGCATTTAATGATGTGGTTGCTGTTTATCTTGGAGTGCAGAACAAAGCACACTATCCTAAGATGTTTGATTCAAATGGATCTAAAATGAAGGATGAAAGCGGACGTGACAAACGTAGTCAAAATTTAGATGGGTATACGCATACTTTCAGCGCAGTAGGCGAATCTATCATCGTGAAGGTGGTTCTCCCTAAGTCTTATAACCTGGAACTGATGACAGTTTATAAGGTTTCAGGATTAGGATATAAAATTTCGTCTGCAAATATGATTTTCATTGAAAAAAATGGGATGATTTCTAAATTTTAAGGACTGAAAGGAATGCTCTTTGAGCATTTTTTTTAAGAACCCTTTTGTGTTTTTAACTGTGCCTGTGCCAAAAAAATAAGGAATTATAAAATCACCATAAAACCTTACTACGCGTGCGTTTGACTCCGTCAGAACGCACGTATTGTGCCTTGGCACACTTTAAGTTACTGTGCCATAGAAAGTGAAAATAAATGAAGACAAAAAGAAAAAGAGCAAGGCTCTATTTTGGAATGAGAAATTATAAATTTGAAACCCATAATCAAGAGGGGAAGAGAATAGATGATATTACTGAAAAAGATTGGCGAGAAAAAGTTAGCCAGGAATTAGAAAGTGTTCAAGTTGATGAATTGACATATATTTTTCATGATCGTGATATTGACACGGATGGAGAAAAGAAGGCTCTGCATGTTCATTTTGTAGCTCGTTTTGCGAATCCAGTGGACTATGAGCCAACACGTGAAAAATTTAAGTGCGAGCCTCGAAATTTCGAAAAAGGACGTTCGGAATCATCTGCATTACTGTATTTAACGCATACAACCCCAGAATCTATCAAAGCAAAAAAGACTAGGTATAATGTTCAAGAATTGAAGGTAATAGCAATCGATGAAGAAGGAACACTGACACGTCGAGAAGGAGAAAATCTTGAGGAATGGTATCGAATTAAAATTGCTGGGAAAGCTGGAAGTTTGAAAGCTAATACTGACGATGATGTGGCTAGTATCATTGATGAATTAGCAGAGGGTACTATGTTTTTGACAGATGTTAAAGAGGAATTAAAGCAACGTTTTGACTCTACTACAGCTACCATGACTTGGATGAAGAATAAGCGTTATTTCAAAGAAGCAGTTGCTGAATACTATCAAGATAAATATCTGGAATGGCTTGAAAAGGGTCGTACATTTAGCTTAATTTATTTGGAAGGACCTTCTGGGATTGGTAAGACAAAGTTTGCAAATAAGATAGCACGTCGAGTTAATAGAGCGAAAGGAATTTCAGAAGGTTGGGTGCATAATGCACCCAACGATACATCAGGAGCGAGATATGATTTCTTGAATGGATATGAGCAACAAGTTGTAACTGTTTTTGATGATTTGAATCCGAAGACGTTCGGATATACTGAGTTTTTGAATCTTTTTGAAAAGGAACGTGTAGCAAAATATAGTAGTCGTTTTAATGACAAAGCCTGGTTTGCAGAAGTTGCTATTATTACAAAATCAACCTCTATCGATAGCTGGACAACCAGTCTTTCATTTAGCGAACTTAAAACAGATAAGTCTGGAAAAACGGCTAATATTCTTTATCAGCCACGTCGTCGTTTTTCGTTGATTATAAATATTGAGCATGATCTGGTTAAAATTAGTAAATATGTAGTGACAAATCCAAAAACTAACGCTCATGAATTGCAAGTTTTGAAAGAGTTTAAGACCCCAAAAGGTACGTTTTTAGATAATAACTTCCAGGAAGAGGTTTTAGACGAAATTGCAAAATATTTAGGATTGGCTGAAGTAACTGAAGAAGATGTAGCTGAAGTTTTACAGGTTGATTCTGATACAGTTAATAGGCTATCTGCTCTCTTGGAGGGTCAAAGTGGCGAAAACGTACAAGAAGAATAATAGAAATGTCTATAAAATACCCTTATATGCTCAGTTTTGGGTATGGTTTGGTTTAGTTTTAGGATTGGCAATTTTGTCTTTATTGATTGGATTTGTTGTAATATCTCAAATTCTTGGAATTGTTCAATTTAGTTTATGGTCGCTGGTCGTTATTTTGATGATTTGGCGAGTGTATTTACTGACAAAGTCAGTGATCAAGGCTGAGACAATTGGCAGATATATCACGCAAACAAGTGCAGAAAAAGTAGTTACAAAGAGTTTACTTGCGACAATGTCGGTCAATCGTTTTCAAGATACTCCATATATTTCAGTTCCAGAGGTGAGGGTCTTCGATCGAAGACCCTCACACATAGCCGTAGAAGTTGAGAAATTGGCTGGAATGTACGACATCGATAATTTGACAGAAGATATTAATTCTAGTTTTCGAGGTAAACTTGGCGATTATGCGGTCACGTCTGCAATGATAACTACGAATGGATTAATCTATAAATTTGTTCTTGAAGATGTGGCAACTGATAAAACTTGGCGACTAGCGACGTTGGATCAGATGAAACAACCTAGTCACGTATTGACTTTACAAGAAGGGTTGACAGTAAATTTAGCTGATTTCCCCCATCTGATCTGTTGGGGGAAATCAGGCCAGGGCAAGTCAACTACTTTAATATCTTTGCTTGTTCAAGCGTTGATGTGGTCGAAATCTAAAGTGTATATAATTGATCCTAAGAATGAATTTAGTGCTATGTCTGAATTTTATCCGGCTGATCGTATTGCAGTGGAAGTTAATGATGTTTTACGAATGTTGGCACATGTTTGTGATGAAATCAGTGAACGTCAAAAGATAGTGGCTGATGGTGTTAAAATTCATCAGAAAATGGGATTACGTGCTTATGATTTGGGACTATCGCCTATTGTTATAATGGCTGATGAGATTGGTTCGTTAGTTGCTTCAATGGATAATAAGCAAAAAAAAGAATTTTTAGCATTGGTTACTCAAATAGTCCAAAAAGGTCGGTCAGTTTCATGCTTTGCAATATTTGGAACACAGTCGCCTAAAACTGATACAACATTATCAAGTGATATTAGGTCGCAGTTTGCTACTAAGATTTTATTAGGGTCAGCGAATGGGGACATTCAGCGTATGGCATTTGATGGAGAAGTAGCAACTAAAGGTAATATAGAGCGTTTTAAGGGTTTCTATGTGTCGGATGGTAAAACAATTCAGCCAATGTTGTTTCATGTCCCAGATTTGCATTCACATAACTTAAATGACTTGAAAAATATAAGAAAAGCTTATGAAATAGGATTGGGTATTGATTAAAAAATGATTGTTGGTATAAGTAAGTGTGTTAGAATAGGGTTATGAAAAAAGTAGGAAAATTGACCAAAAAGGTTATTGAGGCTTTTAAGTTAGATTATGAGGAAGGTACAGTTATTTTGTTATCTCCTAAGCGTAAAAAACATATGGAAAAGCATCGTGATGAGTTTTCTGATTTTGATGTTGCTTTTGAAAATATTGATGAGATAATCAAAAATCCAGATTATGTTGGTCGTCATCCTAATGGTCGTTCTTTGGAGTACATTAAGAGAATTGATGGTAATGTTTTAGTGGCTGTTCGTTTAGGGGAAAAATTGGACGTTAGAACTATGTATGTGATAAGAGATACGAAGTTAAAAAATTATATTAAAGCTGGAAGAACTAAAAAAATGTGATATAATATAATAAATAGAAAACACCGAGGGCGGAAGAGGCAGCCGGCCGCACCAATTTGGTATGAAAGAGATGTAGGAGGGCCAACCTACCGGATGTTTTTTCGATAAATAAAAAAGACCATTAAGGTCTTTTTTATTGTTCTTTTCTGAGTTTTGTATATGCACTAATAGGGTCATTTAATCGTTTTTGAACTAGATAATAGTTAACAGTGTCTATGTCTTCAATGTCTGTAAAATGATATTCAGCTAAATCTTTATTCCATTGAGTTATGTCGAAAGGTTCGTAGAAGACTTCAAATAGAGCTTTCAGCATATAATGGTTTAAAGTTTTTGTAGATATTTTTGGTGGCTCGTATTTTTGTTCTTCTTCTTTTTTTAGAAGTTCGTCTGGTGTTTTATCTAATGTATCATGATAGTTTTGGATCGCTGCCGTTGCTTCTGATATGTATTTAGCCAAATCGTCTTCGTCTATAGTGCTGTGTTTGATAAGGTAATTTTCAACTTTCAAATATAGTTGTAGTAGTTGGTCTTGGGTGAACACTTTAGTTTTTGATTTTCCGACTATTCGAGTTTCAGCATTATCCCAAAAATTTAGCTCTTTTAGTACTCGCATGAATTTGGCACGCAATCTTTTTTGATTTTGTTCTGTATCTGGGATTTCGAATTTTGTGATTTGTTCATCTATAAATTGGTTTAATGTACGATGACTTTTCATAAAACGGACTCCTTTTGTATTTCGTTATGTTGATATTGTATATTGTTTTTTTATTTTTGTCAAACGAAACAACTAAATAACAGAATTTATCTATTGACAACGTTTGAGAGGTGTGCTATAATCATTGTAGAAATCAAAAGAAAGAATCACTTTATGTTTAATAAAAT